>UPZA01000007.1 GCA_900538575.1 uncultured Ruminococcus sp.
CATATAGCAGGCTCTCCGTCAAGGTCGTCTTTCCAGCGTCTACATGGGCAAGAATTCCAATATTGATTATTTTCATGTGATTGTCCTCCCTTTACAGCCCCAAAGGGCATAAAAATCCCCAGCAGTAAAATACTTTTACCACTGGGGATTATAAGTTGCGGACATACACATATACAGCATACACCTGTTTGTGATTGCTGTTTTTGGGGATATGTCAAAATTGATAAGGCAAAAGTATTCTTAAATTGGGTACAAAAAACTAAGCCCCTACAAAAGGAGCTATCATAATCCTTTGTTCCCACTATTTGATTATAGTTTTATTTAAGAATACCTTGCCGCATATTTTTTACTCCTTTTCTGGATTAAATCATTGTATCACATCAGTTTTAGGAAAGCAAGTACCTAAAAGAAATTTTTCTTCCCCTTATATGTAACAATCATACCGGCTTCCTAGCGTTCAGAATGTTTTCTGCTGTCTGCTGTGGTGTTTGGTTGGAATTGTCCAACCAAAAGCCGATCCGTGGTGTTGTCTGCATTTTACTAAATACAAATTCAATGTATACAGAAAGATATAAGGAGTGGGAGGGATTCCGCCGTAGTTGGCATTGTAGGAAAATCCAAAAGTTTAGATTTTCCCACAATGCTTATCTTTTGGTCTTTGGTTCGGAATAGTGTAGTGCTGGCGGTCTATCTCTTGTTTTCGGTTGCTTGCTTCCTTACCGTACATGAGCATTCGCACCGGGGTTATCGTTACCGTAACCCTCAAGCAGATTGACAACGCCCCAAACTCCGACACCTGCACCGATAAGGCAGATAACGGATTTCAACACTGTGCAAGCCGTTGTGATAAACGAGCTTGTGTCCACATCTCCTGTAGCGGCGAACGCCTGCGTTGCACACATGGAAGCCATACAGCCGAAAATTGTAAGGGACATAATTGCCTTTTTTGCGAGTTTGCTGCCCTTTGTGAGCCAGCCGTGCTTTGTTGTCTTTGCTGCGGAAACAGCAGAAATCTTTGTGTTTTCCATTTTAAAAACTCCTTAAATCAAATAAAATCAGTGTTTCAGCTTCACCCGATTATTTCTTTTTTTTCGGATTCTTCACTGTCGGCGTTATTCAGCCGAATTTTCTGTCACATCTGCTTCATATTCTGTGAAAGTATCCCGTTTTGACGGTTTGAAACGCATCCTCTTTTTCTCACTAACATATTTTTCGATGTCAAACTCGTTTTTGGGATTATCGTCCAGCAGAAGATGATAGTTTTTGTGACGTGTAATATCAAACTTATCCGAGAAGAACGGGCGCACTCCCCGAAGCTGTAAGATACATTTTCCGCCATCCATGACCGCCAGTTCGTCCTGTGATTTGAGTTCCTTGCCGAGTTTCTGATAGTTCATACCGTAGCTTTCACTTTGTCCACGATTGGTTGAAGTGTTAAAGCTGTCGATAGTTTCCTTACCCAAACTTTCAGAAATTTCTTTCAGCGTGGTCTTTTCCTTTCCACCGAGAAACAGCATAGTATCGCAGTTTCCTTCGATGGTGTCGGCATTGTCCTTGTAAATCGCTTTTAGCTGCGACTTTGCTTGCAGGATAATGCTTGCTGAAATTTCACGGGAACGGATTGTCGCTATCAGTTTGTCAAACTGCGGAATTTCGCCGATATTGGCGAACTCATCGAGCAGACAGCGGACGTGATATTTCAGTCTGCCGCCCTTGCTGTTGTCAGCTTTGGTGCAGAGCAGATTGAACATCTGGGAATACATAATCGCCACCAAAAAATTAAAAGTGGCATCGGTATCGGAGATGATTACGAACAGCGCCGATAACTCGTCACCGAGTTTGTCAAGGTGCAGCTCATCATAACTTGTAATCTCCAAAACCTCATCTATTGCAAAAGGCGCTAAGCGTGTGGAACAGGAAATCAGAATAGATTTTGCCGTCTTGCCTGCTGCCAACTTATATGCCTTGAATTGTTTTATGGCAAAAGCGCCGATACGCCTTTGCTCGTCGGATGGAGGAAACTCGTTCATAAAGAGATAATCCTCGTAATCTTCGTCATCTGTGGGGATTTCGACCTTGTTCAGCCAGTTATCCAAACACTCAAACTGAATGTCAACAGCATTTTTAAACTCCTCATCTTCCTCACGGCATTCAGAGCAGTTTATCATATCAATAAGCGTTTCAAAATTTCGTTCTTCCGCAGGGGAAAGAGTGAAAATCATAGCGATATATGCGGTATACAGCAGTTTTTCAGCCTTTACCCAAAAGTCATCACCGCTTGGCTGTTGACTTGACGAAGTATTTTTTATCAGTACTTCTACGAATTTCAGAATATCTTTCTCTCTGTTTTTCTCACTTATGTATGCAAACGGGTTGTAATGCATGGATTTTGCAAAATCAATAGTGTTGAAAACCTTAATTTTGTAGGGTTCATAGACGGGAACAATCTCTCCTTTTTCGCCCCTTTTGACAATTGCTTTCCCGTTTTCATCTTTCAGCGGACGGGCTTTTTGGCACTTTCATCTATTTTGTCAGTGCAATATGGTCTGAGTGACGGGACTTGAACCCACGGCCTCTACCACCCCAAGGTAGCGCGCTACCATCTGCGCCACACCCAGACGTAAAATTTACTATATAATAATATCATAATAAAACGGATTTGTCAAGACCTTTTATTTCTATTTTTTTAATTATTATTGATAGCCAGTTTTATACTGCTTAATCTTTATTCACAAATCAATAGCTAAATATTTGATATTTATGAAAACTAAATTTGTATAGTCAAAAAATGATTTGAGTGTAAAACAATTTTATAAGGAAATGTTTTAATTTTTTTGTCGTATTCAGTCGAAAGATTTATCTTTACAGATACATTTTATTATGATATAATATATTCATTGGGGTAATCCCAAAATCTAACTTATATTATAAGAGAAGATTTTTTCTACATAGTTATAAGCTCCGTAAAACTACGGAGCTTATACTATTTTATGATCAATATAATCAACACGTGAAAAAACAATCCCGACGATTAAATATAATCGTCGGGATTGTTAATTAACAAAAAAATAACCGTAAACAAGATTCTTTTTCATTACTAAAGAAACTAAAATTAAACTCTTTCAACCTTACCTGAACGCAGGCATCTTGAACAAGCGTAGATATGACAAGGGGTACCCTTAACAATAGCTTTAACACGCTTTACATTTGGCTTCCAAGTTCTGTTTGATCTTTTGTGTGAGTGTGAAACTTTGATTCCGAAAGTAACGCCCTTTCCACAGATTTCACATTTTGCCATTGACTGCACCTCCCTTAAATGTACTTGCAAAAAGTCAACAGACATATTTTATCATAAAATAAAAGAAAAATCAAGTCTTTTTTTAAAAAAGAAGATTATTTTTTTCAAACGCCTAAGTCCTCTTGAAAAAAAAGTACAAATATTGTATAATATAATTTAATTATAATTAATGAAAAGAAAGGCGATAAAATATGAATTTAGATTCTATTGATGTGCTTCAAATCATAACCAAGATTCTGATAATTTTTCTTGTTCTACCGATTCATGAATGCGCTCACGCATGGGCGGCTCATAAAATGGGCGACGAAACTGCGGCATATTCCGGAAGACTTACTCTAAATCCTCTTGCTCATATAGATATACTTGGAGCTTTATGTCTTCTTATAACAGGATTCGGCTGGGCAAAGCCTGTCCCGATAAATCCTCTAAAGTTTAAAAAGCAGCGTTTCGGCATTGCGATAACCGCCGCGGCAGGTCCTCTATCCAACCTTGCGGTTTCGTTTATAGCAATGATAATCTACAGAATTGTCCTTTCGCTTCCCGGAGGCTCGGGTTATTTTTTATCAAGCGCCGGCGATATAACGGGCGGCTTTGTTATACTTTATATACTTCAGTTTTTTATCCTGGTAAATATAGGTCTTGCCATCTTTAATCTGATACCTATTCCGCCTCTGGACGGTTCTAAGATAATAAGCTATTTTACCAGCGCAAAGCTTGACAGATGGATATATGAGCACCAGTTGATAGTAAACGCAGTGTTTTTCGCGGTCATTATAACAGGAATTCTAAGCAAACCGCTTAATATAATAGGCGGTTATGTCTATGATCTTTTCTGGTTTATAACTAATTTCATCCCTAAGCTGATGGGAGCGTAAGAATTTGGAAGCAATATCATTTAAGCTCGATGTATTTGAAGGTCCGCTTGATCTTATGCTCCATCTTATTTCAAAGCATAAGCTAAATATAAACGACATTGAAATTTCAAAGCTTCTTGAACAATACATGATTTATATTGAACAGGCAAAAGAACAGGATCTTGAGCTTGCCGGCGAATTTCTTGAAATGGCGGCAAGGCTGGTTTATATCAAGACAGTTTCGCTGCTGCCAAAGCCGGAAGAAGCTGACGAAATAAAAAAAGAGCTTCAGGGCGCTCTTATAGAATACTCACTTTGTAAAAAAGCCGCCGGAGAGCTTAAAAATATGTTCTGCGGTCATGATATTTTTGTCAGGAGTCCAGGAAAAATAAAGCTTGATAGCGAATATAAGCTATGTCATCCGCCAAGCAGACTGGTCGACGCTTTCCTTAATATGAATATAAAAAATTCGCTTATGAAAAATCGGGCAGACGAACGGAAAATAAACGCCGTGGTACAGCAAAAAGTCGTATCGGTTATTTCTAAGGTCGTTTATGTTCTTAAAAATCTATATAAGCATGGAACAGCCCGCATAGATAGTCTATTCGACGGAATAACCGGGCGTTCTGAAAGAGTCGCTACCTTTCTTGCTATTCTGGAGCTTACAAAAACCGGAAGGATTATAATAAGCGACGATAATACAGAAATTTTTTTTAAAAAGGTGAAATAAATATGCAGCTAAATGAAAAACTTGGCGCAATTGAGGCAATACTCTTTTCATGTGGAGAACCCGTCGATGAATTCAGATTGGCGGAATCTGCCGGTATTGGAAGGTCGGAACTGTCTACGCTTATAAAATCCTTAAATCAAAGGTACGGTGATTTAGACAGCGCGCTGCATATAGTCAGACTTTCAGGAAAATATCAAATGTGCACACAAAAGAAATACTCCGATTATATAAAATCCGCAATGGAAATAAAAAAGCAGACTCCCCTTTCTCAGGCTGCTATGGAGGCTCTTACCGTCGTAGCATATAATCAGCCGGTTACCAAAAGCTTTGTTGAAAGCGTCAGAGGCATAGACAGCTCTTCTGTCATAAACACATTAGTCGAAAAGGGACTTCTCGAAGAGGACGGCAGACTTGATGTCCCCGGTAAACCGGTGGCTTACCGTACAACGGATACATTCCTAAGAAGCTTCGGTCTTTCATCACTGTCAGAGCTGCCTCCGCTTGAACGTGAGGAAGAAAACAAACAGCAGTCGCTTATAGATAATCAAAGCTAAAATTATTGAAAGGAGATAAAATGACGGCAATTTATATAATTATTGCAATTCTAATACCTCTAGCCATTTTACTATGTTCTCCTTTTAAAATTTACGTTTCTTGCATAAATAACAAATTCAGCATAAAAATACGGTACCTTTTTCTTAAAAAGCTCCTCCTTCCCAATAAAAAAAACAATCTTTCTGAAAACAAAAACGTCAAAGAAAAAAACAAAAGAAAAAGGAACGATAAGAAAAAATTGCGGAAAAGCAATAAAAGCGACAAGCATTCATCACAAACGAAAAATCACGGAAAATTTATGCCTAAAAGCAAGGAAGAACGTCTGGAATTTATAATAAACGTTTTTAAATCCTCAAAAAAAGCTTTGAAGCATTTTACAAAACGCATAACAATATACGACATCTGCGCCGACATTGATATTTCTGATTCAGACGCGTGTAATTGCGCTATAAAATACGGGAAAATCAATATAATAGCTTATAATATCTTAAGCTTTATGTCATGCTTTTTCCGACTTAAAAAGAAACATATCAATATAAACTGCGTTTATAATCAGCCGGAAAGCGTATATAATTTCAGCTTTATTGTTAAATTTACCCCGTCTTCGGGTATTTTATCTGTAATCGCTTTTATTTTCACATTTCTGGCAAATAATAAAAAAGTAAGAAATCAGTCGGAAGAGACTGAAACAGTATCGGCATAAAGCCGGACATAAATTCGGCTGCCGTTCGCCGGAAGAACGGTGCGTTTTATAACGCTGATTGGAGTAAATTATGAACGAACAGCACCCTATAAGCGGAATTATGGGAATTACAATGGACAAGCTTAAGGAAATGGTCGACGTAAACACCATTATCGGAGATCCGATAAAAATTGATGAGAAAACTACCGTTATACCAATTTCTAAAGTATCCTTCGGTTTTGCGTCAGGCGGATCAGATCTTCCCGCCAAGCAGCCGAAAGACCTATTCGGAGGCGGCTCCGGCGCAGGCGTTTCAATACAGCCTCTCGCATTTCTGATAATTTCCGACGGAAACGCCAAGCTGCTTCAGATGTCTGTAAACGCTTCTACTCCTAACGCTCTTGTAAACCTGATACCCGACGTTGTAGAAAAAATATCGGGAATGGTAAATAAGGATAAAAAAGACAGCGCTAAAGAATAAAAGCTGTCCTATAAAATAAAACCGCTTCATATAATTAAAACATGCAATAACTTATATGGAGTGATTATATGAAAAAATTTATCCGTCTTATTTTATCAGCCGTCGTCATATTCAGCAATTTTTCTATGCATGTAAAAGCCGAAGCAAAAAAACCCGAGGTTTCGGCAAAGGCATGCGTTCTTATTGAAGAAAAAACCGGAAGAATCGTTTATGAAAAAAATTCGTCTCAAAAGCTTCCGATGGCAAGCACAACCAAGATCATGACTACGCTTCTCTGCCTTGAAAGCGGAAATCTTGACGACGAATTTATTGTGGATTCCGATGCAATCAAGGTTGAAGGCTCCTCAATGGGGCTTACAGAAGGAGATATTGTAACAAAACGGGCTCTCTGCTATGGAATGATGCTGCCGTCCGGCAATGACGCAGCCAATGCAACCGCCGTCAAGCTTGGAGGCACAATTGAAAAATTTGCCGATATGATGAATGAACGAGCCGCCGAAATCGGAATGACGCGAACCTGTTTTGTCACTCCGTCCGGACTTGAAGGCGAAGGGCACGGTTCCTCCGCCTTTGATATGGCTCTTCTGGCAAGAGAAGCCTTAAGAAATAAGGACTTTGCAGAAATCTGCTCCCAGTCCAAGGCAAAGGTTGTTTTCGGAAATCCCCCGTATGAACGATGGCTTGCAAATTCCAATAAGCTGCTCGCCATGTACGACGGAGTAAAGGGTGTCAAAACCGGATTTACAGATGAAGCCGGCAGATGCCTTGTCTCCGCATGCGAGCGAGACGGCGTCTCCTTGATTTGCGTAACGCTCAACGACAAGGACGACTGGAACGATCATATGAAGACTTACGACTACGGTTTCAGCGTTCTGAAAGCCTCTGAACTTTCATCAGACGAAATAATTCATATGTCCGTCGCTGGCGGAACAGAGGAAAGCGTACCTGTAAAAGCAGACGGAGCTATAACAATCGGAACAGACGGAATGACGGAAAACCGTATAACAACGGAAATTTTCCTTCCTCCATTTACATATGCTCCTGTTAATATAGGAGATACGCTTGGAGAGCTTAAATATTATTACGACGGAAGATACGTTGACAGCATTCCGGTTAAAGCAATGAAAACTATAGAAATAGAAAAGGTAAAAAACAAAAAGGAAAATAAATCTATAATAGATAAAATAAAAGGATTTATATTTAATAATCAGGAGTGATAAAGTGGAAAAAATCAGAATACAAAAGCTTATTGCCGACAGCGGCTACTGTTCGCGGAGAAAAGCGGAAGATTTGATTTCAAAGGGCAGAGTCAAGCTAAACGGCAGGCCCGTAAAGCTGGGAGACAAGGCTTCCGCACGAGATATAATTACAATAGACGGCGAACGGATTTATGTGCCTAAGACAAAAAAATTCGTTTACATAATGATGAATAAACCAAGAGGTTACGTAACCACTATGAGCGATGAACTGGGGAGAAAATGCGTAAACGAGCTGTTAGAGGGTGTAAATGAAAGAGTTTACCCCGTGGGAAGACTTGATCGTAATTCCGAAGGTCTCCTTCTTTTTACAAACGACGGAAATTTTGCGAACGGCATAATGCATCCTGCTAAGCAGATATCCAAGACCTACCGTGTTACGGTAAGACCTGATATAAACGACGAGCAGCTTGTAGCCTTAGCGGACGGAATTGATTTGGACGGTAAAAAAACTCTCCCCGCAACCGTTATAGTCAAGGATAAAGAGCCGGGAAGAGTTGTGCTTCTTATGACAATTAAAGAAGGCAGAAACCGACAAATAAGACGAATGTGCGAGGCAGTCGGATTAGAGGTCGCCAGACTGAGAAGAATAAGCGTAGGTCCGCTCAAGCTTGGTATGCTTAAGCCCGGTTCATATAGGGAGCTGACGTCGGAAGAATTAAGAGCAATAAGAAACGCCATAGGCAAGGAAGGCTGATATGCTGGAAATACATGAAAAGAAAAACTTTGAAGGATACGAGGATATAATAAACAAAATCGGACGCGAAGAGCTTCGTATCATAGAATCATTCAGCAATGGAATGGTCGACGGCTATGGAATATACGCCGTTTATCCGGAACAAATTACAATTTACGATTTTGACGGAAACGATTTTGATATAATTGACGGTATAATCCGGACTATATTATTCAAAGGGCAGTTTAAGGGCATTAATTCCTGCGAATTCAAGCTCGTTGATAATGATAAAAATAAAATTGCCGCTGATTTGAATTTTATTGAAAACCGGGGCGGCTATATACGGAATATAGATGAATTCATGAATAATTGTAAAAAATGTAAAGAATTGCGATAAACACTTGCGCTAATTAAGAAAATATTGTATAATAATAAGGTATATTGATTAGGCGTATTGACATTGCGGCTGTAAATTGTAGCATTAAACAAAATACTGAGCCAAAATGTTGATTTTGCTTGTCTAAATGACAAATGGGCTCAATCCCATGAGGAAGGAACGATAATATGCAGATTGAGAATGATACAAATATTCAGGCAAAGGAAAGATTATCCCTCCTGTTCGACGACGGTATTTACAGTGAAATCAATTCATTGACAAAGGAAAAGAACGCTGCTGCCGGAGTCGTTACTGCCTACGGCTATGTAAACGGAAACGCTGTTTACGCATTTTCACAGGATAAATCGGTAAACAACGGTGCAGTCGGACTTGCTCAGGCTGAAAAAATCACCAAGCTATACGAGCTTGCCGCTAAAACCGGTACGCCGATAATAGGAATACACGATTCAAACGGCGCCTATGTAGACGGATCTGCCGAATCATTGGCGGCATACGGTAAAATGCTTAACGCCGCTTCTGTAATATCAGGAGTTGTTCCGCAAATATCTGTTATCGCTGGAACATGCGCCGGCAGCGCGGCTATGATCGCATGCTCTGCTGATTTCGTTATAATAACCAAAGAAAGCGAACTGTTTATGGCGCCTAATTCCGGCGAAGGTTCATCTGAAGCGGCGGCAAAATCAGGTATCGCTTCCGCAGTATGCGAGGACGACAGCGCTGCCATCGACAAGGCGCGCGAATTAATCAATCTTCTTCCGGTTAACAATCTTTCACCGGTTCCTGTTTTTGAATTTTCAGAAAGCGGTCTTATAGCCGGAAACACACTTGAATCCATCATTTCCGCAATATCTGACGCCGACAGCGTAATCGAGCTTGGCGCCGATTACGGTACCGCGGCATACACTGCGCTTTCAACAATCGGCGGCGCAACTGCCGGTATTGCAGCTACAAATAAAACGTCTGATAAATTGACTTCCGACGACTGTATGAAGCTTTCGCGTTTTATCCGCACATGCGACGCTTTCTCAATACCGGTTGTGACAATAGTAGATACGGAAGGCCTTGCAGACAGCGCGGCTGCCGACGGTATCAAAGCCGTTACAACTCTGTCAAACAGCTATGCTGAAGCTACAACGGCAAAAATTGCAATTATAACAGGTAAAGCGATCGGTCCGGTATTTATAGCTCTTGCCGGAAACAGCTCAAATTCAGATTTTACTTATGCATGGGACAATGCTGTAATCGCTCCTTTCTCCCCTCTGACAGCCGTTGAATTTATCTGGCATGATAAGCTTTCTGACGCTGACGACCTGACAAAAAGGCGCAACGAGCTTGCTTCAGAATATGAAAAAACTATTGCTTCAGCTGTATCGGCTGCTGAAAACGGTTATATAGATGAAATTATAGATCCTGTTCAGACAAGAACCGTTTTAACCTCCGCTCTTGATATACTTTCCGGCAAACGAAGCCAGAAGCTTCCTAAGAAGCATAACAATATTCTTTTTTAATTAAATAAAGGTGGTAATAATTATGAAGAGATTTAATATTACAGTTAACGGCAAAGCTTATGATGTAGCTGTTGAAGAGGTTGACGCAACATCCCAGGCAGCAGTTTCCGCGCCGGCAGCGCCGGCTCCTACGCCTGCACCAGCCCCAGCTCCTTCTGCCGGCGAGGGTGAAAAGGTTACGGCTCCGATGCCGGGTACAATACTCGACGTTAAGGTAGCTGTGGGAGATTCCGTTTCCAAGGGACAGGTTATCATGATCCTTGAAGCTATGAAAATGGAAAATGATATTGTTGCTTCATGCGACGGCAAGATTACGAGCGTATTGGCCAACAAGGGCGATAATGTAAACTCCGGCGACGCTCTCGCAACAATCGGCTGAAACCTAATTTTACAGAAAGGAAATTCCGTATTGTAAATACGGAATCAGGGATAGAGAAATGGCAAAAGTAAAAATCACTGAAACCGTACTGCGCGACGCTCATCAATCGCTTATAGCAACCCGTATGACTATGGACGAAATGCTGCCCGTACTTCCGCTTATGGATAAGGTTGGATATCACTCAGTTGAATGCTGGGGCGGCGCTACATTTGATTCATGTCTCAGATTTTTAAACGAAGATCCTTGGGAACGTCTTAGAACTCTCAGAAAAGAGCTTCCTAATACAAAGCTTCAGATGCTTTTCCGCGGACAGAATATGCTCGGCTATCGTCATTATGCCGACGATGTGGTTGAGTATTTTGTTCAGAAATCAGTTTCTAACGGAATAGATATTATAAGAATATTTGACGCTCTCAATGATATAAGAAATCTTGAAACAGCAATAAAGGCCGCTAAAAAGGAAGGCGCTCATACACAGGTCGCTATATCTTATACGTTGGGCGACGTTTTCACAACAGATTATTATGTTAACTACGCTAAACAAATTGAAAATGCAGGAGCTGATTCAATTTGTATAAAGGATATGGCTGCCCTGCTTACTCCATATGAAACGGAAAAGCTTGTTAAAGCGCTTAAAGCAGCGGTTAAAATCCCGATTCAGCTTCACACACACTATACGTCCGGTCTTGCTTCAATGTGTCTGTTAAAGGGAATTGAGGCCGGAGTAGACGTAATTGATACCGCTATGTCTCCTCTTGCCCTTGGAACGTCTCATGCTCCTACGGAATCTATGGTTGCCGCATTGCAGGGAACAGAATATGATACGGGGCTTGATTTAGTTCTGCTGACGGAAATTAGAGAGCATTTTATGAAGCTCAGGAAAAAATATATCGACAGCGGTCTGCTTGATCCCAAAATGCTTGCAGTTGACGCAAACGCTCTTATATATCAGGTTCCCGGCGGTATGCTTTCAAACCTTCTTTCACAGCTTAAACAGGCGGGTAAAGAGGATCAGCTTGAAGAGGTTCTTAAAGAAGTTCCCAGAGTTAGAAAGGACGCGGGATATCCGCCTTTGGTTACTCCTTCATCACAGATTGTCGGTACGCAGGCTGTATTTAACGTAATAATGGGCGAACGCTATAAAATGGTAACAAAAGAATTCAAGGGTATTGTCAGAGGCGAATACGGCAGAACGCCGGTGCCGATTGATCCGGAATTCAGAAAAAGGATTATAGGCGATGAATCCCCTATCGACTGCCGTCCGGCAGATCTGCTTGAACCGGAGCTTGAAAAGCTAAAAAAAGAATGTGCTGAATGGACTGAACAGGAAGAAGATGTTCTCAGCTACGCACAATTCGGTCAGGTTGCAGTAAAATTCTTTGAAGACAGAAGAAATAAAAAATACGGTATTGACGGAAAACATTCAGACAAAGAAAAAATGATTCATCCGGTATGATTTAAGGTAAACTAAACAATAAAAAAGGCGGACAGGCGTTCGCCTTTTTTATACCATTAAGGGAAGTGATATAATGCCGATAAAAATACCTTATGAGCTTCCAGCATATAATAAGCTTTATAATGAAAATATATTTGTAATGTCCAAGGACAGAGCTGAACACCAGGATATTCGTCCGCTTAAAATAATTATTCTTAATATTATGCCTAAGAAGATTGAAACTGAAACACAAATTTTAAGACTTCTTAGCAATACTCCGCTTCAGGTTGATATCGAATTGCTTCATATGATTTCTCACAGGTCAAAAAATACGCCTCAGAATCATCTCAGCAATTTTTATAAAACGTTTGATGAAGTAAAAAACAATAAATATGACGGAATGATTATAACCGGAGCTCCCGTTGAACAGCTTGAATATGAAGAAGTTGATTACTGGGACGAAATATGTAAAATTATGGAATGGAGCAAACGGAACGTCTTTTCTACTCTTCATATTTGCTGGGGGGCACAGGCTGGTCTGTATTATCATTTCGGCATACAAAAGCAGTCCTTGCCTGAAAAATTATTCGGAGTATTTCCACACAAAAGAGATTACCCTCATGCTCAGATAATTAAAGGTTTTGACGATGTTTTCATGGTACCGCATTCCAGACATACTACCTTTAACCGATCAGATATAGAAAAAATTAAATGCCTTCAGATTATTACATCGTCTGAACAAGCCGGAGTACATATTGTAGCAAACAAAAATGGTCGTCAGTTTTTTATTACGGGACATTCAGAATATGACAGAAACACCCTGGCGGAAGAATACTTCCGCGATAAAGAAAAGGGGCTTAATATCCATATTCCGTATAATTACTTTCCTGACGACGATCCTAAAAAAAGACCGATATTCAGTTGGAAAAGTCATGCGAACTTATTATTTTCAAATTGGGTAAACTATTGCATTTATCAATGCACTCCCTACGACCTAACTGAGCTTGAAGTTCGTAACTGGGAATGGGAGGCCGGAATATAATAAATAAAGCTATATTTACTGCATTTAAGAATAACTGATAACAAAACGGTTAACTTAGTTTTTAAAAATTAACATATTGTTCACAATATTCACTTGAATTATTCTATTTATTATGATATAATAAATGTATAAGGTATTTTATACAAAAGCAATCAACAAATATGTTGAAAATTCATTAAAATTAATTATAGGAGCTGATGTAGATGTCTGATAATATGGTCATAACAATAGAACGCCAATATGCAAGCGGCGGTCTTGAAATTGGTAAAAATCTTTCACAAAAATTGAATATCCCTTTTTATAGCCGCGAAATCGTTGAAATGGCGGCTGAAAGATGCGATATACCAAAGGAATATCTGGAAAGCACTCAGGAAAACGTTTCACAAAGCTTTTTATACAGACTTTCTCTTGCCGCAAAAGCAGGTTCAATTGACGTGGATAAAACCGCTTCTAAAGCTGATATTCTTTATAACGAAGTGCATAAGGTAGTTACTGAGCTTGCACAAAGAGAAAGCTGCATAATTATCGGTCAGTGTGCCGATTATATACTAAGAAAACATCAGCCATGCTTCAGAGTATTCGTACATGCATTAATGGAGGACAGAGTTAAACGCGCTATTGGAAATTACGGTATAAGCGAGCAATACGCCGATTATATTATCAGAAAAAACGATAAAAGACGCGAAGCTTTTTATAACGCTAACACCACTCGTACATGGGGAGTCAAGGAAAATTATCACATATGTCTTAACAGCTCGTTATTTACTGTTGATAACTGCGCCGATATTATTATAGACTCAATGAAATATCTTAAATAAGAAAATCTCCTTTGCTTTATGGCAAGGGAGATTTTTCAGTAATTATTATTTTTTTATATTTCCTGTTGCGGGATTATCAATAAGCTTTCCATTTTCAGTAAATCTTGAGCCGTGGCAGGGACAATCCCATGAATGCTCCGCTTTATTCCATTTCAACGCACACCCAAGATGCGGACATCTTTTTAAAGTCGGTTTGAAAAAATTAACGGTCGTCTCAGCCAGATTAATAAAAAGCTGAGGTTTCATAATGCTTCTCGACGGATCAAATATTCCTGCGTAAGCATTTTCTATGCCGGTTATCATATCGCTGATGATCATTGCGCCAGACATAGCTCCGGTCATTCCCCACTTATTAAAACCAGTGATTGTATATAATTCATGAGTACGTTTTGAATATCTGCCGATATATGGAATACTGTCAAGGCTCATACAGTCCTGAGCAGACCAACTGTACTTTTCAACTGATTTCGGATAATATTTCTGAGCAAATTTGCGTAGCTCATTCCAGTTTCCTCCGTCCTTGCCGGTTCTGTGAGAGCCTCCGCCTAAAATCAGATAATCTCCGTAATTTCTGAAGGATAACCCCTTTTTATCTTCATCAACATACATGCCGTTTAATTCAGCGGCATTTTTTAATGCAATAACATACGACCTATGCTGGTATAATTTCAGAAAATAGCTTCCATGTTTATTGATAAACGGAAAATGCGAGGCAACTACAATTTTATCAGCAGTTATGTTTCCATAATCATATATTGCCGTACCATTTTGTATTTCCCTAATAAAAGTATTTTCATAAATCTTAAGCTTTTCGGTTATCGACGCAATAAACTTAAGAGGATTAAACTGCGCCTGATTTTTAAATCTTACGGCTCCGGCCGTAGAAAAAGGCAGAGCTAATCTATCCGAATAATCCGCATTTATACCTGATCTATGCAGCGCGTCCAATTCCCTTTCAAGCTTCTCTTTGTCGCCGACCGAATACACATAATTATCGGCCGTCTTAAAATCGCAGTCTATACCCTGACACAGCTCACGATACTTATCAATTGCCGTCTGATTTATTTCATAATACATTTTAGTCTTTTCTTTACCGATATTTTTTATTATATCCTGGTAAATTAAACCATGCTGCGATGTTATTTTAGCCGTTGTATTTTTTGTTGTGCCTGAACAGATTTTGTCTCCCTCTGCAACAATACAGTCTATTCCCTGCTGTTTAAGCATGTATGCAGTCAATATTCCTGAAATACCGCCTCCGATAATCAATACATCCGTTTTTATATCTCCGTTTAGCTTTTGAAATTCCGGTAATTTTGTTTCTGCGCTCCATATAGATTCCATTAAGCATGCTCCTTTTTATTTTATTATTAACGAAACTTTATAAAATATTTCATACATTGACAATAAAAACACCGCTTGATATAATATCAATATAATATTTGTTCCAAACAGCGGCTTTTAATAAAACGGGAGGTATTATGTATCGGATATATATAGTAGAGGATGACGAATCAATCTCGGCTTCAATAAAAAATCATATAGAAAAATGGGGAATAACGGCTAAATGTACAGAAAATTTCAGGCTTATAATTCAGGAGTTTCTGGAATTTGAGCCGCACCTTGTGCTTCTCGACATTTCTCTTCCCTTTTACAATGGATTTTATTGGTGCGAGGAAATAAGAAAATTATCCACGATACCTGTAGTCTTTATCTCATCGGCATCAGATAATATGAATATAATAATGGCAATGAATATGGGCGGCGACGATTTTATTTCAAAGCCCTTTGATTTCAGTGTTTTAACCGCAAAGCTTCAGGCAATTCTACGGCGTACCTATGATTTCACAATACAGCTTCCCGAGCTTTCACACAGAAACGCCGTTTTAAATGTATCCGACGCTTCGCTGACATTTAACGGACAAAAAATAGATCTGACTAAAAACGATTATCGCATACTACAAACTCTAATGGAAAAGAAAGGCAGTCTGGTCAGTCGTGAAACTCTTATGCAAAAGCTATGGGAAACCGACTGCTTTATAGACGACAATACTTTAACTGTCAATATAGCAAGATTAAGAAAAAAGCTTGATTCAGCAGGTCTCAGCAATTTTATTACCACAAAAAAAGGTCTTGGCTATATCATAGAATAGAAGGGAAATTTCCGATGTTTTTTAAATACATTATTTCTCATGTCAAATTGATTATATTTAACATATGTTTTATCGGTACTTTATTAACAGTATTTATTCTTTACAGACTCCCCGTTACGTCAATCGGATATTCCGCATTATTATGCTCATTCATAGCGATAATATTTATTACGGCAGATTTTATTTCGTTTATGAAAAAGCATCGTCAGCTTGAAATATTAAAGGATAATATTTCTGTTTCAAACGAACATATGCCTCAGCCCTCCAATGTAATCGAAAAAGATTATCAGGAGCTGATAATAGCTCTTACAGAGGATAATAAGAAAATAATTAATGAAGTAAACTCTAAATATGCTGACATGACTGATTATTATACTTTATGGGTACATCAGATAAAAACTCCTATTTCAGCAATGAGACTGATACTACAAAGCAGCAATATAACTGATGGCTGCGAGCTTACCGCAGAGCTTCAAAAAATAGAAGGATATGCTCAGATGGTGCTTTCATATCTGAGACTCGAGTCCGATTCCACCGACTATATAATCAGAAAATATAAGCTTGACAGCATTATAAAACAGGCATTAAGAAAATATTCTTCGCAATTTATCAGAAAAAAGATCAGGCTGAATTATGAATCAATTAACGTTAAAATACTTACAGATGAAAAATGGCTTCTTTTTGTTATAGAACAAATACTTTCAAATGCTTTAAAATATACAAATACCGGAGGTGAAATATCTATTTTTCTAAAACCTGGTCAGATTCTGTGTATAAAAGACAATGGTATCGGCATTTCACCTGAAGATCTTCCGAGAATATTTGAAAAGGGATTTACAGGTTATAACGGGCGCACCGATAAAAAAGCAAGCGGAATAGGATTATATCTATGCCGCAGAATATGTACGAAGCTCGGTCATCAAATAACCGCCTCCTCCGAATCAGGTATAGGAACAGAAATAACGCTGGATCTTTCCAGCAACGATATGCTGACAGAATAAACATTGCTTATCTTGCAAAACTGTAAGCTTACGGCGATAAAATGTAAGCTAAAGTTAAGGCATGCTGTTTATCGTTATGATATAATAAGCTTGTAAAATAAAAGCAAGGAGGCATTTAAAATGTCAGTTCTGGAAGTTAACCATGTAAAAAAGATATATACTACCCGATTAGGCGGAAATAAAGTAGAGGCTCTTCATGATATTAGCTTTTCCGTTGAAAACGGAGAATATATCGCAATTATGGGAGAGTCGGGATCAGGTAAAACTACTCTATTGAATATACTGGCTGCTCTTGACAAACCGACTGCCGGAGAGGTTATATTGAAGGGTATAAAGCTCTCTGAGGTAAAGGAATCTCAAATAGCTCAGTTCCGCAGAGATAATCTGGGATTTGTGTTTCAGGATTTCAACCTTCTCGACACATTTTCATTAAGGGACAACATATTCCTGCCGCTCGTACTGGCCGGTAAAACCTATGGCGAAATGTACCGCAGGCTTGAGCCTATTGCCGATAAGCTGGGGATTTCACATCTTTTGTCCAAATATCCATACGAGGTTTCAGGAGGTCAAAAGCAAAGATGCGCGGCTGCAAGGGCGCTTATAACAAATCCTCAGATTATTTTAGCAGACGAGCCTACGGGAGCGCTCGACAGCAAATCCACAGACGAGCTTTTAAACATCTTCTCTCAAATAAACAAAGACGGTCAGACCATTCTTATGGTAACGCATTCTGTCAAGGCGGCAAGTCATGCCGGACGCGTGATGTTTATCAAGGACGGCGAGATTTTTCATCAGATATACAGAGGAAACGCGTCTGATGAAGAGCTTTATCAGAAAGTTTCCGACACCCTTGCTTTACTTGCGACAGGCGGTGATTCAAAGTGAAAGGAATGTTCTATCCCAGGCTCGCTGTTACGGGTATATTAAAAAATAAAAAAACATATTTTCCATATATTTTAACCTGCGTCGGAATGATAATGATGTATTACATCATTACCTTTTTGTCTGCTGAAGAATCCATCTCCTTGTTAAGAGGAGGACCTCAGATACAAACTCTTTTAAATATAGGAAGAGGCGTTCTGGCTCTATTTTCTGTAATATTTTTATTTTATACCAACAGCTTTCTGATAAAAAACAGAAAAAGAGAATTTGGACTTTACAATATTCTTGGAATGGATAAAAAAAATATAGGAAGTATTATGGTATGGGAAACTGTTATAATATTTCTTATTTCTCTGATTGCAGGTATTCTTTGCGGAATGCTCTTTTCAAAATTTGCCCAATTGGCAATTATTAATTTTATGAAGGAAGAGCCGACAGGTAAATTTTCAGTATCACCCTCAATGATAACATCAACGTTTCTGATATATGCGGCGGCATTTGCCCTTATTCTACTAAACGGTCTGAGGCAGATACATTTATCAAATCCGATAGACCTGCTTCACAGCACAAATCAGGGAGAAAAACAGCCGCGGGCTAATTATATAACTGCGATTTTGGGTATCACCGCTTTAGCCGGCGGCTATTATATGGCAAATACAATCGAAAACCTTATGATGGCATTAAACTATTTCTTTATTGCAGTTATACTGGTAATAATAGGTACTTATCTGCTGTTTATATCGGGCTCAGTAGCTATTTTAAAAATGCTCAGAAGGAAAAAATCCTATTACTATAAAAGCAATCACTTTATTGCAGTTTCATCTATGGTTTTCAGAATGAAAAGAAGCGGAGCGGGTCTTGCCTCAATATGTATCCTCTCAACTGCTGTGCTTGTCATGATATCTTCTACTTCAAGCCTATTTATCGGCTCCGAAGACGCGCTGCAAACTCTTCATCCGAAAGATATAGTAATAGACGCTGATTCTATAGAAAATAAATACATTGATGAAATACAAAAAAATACTAATTCTATTCTCCAGAATTATAATTTAAGCCCGATTAATGAAAACGAATACCGTTCTCTTGATGTAACCGGATATAAAACCGGAAGCAAAGTAAGCTTTGACCAGTCGATAATTGATTCTGACGATTTCAACATGAACAATTTAGCAATGCTTTGTATAATACCACTTGAAGACTACAATAAATACACAAACGAATCAAAAACTCTTGAAAAAAATGAAATAATGATTTACTGTGAAAATTCCAGCTATAAGTATGACACTTTCGAATTGGAAAATATAAATAATTTTGAAGTAAAAGAGAAGTTAAGCAAATTTCCGTTTAAAAATATGAGCGCAATGATAAGCGTAGTATCGCGTATGTGGGTAATTGTTCCCGACATGGACGTTTTAAATAATATATATCAGTTACAGCTTGAGCAATACGGAGATCAGGCTTCAGACCTAACATATTATTACGGCTTTGATATCGACTGCGACGATAATACTCAAATTGCAGTGTATAATGAACTACAGGAAAGAAATTCAGGCTTAGGCATAAAAACTGACTGTATAAGCTTTGTTAATAAACGCGCCGATTATTACGGTATGCATGGCGGATTATTTTTTCTAGGAATCTTCTTAGGAATAATCTGCATCGCGGCAACGGTTCTGATAATGTATTACAAGCAAATAACGGAAGGATATGAAGACAGAAACAGATTTGAAATAATGCAAAAGGTCGGTATGACAAAAGGTGAAATAAAAAAGAGTATTCATTCTCAAATGCTGACGGTATTTTTGCTTCCGCTTATAGGCTCTGCAATAAATATTATCGCCGCATTCAATATAATAAAATATCTGCTTAACATGTTCGGTCTGTTTAACACTCCCCTTTTTATTGCGTCGTCCGCAATAAGCTTTATTGTTTTTGCAGTTTTCTATATCGTTATGTATATTATAACTTCAAGAGCATATTATAAGATCGTATGTGAAAATAATTAAGAATAAATTTTACCTCGGATAATCATGAAAAACGCCATGATTATCCGACGGTATTTATTCAGAATTATATATAGGATTTTTCTTGAAAAAATTTTAAAAACCTATTGACATAGATATAAATTTGTGATATAATAATTAAGTACTCAGGAGAGTAATTAAAAATATGACGCGGTGTGGAGCAGCTAGGTAGCTCGTCGGGCTCATAACCCGAAGGTCGTTGGTTCAAATCCAGCCGCCGCAACCATGAAACCTCGCAAACAGGATGTTTGCGAGGTTATTTTTATGTTTGAATGAAGATGAGTGATAAAAAATACCCTTACCGTACCCTTACGAAATTGAATTTGTAAGGGTATTATTGTGTAACGAAAACCCCCAGTTATACTGGGGGATCCAAAAAGCTTTAGCGATGAATAGAAAAAGAAAACCTCCGATGATATAATAAAGTTAAGGTCTGCCAACCCAACAAAAAAATCAAAGAAGGTATCGTCATGAAAAGAGACGATATAAGTAGTTTAGCACATTCGAAGTGGAATTGCAAGTATCATGTGTTATTTGCCCCAAAATACAGAAGAATGGTGATATATAATCAGATAA
Organism: uncultured Ruminococcus sp.; assembly: GCA_900538575.1. Lineage (GTDB taxonomy): Bacteria > Bacillota > Clostridia > Oscillospirales > Ruminococcaceae > Porcipelethomonas. Next base: position 20,748 of record UPZA01000007.1, read on the forward strand.
AAAGCGATATAGGAAAAATTGTTAGAAAGCTGTGTGAGCAAAAAGGGGTGGAAATAATAGAAGCAGAAGCGTGTGCGGATCACATTCATATGCTGATAGCAATTCCGCCCAAATACAGTGTGGCGCAGATAATGGGATATTTAAAAGGAAAAAGTTCTTTGATGATATTCGATCGACATGCAAATCTCAAGTATAAGTATGGAAACAGACACTTTTGGTATAGAAGTTACTATGTGGATACAGTAGGAAAGAACAAAAAGAAAATAGAAGAGTACATAAGAAATCAGTTGCAGGAGGATATTGCAAGCGATCAGTTAAGCCTGTTTGAAACAACCGATCCTTTCTAAAAGGAAGGACTATACGGCGATTATATTTTTCAAATAAATCACGAAGTACTGCTGTCTGTTGTTTAACCGTCAAATCATCTACAACAAAATAAGTCATAATATCACTTGGTGTAAACTGATATTTTTTCATCATTATTTATCACTTTTCCTCATATTGCATGTTCTGCAAAGCACTTGAAGATTTTCCGGAACAGTCAAACCGCCCTTTGCCATAGGAACAATATGGTCAACCTGTAAATATGTGCGTGTCGGAAATACTTCACCACATTCAGCACACACATAATCTCCAACATCATTTCTTGCAGAAATAAATGTCTTTTCTTTGATTTCAAGCCCCAGTTTTGGATAAAGTGAAATGATTTTTTGCAAAGGCAGCTGTTCAAGATTTCTCATTTCAGCTTCACTTTGCGGTTCAGCTTTGGCAATTTCCACATCACCCTCAAGCTTGCTGAGTTCAAGATTAATAATACTTTTAAAGAAAGCCTCATTTGTATAATATACAGGAATAAGACTTCCCTCTTCGTCCCAGAGCTGTTGAATATAAGCGTTCATTTCGCTTCTGCGCATATCATCATCATAAATTTTTCTTGCAATTGTTGATGGGTCAAGCTTTTTTCTATCCATCTCATCAATTGTAACAAATAAAGGTTCTACCTCTTTTTGTGCGTAAAATTTAAGCAAATGTTCAATGTCGCTTAGATTACATGAAGGAACCATATTCTCATCAAAATAGCTTTCAAAACAATGTTTTGTCATATCTTCAAGAGTATATTTTCTTATTTTGGTCTACTGCATTTTTCAAGAGCCAGTGTGCAGCAGTCAGCGTTTTACCCCCTCCTGTTGGAAGTACAAGAAGTGTTCTGAAATTACTCTTTTTATTCATTATATCAAGTTCGTGTATAGCGTCAATCTGATGCTCATAAAGTTGCTTAGGACTTTTTCCATTTGCCGGCTTAATAGTTTGTGCGTTGATGTTTTCTACCATAATTGGCATGTTACTCATTCCCCTATCATTTTTTATAAGCCTTTGCTTATTTTCAAATACTATAATGGATACCCATTCTGGTAAAACAATTATCGCACTATCATCAAATCCTATCATCCATGAAAGAAAAGTAGGACTTATTGCTGCCTTGAACTCTGCCTGAAAGAATTCATTTTCAAGTTTATGTAACCTTACATTTTCGCCAAATCTATCAACCACAACATTCAAATATTCATTGTAAAAAACAGCTGTTACATTTTCGAAATCAAACATGGAAAAAAATAGGTTATATATAATTAGCTGCATTGAAAGGTTCTGTTGGTATGGTACGGCGTTGCTCACTCAAAGAAATATCCGTCATTCTATCCACCTTATAATGAACATAATCATTGTATTTCTCATTATAGGCAATAAGGTAATAATAATGTCGAGCTTGAAACATTGAAGCGTGAATTTGATTTTTTAGGATATAAAAGAGGCTTCGGAGGGCATGAAGCAAAAGCTGGACGTCTTATAAGGTTCAATCCCTGCCCTGTATGACATAGTATTACAGCAAGGTATAGGATTGTTTTGCAGTAAGCCTGTTAAAGCAGTTATTAAAGAACTCGAAAGCAGAACTCATGACAGGTTTATAATCAAATTAGACGCTTTTAATTATGGCTACATGATGAGAAAAAGAGCCGAAAGGGCGAGATGGGTTAAGCATAATTTTTTTCCATTTTTATTTTTCCTCCTTGATGTATTGACATTTCGGAGAGGAGGACTATAATAAATATATGACCTACTCCGGTGGGTTGTGGTGCTTTACATAATGCTTTCGCAGGGCGGTTATGTAAGGCTCTTTCTTTTATGCGACTGTAAATCTTCTTGACTCAGCTGTTTGATATACTGACTATAGAGTTCTTTATGTGTGCTTTTAAATGCATTAGTATCAAAGCGATTTGATTTAACCGTTTTGTATCTAATTTTAAACACGTCAACTGTCATTTCTTCAGTATTGCGGTTATTCATCTCTGCTTTTAACTCGTCCTTAATACCATCAGCTTCTGCTTGTGCTTGTGCTTCAGCAATCAATGCTTCTAGCTCCATTAAGCTTCTTACCTTTGCGGTTAAATCTTTTGTACACATTATTGGTTCCTTCTGTTTGTTTTATTTGGATTTCTCCCTTGACTGTATCTATATTATAGCACAAACTTTGTGAAATACAATTGACACAGTGCACAAAGTTTAGTGATAATATTCGTATGCTTATACACTTGACTTTGTGCAAGCGATATAATATAATAATAATGGGATAAAATAAGGTCAACAAGAATGGAGAACTTCTAATGCCGATTAAATATGAAAAACTATTTGCATTATTAAAAGAAAAAGGGTGGAATACCACTAGAATAAGAAAAGAAGGTTTAATAGGCCAAGGAACTCTAACAAACCTACGTAACGGAACAGGTGGACTTGACCACAGAACAATATCCAAGCTCTGCAAAGCATTAGACTGCCAGCCTGGTGACATTATGGAGTATGTGGAGGACAAAGAATGAATATAATAAAATACCCGTCTGAATCAGACGTAAACAAAGCTATATGCGACAATGAGCCATTATTAGTGCTAATATCCTTTGACGGGGAAACAGTTATTACAAGCCAGATTGACGAAGCTGTAGAACATCATATTTTATTAATGAAAACTGGTTTTAAAGACACAGATATTGATAAATTTTTTAGAATCATTCTTGATAAAGACGGTGCGGACTGGACTTTTGTATGTCCTTCTGATTACAAAAACATTCAAGATAAACAAAGGCGAATAGGTCAATTTTATAAGGACGGTTTCAGTATTATTTCTGATGTACTTCATGATTTAGGATATATGGTAGGTATTAACATTCCAAGAAGATACAGACGGCATTTAAGCATGTTGAAAGAATGATATAATTACAGATAGTGCGGATGTTTGAGATAATTTGTGATACTTTAAAAGATAGTCTCAATGATTCATCGTGTGAAATTGATATATTTTTCCCTGAAAGAAAGATCATAAGCTATGAATGCAAAAAGTCAAGATATGAAGGGAAAGTAATTCAGTATAATGATTCGTCATACAGCAGATTTAATTTTTAAATGATTAAAGAAAAAGTTGAAAATTTAATACGAGAATCAAAGGGGAAACCTGTGATAACCTTTCAAAGCATACAGGAAAAGTTCGATACAAAATATCACTTTGGCAACATAGAAGGACTTAACATATTTTAAGGGAAAGACTTATTTATAGTAGGACTTCCGAATCTTCCGGAAGAGGTATATAAGCTATATGGTATGTGTGTAAACTGCAACATAAAAAGTAAAATGAGACCACAAAGAATAGAGTATAACGGAAATGCATTCAGGATAAACACGTTTGATGATTTAAAGCTTAGACAAATACAAAGTGGCTGTTATCATCACAACTTGAACAGAGTGTTGATCGGGCAAGACTACTGAGAAACAATTGTACAGTTATTGTTTATTCAGGATACTATTGAGCATACAGATCGCAAAGCGAGTTTATAGAGAAAGCAATTAAGTTTTACATCGACTATCTCAGCGAGGAAGATAACATAAGCTATCTCTCCCCTATAGTCAAGGCACAGATAAAAGGTACGGAGCAGCGGCTTGAAAGATTGCTTTTCAAGGTCGCGGTGGAGCAATACACCACTTGTCACAATGAATGGGAAAGAAATCGATTACGACTGGTAAAAAACAGCATTATTCATAAATCAGATAACATCATATTTAATGACACGTCTTCTAATTCAATACAAGATTCAATTATGTTCTTAACTTCATATAATATCTGTTTATCCAATTGGATATTATATTTTAATAAAGAGTATTTTAATGTATCTGCCTCATTCTCAGCGCAGATTAATTTTTTTATTATATCTTCTTTTAAATTGAAGTGTTTTGCCCTTTTAAGCATTAAATTCAAATGCTCCCAATAAATATAAAATGGAATAATATTGCATTTTACATTATTAATGATAATATATTCAAGATAATCCAACAATTTCATACATGCCTTATTTCCGAAAATTCTTTTATCACCATTTATTTTTTGTTCCTGAATCGTCATCGATTCTGGATGTATAAAATCATTAATATCCTTTTTAATCTTATTTCTTAGCAATTCATATTTATAATTTTCGTCTATAGAAATAAATTCTATATATTTAGGAGAGGCTGCACACATTAGACTATATGAACATTTACTTTCCTTATATACGTCTTTTTCATTATATCCGGCAACATAAAACTCTTTACTTTCATCGTCATAGCCGTATATTATCATATCGTGATATCTATGTTCCAAATTAAATCTGCTACGATTAGGTATATAATATTCGTCAGCGCATAAATAAACATACCTTTTATTATGCAATCCCATTTTAATAAATTTTTCATAATCAATATTATAGTAATTTAGCATATCATCTTTGAGATGCTCTCGTTTAAAATTTTTCCAATATAAGAAAAAAGGCATATAAAAATTAAATTCAAACCCTGTATATTCTTTACTTTCATACCAGACCATTTGTATAAAATTATTCAAAATAAAATTATTACTTTTAATTATATTTGATTCTATAATTCCAAGCGGATAAGCATAGTGAACGTATCCTTTTATAGACGGTTCAACATTAAATGGTAATATTAATTTCATTTTTTCACCTTAACAGTTTTATATTTTAAAAATTCAATTATTCTATTAACAGAATTAAACGTTTTCAAATTCATTTCACGAGGATGAATTTTTATATTAAAGGACTTCTCTAAATTACTGATTAACTGAACAAATTCTAATGAATCCATAATTAATTTGTCATTGTTGTTATCAATTTTTTCTTCCATTATATTCTCTATTATTTTAATTATTTTTTCCTCTTCTTTTTTCATATTATTTTCTCCCTGATAAAAATTTTATAAGTTCTCTAATTATAGGCGCTTCTATGCTTTTCATTTCAATTAAATTATTTATAATACTTTTTTTTGTTTTTTCATTAGGTAATATTTTATATTTTATAATTAAATTTTTAATTATCTCTGATTTTTCTAATAATACATTAAAGACTTTGGTTAATTCTTTATATTCTTTATTTGTCAAATAATTTCTTTCATACAAAAATTTTAACCTATCAACCATAATTAATTTATGCTCATATAGTATATATGATATTCTATAATCAAATATAAAATCATCAGTATATTCAGATGAATAATAATCATATAAACTTATACCAAAACATTTTTCAGTTTTAAAATGTGATAAGGCTCTGTATTTATATGAAGAGTTTTCAGAATTTATATATTCTTTTAAATAATCAATCAATAATTTAGGATCAAAACTATCAGAAAAATAATCCATATAATATTGTATACCTTTGGAATGCTGCATTACCTTGTTTATATCCTCTGAAATAGCCTTTTTAAAATTTTTATATTCTAGTTCAGAAACAATCAACATTCCTTGGCTATCATACCCCATTATATTAAATATTTCTCTATCATCATCATACCCATATATAAGATTAGAATGGTAATATTTATAACTGTTATAAGCCTTTCTATTTTTTATGTAAAATTCATTTATATACACATCTAAATAAATTCCATTGGATAAATACGTTTTTACTAGCTTAGAAAAGTCAATTTTTAATGTAAATAGAACATTATAGTTTAATTCATATAGTTTTAAAAAAGGATTATTATAATTTTTATTATTTCTCTTTTCAATCGGCATAAAATAATCAAGTGGCTTATCATTTAATATTCGTGGACCATATTCAAGCTGTATAAAGTTTGAATAAAGCCAATTTACATATGCATTTTCATCAAAGTCCAAATAAAGTCCTATTGTTATTTTATTTTCGGCTATTTCAGTTGAATATTCTTTATATGTGTTTTGATATTCAACACGTAACGTCAATTTTTTCTTATCGACAAAAGCGCTAAGACAATATTCATTATCTGAAATACTTTCATCATTTATTTCCGACCAATTACTGCTCTGTTTAATAGTTATGCCGGTTTTTTTGTAGCAGCCAATAAAATTATCATATTCCGTGTGCTTACTTTTTATTAAATTCTTAGGAATTTGTTCAGATATAAATATACCTATCAAAGACCAGGGCGAATAATAGCAATGTTTTTTAACCTTAAATGAAATTTTACAATTATCAGAACTGCAAACCGCATACATTCTGCATTTGATATTATTTTTATTTGGATTAGTATAAAAATTAAAATAATTAGCGCCAGTTTTTTTATATTCAATAGCGTTTGATTCAAACTTTAAATCTTCTTTCTGCCCCAAAAATTCAAAATCACATATTTCTGCTATATTTTCACTATAATACTTTTGTGCTGTCATAATAGCTTGATAGTATGAAATATCGCTATAACTTTTCATTTTAGGATTAATATTTAAATCTAATTTTATATTGCTCATTATATTACCCTTCCTCAATTAACTCCATACATTGAAGCCTGCAGTGAAAACATTTTATAATATTCACCCTTATTAGTCATTAATTGCTGATGATTTCCACATTCTACTATTCTTCCATTTTCAAGAAAATAAATATAATCGGCATTTTTAACCGAGGATAACCTATGTGAAATTAAAATAACAGTCTTTCCTAATGCTGCTTTATTTAAATTTTGGAACATTTCCTCCTCGCTTTTCGGATCCAAGGACGCTGTAGGTTCATCCATTATTATAACACCGCAGTCCTTTGCAAAAACTCTTGAAACCGCTAACTTCTGTGCCTGCCCTCCGGAAAATATAATTCCGTTATCATCATATTCTTTAAGTAAACATGCATTAATGTTATTTAATTCTTTATATATTCGGTTATAAATACCGCTTTTTTTTAAAGCCGTATCAACAATTGATTTATCTTCTGATCTGTAATTACCCATCATCACATTTTCAGCCACACTCAAGGAGTATAATTGAAAATCCTGAAATATAACTCCAAATCTACTTTGCAGAGAATTTAAAGAATACTTTTCTTCCGGGATACCATCAAAATAAATTTTTCCGCTTTCAGGTAAATATAATCTCATAAGTAATTTTACTAATGTTGTTTTACCAGATCCATTTGCACCAACAATTGCAATTTTATTACCAGATTTTATATTTAAATTAATGTTATTTAAAATTAATTGATGAGTTTCAGGATATTTAAACTTAAGCTTTTCTACCATTAAACTATTTATATTTTTACCTGCCTCAAATCCTGTTTTATTATATTTTATCCTAGGCTTTTTATTTATAAATTCCTTATATAATCCAATAAAGTATTCATGTTCTTGCATTTGTCCTACAGCTTCAATAATATTTTTAACAGAATTTTTTAAAGATGATATAACCGATATTGAAGCGCTTACAGTACCAACGGAATATTTTTTTGTTATAATAGCTTTAGAAGCAACATAAAACAATGGAATCCAAGTACCTGTCAACGTTTCAATTAATAATAAAAAAGTATAAAAAATAGATAATTTTTTACCATATGTATTAATAATTTTAATATATTCATCTGCAAATAATTTATATTTATTTTTAAGCAAATCGGCTAATCCGGTCAATCTTATATCCTTAGCCATTTGAGGAGAATAAAAAACGCTAGTTGGATACTCCAATTTTCTTTTTATTTCAACACTATTTTTCTCAAATTCAAATTTTAACTTTGAATAAACTTTATTTACTGTTATTGATATTATTATATAAATTAAAGAAAAAATCAGTAAAACTGGCTCAAAAGTTATTGCAGATACAACTACAGCAACGCATGACGCAGCAGCATTTATCAGCATAAAAAAACTATTTAGAATCTGTATATATTTTTCATCGCAATTTTCACTAATCCATATTTGGTTATTATAAAATTTTGGATTATCATACGATTCAAGATCAACATTGGATAACTTTTCATATACTTTTTCTTTAATTTTGCTTTTTATAAATGCGTTTGAATATATTGAATAATGATCATTGTACCAATGCATATACGCTATATTAGAACCCATAGTTATAAAAAGTAAAATTATTAAAAATACAAGAAAACTAAAATTTGAATTTCTATCTGCTAAAGTATCAAATATTGCCTTATCAAGAAATATTTCAGCAACCACCAAATTAATTAAATTAAATATTATTTTAAATATTTCAGCAACATATCTTAACCGTGAAATACTATATATTTCTTTTAATATGCTTTTACGGCTTTCTAATAGTTTTATAAATTTCATGTAATAATCACCTATATTTATCTGCCTGAATATTATACATTTCAGCGTATTTACCGTTCAAGCAAATCAATTCATCATGAGTTCCCTCTTCCAATATCTTTCCATTTTCCAAATAAATAATCCGGTCAAAATCACGCGTAGAAGATAATCTATGCGATATCATTATAACTGTTTTATCTCCGCAGACTTTCATCATTTGAGAATGCATTTTATAATCACTTAAAGGGTCAAGTGCTGAAGAAGGTTCATCGAGTATTATTACTCCATATTCTTTGGCATAAACACGAGCTAACGCCAGCTTTTGCGCTTGACCTCCTGATAGTATTATTCCATTCTTATCATATTCCTTTAAAACATTGGAATATATGCCTAATTCTTCTTTTGAAATTTTTTCATATAGATTACTCTTTTTTAATGAATCTATAATTCTGTCATCAATTATATCCGAGTCAAGTTCCATTGTAATATTTTCCTTGACGTTCATGGCATACAACTGAAAATCCTGAAACATAATGCCAAACTGACTTCTTAAGGATTTCAATTCATAATTTGATGCATTTATATTATTAATCAACACTCTGCCATTATCAGGGTTATATAATCTCATGATTAATTTAATTAACGTTGTTTTACCAGCCCCATTATAACCAACTATCGCAATCTTTTCTCCCTTTTTAATGTTTAAATTAATATTTTTTATGGTATAATAATCATTGCCGGGATATTTAAAGCTTATATTCTCTAATCTAATAGATTTTGCTTTTTTATCTGCTTTAATACCATTTTCATTTTTATCAATATCAATCTTCATATTAAGAAAATCCTGATAATTTTTAATATATCTATTGTTTTTGCTCAAAGAATTGAATATACCTGCTATTGTATTTATTCTCATACTCACCTGCCAGATACTATTTGTAAGAGTTATCACAAGTCCGGCATCAAGGGTTTTTGACACAATTGCCTTATAACCAACATAAATCATAGCAAAAACATGTGAAAATAATATTGTTAACAGTTCCACAGAAGTTAGCATAAACGCAATTTTTTTATTATATTTATTATAGTTGAAAAGTTTTATATTGTAAGCGCTTTTAAAAATCTTATCTATTATTACATTTTTTAAATTTTTATATAGTCTAATTTCTTTGGCTGAAGGCACTGATGTAAAAACTTTATTTACATAATTAAGTTTACGGTCGCATGGAATTATATTTTGTTCACAATCATAGTAGCTTTTATTAATTCTTTTGTTATATAATAAAGATATAATACTTGGAAAAACCGTACAGATAATAATAACAGGTTCAAAACTAATTATTATTCCCATTACCGCTGCTACCATCATTACAGAGTTTATCCAATCGAAAATTATATCGAGAGTTTCAATTGCACGACTGCTGATATCATTCGTTACCCAAACATAATTGTTATAGAATTCTGTATCATCATACCTAATTAAATCAACATTTTCCGCCTTATCGAATAGCTTGAGTTTAAATGATCTTTCTATTTTTATATTTGATTTTGGAATATATACTGATTTATACCATGAATTGAATGTTTCTATAACTGCTCTAAGTAAAATCATAATAACGCATCCGATAAACAATGTTTCTATGCTATAATTATTTGAGACTGCGCTTACGATAAAAGGCAAAAACAGAACATTAAGAATTAAATCGTTAATAACTGTAAAGACAGTCGACAAAGCATTCAATGGTATTCTAGATTTGTCAAAACTATTTAATTCTTTTATGATTTCAAAACTGGTTTTAATTTTTCTCATTTTCCACTCCGAAATTCCAAAAAACTTTATTGTTGCTGGTACAATTCAATTCAGAATAATTTGTTTCATTTGGAACTAAAACAATATTATTTTTGCTTAAATTATTATCCATTCCAAAATACGTATTTATTACAGTTTCAAATTTATAAAGTTTCTTTATATTTGCTTTAATATAAGATTTAAAATCCAGCTTAGCTCCTTGATGGCATGCTTCATTATTAGCTTTTATAAATTTAGAATTTATAATAGATGTTTTTAATTCCTCTAAAGAAATCGGCACATCATTAATATCTTTAACGTAAAGGTTATAACATGGGTCAAGCATAATCCACTTTCTCATATTTCTGTCATAGCATACTGTTACAACATGAGAATCTGAATATTTTATTTCAGATTGAGAACATATGATATAATGAGCTTTCATTCCCATGCTTAAAAGAATTTCACAGAGAAGAATAGCCAAACAACGGCAATTCAAAGAATTATTGTTTTTTTCTGCAAATTTCATAATAGATAAACAATCACGTTTAATAGGATTTTGTAATTGACCTCTATGTTTATAAATATGATGGATCAAAAACATAATTTTTGTCATTTTATCAAAATCCGTATTATTGTTTAATAAAATTTCTTTTATTACTGGCAAACGATCATAAATTTTATTGCAGTAAATAGAATCAATATTATACTGATAAGGAATTTTTTTATTTGAAGATCTATAAATATTGCTATCTATCAATAACTTAAAACGGTCTTGTTTTACACATTGACATAGATATTGTTTTTTTGTTATAAAGTAAATATTATATTTTTCTTTACTATCGTTCTTTTTATATGTCTTTAAACAATTTAAATTAAACGTATGTACACTATAAACACAATCTAAGTAAAAGAATTTTATAATATAATTATTAATTTTACTTCGTGGAGATAAAAAATTATAATTATCATCAGAAGGCGATGTTATATAAACGTCATCTTTTTGGTAGGAAAACTTAATATATAAATCTCTGTTAATCTCAGGTATACAAATATACTTTGACATATAAATTACTCCTCATCTGTAAAAAAGCTTATAATTTCCTCCTTTAATTTATTAAAATCGTTATTATTTCCTAAAATAAAACACGGCTTTTTAATATTTTTATTATAATAAGCTTGACGTTCTTTTAATTCCTTATCTTCAAGTTTGTAATCATCAGCTCCTGCAACAGTCCAATCTAACCTTCTTTTAATCGGGAACAATGATAATGCAATAACTTTAGTTTGAATATAACCTTCAAGGTAGTTTATAGTATTATTTATATATTCACATTCATCATATGGATTAATTGATAGTATAACAGCATCAGGCTCAGTACCCAGCATAAATTCATGCTGAGCTAATGGATATACCCCAATATTACCCATATTATAAGGAATTGTTTGAGATTGAGATCCTATAAAAATTATATCCTTATTCTTCATGTCAATTTTATGCATTAGATAATTAACCGTCAAAACTGCATCTTGCCCAGATATCATTACATTAGATTCATATCCCATCGGAAATACTTCATCAGCTCCGGTTAACAATGCAGACGGCTCTGTTCCTAAAGCCCCCGTATTATATCCAATATTTTGAAATGCACGTCTTAATTCAAGCTGTAATGTATTTTTCCCTTGTTTAGAGGAAGTACCGCAAACGCAGAGAACTGGAGCCGATATTCCGTAAAGCTTACCCAGTTGGTTTTCAGGAACATTTTGCTTTGCTATAAAAGGGAATTTACAACATAAGCTATTATTTTCAAATTTAGAAGTTAAATCCTTATATTTATCAAGATTATCAAATGAATATACATTCTTTTTATAATCAAGACACTTTGTTAACATTTCTCTTATTATATCACGATTTAACACTGCAGATATTTTTCCTGTATGACCTAAAATCAATGTATCAAAATCTGAATTCCAATCAATAAGTTTATCAGATTTTATAATATACTCTGTATCATTATTTAGTAAATCTCCTGTTTTTAATCCGTTATGTCTTAGAATGGGCGATTCATATATCCCACATATTTCAAAAGGAACCAAATCTATAAATTTAAATAAACTATGAATTTCTTTATTGAAAGGATATACTATAGCCTTTTTTATATTAAGTTCATTTATACATTCTACCGGAGCCTTTGTATTATAAACTTTAACAGCATTTTCTTTAAGATAGGATAAAACCATATCAAACTCATTAATATTATTAATTATACATTTTGCTACAACAGCAGTAATGTACGGCGCAGCAAAGCTAGATCCTGCAACATACCTATATTCATTTTCCTTCCATGGAAGCTTTTGAAGAGACCCCACTCCCAATATATTGACCGGACTGTTGTTTAAATATATATAATTCATACCATTTGAGCACTGTTCACTCCAATCTACGCCAATTACATTATCAAAAGCTGCCGGATAAGAAATACGCCCTTCATTATCGAAAGAAGAAACTATAATAACATTCTTTTTTTTAAATTTTTCACAAACATTATATAGTTCTGAAAGACAATCACAAAATACTATTCCACTGCTTAAATGAATAATATTAACATCATATTTAACATAAATCTCATTTAATACGCTTATAAGTTCTTTAGGAGTCAATTCCCTATCTTCATAGAATAATTTAAAAATAAAAAGATTTGCATCTGGTACAAACTTATGTATAATTGATGCGACTGCAGTTCCATGCCCAATTTCGTCATTCGTTTCCATGGTACATTCAATTATAGAAGCATCTTTAAATTCATTATAACATTTATTAATGCCGCTGTCTATAATTGCAATAGATATTTTATTCATAATTTATCATATCCAATCAATTATTTAAAATATATAAAAGCTTGCCAAAATAAATATTTTGGCAAAACTTTTATATATTTTATTATCAACAACAAGCTATAAAACCATTCTTTTCTCCATAAAGAACAACGTTCTTTTTAGATTTTGCCTTTTTAGTAAGCTTTTTCATTTACTCACCTCCTATTAACATTATGATGTACTCATGAATTACAACACTTAAATGCACCGTTTTTTTCTCCGTAAAGGACAATGATTTTTTTGAATTTAGACTTTTTGATCAACTTTTTCATTTAACTCACCTCCTTTCAAAATTTATTTTAGCCTTTAGCAAAATACTGTAAACTACTTTTTAGAGCCTTTAAAATACTATATATTATATTGATATATTTTCTTCGATCATTTTGTAAAAAGAATTAAATGTCTGCAATCTTCCTGCCAACATATAACTTTCATCTACAGAAAAAGTAAACTTCGATTCTATTGCAACTATTAAAGTTACAAATTGTATTGAATCTAGCAAAAGGTCATCGTCATATTCGTCTTCATCTATAAATATTCCATTACACTCGAATATATCTTTAAGTTTTTGAAAATTATCCATTTTTATCACCAATATGTATATATTTGTTATTTAAATATGAATTGTATAAGCAATTATCTATACTATCAACCCCAAAATCTTCTATAAAGCATCGATTTCCGACATTTTTTAAATCACCTAAAGGACACCTCATTGTAATACAAGCCGGCATCCAAATACAGCTATGACATTCTTTTCTATTAAAATTTACTTTTAACCATCTGGAATGATACATTTCATTGAAAACTAACTTTCCGAATTTATTTATATATCCTATTTCATTTATTTCTTTAATATAATCATCTTCATATAAAGCTTTTGCACATTTACATACGGTTCCATCATAATTATAAACAAATCCATAAAGTTTACTTGAATGGCACATCCTATTTTCTATACTTTCAAAAAATTCATTGTATACATTTATATTATTATAATTTAATTTACTATTTACTTCGTTTCTGTCATTGAATAAATCTGATTTAATGTTTTTAACAGATTCACCGCCCCAATCCTTAACAGTTTCATATAGTATAGAAAATCTTTTATCATTGCCAAACAATTCATTAAGTTTATATGAAAAATCATCAATAAAATTATAATTAGATTTATTTATATTAATTCTTATGGCAATTTTAAAATATTTATAATCAGGTAATTTACTTATTTCAATTAAATTTTTCATTATAACATCATACGTACCTTTACCTGAAACATGCGGCCTTAGTGCGTCGTGGCACTTAGCAGGACCATCTAATGTTATCTGATAATAATAAACATTATTATCTAAAAGCTTGTTAAATGTATCAATATCTAATAAGTAACCATTAGTAGTCATACTTGCCACATATGGCTTTTTATATTTATCTTGTAAGGCCTTTATTTCCTGTGATATTTGAATTACATAATCTTTCATTAGCAATGGTTCTCCTCCGAACCATTCTACATTTATAGAATCAAATTTTGCATAATTTTTTCTTAAATATTTTAATAGGATATCAACTGTCTGCTTATTCATATATCCTGAATTATGATTTTCATAACAATATACACATCTAAAATTACAAGATTCTGTAGGGATTATAGTTAATCTTAAATTATTATTATAGATTGTTTTATTAATAAGATAGATAATAAAACTATCATAATCTATTTCTTTATTTTCAATAATATTAAAATATAGTAATTCCTTTATTGATTCTTCTCCTATGTTATTAAAAATACCTATTTTCAAAGCTCTATACTCATCATCATTTAAATGATAAATTTTCCAGTTTAGAATATCAAGAATCAAACTATATTTTGGGTGAAAATATAGAAACTTTGACACTCTTAATTTTTCTTTTTGTATTAATATTTCATTTTTCATAATTAATTCTTCCAATTTATTTTTTATGATTATAACATATTAGCAAATAAAAAGTATGAATAAATTATTAAGTTTTTATTAAGTTTTTATTAAGTTTTTATTAAATAACGTCTAATCTTAATTGAACTTTTTATCGCGCCATGTTCCTCCGCAGCGTTCGATAGCTCCTGAATATTACACCATTTACCGCAAGGGCTTTGAAATCGGCGACGGAGTTCACATTGCAACCGGTAACTACACAAAATCCTTTATTGATTTAAACATATCCTTACCGGGTGTAAAGTTCGATTTTGTAAGAACCTACAACTCCATGAACTATCGCGTGCTTACTGCAAATACGATCCGAAGGTCGTAGGTTCAAATCCTGCCGCCGCAACCAATAAACCTCGTAAACAGGATGTTTGCGAGGTTATTTTTATGTCTAAATAAAGATGAGTGATAAAAAATACCCTTACCGTACCCTTACGAAACTTAGCTCGTAAGGGTATCATTTGCGTCTAAAGAAAAATAATTGTATAATAAATAAACAAATATATCTGTTGTATTTGTAGCAAAATGTAGAATTATACTATTTTATGGCAAATAATTTGAAAATGCTATTGAAAAATCATTATTTAGTTGATATAATTATTGTATTATTTCTTTAGGTGAAAAAATAAATTATAAATTACTTTAAAGTGACAAAGGTGATTTATAAAAAGAAAACTGGAATATATGTTGTAGAAATAATAGGAAACCAAACTACAAAAATACTCGTGTATGATGAGAAATAGATGCAAATTCGCTACATGATTATCAAATATTATAAACTCTTTGAGTTGTTTTAAAATTTGTAGTTTAAGAATGGATTGAGTGAATACAAGTTATTTTATGAGGAAAATATTAGGCACAATAATAAATAAACTACTTTTAAATGTTAATTTATCGGCAAAAATTACATGTCAAAATAAATTACTTATTTTATTTTGGCATCAAGTTATAATGTCTGAAGGTAATCTTCAGTTAATATCATACCAGTGTGTCGAAAATGCTGTGCTTAAGGCATTAAGTGTTGAATATAAACCCACAAAATAAAATGTAATTGAAATAAGGGGTGTGATTTATGCCATATAAGGTGCAATCATCTGAAAAATTAAGAAAAATTGGTGCTGATTTTGAAACAAAAGCAATGCTGTATCTTTTGAATTTTCGACAAGACAGCTCTGAAATTAATTATTTTATTGTAGATTTCTTTAATGACATAACCGGTATGGATAGAATGGGTAGGAAGTTATGGGATGTCCAATCTAAAGCATCCAAAAGCGGAAGTGCAAAAACGATTGGGCGAGAATTGGTTACCTTGTATAAAAACTATGTTAGCGATTTTCAATTTTTTAAATACATCATTTTTCTTGGAGCCGTTCCAGACTCATTTAGAATAGTGAATTCAGAAACAGTTTTCAAGTTATCAAATATTCAAGATAAGGCAGTTGAAAGCTTGTTTAGTGGGTTAAAAGACGAATGTGAAAAGAAAGAATATATTAGTACAAAGGAAATATCAGATGAAAAATTACATGATTTTTTGAATAATGTATGGTTTGTTGTTGATGACAAAGAACCAAAGGAATACATAATAGAAATAATCAAAAGTCATCCGAAAATCATTCCGCAGGATTCAGTATTGATTTCCATATTCAATGAAATCAGAAATAAACAGTCTGAAAAGAAGAATACACTTGTTGAAGGTGTTGTGATAAATAAGATTGATGAAGTGCTTGCATATGGACGCCATCTAACCAATGGGGAAATAAGATTGCTTGTACTTCAAAGAATAATCAACAATGATCCGTTATCAAAAGGTATTCCTGATCCTTTTATGGATATATATTCGAAATTTCCAGAGGAAAGCAGATTGAACATGGTTGAACAATGCCAACGTGCATTGTGTATGGCATTATTTAATAAATCTACAGCTCAAGGTTTTTGGAAGCTATTTGAGGCCATGTACAATATTATCATAAAATATCCCCAAAAGAATGTTGATTTCATCTTTCATAAAATTGATGATGATATTAAAGACGAATGTCCAGACTTTGATGTCTTGTCACTTAAGTATTTCATAGCAAAAATAAAGGAGGGCATTCTTTAATGAAAATTATTAAGGTAGCACTTGGAAATAATACAGAAGCTTTTATAGAAAATTCATTTACAGATGGCGTAAATATTATTTTTAGTGACGATAACAATAAAGGAAAAACGATTGTAATACAATCCATTTTATATACACTTGGAAATAAACCAATATTTCCAAGTTCATTTGATTACAAGCAATATTATTATTACTTGGAATTTGAAAGCAATGAGAAAAAGTATGCTGTTATTAGGCGTGGTGATGCGTATATCGTATCTTCTTCAGATGGATTAAGGCTATTTGAAGATTATTCAGAATTCAAAAGATTCTGGAATGCAGAAATTTTTAGTTTGCCAAAAATCAAATTCAAAGGTCATAAAAAAATAGTTGATATGGAATTATTTTCTCAAATGTTTTTTATAGGGCAAGACGGAAAAGATACATCAAAAATTTTTAATGCCGGATTTTACAATAAGGATGATTTTCGGGAAATGGTTTGTTCTTTTGCTGAAGAAGGAGAAACTGAGATATCGCCTGATGAATTGCAGAATTTAAAATCACAGGTTGCGAAACTTGAAGCAGAGCGACGAGATCAATTAGCCTTATCGGAATTTTATAAGACATCTACCCCTGCAAAGGAGTATCTAAGTAGAATTCAAGATCAAGAAGCTTTTCGTGACCGTGTAAGAAAATTAGAAACAATTACTGAACAAATATCAAATATCCGAAAGATTAGAAACCGTTTAGCAACAAAAAAATCATTATGGAGTGGAACGTTAAAAGAACTGAGATCCCTAAATCGAAGTATTGATGTTGGAGAGTTACGTTGCATGGAATGTGATTCCAGCCATATTGCCTATAAGGGGAAAGGAAAGATAACATATTCTTTTGATGTTTCAACTCCGGAGATGCGAAGCCAAATTATTACGTCGATTGAAGAACGTATAGTAGCTTACAATGAGGAAATTGAAAAATGTGATTTTGAAATTAATTCGTTACAAGAGCATATTGAAGAAGTAATGCGTTATGAGGATGTTACTGTTGAGAATATACTTGCATATAAAAATAGTTTCAGTGATGCAGGGGTGATAGAGGAAAAGATTGCTCAATTAAATGCTCAAATCAAGGAAATAAAAGAAAAAATTGAAAGTGGCACTCAACAAACTGTTGATTCAAAACAAGCTGGTAATGATTTTTACAAAAGTGTCATTAAAAGAATGAATGAAATTAAGCACCTGATTGATACAGAGAGCGATAAAGATTACGAAGATATATTTACAAAAAGAGGATCTGTTGTATCTGGGAGTGAAGAAACGGTATACTATATTTCAAGGCTTATTAGCGTTGCTGAGCTTTCAAGGCATGAATGTCCAATAATAATGGATTCATTCAGAGCTGAGGATCTCTCGACCGATAAGGAGGAGCGTGTTTTGAATATTTTAGAAGTCATGAAATGTCAGTGTATATTAACAACGACTCTTAAAGCAGAAGAAAACGAAAAGTACACTAAGATGGAAGGCATTAATGCAATTGACTACACTATGCATAAATCAAATAAAATTTTAAATGATTCTTATTATTCTGCTTTCAGTCAATTACTTGCAAAAATGGGAATTAATATCGAAAGCATAAATTGATTAATAAAATAATCCTATCAAATACTTTGGATAATTAATGAAAAGATAGGATGGTTTTATGCTACAAAAAAGTGATCTAATTGAGTTCAATCTCGATATATAAACAATCAAAATCAGTTAAGGTGTGAAATGCATGAATTTTTATGAAGTAATAAATGCAAGACGTACAATTAGAGATTTTAAAAATGTCACAATAAGTGACGATACAGTTGAACGAATAATAACAGCCGGTATGAAAGCACCGACAAATGACCACATGAGAGATTGGCATTTTATTGTTATAAAAGACAAAAATGTAGTCAAGGAATTGCTCAAGAAAATACCAAAATCAATTACAGATGAAGAAATGGATAATCTTTTGCATGATTGGAATTTAAATGATAATTGCCAGCAGAATTGCTATAAAACTGCTGTTCCAAAGCAATATAGAATGCTTGCAGATGCGTCTTGCATAATTATTCCATTGCTAAAGCAAAAAACAGATATCATGAAGCCTGAAAACCTTTCACATCTAAATGGTTTTGCATCAATTTGGTGTTGTATTGAAAATATGTTTCTCGCATCAACTGCTGAAGAATATGCCTGTACGTTGCGTATACCTCTTGGTAATGAAGGCGAATGGGCAAGGAACATATTAAAGTTTCCGGAAGATTATTTTATGCCCTGTTTTATAGGTATAGGAAAACCAAGTGATGATGCTGTATTAATTAAGCAAAAAGAAGTTTCAGTTAAGGAAAGAATACATAAAGACCATTGGTAATGGTTTGTAAACCAAAGAAAGAAGGAATCCCATGACATTTACAGAACTTGCAGAAAGCAGATATTCAGTAAGAAGCTTTACAACTGAGCATTTACCTGATGAAATTATAAAAAAGATACTTGGAGCAGGACATATAGCTCCAACAGGCTGTAACAATCAGCCACAGAGAATACTTGTTCTTAATAGTGATGAAAGTATTGAAAAGCTGAAGAAATGTACAAAATGTCATTTTGATGCACCAACGGCAATGCTTGTTTGCTATAATAAAGATGAGTGTTGGTATCGCCCATATGATAATGAGTCATGTGGACCAATGGATGCAAGCATTGTTACAACACATATGATGCTTGAAGCCATAGAACTTGGATTGAGTACAACATGTGTAATGCATTTCAAGCCTGATGCAATGAGAGAAGAATTTAATATTCCTGATAATATTGAACCGATTGCACTGCTTGTTATGGGATATCCGTAAAAAGATGCAAAGCCTTATCCTGGGCATTCTCAGTTTAGAGATGAAGAAGAAATTGTGGTGCGTGAGCATTTTTGATGAAAGAAGCAGGCAGAGCTTAAAGTTCTGCCTGTAATAATATGTATTAAATGCTGTTATCGTGTCTGTAAATGGTTCCTTGAAGAGTAGTTTCTTCACAAGCTTGACTTGTAAAGTTAAAAAATTCGCCTTTGACGATACATTCGAATTTTTTGAGATTAATCAGCCGATCATAATTATTAGGCTTAAAATAAAGGCTTTTAGCAACAAGTGATAAAGAATCTTCATCTGGCTTAAAGAAAACTTTTGTAGCTGCTTGGCGTGAAATACGGCAAACATCTTTATGGTCTCTGGTATATTCTTGAGTAGCACAGTTTAGACTTACATGATATTTTCTGCCTTCCTTTAGAAAACGACATATAGAACCATCGTCATAAAGATTTTGTGATTGTATTTCATCAAGAAATAAATGTATGTAGTTATCATTTGAGTTAGTCATACGCCAATTAAAGAAAGATGCCAGCATAAGGTCAATTAATTGGTTTACAACTTCTCCAACATTAGGCATGGAAACAACGATTATTTTTTTGTGCTGTGAGTTATGTATTAAATTTCTCCAATCTCCAACAGCCTCTTTTCTATATAGATTGTTGATTAGGTTTTGGATTCTAGCAATTATACTATGTTCTGATACACCATTAATCCAATTACATTCATCTTGTGGGCAAATCATTTCCAAAATGCTTGGATCGAAGTGTGTAGAAAGATACTTTTGCATTATGCCATCAATAGCGATTAACTGTCTTTGACTAAGCCCGTGAAATGGTGATGACAAGATGTCTATAATAGTATTTTTGTTGTCGTAATTAAAGTCAGGAAAAGGATTTATTGGAAATCCTTTTTCATCAGTGTTGTAGAATTGAACGTTTCTTTCAACAAAGTCTTTTGATAATAGGCGAATTAAGTTAGATTTAGTAAATGAATCATTTTTATCAAAGATCAGTACAGTTTCTCCAAGATTGCAATAGCTTGCAGCTAATTGTATTAGAAAAGTACTTTTACCATAACCACTTTTTCCTGATACAAAAAGATGACGGTTATTATTAACATCAATAAGTTGGCAAGCTGATAGTTTGTTGATATCTTGAATAAGTGGCAGTAAATTTGATGTGCAATTATTATTGTTAAAAAATGCAGTGTCATTGACAGAAGAAATCATACTAAATACATTTGATTCTAAGATGTCATCAGCTAAGACAGCGAATAAATCTGTACGGAAAGGGGAACCATTTCTATACATTGTAGATGTATATCGCTGACCTTTAGTACAATGAAGTAAGCCGGTATTTTTTAGAGCAGTTGTTAAAACGGAAAACTTGTCAATCAAATTCATTTGAGAAAGGATAATGTTTTTTATAGTTGACTCTTCAATAAGCAATAGGTTATCCTTTAAAACTACAATATTATGGTCATTTTCAAATAACATCTTTTTATTCCAATGAATAACTGAAATTTTGCCATTTTGAATATTAGTGTTCAATACTTTGCTGAATTGATTAACAATAGTATTGTCACAATCACTATGTTCATCTATAGAACTGACAAAAATATTGCAGAGGTAAGTTTCAAATTCTTTTTTATAATCTTCGCTAAGCTTAAGATGAAATATTATATCAAAAAAATCCATGATACCTAAAATAATTGCATAAGCTCGTTTGCTGCTGGCAGAAGATAGTGATGTAAGTTTGGATTCTATTTCAAAAATAGATGCTTGTAAATAGTCAATAAATTCTTTAAATCCATTACAAACGTTGCTAATAGCATAGGCGTCAATTTGTGAAAAAATAGTAGAAAGAATCTCAACGTTATAATTAGGCATAAATTCATTTGAAATATTAATGCACATAGTTTCTTCGGGAGGAAGAATTGAAGAAGCAGCATTGGAAGCTATTGCAATGATGTATGAATTTTGAGTTGCAGTATCAGATGTATTAAAGTTGTTAAAACATTGATGAACTAAAGTGAGTCCTCTCGTTTGGCGAATGTCATTGTTTAATAGCATATCATCGTTGAACAATGCCACTTCGCAATTGGCATTTGAGAGTACTTTATTAATTTGTGTTTCGGTATTATTCAATGATGTAGAGCATAAATTAGGACGATTGTAAACTTGCAAGAAACAAGAGGCAAACTTATTGATATCCGGATTGTTTCCTGAAAGAATTAATATCTTTTGAAATGATATATTTGCCGATTTTAGAATTGGCGATATAATCGCTATAAAACGGCACAAATGCAATAAAAGCTTTGTTTGGTCTTCTTTCATAAGCCATTGAGTAAGTTCATCTGAATGCAATTTAATATCCATGTCAAGTTTTTTATTGCGAATTTTTTCAGGAATAATCTTTTTTATTTCAGCGGAAATGTTGGAAGAACCAGAGAAAAAAGATAATTCATTATTATTGGATGGGTAAAATCCTGCAAATGAAGGAATGTGTATTGATTTGATATCAGGAAAACATGTGATTTTTTCATATAAAAAATTATTTACAATTGCTCCTGAAATACTGTTGGAAAAGTGAAACAATGGGAAGTACCGTTTAATCTTTCTATCATACAAATCCTTTTCAGGAATCAATATAGAATTAACTTCTACATTGGAATCTGAGCTGTAATTCACTGAACAGTAAACATTTTTTTCAGAAATAATCTTTGTAACTTTATTTACAATAAAGTTTCCGATATTTTTAATTTTTTTATTTGGTTCTATAGAAACAGCATTACCATTATGATCAGTTGAAAATCGTCGTGGTTCCTCGAATGCTTTTTCTATTTCAATCTTGTTTTTTAATGCCATATTTTCAGATTGAAGATTGGAAATAGTCTGATTTGCTGTATTTATAAGTTGCTCGACAGGTACTGTAGGAACAGTGTTTGCAGAAGGATAACATGGATTTTGTTGCTGTTGAAAATTTGCATAATTAGCTTGGGGGTCATTATAAGCCATTAGGTTTGGGTTAAACATGTTATTCATAAATAAAAACTCCTTTTTTTCAATATGATACATTGCATCTATTAATATCATACCATAAAAACAGGAGAAAGTCTTAGCTTTGCAAGAATCATGACAAATCATGATATAAATCGTTTTTATTAATAAAAACAGAATTGACAATAATATATGTAATGCTTAAAGTGTAGAAAATTACAGAAAAGTGCCATGAAAAGCGGAGGATTTTAGAATGCCAGAAATAAATATATATAATTTTATTGAAAATATAACGAAATATGTTTGGGGTGATAAAAACTATTTTGTCAATCTTAAACCAATTAAGGAGATTGAAGAAAAAATCGAAGAAAATTTTGAAAAAGAATTTCCAAGTGGATTGGAGAAAATAAAGCAAGAAATTGAAGCTGTACTTGATTATAGCGATGAAAACATAAACGGCTATGGTTATCTCGTTAAAAATGATACGTTGAAAAGGTTTTTTAATAATTCTTCAATAGACAAAGAACAAACATATTTTACAGCAATCAGAGCAGTGTATTATAGATGCAGGTATCATTTATTTCCTGAAAAGTTCCCGTCATCAAAAGGAGAAAAAATAAATGGTGTAAACTATATTGATAAGCAAATACCGGTGCTCGATTTTTCAAATAGTATAATTTTTATGTTTATGCTTTGCTATCACATAAATATTTTTGGACTGCAAATACAAGATAGTGATAATAAAGAGGTTTGCAAAAAGAAAAAAGAAAAATTGCTTGAGATGATTAGATATGCACTTATGAAATTAAAGATTACTAAATTGACTAAAAAGGATTTTGAAGTGCAAAGTTATAGTGAAATGGAATTCAAAAAAATAATGCTAGGAAAATACTATGCGATTTTGACAGAAACTGATATATATACAAATGATACATATTCCACAGAACCTTTTACAGTTGATGAAATTAATACTTTTTTTAGCGAACACAAAAATATATCAAATAAAATTGAACAATTAAAGAGAATTACAGGATTATATTTTACAAGTTATTCAGATTGGATTAAAGCAGAAAAAATATGTAGTTCATCTTTAAGTTCATTATGCAAATTTTTAAATTGTCTTATAAATTGTGAAGACCCAAGTGAGTTTCCTGAAAATTTATGGTTACCAATGCCGCCGCCATACATTAAGAAAAATGAAAAAACAACATTTTGGAAAAAAAGATTTTTTAATGAGTGGAATTGGCTAATGAGAGGAGTTTTTGAATTACAGACAGTAACATATTATACAGGTAATTATACTGAAAGCTACTGTCAGTATTTAGAAACACTTCAAGTGGTGACTGATTTATCAGAAAAAAAGCGAGGTAAATCAGAAGAAAATTTTAATTTGCTATGCTCAGAAGAGTATACTAGAATGGTTCAGCTATTATATACAGCAACACGTTTTATGTTGATTGGAAGTAGAATTTATACTGAACTTGGAACACCGCCATCATTGGATGGAGCTGATAAAAAATGAAAAAATAAAAAAAGTGTACGCTTTTTTTGAAATTCAAGTTAGAAAAAATGCGATTTTCCCTGAAATTTATGTTTTTTGGTAAGTGCTTTTTAAAAAAATGCGAACACTTTTGAAAATACATAAAATTTTCTCCACTTGGAACGTGGAACAAAAAATAAAGGGCAGTTTAAAATCCTGCCCATGTTTTCAAAACAACCCCATGACTTTATCCATACTGTCACGCATTAAATCAAGAGAAGAATGACAGTATAAATCCATGGTGATTTGAACTTGTGAGTGACCTAAAATATCGCTTAGGGTTTTAATGTTTACTCCGCTTTCAATAGCTCTTGTAGCAAAAGTATGTCGCAGAGAGTGAAAGTTTGCGTGTTCAATTCCGGCAGCTTTCAGCAGAAAGTCAAGAGCATCTCTCATGGTATGCGGTTCAACACAAGTGCCATATGGCATGGCAAAAATGTAACCGTTGTTTTGATAAATGCATCCAAGCTGATTCATTTCAGCAATCTGATTTTGCTGATGCTGAATGAGCAGATTGAATATCTTGTCAGGAAGCGGAATCTCTCGAAAACCGCTGTTTGTCTTAACATTGCCTTCAAGAATTGCTGTGGTGTTTTCACCGTTAATCTGCGCACTCATGCTCTTTTTGATACGCTGTAAGGTCCGGCTGATTTTAACGGTTCTTTTGTTAAAGTTCACGTCCGACCATTTCAATGCACAAAGTTCACCAATTCGCAAACCAGTTGCTAAGTCAAACATGATAGCAAAGCCAAGTCTGTGGAGGTGAAGAACACCTATTAAAGCTGACTGCTCATAGGTGGAAAGTACTCTCATTTCCTTTTTCTCTTGCTTTGGAATTGATGCATTGTCAGTGGGATTGCTGAAAATTATCCCATTGATTTTAGCCTGTTCAAGCGATTGGTGAAGCATGTTGTGAAGATTTCTGATTGTCTTAGGACTTAAACCGCCGTTTCCATCAGTACGCCCAGACTCAAACTTTTGGTTGTAGAAACTTTGGATTATGACAGGTGTAATCTGCTGTACAAGAAGATTTCCAAGCTCCGGAATTATGTGATTGTAAATGTAGCCCTCATAGCTTATGTAGGTTGATGGTCTTACAGTGATTTCTGCATAACTGTGAAGCCACTGATAAAGCCAGTCTTTGAGCAAAAGCTTGCTTGGCTGAATATATGAACCGCATTGCTTTTGATATAGAATTGTATGAAGCTTTTCAACAGCTTCTTTTCGAGTTTTTCCATAAACTGAACTCTGAATCTGATGACCGTTTTCATCTCTGCCGTCAGAGTATCGAGCTTCCCAAGTGCCGTTAGCACGTTTTCTTACTGAGCCTTCGTTGTTACCATTTTTATTCATTTTTTACACCTCACAATCTGCATTGTCAATCCAGTTCAGAAACTTTTCTTTTGTAACGAGCATTCTTTTTCCCACACGAATGACAGGAAAACTTTTTGAATTCATAACTTGATAAGCACAGGTTAAAGAAATATTCATATAGCCTGCAATGTCTTTAGCGTTCATGGTGAGCGGAAGCTCATCATTAGATTTGTAAATTGGTAAATTCATAAAAATACCACCTTTCTAATTTTTTATTGATCAGTTAGGAGGTATGTATTTTTTTACTTTCAGATTATACGCAGTATTCCCATATGTCTTCAAATTCATTAACTTCTTTCAACTCGTCAACCGTTTCAGAAATCAAATCAAGATCCATTAACATTTCCTCAATATCATCGGCAGTATAGTCATAGTCAAGAAGCAGTAAAATGTCTTCTTCAGATACTCCAAAGCAACTGCACATTTCAAGCAGCATATCTTCATGGCTTGGGTCGTAATAGTTAAAATCTCCATATCTAAATTTTGAAAGCAAGCTTAAATCATCAAATTGAAATTCAGAAGTTTCAATCTTGCCATTGCTGTCAATTGATAAAATATCACCCTCATTCAGCTTAATGATTTGATATTTATAATAGGAAAGCCCTGATTTTTTCAGGGCCTTTTGCATTATGGTTTCTGTTGAGGCATAGGCGAAAAATCCAAGCTTTTCAAAATAAATAAGAAACATAGGACTTGAACCTTTGATAAAATACAGCTTGTTATCCTCGTCAAGAATTGTAAAAGTAAAATTGCCTTGAACGTCCTCAGCCATGCTCTGTAAGCTTTCGAAATCAAGCTTTTTCTGCTTTTCAATTAGCTGAACTGCAATATAACTGTCAGTTTCAATGTGGGTTTTAGGAAGATTTTTCTCTTTCCTCAAATCCTTATCATTATACAAAACTCCATTATGAGCAAAGGCAAATTCCTTGTCAGCCTTGCCATAGAATGGGTGATTGTTGAAGTTAAACTTTTGATTTCCTTGGGTAGTAAATCGAGTATGACCCATGATTGCAGTAGTACCTTCTGGAAAGTTGAACCTAATCTTATGAGCAGGATTTGCTTTCTTGTAGATTTTAACCTTGCCGTTCAGAATATATGAAATTCCGCTTGCATCAGTACCACGCTCCTCAGCTGCGTTTGCAAGTTCCTGTGTAAATTTTCTTAAAGTTTTGTGCGGTAGCTTTTTACCGTAGTCAAGCCAACCAAATAAAGCACACATATTAAATTTCCTCCTCAGTATTGATTTCATCGTTAACATAAAGTTTTCTTTCTTTGAGATATTGAATTAATTCAGGTTCACAGATACTTGCAACAAATTCCGACCAAGAGAGCTTTTGCATTTCCTCATCGGACATAGAAAAGGCCGCATTGCAGATGTGGTTGACAATCTGCAATGCGGCGATTAACGTGTTGTATTTTAAGGTACCTCTGAACATTCTAAACTCTATGGTGTTGTAGTTGCAAAGGTTAACTGCGGCGTATCTGCCACAGTTTCCTTTTTTAGCCTTGTCGAGAATGGCTTTTGGTGAACTCTCATAGCCATACCTTGCCGCCCAACGATTCATTGTGTATTCTGAGCGTCTTGAAAATTTCAGCATCTCATTCCAATGATGTTCCACAAAATAAAGTATGCGGGAAATTACTTCTTCTTGCTCCTCTGAATTCTGTCCAAGACTTGCTCTGTTAACGTGAATGTGTAGGCCGCAAGTGTTAATTTGGTGACTTCTGTATTCCATGGAAACCGCCTTTTTCATTAACTCATTCCAACAGAAATTTTGGTGATATTCAAGGCTCATTGGGTGAGTGACAATTTCCATTCCGTCATTAAGTGAACCATCAGATTTTATGTAAATATGCTCATGATCTACATTGGCAATATCCAAAAGTGTTTGTGCATTGTCGTTGTCTTTACCACCGATATCAATTTCAAGTTCAACACCAAAATATCGTGAACCAGTGCCATAAAAGATAGGGTCAGGTTTATAGCCATATTCGCTGATTGCATCGCCTTCGCTAATTTCGTCATAACACTCATGGCAGTAGTAATTGCCTTCATATTCATAAACATCATTGTTATGAATTAATGCGTCACATTCATGGCAGCGGCTGTAATGATTGTCATAGCATGAGTGGCAAAGACAAGTGTAATCATCGCCGCAAGCGTCATCATCAAAAATCAATGAATCACAGTCGTCACAAGTAACTGTGTATCTTTCAACGCAGTCAGTACAGATAACCTCATCATTAATAAAGCTGTAATCGTCATCTTCGATAATTGCTCCGCAATGTGAGCAGTATAGTTTTTCTTCCATTTTGATTTCCTCCATTTTTTAAATCAATTTTCGTGCAGTAAACTTTGATTTACCATTTAGTAAGCCCGATATGGATGCAACGGCACGTTGCTTAGTACTCTTCAGCTAAAAGCATTGTACAGTGATCTCCATCATCAATAACGTAAACTTTGGCAGCTATTGGTTCTGGAAAATTCAAAAGATATTCACGCTTGAACTCAGGTACTTCCTGCTCATGGATAATCTTTTGCTCGCCGTTAACAACAACAGTCGAACATAAAAAGTTGAAGTGCAGCCGGAATTTCCGACTGCACTCCTTTGGTAATGTACTTGTTTGTAAATGGTTTTCCTCACTTTCTCAATAAAATTTTTGTTTGCATAAAATTTGTGTCCCTCTACGATCCTACTATTTAATATAGCAGAGCCTACCATAGCACTATTATTATAACTGAATTTTTTGACTTTTTCATAATAATATATAAATTAGATTTGGCAATTTAACATATATGTAAAAAACTAAAAAAGTGGAGGATAAGGCTATGGAATATGAGTTAAATGAAATATTGACGGTAGAAGAAATGATGGAGTTGATTAATGTTGGGAAAAATACGGCATACCTGCTCCTCGAAAGAGGAGAAGTTAAAGCTTTCCGTATAGGCAGGCTTTGGAAGATTCCAAGAAAATCAGTTTATGATTATATCAAAAGAAAAGTTACATCTGCATAAAAATTCAGGACTGGGAAACCAGTCCTGTTTTGCTTTAATCTTAAAATGCATGAGAAAAACTACGGTAAAAAGTAATACCGATATAACATATAAGTAAAAGGTAATACCTGTATATTTCTATTGAAAGTACATGGTTCGAGCCTTAAATTAATCAATATGGGGATGAGGTAATACGATTACCTCTACCCGCTCAAGATATGCTTTAGAGAGATATTAGTATAGAAATATAGGAAAATACAGAGAAATATATGATATTAATAGAGAATAAATAGTAATAAGTTAATTAATATTAATATATTAAATTTATATAAGTGGAGGTTTTTTATGAAAGCAGAAAACGAAAAGAAATCAGTTGTAAAATCTATAAAGATGACACCTGAACAGGAATTAACAGCACTTGAAAATGCTGAAAGTAAGGGGATGAAATTTAGTTCTTATGCTGTTGATTGTATGATACATAACAATAATTGTATAACGCCGGAGGTACTTTCGATTATTCAAGAAATTGTAAATTGTGCTGAAAGAAGCGTTAAGTCAAGAGGAAATTTGATTGAAATTGAAAATATGGAAAGGGAGTTAAAAAAGCTATGGAAGTACTTAAAGTAATTCAGAATACAAATTCAAGTGAGGATTATTTGTATAATGCAATAAGCTATATAATAAATAAGACTGAAGCTGTATGCTATGACGGGTATCGTGTTGACCCAAATAACGCATACGAACAGATGATGTTAGTTAAGAGATATTTCAGCAAGACAAGCGGTAATCAGCTTATGCATTTTATCGTGAGTTTTGATGTTAGAAGTGTACAAGATGCAAATACTGCTTTGCATTATGGATATAGAATTGCTCAGTACTTTGGGGATAGATTTCAGACAGTTTTTAGCGTACATGAAAAGGATAGCTATTATAACGGCATACTTAAATCCATGTATCATGTGCATATGATACTTAATTCAGTAAGCTTTACTGATGGGAAAATGTTTGCCGAGGGTAAAGGTGAGTTTGCTAAGTTTGCTGAGTATATTGGGAAGATTACGAGGAGTAGAAAGTGTAGGGTTGTTTATGGGGGTGAGGAATAGTTCCATAAAAAACCAAAATCTAAGGAACTGTTTTTGTTTACACGCAAGAACATTTGTGATATTATAAATAAAAACGGGAGGGATTTTATGCTAAATATACTTGATTACATTGATTCAAAAGACATAAGAGAATATAACAGGAATACAAAGTTCACTCCATTTGAAAAAGCGTATCTGATATATAATTGCAAAAGACCGTTAGAAGAAAAGATATCAGCTTTAAAGGAACTTTTGAATACTTATACAGAAGAAGATTTTGGAGAAATAAACAAGGAAAATCGTTTTATTTTTGATTGCGGCAACAATATGAAAAGAAGCCGTAAATCAGCTGTGGAGAACACAGTAAATTGGTACCAGTCATTACTTAATAAAAGATATACATCAAAAGATGTTGTGTTTTCCATAAGAACAACATTCATTGATGATTGCAGCAGTAATATTGAAAATTATTATACAAGCTATGAACGAGCTTATGAATGCCTAAAAAAGCAAAGCTATGAATGTAATTTCTATATGGATATAATTATGATTAAGCTTGACTGTGAATATTCACAAAATGATAGTGAAAATGATTGGGTAACGTATAGCATTAATGATGAATTTAAGATTTCCAATATTTATGCGGATAAAGACAATAATTATAATGACGATATGCATGACTTATGTGCCATTGTCCCAGTGCCTTTTAAAAAAGGCGATATACTTAGATTTAAAGCAGCTGGAAAAATAAATTATGGTGTACTTGCATGTGATTTAAGCAATGAGAAATATACTATCGAAGAAATTGCTGTGGACATATTTGATAAAGATGAAAATGGAAATTGGAAATATGGCTATGACCACGTTTCAATTTTTGATATTGAAATATGTGGTAAAGAGGGCTTGCCGAATGGGTATGAAATTTTGAAAGATTACAGCGATTTGCAGCTAGGAAAAATCAGTTCACGAGAATTCTTTTTTACATTTAGCTTTATGTAATCTGATTAGAACAAATGACAATTACAAACGGAGTAGAATTAATGGAATACAACGAAAATTATGAAATATACAAATTTATTGAACTGGAAGCAGACAACTTTACCTCAATGGAAGACATACTAAAAGAATATAAACTTACATTTGAACAGGCATATGAGAACGCTTGCCGTTATCGTAGTGATTTTTTCAGTCTGCTGAAAAGTCATGGTATTAAAAGTGATATTCCGGAAGCTATTTTAATAGATATATGCAAGCAAATGGACGTTTATAAAGATGAGGATATTCTGAAAATCTACTGCATGGCGGTTACTGATAAAGGCCTGCTTTTTGAAAAGCTTGCTAATAAGGAACAAATAATCCTCCTATGGCTTGAACAAAGCAGAGAATCAAAATCCCTTATGGCATATCTAAAAAACATACCTGTGTATAAAAATATAATTGAAACAATGTCAAAATCAGCTGTCAATAATGCAACGGAAAAAATTGACCTTGAAGAACAAGCTAATCTATATCAAATGGCGTTACAGCATGGTTTCATCTACAAAAATGGAAAGAACAATACTTTCCTTAGCAATATAGGTGAGCTTATAAGGCTTACTAATTCAAACAAGTTTATTAAATCTGCAAAACCATATGTTTATAGTGCGGTGCTTAGCCGTAAGCATAAAATGATGATTGAAAGAGCGGATTACAGCCCTAATTTACAGGATGTTTTTAAGCTTAAAGAATATAAAATTGATACAGATAACGGCAAAAATTTTAATACATATCAATCTTATTTAGAACTTTATGAACAGCTGAAAAGACATTATATTGACGATACAGAAGTTGACACAGGATTTTCAGATTACTGCTTTGCGAACCTTTCAAATTTAAGCGAATGGTACTACCATAATTGTGAACCAAATGAGGATATCCCAAGAAATTTCAGAGCGGAAGTGACTTCATATTTTACTGATAAGCAGTTTTTAAATTGTGATATTGATTGCGATTATGAAAACCCGGTAATGGAAATTGCTTTTGAAAACACGATAAACGACAATGTTGACATACTGAAAGAGTTTGTAAATCAGCGATATAACGGTGAAGATACAAAGGGAACAATTGAGAAATTATGCAAGCTTTCAAGTGCTGAGAAAATGAGCGGTGATGCTAAAAATGTGAAAAAGCTTGCTGAGAATTATCTTTTAGGGCTTATGGAAGAAAACATAAATAATATGCTGATTGATGCAATTGAAGAGTTTATTTAAGCGTACCGACTGGTACGCTTTTTCTTTTTATCAAGCAAAAAACAGTTCCTGAAAAACTATAAATTTCGGGAACTGTTTTATATTCTCATAAAATATTAAATGTGTTATCATGTTGTTACTGGGGGTGATGATATGATAATGCGAGGAAAGGAAGTAAGCTCACTTTATGAATTAAAGCAGAATTTCAGCATAGATGAGTTAATTTATTGCTTTTACAGTGGTGAACTTGAAATATGGTTTAGGCAAATTGGTGAGTATGACATGGCGGATAAGCTGCTGACAATACAGAGAAATGCGTATTTGCTTGTTAAGATATATGAAGTTTTGGGACTTAACAAGGATATGCTTCCTTCCCAATGTGCAATAAATTGATTAACGGTTGCAATTAAGAGTATTATCGGATATATTACCGACGAAGCGGTAATATATCTCAATTCTCTGCGTGGTTTCGCTGTCTGACTTTTCTCTGCCGAATACAACGATTTTATCAATCAGCATATGAACAATATCGTAGTCAAGCTCGGTGATGTCGGTGTACTTGCCGATAAGTTCGATAAAATCGCCGATATCCTTGGACTTCTTTTCGTTTTCCTCAATCAGCACCGCACTTTCCGAAATCAGCCTTTTCAGCTCAGCCTGTTCATCTTCAAGCTTTTTTGACATCGTGATATAACGCTCGTCGGAAATAACACCGAAAACCTTGTCCTCATACATCTTCTGCAAAATAGTGTCAATCTCCGCAAGCCTTTTCTTTGCCTTATCGGATTTCTGCTTGCAAAGTGCCGATTCGCTGTTTTTCTCGCACTCGGAAAGCTCTTTCAGACGCTCTGCATAGGCTTCAATATCCTTCGAAGCAAGTCTGACGTGCCGCTGAATATCGTGCAGTACAACCTCTGTAATCTGCTCAATGGTAATATGATGACTGTTCTTGCAAACGAGGTTTTCCGACCTCTTGTAACGGATATGACTCGGGCACCTGTAATAGCCCTTGATGTTCTTGGATTTTGTTCGTGAGTATGCCATTCTTAATCCGCAGTCACTGCAAACTACAAGTCCTCTGAAAATATTGTCGGGATTTACATCATAGGCTCTTTGCTTGGTTTCAAGCCTTTTCTGTACGGTTTCAAAATCCTCGTGACTGACATAGGCTTCGTGGGTATTGGGAATAACAACCTGTTCTTCTTTCGGAACTTCAACGCTCTGTTTTGTCTTGAAATTCTTTCGCAATCTTCGCAGACACACCATATCTCCCGTATAAACAGGATTGGTAAGAATTTTATGAATGGAGCGTTTACCCCATACATACTTGTGCTTCGGGAAATCGGGAGAGTCCTGCAAGCCTCGTCTAATCATCTGCTCAGCCTTTGGTATCATAACCTTTCGCTGTTCAAGCTCTTTTGCTATGAGATATGCGGACTTTCCTTCCAATGCAAGCTGAAACATAAGCTTTACAACCCAAGCATTTTCATTCGGAACAAGCCTGTGAACATTATCCTTGGCTTTGTCGTAACCGTAGGGAGCCTGTCCCATAATAATGCCGCCGTTTTTCGCTTTTGTGTGCAATGCGGAAATTATCTTGCGGCTGCAGTCCTTGGCGTACCACTCGTTAATAATATTCTTGAACGGAGCAAATTCATTATCGCCGTTTACCGAATCAACTCCGTCATTTACTGCAATAAATCTCACATCATTCTGCGGAAAGAATATTTCGGTGTAGTAGCCTGTCTGCAAATATTCTCTGCCAAGACGGGATAAATCCTTTACGATAACTGTACCGATTTTACCCGATTCAATATCCTTTATCATGCGCTTGAAATCAGGTCTTTCAAAGCTTGTACCGCTGAAGCCGTCGTCAACATAAAAGGTGTAGTCGGTAAATCCGTTGTTAGCGGCATACTGAGAAAGAAACGTTTTCTGATTCTGTATGCTCATGCTATCTCCTATACCCTCATCGTCACGGCTGAGTCTGCAATAGATTGCTGTTTGTTTATTCTGCTGTTTATTCATATCGTACCTTTTCCTTTCTGATTACAAACAGCAGATTTATGAAATTTGTGTACTCATATTCTATCACAAATTTATGAAAAAGTAAACCGCTGCTGTTGTAATAAAACTGTTTTTATGCTATACTTTATGTAAGAATCTATTGCAAGGGAGATCGGCATAATGCAGCGCTGTGATTTCAGTTCGGTAATCGGAATTATCAGAGAATACGTAAGCGAGGGAAATCGTGTTTCACAGCCTGAGCTTATCTGCGACCTGTTCTATTGTTTTTCTGAAAAGAACGATGATTTTGAATTTGACAACGGACAGATTAACCGCTGGCTGAAAGGAATTGCACCCGTAAGTCCGAAAATATCCGAGTTCTATCAGCGTAAGTCTGCCGCTGAAAATCTTGCCTCCGACCTTGAAAGCGGAATATTTCCGATTATGTACGATACCGCTATGGCTGCCGAAAACATTTACGCCCTTGTGATGAACGACATCAGTATTTCCGAGCAGAAAAGGAACGAGCTGACCGCCGAATATCCTGACGATATTGCCGCATTTATAGCAGCCGTTATCATCTTTGCGATAAACCGTAAATTTGAAAAGCGTGATGTAAAAGCTTTGGTAATGGGAACACTCTCACCTGTAACTGCTGATATGATTTTCGACGGAGATGTACCTAAGCCTTGTAAATATTTCTGTGGCAGAGATACCGAGCTTGAAAATCTGCACGAATTACTGAATAAGCATAACAAGGTTTTCATTCACGGCGTTGCAGGTATCGGCAAGAGCGAATTTGCAAAAGCCTACGCCGATAAATTCAAAAAAGACTACACCAATATTCTGTATTTCAACTACTGCGGCAACTTGCAGAAAATGATAGCCGATATGGATTTTGCAGATGATAAACCCGGTGATGATGAAACCGAGCGTTTCAGAAAGCACAACCGCTTTCTGCGTAGTCTGAAAGACGATACCCTGATTATCGTTGACAACTTCAACACTACCGCTTCAAAGGAAACAAAGCTGGATATTCTGATGAAATACCATTGCCGAGTTGTTTTCACAACACGCAGCAGTTTTGAAGTCGGAAAGACCTTTGAGCTTGCGGAAATTTCAGATATTGATACCCTTGTAAGCCTTGCAGGAAAATTCTATTCCGAAACAGAAAATAATCGTGATATTGTTGTAAAAATAATCGAATTAGTACACCGTCACACGCTTGCCGTGGAAATGTCCGCAAGACTTCTGCAAAAGGGCTTGCTTGAAGCAGACGAGCTGCTGACAGCTCTTGAAAATTCAAGCGTAAATCCCGATACTGCCGATAAAATCAATATCAATAAGGATGGCATAAACACCAAAGCCACATATTATAACCATATCCGCACGCTGTTTTCGCTTTATCTTCTTGACGAAGGTAAGCAAAGCAGTATGCGCTGTATGACTTTTGTTCCGCAGACTGGCATTCGTGGAAGAATGTTTGCAAAGTGGCTTGAACTGAATACAATGGACGAGATAAACGACCTTGTTGAGCTTGGGTTTATCTCAAATCCCGAAGCTGATAAAATCGCACTTTTGCCTATGGTGAGGGATATTGCGACCACGGATTTATGTCCGTCGGTTACAAACTGTGACATTCTGCTTAATTCCGTTCATCAGATTTGCCTGCGTCACGGAGAGGATATTCCTTACAGAAAAACTCTGTTTGAAACAACTGAAAACATTATCCGTTATGCCGAAAAGAATAATTTATCTTTGTATATCCGCTTTATCGAGGACGCATTTTCATATATGGAAAAGTACAAGTATGAAAGTGGTATGCGGCTTGTTGTTTCCGAAATGGATATGTATAAAAATGAGCTGTCACCCAATGATTTAGCACTGCTTTATGACTGCAAATCTACCGTTGAAGCAATGCTCAATAGTAATGTCACAAAGGCAATTGCACTTTCGGAAAAGGCTTTGCAGACCTGTATTCCCGAAAATAATTTTCACCTTGCCGCAAATCTGAATATGAACCTCGGTTACTATTATCACCTTAACAAAAACACCGTTAAAGCCAAGGAATATATGGAAAAAGCTCTTGCATATATGTGGAAGCATAACGAGCCGAACAATGATGTTGTCATTATGCTCCACAACTATGCTAATCTTATGAGTGACCTCGGTGAGCCGCTAAAGGCAATCAACGCTATGAAAAAATGTGCGGAAATGATAAAGGAAGTGCATACGGATAAATGTACTGATTACGCTGACTTGTACTTTGATATGGGTATAATTTATTTGCAGATAAATCAACGAACGAACTCAAAAGAGTGTTTTGAAGAAGCGATAAGAGCTTATAGAAACGTGTACGGAGATACCGATAGGCATTATTTAGAGAGATACAGTGAAATATTAAATTACATCAAATAGTAGATGACTATTCTTTTAAGTTTTAATCAGTAATTTTAAGGAGTAATATTATGAAGAACTTATTAGTAGGCAATGGACTTTTAATTGAATTTGGAGGCATTGATTATACAAACAAATCAATAGTATTGAGAACACTGAAGAATTTTGAAACACCAGATTTTCCTAGTCATGTAATAGTAAATACACCGATTGATGCAAAAATATATTTTGGTCTTATGTTTAAAGAAATCCCCTCAATTCTAAAAGGTGACTATAATGATATTTGTAACTGTTCTTCTGAAAGGGAAGCTTTAAAGTTATTCATAAATCGATATAGCAAATCAGATAGCTTACAAATCTCTGATATTGGTTTTGAAGATTATTATCTTATACATGACTTAATATGTCATAAAACTAAAACTGTAAATCCAGAGCAATTTTATATTCGAGAAAGTTTAAAGACTTCTTTTTTACATTCAATATACAATAATGGGAAGTTAAATGATGTTCACGCAAATTTCTCATCAAAAGTTGTTGATATGTTTAAATCATACGATTATATTTTTACAACAAACTATGATAATAATATTGAAATAGCCACAAATAAAGATGTTTTTCATATACATGGAGATTTCCGTGAAAGAAATGATATTTACAATCCAGATTCATTTCGCAATCAGCTTAGCGATAACCCATTTGAAAAATATACAATAGATGAAAAATACTTTTATCTATACTCAACAGCAATATCTGCACACTGTGGAGATTATAAAAGTTCATATATGTATCAAGCAAGTTGGGCTAATTCCGGTTTTGAAAAAATGGCTAATGCATACAAAAATAATGCCATTGTTCGATATGATGTTGACGGATGGAAAAACGATAAAAATCCATTGGTTGCAAGACTATATGATGCAATTCTGTTAAAATCCAAAAATCCAGGTATTAAAATGTCAGAACCATATCATATAAATGAATTTGAAAATATGCAAGACCATCTTGATATAATTGGCTTATCTCCATACAATGATTTTCATATATTTGATAGAATTAACAATTCACCGCTAAAAAACATATGTTATTACTTTTATAACGAATCTGAATGCCAGATAATTTCTGAAAGATTAAAATTAAAAGCAATTATATTTAAATCTGTCAAGTCATTATGGGAGAATTTAAAATGAAAACAAAACGAAAAATTGAGTTTATCAGCAACTCGAACTTGGAAATAATTGCAAAAACTAGTAGGATGTTATCCTATAGCATAATGAGTGATGAAAATATACTTAAACAATACAACAAGCTGGATAATGCTTTGCGTAACAAAATTATAAATGAAGTAAAAAAAATTGATACTAAAGGAAAAACTGATACTATTGAAAATGAATTTACATTAAGGGTTGTAGATATTCATATAATAGCGGGTAAATATAACATTGATCCAGCTGTTGTGCTTGCAACGGTTGCTTTTAATAGTAAGTGTAGATTGTTAGTAAAATAATAATGTTTTTTACTAAAAATGTTGTTAATTAACCAGATATATAATTCTTAAAATTACATCTATTATAACCATAATAGGTGAGAGATGAAAAAGTATATCTCCAAGTGTTTTTAAATTACGCAACTTATTAACGGAAGCATTAACACTTGTAATTGCTTCATCGCATTTTTGTGTGCAGACTTTGATTTTCTTTTCTTGACTTTCAGCAGAAGCCTTAACTACTGCAAGCATGGTTTCAAGTGTAGTTTTCTGCTGTTTCTGAATAACGCCGTAAACATCATTCAGAATTTTAACGACCTCTGCCTTTATTTCTTCTCTGTACTGCTCTTGCACGTTCAGCGTTTTCAGCTGCTCGCCGTTCATCTTCCGAAGCTCGTTTTGTGTAGCGGTCATAAAATCCGTCAAGGTCACACACAGCTTCTCTGTTGTCGCCAGAAGCAACGCCACCTGAAATTTGTCCTCCGCTTCTCGTCTTTCCTGTTCCCGAAGCGACAGGATTTTCTGATGCAAATCGTTCAAGTCCAACTGCGGCGCTGTCAAGCTCGTATGCGGCTGTTCTGATATTTGATTTCTTGGTAAGCTCATGTTCGATACCTCTTTTCGTATAAAGTTCTCCAAGCCTGCTTCCTCTGACGGAAACGGGCTTTCCGTTTTTGTCCTTGTATTCTGGGTGACGGTAGGAAACTGTGTTCCCTGCAACACGGCACTCCACATTGTAATGTTCCGATAATGCACGAATAACATCATCAAAGGTCTTGTTGTTCGGGTCGGCAATTTCAATTTCGATAACCTCCCGAAGCTCGTCCTTGAAGCTTTCCGCACCACGTTTTCTCATCTGCTGTTCCGCAAAGGTCAGTTTGTCCTGCTGTCTGCCCAAATCGTGATTATAGAAATTATCCCGAACAGAATTTACAAGCCCGTGCTGTAAACACTGCTCCCCGAAAAATTCGGACATCTCATATAAATCACGCTGATTTCTACGGAATGACTTGCCCGTTTCCATATTGCAGTTGCTGACAAGAAAATGTGCGTGGATATGCTCACGGTCGGTATGCACCGCCATAAGCACTTCAAAACCTTTGGAGTAAAAAAAATTCTCTGCAAACTCCTTTGCAATCCGAAACGCCGTTTCATAGGTCAGCTTGTCGTTGTCATCGGGGTGAAAAGATA
The DNA here is from genome assembly GCA_900538575.1 of uncultured Ruminococcus sp. GTDB lineage: Bacteria > Bacillota > Clostridia > Oscillospirales > Ruminococcaceae > Porcipelethomonas. The sequence goes on from UPZA01000007.1 coordinate 60,229, forward strand.
TGGACAGCTTGTGTGCAAGGATTGTATTCGGCTTCAGACGGCTGTAGGTTTTGCCGTTCAGCTTTCGTGTAACAAGAATGCTATTTGCAAAATTGTCCTTGTTACAGCCGAGTGCAGTATACAGCTCAGGTGATGTTTTTTTCGTTCCGTTACGCACCTGTTCAGGCTTCTTGCCGAGCATATACAACGCCACCGATTTGAGCTGACCAACCGATTTACAAGGCGTGTAAGCTACATTCACATTTCCGAAGGGCATCAGCTTTCCTCCTCAACTTTTACGTTGGGTTTATCAAGAAAAGTTCTGACCTTATCGAATATTTTGAAATATGCCGTTCTCATTCGGAGTATTTCTCCCTCGGCTTCCGTGTGTCTGCCAATGTTGACGAGGTAGGCAATCTGATTGAGATTTACACCGATTTTCCTAAGCTCACCGCAAAGCTGTTTCACATCATCTGTGAAATGGTATGCCGTAACCTTTGAGCCTTTCAGCAGCTTTACAAGAAAATCGGTTTTGTTAAGTCCGCTGGCGGCTTGCTTTTTCTGAAACAAGGCAAGCTCGCTGTCGGATAATCTTACCGCAAACTGATTATTGCGGTTTCTGTTTGAGGTTTTTGTCTTTTTAATCATTTTTCCGATAGGAAAAATCACTCCTTTCGATGTTTTGTGTTTTCGCTTGCGAAATTCCGCACATTGTGCGGAAAACAAAACTCGCAGCTTGAAACTTGTTTCAAGCCCTCCTTCTCTCCACGCTTGTGCGTGGTGTTATCGGGAGGTCTCGGAGGGTGTCCCTCTGAGCAGGTTGTACCGAAAGGAAAGTCATATTTCACCGTCAGTTGAAATGTGGCTAGCCGTCGGTACTACCTGCCTATGCGCAGAGCCTGCGCCCGCAGTTACGCCTTTTGCAAGCTGTCATAAATTCGCAGACAAGCAAAACGGTGGTTTCGTAAGAAGTGCGGAGGCTGGCTCGGAGCATTAACGCTCCTGCGAGATACGCCTGCGGCGTTTGGTGAGGGCTTTACCCGAATTATAGCAGTATCCGTCTCATTTGATAGATACTTGCTATCAATATGCGGCGTTTCTGCTATCGCTGTTTTCGGCGGTGCGGTTTCGCTATCATTTCCGCTGTGTTCCGATAGCGGTGTGATGCCAAAACACATACAAATTGCTATCCGCCGATAAAGTCAAGGTCGATTTCCGAGATTTCTTCCGTTTCTGTTGTTTTTTCACTTGGGGTAGGAGCAGAGGAAATACAAGGCTGTGCAAGTCCCGTAAGACAGGAGGCAAGGAAGCCGGGCATTGCTTTTTCTACTGCCGTTCCGATTTGTGCAATGATACGCTGCACAAATTCGTCCTCTTTCTCCCTTGTTTCAAAATATGGGTCGTTGCTGGTTTTATAATAACGCTGAAAGTAGTCCGTTACCGCAATAGCAACAGCGTTGGTGTAGGACTTGAATTTCTCCTTGTCCATATTCTGAAGCTGTTCCCAAGCCTCACGGTGCTGGGGCTTATCCAGATTGAAACGTAAGCAAATTGATTTTATCAAGCATTATCAACCCTCTTTCGTAAGGTCATATATGCGAGCTGTTCGTAGCCCTTGGCGGTTGCACAGATGTCATCAATGATTGTTACACGCTTTTCGTCATACTCCCCGAAATGCTTGATAAGACAGCCGCCTCCGCCTGTTACATACAGCCGCATAAGTTCGGGATTGTACTCATACTTGCGGAGCGTTTCAAAAATCTCCGAGCAGTATTCACGGACAGCCTCGGTAATGCAATTCAGATACTTTTCCGAAATATCTGCATTTCCAAAGCGTATAACCTGTTCAACGATTGTATCGTCAATTTTCACGCCCAGCTTGTCCATTACTGCATTTTTGGCGGCGATAACGCACTGGTTTACTCCCAGCTTTTCTGTGTAGCACTTACTTTCGACAGGCTTTTTGTTGTTGATATACATAACGTTCATTGTGCCGTTACCGATATCCGCAAGCATATTTACGCCTGTCATTTCGGAAAGTCTGTCAATAACAGCGGTGTAGCCCTGCGGATATACCAAACAGCCTGCAATTTCAATATGGTACGGCTTGTCCTTGTAAACAAAACGCACGTCATTGTTTCGGGTGATATAGCTACGGAAATCCTCACGCTGAGTTTTTACCCAAGTTAGCGGCAGACCTGCGGCAATATGGACTTCCGCTTCGGAAATACCCTGCTGTGAAAGCTCACGGGCAACTGCCATAAGGGTAAAAAGGTAGAAGTCATTATCCTTAGATTTGTCTGCTATAAATGGCTTGTGATTTTCTCCTATACGATAATACATACCGTCATAGAAAAGGATGTTGCCGCCAAAGGTCGGCTCTGTGGTGTAGGCTGTAATGCCTGTCGGGGTTACGGTACTGGCGGTTTTGATGTTGCCATATCCGTGGTCGATACCGATAATTTTTATGCCATTTCTTAATTCCTTCATGCTGATTCCTCCATTATTTCTTCGTTTATCTTATTTTCGAGCAGCTGCAAAATGAGCTGTTCGGGTTTCTTTTCTGCTGTGCTGTCCGCATAGGAGCTTACGATAAAGGTGACCTTTCCGACCTTTTCGGTATGCTCACAAAGCGGGATATATTTTGTTTCTGTCAATCGCATTTTCCTTTCGATATACTTATTCGGTTTGTTTGCTATCGCTGCCGGCAAGTCCGATAGCGTTTCGCCGTAATTTAAGTATACTACTTCGGGGTGAAAAACACATTGTATGGAAATTGAGAGGAAATTGAGGGAAATGGGGATAAAAAAATATCACCGTATCTTTTGGATACGATGATATTAATAAAATCAAAGAATATTTCTTCTCTAATCAATATTCATTTTGCTTTTGATGTCAAAACAGACATCAGGTCGAAAAAGTCAGATTGTTGCTTTTCATCATTTTATGTGATATAATGTGATTGGTAGAATAACAAGCATAAAAAGCCATGAATGATTTAGTTCTATTTGTTTTGATTGGGATTTGTTGCTGAGAGCATCACAATAGTTTGATACAGATAGTGTTTTTTCTCTTTTGATAATGATGATACGATATTTACCATGTCACCTAAAGTCATATTTGAGTTTAACTGCGTGTTAAGTTTTGTGTATTCCACTTTACATAAGCATCTTCCTAATAGATAATCAACAGTAACTTCGAAATAATCTGCAAATTTTGACAGAATCTCAACATTCGGTATAGTGATACCTTGTTCGTAATGCGCTATAGTACCTTCGCTTACATTGAAGATACGTGCTAATTCTTTTTGAGTTAATCCTTTATTCCTTCTTAAATCCGACAAGATTTCACCCGTCGTATTATTTATGCTATACTTTTTCATCTGTTCACTTCCTTGTGTGGGGATTCTTACTCCAATTATACAGGATAATACAGTTGTCAGGTCGAAATTGTTATAAATCATAATAGTATTTAATCAAATTCTTTATATATTGTTATTTACTGTACAGTTGAAAGTATTCACAGTGCGAATCAAGGAGGTTATATGATAAGAATAGCCGTTTGCGATGATAATACGATTATCCTTAAAAATTTGCAAAACAGTATTCGTTGCAATTTTTTAAAATATACCGAAGATATTGAGATAAGAACGATAACCAATGGAGCAGTACTGCTTAACGAGCATATGTACGAGCCTTTTGATGTTATTTTCTTAGATATTGATATGCCCAAGCTCACAGGTTTTGATGTTGCAAAGAAATTAAGGGATACATTCTCGTCTTGCTTTATAATATTTGTGACAAGTCACTCTGAGTTAATTTATGAAAGCATGGATTTTCAGCCTTTTCATTTTATCCGCAAAAATTGTAACATTTCTTTAGAAGAAAGCATTCAGAAAATAGTAAGAAAATTAATTCGTCATATGAAGCAAAACGACAAAATCATTTTAGAAGATGAAATTTCAGGCAGATGTGCAGTATACATAAGAGAAGTAGCATATATTGAAAGCGATAAACATTATGTATTTTACCACGTTTTAAATAAAGAATTTCCAATAAAAATGAGAGGTGCATTGAAGGATTGCGAGGAAAAATATGAGAGTTACGATTTTGTAAAAATTCATAAGCGATATTTAATAAATCTAAGATTTCTATCTGATTTCGATAATAGCAATAATGAAGTTACTTTGGGGTCTATAAAAACACGACTTCCGATGAGCAAAAACTTTAAAAAGGAAGTTGACGAAAAATACACATTGTTTTTGAGGTCAAAGATATGAGCGATGTTTTATGGGCATTATTTGAGGTAGCGGTCAATTTCTTTCAAGGTTTTATTTTAGTATATTTTGCATATGATTTCTTGGGAGATAAGAACAACAAGAAGTTTTTTCAGAGTAACGGCGTACTGTACGGCGTGATTTTAGCTGTCCTTATTTCTGTTATGAATAAACTTACTGTTTTTGAGCATTTTTATGCATTGCTTTATGTAGGTGTAATTTTTATATACGCTTGTTTTAGCCTTAAGGGGAAATTACTTGGCAAGGCATTTGTTTCTATTTTTTCAATTTTGATTATGCTGGTTTCGGCAGCTTTTACATCTAACCTCTTTGCCTTGTTTTTCGACACAACCTTGAACCTAATTTTGTCTGATTATAGCATTGAGCGCTTAATAGCAGTTATAACTACTCAGTTGTTGATTATTTATATGATTTCTTTATCCTTGAAAATTATGAGAAATATCAAAAAGAATACAGATTCGCTGGCTGCTGGAGAATATATACTAATTTCGGTTGTTTTATTTATCAGTATAACAATAGGGACATTTCTTAATTTTATCTCGTTGGAGAACATTTCTCATAACGGACGCATTTTTATAGTTCTTGTTTTTGCAGGAATTATTTTAATCAATGTGACTGTAAGTTACTTAATCGTTGATTTAAGTAAAAAGAATGAAGCTGTCCGTGAAAATGAAATTCTGCGATTACAACAAGAATACAACAGACAATTCATTTCCAGTGCTAATAATGAGTATGTTGTCATAAAAAAACTTCGCCATGATTTTAAAGATAGTTGTTCGGCGATTTATACATTATTAGAGAATGGCAATATTGCTCAAGCTAAAAGCTATACACAAGAATACTTGGGTGAATTAATCGAAAAAGAAATATTTGTTCACACTAATAACGATATCGTAAATGCGCTTATCAATTCAAAATTAACAGAAGCCAAAACATTTGGAATACAGTGTGTTTGTCTTTCAGTTTCAGATTTCTCTGATATTGCTGATATAGATTTATTTAGGCTATTATCCAATATGATTCAAAATGCAATAACTGCTACCGCTAAGATAGAATGCAAAAGCAAACAAATATATTTGAAAATCACTTCTGACGAATATAAATACGAATTTAGTATAAAAAATACTATAGAAAAATCAGTCTTATCCGATAATCCAGAACTTATAACCAGTAAAAAAGATAAATCGTATCATGGCTATGGGGTTAGTATAATTAAAGATATTTCAAAAAAATATCTCGGAAAAGCAAGCTTTTATGAAGAAGATGACAATTTCTGTTGTCATGTTATTCTCAAACGACATAAAAATTAATATTCAAAAGCTGTTGTTGTATGCAACAGCTTTTTTTATGTTACTCATTACTACATGTTATTTCGTGCCTAGAATTTGCACGATTTGCCAATTATCTTGACTTTTCGATTTTAATTGCGTAAACTGAACTTACAAAAAGAGGGTGATTTCAAATGATGCAAGTACTAAGCAAAATTATATTAAACTACCTAATAAAACAAGAAGTAATTAACAATACAAGCGAGGACAGAGAATTTTATCAATATGGTATTGAGATAACAATATCATCACTGTTAAATATAATTTTGGTTGTTACACTAGGGACAATATTTAATGCATTTTTCGAAAGCCTCGTTTTCTTATTGTGTTTTATTATCATAAGACAATTTACAGGTGGATACCATGCCGAATCATATTTCAAATGCAATCTTTCGTTCTGCATATTGTTTTTGATAACTCTTTTTATAAATAACGTAATTTACTTGTGTTCAGTACCTATACTGCCATTTTAATAACATTTGCGTGTACTAGTATAATAGCTTTCTATTGTCCTATAGAACATAAAAATAAGCCTATTCCTACTAATCGAAGGAAATTACATAAAATTATGTCGATATTACTGAGTTTATCCTACGGAATCGTTGGTACAACATTAACAGTATTATCAAATAAATACGGAGTTCTGATATTACTGACATTGTTATTAGTAACAGTTTTAGTAGTTACAGCAATCGTCAAAAAGGGGGGGTGAAAGAATTGAAGATGAAAACCAAAACTGCCACTGCAATAAAGGCTGTTGCAGGTAAGATGGCAAAGATTTCATGTAACGCAGCTTCGATTTGGGGCATGTATCAGCCTAAAGAACCAAAAATGAAAAAGTAAGTAGCAAAACAACTATTCTCATCACAAAAAACATTTTCGTGCCTATAATTTGCACGTTGTGCCAATTCGCTTGACAATGTATATGTTTTTTTGTAAAATGAGAAAAAACAAATTTTAGGAGGAATTTACAATGAAAAAGACTTTTAAAAGAACAATGGCTGCTTTATTAGCAACCGCAACTATGGCTGTTGGAGTTGGTGGCATAAGCGCAAGTGCAACAAGTTGGGAAGCATCACATGTTAATGTTTCAGGAGCACCATCAAGTGAAAGCACCACCGATTATATTACAGTTGCACACAGATCAGCAGGTGCAAAGGCTGTTTGTAATTATAATAGTCATTCTAATACAACAGCAGATACAGGATATACATATATCAATTGTACCAATTACACGATGACACAGGTAAAAATAGAAAATACCGCTTCAAAAACTTGTAAGCCTTCTGTTGGTTCACCTACAACTGATATATCAGTAAGTTACAAGGTGTCAGCATCTACACCTACTTCTAATGATGTTTTCTGGACAAGGGGTAATATCACAAAGATCAGTTAAATTGATAGTGCGACAATAGTGAGTGAATTCATTATTGTCGCATTTTCGAAACTAGGAGGGTAAATATGAAAACTAAAGTGATAAGTTTGATATCTGTTTTTTTACTAACATGCTTGTCTGGTTGTACAAATAATACATCTGTTTCAGATAAACATACCGGAAATGAAACTGTTTCTTTGTCTGCATTATCAATAAATATTGAAAATATTACTGATAAGGTTAATTCTCTTCCCAATATGCAAATTTCTGACAAAATTGAGATTCATATACCTTACGACGTTTCTCATGTATATGAATATAAAACAGAAACACAGTTAGATGCCAATATGGAAAACTACTATAATGATTTTATAAAAATGTTTGAATACTTGTTTCCAGAACATGAAATTAACAATGATTTTTTGTTTTATATTGGTGGAAACTCTGAACTTAAGTATGATGATAATGGAAATATAGCACAGAATTTTAATAAAGTCAGTGACTGGTATAATAAGCTTATCGACGGAGAAGAAGGACGAGTAAATTTTTTATATGACGAAACATGGTTTCGCGATATGACCGAATGGAAAGAACCAGTTTGCTTTGAAGTCGGTAATCCAATCGGATGTGGGTATGCCGTAATAAATAAAGGAAAAACCGTAGAATTAAATAATAGTAAGATATATGACGATACACTTAATGCGGAAAGATATCCATTGCTCGAAAGCTACGACCCTGCTGATTGGTTAGAATATGTTGGCACATATCCTCCTGATAGCATGGAAAGTTTCAAGCTTTCTGATACTGATATTACAATTAACGATGCTGTTATTTTTTTTGAAGAATATATAAACGAATTACCATACCCTAAAACATCAAACACTAAAACCGTAGTTGTTGATGTAGATGTATACAAGGTTTCGGAAGATATATATGGTTATAATTTTTTAACAACCAAGGAATATCAAGGTATTACATTTGACTATATGAAGTCAGGAACAGTACACTCAAAATTTGAAGAATATACAATCACAATTGGCAATGCGTTTATGGTTGAAAGTAATGATATTGATATAGTTTATGGATATTACCGATTACAGAATGTTGTTTCTGAGAAATCCTATAATGATATTGTTACAATTAATACAGCAGCTGAACATATAAGTCAAGAAATGACAGATGGCGTTGTTTTTGAAATACAAAAAATCGAATTAGTATATGCAGAGATTCCCACTAAAACAAGTGAAGGTTATATTGATATTGAAAATCCATCAAGTAGTGTTTCTCCTGCGTGGAAATTTACACTATATAATTCAAATGATAATTTAAGATATGTTTGCTACCTTGATGCTATAGACGGTGAAAACTTCAGATATTACACATCACCTGCCAGTTAGGAGTAAGCATAATGATATTTCGAAATATAAAAGCAAATTTTTATAAGATACTAACAGGCTATGGATTCTATCTGTGTGTTCTTTTTACTACTGTTCTTTGTTTCTCAGCAAACATATATGAGAATCCTCAGAATATGGACAAATATTCGGCGATTAAATCGCTGATAGTATTTGACATAGACTTTATGCTCTCCGATATAAGCTTTTGCTCATTTGAAGTTATGAGAAAGGGTGTAGGTGGCTGGCTTTCATTATTTATTCCGATGATTTCTGCTTTTGCATTTGTGCCGCTTGTTTGTGACGAATATGAAGCAAAATCAATACGCTTTGAAATTTTTCGTTCATCAAAGTTATGTTACTATACCTCAAAATTTATTACTGCATGTATATGTGGAGGACTTGCAGTAATGCTTGGGTTTGGCTTGTTTACACTGACTGAATATGCCTTATTTCCAGATATAAGCGAGTATGAACAGGGATTAATCGACAGTTATCATGAAACACTGAGTTATCAGTATCCAGATATTACGCAAAACTTATATGCCACTATTATATCAAAACAATTAATTTATATGTTCTTTTATGGTATGGTAAGTGTTGCACCTGCTATAATGCTGACAAGCATAATTCGCAACAAATATCTAGTGCTCTGCATACCGTTTTTCTTGAAATATGTTCTCAATCAATCCTGCGTTAAAATACAATCACAGGCACTTAGCAATTATGAAACGGTGGACATGAGCCTTTTGAAATTTGTATCTGTTATTAATCCAGATGCACTTTCGTATCTTTCAGAGTATGGCAGTGATAAAAAACTTGTGCTTATTTACAGCGGATTTATTATACTCTTTTCTTTTGTATTTTATCTGACAATGTGCATAAGGAGGAACGACTGTGGTGAATAAGAACATAAAATGCATACTTGCGGTTGCAAGAAGCGAATATGTGAAATGGATTTCCAACCCCAGAATAATAATAATCGGTGTTCTGTTAATTTTTATGCATACTCTTGCCGTAGAACCGCTACTTGAACGAGCCGACAAAATTGGATTGCCTCTTGACATACTTGAGCCATTTGCGGCGATAGGGAACTCAGGTATGCTTGTTATGCTGATGCCGTGTGTCTTTTTGTTACTTATCAGCGACTATCCGAAAATGACAGGTAATACTTTATTTTTCGTACAACGAACAGGACGATGGAATTGGTTTGTTGGACAGATTGTTTTTATGATATATGCAATTATTACCTTTTTAATTGCAATTTTAATTGGAAGCGTGCTTATTTCAAAAGGAGATATTACAGGAACGTGGAGTGATGTTATCACCAAGTATGATGCAAAATTCCCAAATGAAGCAGGTAGCTTCACTTCCCAACTGATTCCGTCAAATCTTTATAATCAGATAACTCTTCCCTCTGCAATAATACATACAATTATTCTTATGGCGGCATATATGTTCTTGCTTGCTATGGTAATTTATTTTTTCAAACTTATCCATATTCAGTCATTTGGACTTTTTGCAGCTGTTTTTGTTGTAGCAACGGGTGTGATTACCTGCTCACTCAAGTCTGAAACGATGTGGGCGTTTCCTATGGCAAACACAATAGTTTGGCTTCATTACGATGAAATTTTAAAGGAACCCAATTTTCCAGTTTGGTGCTCCTATCTTTATTTTGGAATAGCAATAATGGTTGTTGTTATACTAAACATAATAGCAATAAAACGCCTTGAATTCCTAAACATTGAAATGGTGGAATGATAATGAAAAATATAATTGATATAGAGAACGTAAATCTTCGAATTGGGAAAACTGATATTTTAAAGAATGTCAATATAAATTTTGAAAAAGGAAAAATTCACGGATTAATTGGAAGAAATGGCAGTGGCAAAACAATGCTGATGAAGTGTGTCTGTGGCTTTATAAAAACAACATCAGGTATCATAAAAGTTAACGAAAAACAGGTTGGCAAAGACTGCGATTTTCCTGATAATATGGGGATTATCATAGAAACACCTGGGTTTATTCCATATTATTCGGGGTATAAAAATCTAAAACTCCTTGCAGGCTTACGTGGGAAAATTGGCAAAACAGAGATAGTCAATGCAATGGAGCAAGTCGGTCTTGACCCCAATTTGAAACGCCACATCAGAAAATATAGCCTTGGTATGCGGCAGCGGTTAGGCTTAGCACAAGCGATTATGGAAAACCCTGATATACTTATTCTTGATGAGCCAATGAACGGGCTCGACAAGGACGGCGTTGCAGATATGCGAAAATATCTGCTCAACCTGAAAGCACAGGGCAAAACTATATTGATAGCCTCACATTCCTCAGAAGACATTGAAGTGCTGTGTGATACGGTTTGTGAGATGGACAAGGGTGTGCTGAGTGAACTATGCAACGGTCGAGGATAATAGTGTGAAACATATTTTTTGTCCATGCCAAGACCACATACAAGGGAAAGTTGACAGGATTCGAGCGATTTATTGTAAAACAACCAAAACTTACTCGCATACTTGTGAAACACATAAATTTAGGAAAGTGCATATGTATTGCCTTGCAAATAAAAAGAGGACTATCTTATCCTGATAGTCCTCTTTTTCACAAATTCTCAATCTGCTGTTTAATTTCCGCACAATAGGAATAAAGCATATGAGTGATGAGCAGATAAGAGCATCAATCTGAAACCGAATCAGTAAACGCTCTTACAATAGTAATAAGGTTTGAACGGTACTTTTCAGGGCATTGACGAAGCATTGCAATAAGCGTGTCAGCTTGAGAACTGTCAGCTTGTTCACCAAAAAGTATAAAGTCAACACTCATGCAAAGAATGTCGGATAGCTTGGCAAGTGTGTTCATAGACATACCTTTAATGCCAAGTTCGATATCTGAACAGAACTTTGAGGAAACTTCAAGCTTTTCTGCAAGTTGCTCACGAGTATACCCTAAAAGTTCTCTTTGTGTGCGTATTCTTGCACCCATTAATTTATAATCTATAGTTTTCATGTATTTATTCTCCTGTAAAATCTTGATTTTACTTATAATCTTACATGAAAATATGAGTTCTATAAATTAACTGCAAGTGTTGACAAACAAGAACTATAAGTGTATAATGAAATTATATTTATTAAAAAGTGAGAGGTAGAAAGGTATAATTACTATGGAAAAAGAAAAAAAGATTTTTGATGCAATGCAAGAAGATATAGAGAATGCAAATATTCCTGATTCTGAAAAAGCGAAATTAATGAAAAATTTATTGCATTTAAAGGAACAAAAAATAAATCTTATGATTACGGGTGCTACTGGTTGTGGTAAAAGTTCAACTATTAATGCGTTATTTGATATGGAGGTGGCAAAGGTTGGTGTTGGGGTTGATCCTGAAACTATGGAAATCACTAAATATGAACTTGACAATTTAATATTATGGGATAGTCCTGGTCTTGGTGATGGAAAAGAAGCAGATAACAGGCATGCAAAAAATATTATAAAAAAATTAAACGAACTTGATGAGAACAATAATTTGCTTATAGATCTAGTGCTTGTTATTTTAGATGGTTCTACTAGAGATCTTGGAACATCATACGAGTTGATTAACAATGTTATTATACCTAATTTAGGAGAAAATAAAAAAGATAGAATTCTTGTTGCAATTAATCAAGCTGATGCTGCAATGAAGGGCCGTCACTGGGATTATAACACAAATAAACCCGATGGTGAACTCGAAAAATTTCTTGAAGAAAAAATTGTTTCTGTTAAAAATAGAATTAAAGAAGGCACTGGAATTGACATTGAACCTATATATTATAGTGCAGGATATAAAGAAAATAATGAAAAACAATGTCAACCATATAATCTTTCAAAATTGCTCTCTTATATTGTTAAATTTACTCCTAAAGAAAAAAGATTATCATTTATTGAAAATATAAATCGAAATGAAGAAATGTGGAAAGATAATGATGATTTGAAAGATTATCAGATGGAGATTAAGAAGAGTTTTGGCGAAACAGTTTCAGAATGTGCGACTAAAGGAGCAGATATTGGTGGAGAAATAGGTGCTGTTTTCGGAAGAGCTGGTGAAATAATAGGAAGAAGCATTGGTAAAGCGTTTGGAGCAGCAGCTGGCTTTATTAAAGTAATATTTAGAAGAAGAAGGTGATACTATGTTGGTAAATCCAAATATATATAGAAAAAATGATATAGATAATAATCTTGTAAATGCTGGCTTTAGACCATTAGATTTAATGGTTACCGGAGTTACTGGTGCTGGAAAATCATCAACATTGAATACCTTATTTAAAAAAATAATTGCTAAGGTTGGAGATGGAGTTGATCCTGAAACAATGGAACTTAATTCATATTCATTAAATGATTCATTTAGATTATGGGATACACCAGGGCTTGGAGATGGTATTGCTATAGATAAAATACATAAAAAGAAAATTATTGATTTACTATATAAAACATATTCTATTGATGAAAATATTTATGGATTTATCGATATGGTTTTAGTTATAATAGAAGGTTCAAATAGAGATATGGGAACAACATATCAATTGTTAAATGAAGTTGTAATACCTAATATACAGAGTGATAGAATTTTGGTTGCAATTAATCAAGCTGACTTTGCAATGAAAGGTCGTCACTGGGTTCAAGAAAAAAATGTTCCTGATTCAGAACTTATAGCTTTTTTAAACAATCAGGCAGATTCAATTCAGAAAAGAGTTAAAGAAGCAACAGGAATAAAGATAATAAAACCTATATATTATTCAGCAAAATTTAATTATAATATTGATAAATTATTAGACTTAATAATTAATAATATGCCAAGCAACCCTAGAAAATTAATGAGTTAACAGAATGAAAAGACATGGGGAAAAAAGTTATGAAAAAGAAAGTTTTATCTATTCTAATGGCAATTGCAGTAATCGCATCAGTATCTATGTTTACAGGATGCGAGGATGATAATCAAAAGTCATCTAACTCTCAACAGGAACAACAAGCTCCATCTAATCAATGGAATATCTACGTTACTGGAAACACTGACTTGGCTGTAATGGCGGGAAATACTCTTATCGATAAGTCGGAGTTTTTAGATTCAAGAACTTACGGTGATATATTTACTAATGGATTTACTAATAGTGATGATTATAATGTAACATGTTCTGATGTAACAGTTTCTGTGAATGAAGACCCAAGTGAACCAATGACAGGAAATATTATTATTAATGCGAATTGTAATAATGGTGAAGGAACAACATATCCAATGTCCGTTACAATGAATTGGAGTGCTACTGATTATGGAGATCATATTAATTTCAAATGGTTTAATATAACTATAAACGGATAATAAGAAAAAGAGAGGGATAATTCCCTCTCTTTATTTTTTGTTAATTATAATAGCTCCATATAATATTTCCAGTAGGATGAGAACCTTCATCACTATTATCATTCTTTAATAAAATAATATCACAATCCGACTGTGGTAATTCTGAGTTGTGACTTATAAGAACACATTGAGATGCATTTACTAGCATCATTAGCTTATATAATATATCAAAGAATTGACGTCTATTATCTCCATCAAAAGGGGCATCTATTTCATCTCCGACAATTATATTAAGTTTAGTTAATACAGAAGAACTGTCCTTCATAAAATCATCAAATTCTCCATTATACATCGCCATTATATAGAGAATTGTATGATGGGATGGAGTTTGCCGATACTTACAAGGCAATCTTTGTGCAACATTCACCGCATTTGTCACATTTAAACATCACTTGAACTCCAATGTGTTTGAGCAAATCAAAAACAGACTAACATTTGAAAATTATTCAAAAAATGGAGTTACATTACCACGATATGATGGAGAAGAACTTAAAGAGGTTTCGATTGGTGCTGGAGTACTTCTTGGCGGTTTGGACGGTGCCGGATTGGGTGTGGCAGGTGGATTTGCCGCTGCTGGAGCAACAACTGCTGCTGTTATGGCATTAGGAACTGCCTCTATAGGAACTGCTATTGCGACATTAAGTGGTGCTGCAGCAACAAATGCTACTTTAGCCGCTTTAGGCGGTGGTGGTATTGTACTCGGAACAACTATTTTAGGAGCTGCAACATTAGGCGTTGGTTTATTAGTGGGAGGTGCTATCTTTAGTATTACAGGTGGAAAACTATCTGACAAAGCAGACGAAGCATGGTCTCAAATGAAAAAAGATGAGGAAAAAATCAATAATATATGTAATTATTTGACAGAACTTCGCAGTACGTCAAATAATTATTATGATACTATATCTGATGTTAATTCTATTTACCAAAAACACTTAAAAGATTTCACAAATATTGTAACTATGTTAGAACATAAGGATTGGAATACATTTACCGCAGAAGAAAGAAATGTGACAGAAAACACAGTACTTCTTGTTGGCTTGCTTTATAATATGTGTAAAGTTGAATTGGTACTGAAAGGCAAAGACGATAACGATATGAATGCAATCAATAAATCAGCAATAGAAACATCTATCACAAATGCAAAATCTGTTTTGAATTATAAATCCTAAAATGATAGTAAGATATTACTTTGAGCTTGCGGACTGTTAGGCCGTTAAAAGTTTTATATTTAGAATGTAGAACTTATTGTAAAACAAGGATATTATTATATAGAGATGATAACTTGAAAAAATTTGTGAAGTCATTATATAATTATAGTCAAGCGGCTAATTGTTATGGAAATTGAGAATAGGAGAAATTTACAGAGCACTTGAAATAGTTATTGACATAAATTAAATAAAGCTGTATAATATATGACAGATGTTGAATTGCTCATCTTATTAGCGCTCACCGCTATGAGGGAAGATTAAGTTATCAGTGCTCACCACTGTTAAGTGCAGGTTAAGTTATTAGTGCTCACCACTATTGAGTGTAGGTCAAAAAGCAATTAATGAAAAATTGGAGAAGTACTTTTGTGCTTCTCCTTTGAATTTTAGGACTATTATTATGAATTTATATTTTTATTATGTGGATGAGAAATATATTGATTATTTGAAAAAATGTGAGTGCAATAAAAGAGGATTTACTTGTGTTCCAAATGTTAACTATGGAAATACAAAGAAATTTACATTTGGAGCAGTATTAAGCGTAAATAATGTTAGTTATTTTGTACCCGTTTCATTTATTCGAAAAAACAGGAAGATGTTATACTCATAAAAAACAAGAAAAACACTGCAATACTTGGTTCGCTTAGATTTACATATATGATTCCTGTTCCTGAATGTTGCCTGAAGAAAGTGGATATAGGTTCATTTGAATCTATAAAATCCAAAGGTCATATCAGCGAAGAGCTTGCCTTTTGCAGAAGAAATCGTGATAAAATATTTAAAAGAGCATATAAAACATATAATCGTGTGATAGCTGGAAACAATAGCATCCTTATGAAGAATAGCTGTGATTATAAACTCTTAGAAAAAGCTTATAATGAATACTTATGTATAATAGAGTGATTCCAGGTAAAAAAATAAAGCTGCCACACAGAAGTGTGACAGCAAATTAACGATAAAAATTTCAATTTATCTTTATATAAACTAATAAAAATATATTGAAATCTTCATTTGGTTACAGCATGGTCATACCCTTACCGTACCCTTACGCCAATGAAAAACCATAAAAATAACATAAATAATGGTATGGAAAGTGTAAAAATCAGTCACTTTTGAAACGTAAATAGGCACTTTGAGAGATAAAAAAGTTGAAATCAGATTCTCATAACCCGAAGGTCGTTGGTTCAAATCCAGCCGCCGCAACCAAAAAGCCTCGTAAATGTGTTATTTACGAGGCGTATTTTTTTATCACGCAATGAAAATTTGATATACAAAGCGCCTTATAAACTAGGATTTATTCTTCATCTTGTCATTCCAGAAAATTCTATTCAAAATATTCTTCATATTCTAATTCATCTTGCACTTCCGTTTCACATATAAAACTTATATTCTTACTTCCAAAAATCATTTCCAAATAGTCTTTTTCCTCTTCAAAAATAAATTTATCCTTTGAAATATTCTCATAAATTTTAACCACGCTTCCGTCTGTTTTTCTTGCGTCCATTATCCTTTTTATACCACTTTCCTGCTTTTCATCATATAAAATCACACTGCTGACTGTATCAATATCAATTGCTGTTAAACCACTATATATACTCACCAAAAAACTATCCGTCAGATAAATTTTATATTCTCCCAGCCACTTTGCATCTTTCCGATTGCACTCCTCGTCAACTTTTTTTGCCTGTGAATTTTTATATCCATTAAGCTCTGAATTTGAGTAAAATATGAATCCAAGACTAAGCAAAGCGAATAAACCGCCTAAAATCAAATTAACAATATAGCCCTCCTTTAAAATTCCGATATAATTAAGTTTTGTCACTCGAAGTTGAATATGTTTTTCATTTAAATACTCTGACACATTCTCAATAACCTGTTCATCAATAATTACATTCGTCATTCCCTCCAGTTTAGATTCACCTTTTTCTTCCAATTCCTCCTACCTATCATGTCAAGAAAAAACCATACCAAAAGTATTATTTGAAATGCAATACAAGTTTTTTTCATCCTTACTCTCCCTTTATAATTTATCAAACCATTAACTATGATTTTTCCTGTATTCCTCCAAAGCCGTCTGAATCAGCTTATTCACGCTCAAATTCTGAGATTTTGCATAGGCTTTCAGTTTATCACGCTGTCCCTTTGGAACGTAAAAACTAATGAAATCGTAATTATCTTTCGTGTGCTTTGCATTTGCGGCAACCTTACGCTTGCTTTCCTGTTTTTTCTGGCAGCCTTTACAGCACTTCTGAGAACCGCTTGTGACCGTATAAGGCTGATTGCAAATCGGACAAATCTGCTCGCTTCCGACCGCTATGGACGTTCCTGCCGCTTTCTTTTCTTTATATTCCTTGTTACGCAGAACTTGTGCTTTGTCGCGGCAGTAAACGCAGTACTTTGCTCTGTTGGATTGGGATTGAAATTTTGTACCGCAAATCTGATAAGTGTGTGTGAACAAGCGTACCCCCTCCTGCTTTGTGTTACACATATTGTAGCACAATAGCACTATTATGTCAATCATAATTGTTATGTGCGTTTTGCACCGGGAAAACAGCTAAAATTATTGCGCTATGAACAAACTTCAAAATAAGAAAAAATTATATTGATGGAACAGTCGAAGGAAGGGGTTTATGCGGATATGGTGTATGTATAACGCCTTAGCCAATCAGCTTGCCGTTATTATAATAAAATGAAAAACGCCTGATGTTCTATTGATGAAACATCAGGCGTTTTCTTATGCTATCTCCTGTTTTTTAGATTGATTTTTACCCTTTTGGGACTACTTAGAAATCTTCATCGCCTCCTTTTTCAGATTTGCTCTTTCAAAATAACAGGTTTTCTCTTTCGGTTTGGCGTTTTTCTTGGCTTCTATAGCCGCTTGATTGAGTTCCTCAGTAAGCGTTTTGAGCCTTGATTCTTTATTGGCAAGCTCCTGTTCCTGCGAAAACGGCTCGGCAACGATTTTTTGTGCTTCGGTAAAATCCACTCTCAGCTTGGAAAGGCTTGCGTTCACTTCATCAATATTGCGGTCAACGTTATAAAGCGTTCCTTCCAGTCTTTTCAGATTGTGTGCAAAGCTTTCAATCAGCTTTGCAATATGCGGATATTTTCCCTGCATTGTTGCAGTAACTCCACCTCCCATTGCCGGACTGTTCATCGTCACAGCCAGCGGAAAGCCTTGAAATTCGCCAATTTTAACGGACGTATCAGCTTGCTTTATGGAAAGCACAGCGTCTTCAAAAGCCTTTGCGGCTTCTTTTCTGTCCGTGTATTCAGTTTCTCCAATGATGATTTTGAATACGGGCAGTTTCGTTTCCGTATCGATAGGAAGCTTTCGGAGCGTTTCTCTGTCAGTGTGTAAGTTGTCAAGTGCGGTTGTCAGAGATTTTTCCTTGTCAGGAAACGCTTTAGTAGTTTGCAATTCTCGTTCTTTCCTTAAACTTATTTACTTGTCGGAGCCAGTTCCCAATCCGTTTTCTGCTCTCCGAAAACCGTTATCCAGTTGTCAAAATGCTGTAATTCCTTGCTTTTGAGAAAGTCATATTCAAGGTAACGCATCATGGTGTGCAGCTCCGTTACACTATTGCTCAGCGGCGTGCCCGTAGCAGCGCCTTAACAGTAAAAACATTTCAGTTTGGACAGTTGGTTTTGCAAATTTTATAATCAAAAAATACCATGAATTACTAATAATAAAGCAATTTATGGTGTTTCTTATAGCTTGATTCCATCATTCAACTAAGAATAAATATATCTATAAAAGGCAACTATATGATAAAAGCCATATCATAATACTTGGCAGTATGTCTTTTGTTGCAAGGAGTTGATCTATAGAAAAAATACAGTGTAAATCTTAATGTATAATATTTCATAATTTGCATTATAAGAAGTTTCCCGACGGTTAAGTAAAATGCATTGAAAATGAGATTCCCTTTGAACTTCCACAGGGGTAGGAGTGGACGAGGTTAGATGTTATTTTTTCTCATAATACTGGAAAAGCACTTAATTCAAAAAATCAAGTTGGCAATTCTTATACATATATTACAACATTGAATTTATATTGGAACAGATTTGAACTCACCGACTTAAAACAAATGTTATTTACAGATGCTGAATTAGAAAAATGCACAGTTAAAAAGGGTGATTTGCTTGTTTGTGAGGGTGGTGATATAGTTTTGTCCTCCGGAGGTATGTGCTATTTCTCCACCGGAAGAACAAGCAGAAAGTGAAAAAATCAACAACCCTGCCATACAAACAGAGAAAATCCTTTTCATCCTGCCACCGCCTTCTTATCCTTCGCTGCTTCCTCCACCAGCACTTTATGAACCACCAACACCGCATCTTTTACCTTCATTCCGCACTGGAAAGCCTTCGGCGCGTTCCCATGCAGGATTTCCCTGCAACGGATAGAACCATACTCCTGTTCATAGATTTCAGCGGCGCGGCGGATCGCCTTGTAAGTTTTTCCCTTGCTTTTCCCATCCATGCTGCCACTGCTGGTGTAGAAGCTGATGACGGCGGCAGCGGCGCTGAATGCGCCGCATACCTCCTGCATAGCGCCAAACCCGCCGCCAAAACCCTCCATGATTTTGTAAGCGGTCGTTTCATCCAGCCCCATATCATGGGCAAAGGCGCAGAATACAGCCTGGGAACAGGTGCAGCCGTTTTTATATGCCTGTCCTGCCAGTTTCAACTTTTCGTCCATTTTTATTCCCCTCGCCTTATTGGAAAGACTTTTCGTAAATCTCAAGATAATCTTCATTGGAAAGCGTCAGCGGATCAGCGGTAATATCTCCGCCCAATACCTCATGGATGCGCTTCGGATACAGTTTCATTTCTTCTCTGGTAATACCGGCCTCGCTCATTTTCAGATCAGCGCAGCCGATAGATTCCAGCAAAGTATCAAGAGCGCGGATAAAGTCCTTGCCGGAAGTGGGATTTTCCACTCCCATAGCCTTTGCCATCTTAATCATCGGTTCTTCGGCCGCCTTGCGTTCCGCAAAGAAATCGTAATAAGCATGAGCAATCATAATCAGACCGGCGCCGTGAACCAGGTCTTCATGGTAGCTGCCCATCACGTGTTCCATCGTGTGGGCTGAGGTACAATTCATGTAATAACCCGCCAGCGTATTAGCAATCGCCATGTAATAACGGGCCTCTTTGTTACTTCCGTCCTTGTAAGCGACAGGAAGGTATTTTGCGATCAGCTCTATGGTCTTTAACGCAAACATTTCCGCCACAATATGCTCATTTTTGTTGATAACGCTCTCCGAAGCATGGAAGAAGGCGTCCATACCTTGATAGGCCGTAAACTTCGGCGGCACGCTCATCATCAGGTCAGGGTCAACCACAGAAATGGTCGGGAACATGGAGGGGAAGAAAATACCGGTCTTTTCTTTTGTGGCGTCGTTGGAAATCACGGCGGCAATATCCACCTCGCTTCCGGTACCGGCAGAAGTAGTAATCGCCACAATAGGGATTGCGTCAAATTCCGGCGTCTTTTTTCCGCCCTGACTGCTGAGAGAGTAATCCCAAATATCGCCGGCGTTGACCGCCATAAGGGCAATACATTTCGCACAGTCCATCACCGAACCGCCTCCCAAGGCAACCACAAAATCACAGGCGTTTTCTTTGACTGCTCTTGCCCCATCCATGACATTTTCGCGGGTAGGGTTGGGACGGATTTCATCAAACAGTGTGTGTTCTACGCTAGCAAGCTCCAGTTCTTTTTCGGTGCGGGCAAGATAACCGTATTTCTTGGCCGATTGTCCGTTTGACGTGATAATCAACGCCTTTTTGCCGGGCAGCTTCTGCTCATGCAGATGTGCGAGTTGTCCTGCTCCAAACATCACATGGGTTGGCATGTTAAAAATAAAGTTTTTCATCTTGATAACCTCCATACAATCTTTTCAGAATTCGGAATACAGTCTCAATTCCTATTACAAAGTATAACATCTTCTTATTCGAAAATCAGCGCTAAATCTTAATAAATACTATGGCTTTTTCTAACATAATGTGGTATAATGAAATAAAGGGAGGCTGATATCATGTTTAAAAATAAAGTAGCGGTTATTACAGGCGGTTCCCTGGGTATCGGGAAATGTATTGCCGAAGAATTTAAGTAAAGTGGGGCTTCTGTCTGCATCATTGACAAACAGTCAAACGGCTATTTCACCGGTGATTTTGGCTGGGTATTGAACGGGGAGGATAAGCAATGATTCCAACTTTAGAGACGGCGATAGAAAACCTAGGAGAACAGTTTGCAAGACGAAACTGGAGTTACCTTGATGTTCCGGCCGGAAGCCCTATGGAGAAATCCTATGCCTGGCCTGGTCCGCCGGAAGAAAATATTATGATCTGCGTCCACAAAGGACCGGATATTCATGAGATGTTTCACCGTCAGGATTTTTTCTTCTTTAATTTCGCCTATTCCGGTGATTATGGGGCGTTGAGTTATCAATACGACAACCACATTACCATTCGGGAAAATGAATGCTATATTGGTCAGCCCTTTGCCGGATATGCCCTCTATGCCCATAGTAAGCAGGAAATCATCATCATTGGTATTCTGATTCAGAAGGAAGCATTTTTCAAAACGTTTCTTCCTGTACTGTCCGCGGATACAAAGCTGTTCCACTTTTTTCTCGATCCACAGACCTATAAATACTCCGAAGAATTTATCCATCTTCATTTTGACGACTCCTGTTCTATCCGCACTCTTTTGGAAATGATGGTAATGGAATACGCGAATCCCCAGGAAGATACACAGGCAATCCTCCAACCTATGGTACTGACGCTTTTAATGATGGTGGCAAGGCAGTATAAGCGGTCTATTCCGGTTTCCACAAACGAAAGGTTATCCGATAAGATTGTCCGTTATATGGGCGAGCATTCCGATGTTGTGACTTTGAAGGATATAGCGAAGCATTTTTCGTACCATCCCAACTATATTTCTACGCTTCTGCACAAAGAAATCGGGAAGTCCTTTTCAGAAATTCTTTTGGAACAGCGGATGGACCGGGCGGTCAGTCTGCTGAAAGGCACGAATCTTTCCATAGAAGAAATCGCCGCCATACTGGGTTACAATAACAGCAGCAATTTCTATAAGGCGTTCCGTGAATACTATCATCAGTCGCCACGAGAATTTGTTAAATGAAAAGAACATGCGCTCCGCCTGATAATCTCTACCTCTGCCAAATGCTCATTCAGATTTCCGACAGTGTCTTTGCCGCTGTCAAAACTGTCAGTTCCGCATAGCTGTCCTCGGTGTAGATTTCTCCGCTTATCAATTCAGCTTCTGCGATTTTGCCTTTGCAATATCATTTTTATAATGAAAAATTTTGTATTCTTCATATGCGTTTACCCCCGAATCAAAATTTTACTAATATCACATGATTATCTCCGGCTTATATTCCTCCAGCCAGTATTCAAATTGGAGCATATACGCCGTAAGCTGGACCGCTGTCATAAGCTGTCCGAACCAAGGCTTTCCGTATTCATTCGGAGCCTTGAGAAATTTCATTACCTTCCTGCCGTCAACAAATTCGTTTATCGGATTATTTTTGTTGTTCACTATACCTGTAAGTCTTTCGGAAAGTATTTTTTCATAAGCGGGATTATAGGTTTTAGGGTACGGGCTTTTTTTGCGGTATAGCAGTTCATGGGGAACAATGTCCTTAAAAGCGTCGCGAAGAAGCGATTTTTCAACGCCGTTTCTGCGTTTCATCTCCCACGGAACATTGAACACATATTCCATAATTCTGTGGTCGGCAAAGGGTACTCTCGCCTCTAGCCCGGAATACATACTGGTTCTGTCCATTCGGTCAAGAAGAGTCTGCATAAACCATTTTATGTTTAGATACGTTATCTCTCTTCGCCTTTTTTCTTCCTGAGATTCACCCTCCAAAATCGGCGCCTGCTTTACGGATTCAATGTATCTTTTACTTACATATTCTTCTAAATCAAGTTTTTTTATAAAATCATCATGCAAAAGACACTGCCTTACTGAAATATTTTTAGACCACGGAAAGCCGTTCCCCATAAGCAGATCCTCACGATAAAACCACGGATAACCGCCGAAAATCTCGTCGGCACATTCTCCTGTAAGAGCAACCTTATTCTTCTCTTTCACAAGACTGCAAAAATACAGCATAGAGGCGTCTACGTCAGCCATGCCGGGTAAATCCTTTACTTTCATGGCGTCAAAAAGCAAGTCCGCAAGATTTTCCTCATCACATTCAAGATAGGTATGGTTTGTGTTTATGTGACCAAGCATAATGTCTACATAAGGTCTGTCGCGCTCAGGCTGAAAGCTGTTTGAGGTAAAATATTTGTCATTGCCGGAAAAATCGAATGAAAATGTATTTAGCTTTCCGCCAGACTTTTTCATATAAGACGCCGAAACAGCAGTAACTATACTCGAATCAATTCCGCCTGAAAGAAAGCTGCAAACCGGGACGTCCGACACCATTTGACTTGTTATCGCGTCCCTCACAAGATAAGAAACCTTGTCAACCGTTTCAGCGTAGCTGTCTTTATGAACCTTACTTTTCAAGTCCCAGTATTTATGTAACGTCAAGCCGCTTTCAGAAAATACAGCAAAATGCCCCGGTACTATTTCTGAAACATCGTCGAAAACTCCGCAGCCATGAGTTCTTGCCGGACCTACGCCGAATATTTCACGGAATCCGTTTATGCTTATACGAGGTTTAATATCAGGATGCGCAAACAGTCCCTTTATCTCGGAGGCAAAAATCAGTTCGCCGTTTTGCACTGTGTAAAAAAGCGGTTTTACACCCGCCCTATCCCTTGCAAGCATGAGGGTATTATTTCCGCCGTCCCAAATCGCAAAGGCAAATATACCGTTCAGATAGTCAACGCACCGCGTACCATACTGCATATACAAAAGCAATATTACCTCTGTGTCACAAGTGGTTTCAAATTTATATCCCAGCGATTTCAGGCGGAGTGTAAGCTCGCCGGTGTTGTAGATCTCTCCGTTAAATACTATTATGTACTCTGCGCCATCGCGCGATTTTATCATAGGCTGAGCGCCGCCTGAGATGTCCCTAATGGAAAGCCGCGTATGACTGAATCCAACGTTTCTTCTCAGACATTCGCCCGTCTGGTCATTTCCTCTGTACGCAAATGATTGTCTCATCTTTTTTAATATATCAATACGGCTTTTAAAGTAATTTTCAATAGCTGTGTAATCCTTATCAAAACTGCTGAATCCGGCTATTCCACACATATTTATCCCTCCAAAATAATACTGAATCATATTGATTCCATGAATTATTATATGTGCGGAGAGAGAAAAAGTTCAAATCAATTTTACTATTTTAACAACCTTCCGGCATACGTTTCCAACCTCAAACCTGACATTCATTCAGCGTATATGTTTACTAAAATCCAATCTTTATTATTTTGCATATATTTTCCATAATAAACTTTTCTGCGCTCCTGATCTTCGGGATCTGAGCTTACTGGACAATAAGTTGCTGCTTTTAATTTTTGCATTACAATTTCCTACTTTTTAATAAAAATAAACGAGAGTTCAACTTATAGGATTTGAACTCTCGTTTTTTGTGGTTTTCGAATAACAAAAAGCTGCATTTTTGTGCAATTTACACTAAAATGCAACTTTCAATTTGGTGCCGGTGGCGGGGGTCGAACCCGCACTCTGTTGCCAGAACGGGATTTTGAGTTTTACCATACGCTCTGTAACCGAACCCATTTAGCGGAACTTAACGGAACTTATTATACTCAAAAAATGCCCTAAAATCAAGGGTTCTCGGCATCTCAATGTAAAAACTCCTTGTCATATCAAGGCTTTTAGCAACAGCCCGTTTTGAGAGCAAATTTGCACATCGGAGGGACATTGGAGGGACTTCCCTCCGTACTGGGCCAAATATTAGACACTTCAAACATAACAAGGGGCTCGACCCCGTGCAGTAACGATCTCTGCCATTGACAATTTATTTCTTAGAAAAACAGGAGGACATTATGCAGGAAAGATATAAACTTGAAATGGAACTAAAAAACTACCCCGATGTTGTGACAACAAAAGAACTTATGATTATGCTGGACGGTATTTGTGAAAACACGGCGCTGTCGTTACTTCGACAAGATAAAATCAAGCATTTTCGTATTGGAAATCAGTATCGTATTCCCAAAGTATGCGTGATTGATTTTATGCTGAGTGATGAATACGCAGCTTTCAAAAAGAAAGTGGACTGCGCTCGTCATAAAAAATTTCAGGGCACGGAAGAACAGGGAAAGCAAAAGATTCTTTTTCTTTGCGAGAAACCCCAAACGAGAAAGACTTTAATGTTTCTGTTAGATGTAAAAAGCAAAAAGACCTTTTTCCGGCTTTATCTGAAACCATTGTTGGAATCAGGAGAGCTTCAAATGACCCACCCGGAACAACCAAGTATTTCTACGCAGCAGTACATACGAACTCACCGAATAGAAAAGTAAAATACATAGTCCCTACAAATTTTGCCGTTTATTCTGTAAAAAGACTAAGCGGCTTTTTATCTCAGTATACAACATAGAATTTATATATAATACTTAAAAGGTTTTGCAGCCCAATTCACTTCTGGTATTGCTGTTAAAATATCTCCAATTTTATCAGAGAATCGTAAAGTAACAGGCAATCCATCCCCATATATACATGCGTTATAATTCAATTTCGTTAATGCCAAAATATCTTTCATAACTGTTTCTATATTGGCTTGTCCTCTATTAACTTCGATATGTAGTGGACAGGCAACTTCCATATGGTTTGCTGTTTCAGTTTTAGGAATAAAGCCCTTTGTCCATAAATATCCGCTTTTATCGTCTACATAAAGACACAACCCACGCAAGATTCCATATTGGGATTTAGGATCGGAATTATCTTTCAGCAATCTCAGACCATTATGCTCTCTGATTGCTACACCTACTAAGTTTGTCTCAGGGCAGATTGCTATGGCATCTTGGAATCCTATCCACTCATCATCTGTAAATGCCGCCCGTCCATGAATAAACAGTTCTTTAGGATAATAATTATGTTTTGCATAATAGGCACTAATGGCTATTGATAGCAACGATTTTGCAGAAGTTCTATCAAGATGAAAAGTTTTTTCATTTTTACTTATCCAAGGTCCAATATTTCCTCTGAAAACAACACCATCACCTGAATCAAGAAACATTTGTGCTGCACTGCAAGCATAACCTTTCTGTCTACCCGTATCCTGTAATTTCTTAAACACAAGGCCAACATAACATACACCATCTCGTACAGCATCTAACTTCCACGGCAAATAGCCCAATTTATAATATAAAGAACTTGAATGTGTCCACGCAAGGTGCGCTTTCATATCGCTATTGTATTCGTCGCGACTATCTTTGGGTTGGAATTGTAATGTCGATTCAAGCATTACTTGAATAGGGCATGCTATTTTATTATAAATCGCTCTCGCTTTTAACTGATCGTGAAAATCCGAATCTGATTCATACATTTCAACATATTGGCTCAAATCTTCATTATCTTCTGGAAATAATGATAGCTGGCCCGAAGTGAAAGTCTCAATTTGCTTCTTACTATAAGTTGCTTTACCAGTAAGGGATTTTGGTCTACATAATGTTAATACTGTATTGGGAACAACTACATACCAAATATCTACAACTGTTTCCTCATCCTCGATGTATTTTTTAATTGCATTCAAATACAACGAAACCAAATTATATGTTCTCTCTTTTAGGTTTGCCATAGCCAATGAAGTGTCCAAGTCACTTTGTGATAAAATTATGGTTGCAGCAGGATCGGCAGGCCACTCAATGCCAAACACCGATTTGAATCCCGGAAAAAAGGGACGTCCAGATGAATTCGTAAAGATTGGCTTATTCATTTGACAAACAAAAGAGCGATAATATTCCAATCCTTTTTCAGTACAAATAACACCAGCACGAATTGTACCACTATTTTTTTCATAAGGTCCGAAAAGAGTCAATCCATCTCTACTGTCCTCTGCGGATTGATTAAATGCAAATTTGAGTTTTGGTTCTTCCAAGTAGTGCAATCGATCATTCAGCATTTTCGTCACCTACCTGTTTATAAATATATGGTTCTATATAACTTTTTTCTGAAACGAAACGCTCTGACTGACTTCTAATGTACATAGCATTTTCTTCGCAACAAGGTGTATAAAAAATATTTGCTGTTCCACCCGATAAGTAAAACATACTCGCTTGTAACCATTCTTTCCACTGCTTGTTGAACATTAAACGACCTTTACTTCGACGAGCCGCGATTTGTGATGAGTCTGGCAGAGGAATACCTTTTTCATCAGTGAAGACTATATGCCACTTAAATATTATCCCAGACATCGGATAACCCGTATAATATCCGCTCAATCCAAAATGCCATTTTTTTATTTTTTTATAAGTTCCCGAAAGAGCTTTTTCTCGACTCGTTGCAAAACGCTTCGATTTTGCACCATTAGGAAAAAAGTATACATTTTTACTTGTTTTACTGGAATTTGATTTATAACGACGCAAGCCGTGTTTATAAAGCATTTCGCCTATCATCCAGTTTACTATTGAAATAATATCGCGTGAAAGGTTAGAAATGGATTCACCAAGATATGTATTGGGTAAGGTGTTGTTTTGGATTGCGTCTTTTGTATCCAGCTTAATAAAGTCTACTTCTCTTAAACACCAATCACAGATACACTTGCTGCAGGCAAATGTCACAATCACTTTCTTGTTCTTTTTCATAGGAATATGTCGATCAGTTAGAACTTCTTCAACATCTTCTCTTTTATAAATGAAAACTGATTCGGGTAAATCAAGAGCAAAAAGATTACTGCAATACTCGTCTTCATTATCAACTGTTTGCGATCTAAGTTTAGTTTGGGAATTAAACCATCTGTCAATATAATGCTGACTATCAGTATTTGACATAGCTTTAACTATGTTTTCATCGTTTAGGTATTTTAGCAAAGCCTCCAGTCCTTTTGCCCAATCATTATAGAAATCAATTGCATTTAGTCGCAATATCTCTATAGGAAGGTCATTGTAACTTACATTATCGATTCTAACCGGTACGATGAAATTTGGAATCTGCCTTCTTACTTTGTCCGCAATTGCCAATTCTTTTTGTACACCATCCCTGCTTGGATCAATAGATGCATTACTCATTACAAAAATAAACTTCACGGCGTCATTGCGAATTGTTTGGTCGATGGTAGTCCAAAAATCTACGGACGGAGCAAGATCATTTATATCTACCCACACTTTGTAACCACAGAGTTCAAGTTTTGTTGCAAGCCATGCCGCAAAAATATTGTCAGTCGGAGTTGCATGACTAATAAAAATAGTATCTTTCATAATTATTTACCTCTTGACAAAAGATCTGCGTACTTACACAACCGTTCCTCTACATACTCGGCAATCATTTGAATCATAGGACTTGCGCTGTTATCCCTGTAGTAGTGGTCAAATGCTTCATAATATCGTTTACGGTCTGTAAATTTCACATTGATTGGGGGATAACCGTTCTGCATAAGGAATAGGTTCAGAATTAGGCGGCCTGTACGACCGTTACCGTCCACAAATGGGTGAATACCTTCAAATTTCAAATGAAACAATGCTGCGTTTTCAATCGGGTGCAGCTTTTTCTTTGCAAACTCTTTTATAAGGTTTTCCATTTGCTCTGGCACAACGACTGGCTCTGGCGGAGTATGATATGCACCCATAATCCGAACGGGAATCCGTCGATATACACCGCGATCCTCCGGTCTATCCATCAAGACCAGCGTATGAATCTGTTTGATAATACTTTCCGAAAAGGGAACTTTATCCTTTACTAATTCCTGTACATAAAGGAATGCGTCTTTGTGCCCAACAGCTTCTAAATGGTCTTTCAAAGGCTTTCTGTCTATGGTAACGCCCTCTAAAACAAGAGCTGTTTCCTGTAAGGTCAGGGTATTTCCCTCAATCGCATTTGAGTTATAGGTGTACTCGACCAAAAATTCTTCCTGCAACCGCTGCAATTCGCCGGCAGTAAACGGACGGCGTTGATCTAACTGTTCCTTTAAGCTGTCAATGCGTGAAAACAACGGCCAATATTGTTCCGATACAGCTTTGTGACGGAGAGTACGCCCATCAACTGGCTTTACAGCATTACACGGTATCAAATAGGAACGCCCCTTTTGAATAACGCCCTCTATTTTCCCCTGTTGGCAGAGGATGCGGACACGCCGGTCTGATATGCCCCATTTTTCCGCCGCTTGTGTTACTTTCATATATTCCATGCGTTCACCGCCTACATATCATTTTTTATAGTATACCACATCATCGGAATAATATCAAGATATTTCGAGAAATAATAGAATTTATTATTCCGAAGATACATAGCCGCTCACAATCGCCGTGGGCGGCTAAATCTATGTAAAGGAGGAAAACCCAAAATGGCGAATTGCAAAGTAATTGCGGTGACGAACCAAAAAGGCGGCGTGGGTAAAACTACCACGACGGCGAATCTCGGAATCGGACTTGCACAGGAAAACAAAAGGGTCTTGCTGATCGACGCAGACGCACAGGCTTCTCTGACGCTCTCCCTCGGCTACCCGAAACCCGACGAACTGCCCGTTACTCTTGCGGATATTATGCAGAATGTGATTGACGACGCTCCCATTCCAAACGGCCACGGTATTCTGCACCACGGCGAGGGCGTGGATTTGCTGCCTGCAAATATCGCATTGTCGGGTATGGAAATCCGGCTGATTAACGCTATGAGCCGTGAAAGCGTGCTGCGGACATATATCAATGCGATAAAGCCCCATTACGACTATATCCTCATTGACTGTATGCCCTCGCTCGGAATGATGCCGATTAACTCGTTGGCGGCGGCCGACAGCGTAATTATTCCGTCGCAGCCGTCTTTCCTTTCCGCAAAGGGGCTGGATTTGCTTATGCAGTCCATTTCAAAGGTGAAACGGCAGATCAACCCGAAACTGAAAATCGACGGGATTCTTTTTACTATGGTGGACAGCCGCACAAACGAAGCAAAGGAAATCATTGCTTCTCTGCGAGCCCACTATGGCGAGAAAATCAAGGTTTTCGGTACGGAGATACCCTTTTCCGTAAGAGCCGCCGAAACCAGCGGCAGGGGCAAGAGTATTTTTGCCCACGACAAGAACGGCAAAGTTGCCGCCGCATACCGTGCGCTGACAAAGGAGGTGTTGGAAATTGAGCGTAAAAACGAGAGATTTAGGAATGACGCCGCTCGATGATTTGTTTTCCACGCAGGATGACCGGGCGGATTCACAGCTTGAAAAGGTTGTGACGCTGAATCCCGCCGAAATCTCCGACTTTCCCAACCACCCGTTTCAGGTACGGCAGGACGAGGATATGGCTGAAATGGTCGAGAGTATCAAAAAATACGGCGTTTTAGTTCCTGCTCTTGTCCGACCGAAAGAGGACGGCGGCTATGAAATGGTCGCAGGCCACAGGCGAAAGTTTGCGGCGGCTTTGGCGGGTATCGCTGAAATTCCCTGCATTATCCGAAACCTTACCGACGATGAAGCGACAATCGTTATGGTGGACAGTAACCTGCAAAGGGAAAAGATTTTACCATCCGAAAAAGCATTTGCCTATAAAATGAAGCTGGAGGCTATGAAAAGGCAAGCGGGCAGGCCTAAAAATTCGGCCCCACTGGAGCCGAATTTGAAAGGAGTTCGTTCTAACGAGCAGTTAGCCGCCAACAGCCCGGACAGCCGTTCTCAAATTCAGCGCTATATCCGCTTAACTGAGCTTATCCCGCCTGTTCTTGAAATGGTGGATAACGGAAAAATTGCTTTCCGTCCCGCCGTAGAGCTTTCCTATCTTTCCAAAGAACAGCAGCAAACCCTATGCGAAACAATGGAATGTGAGGACTGTACCCCGTCTTTGGCGCAGGCGATTAAAATGAAAGAGTTTAGCAGGGACGGCAAACTAACCGACGAGGTAATTCTCTCCATTATGCAGGAGGAAAAGCCCAATCAGAAAGAAC
This sequence comes from uncultured Ruminococcus sp., assembly GCA_900538575.1. Lineage (GTDB taxonomy): Bacteria > Bacillota > Clostridia > Oscillospirales > Ruminococcaceae > Porcipelethomonas. Next base: position 91,232 of record UPZA01000007.1, read on the forward strand.
AGTTCAAAATGCCGAAAGAGCGTATCAGCAAGTATTTTGCGCCGGGGACGCCCGCACAGAAAATCGAAGATACCATTATTAAGGCTTTGGAACTCTACCGTAAGCGTGAACGGCAGCGAGGTATGGAAAGATAAAGTTTCCTAACAAGGGGCAGCTATACCCTTTTATATGAAAGCGGCCTGATCCGCTGTTCCCCCTCTCCACACCTCTCCCCCTCAAAACTACCCATACTACCCGAAAAAGAGATAGCATATATGCTCTCTGCTTACACCTTTGCAGAATTTCACAGATTTGCGTACAATGAAGCTGCAAAGGAGGCTTAAAAATGAGAAAAGCAATCGGAATCGCTGTTTTGGCGGCGTTCATTCTTTCTTTTTCGGGTTGTGCAAATACGAAAAATCTGCACACAGACGACAATTCTTTACAGGAAACGGTTTCGTCCGAGTTTGCGCAAAGTACAGAGCCGGAAGAAAGTTCTGCCGCTTCTGTTTCGGAAAGTAAGGAAAGCTCGGAACAATCCACGCCCACAGTTAAGGCAGAAACGTCACAAGCACAAGTTTCATCGTCTGCCGCCGTGGAGAGTTCAAAGGTTGAAGTTCAGCCGACAACCGATGAGAGCAGACCGCAAAAGACAGAACCGCCCAAAACGGACACGCCGGAACCTGTAACACCACAGCCGACGAAGCCTGCGGAGAACCCCGCAGCGAGCGAGCCGCCGCAGGAAACCGCCCCGCCGATTAAGGAAGAACCAACCGCACCCACATTCAACATTCAGACTTGGATAGATTTTGCGGTTGGGTATGCTGAAAGCGTGGGACTAAATGTATCGCCGGACGCAACCGCCTGTTGGGATAATCCGATTACGGCAGGTTCGCACAGTATGTATCTGGAACGGGATATTCAAAGCCGATTAAACCGATACAGCCGTGACGGGGAGAGCACCGATGTTTGGATATGGGCGGAGGAACGCTCCGACGGGAGCTATGATCTGTATATCGGCTATGCCTAAAATTTAATATTTCACTACGAACGCACTGTGTTAAAAGCACGGTGCGTTTTTTCATTTCAAGGAGGATTTCAAATGAAAACGCTGAAACTCAAAAAAATAATGTCGCTGTTTCTGGCGGCGCTGATGTGCGTTACTACCCTCGCAGGGTTTGGAACAACCGCCTATGCCGCCGAAGAAACGGACGAGGTTTATCTTGTTTCATTTCCCCGTGACGGCGACGCCAATTATGGCGGAGAATGGGGACACGGCAGCTACAATTTTATGAACGGCTGGTCGTCCGGCAGTTCCCGCTATACGACTGTCCGTGCAATGGGTTCTTTTGAGGGCAATATCTGTTACTGCATTGAACCCGGTATTCCGCAGGAAACAGGCGACCGCTACACGAAAAAGGGCGAGGATTTTTGGGATAACTACCCCTCGTCCTATAACAACACCATTGCCCCCGACGATATAAAGCTGTTCATCGGGAGAATTATGCAGTACGGCTATACGGGTACGATCTCAACCTCGTGGCGTTCGCAGAATGAGGGCGGCGATAAACTGGCCCACGCCGTTGCTACGCAGCTTTTGATTTGGGAAACGGTTGTCGGAGAGCGTGACGAGAATTTCAATAAAGTCGGCACAGGCGGCAAAGACGCAATCCTCGATCAGATCAGCCCGAACCACCCGCTGCGTGACAAGATTATGCGTTACTACAATTCGATTGCCGTAAGTGTGCAGAGCCATTCCAAACTGCCGAGCTTTTTTGCAAAATCCAAAGGCAAGGCACAGAGCATTGAGCTTGAATGGGACGGCGAAAAGTACACCGTTACTCTTACCGATAACAACAATGTGCTTTCTAACTACTCTTTTTCCGCAGGCACTTCGGGGATTCGTTTTTCGGTGAACGGAAACAAGCTGACGATTACCGCCGATGAAGCGCCGAGCGATACCGTCACCATTACAGCCCAAAAGAAAAACTCCCAAAGACGGGGCGTTATCACTTGGACGGACGGCGTTTACGGCCCGGACGGCGGGATTCAGGATATTGTCACCTATGCGCAATCTGTCAGCGACCCCGTGAACGGCTATCTCAATATTAAAGTCAGCTACGGCAGCGCCAAAATCGTAAAGACCAGCGAGGACGGCAAAGTTGAAGGCATTTCCTTTACAATCACAGGAAACGGCGTGAACAAAACCGTTAAGACAGGCGCAGGCGGCGTTATTCAGATCGACAATCTCACCCCCGGCGTTTATACCGTGACCGAACAGAACTACGACAAATACGAGCCGCAGGAAGTTCGCCGTGTTACCGTCGTAAGCGGACAGGTCGCAACGGTGAATTTCAGCAATGTCCTGAAACGAGGCGATTTAGTTGTCACCAAAACCTCGGAGGACGGCTTGAACGAAGGCGTTACTTTTCACCTGTCCGGCACTTCTCTTTCGGGGATTGCGGTCGATGAATACGCCGTAACCGACAGTTCCGGCAAGGCGTATTTTAACGATGTGCTGATCGGTACGGGTTATGTTCTGGAAGAAGTCGATACCGCAATCCGCTATGTTATCCCCGATAATCAGACGGCGGCGGTGGAATGGAACAAGGTAACGAACAAGAGTTTCCACAACATTCTGAAAAAATGGAATGTCACCGTAACAAAAAGCGATAAGGAAACGGGAACGCCGCAGGGCAACGCTTCTCTTGCGGGGGCGGTTTATGGAGTTTTCAAGGGCGAACAGCTTATTGACACCTATACCACCGACCGGAACGGACAGTTCACCACCGATTATTATGTCTGCGGCGATGACTGGTCGGTTCGTGAGATTGAGCCGAGCGAGGGCTATTTGCTGGACGAATCCGCTTATCACATCGGAGCGGAAGCGAAAAACTACACCGTGGAATACAATTCCACCGCAAACGATGTGACCGAACAGGTTATCAAGGGCAAAATTGCTCTGATTAAGCATACCGACGACGGCGACACACAGCTTGAAAACCCGGAGGTCGGGGCTGAATTTGAGGTGTTCTTAAAATCTTCCCGCAGCTATGACGCCGCCAAAGATTCCGAGCGCGACTATCTCACTTGTGATGAAAACGGCTTTGCTGAAACAAAAGACCTGCCCTACGGCATTTATACCGTCCGCCAAGTGAAAGGTTGGGACGGCAGAGAGCTTTTACCCGATTTTGATGTGTATATCCGGGAGGACGGCGAGGTTTACCGTTATCTTGCCAACAACGCAAACTTTGAAAGTTATATCAAAATCGTTAAGGTGGACGCAGAGACCGGCAAAACAATTCCCTATGCGGGAGCAGGATTTCAGCTTTACCGCCCGGACGGCAGCCTGATTACGCAGAGCTTCACCTATCCGACCCCTGTTACAATCGACACTTTCTACACCAATGACGAGGGTTATTTGATTACCCCCGAAAAGTTGGAGTACGGTTCGGGTTATTCGCTGGTCGAGGTATCAGCGCCTTACGGCTATGTGTTAAGCAGCGAACCCGTATATTTTGATGTCGTGCAGGACGATTCTACCGACGAGGGCGGTATTGCCGTGATCGAGGTTGTCAAGGAGAACACCGCACAAAAGGGCGTTATCAAAATCAGCAAGAGCGGCGAGGTCTTTTCCTCTGTCACCGAATCCGAGGGCGTGTATCAGCCCGTCTATTCCGTTCAGGGTCTTGCGGGAGCGGTCTATGAAATCACCGCTGCCGAAGATATTTACACTTTGGACAACACGCTCCGCTATGCTGCCGGTGAAGTGGTTGACACCGTAACGACCGATGAAACAGGACTTGCCGAAAGCAAGCCCCTTTACCTCGGAAAATATGAAATCCGGGAAATCGAAGCCCCTTACGGAATGGTTTTGAACGGTGAAATCTACGCCGCCGAATTGGTGTATGTGGGACAGGAAATTGAGATTACCGAAACGGCCGCCAGCTTTTACAACGAGCGGCAGAAAGCCGCTGTTTCTCTCGACAAGGTTTTAGAACAGAATAATTTATTCGGAATCGGTGCAAACGGCGAAATGTCCGCCGTGACCTTTGGACTGTTCGCCGCCGGGGAATTGACCGCAGCGGACGGCTCGGTTATCCCTGCGGACGGGCTGCTTGAAATTCTCTCGGTTGATGAAAACGGCTGCGCCGTATGCAAAACCGATCTGCCTTTCGGCAGCTTCTATTTTAAGGAACTTTCCACCGACGACCACTATATTCTCTCCGATGAAAAGTACCCGGTTGTCTTTGAATACGCCGGACAGGACGCCGCCCTTGTGGAAATCAGGGCGAATGACGGCGAGCCGATTGACAACGACCTGATTTACGGCGAAATTCACGGACTGAAAAAAGACGAGGACGGAAACGCTCTCGGCGGTGCGCTGATCGGCTTATTCAAAGCGGACTGCACCGAGTTTACAGCCGAAAATGCGATTATGACCGCTATCTCTGCCGAGGACGGCGCTTTTTCTTTTTCCGATGTACCCTATGGAAATTGGGTCGTGCGTGAGATCGAGGCCCCGACAGGCTTTGTCCTTTCGGAAGAATCTTTTGCTGTCAATGTCGATAAAGACGGTGCGGTGATTGAGGTTGAAATCGAAAACACGCTGATTCGCGGGACGGTGCAGCTTACCAAAACCGATAAGGATTATCCCGACAACAAACTGTCCGGGGCTGAATTTGCCGTTTATCGTGACAGCAACGGGAACAAGGAACTTGACGCAGACGATGAAAAAATCGGCACACTTACCGAAACAAGCGCAGGCGTTTATGAAATGCCCGACCTTATCTACGGCGGCTATTTCGTAAAGGAGGAAAAAGCCCCGGAGGGCTTCTATCTCGACGATAACGCCTATTATTTTGAAATCATCGAACACGGCAAGACCGTTATTGTCGAAAACGAGGCAGGCAAGGGCTTTGTCAATGCCCCGCAGGTAGGTTCTCTGAAAATTGTTAAGACTTCCTCGGACGGTAAGGTTGAGGGCTTTTCATTCCGTGTAACCGGGGCAAACGGCTATTCTGAAATTTTTACTACCGATGAAAAAGGAGAAATCTTCATTGAAAATCTCCGCATTGGCGATTACACCGTGAGCGAAGTATCGGACGGCGCTTCTGCCGCCTATGTTCTCCCCGCCGACAAGACGGCAAGCGTGTTTGAGGGCGCTGTAACCGTTGTAGAAATGCACAACGAACTCCGGGACACGCCGAAAACAGGCGACGACAGCAATCCCGCCCTTTGGCTCTCCCTGCTCGGCATTTCCGGGGCGGGCGCTTTGGCTCTCGGTGTGACCGGCTTTAAGTTCAGAAAAAAGGAGGACGCTGAATAATGGAACTGAAAACTATCCTTGCAATCGGCTTGGTCGTATTCATTGTAGGCGCTTTGATTTTCCTTAAAATCAGAGCAAAGAAGAAATAACGACCGGGGGCGGCACAGCCGCCCTCTTTACATATCCCGAAAAAATATATAAGGAGGATTCGACTATGGTTCATTTTTTCCGTTCAAACATAGCGCAGAAATACGGTGTCAACGCCGCTGTTCTGGCAGATTTTATTTGGGATTGTATCGAGGAAAAAAGCACACGGCAGCCGCAGCTACACGAGGGCAAGGTTTGGTTTCGCTGTTCGGTACAGATGTTGACCGGGTTCTTTCCTTTTCTCTCCTATGATGAAATCCGCTATGCGCTCAAACAGCTTGTAAAGGGGCGTGTTCTCATAAAAGGGCGGTTCAATGAAAGCCGCTTTGACCGCAAAACTGGTACGCTTTTACCGGGTTCGGGCAATTCCTTATGACAGAAAGCGAGGCGGATTTGCAATGAACGACGGCAGGCACATTATTTGGAGCAACGACCTTGACTATGACGACTGGAAAGACGATTTAGAAGAACAGTACCCTGAACTTTCTGCAAATGAGCGTATGGATTTGATGTATGAAATTAACGGCACTTATTTTCAAGATGAAAAAACGAATCTTGATATTCAGTTATCCCGCCCAATTCTCGTTATCGGTGACTTGGGACTTTGGAACGGCCGGCGTATGGGATATAAGGAAATTGAAAGCGGCAATATCCGTGATCGCCTGTATTCGGACACGGACTATGCAACTTGGTTTGTAGATAAAAACGGCGATTTTCGCTGCGACGCTATCCACCACGACGCTATCCACCACGACGGCACAAATCACTATCTCTACCGGGTTTATAAGGACGGCGTTTCGGAAACGCAGATTGACAATCTGAAAGAAAAAATCTATTACGGCAAAGCCACTCGTGCGGATATTGTGCGAGTGACCCGCAGGCTCGGCGATGATATTGCCAAAGTGTACGGATTTCCGATTCCGCGCCGGCGGCAGACCGCCGTACAGGAACGGTAAAGGGGACGGGACGATGTATAATTTATCTGATTTAAGGGATTGCGCCTTTGAAACGTTTGTAACCAACCTCGGCAAATACAACGAGGGTGAGCTCGTCGGTGAATGGGTTAAGTTTCCCATTACCAATGAAGAAATGCAGGAGGTTTTTAAGCGGATTGGTATAGGCGGCCGTTATGAAGAATGGTTTATCACCGACTATGAGTGCCACGACCCCGGTATTTATGATCTGCTCGGAGAGTACGAGAGTTTGAGCGAGCTCAACTATCTTGCAGGGCAGATTATGGAACTTAACGAAAGCGAGGAATTTTGGCAGGCGGTTTTGGACTTGGGCGAATATACGGGCAGCGTTAAGGACTTAATCAATCTCACCGAAAATATGGATTGTTTCGACTACCTTTCGGGTGTTACAAGTGATTCCGACCTCGGCTATTACTGGATAGAGGAAAGCGGCTGTTATGATACAAAGGCAATGGGCGCTCTTTCAAGCTATATTGACTATGAAAGTTTCGGCCGTGATATTCGGTTTGATGAAAGCGGCGCCTTTGCCGATAACGGATATGTCCGGCTGAACGGCAGCGGATTTGTTGAGGTGTACGACGGCAAAATTGAGAATATCCCCGAAGAATACCGTATTCAAAGCCCGAACCGTCATATCCGTACTGTGGCGAAAGTTGAACAGAATCGGGATTTTGCACGATGAAAAAGGGGCAGGTCTTTTCCAGACTTGCCCCTTACATTATGATAGAGTATGATTTTTAATATTCAATCTGCCTGCGAAGATGTGCGTCCCGTCGCAGCGTTTCCTTTGTTGCCGCCGCCATATCACGGATAACACGGATTTCGTACTCGTCGCAATCTTCTAATACGGCCGCAATATCCTGTTCAAACTGGACTTTTGCCTTTATCACATTATCGCAAAGCAGGTCGTCACTTGTTATATTCAAAGCATTAGCAATGCTGATAATCGCTTTCAGGCTCACACGGGTTGTCCCGGTTTCAATGTTGCTTAAATGCGTGGGAGAAATGCCTACCATTTCGGAAAGTTTCTCTTGTGTTAAATCCGCTTTGATACGGGCTATTTTGATACGCTTGCCGATTGCTTTATAATCAAGTTCCATACTGCACCCCCTTTGCTTTAAGAATTTCCTTAAAAGTATTGTAACCACGGGCGAGGTGCATTATAATAATTTATATCCGTACTATACGGTTATAGATTAGATTTTTGAAAATAAAGGCGGTTGTTTCAAGGATATTCGGGTCGATCAAGGGGCTTTGTACCTTTGATATTGTTTCGCCCTTTGGGTATAGTATAATAAAAAAGACAAGGAAGTGATTTTGTGAGCGACAGCAACACATATCTTGATTTAGCCGACCGTATAGCGGATTCGTTTGCGGAAATCGAGAACGATATAACCGTCGATTTACGGAAAGGCAATGAGGAATACTATTCTCTGTATCAGAGTATTTCAGAACTGAAAGCAAAGCACCCTTTTATACAAGATGTTATAGAAGGTGACGGCGAGCTTTCCCTATCGGCAGAAGAACACGACATTTTAACGAGATTTTTCAAACTGCAATTCCGGCTCGAAAGTATGGAGCGGCAGCACATTTATTTCAGAGGACATACCGACAGCGTTTCCTATCTGAAAAAGGTTGACGCTTTATAAAAGACTAAACGGCACAGGTTTTCCCGTGCCGTTTTTTCCATATCTGAACAGCATTACATAGCCGAGAGGTTTTCTTATGAAAGCCCCTCGGCTTTTTCTATTTCAGATTGGAGGTGAGAAAATGCCATATATCCCGCCGGAGGTCGTGGCAAAAGCCCGTGAAATGGACTTGCTGACCTATCTTAAAAACTATGAACCGCACGAGCTCGTTCATTTCGGCGGCAACACCTACTGCACCCGTGAACACGACAGTTTGAAAATCTCAAACGGCAAATGGTGTTGGTTTTCCCGTGGGATCGGCGGTTATTCTGCTCTTGATTATCTTATCAAGGTAAAAGAGATTCCGTTTACGGAGGCAGTCGAAATGATTATGGGACGAGCGGCGGTATCGCCGCCTGTTTTTACACCGAGGCCAAAAGAAGAAAAGCCCAAAGTGCTGCTGCTCCCAAAAGTTGATCGCTGCGCCACCCACGCCGTCGAATACCTGCACCGCAGAGGTATCGACTACGGCCTGATTGAGTTTTGTATCAGTACGGGACGGCTTTACGAAAGTACCCCATATCACAATGTCGTGTTCGTTGGTATGGATTCAAGCGGCAAAGCCCGCTATGCAAATCTGCGAGGTATCGGCTCGGATTTCATCGGGGACGCAAACGGCAGCGACAAGCACTACTCTTTCGGAATCCCCGCCGCCGCTAAAAGCGACAGGTTGCATTTGTTTGAATCGGCGGTTGATCTGCTTTCCTATGGGACGCTTTTGAAATTGTACGGCAAAGACTGGCGCAGAGATAACCTGCTCTCTCTTGCCGGAGTTTATCGCCCGAAAAAAGAAATTTCCGAAAGCACGCTGCCCGCCGCCCTTGTTCGGTATCTGGACGAATACCCGCATATCCGAAAGGTGGTTTTACGGCTGGATAACGACCTTACGGGTAAACTTGCCGCTGAAACAATCAAAACCCTGCTGCCGAGAAAATATGCGGTTGAGGTTGCGGTTCGGCTCTCCCCGCAGGGCAAGGATTACAACGACTGTTTATGTCTGAAGCTCGGACTTCCCATTACCAAACGAAAGGAGAAAACACGGGAGCGATAACCAAATGACAGAATTATTGAATGTAGGAAAAAGAATCAAGAGGTTTCGTATTTCACGCAGTATGACGCAGAAAGCGTTAGGTATGGCGGTAGGCTTTCCGCAGGAAACCGCCGATGTGCGAATTGCACAGTACGAATCCGGCGCAAGGACGCCGAAACGAAATCTGTTGTGCCGAATGGCACGGGTACTTGGCGTTTCCCCCTCGGCGCTTGCCGTCCCCCGTATTAAAAACAGCGAAGAATTGTACTGCCTGCTGCGCGCGCTGGAAGATGAGTGCGGTATTAAGTTATCCCCGCAATCCGATACTGCCGCAGCGATTTATGAATCCCACAGAGAAAGGAGCAAAGAACAATGAAAACTTACGAGGTTACGATTACCGAAACCCTGCAAAAGACGGTTGAGGTTGAGGCAGCTTCACGAGCTCAGGCACAGGAGTTTGTTGAAAGAAAATGGAATGACAGCGAATATATCCTCGACGCAGAGGCTTTTGTGGGCGTGGATTTCTCCGCACGGGAAAAGGAACGCCATAGGGATTATGAACGCTGATCTGTTTTCGGCTGGTGGCAAAATGTTCGGCCGCAGGGACGAACTCTATGCGATGTACCAGCAAGCATCGCCTTTGTGATACCACAAAGGCACTTGTTAGGGGTAAACCCCTAAAACCCCTGTTCTATTGTCGCTCCCTTTTACGAAAAGGCGGGCGATATTTTTATGATGAAAGGACGACCACGCTATGCACGATTTTTTATTTTTCTTCATCGGCCTTTTGATTGGCGGACTTATCGGCATTACGGTTATGAGCCTGTTGCAGATTAACCGCCTGCACGGAAAGGACGACAACAAATGAATGAACCGATGACATTTCTGGATTTTTTCAGCGGTGTCGGCGGTTTCCGCAAGGGCTTTGAACTTTGCGGAATGGTATGTAAAGGCCATTGCGAAATAGATAAATTCGCAGACCGCAGCTACCGCGCCATACACGATATAAAGGAGGACGAATGGTATGGAGAAGATATTACCGCCGTCAGCCCCGCAGACCTGCCGAGAGTCAACCTATGGGCGGGAGGATTCCCGTGTCAGGACATTTCTGTATCTGGCCGACAAAGAGGGCTTGCAGGAGAACGAAGCTCTCTCTTTTTTGAAATTGTTAGACTGCTCAAAGGCACGCCTGCCGAAGATCAACCCGAATGGCTTGTCCTTGAAAATGTTAAAAATCTGCTCTCCGTTAATCGAGGGTGGGACTTTGCGACCGTTCTCTGTTCGTTGGCCGAAATCGGCTATCATATCGAGTACGGACTTCTTAATTCACGATTCCACGGCGTTCCGCAAAACAGGGAACGAATCTACCTTGTCGCTTATCGACATTTTAGAGCCGGAGGTGGACGAAAAATATTTCCTGTCACAGCGAGCGACGGAAAGGCTCTTATACAGTTGATCGGCGGCACACAGGGCAAGCGTGTTTACGACCCTGCGGGTATCAGTTGTACGCTGATGAGCGAGGGCGGCGGGTTTGCCGGCAGGACGGGAATGTATTTTATCGACCTATGCAAAGGCAATCCCCAAATTACGGAAAATGCCCGCTGTATCAAAGCGAGGTATGACGGCGGCGTTACCAACCGAAGCTGCGACAATTCCGGCGTTCTCTGTATGAGCGGGAGTTGTCCCGACCGAACCGATGAAACGGCTCTGATTCAGTTAAAACGGGGCGAGGCGAAAATCAGAAAACAGGATTATACCAAATGCCTGATTTCCGGCTACAACAAAATCGGCGTAAGCAACCGGGGCGAAAGCTCCGGCGTTTTTTATGGCTGCCGTGCCGTACTCACCCCGGACCGGGAGAACAAACGGCAAAACGGCCGCCGTTTTAAGGAGTGCGGAGAACCTGCCTTTTGCCTGAACACGCAGGATAAACACGGCGTATATCTCTGCGCCTGCGATTCCTGCGAATATGCTTTACCAATCAAAAACGCCGCCAATGCAGATTATGAAAAAGCCGAAAAAAGCAAAGCGATTCAAATTCCGCCCGGCTGCGGACGAATCCGCAAGCTGACGCCCCGTGAGTGCTGGCGGTTGCAGGGTTTTTCCGATGAAATGTTTGACAAGGCGGCCGCCGTCAATTCCGACGCCCAACTTTATAAGCAGGCGGGCAACGGCGTAACGATTCCCGTTGTATATGCCGTCGGCAAACGGATTGTGGAAATTCAAAATGAACTGAACAAGGAGGCGATGAACCGATGAGAAAACGAAATGTTCATATTCAATTCTGGCTGGATAAAAAAGAGGCCGAGGCACTTCAAAAGAAAGTCAAGAAAAGCGGTCTTTCCCGTGAAGCGTACTTGCGCCATTTGGTAAACGGGCTTGAACCGCAGGACGCCCCGCCGCCCGACTACTACGCTATGATGAGGGAGCTCCACGGTATCGGCAACAATCTCAATCAGATCGCCGTCAAAGCCCACACCTTGAATGTGCTTGATGTGCAGAGGTATGACGAGGCTTGCCGTATGATTGATACCATCGTTAAAAAAATCACCGAGGCGGTTATCCTGCCCCGCCCGATGAAGTAATGGCTACTACGTCTATCTGGCGTGTAAACGGCTGGCTCGGCAAGGTGGTGATCTATGTAGAGAACCCCGAAAAAACGGCAAACCCAAAATTCTACACCCAAGAAGATATGAGCGAGCAGGACGGACAAGGGCTTTCCGATGTAATCCGTTATGCCGTCAATTCCGAAAAAACGCAGCAGGTCGACAATGAGGATTGCGCCGTCGTTCACCGATTTGTAAGCGGTATCAACTGTTCCTCCGCTGCTGCCCGTGATGAAATGCTTGCCGTGAAAAAGCGGTTCGGCAAAGAAAACGGGACGGTGGCCTACCACGGCTATCAGTCTTTCGCCCCCGGCGAGGCGACGCCCGAAATGGCGCACGAGATCGGAATGAAGCTCGCCGCCCGTTTGTGGGGCGGCCGTTATCAAGTCATTGTGGCGACCCACCTTGACAAAGAAAATCACCTGCACAATCATTTTGTGCTGAATACGGTTTCCTTTGTGGACGGAATTAAATATCACCGCACGAAAAAGGACTATCACGATATGCAGGAAACATCGGACGCCCTGTGCCGTGAATATGGCTTGTCGGTAATCGAACACCCGCAGCGTGGAAAATCAAAGCATTACGGCGAATGGCGTGCGGAACAGGAACAGCGCCCCACTTGGCGGGGATTGATTCGAGCCGACATTGACGAGTCTATCCGTCAGTCAATGACCGAACGGCAGTTTTTTGATAGCCTGCGGAAAAAGGGTTATGAAATCAAGGTCGGCAAGGATATTTCGGTAAAACCGCCGGGGAAAGAACGGTTTGTCCGGCTTATGCGGAATTTTGGGGAGGACTATTCGATTGAGAATATCCGCAGGCGGATTTTATCGCAGAGCCGCCCGGAGCGTCCTGCTCCCGACCCGCCCCGGACCGTCATACGGATTCGGCTGTTTGGCAGTTTGGAAAAGACCCGGAAGATTACAGGGTTTCGGGCGCTGTATTTTCACTACTGCTATCTGCTCGGTATCTTCCCGAAAAACAAGCCGCGCCAAAATCCGAAACGGCTTCATTTCCTGTTGCGTGAGGACTTGCGTAAACTGGACGCTATCACCGCCGAAACAAGGCTGCTTGCGCGAAATCGTATTGATACCGCCGAGCAGCTTTTTTCATACCGCAGCGAAATTCAGCAGAAAACGGAATCTTTGATAGCAGACCGAAAAGAGCTTTATCGGCTGTCCCGGACGGTAGCGGTGAAATCCGACGAGGAAAAGACGGCAGAGATAAAAAACCAAATCACCGCCTTTTCCAAAGAAATCTCCCGACTGCGAAAAGAACTTTCATTATGTGACGGAATCGCCGTGCGGTCGGGCGTTATCAAAGAAAAATTAAAATCCGTCCGAGAGGACGAGAACAAAGGAAAGGAGAAAAACGACTATGAACACATCAGGCGACGCAGCAGAACAGATCGTTAGATTGAGTTTAGAGGGTACGGAAGTTGCCTTAAAACTAACCGGCTCTGCGGCAAAAAATATCGCCGCTATGATTTATTCCATTCTGAAAAACAGGGACAAAAACAAGACCAAAGGCCGCCAGCGTTTAACCGCTATGCTCAAAAGCGGCAAGGAACTAAAAGTGTTTACTGTCAGCGAGGAGCATTTGAAACAGTTTGCAACCGAGGCCAAGCGGTACGGTGTTGTTTACTGCGCCCTGCGCGGCAAGGAAAAATCTGCGGACGGTATGGTTGATGTTATGGTTCGCGCCGAGGACGCTTCTAAAATCAACCGCATTGTGGAACGGTTCAAGTTGGCGACGGTCGATACCGCTTCTATCAAGCGTGATATTGAAAAAACCAAAACCGAGAAAACCGCCCCTGCCGCTCCCGAACAGGAGAAACCCGACAAAGCGGCCGACGACCGCCTACTCGATGATCTGCTCGGAGCGCCTATTCAAAAGGAGGAAAATTCACCCCCAAACCCCGAAGCGGCAAAGACGGAGAAATCCCGTCCGTCCGAGCCTATCTCCAAGAAGCAAAGCAAAACCGCCGAGGGTACTGTTAAATCTCCCGAAGAACGCCCGTCCGTTCGTGAAGAGCTGCGGGAAATCCGGGAGAACAGGCAGAAAGAAGCGGCAGAACCGGGCGTTCCCGAACCCACCCCGGCAAAAGCACCGAAAAAGCAGCAGACAACCACTCACAAACAACCGTCCCGAAAAAGGACGAAAAAATCAAAGGAGAGATAACCTATGAATAATTTTGATGATATTTTTGAACCCGTCCAGCAGAATGATGAATTTGACAAAGAAGCGTGGGCAGCCAAGAAAAAGGCGGAGCGTGACGATATTTACGCCCTTGCCGACGCCACCGCCGAGGAAGTCTGCACAGACGGCGGCAAGTTCCGTGATTATCTCGATGTGCAGGCGAATTTCCGCCACTACTCCGCTACCAACGCTCTTTTGATTCTGGCTTTCAATAAGAACGCCCGCAGGCTCGGCGACAAGGATTATTGGCGAGATCAGGGCGTGTATATCAAACGGCAGGAATTTAACCGCCCGATTAAGATTATCGAATCTAACGGCGAGTACACCCGTGACGACGGCAGTATCGGCACGTCGTACAACATTAAGCGTGTGTACGACATTTCGCAGACCACTTCCCGAATGAGAGCGCCGCAGCCGGTATCTTACGACACAAGGGCTTTGTTTAACGCGCTTATTTACAAACGTCCCGTAGATATTCGTTCCGTCGATGAGCTCCCGAACAATGTTTCTGCCATTTACGACCACGAACAGAAAGTTATTTTTGTCTGTCGTGGTCTTGACGCAGACAATCTGTTCTGTGGTCTTTCAAAGGCTCTTGCGGAAGCCGAAATTGCTATGACGAGTGATGAATATGACCCTTACAACGCCAGCTACAAGGCGCATTGTGTTTCATATATTCTCGGCAAGGAGTTCGGGTTTGAAGTAAGCGATTACAATTTTGGAAATCCCTCTGATCTGCTGCGCACCGACGACCCGCAGAAAATTCGCGCTGAACTCTCCGAAATCCGGGATACCGCCTTTGACATTTCCGCAAGAATGACTCGCTCTTTGGAGCAGAACAGGGCGCCGCGCCATAATGAACAGGAGCGTTGAATATGGAAAAACAGGAAAAGCGGGTTTTAACCCTTGATCGGTATGAACACGGCGTTGTTATCAACGCCCTTAACGAAATGCGAAACGACCTGCTGGAAGAAGAACGCCCCACCGATATTGTGGACGAGGTTCTTTTGAAAGCGATTGACGCCCCGACAAAAAAGATTCGGTGCAGAAGCGATGAAGCGAGGGAATAACCCCCTTATCCTCTGCCTGTTCGGGATTCTCCCCGTTGTGTGGCTTGGGCTTTTGATCGCCCCTGCCGCACACGGAGGTCTGCCCGAAATCTTTGCCCGGTTCCCTGCGGCAATGGGCGACCCGTTCAAAATAGAGCTTTGCGAGGACAGCTTAAAAACTGTCCTCTTTCTGCTTTGTGCCTATGGATTGGGTATCGGGATTTTTCTATCTTCCCGCCGCAACTACCGCAGGGGCGAAGAACACGGCTCGGCAAAATGGGGCAATGCAAGAGCCGTAAACAAGAAATACCGGGCAGGAAAGCCGGAGGAAAACAAGCTGTTCACACAAAATGTCCGTATGGGCTTGGACGGGCGGAAACACCGCCGAAATCTGAATACGGTTGTAGTCGGCGGCAGCGGCGCAGGCAAGACGAGATTTTATGCGAAACCGAATTTATGTCAGGCTAACACTTCTTTTGTTGTGCTGGACCCGAAAGGCGAGCTCCTGCGTGATACGGGCTATCTGCTCACACAAAAGGGCTATGATGTGCGGGTACTTGATCTTTTGAATATGGATAAAAGCCATTGTTACAACCCTTTTGTTTATCTGCGGGACGATAACGATGTGCAGCGTTTGGTAACAAACCTGTTCAAATCCACCACGCCCAAAGGTTCGCAATCGAACGACCCGTTTTGGGACACCGCCGCTTCAATGCTTTTACTGTCCCTCATTTTCTATTTGAAATATGAGGCCCCGCCGGAAGAACAAAACTTTCCTATGGTTATGGAAATGCTGCGTGCGGCCGATGTGCGGGAGGACTGCGACGAATACACCTCTCCGCTCGATGAACTGTTTGAACGGCTTGAAATGCGCGACCCGGAGCATATCGCCGTGAAGTATTACAAGGACTATCATTCGGGAAGCGCCAAAACGCTGAAATCCATTCAGATCACTTTGGCGGCAAGACTTGAAAAATTCAACCTGTCCTCGCTGGCGGCATTGACCGCCGCCGATGAATTGGATTTGCCGTCGTTAGGCGAAAAGAAAGTGGCGCTCTTTGCCCTTATACCTGATAACGACACAAGTTTTAATTTCCTTGTCAGCATTTTATACACGCAGCTTTTTCAGCAGCTTTTCTATCTTGCCGACCACAAATACGGCGGAAGCCTGCCCGTTCCCGTTCATTTTCTAATGGACGAGTTCAGCAATGTGTCCCTGCCCGACGATTTTTCAAAAATTCTGGCAGTTATGCGCTCAAGGCAGGTTTTTGTTTCAATTATCCTGCAAAATATAGCGGCTCTCAAAGCGCTGTTTGAAAAGGAATGGGAAAGCATTTTAGGCAACTGCGATGAACTGCTTTACCTCGGCGGAAATGAAACCTCGACCCACAAGCTGATCTCCGAATCCTATCTCGGCAAGGCGACAATCGACACCAACACCTACGGGAAATCTTCGGGGCGCAACGGGAATTACAGCACGAACTATCAAATCTCCGGGCGTGAACTTATGACGCCCGACGAGGTTCGTATGCTGGATAACCGTTACGCCCTTTTGTTTATCCGAGGGGAACTGCCGATTATGGACGAGAAATACGACATCTTAAAGCACCCGAACGTGGCGCTCACCACAGACGGGAAAGCAAAACCCTATGAACACGGCGGGACGGAAAACGCCGTCGCAACGCTTTCTCTTGTCGGGATTCCCGCCTATGAGATTCCCGATATGAAAGAAATAGAAACTGATTATGAGCTTCTTTCCGACGAGGATATAGAAGCTCTGTTTTCCATTTAAGGAGGATTCGCAAAATGAAAAACTTTAAGAACAACACCAAGACCAATAACAAACTTCCTATGCCCGGAAAGGTGAAAAAGGGATTCCGCTTTTACTGTATGGCGGTTCTCACCGCTGCCTTTGTCCTCGGCAGTTCTATGACGGCCTTTGCCGCCAGCGACCCGCTCACGGTTGTAAACAATCTGTCTGATTTCATTTTCGGCCTGATTCGTGCGATTGGTTTGATTCTGCTCGGTTGGGGCATTGTTCAAATTGGTCTTTCGTTTCAATCCCACGACCCAAGCCAGCGGTCGCAGGGATTTCTTTCGCTCGGCGGCGGCTTGCTTATAACATTTGCAAAAGAGATTTTGACACTTATCACTGGTTAAAAGGAGACTGCACAAATGGAGAAATGCGAGTGTTATATCCACTCTCTGAAACAGGGGGAAAAACACGTCCTCGGTGAAGCGACGATTATCAAACGCTTGGGAGATAACGACTATCTTGCAGAGTATAACGGCATAAAATGCCACGCTATATTTAATCCCTTTGCCGGGCGTTATTTCGTGGACGATGTTTACGGTGTTATCCGCAATTCCCCGAACCGGGACGCCCGATAATCAGAATACGGCAAGGACGGGCAGGTCGGATAAGCGGCCTGCCCTTATCTGCCTGAAAGGAGGAAAACGATGAAGAAATATAACATCATTTATGCAGACCCGCCGTGGCAGTATAAGAGAAACGGCGTACAGGGCGCTGCTGAAAAGCACTATCCCACAATGGCAGTTGACGAACTTTGCAATCTTCCTGTTTCAGAGATCGCTGCTGCCGATTCAATTCTTTTCTTATGGGCGACTTTCCCGCAGTTGCGGGAAGCACTGCGAGTTATCAAGGCTTGGGGTTTTGAATACAAAAGCGTAGCTTTTGTTTGGCTGAAACAAAACCGCAGCGGCAACGGCTGGTTTTATGGTCTTGGTTTCTGGACGAGAGGAAACGCCGAAATATGCCTGCTTGCCACGAAAGGACATCCGAAAAGACAATCTAACCGTGTTCATCAGTTTATTATCAGTCCTTTACGGGGGCACAGCCAAAAGCCGGACGAGGCAAGAGATAAAATCATAGAGCTTGTTGGCGATCTGCCCCGTGTAGAGTTATTCGCAAGAGAGAAAAAAAGCGGTTGGGACGCTTGGGGAAATGAAATCGACTGCGACCTTGAAATAGAGGGGTATCGCTCCTATGCCGGAGGTGATGAAAGTGTCGGATAACTGGGTTGTGCAGAACCTTGAAAATGCGCTGGAAACTTGGAATCAGAAATTAGCCGAAATCTGGCAGCTTATTACCCAATCGCCGGAGCAATTCAAAGGCGGGACGATCTGGAATGTGATTGTCAACATTCACGGAGCGGTACAGGCGATCGGTCTTGCCCTGCTCGTGCTGTTTTTCGTTATCGGCGTGATGAAAACCTGCGGCAGCTTTGCCGAACTGAAAAAGCCGGAACACGCCTTAAAACTGTTTATCCGTTTTGCTTTGGCGAAAGGCGTTGTCACTTACGGTCTGGAATTGATGATGGCCCTGTTTAATATTGTGCAGGGGCTTATCAGCACCATAATGACCGCCGCAGGCTTTGGCTCGGCAACACAAACCGTCTTGCCGTCCGAAATCGTAACCGCCATTGAGGACTGCGGATTTTTTGAATCTATCCCATTGTGGGCGGTAACGCTGATCGGCGGCCTGTTCATAACGGTATTGTCTTTCATTATGATAATGACCGTTTACGGGCGGTTTTTCAAACTATACCTTTATACGGCGATTGCCCCCGTGCCGCTCTCGGCTTTTGCGGGCGAACCGACGCAGAATGTCGGAAAGAGCTTTATCAAATCTTACGCCGCCGTCTGCTTGGAGGGGGCGATTATCGTTCTCGGCTGTATTATCTTCTCCCTGTTCGCTGCGGCCCCGCCTGTGGTTGACCCCAATGCGGCAGCCGTTACGCAGGTGTGGAGTTATGTAGGCGAGCTTGTATTTAATATGTTGGTTCTCGTCGGGGCTGTGAAAATGGCCGACCGCATTGTGCGTGAAATGATGGGACTGTAACGCCTTTCTGCGCTTTATTCGCAGGAGGCTGTTTTTATATAAGGAAAGGAGCAATATGCTATGAACTCATACGAAGAAAAGAAGAAAAGGCGGATTGACTATTACAACGAAAAAGCGGAAAAGTTTGAACAGGAAAGCGCCCGTCTTTCGCAGGAATCAAGCAAGATGATTGACGCAATCCCTATGGGGCAGCCGCTTATGCCGGATCACTATTCCTATAAATCCGACAAAAATTTCCGTGACCGCGCGTGGGGCAAAATGGAGAAATCCGTTGAGGCGGGCAAGAAAGCGGACTACTACCGCAGCAAGGCAGAGGCCGCCGAGAAAAATACCGCCATTTCCAGCGACGACCCCGAAGCGGTTACAAAGCTGAAAGACAAGTTAGAAAAACTGCAAAAATCCCAAAGCTATATGAAAACGGTAAATGCCTACTACCGCAAAAACGGCACGATGAAAGGTTTTGAGGGGATTTCCGATGAAAAGGCGGCGGAGATTGACGAGGCAGTAAAAAACAGCTATTCGTGGATAACCGCCCCTTATGCCCCCTATGAACTTTCAAACAATAATGCGGAGATTAACCGTCTGAAAAAGCGGATTGCCGCGCTGGAACGCCGGGAGGAAACGGGCTTTGTGGGCTGGCAGTTTGAGGGCGGCGAAGCGGTTGCCAACAAAGAGGAAAACCGCTTGCAGCTTATTTTCGATGAAAAGCCGAGCGAGGAACAGCGGAGCAAATTGAAAAGTTGGGGCTTTCGCTGGTCGCCGTCTAATAAGGCGTGGCAAAGGCAATTAAACGGCAACGCGATCTATGCAGCAGGACAGATTGATTTTATCAAACCTCTTGACGGCAGGACGCCCCGTGAGCTTCAACCCAAACCGAAACACAAAGACGAACAAGAACGCTAACGGGAGGTGTGCAGCGTATGGAGGTAAAAATCAACCGTGAAATCCGTAATTACACGGAATCAATGTTTTTCGGGCTGTCCCTGCGGCAGTTCGTTTTTTCTTTACTGGCGGTCGCCGTCGCCGTGGGGCTGTATTTCCTTATCAGCCCCTACGCCGGGACGGAAACCGTCAGTTGGGTATGTATTCTCGGCGCCGCCCCGTTTGCAGCCCTCGGTTTCATCACTTATCACGGTATGACCGCCGAACAGTTTATTTGGGCGTGGGTTCGCTCGGAGCTTTTAGAGCCGAAAGAGATTCGCTTTGAATCCTCGAATTTTTACTATGCGGCGCTCAAAGATACTATCGAAAAATCACAGCAAGGAGGCAAAGTATGATTAAGACCCTCAAAAACCTGCTCAAACAGGACAAGGAGCGATACACCGTTCCCCGCAAGGTGCAGGATATAATCCCGATTCAGCGTATTTGGAAAGACGGTATTTTCAGGGTGGGAAACCGCTTTTCAAAGACCTATAAATTCACCGATATAAACTATCTTGTGGCGAGCCGTGAGGACAAGGAAGCTATGTTTCTTGACTATTCCGAACTGCTCAACAGTTTAGATTCCGGCGCTACCACGAAAATCACGATCAACAACCGCAGGCTGAACAAGGCGAATTTTGAACAGTCAATTTTAATGCCTATGCGGGGCGATTCCCGTGATGTGTACCGTCAGGAATACAACAAAATGCTCCTTGACAAAGCCACGGGAGCAAACGGCATTATGCAGGAGAAATATATCACCATTTCGGTGAACAAAAAGGATATTGAAGAAGCCCGCACCTATTTTTCCCGTGTGGGCGCAGACCTGATCTCCCATTTCGCCGCCCTCGGTTCAAAGTGTACCGAATTAGACGCCGGTGAAAAGCTGCGGGTGCTTCACGACTTCTACCGGCAGGGCGAAGAAGCGGCGTTTCATTTCGACCCGCAGGATATGATGAAAAAGGGACACGATTTCAAGGACTATATCTGCCCCGATTCCGTTGAAAAGAACAGCGATTATCTGAAGCTCGGCGATAAATTCTGCCGGGTTTTATTTTTGAAAGACTACGCTTCCTATATCAAAGACAGTATGGTTACGGAGCTTACCGACTTTAACCGCAATATGATGTTGTCGATTGATATTGTACCCGTTCCTACCGACGAGGCGGTGCGGGAGGTTGAAAACCGTCTGCTCGGCGTAGAAACGAACATTACCAACTGGCAGCGCCGTCAAAATGCGAACAACAATTTTTCGGCGGTCGTTCCGTATGATATGGAATTGCAAAGAAAAGAATCAAAGGAATTTCTTGACGATCTCACCACGAGAGATCAGCGAATGATGTTTGCGGTTATCACTATGGTAATCACCGCCGACGATAAAAAGCAGCTTGACAGCGATACCGAAACGGTGCTGTCGGTCGCAAGAAAGCATATGTGCCAGCTTGCCGTTTTGAAGTTTCAGCAGTTCGACGGGCTGAATACCGTCCTGCCGATCGGTACGAGAAAAATAAACGCTTTCCGTACTCTCACCACCGAAAGCCTTGCGGTGTTTATGCCGTTCAAGGTACAGGAGGTGCAAGACAAAGGCGGCATTTATTTCGGGGAAAACGCTATCTCTCACAATCTGATTATGTGCAACAAGGAAAATCTTTTGAATCAGTCGGCTTTTCTGCTTGGCGTTCCCGGTTCGGGTAAATCCTTTTCCGCAAAAGAATTGATTGCCTTTCTGATTCTGAACACCGAGGACGATATATTGGTATGCGACCCGGAGAATGAATTTGGCCCTCTTGCAAAGGCGTTGGGCGAAGAAATGGCGACCGTTATTCATATGGCGGCAGGCGGCAAGGATAGATTGAACGCGATGTATATGGTTGACGGCTACGGGGAAAACAACCCGATTGTCGAGAAATCGCAGTTTATTATGTCCCTTGTGGAGCAGATCGACAAGGCGGGCGTTGGCCCGCAGCAGAAATCCATTATCGACCGCTGCACCGCTCTTGTGTATCAGGAAGCCGAAAAAACGGGCAAGCCCGCCACCCTCTGCGATCTCCGCAACAAACTGTTGGAACAGCCCGAAGAAAAGGCAAAAGAAATCGCCCTTTCGCTGGAACTGTTTACTACGGGTTCGCTTGATATTTTCGGTCACGAAAGCACCGCCCAACTCGACAAGCGAATCGTCGTATTTGATATTCACGGCTTGGGCGAGCAGTTAAAGCCTACGGGACTTTTGGTTATCACCGATACCATTCTGAACCGTGTTACGCTCAACTGGAAGAAAGGCAAGCGGACGCACGTGTTCATCGACGAATTTCACGTGGTATTTGAAAATGAGCAAAGCGGCATTTTCTTTAATTCCGCTTGGCGGCAGTTCAGAAAGAGAAACGGTTATCCCACCGCCATTACGCAGAATGTAGAATATCTGCTTGATTCCGTACAGGCGAGCACGATGCTTTCCAACTCGGAATTTGTCGTGATGTTAAATCAAGCGTATTCCGACCGCGCCAAACTTGCAAAACTCCTGAATATCTCCGACGAGCAGATGAGCTATGTTACCAATGCGGACGCCGGGTGCGGGCTTATCAAATACGGCTCGGCTCTCGTTCCCTTTATCAACCGTTTCCCCAAAGATACAAAACTGTATCAGTTAATGACGACAAAACCCGGCGAAGGCGTGTTCGGCGGCGGGGACGTTTCTTAAATTCCACAAGGAGGACAACAAAATATGAAAAGCAAATATCTGATGATCGGGGCGGCCGCTTGTGCCGCCCTTTTCCTTTTCTCCGGCTTTATGCTCTATCGGCAGTACGCCGATGAAAAACAGAGCGCCGAGGCATTTCAAAATATCTCTGCTCTTGTGGAGGACGAAACGTCACCCGCCGATGAACTGCAGGCAGCCGCCGTCCCGGAGCAGACCGCTTTTGAAAAGTACAGGGCGGTTTATGAGCAGAACAGCGATTTTGTAGGCTGGATTTTCATTGACGGCACAAACATCGACTACCCCGTAATGCAGACGATTGATAACCCGAATTATTATCTGAAACGAGGGTTTGACAAGCAGTACAGCAGTTACGGCGTTCCCTATGTGCAGGAAAACTGCGACCTTGAACTTTCCGACAACTGCGTAATCTACGGCCACCATATGAATAACGGCAGTATGTTTGCCGATCTCTGCAAGTATGCCGACGAGGATTTTTACAGGGAGCATAAAACAATCCGTTTTGATACGCTGGCAGGCTTTGGCGAATATGAGATCGTGGCGGCGTTTAAGACCGTCGCCTACTCCGAGCAGGGCTTTAAGTATTACCATTTCACCCGTGCGGATTCTGCGGAGGATTTTGACGCCTATATCGCAAAATGCAAGGGACTTTCTTTTTACGATACGGGCGTGAGCGCCGAATATGGCGACAAGCTGATTACGCTTTCCACCTGCGAATACAGCCGTACAAACGGCCGAATGGTCGTTGTGGCGAAAAAGGCTGCTGCTCCCGCCGGGGAGGTGGGCGGCGATGAAGCCTAAAAAATATGTCCTCTCTCTTTCAGGCGGGAAAGATTCAACGGCTATGCTCCTGCGGCTTTTGGAGGAAAAACGGCCGGTTGATCTCATTCTGTTCTGCGATACAGGGCTTGAATTTCCGCAGATGTACGAACACCTTGACCGTTTGCAGGCATATATCGGCAGACCAATTATCCGGCTGAAAGCAGAACACGATTTTGAATACTACTTTTTTGATTACTCCCCGAAAAGAAAAAATCCTGCTTTGGAGCAGCATAAAGGTTTGAGTTGGCCCGGTCCCCGTGGGCGCTGGTGTACCGGGATTCTTAAAACCCGTGTGATTGCCGCCTATCTGCGGGAAATGAAAAAGCAGTATGAGGTGATCGAGTATGTGGGGATTGCCGCCGATGAAACAAAGCGTATGAAAACCGCCTGCTATCCGCTCGTCGAATGGGCTATGACCGAAAAGGACTGCCTTGCCTATTGCTATGAAAGGGGCTTTGACTGGGGCGGTCTGTATGAGATTTTCAGCCGGGTTTCCTGCTGGTGCTGCCCTCTGCAAAGTTTGGAAGAACTGCGGAAACTGTACCGGCATTTCCCTGATCTATGGCGGAAGCTTGAAGAATGGGACAGCGCCACTTGGCGGACATTTCTCAAAAACTATTCCGTCCGTGAACTTGCCGCCCGTTTTGATTTTGAGGATAGGTGGCAGGCCGCAGGCGGCAATATCCGCAGCAGGGCGTTTTACTCCGCTCTGCGTGATGAATTGTCCCGGCTCAAAACGGAGGTGACGCTATGCCGGAAATAAAGACAAGAGATATTGTAAAGGGTACGGTTAAGACGATTGATAAATCAGCGGTAGCCGCCGAGCGTATGAAATCCGCCTATGTCCGCACAAAGGATAAAGCGGAACACAGCCTTTATTCTGCGGAGAGTTCCCCCGGTGAATACGCCGCCGACCGTATTTCGGGCGGGGCTGATTCTGCCGCCCGTGAAGCTGTCCGGCAGTTTGACAAACAAGGCCGTAAAGGTGTAAAGACGACAAAAGAGAATATTTCCAAAATCAGAGAGCATTTCGGGCAGAAAGCAAGCGACATTCCGAAAAAACAGGCCCGGCAAAGGGCGGCAAAAGGGATTCGCCGTTCAGCCGACACCGCTAAAAAATCCATTAAGACGGTGGAACACAGCGGAAAGACAATCAAGCAGACGGCGAAATCCACGGGTAAGGCGACGGTAAAAACCGCAAAGGGTTCAGTCAAGGCGGCGCAAAAATCGGTTAAGACCGCCGAGCGTACTGCCCGGACCACAATTAAAACGGCCCAACAGACGGCAAAAGCAGCCCAAAAGACAGCACAGGCCACGGCCAAAGCTGCGAGGGCGGCAGCTCACGCCGCCCGTGCCGCCGCCAAAGCCGCCGTTGCCACTGCAAAGGCAGTCGCAAAAGCAATCGCCCTTGCAGTCAAAGCCATTATTGCAGGTACAAAGGCGCTGATAGCGGCGATTGCGGCCGGGGGCTGGATTGCGGTTTTGGTAATTATCATTATCTGCCTGATTGCGCTGCTGATCGGCTCGTGCTTTGGCATTTTCTTTTCAAGTGAGGACAGCGGCTCGGGCTTGACGATGCAGAGCGTGGTACAGGAAATCAACGACGACTACCAGCAGCAGATCGACACGACAAAGGCGAATATCTCCTACGATGTTCTGGAAATGTCCGGCTCCCGTGCCGTCTGGCCGGAGGTGCTGGCTGTCTATGCGGTGAAAACCACCACCGACCCGGATAATCCGCAGGAGGTCGCCACGATTGACGACAGCAAAAAAGCGATTCTCAAAGATATTTTCTGGCAGATGAACGAAATATCGTCCCGGACGGAAACAAAAACCGAAACGGTAATAACCGAAACAGACGACGGACACGGAAATATCGTGCAGACGGAAACCACCGTTACCCGCACCTATCTGTATATCACGGTTGCCCATAAGACCGCCGGGGAAATGGCGGATAAATACAGCTTCAATGCAGATCAGCGGGAACAGCTTGCCGAATTGCTTGCCGAAGAAAACCGCAGTATGTGGAGCGCCGTTCTATATAGCATTTATACCGAGGACGGGACAATCGTTTCCGTCGCTCTGTCGCAGGTCGGGAATGTAGGCGGCGAGCCCTATTGGTCTTGGTACGGCTTTAACTCCCGTGTGGAATGGTGCGCCTGCTTCGTTTCGTGGTGTGCGAATGAGTGCGGTTATATCGACGCCGGGATTATCCCGAAATTTGCGGGCTGTATTCAAGGCTCTAACTGGTTCAAGGAAAGGGGGCTTTGGCAGGACGGCAGCTTTACGCCGTCTGCGGGGCACATCATTTTCTTTGACTGGGAGGGCGACGGCGAAACCGACCACGTGGGGATTGTCGAACGTGTGGAAAACGGAACAGTTTATACCGTGGAAGGCAACTCCGGCGACGCCTGCCGGCAAAACAGCTATTCAATCGGCAGCAGCGTGATTTATGGCTATGGTACTCCTGCCTATTAAAAGAACAAACCGTCTGCATTGCAGACGGTTTGTTACATAAACATTTCTCTTATTATATATGGCTTTGCACACTTTCAAGAAACAGCTCCGCAGGTTTCGTAAACATTTGAAATTTTTTCCAAACAAAATAGAGTTCTGCCTCTACTTTTGGTTCAAGCGGACGGAAACACAGATTGCTTTTTTCGGGTATGTTTACAAGGTTGTCAAAGGTAAACGCCATACCAAAGCCTTCTTCTATCATCATAGAGGGCGTAGTAATCAGATTGAATGTAGAAACAATATTCAAACTCTGCACATCACGTCCGAGCCAGCCGGATAAAACATTTCCCTCAAGTTGTTGATGTGCTACCCATACGGGCAAATCTCCGATGTCCTCCGGGTGAACAGTCTGTAAAGAAGCAAGCGGGCAATCGTTACGCATAAGCAATCCAAATATATCATTTTTGGGTAGCTTGATATAATCAAACTTCTGCATATCCACAGGTGCGACAAGCAACCCAAAGTCAAGCAAACCCTTATTCAAACCGTCTGTAATCTCCGCAATGCTTCCACTAAAAAAATCATAAGTAATTTGTGGGTGGGATTCTTTGAGCGACATAATACAGTTTGCAATCATTTTCATTGTCTGCGTTTCAATAGCGCCGATATGAACGACGCCGCTGACAATCTCATTAAAGGTTTTCAAATCATCTTCCGTTCGTTCGGTTAATTCTATAATTTCTTTTGCACGCTTGCGGAGAAACATACCCTCCTCCGTGAGCGTTATTTTTCTGCTTCCCCGTTCAAACAACTTTTTTCCTACTGAATTTTCAAGTTCGGCAAGCTGCCTTGATAAATTAGACTGTGTGGTATGCAGCACTTCCGCTGCTCTTGTCATATTTTCCTCCTGTGCAACAGTAATGAAATATTTGAGTACACGAATTTCCATAATCCTACCTCCGTTTAACTAATGAAATTATAGCACATCTTTCTATGAATGTAAAGCATAGAAACGTATGAAAAAGAACTATTTGTAATAGAACAAGATTTTTGATATAATAAAAACGCAAAGGAGGTATGATTGAATGAATAAAAAGAATTGGATTGCTCTTGTCTTGGGACTGACGTTGATTTTCACTTTCGCAGGGTGTAGCAATACAGATACAACAACAAGACAAAATGAGGATTCTTCTGCTCTTTCACAAAGTCAGGTGGATATGCAGGAAATGGACGGAAAGCAAATAACAAGTGATTTACCAAATCAAAACACCGATTTTAATTTTGAATCGAAAACGGTACTTTTGAACAGTGGTTATGAAATGCCGATTGTCGGTCTTGGAACTTGGACGCTTGATGATGAAACAGCGGAAAACTCTGTTTATCACGCCTTAAAGGATGGGTACAGGTTGATTGATACCGCCAGATATTATGGCAATGCACAGGGCGTTGGAGATGGTGTACGCAGAGCAATCGCAGAGGGAATTGTGAATCGGGAGGATGTTTTTATTACAACCAAAATTGTTCCCTATGGATTTGACGATTACGACGCTGCTATTGATGAATGTATCGAGGCGTTAGGACTTGACTATATTGATTTACTGCTAATTCATCAACAAGGTACTGACGAAAAAGAACTCTATGCGGCGATTGAGCGGGCTGTTGATAACGGCAAAGTACATTCTTTGGGGATTTCAAATTATTATACGCAGGAGGATTTCGAGCGTATTACGGAAAACGCCAAAATAATGCCCGCTGTTATTCAAAATGAAAACCACATCTTTTTCCAAAATACAGAGTTTCAAAGCTATGTAAAACAATTTGGCGTGGTTATTGAATCCTACTATCCCTTTGGAGGCAGAGGACACACCTCGGATTCTATGAACAATGAAGTAATTGCTGAAATTGCCGAAGCACACGAAAAAACAGGAGCGCAGATTATCCTGCGGTGGCACTTGCAGGCGGGCTATATCGCAATTCCCGGTTCAAGTAATCCAGATCATATTGCCGAAAACTATAATATTTTCGATTTTGAATTGTCCGACGAAGAAATGCAGAAAATCGCAGATTTGGACACAGGCGAAAGATATGAAACTTGGTAAGACAAAGGAGGAATGGAAGATTGGCAGATGAAACTCAAAAAACAGAGGAGCTTATAAAATGTGTATCGGAACTTGATATTGATGAGGAAACAAAGTGTTCTGTTATTGAGTCTATCCGAAAAGGACAGACGACAAAGGGAATACGGCTGCTCAGACAATATCGTGGGGAAATACTAAACGATTTACACAGCGACCAAAACAGACTGTATCAGATTGATTATGTACTGCAAAAAGCAAAATAAAAAAGGAGAGATTATTATGATTTTGAATGATACTTACACACTTTCTAATGGAATGAAAATTCCGAAACTCGGACTTGGCACTTGGGAAATCCCCGATGATAAGGCGGCACAGGCAGTAAGGGACGCTGTAAAAATCGGATACCGCCATATCGACACAGCGCAGGGATACGACAATGAAAGAGGCGTTGGCGAGGGCGTCCGCACTTGCGGCGTTTCCCGTGAAGAACTGTTTGTGACAACAAAATTACAGGCGTTCTATAAAACCTATAAGGAAGCGAAGGAAGCTATTGCAGAATCTTTGCGTGTATCGGGACTGGATTACTTTGACCTGATGATTATCCACGCACCTCAGCCGTGGACGGATTTTCACGCCGGAGAACATTTCTTTGAAGGCAATCTTGAAGCGTGGCGGGCTTTGGAAGAAGCGCATTATGAGGGCAAATTAAAAGCTATCGGCGTTTCAAATTTTGAGGAAATTGACCTTGACAATATTTTGAAAAACGGAGAGGTAAAGCCTGCTGTCAATCAAATTCTTTGCCACATTGGAAACACGCCGTTTGACTTGATTGATTACTGCAAAAAGAACGATATTCTTGTGGAAGCCTATTCTCCCGTTGCACACGGAGAAATGCAGAAAAACAGCCAAATTTCAGAAATGGCAAAAAAATACGGTGTTTCTGTTCCGCAGCTTTGTATCCGTTATTGTTTGCAATTAGGGACATTGCCCTTGCCGAAAACGGCAAATCCGGCACATATGGCAGACAATGCACAAATGAGTTTTGAGATTTCAAATGAAGATATGGAAACTCTGAAAAACGCCGAGAAGATCAAAAATTATGGTGATTTCAGTATGTTCCCTGTATTCGGCGGCAAAATGGCGGCGGACGGCAGTTGTTCGCCACAGGATTTTCCGCATAAAAAGTAAGGAGGATATATGAAATGAAAAAGCTATACTTATTTCTTGCCGTTATATTTGCTTTTGCATTTAGCCTGACAGGTTGTAATAATCAAGGAGGAAGCAGCGTGAATAATGGTGAATATAGTGTTTCTTATGAGAACACACAGAGCAGTACCGAACCGGAGAACAGTAGCGAACTGGTTTTAGGACAGGACAATTCATCTGAAGAAGGACAAGGTGTTTCTTCGGAGCTTAAAACAGCCACATACACAGTAAACGGTGTAGATTTCAAAATGATATTGGTGGAGGCAGGAACTTTCACGATGGGATCGGATAATACAAATGTTGCCTTCAGCGAATCTCCTGCCCACAAAGTTACTTTGACACAGGACTATCTTATGGGAGAAACAGAGGTAACAGAAGCCTTATGGAATGCTGTTATGAGTAATGGCGGTGGCAGCAACACCCACCCGAAAACAAGCGTAACGTGGGAAGAAGCTCATACCTTTGTTGACAAGTTGACTGAAATTGCACGAGAGCAGGGCTTAATCACTGGTGATATGCGTTTTCGTCTGCCTACCGAGGCACAATGGGAATTTGCCGCAAAAGGAGGTAATCAAAGTAAAGGTTATCTCTATGCCGGAGGAAATGATATTGACGAAGTTGCTGTTACCTTAGAAAACAGCGGAAGCAGCAGTCCTATGGACGTGAAAACAAAATTGCCGAATGAATTAGGTCTATACGATATGAGTGGCAATGCCTATGAGTGGGTAGATGATTACGGCGGTAACTATTCGGCCGAAGATCAGGTTGACCCACAGAATACAACTGTTTCGAGACAATATGTAAAACGTGGCGGCAGCAATTATCATAATTTCAACTCAGAATCCTATCTGTTTACCACCACAGGCAGATATTTTTACGGGAGCACAGATTGGACGATTGGACTTAGGATTTGTCTATATTAAATGTTAAATATGGAGAGGTGGTGATCATATGAAACGGATAATTTGCTTTTTTATGGCGTTGACAGTATTTTGTTTATCCCTTGCGGGGTGTAGCCAATCAGATGAACAAATGCCCGATGGCAAAAGCGCAAGTACCGATACAATACTTTCCGCCGATGTAAATTCCGAAATCACGCAGGATGGGCTGGAAATAATTTCTGGAGTTACCGACCGCGCACCGTCGGTGGATGCCGACAATAAAGAATCATCTGTATCAACGGAAAGCGCGGCGGGAACTGTAACGAATACTTCTGATACAAGCGCCACTGCTAAAAAAGAAGAAGCAACTTCGTCTACGGGCACAAAGCCAGTGAATCAAGAAACCAATCAGGGGACGCTGGTTCATACACACTCTTTGCAATATCATAAACAGGTTGCCGCCACCTGTACCGGTAACGGAATAAAAGAATACTGGCATTGTACCGGCTGCGGCAAAAATTTTTCCGACAATAGAGGTTTGAGTGAACTATCCTCCATCACGATTTCAGCTAAAGGACATACTGCTGGAAATTGGATCACGGATAAAGAGCCTACCGAGACCTCGACGGGAAGCAGACATATTATCTGTACTATTTGCGGTGTAACACTGCAAACCGAAATGCTTGCTAAACTGCCATTATCAAAATT
This sequence comes from uncultured Ruminococcus sp., assembly GCA_900538575.1. Lineage (GTDB taxonomy): Bacteria > Bacillota > Clostridia > Oscillospirales > Ruminococcaceae > Porcipelethomonas. The sequence goes on from UPZA01000007.1 coordinate 121,827, forward strand.
ACATACAACCACTTATTCAATTAACGGCGTAGATTTCAAAATGATATTGGTGGAGGCCGGGACTTTCACGATGGGTTCTGACAATACAAATGTTGCTTTCAGCGAATCGCCTGCCCACAAGGTTACTTTGACACAGGACTATCTTATGGGAGAAACAGAGGTAACAGAAGCCATATGGAATGCTGTTATGAGTAATGGCGGCGGCAGCAACACTCACCCGAAAACAAGCGTAACGTGGAACGAAGCCCATACCTTTGTTGACAGGTTGACTGAAATTGCACGAGAGCAGGGCTTAATCTCCGATGATATGCGTTTTCGACTGCCTACCGAAGCGCAATGGGAATTTGCTGCAAAAGGAGGTAATCAAAGCAAAGGCTATCTCTATGCCGGGAGCAATGACATCAACGAAGTCGCCGTTACTTTAGAAAACAGCGGCAGCAGCCCGATTGATGTCAAAACAAAATTGCCGAATGAGTTGGGGCTATATGATATGAGCGGCAACGCTTATGAATGGGTGGACGATTACGGCGGCAGTTATTCGGCAGACGATCAGGTTGACCCGCAGAATACAACTGTTTCGAGGCAGTATGTAAAACGTGGCGGCAGCAATTATCACAATTTCAGTTCGGAATCCTATCTGTTTACCACCACCGGCAGATATTTTTACAGCAGCACCGACTGGACGATTGGACTTAGGATTTGTCTGTATTGAAAATAGGTTGGTGATATATAACATAAAAACCGAGGAAGCCGGAGGCTTATTCCTCCGGTTCCCTCGATTTGCATATGGCTTTGGCAGTTTCCTCTATGATCGTGAGTTCTCTGTCGCTCAACGTATCGAGAACGGAATCTACTTGTCGGCGCAAGGTCGTTTTCTCTGCCCGTCTGTTTGAAAATATGTATTGATCTGCCGATATATCAAACATCGTGATAAGACGAACAAACAACTGTAAACTTGGGTGCTGTCCTTCGTTTTCAATGGACTGTATGTGCCGGGGAGCAATGTTGAGAATTTCCGCTAACTGCTCTCTTGTCATTTGCCTTGCTTCACGAGCCCGTTTTATTGCTTGTCCCAATGCCATAAAGTCGAAATTTTCGCTCATTCACTCACCACCTATATTTATTAGAGTTTTCACATCTATTATACAGAAGCACCACCTCTCATTAAACGATGTAAAATCTCTTGTATAAGGATATTAAATCTCTATTTTAAGGAGGTAAAAATGATACACGAAGAATGGATATTGTGCCCTATCTGTGGTAGCAAAACTCGTGATAAAATCAGAACCGATACCGTTTTGATAAATTATCCGCTGTATTGCCCGAAATGCAAGCAAAACAGTTTAATATCCGCAAATAATATGAAAATAACAGTTATCAAAGAGCCGGACGCACAGGCGCAGGGCCGATGAACTTACAAGCAATCTTGTAAATCATCGGCCTTTCCTTTTTCAAATAAGTAGAGACAAGCCCACCGAATAAAAAAAACGGAGCTTTGGTGGGCTGTTTTTCCACGCCCAAATAAACAGTTCCCTCTAAACCCGTTTTGAGTTTGGAGGGATATTTTTGTGTTGGTCTGATACCGCCACGCCGCTGTTGATTAGAAGCGGCAGCTATCTACATACCGCCGTACAGAAGCAAGGATAACCTGTTAAAAAAATCCTTGTTCTGATATGGCCCTATTATACCCTCTTTGTAGATGTCATATTTCTACCGAAAGGAGTTTATTTCTCTTGTAGCCGTAAAGGTCTGACAACCTTTGCGGCTTTTTGTTTGTTGTTTTTTAGCGAAACACGGAATAAAACCGCTTTTAGTGCAGGCTGCCGCTCACCGCCCCGATCAATCTGAATTTCTCAAATTTCAGATTGATCGGAGGTAATGACTATGGACGAAAAGCGTCCAAAACGAAGAAAAGATAAGTATAACCCTTATACCCTATCCCAAAAAGAGGACAAGCACTATCTTTCCTTTCGGGACGGACAAGGTATATTGCGGGAATTGCAGATAACAAAAGAATTGTTCGAGGTATTAAACCGCTTTGAACTGGACGACCTTTCTGTTCTCAATGAGTGGGACAGGCACATCGAACACTTTGAACAGACGGAGCAATCACTCAATCGTAGGGCTTTTTCTAAGGAGGAATCCGTTGAGGAAACCGTTTTGCGCAGCATTGAATATGAACGCCTACATAGAGCAATCACCCAACTACCCGAAACACAAAGGCGGCGGCTTATACTCTATTACTTTGAGGGATTGACTTACGAGCAGATTGCAAGAATGGAGGGTTGTACGATTATGCCGGTCAAGCGTTCCATTGATTCGGCCATAAAAAAACTCAAACTTTTTTTCAAATGAGGGGCTAATTATTCCCTTTAAGTGAGGATAGGGGCAGAGAGATACGAAAACTCTCTGCCCTTTATCCGTTTTGCGGTGAATGGGCTTGTTCCTTGACAACCGAATACCCATTCACCAAACACATTCCTATTGCTATTGTGATGAGCATAAGCCACATTAGCGGCTGCGCCACGATCTGCGGGAAACAGAAGCAACGAGATTACACCTTTATTCTTTTTTGGTCTTTGGCTTGCTGATTTCCGACAGGGAGCGATAAACAGTCGGCTATCAGTATCGGGCAGCTCCCGATATGGCGATGACAGGCAATAGGGACAATGATACTCCTGTTCAGTCACAGGTCGAGCGTGATAAGACCGTCGCAACCAATGAGGGCAGCCGGTAGAGAACCTACCGGGGGTGAGATTCCCGTGGAGCTGATACGCTGTCAGCCGTTTGGTGACTTCCCTTAACAATTCGGGGCGTCGAGGACAAATTGGATTGTTTGAAAATACAAGGGCTAAACGGCAGGACGGGTCTTTGAAACGGAGAATCGTTTATATCTTTCCGACCTTAATTCTGTTCTGCCGTTGGCCTCTACATAGGCGACTGGTCGCCTAAATTTTCAAAGGAGGTCATTTACTGTTATGAACCGAACATATTTACGAGGCGATATGTATTACGCCGATCTGGGAAAAGGTATCGGCTCGGAACAAGAAGGCTACCGTCCCGTCGTTATTATCCAAAACGATGTCGGGAACAAACACAGCCCTACCGTGATTATTGCTTCTATCACGAGCAAAAGGGACGCAAAGGCAAAATTGCCTACTCACTATCTGCTCGAAGCGGAGAACGGCTTGGAACTGCCCTCTCTTGTGCTTTTAGAGCAGCTACGCACTATTGATAAACGCCGGTTGAGTTCTTTTATCGGCCACTTACCTGAAAAGCATATACAGGGTATCAATCACGCTCTTGCCGTCAGCGTTGGACTGATCGAGAGCATACCAAACAAGTTAATCCTTTGCCTTTGCCGCACCTGCGCCGAAAATTTCTACGGTTCGGGTGCTTTTGTTTTGCGCCGGGTCAACGCAGAACAAACCGAAAAAGACACCTGCACCTACTGTAACAGCAGGAAAGGCTTTGACTATGAGATTATTCCAAAGAACAAATAGGAGGACAGTTTGAAATCACAAGACGCATACAAACTCGTATTTTGCAATTACCCGGACATTGTGAATGTTGAGCAGATGTGCGAAATGTTAGGCGGTATCAGTCAGAAAACAGCATACCGTCTTTTGAAGAACGGGACAATCAAAAGTTTTGTTGTCGGACGGCGCTACCGCATACCCAAAATCTCTATTTTTGAGTATTTGGAAATCATAGATAAATCTCCTGCGTAAAACCTCGTTTGCACATTTGGCCTATAAGGCTCTCTCTGCTATACTGATTATGTCAATGGCAGATGAATCTATGCTGCACCGAACAAAGGAGGTTATTTTTATGGTTGCAGGACATCTGCGTGAAAAAAGAGGCTACTTTCACATTGTATTGAGTTATACGGACGAGAACGGCAAAAGGCAAACCCCGTCCAAAACGACGGGATTGCCTGTTAAGGGCAACAAAAAGCGTGCGGAAGCTATGCTAATGGAAGCCCGACAAAGCAAAGAACTTGAATTGAAACAACGACAAGAGGCCAAAGAAGCAAAATTGAATGAGACAACGCAAAAATCGAATCCGCAGGACGAAGCGACAATACCTTTTACAGCTTTTATGCTCGACTGGTTGGAGATGATGAAGCCTAACCTCGATAAACCCACCTACGCTTCTTATTCGTTCTGTATCAAGAGTAAAATCGTCGTATATTTCGACGAGTTCTTTCCGGGGCTCTCCTTATGTAATCTGACGCCGAAACACATACAGGACTATTACACCTACGAAATGAAAGAACGGGGCGTATCGGCTAACACGGTTATTCACCGCCACGCCAATATCCACAAGGCGCTGAAATATGCCGTCAAAATCGGTTTGATAGACAGCAACCCATCCGATCGGATAGAACGGCCGAAAAAAGAGAAATTCGTCGGCAGTATCTATAACCAAGAAGAGCTCGAACAGCTTTTTGAGATTGTCAAAGGCGACCCGATAGAGCTTGCCGTTATCCTCGGCGCTTTCTACGGATTACGCCGCAGCGAGGTTGTGGGGCTGAAATGGAGTGCGATTGACTTTAAGCAGAAAATCATCACCATTCGTCACACCGTTACCCAAGTAACGCTTGACGGCAAAAGCCAGATCATTCAAAAAGACAGGACAAAAACGAAATCAAGTTACCGTTCGCTGCCGCTTATCCCGCCGTTTGAGGAATTGCTCTACCGTCTGAAAACACAGCAGGAAATGAACCGTAAAATGTGTGGTAAAGGCTACTGCACCGAATACAAAGACTATATTTATGTCAATGAAATCGGGGAGCTTATAAAGCCGGGATATATCACACAGCATTTTCCGCTCGTGCTGAAAAAGAACGGATTGAGAAAAATCCGCTTTCACGATCTGCGGCATAGTTGTGCAAGCCTGCTTTATGCAAACGGAGTGAGTTTGAAAGAGATTCAGGAATGGTTGGGACACAGCGATATTTCAACTACTTCAAACATTTACACTCACCTTGACTTTTCCTCAAAAGTTGCTTCGGCCAATGCGATTCTTTCCGTTTTCCCCACGGAATAAGCAGAATGTCCCTCCAAAAACAGCCCGAAAACAGGAGGGACATTTGAAAAAAAGTATGTCCCCCGTATTTTACGAGGGACAGGGCTAAAAAAGAGAAAGCCCACAAACGCAGTCGTATCAAGCGTTTGCAGGCTGTTGATTTCTGGTGCCGGTGGTGGGACTCGAACCCACACACCCTTGCGGATAACAGATTTTGAGTCTGTCTCGTC
>UPZA01000008.1 GCA_900538575.1 uncultured Ruminococcus sp.
CCACGATGTAATAGAGGGGTCTCGTATGAAATAGGAGACCCCTCTATTACATCGGAATGAAATTATAGCGTATTTACAAGGCTTTCGCCTTTTTATTTATTTTTATGCGCTGTCTTATGTGGTTAGAACACTTTTGTCATGGGTTGGTGGAACAGGTAATTTTTCAAAATCGGACATGCATAGACAATTTTTTTCTCACATAAAAATGATATGGGAGGTTTTGTCTATGGAAAAGGATACATCACTGACAGAAAAAGAAAATGACAAAGAAGAAAATACATATACCGTGACAATTGATAATAATACGTATCATATAATCAGTAAATTCATAGGAATAGATACTTCAAGTAAAATCCTATACGATTTGGCAGTGAAACGAATCCTATATAATGATTCTATATGAATTCATATTTTGAAAAAGTAACAAAATCAACTGGAATTTACTGCTTTTTTGTGCTATAATCAGTACAGAAAATGATATTTGTCCGGTTGGTTTTTGTTGTATTCAAAGGAGGTCAGAAATGGGAATACAACAATTTTATTCTGTCGCTATTTACTGCCGTTTATCGGTTGACGATGGAACTAACTTGGAAAGCATGAGCATTGCAAGTCAAAAAACAATGCTGACAGAATACGTGAAAAAGCAAGGCTGGAAACTGATTGATATTTATGTTGACGATGGTTACAGCGGTGTGAATTTTGAACGTCCCAATTTTCAAAGAATGATACACGATATTGAACAAGGCAGAATCAATCTTGTCATTGTCAAAGATTTGTCCAGATTGGGCAGAAATTACATCATGTGCGGACAGTACACAGAAATCTATTTCCCAGAAAAGAATGTACGCTTCATTGCCTTGAATGACGGGATTGATACCCTTTATTCCAACAACGACATTGCGCCGTTCAAAAATATCCTAAACGATATGTACGCAAAGGATATTTCGGTAAAAATACGTTCTTCTCTGCATGCGAAGGCAAGAAAAGGCGAATTTCTTGCGCCTTATGCGCCATATGGATTTTTGAAAAGTCCAGAAGATAAGCATATTTTGATAATCAATGAGGAAATCGCACCGCATATCAGAAGAATGTTTGAATTAAGTTCTTCCGGAGTTTCAACAAAGAAAATTGCTAAAATTTTGGAAGAAGATGGAGTTTTAACACCTTTGGACTATCGAAATTCTAAAAAGAATTCGGTCAATGGTACATTTCAAAAGAAATATACTTGGGACGGCGCTGTTGTTAGGTGGATTTTAAGAAATCCGGTATATGCCGGACACAATGTGCAATGCAGAAAACGTGTACAGTCTTACCGTACAAAGAAAATTGTACCGAATAAGCGTGAAGACTGGATTATTGTGGAGAATACCCATCAAGCAATCGTCAGTCAAGAATTGTTTGACACTGTACAAAAGTCGCTTGACGGAAGATTACGTTTTGTTAAAAGAACAGGCAAACCGCAGATATTTTCCAAACTGTTCTACTGTGCGGAATGCGGTTACAGTATGCTCCATCACGACAGAACAAATTATCCGAAATACTATTCTTGCGGAAAGTATCGCACAGACGGTACAAAAGCTTGTACTTCTCATCATATTACATATGAAAACCTTTACAAAATAGTATTGGAAGACATACAAAGGCATGTAAAGTTGATTGAAGAAGACGAGGGAAAAGCCATTCAGGAAATTCTTTCTGTGAAATGTTATGCGGAAGAAAAACAGCTTGCCAAAGCCAAAAAGGAATTGAAACAAGCAAAGAAACGTCTGGAAGAAATGGACGCTCGAATTAAACGAGTGTATGAAGATAATCTCAGCGGAAAAATACCGGATGATTTGTTTTCGGTGTTTATCACAGATTATCAGAATGAAAAGCAAACACTGACAGAAACAGTTCATACACTGGAAGACGAGGTTAGTACGATTCAAGAAAACAGGACGGACGTTTCAAGATTTATTGCACTGTTAAAAGAGTACGCAAACATTACAGTACTTGACAGACAAACTTTAACTGCATTGATTGATAAAATTACAATCAGCGAGGATAAAAATCAGCAAGGTAAAAAGAACAAGGAACAGACGATTACGATTTATTACAAATTTGTTGGAGCGGTTTAATGCTCCTTCGTTCCGTTGATGAGGGTATGGTGACGCAGGACTCAGCGGAACAGGAACGGAATGGCGTGATGAATTTCAAAGACTGCTTGCCGATTGTGAGGCAGGCAAAATAGACATTATTCTTACAAAGAGCATTTCACGATTTGCCCGAAACACGGTTGACCTTTTGACAACAGTCAGATACCTGAAAGAACTTGGTGTGGAGGTCAGATTTGAGAAGGAAAATATACATTCTTTCTCCGGGGACGGAGAACTGATGCTTTCTATCCTTGCATCCTTTGCACAGGAAGAAAGCCGAAGCATTTCGGAAAATGTGAAATGGGGTGTCAGAAAGAGATTCCAGTCCGGGGATATTGGAGCAGCCAATAAACACATTCTGGGTTATCAGTACGATGACAACCTTGGAAAGTACACTATTATTCCCGAAGAGGCTGAAATAGTAAAGCTGATGTTCCAGCGTTACCTTGAGGGGATTCCTTTGCAAGGCATCTGTGATGAACTGAACGGCAAGGGCTACCGCACAATTAACGATAAGCTATTCCAGGAGGCGTCCCTCAACAATCTTATTCACAATGAGATTTATGCCGGAGACCTTGTTCGGCAAAAGTGCTACATCATCGATCCAATCAAAAAGACTAAGGCTCGGAACAATGGCGAGTTACCACAGTACCGCTTGACCGATTGCCACGAGGCAATTATCGACAGAGAAACCTACAGTAAGGTTCAGCAAGAGTTTGAACGCAGGACTGCAATGCTCAATCCCACTTACTGCTTTACCGGTAAAATCCGCTGTGGTGTCTGCGGGCAGTCTTTCACAAGAAAAAAGGGTAATCAGAAAGGCAAAACCTATGTGCACTGGATTTGCCGTTCAAAGAAGGAGTCGGTGCGAAGCTGCAGCATAAGAAATTTTGCTGATGCCGCCTTAAAAGACATCTGTGCTGAAGTCTTGGGTACTGATACCTTTGACGAGGTACTTTTTGTAAACCAGATCAAGCAGATGGTGGTGCAAGCCAGCGGTGATATTGAATTTCACCTTGTGCAGGGCGAGTGCCAAGTGTGGCATGATTTAAAAATCAGCCCTACAAGCCACGAGTTTACAGTGACCGATTGCTTCCAGAATAAAGTCTTCTGCGGAAAGTGCGGTCATCCTTACCACCGGGTAGTTTCCGCAAACAAGTGGACTTACTGGTATTGCATTGGGAAGAAATATGGTTACAAAGGTGTGGAGTGTGATGCCCAAAACTATGCGGATTTCCAATTGCGAAGAATATCCGCGTATATTCTTGGACAGCAGGAATTCGATGAAACCACCTTTGAAAATCAAGTCGAGAAAATCATGGTACTTGAGGATGGCAGCCTTGAGTACAAATTCTACGAAGGGAGAACAGAAATATGGCGAAGAAAAATGTAACCGTGATTCCTGCAAGCATTAACAGGTTCACGGCAACTCCTATCAATAGCCGAAAGAAACGCCGGGTTGCAGGCTACGCTCGTGTTTCTACCGATATGGAAGACCAGCAGACAAGCTATGCCGCTCAATGCGATTATTACACCAATTACATCCAGAGCCGTGAGGACTGGGAGTTTGTTGGACTGTATTCTGACGAAGGAATCAGTGCAACATCCATCAGGTACCGTGACGGTTTCAATCAGATGGTGGATGATGCCCTTGACGGCAAAATCGACCTCATTATTACCAAGTCAGTCAGCCGTTTTGCAAGAAACACGGTAGACAGCCTTTCCACCATTAGAAAGCTGAAAGAAAACGGCACGGAATGTTACTTCGAAAAGGAGAACATTTGGACATTTGACAGCAAGGGCGAACTGCTGATTACCATCATGTCAAGCCTTGCCCAGGAGGAAAGCCGGAGCATTTCGGAGAACTGCACATGGGGCATGAGAAAGCGTTTTGCTGACGGAAAAGTATCTGTTCCCTTTGGCAGATTTCTCGGCTATGACCGTGGCGAGGACGGCAACCTTGTGATTAACGAAGATCAAGCGAAAGTTGTCCGCAAAATCTACGGTTTTTTTTTACAAGGCAAGTCACCCTACGAAATTGCAAAACGGCTGACTGCGGAAAACATTCCGACACCGGGCGGTAAAAAGGTATGGGGCAAAGCGGTGGTGCAGAGCATTCTTACCAACGAGAAGTACAAAGGCGACGCCCTTTTGCAGAAGGTTTACACCACGGATTATCTTTCCAAAAAGAAGAAAATCAATGAGGGCGAAGTGCCGCAGTATTATGTGGAAGGAAACCACCCAGCCATTATCGAACCTGCGTTATTTGACCGAGTGCAGAAATTGATGGCAGTCAGACAGCCGGGGAAAAACAGAAAAAGTTCGGTCAGCATTTTTTCCAGTAAAATAAAATGCGGACACTGCGGTTCATGGTACGGCTCAAAAGTATGGCACTCCAATGACAAGTACCGCAGCGTGATTTGGCGGTGCAACCACAAATACGATGATGGCGAGAAATGTGCTACACCGCATTTGAGGGAGGAAAACATCAAGGAGAAATTTGTGGAGGCAATCAACCGTTTCTCAGAGGATAAGGATATCATTATCCAAAACCTCCGGTTGGTGTTGGCAGAAGCCTTTGACACCGCAGACCTCCGAGCCGAAAAAACAAGCCTGCAGAATGAGTTGACGGTTGTGGCTGACCTTATTGAACGGTGCATTGCTGACAATGCACAGATGGCACTTGACCAGGATGATTACGAAAAGAGGTACAATGAACTGGTGGAGCGTTACAACACGGCCACGGCACGGCTTACAGAATTGGAAGACCGAATCGGCACTTTAACATCAGAGAAAGAAAAGACCACGGTATTCCTGGAACGCCTGCAAAGACTGCCGGACATTGTAACGGCATTCGATGAAGAAATGTGGCAAGGCTTATTGGATTATGTGACGGTTTACGATAAGAACGATTTGAGATTTACCTTTTTGGATGGAACGGAAATCAGTATCTAATTATGAAAGAACTCCTTGCGGTCGGTAGGCAAAATCACCGATTGCAGGGAGTTTTTCTCGTTATAAGAGAAAATGCACCCACCCTCTTGAAATCCTCAAAAAGTGTGGGGAAAAATCAAAAAGTGTAGGGCAAATTCAAATTGTATCAAAGACGGCTATTAGATAGACGATGGTTTTACAGGTACGAATTTTGACCGTCCTTCTTTTAAGGAAATGTCGGCGGATATTGAAAAAGGTCTTGTGAGAACAGTCATTGTCAAGGACTTATCCCGTTTCGGCAGGAACTATATCGAGGTCGGCTCTTACTCCGAAATCATCTACCCCGAAGCAGGCGTGCGTTTTATCGCCATCATGGACAATGTGGATACAGGCAGTCTTGAAAGCAACGAATTTGCCGCCTTTACCAATCTGTTCAACGAATGGTATCCGAAAAGCACGAGCAAAAAGGTAAAGGAAGTCAAAAAAGCAAAGGGGCTTGCGGGCGAGCATTTAGGTGCGCCGCCTTACGGGTATCTGAAAAATCCCGACGACAGTACCCGCTGGCTGGTGGACGAGGAAGCGGCGGCAGTAGTCCGCAGGATATTTTCCCTCTGTATGCAGGGAAAGGGAATGTCTGCGATTGCCACTATTTTGTGGGAGGATAAAGTGCTTACCCCGTCAGCCTACAAAGCGTCCAAAGGCATCGGCGTAGCCAGAGTATCGGAAAATCCGTATAACTGGGAAACTTCCATGATTGCGACCATCTTGGAGAATGTGGCATATATCGGCGTGACGGAAAGTTTCAAATCCACCCGTTTAGGCTTTAAGAGCAGGAAGCGTATCCCTACCGCCAAAGACAGGCGGGCATATATCGAGGACGCACACACTCCTATCATAGATAAAGAGGTGTGGGATAAGGTGCAGATGATACGGCAGGGAAAGCGCAGACCGACCAAAAGAGGCACAACCAGTATGTTTTCGGGGCTTCTCTATTGTGCGGACTGCGGGGCGAAATTAAGTCTTGCCACCGCCAACGGTTATACGCACTTCCGCTGTTCGCAGTATAAGCGAACGAGCAGGGCAAAGGAATGTACGCAGCACTATATCCGAGAGGACGCACTGTATCAGTTGGTGTTAAAACAGCTTCAGCACTTTCTGTCCTATTTGCAGCAGTTTGAACGGGTGTTTATCAAAAGGCAGATTGACACGACCCTTGCACAGCGCAGGTTTGAACTGTCCGCCAAACAGAAGCAGATAGAAAAGGACGAAAAGCGGATAAACGAGCTTGACCGCCTGTTCCGTAAAATCTATGAGGATAATGTCAACGGGAAACTGAACGACGAGCGTTTTTACAAGCTGCCCGACGGATATGAATCCGAGCAGGAACAGTTAAAGCGTGAAATCGAAGCGTTGACCGCAGAGATTAGCGAAGCCGACACGGAAGCGGCCAATGTAGCGAAGCTGATAAGCGTCACGAAGAAATATACCCGTATTGACGAACTTACGCCCGAAATCCTTAACGCCTTTGTGGATAAAATCGTAGTCCATGAACGGGTAAAGAAAGACGGAAAACGGACGCAGGCGATTGATGTCTACTATTCCTATGTCGGGATTGTGGACATCCCCACGGACGAGGAAATGCGTGAAATGGAACGGGAATATCTGCGGCGTACCAATCATCAGCAAACTGCCTGAATACAGGCAAAGGCAGGAGAAAATCCGTACTCCTGCCCATACATATCTTTTTTATCCCTATCTGGTTTAACACATATTCCATAAACGAAGAAAAACCCTCTAAGGATTTTAAACCTTAGTGGGGTTTTATGTGTTATTACAACCAAACCGTAACGGCAAAGCCGCCTACATAATAAAAGTAGCAGGGTTTTGTGTAATATTGTGTTGGTGGAGGCGACGGGAATCGAACCCGTGTCCGAAAACCAATCCGCATAACTTTCTACGAGTGTAGTTTATCGTTTAAAATTCCCTCTGCCGGCCGGCGATAAACAGTCTGCCGGCTTTGGTATCTCCGAATACATTAATACGGCAGGAGCTTTCCGTATTAACGTTCACCACTAATCTGTGCCCTGGCTTTTGTCGTGGTACTCAAAAGGAGGACAGTAGCAGACTTAGGCTGCTACCTGTAAGTTTCTTGTGCTTACAGTAATGTTTTTTCTAGCGTTTATATTTAAACGTGGTGCAGTTTAAAGAGTATACTCCTGCTCTACTCGCTTATTATGGTTCAAAGTCCCCGTCGAAACCTTTACGCCCCCGATTAATAACGGCTTTTGACCGCTCTCTCAATCTGACGTTTCGCATCCTTTTTAGCGGCGTCTTCACGTTTGTCGTATAGCTTTTTTCCTTTGCAAAGTCCGAGTTGAATCTTTGCGATGGAGCCCTTAAAGTAAATTGACAGTGGAATCAAAGTCAGTCCGTCCTGTTTGACTTTTCCTAAAAGCCGGTTTATTTCCTTTTTGTGAATTAAAAGCTTTCTGACTCTTATAGGGTCACGGTTAAAAATATTTCCTTTTTCATATGGAGATATGTGCATACCCTTTATAAAAAGCTCGCTTCTGTCAATAGAACACCAGCTGTCCTTAAGGTTGACTTGTCCTTGTCTTAGAGATTTAACTTCAGTACCCGTAAGCTCTATACCTGCTTCCATACTCTCAATAACGAAATACTCATGTCTTGCTTTTCTGTTTTCAGCTATAGTTTTGAAATTCTGTTTACTCATGAATATACCTCCGTTTCTTTGAGAGTATTTAATTATACTATGTTTTAATAAAAATGTCAAGTCTTTTTTTGATAGTTAATAATTTGTTCATAATTTGTTCACACAAAAAATACAATTAAAAAATTATTATATAAATTTTGTGGAATTTGTATATTGAAATTTTACTTGATAAATTATATAATATTTATAAGAAGCTATAGGGAATTTTTGTCAATTATTTGTTTATTTATGAAAGGTTGGTTATAATGAAGCTCAAAAAAGTTTTAGCGGTAGTTTCGACTGCTGTGGCTGTAATTGTAGGTACAATGAGCGGCGCTTCGGCGTTAAATGCTCCGGCGGCTATGATGTCAACGGTGATGGCTTTGTAAATATATCAGATGCTGTTGCAATCAACATGGCGTTGATTGGCAATTGGAAACCGTCAGATTTATCTGACATTGATGTAAATCAGAACGGCGTTGTTGATGATTTGGATAGAACGTCTATTATGGCATATGTTACAATGGTGGGTATTCTGACAATCACAATGCAGTAAAAGGAGGAAACTGAAATGGTTAAATATAGAATGAAAAATAAAATTTTGATTTAATAACATTTCTTGTTATGTCTGCGACTGTTATTTTCAGCGGATACGATATGCAGAAAGCAGCGGCAACGGGCGGAACGGATTATGTGAAATATACTTATGCAACTGGGCAGACACAGACTTATACATTACCGGAAATACCTCCTTATAATTACGCTTCTTATGCAATGTCTCGTTCTTTATCAGATGATCCAAGAGAAACGGCATCTCCAGATACAGCTGTTGTTAATATAGGATTTAATGGCACTGGATTCATTATTGGTGATCATGAAATAATGACTGCTGCTCATGTGGTTTATGGCGGTACGTCTTTTTGTTCAAGTATGAACTTAATGATAAATTACAGTAATCCGTCAGACAGCGCCGTTAATACAGTTGTTCATCTAACAGCAATTTCCGCTCATATCCCCCTTGATTTCATAAATTCTAGAGCTGATCATCCTAATTCTGGATTCTATGAAAGCGATATTGCAGCAGACTATGCAATTATCACTGTTCAAGAAGATTTAAGTGAATATGGAAAATTTTATTTAGGAGCGCAAACAAATTCCACATTGTTGAACAATAGTAATATTCCTGTTCATGTTTTAGGATATTATTATTATTTAGAAGATGTAAGTTATGATTCGATTTTGAAAAAATCAAGCGGAGTTGTAAATTCTATAAATAGTAATGTATTTACAACAAGTGCATATGTAACAGGTGGAACAAGCGGCGGGCCGATATATGTAGAAAGCAGTTTTGGCGTGCAGATGGAGTATTTCAAATAAAAACATATAGAACTGTAATTGGAATAGTTTCTACTCAGAATTGTGGTAGTACGAGAATAGATTCTGAAACGCTTCAGTTTGCATACGATAATAATTATCTTTGAATAAGGAGCTGATTTTTATGAAAAAATACAAAAAACGTCTATCAGTGATTTTGTCAGCCGTTATTGTTCTGTCGTCAGGCATGGTTCAGGCATTTGCGGCAGAATCAGAGAGTGAAATTGCATGGCAGTATGAACAGGGAAGAAGCGTTAATACTAATTCAGTTCAAATTACCTGTTATTCTGACGGAAATATTGAAAGATTCTCTTCAGAATTTTGCTATGTAGTTGTAAATGTTCCTGACGGTGTTAATCCTGATATTGAATACTTTGGCGTTGACAGAATATCATATGTCTCCAAATTCGATAAAAAGTTTATGTATCAGACCGAATATGGTCAGGAAATCTATAGCGAATTAGAACCCGAGGAAAATGAGTATATTATTGGTGTTACTCTTGATTCATTACAAACATTATGCGAACTTGAAGATGAAGTGACGGAAATTGCAAGAAACCTCATGACTGAAGGTAAAATAACAAGTGCAAGAGTCAATTATATGGTTTACAAAGATACTTTTAATGAAATAGGCGGTATTACAATTAATACTGACGGCTCTTTTATCGATACAAAACCTTCTGATTTTCCTGAACTCGCCGGATATTATGATACTGATGATGAATTTAAAATTACGAATGACGGAAAATTTTTAACACTTTCTAAATATTATACTGATAAAGATATTCTTACAAAAATTGTATCTGTATGTGATTCACTTATAGAAAATTATGACGGCATAATTTCTGTTTCTCCAATTTTTCCGGAGATTCCGATAAACGATTCTGAAAATCCTGATTTATACGCAGCAAAATCCATTTATATGTGGGGGGATATAAGCAGAAATAATTTAATCGACCTCTATGACGCAATTGAAATTTCAAAGTACATCATGAACATTACTGATATTGACGAGGACACGATTCTCCTCGCCGACATAAACCGTGACGGTGTGACAGATCTCTATGACGCGATAGAAATAGCAAAAACTCTTCTTTCATAATAAAGTGAACAGCCGACATTTTAAATGAATGTCGGCTGTTCATAGTTTGTTCATAATTTGTTCACACAAAAAATACAATTAGAAAATATTATGCGGATTTTGTTCATTTTTACCATTGAATAAAATCAAGATTAGTTATATAATGTGATTATGGAATAATTGGGTTATATCCTGATTAAATAAGAAAAATTGAGGAGTGTTAAAAATGAAACTTAAAAAATTTTAATTTATTGTATGGTTGTAATATGCTTAATTATAACAAATATTTATATTGGAACAGAAAGTATATATGCTGAATATATCGAATATAAATTAGGTTGTATTCCAGAGACACAAGAGGAACTTGATGAATTCTATGGTAGTGCCAAAAATGATGTAGGGACTAAATATATATTGCCAAGTTCTGTTGATTTAAGTACATCACCTTGTTTTCCTCCGATTGGAGATCAAAAGAGTTTAGGGTCATGCGCCTCATATGCTACAACGTATTATCAGTATACATATGAAGTTAATAAACTTAATCATGTAAATTCCGAATCAGATAGAGTCATATATTCACCCAAATGGACATATAATTTTGCAAATAACGGATATAATAGTGGAACAACATTAACCAATAATTACAAGGTATTAATGAGCTTGGGATGTTTGAAAAATAATGATTTTCCTTATACCGGAAATAGTTCGGATTATATCGAATGGGCTTCTGGCTTAGAAGATGAAAAAATAGAAGCTTTACAAACACGTATAACAAAAATTAATAAATATGAAATTCCTGTTAATTCCAATATATCATCACCATCCTCAACTGCATTGCAAGGTTTAAAAAATGTTTTAAATGAAGGAAAAATTGTTGTGACAAGTACACGATGTTATTTTAACAGTAAAATTGTTAATAATAATTGCATAGCGTATAGGTGCACACAAAATCTTTTGGGCAATCATGCATTAACAATTGTTGGTTATGATGATAATATTTGTTGTGATGTTAACGAGAATGGAATAATAGAAGAATGCGAAAAAGGAGCATTCAAAGTAGCTAATTCGTGGGGAACACAATTTAATCAATATGGTATATCATCTAATGATGGCTATTTTTGGGTCTTATATGATTCTTTAAATGAATTTAGTACAAATACTATAAATAATTGGGAAGAAAAATTAAATGGTACACGTTATGCCATATTTTCTACATCTGGGAATAATAATACTTTTTATACAATAGAAGTTGATCATATAAATGTAAATTTAATTGGTGAAGTAAAAATTAATACAAATGATCGAGAAAGCTTTAAATTGTTTTATGGAAAATATTATGGATCTGATCCTGTTAATTGGAATTCTATAAGTTTAAGAATAGTAGATCCATTTGATGGTACAGGAGCTCCTAATATACAATATACAGGATGTATATTATTTGATTATGATTCAGTAGTTAAGTATTTACCTAGTATAGAAATGGGATATAAGTGGTTAGTTTCAATTATTGATACATTAAATGATACAAGTGATAGATTTAGATTAATGGATAATAAGGGGAACAAAATTACTAGTTTTAAATCATTAAGTAATATGAGTAATAGATTTGCGGCATATCATCAACTTGGTCTAAATAAAGGAGATTTGAATTATAGTGGATCGGTAACAGAAGAAGATGCAGATATGTTAATGGATTATGTTTCTATGATATCTCCATTGTCTAATTTGCAACTTTATCTTGGAGATTATAATAATGACGGATATGTAAATATTGCTGATGTAATTGGCATTAGATCAAGTTTAACATCAATGGAAAATTCTTATCAGATTAATAAATTAGATGAGAGAATACAGCAGTATTTTTTGAATCAAGAAGGAGTTGATTATTATGAAAATTAAAAAAATTACGGGCGTTTTTCTTTCAGCAATTATGTCTTTGTCATTATTAGGTTCAAATTTTGCATATGCGGAGAGTAATGAAAAGTTATATACGTTAAATGAATTGCTTGAAATGAGCAATGAAAGATTTTTAGCTCTTGATAATGCGATTGAATGTTATGAGCAAATTAAAAACGGAATTAATGAATATGAAGATGAGATTTTTTCTGACTATAATAATATAATCAGCGGTCATTTTATAACGACAAAATTTGATTTGAGATATAAGGCAAACATATCTGAAAATACTATAAATTCATTAATTAATAATGATATTGAGTACATTTCAGTTGAACCAGTAAATAATTATCAAAACTTTTATCAGGACATTTATTCTATAAATCTGACAGATTATTATGGCAAATCAATACAGGCAACTGAAGAAAACATAATTATTCATAGTAAAGTTTTATATTGTATTCGTCAGGTATGTGATTTTACATACGTGCCTGTTGATACATTATTTCCTCCTTCACAAGAAAGAGAATTGATTAAAGGTGATGTAAACGTTGATGAAACGGTAGATTTATATGATGCTGTTTGGATAGGAAGTTATTTGATAAATAAATTTTCATTTACGGAAAGCCAATTATCAATAGGAGATGTAAACGGCGATGGAATATGCGATCTTTATGACGCGATAGAAATAGCAAAAACTCTTCTTCCATAATAAAGTAACAGCCGGTATTTATATGCCGGCTTGCTTTATGAATAAAATAAAAAAGTCCGGTAATGTTACCGGACTTTTTTATCTGTCATTCATATTTATATATTCTAAAGGCTTAACAATGCTCTTATAGGCGGGTCTGATAATTTTATCAGTATTGACAAGCTCCTCTATTCTATGTGCGCTCCAGCCTACAATTCTTGCCATTGCAAAAATGGGAGTAAACAGTTCAAGAGGAATATCAAGCATACCGTAAACAAATCCGCTGTAAAAATCAACGTTAGGGCTTACACCCTTATAAATTTTACGCTTTTGAGATATAATTTTCGGCGCAAGCTCTTCAACCATGGAATATAATTTATAATCCTCAAGACGGCCCTTTTCCTCCGCTAATTCAGAAACAAAATTTTTGAAAATCTTGGCTCTTGGATCTGAAATAGTATATACTGCATGGCCCATGCCGTAAATTAATCCCTTTCGGTCAAAGGCCTCTTTATTCAGCAGCTTTTCAAGATACTCGCCAACCTGTTCCTGATCAGAAAGATCCTTAACATTTTCCTTCAGATCGTTCATCATCTCAACGACCTTTATATTAGCGCCGCCGTGCTTAGGACCTTTAAGAGAAGACAATGCCGCTGCCATAACGGAATATGTGTCAGAGCCTGACGACGTAACAACATGAGTTGTAAATGTTGAATTATTTCCTCCGCCGTGCTCCATATGCAGCATAAGCGCTATATCAAGTACTTCCGCTTCAAGGTGAGAATATTTCATATCCGGACGCAGCATTCTCAGAATATTTTCTGCTGTGGAAAGCTCAGGGTCAGGGCGGTGGATATACATGCTGTCGTCGCATTCATAATGGTTGTAAGCATGGAAACCGTAAACCGCAAGCATAGGCAGCTCGCTTATCAGCATAAGACATTGGCGAAGTACGTTTTCAATAGAATTATCGGCGGCATTTTCATCATAGGAAGCAAGGGTTAGAATACTTCTCGTCAGCGTGTTCATAATATCCTTGCTCGGCGCTTTCATGATAACGTCGCGTACAAAATTTGTGGGCAGACATCTCAAATTACCGAGTACTCCGCAGAAGTCCTTAAGCTCTTTCTGATTCGGCAGCTTTCCGAACAGAAGAAGGTAAGCGGTTTCCTCAAAGCCGTACCTTTTAGCATTAACAACGCCGTTTACCAGATCGTTAATGTTATATCCTCTGTAAAGAAGCGTACCGTCTACAGGTATTTTTTCTCCGTTTTCAATTTTAAATGATTCAACTGACGAAATCGAAGTGAGTCCTGCAAGAACGCCGTTTCCATTTTTATCTCTTAAACCCCTTTTGACGTTTAGCTTGTCGTATAATTCAGGGTCGATAACAAAATTATCGCTGCACTGTTTTGATTGTGACGAAATAAAAGAGTAAAATTCTTCAATATTTTTTTCCATTCCTGCATCTCCTTAATAAATTTTTTGTTATTTTTTTATTATAGCATATTTCACATTTTATGTCAAATTATATGTAAATAATATCGTCTGCCATATGGTATCCGGCTTGAACTACATATTCACCAAAGCTGCTTTTAGGAATATACTGTTAATAAAACATACATACAATTTTTAATTTTCATGTATGAAATATAAAAAAATCGGCAATCATAATTACATAGAGAATTGCTTTCGGAGCAATAAAAACAGGATTAGGAGTGCATATTATGTCAGTTAAAAGAGGCGAAATTTATTATGCTGATCTCAGCCCTGTTGTCGGATCCGAACAGGGCGGCGTCAGACCGGTACTTATAGTTCAGAATGATGTTGGAAACAGACATAGTCCGACAGTTATAGCGGCGGCCATCACAAGCCAGAAGGAGAAGGCTAAGCTGCCTACACATATAGAATTAAGCGCGTCTGGCTGCGGCCTTGCCAAGGACAGCGTCGTGCTGCTTGAACAAATCAGAACAATAGATAAAAAGCGTCTGAAGGAACGAATGGGAGAGCTTGAAACGGGGGATATGAGCCGCGTTAATAATGCTCTTTCAATTAGCTTCGGCCTTTTATAAGTCAAAACCGGTTGATATTATTCAGCCGGTTTAATTTTTTTATAAACGGCTCTTGACTTTTAGGCTTTAAAGTGATATACTATTTAAATCAGCAAATAGCATTTGTGTTTAATTTAATTGTATAAACAGGAATTTTTCAAAAGTCGCTAATATCGTTCAGTAGGGCGCTTTGCCGACGTTTCAGCAAAGGCGCGTAGCATACGGAATTTGCGCGTACAGCCTGAAAGGATTTTTGTGACTATGCCTTAAAAGGCGGAATCGGAGGATTATTATGATAATTGTATGTGGAAATGCGGATAAGGAAAAGTTAAGAACTTTGACTGAAAAATTTGAATCTCAGGGCTTCAGAATTCATTTAAGCAAGGGCGCGGAAACTACTATTATAGGGCTTATCGGAGATACCTCAAGGATAAACGTTGAGGACGTTGAGGCTCTGGATATTGTTGAAAAGGTACAAAGAGTATCGGAGCCATACAAGCTTGTAAACAGAAAGTTTCATTCGGAGGATACTGTAATAGACGTCGGCGGCGTTAAAATAGGAGGCGGGCATTTTGCCGTTATGGCAGGTCCCTGTTCGATTGAAAGCGAGGAGCAGATAGTAGGCTGTGCAAAAGCGGTAAAGGCGTCCGGAGCGGCTTTTCTGAGGGGAGGAGCCTTTAAGCCGCGTACATCGCCTTATGCGTTCAGAGGATTAAAGGAAAAGGGGTTGGAGCTTCTTCTTACTGCAAAAAGAGAAACCGGACTGCCTGTTGTAACCGAGCTTATGAGTCTTGAGCATATTGATCTTTTCAACGATGTAGATATAATTCAGGTAGGGGCAAGGAATATGCAAAATTTCGAAATGCTTGCTGAATTGGGAAAATGCAGAAAGCCAATTCTTCTTAAAAGAGGACTTGCCAATACTATTGAGGAATGGCTCATGAGCGCCGAATACATTATGTCAGGCGGTAATGAAAGCGTCATACTTTGCGAAAGAGGTATCAGGACATTTGAAACGGCTACAAGAAATACTTTTGATGTTTCAGCTATTCCGGTTCTTCACCAGCTTACTCATTTGCCGGTTATTGCTGATCCCAGCCATGCTTCCGGAAAGTCCTCTCTTATAAGACCGCTTGCCAAATCTGCCGCCGCAGCGGGTGCGGACGGATTAATGATAGAGGTTCATCCGAATCCTTCTCAGGCGTTATGCGACGGAGCGCAGTCGCTGACGCCGGAAGCTTTCAAAGAAGTTATGAACGACGTCAGGAAAATATGCGCGCTGGAAAATAAAATAATATGATAACGGTTTATTTAAGGAGATATAAATGAAAATTCTGGTAGCAGGTCTTGGTCTTATAGGAGGGTCTTACTGCAAGGCTATAAGCAGCTATACGTCACATGAGGTTTACGGATATGATCTGGATACTGGCGTTATCAAGGCTGCTGAGGAATGCGGATGTATAATTCAAGGAGTTACTCCCGATAGCTTCGGATTATTTGATATGATAATAGTAGGGCTTCATCCTGACGCCGCAAAGCAATTTATGAACGGATATTTAAGCTCGTTTAAAAAAGGCGCGATACTTGCCGACGTATGCGGAATAAAGGGCAGAATGACGGTAGAAATGACTGACTTAGCCGCCCGGTACGGAGTTTGTTATGTAGGAACTCATCCTATGGCGGGAAAGGAGCGCTTTGGATTTGAATTTTCAGACGGTTCGCTGTTTATCGGCGCTAATTTTATAATAACTCCGCTGGAGAAAACAGATAAACACGCTGTTTTGACTGTGGAAAAGCTGGCAAAGGAAATAGGCTTCGGAAGAATTGTTGAAACTACTCCTTTTATACATGACAGCGTTATAGCCTACACTTCGCAGCTTGCGCATGTAGTTTCAAGCGCCTATGTAAAAAGTCCGACCATGCAGAAGGAATTCGGGTTCAGTGCAGGAAGCTTTAAGGATATGACAAGAACGGCTACGCTCAACGAATCTATGTGGACATCGCTGTTTCTTGAAAATCGGGATTGCCTTATTTATGAAATAGATCAGTTAATCTGCCATTTATCCGAATACAGAAACGCTATTTTCAATAATGATTCAAAAGCGCTTGAAGCTCTTCTTAGGGAAGGAAGGCTCCTGAAGGAAGAGAATATAAGGCAGCGCACAAAGGAAAAAGAGTAAAAAGTCGTCCTTAAAGGACGCCTTTTTTTATATTTTTGCTCTTTCCACTGAAATAACGTCTTTTACTCTTCTTAATTTATCAAACAGACCCTTTAGCTGCTCGATGTTTGCTATTGTAATAGTAGCTTCAAAAAGAGCGTTACCGTTTTTCAGATTACGAGACGACGAGTGAAGGATAGGAATCCTGGCTTCTGTGAGGATTGCTGTAATATCATAAACAAGTCCTACGCGGTCAAGCGCTATTACCTCTATGCTTGTTTGCAGGCTTGCCTGTTCGCTGTCAGTCCATTGAACGTCCATCCATCTTGCAAGCTCTTCCTCGTCGTCTCTTTTTAGGGCGGCAATGTAATTGGTGCACCCGGTTGTATGAACCGATATTCCGTGTCCTCTGGTAATAAATCCGACGATTTCATCTCCCGGAAGCGGATTGCAGCACTGTGCAAATTTTACAGTACAATCGTCAATTTTATCAAGTATTATGCTGCTTTGTTTTCTGACTGGCTTTATTACGGATTTTTCAGGCTCTTCCTCTTTTTGGTAAAGTTTTTGGTATTTATCCCTGAGCCTCGGAAGGATTTTTGAAAGCGTTGTACCGCCGTAGCCTATGGAAGCGTAAAAATCCTCAATAGTATTACAGTTATGACGTTTAAGATCGTCCGCAAGGAATTCCTCAAGCTCTCCTTCAGGTATTCTTATTCTGAAATGCTTGAATTCTCTTTCAAGCTCAGCTTTGCCAGTCTGTATATTTTCATCACGCCGTTCTTTTTTAAACCATGATCGGATCTTTGATTTCGCCTCGTTGGTTTTGGCAATGGAAAGCCATGCTCTGTTAGGGCCCTTGTCCGGATCGCTGCTCGTTATTATTTCACATATCTCTCCGGTCTGAAGCTTGTAATCTAAGGGAACGATTTTTCCGTCAACTTTTGCCGCGACCGTCTTGTGACCGATCTGAGTATGAATTTTATAGGCGTAATCAATGACTGTGGAATCGATCGGCAGTGAGATGGAATCTCCCTTTGGCGTCATTACGACGATATCCTCCGGAGCAAGATCGGTTTTTATAATACGGACTATTTCTTCCACATCATCAGAAGTCTGCTGGGCCTCTATTACCTGCCTTATCCAGGCCAGCCTCTGTTCCATTTTTGTGTCGTTGCGGCTTATGCCCTGCTTGTATTTCCAGTGAGCTGCGATACCGTATTCGGCGGTTGCATGCATTTCCCACGTTCTTATCTGTATTTCAAAGGGAATACCCTCTTTGCCCAGTACCGTAGTATGCAGCGATTGGTACATATTTGCTTTCGGAGTCGATATATAATCCTTGAATCGGTTTGGGATAGGCCTGTACATATCGTGGACGAGTCCTAAAACATTATAGCATTCGCCGACGGTCGATACAATTATTCTGACAGCATATTTATCGTATATTTCCTCTATGGATTTATGATGTACGAACATTTTCTTATATATGCTGTAAATACTTTTAACGCGTCCGTCGATCTGAGGAGGTTTGATAAATTTCTGATCTTTGAAGCGGGAGGCAATCGTTTCCTTTATGCTGTTTATAAATGCTTCGCGTTCGCTTTTCTTTATTTCGAGAATATGCTCTATTTCGGAATATGCAAAAGGATCGAGATAATGGAAGGAAAGATCTTCAAGCTCTTCTTTGATTCCTCTCATTCCAAGGCGGTGTGCGATAGGCGCATAAATGTTCATTGTTTCATGCGCTGTGTTACGCTGTTTTACTCCCGGGCGGAATTCAAGCGTTCTCATATTATGAAGCCTGTCGGCAAGCTTTATTATAATTACTCGTATATCCTGCGACATTGCAAGCATCATTTTTCTGACGTTTTCCGCCTGCTGCTCCTCTTTGTTGAACATGGGAACCTGATTCAGCTTGGTTACGCCGTCTACAAGCATTGCGACATCCTGCCCAAAGCGTTTTTTTACTTCCTCAAGCGTTGTATGAGTATCTTCAACGACATCATGGAGCATTGCGGCGCATATTGTGTCGGTGTCCATTCCCAGCTCGAGAAGGATATATGAAACGGCGAGCGGATGTATGATGTAAGGCTGACCTGAGGAACGCCTTTGTCCCTCATGAGCCTTTGAAGCAAACTCATAAGCGGTTATTATTTTACTTAAATCATATTGCTTGTCGTCGGTAAGTATTTTTTGGATAAGCATATCAATAGTATATTCGTCGTTCATACCGTTACCTCCTTATTGCATTTTTCCTTAAGATCCTTTAAAATTATTGAATTTTCCAGATCAGCCTTTGGCGCGCCCTTCACCGCTCTTATTTCCTGTGAAAACGGATCGAGACGGACTAATCCCAGCTCTCTGAAAATATCAATGCATATCATCATTTTGCAGTAATTCAGATCCGGAATAAAGGACATATAAAGCGTATCGGTACAGAATTTTTCCGATACGATTTTTTTATATACGGGAATCAGTTCATTTCTGTCGGGACATATTTTTTCATAATAGGAAATCGGCAGCTTTTCATGCCGGCGGTATTTTTCATATGCGTCCTTTGCGGCAAAATATTTTCTTTGCTCAAGACCGCTTTTCCTGTAATCCTTTAAAATTATACTGACGGATTCCTTGCCTGCAAATGTTTGTGCCTCCATTGTAAACATTATGTCTATACGGTCGCCGGCTTTGATAAAAAGCTCGTTGGGAGATTGACGGAAAAGGAGGGCGTCAAATCTTTTTCCCGCGCAGACAAGGCGCAGCTTGGTATGTAATCCCTTGGACAACGGCACGATTTCTTGAACTGAGGTTCCTCCCATGGCGAATACAGGCTGTCTGCTGCCTTCTCCGAAAGGCTCAAGAATCTTTAGCCCTTTTACGTTATCAATCGTTATTTCGGACGGTAATATAAGTTTATCGGCAGTAATATCCGGAAGCGGCATAAAATCAAATATATCTTCAGCGTATTTTTGAAGTCTTTCTGTAAATTCCGGAATCTTTGAGGTTTCTATTGAAAAGCCTCCTGCTCCGGGATGTCCGCCGTACTTGATCAGCAGATCTTCGCAGTATTGAAGCGCTCCGAAAATCGAGAAGCCTCCGAAGGATCGGGCGGAGCCTCTTGAAATTTCTCCCTCCCGCGTAATTATAAAACAGGGCTTATCGAAACGTTCAAGAATCCTTGAAGCTACTATTCCTATGATTCCGTGATGCCAGCCTTCTCCGCTTAGTACCAGAACTCTTTCAATGAGCAGATCAGGATTATGATTTACCGAATCACTGATATTTTGTATAATGGAATTTTCTTCCTTTTTTCTTTGGGTATTCAATTCCTCAAGCTCGTCTGCAAAGAGAGCCGCCTCGTTTTCGTCGTCGGTAAGGAGAAGCCTTGCGGCAGTCAGAGGAGATCCAAAGCGTCCTGAGGCGTTGATCCTAGGAACCAATCCGAAAGCAGCGGCCGTTGCAGTTATAGGAAATTTTATTCCGCTTTTGGAGATCAATGCGTTTATACCTGTTCGTTCTGAATTTTCAAGAAGCTTCAAACCGTATTTTACAATAAGTCTATTTTCTCCTGTAAGGGAAACTACGTCTGCTATTGTTGCAAGAGCCGCAAGCTCTCCGTATTCGTTAAGCGCTGTATCATATCCGCCGCCTTCTGCCGCTGCTATCAGTTTCAGGACGACTCCGGCTCCGCATAGGTATTTGAAGGGAGAGGCGCAGTCCTTTCTGTGAGGATTGACTATCGCTTCTGCTTTCGGCAGCGTTTCTCCCGGCTGATGATGATCTGTGATTATAAGCTTCATGCCGAGTTCGTGAATAAGCTCCGCTTCATTATGGGCGGATATTCCGTTGTCCACAGTTATAATAAGCTCCGCTCCCTGCTCATGCATTTTTCGTACAGCGCTTTCATTTAATCCGTAGCCGTCGTTTCTTTCAGGGATCATGTAAAAGACGTTAGCTCCCATACACTCCAAATATGAAAAAAGCATTGCTGTAGAAGCTATGCCGTCGCAGTCGTAGTCTCCGAAAACGCATATACAGGTGAAATTTTCCACTGCGGTATTGATAAGCTGAGCCGCCTCGCGCATATCCTTTAAAAGGAAAGGATCCGAAAGGCTGTCGGCGTTAAACTGCTCCGCGGCTTCGGCAGGCGAGCTGATACCTCTGGCCGCAAGCACGTCTGCGCACAACGGAGTTACAGAGCATTCCGCTTCAAGCTTCTTGGATATTTGCTTATCGGGTTTTTTAACCACCCATTTTTTCATCGGACACCATTCCCGTCAATTTGATATTTTAAATATATTATAACATTGTTGCAGAGAAATTACAAGGATAAATACCGAGTATGTTTCCGGTTATGGTTCATATTATTGATTATTGTAAAATGTATGATTTTATGCTATAATAAATTACTGATTATTGCTTTGGGAGGCAAAGAGGATGGAAGTTAAAGGTCTTAGACTTGAATTTGAAGCGTCGCCGCGCGCTGTTGACGAGCTTAAAGCGATTTTTTCAGATATGAAATGCTCCAAGTACGAGCTGCCTCTTTTGCTTATTCCGGAAAGCCGTGAATTTATATCAGATATTTCTATCGTAGACGAATTGGTGTGGATCAATATTATTTGCCGGGATATTTCTGTTTTGCTGAAGGGAAAGCTTGACGGAAAAACCTTTTCCTGCCGTAGCGTTTCTAGAGGCTCGGTAACAAACGGTAAGCGAATAGCCGTAAGCTTTGTGCATAAAGCCGGAGGAAAATTATTTCATATTAGTCCGGAATTGAAAAAAAGACTGGATATGTGGTATGAATATATAGATATACTTATGAAAAAGGCACGGGAAAATATATACTTTTTCCGGTTTGAAGAAGTAACCGGCGAATGCGGCGGATTGTTTTTTATCCATGTAAGCGGATATGATGAAATCGGCGAAATAAAGAATCTGAGTATCGGAGCTGTGGATAACAGCAATGAACCGTCCTATTCCTTCGGTAAGGTAGAAAGATTTGAAAAAGGAACGCTTTACGTCAGGACCGATAGACTTCCCGGCAGTCTTGTAAGCGGACAAACCAAATTGGCCGTTTTTGACGCCGCCGCTTTGATTACCTGCAAAAGAATGAAAACGGGACTTGATAAATTGTGCAGGGGGGAGGCGGTAAACAAGCGGCTTACTGAATTTCTTTTTGATCCGTCAAGGGCCAATATGGAAAGAGGAGACAATATTTCCCTTCAGCCGGAAGATCTGCTTATGAAAAATATGAATATCGAACAGCTTTCAGCAGTGGAGGGAGCGCTCAACGCGGAGGATCTTTATCTTATACAAGGCCCTCCCGGAACAGGAAAGACTACGGTAATTGCGGAAATATGCTATCAGAATGCTGTAAGAGGACTTAAAACGCTTGTTGTATCGCAATCCAATCTTGCGGTTGACAACGCTATATCAAGAGTAATGAATCACAATGACGTAAGAGTGCTCCGTAAGGGAGATTCTTCAAGGGTTGAAGACGAGGGACTTCCCTTTGTTGAGGATAACGTTGTCCGCACATGGATAGGATGCGTTTCTGAATCGGCAGGTAAAATGGCTCTTGATTTAAATAACCGGCTTAATAAGCTTAAAAAGGAAAAAAGCAGACTTCCGGACGTTTTGAACGCCGCTGAGGAAGCTGCGGCAAATTACAAGATTAGGAACGACCTTGAAACGCAGGCTTTTTTTTATAAAAACGTACTTGAGGAGGCAGATTCAAAAAGAGATGTCTTTCTTGAGCTTGTAGGGGCCGCCTATGAAAAGGAGGATATAGAGGACGCTTTCGCAGCCAGAAAATTTTATCCTTCCGATTTCAGAGTTCCGAATAATATTTATAATGAAATATCGCTGAAATTTGCAGATATTGAATCCGATGTAAAAAAAATCCGCGAGCTGGAAGACGAGCTTGAATTTTTCAGCGAGTATACCTCGAAATTTACGCGTCAGTTCGCATTTATTGAAAAGCATACGTCCAAAAGAAGAATGGAGAATACGGCGTACGAGGGAGTTTTTTATTATGCTGACAGGGATATTACCATCAATCTTTACCGGGAAGGAGAAAGAATAATTAAATCCATTCCCTTTGGAATGAAATCGCTGTTTTTCCGCCCTAAATGGGGGAAAGTAGCGGCAATTTATTATAGACGCGCTGAAAATCTTATGATGAGTATTCAGCTTAAAACCATAAAGCTGGCTGACAGAATATATTCTATAAAAAATAACGAAGAATACCGTTTTAATACAGACGCTTTCCGTTTGAGCCTTGACGCATTATGCGAGGACTTTGATTCTCAGTATTTTTCTGTGAAGATTAAGTATAACGACGTTTTGAAGGAACTGCGCGGCGCTATCAGGGAACATGAATATTCCGTTAATTTATTCAGCGAACAGATTTCGGATAAATTCTATGCTAATGCGCTTGACGGTGTATGCGCTGAAAATCCTCCGTTAGATGAAATAGAAAATTCTGTTAATCTATATTACGCCAATTTAGCGTCCCGTTATATTAAATGGCAAAAGCTGTTATCGGAATGGAGGGACAGAATAAACGGCGAAGGCGTCAGCTACAGCGCGTTGAAACATCTTTATATAGATAACGCAAATGTTATAGGCATAACCTGTATACAAAGCGGCACGGCGGATTTTGAAAACAATTATCCGTCGTTTGACGTTGTAATAATAGACGAATCCAGCAAAAGCACGCCTCCGGACATTATACTTCCTATGCTTAAGGGAAAGAAAATAGTTCTTGTAGGGGATCATAAGCAGCTTCCTCCGTATATTGACAGTAAGGCCTATGACGAAACGGGCGCTGAAGATTCGGACGACAGAATTCATAGCCTGATGAAAATTAGCCTTTTTGAAGAGCTTTATGAATCGGCGCCTGACGGTATGAAGACTATGCTTTTCCGGCAGTACCGTATGCACAGGGATATAGCCGGACTTATAAACCGCTTTTATATCAACACAGACGCAGGAAGGCTTGAGTCTCCGTCTGTGGAACCTAAGGATCACGGCTGCCAATGCAACGATATCGGGACCGATAATCATGTTATATGGTATGTAACTGAAAACAGGGAAGATTATTTTGAAGCAAGGCGAAATAAAAGCTATTATAATATATATGAAGCCGAATATATAAAAAGAATATTATTTATGATTAATCAAAATCTTTTGCAAAGCGGCAACAGACGCAGCGTAGGGGTTATAACATTTTATGACGCGCAGGTAAAGCTGCTTGAAGATAAGCTCATAGGAAGCGGTTTTTTCGGCGGATTGTCCAATATAGATCTGCGTATTGGTTCGGTGGACCGTTTTCAGGGAATGGAGGAGGATATTGTAATTATCAGCTTTGTCAGAAATAATAATTTACATAATATAGGCTTTGCGAAAGATTGCCGAAGAATAAACGTAGCGCTTTCAAGAGCCAAACAGCTTCTTGTTATTGTCGGCTGTCCTGAAAACTTTACGGGCTCGAAGGATGAGGAGGCAAGGGAGATGTTTACGGATATTTATTCGCATGTAAAGAAGCTGAACGGAATAAGAAATCCCGCAAATCTTCCTGAAGCGTCTGTTACGGCGAGGTATGATAAAGAATACAGAGAAACAGCAGATTTTCAGGCGTCTGTATTCGGCGATGAACCGGCAGAAGAATCTGCGGACGGGATCAATATACTGGATTATTTTATTTTAAAAGCCGCTTACGAATTTAAGGGAAACCGCCTTACTGTAGGAAATATTTCGAACGTATTGTGCATTGCCCAGATATTTGTCAAAAGCAGAATTTCATTTCTTGTAGCTCAGGGATATATATCCTGTGTCCGCGGAGTAGTAAATATTCTTGACGAGGGCGAAAAAGCAGTTCAAAGTTTAAATAATAGTTTTAGTTGAAATATGTAATAATATAAAGTAAAAAAAGGAAAAATAAATTTTTTAGTTGATTTTTAAACGGATTTAATGTATAATAAAAGAAATATAAAAAGTGTGAATTGATTTAATATTTTAACGGGGGCTTGGTAATATGTATCTGGATTCACTGGCTTTCAAAGCGATGGAATGCGGCTTGAAGCAGCTTAATATCAAACAGCAGATTCATACACAGAATATAGCAAATATTGACACGCCTGATTACAAATATAAATATGTCACTTTTGAAAATACTCTTGATGAAAAGATTGACGGCGGAAGAAAATATAATTTCAGGGCGAAGGTTTCGGAGGTTGAGGATACGGAAGTACTTGTAGACGGAAACAATGTCGACGTTGATAAGGAGAATCTGGAACTCTACAGCACATATCTTCAGTCGTCCGCCATCATAAGAAAAATGAATTCGTCTATCGCGGACCTTCGGTATGTTCTGACAAACACCAATTTCAGATAAAATTAAATGCAAAAGCATGAAAGGAAAATTTTTATGGCTTTTTTAAATTCTATTAATATTGTAGGCTCCGCGCTTACCGCCGAACGTTTCAAAACAAATATTATTTTACAGAATATAGCAAATCAGACTACTACCAGAACTGAAAGCGGCGAGCCTTACAGAAGAAAGCAGGTAGTATTCCAGACAAGAACGCAAACCTTCGACGAAACCCTCAATAACGTTATGGGCGGAGGGGTAAGAGTTGCGGAGGTAGTTGAAAGTCAGGAGGACTTTAATCCTGTCTATGACCCTGACAATCCGGACGCGGACGAGGAAGGATATGTTTATTACCCGAATGTGAATAATACGGAGGAGCAGGTCGATCTGATGGAAGCTTCAAGGGTTTACGAGGCTAATGTCAGCGCGCTTTCAGTCGTTAAAGCTATGGCTTCTAAAGCGCTTGAAATCGGCAGAAATGTATAATATAAAAAATTATTAAAATATGCCGGATTTTACGGCGGAACGGAGAATAGCTTATGTTTATAGTGCCGTTAACCTCAATGCCTTCTATTGAGGCTTTGAATACTATTGATAAAAATGATCGGACAGAAGAAAAAGACGGTTCCGGTTCTTTCGGAGATATACTTAAGCAGAAAATTCAGAGCGTCAAGGATCTTGAGATGCAGTCGCTTCAGAGCGCTTATGATATATCGACAGGAGCGTCGAGCGATATTGAGTCTGCAATGATCGACGCTACAAAGGCTTCTACCGCGATTGAAACTACTGTTCAGCTTACAACAAGAGCGGTGAACGCGTATAAGGAAATCATGTCTATGCAGGTTTGATTTTAAAAAATAATACGGGAAGTTTGGTTTGTAAATGAAGGAAAAATTCAATTCAGTAAAGGAAAAGCTTAAAACTGTTTGGGGAGGACTTGCA
Source organism: uncultured Ruminococcus sp. (assembly GCA_900538575.1). GTDB lineage: Bacteria > Bacillota > Clostridia > Oscillospirales > Ruminococcaceae > Porcipelethomonas. The sequence goes on from UPZA01000008.1 coordinate 26,351, forward strand.
AAGGCTGCAAAGATACTTATTATTTCAGCGCTGATCGTTATTATTGTCGGTTCGGTAGGGCTTACGGTTTTTCTGAATAAGAAATCGTCTTCCGATTGGATAGTCTTGTTTCCTGATATGTCTCAGGAGGAATCCACCGAGGTTTACTTGGAGCTTCAGAACAGAGGCGTTGATACGAAAATAAATTCAGACGGCGAAATTGAAGTCAAGCGCGGAGAATGGGATAGTCTTGTATTTGAAATGGCGGAGCTGGGATATCCTCAGTCGGCGCCGTCGTATGGTACTTTTTTTGACAATCTTGGCATGACTATGACGGAATTTGAAAAAAAACAGACGCTTAGATTTGAGCTTCAGGATAGATTGCAGACAACACTTAAAAGGATAGACGGCGTTGTCGGAGCTATTGTAACTATAAATGTTCCGGAAAAGGACGGTTATGCATGGACTGAATCTAGTGACAAGGCTTCCGCCAGCGTTACCCTGACGTTATCAAACAGCGCGGGATTTACTCCTGCAAACGTATCGGCAGTTAAAAAGCTTGTTGCTTACAGCGCGCAGAAAATGGAGCCTGAGGACGTAACGGTAATTGACAGTACAAGCGGCAGAGAGCTTCAGTCTCAGGAAGAGGCAGACGCTGTCGCGAGTAATACGGTCGATATGGAAACCAAAATGGAATATACAAATACGTTTAAGAGCATGTACGAGGCGAATGCAAAGGAAATACTCCAGAATATTTATCCTGAGGGCGTCGACGCCGTAGCGGCCGTTGAGCTTGACTATGATAAGATCGTAGAGGAACGACGCGAACTGCTGACTGATGAAAATGGCGAAAGTGTAAAGAGCAAGGAGCATGTTTCATACGATACTGAAAACACGCCTGTGGACGAGGGAGGAGTAACCGGAGAGGAAAATAATTCCGATATTCCGAATTATCAAAACAATGCCGAGGACGAACTCAACAGCGATAATACCCCGCATTACGACAGAGAAACGGAATGGATAGATCCGGGCTATGTGCTTACCCAGACTGAAAAAGAGCAGGGCGTTGTAAAGTCCGCTACAATTTCTGTTGTAGTAACAACTGAAAACGCTTATCTTTCAAGAGACGAGAGAAACGCGGTAATACAGCTTGTTAAAAATGCAACAAATATAAACGAGGAAAATATTTCAGTTTACAGCCGCGAAAGCGGTAAGCTGCCGGTTGCAGCGGGAGATGAAAGTATTACCTCAAAGCTGGGGCTGGATACTAAAAAGCTTATTATTCTGCTTGGTCTTTGCGGATTCGTATTTTTGGCGGTGGCTCTTATAGTTATATTTATGATTATAAGAAGTATGAAGAAAAAAATGAAAAGGCAGCAGGAGGAGAATGACGCTACTATTCAGGGGCTACAGAACACCATTAATGAAAATAACAGAAAAACCCTTGAGGAAGCAGCCGAGGAGCATAATAAAGCGGAAAAAGCGGCTGAGATAGAAGTTAAGGAATTTGCAAAGAATAATCCGGAAATAGCTGCGGCTCTTATTCGTTCTATGTTAAAGGAGCGTGGTGAATAATGGCGAACGCTACGTCAAAGCAGCAGCCGAAAATAACTCCGGCAACTAAGGTTGCAGCAATTATTATTGCTTTGGGCGCCGATAGCGCTTCGGAAGTATACAAATATCTGAGAGATGAGGAAATTGAAGAGATAACAAGTGAAATATCCCGTATAGATCTTCTTTCCTCTGATGACATGAAAGAAATCATCGACGATTTCTATGATATGTGCATAACTCAGAAGGTGGTAACGGAGGGCGGAGAAACTTACGCCAAGGAGGTTCTTGAAAAGGCATTCGGAGCACAGCGATCAGCATATCTTATGGAACAGATAGTGAAATCCGGAAAAGTAAGAGCGTTCGAGGTTGTCAGAAAGGTTGATTATAAGAATCTGTTAATGCTTTTGCAGAATGAGCATCCTCAGACTATTGCTATCGTTTTGTCCTATGCAAGGGCCGATCAGGCTTCATCTATTATATCGGAGCTCCCCCGCGAGATACAGCTTGATGTGATTAAAAGAATATCAAATCTTGACAGAGCTTCGCCTGAAATAATTGGTATAGTTGAATCTGTCCTTGATAAAAAATTATCCGCAGTAACCTCCGTTGACGTTATGGAAATGGGCGGTATCAACTATATTGCTGAGATTATGAACCGTGTTGACAGAAAAACTGAAAAGTACATATTCGAGGAATTATCCGACGAAGATCCTGTTCTGGCTGAGGATATTAAAAAGCTTATGTTTGTATTTGAGGATATTATTTATCTTGACAATATGGAAATACAGACCTTTATCAGAGAAGTTGATACAAAGGATCTCACAGTCGCCCTTAAGGCGGCCTCAGAAGAAGTGACAAACGTTATATTCAACAATATGTCGCAAAGACAGCGCGAAACTATTCAAACAGATATGCAGTATCTGCATAACGTTCGTATGCGCGACGTTGAGGAAGCTCAGCAGAAAATTGTTTCTGTTATCAGACGGCTTGAGGAATCCGGCGATATTGTTATTTCCAAGGGCGGAGAGGATGAGATAATTGCGTAAAGTCTTTAAGCCCGAAAATGTTGTGAAAAAAGAAAAAACCGTAAAAATTCCCGATGTGGAATTTATTAACGATACGACTGCTCAAGCAGATGATTCTGAGGGGAAAACAGTACTGACAGAAGAGGTTTACAATAAAATTCTGGAAAAGGTGCTAAATGATAATTCCGGAGAGATAGGCAGACGCAGACTTAAAGCCGCTCATGAGCGAGATGTTATTATACATAATGCAAGGCTGGAAGCACAGAAGATTTTAAGCGAAGCAGAAGAGGAAAAGAGCCGTATTTTAGAAGAGGCCAGAGCGGAATCTGAACAGCTTAAAACGAACGCCTATGAAGAGGGACTTAGAAAGGGAATATCCGAAAAATCAGAGCTTATTGAAAATCTCTCACAATATCTGTCCCAAAGTATCGAGCAATTGAAGCGGGATGAATACGAATATTTCGAGGAGTATGCCGTACAGCTTAAATATATTGCGGTAGAAATAGCTGAAAAAATTATTTATCAGAAGATAAGCGATGACGATATGACTATGTATAAGCTTGTAAAGAATGCTGTCAGGTCAGTCAGAGACGTTTCATGGGTAAAGGCGGAGGTTTCGGAGCAGCTTTCCGGATATGCTGATTCTCTTGAAAAGGAACTGTGCGAGGGCGGTCAGAATGTGGAAATATCAATTAACGAGGATGCTCCGACCGACGAATGTATTATTAATACGTCGGAAGGTATTATTGTAGCGTCAGTTTCGGCTCAGCTTGAGAACCTAAAGGATTATATTTGCAGACAGGATAAGGGTGAGGAAAATGAAATTTGACCTTGACCATTCAAATCTATGTCGTGGAATACGAATGAACTCTTTTTATAAAACCTACGGCAAGATAGAACAGATTGTAGGAATGACTGTTGAGGCCTCAGGAATAAACTGTAATATTGGAGATGTCTGCAAAATTTCTGTAAAACCCGGTAAAAAGTATGTAACCGCCGAGGTTGTGGGCTTTAAGGACGGCAAAGTAATGCTGATGCCCTATTCTGATATGGACGGTATAGGATATGGCAGCTTTGTAGAAAATACCGGTGAGAAGCTTATGATTAACGTAAGCAACAGTCTTATAGGACGAACGGTTGACGCCCTTGGAGAGCCTCTTGACGGAAAGGAAGCTTTAAGCGGCGGAACGCTTTACAGTATAAACGGAATGCGTTCTAATCCGCTTGAAAGACCTCCTATCGCTAAACCGCTTGAATTCGGCGTTAAAGCTATCGACGGCATGCTTACCATAGGAAAGGGCCAGAGAATGGGTATTTTTGCCGGAAGCGGCGTCGGCAAAAGTACGCTTATGGGTATGATTGCACGCAATATAAAAGCCGATGTTAATGTGATTGCTCTTGTGGGAGAGCGCGGAAGAGAGGTTATGGAGTTTATCGACCGTGATCTTGGACCTGAGGGCGTAAAGCGTTCCGTTCTTGTTGTCGCGACGTCTGATCAGCCGGCTCTCATGAGATCAAAATGCGCCTTGACGGCGACGACTATAGCTGAATATTTTAAGGATCAGGGCAAGGATGTGCTTCTGATGATGGATTCCCTTACCAGATACTGTATGGCTGAGCGTGAAATCGGACTCAGCATCGGAGAGCCTCCGGTTGCAAGAGGATATACTCCGTCGATATACGCTTCGCTTCCTAAGCTTCTGGAGCGCTGCGGAAATTTTAAAACAGGTTCTATTACCGGAATATTTACGGTTCTTGTGGAGGGCGACGATTCAAATGAGCCGGTTTCGGACACTGTCAGAGGAATTATAGACGGACATATAATGCTGTCAAGAAAAATTGCAATGAAAAATCATTATCCTGCAATTGATATAACTGCAAGCATAAGCCGTCTTATGTCGGAGATAGTGTCGGGAGAGCATAAAGCGAACGCTTCTAAGATAAGAAAGATCATGTCGCTTTATCAGGAAAATGCCGATTTGATTTCTATAGGAGCTTATAAAACCGGAAGCAATCCGGAGCTTGACGACGCGATCGGACGTATGCCTGCAATCAATGAGTTTTTGCAGCAGCCGGTAGACGTTAAAGTAGAATTTTCTGACACCGTGGATATGATTAATGAAATTCTTATATGATAAATGCGGAGGCAGATTATGAAAAAATTTGTCTTTTCTATGCAGAAAATGCGCGATTATAAAAAGCAGATTTTGGAATCAGAAAAAAATGTTCTGCTTGGACTAAGACGCGAAAAGCTGGCTTATGAAGAAAAAATGAATATGCTTGAGCAGACTATGACGGATTTAAGAAATAGCTCTAATCACGACATAACCAGCGGAACTACCGCTGCAAAGCTTATGTTTTACAGCATGCAAATGGACGGTGTAAAGCGTGAGCAGACGCAGGTCAGATATCAGATAAATCTGACGGATATGAAAATAGAAAAACAGCGCAGAAACGTCGTGAGGCTTTCGCAGGAGGTCTCAGGTCTTGACAAGCTGGAGGATCAGCAGCTTGAGGAATATAAAAAGCTTCTTGCTAAGGAAAATGAAACCTCCGTTGAAGAATTTTTATCGTTTAAAATGTCTTCAGACGGCGCATGAAAGCCTAATCAGCGAAAGGAGGTGAGTTAAAATGGAAACAGCACAGATTGTTCAGAGTATAAGACAGCAGGAAATTCAGCAAAACGGAATTTCTTCAGGTATAAGTCGAATGCTTGGATCCGGATTTTCATTTTCAGACATTATACTGATGATGCTTTCAAATACCGGTTTAGGCGGAGACTTGCAGAATGAAAAAGCTATACCTTCACAATACGGCGAAATTATAGACATATTGTCCGAAAATTTGATGTCGGGAGAGACGCAGTTTCCTGTTATACCACAGGAAAACGGAGATATAGATTTAAAAAATTCTGATTTTTTCGGAAATCTTATTTCTGTTGATCCGAGTCAGCTATCAGGTTTACTCGGTTTTGTCATGACGGGCAGCGATACGCTCCGAAACAGCGGACAATTAAGCGCGCTTTATGAGGAAATGCCCGTAAAGCCAAACGGATTAAATGCTGACGGAATCGCGGCGTCCGAGCTTATTAATGAATACATTGAAAGCGGTGAGCTTGAGATCATCGGATATAAGTCCGGCAGTGAGGGAGGAGCCGAAGCGTTTGCCGGCAAGGATTCAGCGTCAGATAGTCAGGATGAAGGCGGATTGCTGGATTTTTACAGAACCATGCAAAATGCAAAGGAAGCTGTTCCTGCCGTAAAGGATTCTGAAAAGACGAAATCGTCGGGGATAGGCGCGATGCAAAATGATGCGCAAGGTCTTGATATAAGATTTGACAGAATAACGTCAGATATCAGAATGAAAACTGAATTTGAAGCTCCTGAAAAGCAACTGCTAAAGGGTGTGGAGGAAAACCTTAAAAACGGAAAAAGCGAGTTTACCGTTAAGCTAAAACCTGAGGGGCTTGGTGAAATTATAGTAAGGCTTGTTCAAAATGACGGCGGAAAAATGCTGATGAGCATGACGGCGTCAAGCGCAAAAACTGCCGAGCTTTTAAACAGCAATCTTTCTTCTTTGCAGAGCTCTCTTAATCAGCATAATGTGGAAATAGTGAATCCTTCAGATATGATTAAGAATGCAGTAGCGCCCGCAGCTCCGTCATTTGAACAGTATTATGGTCAAAACAGCGGTAATCAACCGCAGAACGAACAATTCTATAATCAAAATAAAGGGTACATAATTTACGGCAGGACTGACAGCGCTGACGTATTTGAGGAAAAGGCTTCTGCGCCCGTCGGACGTGAGGGTCTTGATATTATTATATAGAAAGGAATGATCATATGCCGGTAAACGGAGTAGATTCAGACAGAAACTATTCTTCTATAATAAACGGCGGCGGTACTTCCGGTAAGGTATATAACGCCGTATTCAGCGACGATGATAGTAGTGATTTATCAGTAAATGACTTTTTTAACATGATGATAACTCAGCTTACGAATCAGGATTTTATGAATCCGGTTGACGATACGCAATACCTCGCACAGATGGCTCAGTTTGCCACTATGCAGGAAATGATGGATCTGTGTAAGTATTCAAAGCAGAATTATGTAATGTCTATACTCGGTAAAGAAGTAACCGTCAGCAAGAATAAGATAGGAGGAGCTTCCGAGGCAATTACAGGAATTGCGGAAAAAATTCTTATTGAAAACGGGGAGTATAAGGTCTATGTCGATGGTAAGCCCTATGATTTCAGCAAAATAACCCAGATATCCGCTGAACCGTCCGGCAAGGAAGTCGACGGCTCAGAAGAGGTCGGATCCGAAGAAAAGACGGACGGCTGATAGAATTATATCGTATCTAATGGAAAGGAGTCTGTTAGCTATGAATCAAATTGATTTAAAAAGAATATCTACGCCGATAACGACAGGTATTCCGCATAAATCCCCGCAGGATGTTGCCGATTCTGTTTCGGTAAGAAGCTTTAAGGCGATTTTACAGGATAAACTGGACAGCTCCAGCGGTGTGAATTTTTCCAGGCACGCGATGAACCGCGTTATGGAGCGAAATATTGATTTATCGGATGAAAACATTGAAAGACTTAACGAGGGCGTTAAGCTGGCGGGTGAAAAAGGACTTGACGATACCCTGATATTGCTGGATAATGCCGCGTTTATAGTAAGTGTGAAAAACAATACTGTAATTACTACGGTCAATAAGGAAGAAATGACCGGAAACGTATTTACAAACATAGACGGAACCGTAGTTATATAAAGCCGGACCTTTAAAGGAAGCTTTGTGCGCCCGACCGACTGAAGGCGCATGCTATGGTCCCGTATGTAAAGGGAGGATTTTTGAATCATGGTTAGATCGTTATATTCAGGCGTTGCCGGTATGGTTACGCATCAATCAAAGATGGACGTAATTGGTAACAATATTTCAAACGTAAGCACATACGGATATAAATCTTCAAGAGCAACGTTCAGGGACGTTTATTATCAAACCAGTTCCTCGGCTTCTGCCGCTACCGCTACAAGCGGAGGTACTAATCCGACGCAGATAGGTTACGGTGCAAAGCTTGGAAGCGTTGACGTAAATCATTCGCAGTCTGTAATGTCCACTACCGGATATACTCTTGACGTAGCTATTGCGGGTGAGGGGTATCTTCAGGTAATGGACGCCGACGGAAATATTTTTTATACGAAAGCCGGTATGCTTGATATTGACGCAGAAGGAAATGTTGTCGACGTGAACGGAAATTTTGTTCTCGGCGTTTCGGGGGATCCAACCGGTAAGCCGGCTTCCTCTAATAAGATCAAGATTTCGCTGCCTTATGAAAGCGCTGCGGCGGCTCAGACCTCTGATACGATCAACGGCAATATTTATACAATAAACGCTTCCAATGAAAACGAATACGGCAATGTAAATATAGTCTTTGCCTCAAGCTCAAATATGCCTTTGGGCCAAAAAGCTTCCGCAGTAATAACAAGCTCTTCAATCGTTGTAACGCTTAATTCCAACGAATCGTTCAGCAGTCTTGCAGAGCTTAATCTTGAAATGAATAATGCGATAACGGCGGCTAACGGCGGTCAGAAGCACCAGGCGGGAGATTTTACAATTAATATGAGCGATCCTTCAGCATTTTCCGGCTCGCTTACCGGTGCGGAAATCGTTAATCCTGATTTCGGAGTAAAATCGGGTACCATATCTCTTCCTGATAATATATCGCAGTATTTCAGTATAAAGTCCGTAGGAGACGAATTCAGCGGACAGGGCGCCGCCAGCGTAAGCTTTGTGCTTAACAACGATGACAGCTTTACTATCACAATGGGCGCTTATACTGCAACTATTACTGCTGAACAGATGTCTAAGGCAGGTACTGTCGTTATGAAGAATAACGGCTCCTCTACAGATTCATTTGTTCTGTCTTATCCTAATCTTGATACAGTAAAAACGTACGGCATTGATTCTATGACAGGCACTGCAAACCTTACTCCCAGCGAGCCTTCGGCAAATCTTGGACTCGGACAGGGAAACTTTATGCTTTCAGGAGGAACGGAGGGAGGAGAACAAACTGTTGCCGATCTTACCGGAATAGCTATTGACGACAAGGGCATTATTTCAGCGACTCATCCTACGTTCGGTCTTATGGAAATAGGAAGAATAGACCTTGCAACGTTTGCGAATCCTGCGGGATTAAGCCAGGTAGGAGATACTTATTTTGCCGAGTCTCAGAATTCGGGTCAGCCTATACTCGCCGTTGCCGGAACGGACGGAACCGGAGATATTCTCGGCGGAACGCTTGAAACTTCAAATGTAGATCTTGCTCATGAAATGGCGGATATGATAACGACTCAAAGAGGCTTTCAGGCGTGTTCAAGGCTTATAACAGTATCTGATACTATGCTTGAGGAACTGATTAATTTAAAGAGGTAATTTGATTTTACAATTCCGGACGATATAATCGTCCGGAATTGTAAATAAATATAAAGGAGAAAACGGATATTCCGTTAATGACTGATATGATTATTCTAACAAAACTCAACGGGCAGAAATTTGCCTTAAATAACCGCCTTATTGAAACAATTCAGGAGAATCCTGATACTACGATTAAGCTTTCCAACGGAAATGTATATATAGTAGAAGAGCCGATGGAAACTGTTTTAAATATGATAACAATGTATGAAAAGAAATAAGTAAAGCCTTTTCATATTTTATATATTAATGACTCCATATTAGAAAGGGACGTATAATTATGGATTTTTTATCATTTCTCGGGTTGATAGTTGGCTTTGGATGTATTATTATATCAATACTTATGGGAGAAACGCCTGACGGAGCATTTGAATTAGTACCGGCACAGCTTCAGGGTTTTTTTGATCTGCCTTCAATAATGATAGTTTTCGGCGGAACTATTGCCGCTCTTATGGTTTCGTTTCCTCTTAAAGCTTTTGCAAAAATTCCGAAGCACCTGAAAATTATTTTCTTTCCTAAAAAATACAATCCGCAGCAATATATAGAACAGATTGTTTATTTTGCTAAGGAGGCAAGAATTAACGGTCTGCTTGCGCTTGAGGATAAGCTTTCGGAAACAAAGGACAAGTTTCTTAAAAATTCTATTTTGCTTGTTGTAGATTCAATTGAGCCGGAAAAGGTGAGATCGCTTCTTAACAGAGAGCTTGAATATTTGGAAGAACGTCATGTGCAGGATACCGCGTTTTATTATAAGGGCTCGGAATATGCGCCTGCGTTTGGTATGATAGGCACGCTTATCGGACTTATTAACCTTTTGGCCAACCTTGAGGACACGGCTACCCTTACTAAAAATATGGCGGTAGCTCTTGTTACTACTTTCTATGGAGTTATACTGGCAAATCTTATTTTCAAGCCTATTGCAAATAAGCTTAAGGCAAGGCACGAAGAAGAGTATCTTTGCAAAATGATTATCAGCGAGGGCGTTCAGGCTATTCAGGACGGAGATAATCCCAACTTTATTCAGGAAAAGCTTACAAGACTTCTTCCGGCATATTCATTGAAGGGTGATCTTAAAAACTCTAAATAATACAAATTAACAGGGGGAAAACGGTATGGCAAAGAAGAATAATGATGAAAGCGGCGGAAACTGGATGGATACATACGGCGATATGGTTACTCTTCTGCTGACATTCTTTGTTATGCTTTACAGTATGTCGTCCGTACAGGAGGATAAATGGGCTATGCTTGTCCGCGCGTTCAATATACACGGCGACGAGGTTGTCGATCAAATTGTTTTCGGATATTCGTCTCAGTCCGACGGAACGGAGCCGTTTCAGAATACCGGAAATGCGGGTACGATGGGACCTCAGCAAAACAGTCTTGTCAATTCCGAATTGGACGAGCTTTTTATTAATATTCAGCAGTATGTTGAAGATCACAATATGCAGGAAAGTATAAGCGTGAAGCAGGGGGACGACAGCAAGCAGGGCACGGGTTCCGACTCCTCGGATTCAACTGAAAAGCCTTACAGTCAAGACGGCGACAAATCGAAGAACATATATATTCAGTTCAATAATAACGTATTGTTTATGCCTGACGAGGCTGTATTGCGGGACGACAGCTATGAAGTCATGGAATTTCTGGGCGAGTGCCTGCAAAAGGTTGAGCCTGATATAGCTTTGATTATAATTAAGGGACATACGGCTATAAGTCCTACCTCTGTAGTCGATTCGCGCCTGCTTTCGTCAGACCGTGCCAGCACTATTTCAAATTACCTTGAAAATAAATATGAAATACCGTCTACAAAGCTCTATCCCATAGGCTTATCGGGAGATTATCCCATTGCTACCAACGAGAATGAAGAGGGAAGAAGCAAAAACAGGCGTGTTGAAATTGTTATTATAGGAAAAAACAGCGATCTTGCTAAAAGCGGTGAATTACTTAGAATTCTCGGCGCCTCGTTTGATACCGGCGTAGCCGATATCGAGAATATTTCAGGCGATTAATTTTATCAGTCAGGGAGTAAGCTAATGAGCAGAAATACCAGTAAACAAAAATCCGGAAATTTAGATGCGGCTCAATATTATAATTTTCCTTTAAGCTCAGACGGCGGCGAGGATAAAAGAATAAAGGATTATGATTTTAAAAAGCCTAAAAAATTCACAAAGGAGCATTTAAGAGGTCTTAATACTGTAAATGAAAATATTATAAGGATATTTGCGTCTAATATATCAAGTATGCTAAGAGCATTTTGTGAAATTGATATGCTTAAAATGGAAGAATGCCGTTATATGGAATATCTCAATATGCTTCCGGATAAGACTTTTATCGGACTTATCAATATGAGCGTAGACGATCAGAATCTTAACGACTGTACAGCTATAATACATTTTCCGTCCTCTGTTAACTTTTTTCTTATCGATATTCTCTTAGGAGGCGACGGACACGGATATAAGCTGAACAGGGGGTATACTGAAATAGAAATCGCAATTCTCGAAAACTTCTACGGAAAGCTAACGCAGTACTTTGCAGAATCATGGAAAAGTCTGGTCAACGTAAAATGCGAGCTTTCAGGAAATGAAACAAACCCAAGACTCGCACAGTTTATTTCGCTGGACGATTCGGTAATAGTTTTGTCATTTCAAATAAAAATTCGCGATATAGTAGATAAATTCAGCTTTTGTATTCCGTCTATAAATCTTGATGAGATTTTAAGAACTACTCTTTCAAAATTCTCCAAAAATACTGTTAAGCAGGAAGATGAGAAGGAAAACTTAAGACGTGAGGCAATTGGAAATTCACTGAGAGACTCAACTATGGAGCTTACGGCGGTTCTTGATAATATTATGCTGGATATGCATGATATTATCAGTCTGGAGGTTTCCGATGTTATTCCGCTTAAACGAAAAATAGATGAAAATATTATTCTGACAGTTGAGGGCGTGCCTAAGTTTACCGCTAAGCTGGGCGACAGGAAAATAAAGAAATCGGTTAAAATCTGCGATATTGCTAAAGATGCGGATATAAATGAATTTAATAATATATGAGCTTTGAAGGGAGTTAATAAATGAAAAACAATGCTAAAATTGAGGATTCTATACTTGAAGGATTTGAAGAACTGCTGACGATAGGACTTAATTCCTCTTCTGAAATTTTATCTAAGCTTTTGAATAACGATGTTGAATTGAAAGCTGAGGAAATCGTATCTGAAAAAATAGACGGACTTGAATCCTTTGGCGTTGAAGCGGGAGTAGTAGTAGCTCTTAATTTATCAGGAGCGTTAAACGGAAAGACGGCGATTGTTATTCAGAATAACTATGCTAAAGGTATTCTGAATATTCTTATGAATTCTGACGACGATAATGAGGATTCCGACGACGATATAGACGAAATTTCCATGGGAACCTTTAAGGAACTGGTGGGGCAGATGGCTTCTGCTTTTTCCGGGTCTCTTACCAGTTTTTTCGGGGCGGAGTTTAAAATAGAGGCGGAAAATATTTATGATCTTTCCGAGGAATGCGACGAAATAGCTGAGATATTTGGATGCGGCTCCGACGCTAAGGTTTATAGCATAATAAGTAAGTTTTCCGTAGGGGACGAATTAAGCGGCAGTTTTAATATAGAAGTAGATTATGACACCTTTAATTTTACTTCCGGAAAGCTTAATATGATACCGGAGAACGAGGATGAAAGTATGTTTCTCAATGCTATTGCCGGAGGAAACAATCCAATGGATCTGAAGGCGGTCGCGGAAGCGAGAAAGGCGGGAAAGCCGGTTTCTGTGGTAAAGGATTCCATCAGTGTACAGTCCGCGCAATTCCCGAATTTTTCAAATCAGGGCAGCATAGGCGGTATATCGCTTCTTCAGGGAAATATGGATTTGCTTATGGACGTTCCTCTTAGCGTAACAGTTGAGATTGGTAAAACACGCAGGAAAATGCGCGACATTATGGAGTTTACGCAGGGCACGGTTATTGACCTGGAAAAGCAGGCCGGAGCTCCGGTGGATATTGTTGTGAACGGTCAGCTGATCGCCAGGGGAGACGTTGTGGTTATCGACGATAATTTCGGCGTCAGAATAACTGAAATTGTAGGAAACAATGGGTTTGTGTCAAAGGAATAAAATAGTTTTTTAAGACTTGGAGAATTTTTGTGGAAGGTAAATCAATAATAGGCCAGATCGGCGTTGTATTTGGCACGCTGCTTGCGATTGCTGTAATTCTTTATTTGGCCTATGCTGCTACGAAGCTTTTGGGAAAACGCTTTTCCGTTAGGGGAGGCGGCAGTAAAAAAATCAAAATATTAGACAGCGTTTCTGTCGGGCAGGGCAAAACTATCTTAATCGTTCAGACCGGAGGCAAAACCTTTCTTATCGGCTCGGGGCAGGATATAAATCTTATAAGCGAGCTTGACAGCAACGAGTTCTTATGCGACGACGATGTCTTGCAGCCTCAAACCATGGATTTTAAAACGGCGTTTAAAAAGGCGCTGGAAAATAATTTCGGCAGAAAAAACAGTAACAAAGAGGAGAATGAGAATGGCGGCAGTGATAAGAAATAAAGCTGCAAAGAAAAAGCTTTTAAAATATATTATCTGCTTTATTATCTGCCTTGCGGTTGTTATAGTTTCCTTTAGTTTCCTTGCCGCTTCTGTATCGGCGGAGTCTTCAGTTACGCTTGATATTAGTTCCGGTGAAGCGGACGAAAATTCAAGTGTACTTGATATACTTTTTTGCTGGCGTTTCTGGCGCTGATACCGTCGTTTTTATTAATGATGACATCCTTTGTCAGGATTATTATCGCTCTTTCATTTTTAAGAAACGCTATTGGTACACAGACTTCACCTCCTAATCAGGTGCTAATAGGACTGGCTTTGTTTCTTTCATTATTTATAATGTTTCCTGTTTTAAAGGAAATAAAGCAAGATGCTTACGATCCGTATAAATCGGGAGAAATTACTATGGAGGAGGCGATAGCCGAGGGCTCCAGACCGCTTAAAACATTTATGCTCAAGCAGGTTTACGAGGCGGATCTTGATATGTTTATGAGCCTTGCCGACAGCCGCGGAATTATTGATTCGTCGGAATATACCAGTCAGGAGGATCTTCAGAATCTTAGTCTGGCTGTCGTTGTGCCGTCGTTTATAACCAGCGAGCTTAAAAGAGCGTTTCTTATCGGATTTCTGCTTTACATACCGTTCCTTCTCATAGACCTTATAGTGTCAAGCACTCTTATGTCAATGGGTATGGTTATGCTGCCGCCGACAACGATTTCCCTTCCGTTTAAGCTTATGCTTTTTATTGTAGTAGACGGCTGGAATCTGCTGTTTGAATCATTGATAATAAGCTTCAGATAGGAGTGTGTGTAAATGGATCAGGGAGAAGTTCTTCAAATATTCCGTTCGGCAATGTATGTCGGACTTGAAATCGCCGCCCCGCTGCTGATAGTGAGTATAGTAATAGGGCTTATTATTGCAATATTTCAGGCGGCTACGCAGATTCATGAGCAGACGCTTACGTTTGTGCCGAAAATTCTGGTGCTTGCCGTGATGCTTCTCGTTCTTGGTTCATGGATGATGACTACATTTTCGGAATTTTTTAATCAGATCTTTGATATGATTGCCGGAATCTGAGGTAAAGGGTTTGGGAGAGCTTAGTTTAATTCTCAATAACATTGATTTATATATGCTTGTTTTTGCAAGGATGGCAGGTATAATTCTGTTCAATCCTCTGCTTTCAAGGAATAGTATTCCTGCGGCGCTCAGAACGGCGATTGCATTCGGGGTTACTATTTTGATAACGCCTATGGTACCTATTCCCGCGGGATATGATTCCGGAGCCATTGATTTTCTTCTTTACTTCGGAAAGGAAATTTTCATAGGATTTCTTCTCGGATACGTATTCAATGTTTTTTATTATATGCTTATAACGGCGGGAGATATACTGGATATGAATTTCGGCTTTGCGATGGCCAAGATTTTCGATCCGGCAACGAATATTCAGTCGGCGTTTACCGCCAATATATTGAATCTCCTGTTTATTTTATATTTTTTTGCAACCAATAGTCATCTTGTTCTGATAGAGCTTGCCGTGTCTTCATATGATTTGTTTTCCGTTGGAGCCGGCGGATTATCGCTGCTATCAGCGGCGGAATTTGCAGTTGATATATTCGGAGCTGTTTTCGGTTTGGCTTTAAGACTTGCGATACCGTTTATAGCCGTTGAATTTATTCTGGAAATATCTATGGGTATACTTATGAAGCTTATCCCTCAGATACATGTGTTCGTAATCGAATTCCAGTTCAAAATACTTCTGGCTATACTTCTTCTTTATGTATTGGCGAATCCTATATCAGTTTTTATAGATAATTATATATTGATTATGTTTGATTATATGCACGACGCATTACAAGCTGCGTCCGGCTGAAATTGAATTAAAAGGGGGAATGAGGCTTGCCGGATTCATCGGAAGAAAAAACCGAGAAAGCCACTCCGAAAAAGCGTTCTGACCAAAGAAAAGAAGGCAACATTTTTCAGAGTAAGGAAGTAATAATAGCCTTTTCCCTAATTGTAACCTTTGTTGCATTTCGGCTGCTTTTTCCTTTAGTGAAAAGCTCGCTGACCGATGCGATAAAATCATATTTCAGTCTGGCCGGAACACAGGAAACACTTGAAATTTCAGATACAACTCAGCTTTTTATAAGCGGCTGTATAGTTTTTGCAAAAGCGGCTTTGCCGATGCTTTTGATTGCCGCTGCCGCCGCAGTGACAGCGGCGATTGTTCAGACGAAGGGACTGGTTTCTTTCAAGGCCATTAAGCCGAAATTCAGCAGGATGAATCCATTGAGCGGACTGAAAAATATGATTTCGCTCAAGGGAATGGTAGAGCTTTTAAAATCAATACTTAAAATAATTCTGCTTTTTTATATTATATATTTATGTATTAGAAGTGAATTGAATGTTCTTCCGAAAATGATAGACATGTCCGTAAATGAAGCGACTTCATCTATCGGTTCTGTTCTTTGGAATATTATCGTAAAGGTTTCGATTGCTTTTGCATTTGTAGCCGGCTTTGATTATCTTTATCAGCGTTGGAGCTATGAAAAAAATCTTCGTATGACCAAGCAGGAAATTAAGGAAGAATTTAAAATGACAGAAGGCGATCCGAAAATAAAGGGGCAGATTAAGCAGAAGCAGCAGGCTATGTCGAGACGCAGGATGATGCAGGCAGTGCCGGAAGCAGACGTTGTAATAAGAAACCCTACCCACTTTGCCGTTGCGCTTAAATATGACACAGAGAAAAACAATGCGCCCGTAGTAATTGCAAAGGGTCAGGATCAGTTAGCGCTGAAAATAGTTGAAATAGCTAAAGAGCACGACATAGTCGTAATGGAAAATAAACCTCTTGCGAGAGCGCTTTATGCCGATGTAGATCTGGACAGGGAGATTCCGTCAGAATTTTATAATGCGGTAGCCGAGGTTCTCGCTTATGTATACAGCTTAAAGGAAAAGGATTTGAGAAGGTCTTGAAGAAAATATTAAAATTAATGAATAATGCAGTCGCGGCATTTGTCGTTTTAGTAGTATTCCTTTTGATTATACCGCTGCCGACGGCAATTTTGGACTTTATGTTCATTATGCAGCTGGGACTTTCGCTTGTTATTCTTCTGATGACGATGTATGTAAAGGAAGTACTGGAGTTTTCAGTTTTTCCTACTCTGCTTCTTGTTACTACAATGCTGAGGCTCGGTCTTAATATTTCATCTACCCGTTCGATTCTTACAAACAACGGATATGCCGGAGAGGTTGTAAAGGTATTCGGTCAGTTTGTAATACGCGGCGACGTAGTGGTAGGTCTTGTTATATTCCTTATTATAGTTTTGGTTCAGTTTCTTGTTATCACAAAGGGCGCTGAGCGTGTGGCCGAAGTGTCCGCGCGTTTTACACTGGACGCCATGCCCGGAAAGCAGATGGCAATTGACGCCGATCTCAGTTCAGGGCTTATAGACGAGCAGACCGCAAGGTTACGGCGTTCAAACATACAGCGTGAAGCGAGCTTTTATGGAGCTATGGACGGTGCGTCTAAGTTTGTAAAGGGAGACGCGATAATGTCGATTGTGGTTACTTTTATCAAC
Organism: uncultured Ruminococcus sp.; assembly: GCA_900538575.1. Classification (GTDB taxonomy): domain Bacteria; phylum Bacillota; class Clostridia; order Oscillospirales; family Ruminococcaceae; genus Porcipelethomonas. The sequence continues at coordinate 43,515 of UPZA01000008.1, forward strand.
CTGATCGGCGGTATAGTTATAGGCTTGATAAACGGCGGAAGCTTCGGCGACGTTATCAGTACATACAGTGTCGCCACCGTCGGCGATGGGCTTATGTCTCAGATCCCGGCGCTGCTGATATCGGTTTCAACGGGTATGATTGTAACTCGTTCTGCTTCCGAATCAAATATGAACGATGATTTTTCGAAGCAGTTTCTATCTCAGCCGAGAGTGCTTTTTCTTGCCGGAATCGCCTTGCTTTTTCTTATTTTTATCGGTTTCCCTCCGCTGCAGCTTATATTACTGTCGGCAATTCTTATTACAGTTTCAGTTATGCTTACAAGACGTGCCAAGCAGCTCGTTCCGGAAACTCCTGAGGAGGAATTGCCCGAAGAGCATATTACCAGCGAGGCGGAATATTACAGAAATATTGATAATCTCTATGAGCTTTTAAATGTTGAGCAGATTAAAATAGAATTCGGCTACAGTCTTATACCTCTGGTAGACGAAAACAGCGGCGGAAATTTTCTCGATCGTGTAGTTATGTTCAGAAAACAGTATGCTATGGAAATGGGTATTGTAATACCCCCTGTTCAGCTTAAGGACAGCGGTCAGATAAACCCGAATCAGTATTCCATATGTATAAAGGGCGAGGAGGTTGCTCGGGGCGATATTCTGGTCGATCATTTTCTTGCGCTCGCTCCGTCTGAGGAGGAGGATACGGTTGACGGCATAGATACGATAGAGCCGGCGTTCGGAATAAAGGCTAAATGGATCAGCGACGATAAAAAGGTTAAAGCGGAGCTGCTGGGTTATACTCTGATAGATCCTGTTTCCGTGATAATCACTCATCTTTCAGAGATAATAAAGGCTCATGCATATGAGCTTCTAAACCGTTCAGAAATAAACAATATGCTTGAAAATCTCAAGAAGGCCAACGAGGCTATCGTCAATGATACTATTCCGGCGGCAATTACTGTCGGAGAGCTGCAGAAGGTGCTGTGCCGGCTTTTACAGGAGCAGGTGCCTGTCAGAGATCTTGAAACTATCCTTGAGACGCTGGGAGATTACGGTCCGAAAATCAAGGATACAGATATGCTTACAGAATATGTCCGTCAGTCTCTTAAACGTACAATCTCTCATAAATTTGCAGAAGCTGGTCAGCTTAAAGTTATCAGTCTGGACGCTCAGGTTGAAAATCTTATTATGGGTTCGGTCAAGAAAATGGACAACGGCTCATATCTTGCGCTTGATCAGGACAGTATACAGAAAATCGTTATCGCTTCGACTGAACAGATAGAAAAAATACGCGATCTAATACCTTCGCCGGTTATACTTACATCTCCGATTGTCAGGATATATTTTAAAAAGCTGATCGATCAGTTCTGTCCTAATGTCAACGTACTTTCATTTAACGAAATAGATACAAATATACAGATACAGGCTTTGGGTACTATTGAAATATGATTTTTTTGAATGTATTACTTGTCAAACATCGGTTTTTACTGTATAATATATTAAAAGGGGGCTGAAAATGATTAATTTATCGGAAAAAGAAAAGCTTACCGATGAGGAATTTGCAGCTCTTTATAATGAATATAAAACAAGCGGTAATATTGCGTTAAGAAACAGGCTTGTTATGGCATACAGCTATATAGCGCAGGTATCGGCATTTCAGCTAAGAGGAATAGCTGATACTACCGCTCAGGTTGAGGATATGATAAATCAGGGTATCGTTACTCTGATTGACTGCATTGACAGATATGATATTTCAAAGGGAATAAGATTTGAGTCATATGCATATATGAGAGTCAGAGGGGGAATTATTGACCTTATAAGAAAACAGGATTGGATTCCCCGCAGAGTAAGAGTCAATGCAAAGGAGATTAACAGGACTGCAAGCGAGCTTGCGAATATGCTTGGACGAGAGCCTACTCAGCAGGAAATAGCGGACAAGATGGGTATTGATATTCAGAAGCTCCGCAAATATAATGCAGAAATATCAAATGCCGCCGTTTATTCCTTTGAAGAGCTTATTCAAAATGTTTCCCAGATGGGAGGCGCGCTGGAAAACAGTTCAGCGGATGACATTACTCCCGAGCGTAATCTTCTCAGGGAAGAGCTTAGAAAGGTTCTTAAAGAGGCGATAGAAAACCTTTCAGAACGCGAGCGTCTGGTTATAACTCTTTATTATTTTGAAAATTTGAATCTTTCTGATATATCAAAGGTTATGGAAGTAAGCGTTCAGAGGGTTTCGCAAATAAATACGCGGGCTGTTACAAAGCTGCGTGATTGTCTTAAGGATTATTTGTTTTAGATATTGAAAGGAAAAAATTATGTTAGCAGGATTTTATACCGCTGCTTCCGGTATTCTGGTGCAGCAGAGGAATATTAATGTTATTGGTAATAATATGACTAATTCTCAAACGGTTGGCTATAGAAGCCAGCGTGTTATGCAGTCCACATTTGAACATAATTTTCTTACTAAATATGAGGACGGCAAGTATAAGTATATAGGCGAAGGGGATCCGGCGACTCTTGTTGACGAGGTTGAAACTAATTTCAACGCTTCTTCTCTTGAAGATACCGATAGTCCCTTTGATATGGCCGTAGCAGGAGAGGGCTATTTTAATATACGCGGTGAGAACAGACAATACATGACCAGAAACGGAAACTTTAACATAGATGAAGAAGGTTATCTGGTACTTGACGGTGTAGGAAGAGTCATGGGCGAAAGCGGAGATCTGCTGATAGGCGGCTCTGATTTCACTATTACTAAGGAAGGGTATGTATTCGACGCAAATAATCAATATTTAGATAAATTACTTATTACAAGAGTAGCGGAAGGCTCAGAGCTGAAAAAATATCCAAACGGAATGTTCAGTACGGACAGGGCAAATATTGTTGACGATTCGGATATTTATCAGAAAACGCTTGAGCGTTCAAACGTTGATATGAATCAGGAGTATACTCGTCTTATCGAGGCTCAGAGAAATCTTCAGGCATGCGCTACCGCTCTTTCGACTGTAGACGCAATGAACGCTAAGGCTGCTACTCTTTCCAGTATAGCCTGAAACGAGAGGAATATGAATTATGAATAATGCTTTTTATACGGGTACGTCGGGACTGAGAGCGCATCAGACGGCAATTGATATTACGTCGCATAATCTTACCAACAGCAATACATACGGCTATAAGGCGACAAAACCTGAGTTTCGAGAGCTTCTTAATAATAATATGGACATAAACAAGAACAGGGAGCTTGGAGAAAATGAAAAGATACTTAAAGGACACGGAGTAAAAATGTCAAATCAGGATCTGCTGTTTACTCAGGGCGCGTTTTATAATACGGGATATCAGCTTGATTACGCCATTCAGGGCGACGGACTTTTTGCGCTGGACCGCGGCGGTGAAATTGAATATACCAGAAACGGTTCCTTTGGTTTAAGTATCGAGGGGGAGAATGCTTACCTTGTTTCCGGAGACGGGGCTTATGTTCTTGACCATAATTACAACCGGATTGCTGTTCCGTATAATCAGGGTTCAAACGTTATAAACAGTCAGGGACTTTCAGACAGGCTGGGAGTGTTTACCTTTTCAAATCCATATGGCTTAAGACGTCTTGACAATGCAAGTTTTCAGCCGACTGATATTTCAGGAGACGCTGAAAATGCGGCTGACGGCGACTATAATATATTTGAACAGATGCTTGAGCGTTCAAACGTGGACGTGGCAAAGGAGTTTGCCGACGTTATCGTTTCACAGAAAGCTTACCAGTTTTCAGCAAGAGTAGTTTCTACAGCAGATGAAATAGAACAGGTTGCTAACAGCCTGAGAAAGCAGTGATAGTTATTTAGGGGGCGGGATTATGGCTGATATGATAAGGGCGGCAACGCCTATTACAAATAAAAATATTGTTCAGCCCCTGCGTGAGCATCATGACGCGGATATTGCCCCCTTTGATTTACAGGATCCTTCAAAAATTGTAAAGGCTCTTCCGGATTCAGAGCTGCTAAAACAAAATACCGGTAATATAGAAAAGCAGACAGCTCCTGAAATCCTTATGGATTTATTAAAGGATCCGTCTGTTACTGTTAATTTTATAAAAAATATACTGATGCTGCAAGAGATCGTCGGATTGATTTCTATGCAGAACGCCCCTGTTACAGAAGAAATCGAACAGCTATTTTCGCAGTTGGCTGTTAAACCGGAAAATCTTCCCGAGGAACTAATAAGGCAGGAAAATTCGTCTACTGCGTTTAAGGGTGAATTGTTCGATTTTTTGCGTAACATGGTAAAGGAAAATCCGTCTCCGGAATTGAAAAATGCAGTTATTAATGTGCTTAAGGCGGTTAATTCGGAAAATACGAAGCAGGAAGTGCTCAAGGCTCTTTCAGGAACTATGAAATATCTTTCTGAAACGCTGTCGCCGAATAAAGAACTGTCCGACAGACTTGCAAATCTTTCCGCAAGATTCCGTTCTGAAAGCGCGGACGCGGAATTTCCGGTATTAAAGCATGAAACCGCTCTTGCAATGCAGGATATAGAAAAAAGCATAATGTTTTCTAAAAAGCTTTCTTGTCTTACGTCTATGGTTACATATAATCTTTCAAGATATAATACAAATTCATCTTTTCTCAAAGACGCGGCAAGCGAATTTCTTATGTTTATACCGGAGGATACTAAAAGAGCCGGATTTCTTCAGAAGCTTTATAACAGTATTTCAGGACATGGAGTAAAAACCGGTAATTCAAGGGTTCTTGACGTGCTGATTAAAATCCTTGAAAAACAGACCGACAGCGAGAGCGTTATGCAAATGAAGGGAGAAAGCGTGGAAAGCGTTATACACAGTCTCTTGTCATCGCCGAGCAACTTTACTCCTTTGCTGCATTTTATAGCGCCGATTGACGACGGTCAGTCTAAGGCCTTTGGAGAAATGTGGATAAATCCTGATGAGGATAACGGCGCATCTTCAAAAAATCAGTCCGGAGATCGTCAAAGAACAATTCATATGTTTCTGGTATTCGATATTCCGGATATCGGAAGATTTGAAACAGAGCTTTATGTAAGGGACAAGAAAATTGATCTGTCGCTTATGTGTCCTGCGGTAATGCAGGAGAAATTCAATTCGCTATCAGCGCAGCTTAAGGAAAGTATAAGCTTTTCAGATTACAGTTTTAATGATATAAGAGTTTCAAGGCTTGAAAAATCGCGCTCTTTGATTGAGGTTTTTCCGACGCTTCCGCAGAAAAGGACTGGGATTAATGTTAGAATTTAACCGAAAAAATAAAGCTGTAGCTTTAAAATACAATGCCGACGTTGATAAGGCTCCTGTTATTATAGCTTCCGGTTCGGGAGATATAGCTAATAAGATAATCGATATAGCAGAGCAGAACGGAATACCGGTATATAGGGACGACAGCGCGTCCTCGCTTATGTGTATGCTTGAAGTGGGAAACAGTATTCCTCCTGAATTATACGAGGTTATTGCTGCGATATATTGCCAGCTTCTGAAGGCTTCAAAGGATATAAAAACAGTTAATTCTGAAAAATAAACAATCGGAGGTTTCATTATGGCTGAATTACCAATGCCAAAGGATTATGAAGGATCTGTATGCGAAATAAAAACTATGGAGAATGAACTGATAGCTATTGGAAAAATAAAAGAGATCTCTCAAAAATATATTAAGATAAATAATGAAAAAAAGGAATTGCAGATAGTAGATTACGGAACATCAATTAAGGTGAATGTATTTAACGGTAAAAATGGATTCAGAGTTCTTGTGGGCAATGTTTATACCTCGACTAAAAGCGATATGAGCGTTGATAATGTAATTAACCTTGTAGACAAGGAAAGAAGAAACTTTTTCCGAGTGGACATGGAAATATCGGCAAAAGTCGTATTTAAAAAAACCGCTATGGATATGTATCCCACAGAGGCCGACGTTACAATAATGGATATGAGCCTGAGCGGACTGAGATTTAAAACACCGTATACTTTTTCTGAAAATCATACTTTATCTATAGAGCTAAATCTTAATAAAAATAAAAATTCCTGCTTTCAATGCAGGATATTGAGAATAATAGGATTTGAAAACGGAGAATATCAGTATGGATGCGAATTTGTATACAGTAAATCGGAGGACGCCGATTTGCTTTGTTCGTTCCTGTTTAAAAAGCAGAGGGAATTTCTTAACAATAGAAATAGCCTGTAAAGGTGGGATGATATTATGAGCCTGTTTAAAAAGTTCAGAAAAAAACGCGAGACATCCGATAAAAAGGAAGAAATTTCAGAAGGCGGCTTATCAGAGCAGGACGCCGGAAAGAAGCAGGCGGTAAAGACTGCGGATAGTAATGAATCAAAGAATATATATATATTGAATCCGAGACTGGCAATAAAGAAAAAAACTCCGATATACGATTTGTGGAAAATCTATCATTCCTCAAACGGTTTAATCGAAAGCTTTTCGCCTCTTGAATATATTGAAAAGACTATAATTAGAGCCAAGGAGCAGATGGGCGGCGAAGAAGAGTTTAACGGTCTGGATATTAACGAAACGGAGCTTTTGAGGTTTATACAGGAGATCCAGAAACGTTCCGAGGTAATATTAAACGGTATCAAAGCTGAAAAATCCTCGGCTTCCGGTGGTGATAACGGCGGCAGAATGAATTCGACTCCTTTGAATGCAGAGCCTTTTCTTTATATGACAAATAATAAGCTTAGACTATGGATTTTCGTTTTCGGACCATTGAACGGCGGATCTGATGTATCGTCGGAGCAGATCAGGCTTAAGATTGAAGAAATGAATGTCAGATACGGAGTTAAAGATGAGGTTATAAATAAAATTGCTGAAAATAAGATTTATTTTAAAATAATTGAAATTGCTAAGGGTAAAGAAGCGGTAAACGGTAAGGACGGTTCAGTTAAAAATCTTTATTCGAAAACGAGAAATAAGATTAATATTAAGGAAGATGTTCAGGGGAATGTAAATTATAAAGAATTGAATATGATTCAGAGCATACATAAGGGAGATGTTATCTGCCAAATAACTCCTCCTACCCTTTCCGTTAACGGAGTATCGGTAACAGGAGAGCCGATTAAAGGTAAGGACGGAAAGCCGCCGCATATTCCCGCTGGCAAAAATACGGTTTTATCTGAGGACAAAACAAAGCTGCTGGCAGATATAGACGGAGAAGTAGTGTATGAAGGAAACAAGTTTAATGTAAAGAATCTGTTGACTATTAATCATGACGTTGACAATTCAATTGGAAATATTGATTTTACCGGTGATATACTTATAAAGGGCGACGTTAGAGAAGGCTATTCTGTAAAAGCCGAAGGTGACGTTACAATTTTTGGCACAGTAGAGGGCGCAACGGTTATTGCCGGAGGCGATCTTACGATAGAAAGAGGAATGACAGGCGGCAATAAGGGAGTAATTGAAACACAGGGTATTCTGAAATGCCGTTATCTTGAAAACTGCCGGGTATACGCCAAGGGCGGCATAGAGGCTGAGCAGATTATGTACAGCGCTCTTTCAACGGACGATAGTATTATAATTAAAGGAAGAAAAGGCTCTGTGACAGGCGGTAAGCTGATTGCCGGCAGATCTATTGAAGCGGTTTCTATCGGTACGCCCCTTAACGGTAATCTTAGGACTGAAATCGTTCTTGGGGCTGTTCCGGAGCTTATCATGGAAGAAAAACGAATACAAACGCATCTTGACGATATTCAGGATAATATTTTCAAAATGGCTCAGGATATAAAATATCTTGAGAGCAATATTGAAAACGTTAACGTTGAACGCAAGGAACTTCTGAAAAATCTGAAGTTTCAATATCAGATTATGAATATGCAGAAGATGAAATATGAAACCTCGCTTGAAAAAATTAAGCGGAAAATTCAAAGCAACACTGAGATGTGCAGCTTAAAATGCAGTAATATATACCCTATTATTAATTTGAACGTTTGCGGAAGCTTATATACCCTTGATATGGAATTGAAGGAATGCTCGATTGCAAGGAAAAACGATAAGACTTATATTATGAGTCCGAATTTGAAAGAAACAATAGTGTTTTAAGCAATATGCACAAAATATTCTCGTAAATGTTATGGAATATTTACCGTTTACTTTTTCGGTTTACGGACGATATATATAGTATAAGCAACAAAACGTTTGGCAGCCCTTGAAGGAAGGGCCCTCCCGAAAAGGGCTGCGCGATTTAATTGCTGTTAAATTTTCTCATAAATTTACGGAAACAGGGAAGTTTCTGAATTAATTTAAACATGGAGGTATTGTTATGGGAATGGTAGTTAGAACTAATATGATGGCTATTAACGCCAACAGAAATTTAGGCAAAAACAACAAGGGCGTTTCAGGTTCTCTTGAAAAGCTGGCTTCCGGTTTCAGAATTAACCGTGCAGGCGACGACGCTTCAGGTCTTGCTATTTCAGAAAAAATGAAGGCTCAGATTAAGGCGTTGGGTACTGCTTCAGATAACTGTGAAGACGGTATTTCTCTTATCCAGACCGCTGAAGGATATATGACTGAAATTCACGATATGCTTAACAGAATGGTTGAGCTTTCTGAAAAATCCGCTAACGGTATCAACGAAGACAGCGGTAATACCGGCGTTTCAGCTTACGGTGTAAGCGGCGGCGTTCAGAATGCCGGAACAGACAGAGCTGCTCTTCAGGCTGAAATGGATCAGCTTTCTGCTGAAATTGACAGAATCGCTATGACTGCTAATTTCAACGGAAACAAGCTTCTCAACGGTGCTCTTGACAAGAATACAGTTTCTATCATCAATGAAGACGGAACTGCTTCAAATGCTGCCGGTAAGGTTATGACATTCCAAATCGGCGAGACGTCTAATAAGGCTGATAAGCTTTGCGTAAACATTAAGAGAATGACAACTGACAGACTCTTCTCTTCAATGAAGTCTCAGACTGTTATTTCTGCTGATGGTTCAACAGCTTTAGGTAATCAGAATCTTACAATCAAGAACGGCGCCGGCGCTACGGCTTCAACGGTTGTTGACGCTACTCAGGCTGCGTCATCAGGTGTTGCTTCAGCTAACCAGGCTGGTCTTACAATCAATATCAGCGATCAGGCTTTTGCTTCTAAGGCTGCTGAATGCCTCAGAGACGCTATCGATGAAGTATCGCTTCAGAGAGCACAGCTTGGAGCTACACAGAACAGACTTGATTATACAATCAATAACCTTGATACAACTAAGGAAAATATGGAATCAGCTAACAGCCGTATTCGTGATACAGATATGGCTGAAGAGATGATGAAGTATACACAGGGCAACGTTCTTACACAGGCTGCTCAGGCAATGCTTGCACAGGCAAATACACAGCCTCAGAACGTACTTCAGCTTCTCCAGTAATTCATATTTTGAGTATTGAATTTTACTTAATATCGGTAATGAACCGCTCTTGAAAAAGGGCGGTTTATTACTAACTGTTTACATATATGAAAGCTCGTGCGCCTTAGGTTTTCATATATGTAAAAAAGGAGTAATATATGAAATCTAATATAAATAAATCGTCCGGCAATAATTTAATTTTATCTATAGGCATGATTGTAAAAAATGAGGAAAAGCACCTTGACAATTGTCTTTCAGCTTTGAAAAGGTTTATGAATCAGATTCCCTGCGAGCTAATTATCGTTGATACCGGTTCTACGGACAGAACGAAGGAAATTGCTTTAAAATATACGGATAAGGTTTATGATTTTGAATGGATAAACGATTTTGCCGCGGCAAGAAATTTTGGTCTTGAAAAAGCAAAAGGCAAATGGTTTATGTTTCTTGATGCAGACGAGTATATGGATGAAGATTGCAGTGAAATGGTTAGCTTTTTTTCGATGCCGGAATTATATGAGAAATATAATTCAGCAAGCTATATCATAAGAAATTATGATGACAATGTTACGAAATCCGCCAATGATTTTCTGGGAAGCCGTCTTATAAAGCTTAAACCCGGCGTGAAATTTGAGGGCGCTATACATGAATATCTCCCCGGCGCTTTACCGCATGGTTACTTCGGTACTGTTTTTCATCATTACGGATATATGAATAACGATCCGGAATATATAAGAAAAAGAAATGAAAGAAATCTGCCGCTCATCTTGAAGGAATATGAAGAAAATCCTGAAGATGTTCGTATGCTCGGAATGCTTCTGGACGCCTTGGATAAGACAAGGGACAAGGTTATATATCTTGAAAAAGCGCTTGAACTTATAAAAAAGCCTGAAAACTTTTTCTGGAGAAATACAATACTTATCAGGGCTATGAGAATTTATTCCAAGGTTAAAGAATATAATAAGGTTTTAAAGCTTTGCAAGCAGTTTTTTGATATAGAGGGTAATGAAGATAACGTAGCAATATTGAACGTTTATTTGCTTCAGGCTGTAGTTTATGAGCAGACTGACGATTATGAAAAGGCTGTAATATCATTTCAGAATTATTTTGACGCATATGACCGATATAAAGACGGAAAGCTGAATACGTTGGAACTGCGTATGATGGTTTTAAGCGGCTGCAATGAATATGAACACGATCAGCAGCTTTTATCTATGATACATTGTTTATGTAAATTGAAAAGGTTTGATGAAGCCCATAAATATATGAATAAAATTGAAATAGATAAAATGCAGGCGCAGGAACTGAGAACTTATCTGGCAAATTATCGTGAGCTTTTAAATGAAAGCAAGAATTATAAGCAGGCGGCAGAGCTGTATCATAATATTTTGTTAATGAATGATAATGATAAAACCGGCTTGATGTTATTTCTGCTGGAAGAATACTATATGAAGCATGAACTGGAACGTGAAAAATTTGCAGAGGATCTGATTAATTCAGGCGTTGAGGGTAAATATATTGATCTTATGAGGCTGGTGCGAGACAGCGTGGAGGGAAAAGATATAGCCGCCGAGTTGACTTTGTTTATAAGCTCTGTGGATTCATGGAAGGATGGATATGCCGAGGCAATGTATCTTGCCATGAAATACGATATTGATTTATCGGATGCTATATCGGGTATGTGTCATACGGTATTGAAATCACATTTTCCGATAATTGCGGAAGGACATGCCGATTACGCAGAGGTTGCGGTCAAATATTGTCTGCCGGAAAGGTTTTCAGAAACGATCAGACAGCTTTTCTGGATGCTGTCTGCTTTGGAAACGGCAGTTTTATCATCTCAGAAGCTTTATACCGGAGATAAAAAAATATTGTTTGACAGATTTATTGCGGTTCTTGCGGATTATGTAATGAATATATACAATGCGGATCTTTTGAATCCTGAGGATATTGAGGTACTGCCAGAGCTTCATAGGTTTGGGTATTATATGATGCTTGCTGTTAACGCAAAAGAGAATAATGAGAATATTGCGTATATACGTTGTCTTAAGGAAGCCTTGAGTCTTTGTGAGCCGATGAAGGATTTGGTTTCATTTTATCTTGCAGAATTTGAAAATGAATTGAAAAAGCAGGGATAGAATGAAAAGAAAATTATGCTTTACCGCTGCGGCTTTTGTGTTCGTGCTGGGAATTTTTTTGACCTTAACAAGAAAAGATCCAATAGAAAAAAATATCGGTTATGTTTATCTCATATGCGGGGAGAATGAAACAGCTTTGAAGGGATATAAAGTTAGCTCTTTATCAAATAATAGAAAAACAGAATATGAACAAATTGATTTAAAGGAGATTGCAGATAATTTATATGAAATAAGTGTGACGGATAACGATAAGCCGGATATAAAGCTGACGTTTCGAAAGAATTTTACAGGTGCGGTAAAATACGATATATACGACGATAGCTTTAATATAATATCAGAATCTCAGGAAAATATATATTTTTCAGGCAGCGAAAAAGGAAAATATTATATATCTGTCGGTGTAAACTGGGGCAGCAAAAAGGAAAATATTCTTGTTAGATATTATTTTGCTGTTAATATCGGATAGTAACACAAACGCGGTTGACTTTGTCAGCCGCTTTTTTTAATTCTCACTTTAATGCAAGTTAATAATAAAATGAAAAAAATCCGCATATAAATTAACAAAAACTGTATTGGAGTGAGAAGATTGAAAGGTCAGCCAAACGACAGAGCAATAATGTTAGGACAATACATAATTGAGAATAAATCTACCGTAAGAGCGGCGGCAAAGAAATTCGGAATAAGTAAAAGCACTGTTCATAAGGACGTCAGCGAAAGATTGCCTAAAATACAGCCGCAGCTATATCCTGAGGTAAAAAAGGTGCTGGAGCAGAACAAGAAGGAACGTCATATCAGGGGCGGACTTGCAACAAAGAAAAAATATGAGGAGCTTGCGCTGAAACAAAAAAGTTACGGCAGATATCATGATTAACTGCCGTAACTGAATCTATATTAAAAGCATTAAATTCAGGCCGTCATTTCATTCAGCTGTTCTGAGGGCGCATAACGCCACTGAACAAAGCCGCGGTCTGATTTGCTGCTTATTATAGTTTATGCAGAAATCGTTAGAATGCGACAAGGAAAAAAATGTTTAAATATTATTTATAAAATCGTGGTAAAAAAATCCATGATTATATTGTAATTTTTACTAAAATATGCTAAAATAATATTATGGATATAAAAATGTAAAATTATGGAGTGTAAAAATGGGTTTTTATGATGATTTAAATAATGATATTTATTATATTGTCGAAGTTGAAGTAGAAACGGAAAAGCTTTATATGTTTACAAAACGCGTTGCTCTTCACTTTCCGGATATGGGTAAAAAGTTTTTATATAAGCGTTCTGCACAGCGGTATTTCAAAGATTCAGTTTTTGATGAAATGAACTGTAAGCATAAGATCGTCAAATATAGCCGTTTCAGAGAGCAGATAATAGACTGACAACAATATTTAAACTCTATTGACATATTTATAATTTAGATATAGAATTATAGATATAAACTAACGGTTCTATTTTGTCTTAATATAAGCTGTTGGAATGGAGTATAAAATGTCAGGTGAAAAATTAAATAAACGCTACACGCTTGGTGAAGAAATCTTCAACGCCGTTTCTCATGGTGCCGGAGGTTTGCTTTCTATAGCCGGCACAGTTGTATTGATCGTATTGTGCGCGGTTTATTCGGACGCATGGTCGGTTATAAGCGCATGTGTTTACGGGGCTTCTTTGATTATTCTTTACACAATGTCGACGCTTTATCACGCAATAACAAACGAAAAAGCAAAAAAATTTTTCAGGGTAATGGATCATAATACGATATTTTTTTTGATCGCCGGAACATATACGCCTTTTACACTGGTTACTCTCAGAGGAAAATTGGGCTGGATACTTTTCGGTATTGTATGGGGTTCCGCCCTAATCGGAATTATACTTAATTCCATAGATCTTGAAAAATTCCGTAAGCCTTCGGTAGTTTGTTATATTCTTATGGGCTGGGTTATTATTATTGCAGTTAAACCGATGCTTAATTCATTGCCGGGACTTTCGCTTGTTTTTCTTTTGCTTGGAGGAATATTTTATACAGTGGGCGTAATTTTTTATTCATTGAAAAAAATCAAGTGGTTTCATTCGGTGTGGCATTTATTTACCGTTGCCGGAAGCGTACTGCATTATTTTTCAGTGCTTATTGCCTTGTTGAAATAATAATCTGAAATCAAATAAAATCCGCAGATTAATTAAAATATCTGTGGATTTTTTTATTATTATAGAAAAAATGCCGTAAATACGCGGGTGGCTTGATAATCCAGTTAGAAATGGGCACGGTTTTATTTACATTTTCTATTGTTGATGTTATAATAATGCCATAATAAAAAGTAAAAAAGGAGGATTACATTATGGAGGAAAAAATAAACTTCGGAAAGTTTATTCAATTGAAGAGGAAAGAAAAGGGCTTATCGCAAAAGGATATGGCGGATAAGCTTTTTGTTACCGAATCGGCCGTCAGTAAATGGGAGAGAGGAATTTCATATCCTGATATTTCAATGCTTCAGGGAATATGCGAGGTCTTATCGGTAACAGAGCACGAGCTTCTAACCGCCAGCGATGATTATCGTCTGAAAGAAACTGAAAAAAACGCTAACAGCTATTTGAAGGTAGTAAAAACCTACAGTATTATTTTATATGCCGCGTATATTTTGTCGTTAGTTCCATGCTTTATAGTAAATATATGTCTCAGTCAGAATTTATCGTGGTTTTTTATTGTTCTGTTTTCTGAAATGCTGGTATTCTCTCTGCTTAACGTACCCGTTATCGTTAATAAACATAAAGGATTATGGACGATAGGCAGCTTTTATTTCTCACTGAACGTACTGCTTGCATATTGCTGTTTCTATGTAAAGGGCGATTGGTTTTTTACCGCGTTTCTGTCAGTAACATTTGCAATGGCGGTAGTATTTGTTCCTTTGATATTACTGGATAATATCTTTCCGGAATGTATCAGAAAGCATAATGCTATAATTTCTATGGGGATAGATTCCGTTCTTTTAATTTTACTGTGTATGTTCACGGCTAAGTCTTGGACAGCTATTGAGATATGTATATTTCAATTGATTTTGCCTTGGTGCTATTTGTTTACTATACGCTACATGAAAATTAACGGTTTGTTTAAAGCGTCAATATGTACGTTTTTAACTGGATTAAACATTTTTATTTTGCGTCCTATTGTGAATGTTATTATTGATAATAAACCGTTTAATCTGGATCCAATTAATTTTAAAATCTGGAATAATGAATATATCAACGGCAATATAACTATGATTGTATTTGCAGTATGTACATTTGTTTCAATGTTTTTTGTTATCGGAGGAATTATTAAGCAAGTTAAGGCAAAGGATAATATATGATTCATAATAATCTGCGGTTTTATCGCAGATTATTTTTTTATTTAAATATATAAAAGCTATTGACAAGAATACAAAAGCATGGTATCATGTGAACAGATAAACATATGAAAGGATATGCGGATATGGATAATGAAAAATGCGAGTATTTGTTTGTGCATGAGGATACTGTAAAAAAGGTCATAAACGATATGCCTGAGGAGGAAAAGCTTTATGATCTGGCAGAGCTGTTTAAAATATTCGGAGATTCCACAAGAATAAAAATTTTATACGCTCTTTTTGAAGCGGAACTGTGCGTATGCGACATAGCGCAGCTTTTGAAGGTGAGTCAGACGGCGGTTTCTCATCAGCTAAGGGTTTTGAAGACAAATAAGCTTGTAAAGAGCCGAAAGGACGGTAAAAACGTTTTTTACTCTCTGGCAGACGATCATGTCTACAGTATTATTAATCAGGGAATGGATCATATAAACGAATAATTGTATATAATAAAAAGGAGAATTTATTATGAAAAAAATATATAAGCTTGAAGAGCTTGACTGCGCTAACTGTGCTGCAAAAATGGAAGCGGCCATTAATAAAATAGAAGGAGTTGAGAAAGCGTCCGTTAGCTTTATGACGCAGAAGCTTATTATTGAAGCGGAGGAAGCCCGACTTGATGAAATTATGAAAAAGGCTGTAAAGGTATGTAAAAAAATCGAGCCAGACTGTAGAATCATCTTGTAATTAAATATTTGAACGGGAGGCAGTTTATGAGTTTTGGACAAAAGAAAACATTAGTAAGAATCGTTATTGGGTTCGCAGCTCTTTTAATCGCGTCTTTTCTGCCTGCGGAAGGCTATTTACAGCTTGCGGCGTATCTTGTGCCGTACCTTATAATAGGCTATGACATACTTTGGAGAGCCGTAAGAAATATAATGCACGGTCAGATTTTTGACGAGAATTTTCTTATGACTATTGCAACTGTCGGAGCGTTTGCCTTAGGGGAATACCGGGAGGGAAGCGCAGTTATGCTTTTTTATCAGGTAGGCGAGCTTTTTCAGAGCGTAGCAGTGGGAAGATCTAGAAAGTCTATTTCCTCTCTGATGGATATACGTCCTGATTATGCGAATCTTGAAAAGAACGGAGGAATTATTGAGGCCGATCCTGACGAGGTTTCCATAGGAGATATAATAGTTATCAGACCGGGCGAGCGAATACCTCTTGACGGCGTTATAATAGAAGGTTCGACCAGCGTCGATACTTCGGCGCTTACGGGAGAATCGGTACCGAGAAGTTTAACTGACGGCGATGACGTTATAAGCGGTTGTATTAATATAAACGGAGTTATAAGAGTAAGGGTAACAAAGGAATTTGGCGAGTCTACAGTTGCAAAAATCCTTGACCTTGTTGAAAATTCAAGCAGTAAAAAAGCAAAGGCGGAAAACTTTATTACCAAATTTGCAAGATACTATACGCCATGCGTTGTGACCTGCGCCCTGCTGCTTGCGGTAGTTCCGTCAGTTGTTACCGGAAATTGGTCGGAATGGATAAACCGCGCTCTTATTTTCTTAGTTATATCCTGTCCGTGCGCTTTGGTTATATCGGTTCCGCTTAGCTTTTTCGGCGGTATCGGAGGAGCGTCAAAATGCGGTATACTTATAAAAGGCGGCAATTATCTTGAAGCCTTGGCAAAGGCTGAAATCGTTGTGTTTGATAAAACCGGCACTCTAACAAAGGGCGTATTCAACGTAACCGCCGTACATCCGCAGATTATATCCGAGCAAAGGCTTATAGAGCTTGCTGCATATGCGGAAGTGTATTCAAGTCATCCTATTTCACGTTCAATAATAGAAGCTTTTAATGCTCAAATAGATAAATCCAGAATTTCAGACGTTAAAGAAATATCAGGCAGGGGAATAAAAGCGGTTATCGACGGCAAAGACATTTGCGTCGGAAACGGAAAGCTGATGGACGATATAGGCGTTAGCTGGCATCCTTGCCATCATATCGGGACAACGGTTCATGTTGCTTCAGACGGCGTATATGCCGGCCATATCGTTATATCTGATAAAATTAAGGAGGATTCGGCTGACGCGGTAAAGGAACTGAAAAAAGAGGGCGTTAGAAAAACGGTTATGCTTACGGGCGACGCTAAGGCGGTCGGCGAGCGTATTTCTGCGGAGCTTGGTATAGACGAGGTATATACGGAGCTTTTGCCGGACGGCAAGGTTGAAAAGGTTGAAAAGATGTTTGAAGAAAAATCTGAAAAAGGCAGGCTGATTTTTGTCGGAGACGGAATAAACGACGCTCCGGTATTATCAAGGGCAGATATAGGAATTGCAATGGGCGCAGTCGGCTCGGACGCTGCTATCGAGGCCGCCGATATTGTACTTATGGACGATAAGCCTTCCAAAATTGCAGCCGCAGTCAGAATTTCAAGAAGAACGCTTAAAATTGTTCATCAGAATATTGTTTTTGCTCTCGCTGTAAAATTCATTGTGCTGATTTTGGGAGCGGCCGGTATGGCTAATATGTGGGCCGCGGTTTTCTCAGACGTCGGAGTTTCAGTGATAGCTATTCTGAACGCTATGAGGGCGTTAAGATATAAAAATTAATAAGGGAAAGCTTTTTAAAATTGTAAATAATAAAAGCGGACGTTTATAACGTCCGCTTTTATTGTTATTTTTCAAGTGTTCCGTGAGACAGCGATTTTAAATATGCGTTTATAAATCCGTCTAAATCGCCGTCCATAACGGCTCCGATATTTCCTGTTTCGAAATTTGTTCTGTGATCCT
The DNA here is from genome assembly GCA_900538575.1 of uncultured Ruminococcus sp. Lineage (GTDB taxonomy): Bacteria > Bacillota > Clostridia > Oscillospirales > Ruminococcaceae > Porcipelethomonas. Next base: position 61,116 of record UPZA01000008.1, read on the forward strand.
TTACCATAGTATACGGCATAAAGACATATGAACGTATCTGAGCTCCCCAAGCTATTTCCTTCTGAACGCCTTTAATATCAGATATTTTGTCCAGGTGTTCTCTTTCTTTGATTTCTATAAGCTTTGAACGCAGCATTTTCATAGCGAAATCTCTGTTCTGAAATTGACTTCTTTGCGTCTGGCAGGATACTACAATTCCCGTTGGTATATGAGTAAGCCTTACTGCGGAGGACGTTTTATTTATGTGCTGTCCGCCGGCGCCGCTTGCTCTGAAAACGTCCATTTTTATATCCTCCGGACGTATATCGACTTCTATGTTGTCGTCTATTTCCGGCATTACCTCTACTGCGGCAAATGAAGTATGACGTCTGCCGGAGGAGTCAAAAGGCGAAACCCTGACAAGGCGATGTACACCGGCTTCTGATTTCAGATAACCGTATGCGTTTTCACCTTCAATAAGAATAGAAGCGCTTTTTAAACCGGCCTCGTCTCCGTCCAGGTAATCCAGTAAATTGATTTTAAATCCGTGGCTTTCACCCCAGCGGTTATACATTCTGTAAAGCATTTCGGCCCAATCCTGAGCCTCTGTTCCGCCGGCGCCTGCATGAAAGGTTAATATTGCGTTTGAATTGTCGTATTCTCCTGTAAGCAGCGTTGCCAGTTTCTCATTTTCAAGCTTTCTTTTAAAATCGTCGAGTCCCTCGGTTATTTCCTTTGCGGTGTCCTCGTCTCCTTCTTCGATACACAGCTCGGTAAGCGCTATAAGATCGTCAAGCTGAGATGACAGTGATTCCAGGCTTGCTATTTTATTTTCGATGGTTTTTGTTTTTTGCAGAACCATTTGTGAATTTTCAAGATTATCCCAGAATCCTGGCTCGGCCGCTTTGTTTCTAAGCTCTTCAAGTTCGGTTTTTGAATTCTCAATATTGAGAACGTCCGCAAGCTCTTTTATCTGAGGAAGGTATGAATTAAGCTCAGATTTTAATTCGTCCAGTAAAATCATATAAATCTCCAATCTGCCGCAGTTCCGGCATTATTATGTAAGTTTTTTTAAGACACGCCGATATAGATATTAAATATAACAGCTTTCCTCTGCAAAAAAGGCTATAATTCTTATTTAAGCTAATATTAAAAGATGATTAAATAAATCGTCCTTGTAAATTTATACTTTTTTATTATACTACAAAATTTCAGAAACTGCAAATTTTTTAAGAAAATTTTGTGAAAGTATTTGAAAATCATAAAAAATGTGATATAATAATATACTATAAAGTCGAATCAAATTGGCAGGAGGGTGAAATGTCAAATTATCTGGGCTCAAAATGTATTATGTGCGGACAGGAATTCAAAGAAAACGACGATATTGTCGTTTGTCCTGACTGCGGTACGCCGTACCATAGAGAATGCTTTATAAAAAACGGCAAATGCGTAAATGAAAAGCTCCATGAATCCGGTGAAAGCTGGAGAGAAGAAACAGAGTCTGAAAGGAGTAAAACCGGATATAAAAAATGCCCTTATTGTGAAACGGTAAATAAGCCGCATTCTATAATATGTGAGCATTGCGGCGCCCCTTTAGTTGAAAGCCTTAATAAGCAGATGGGATCTTCCGGAGGGGAAAACGCTTCCGGAGGACCGTTCGGGCAGCAGTCCGGCGCTAACGGACCTTACGGCGGCGGCTTTGCATTCGATCCTAATGATAAATGCTGCGGCATGGATCCGGAGGAAGAATTTGAATCAGTCAAGCTTAAGGACGTAGCTGATTTTGTCGGTAAAAATCAAATGTATTATCTGCCGTTTTTTAAGAGAATAAAGGACACGGGACAAAAAATATCTATAAATATAGTTTCTTTTTTCTTTCCGCAGTTTTATTTTGCAAATAGAAAGGTATGGCTGTGGGCAATAATTTCGATATTGCTGACAACATTATTCAGTGTGCCTTATTTTATTTATTTGATGGTCAATGCAGGTATGACAGGCGGTTTTCTTGAAGGTATTAATATAGAATCAACTAGCTTTGCAGTTGTTTATAATACCGCTAATCTGCTGAATTTCGGATTTCAGGCGCTTATGCTGATGTTTTCTAATTGGATTTATTACAGGCATGTAATAAAGAAGCTAAAACAAAAAAAGCTTGCCGGAGAGTCTCGGGTTAATGAGAATTTTCTGGAATCCGGCGGCACAAGCATGGCGTCCGTATTTATATCATTGGCAGTGCAGACCTTTATAGTTGGTGCAATTATATTATTATTTACACAATAATCGGAGGAAAATATGAAAATAAAAAAGGCAATAATACCGGCGGCCGGTCTTGGGACAAGAGTGCTTCCGGCAACAAAGGCAATACCAAAAGAAATGTTTCCTATTGTTGATAAACCGGCAATACAGTATATTGTTGAAGAAGCGGCAAAAAGCGGTATTGAGGATATAATGATAATCACAAGCAGGGGAAAATCCGAAATGGAGGATCATTTTGACAGAAATCCTGAGCTTGAAAGTAAGCTGAAGGCCGGAGGAGACGCTAAAAGGGACATGCTTGAACAGGTTGTGGGAGCGGCTCAGCTTGCCAATATAACGTATATAAGGCAGCAGGAGCAGAAAGGACTGGGACATGCCGTTTTGCAGGCTAAGAAGTTTGTAAACGGCGAGCCCTTTGCAGTATTATATGGAGACGATGTAATCATCGGAGACGATCCCTGCATAGGTCAGCTCATCAGGGCCTATGAAGAAACGGGAATGTGCGGAGCAGTTGGAATAAAGGAGGTTTCTAAGCAGGACGTATGCAAATACAGTTCAATGAAGCTTGAGCCTATAAAGGACAATTATTATAAAATAACAGATATGATTGAAAAGCCTAAACCGGGAGAGGAGTTTTCATTGTTTTCGATATTGGGAAGATGTATTCTTCCGGCGGAAATATTTGAAATACTTGAAAATATTCCATACGGCGCAGGAAACGAGCTTCAGCTTACCGACGCTATGAAGGTCCTTGCCGCCCGTTCCGGAATTGCAGGGGTGGATTTTACCGGCACAAGATATGATATGGGAAATAAGCTGGGTATTCTTAAAGCACAGGTGGAGGTTGGGCTCGCTCATTGTGAAATTGGCAATGAATTTAAAGAGTATTTGAAAAAAATTGCCGGAAATTTAAATTAAAGCTTGACAAAGCTTGTTTAATACTATATAATTAATTTGTTATCCTTGCCCGTATTTTATGACGGGTGAAATCCAGAAGGAGGTGTTTCAATATGGCAAAATTATCCGCTAAGTATGAAGCAATGGTTGTATTCAGCATCAAGAACGGCGAAGATAACGTTAAGGCTCTTGTAGAGAAGTTCAAGTCGCTTATCGAAAGCAACGGGACTCTTGAAGAGGCAAACGAATGGGGCAAGCGCAAGCTGGCATATGAGATCAATGATGAAACAGAGGGCTATTATGTTCTCTATACATTTGAATCCAAGCCGGATTTCCCTGCTGAGCTTGAGAGAGTAATGAATATCACAGACGGCGTTTTACGTTCTATGATAACAGTTAAGTAATTACGATTACAACCGATTGGAGGACTTCAAATGCTTAATAAGGTTATTCTGATGGGCAGACTGACGGCCGATCCTGAATTGAGACAAACGCCTTCCGGCGTGTCGTCATGCAGGTTTTCGGTAGCGGTAAACAGGAATTATACTTCTAAGGAAACCGGTGAAAGGCAGACTGATTTTATAAATGTCGTGGCGTGGCGCAATACGGCTGAATTTGTCAGCAGATATTTTTCTAAGGGTAAAATGATAATTGTTGAAGGAAGTCTTAGAAATAATAATTATACTGATCAAAACGGCGTTAAGCATTACTCTATGGACGTTCAGGCAGATAATGTTTCGTTTGGTGAAAGCAAATCTGCAAGCGCGTCAAACGGCGGCATCGGAATCGGCGGAGGTAATTTCCAGCAGCCGAATCAGCAACAGTCGGTTCAGCAGCAGCCGGCTAACGAATCTGTTTCATTGGGAGATTTAGGTGATTTTGAAGAAATCCTCAGCGACGGCGAAGTTCCGTTTTAATATCTTTATACTGAAGGAGGTTTTCTGTAATGGAAAGAGAAAGAAATTCCCGTGGTTCAAAAAGACCGCGTAAAAAGGTTTGCATGTTCTGTGCCGACAGAGTTGAAGAGATCGATTACAAGGATATTGCAAGACTCAGAAAGTGCATGACTGACAGATCTAAGATTCTGCCAAGACGAGTTACAGGTACATGCGCATTCCATCAGCGTCAGTTGACTGTTGCAATTAAAAGAGCAAGATATGTTGCGCTTTTGCCGTATGTAAGTGAATAAAAATAAATTGAGAGAAGCTTTTATGCTTCTCTTTTTTGTTTATCCGTATGGAGTTTTAATATCTGTAAGTCCAAGTATATAATCTGTGCTGGTGTTATATAATTTTGCAAGTTTTATGATTATTCCAACGGGGACATCTCTTTGACCTCTTTCATATTTTGAATATAGTGATTGATCGCAGAAAAGATATTCTGCGACTTCTTTTTGGGTTTTATCGTTATCTTCACGGAGATTTCTGATTCTTACAAACATTCTATCACCTCAGATATAATTATAAGACAGCTTAAAAAAAGACTTGACAAATAGGACAATATGTCCTATAATACAAATATGGACAAATTGTCCTAAAACTCGATTAAAGGGGTTGATTGATTGAAACGGTATGGAATACTGCGGAAAAAACAAATAGGCGGCGGCTTGCTTTTTGACAAAAGACCGTATTTAATCCTGTTAGTGTTATCAGTTCTGATTATTTTCGGATCAGCGGTTTTATTATGTGTTAAAAAGCTGATAGTCAAAGACATGCTTGACGGGGGTGAATAAACCAAGAGGATTTATAGAAGGGGGGATTTTGAATTAAAGTCTGATCGAAAAAAATTTTTTTCCGTATTGTTTTAAATCATATTGGCAATTTGAGTCTGATATTACTTTAAGGAGATTGAATATTATGGATGAAATCAATAAAAACGGCGGAGGCGCAGGCTTAAGTATTGCGTCTATGATTCTGGGTATAGTTTCAATACTATTTTCCTGCTGCTTTTATTACATAGCGTTTCCCTGCGGATTGTTAGGCCTTATATTTGCGGCGGTAGCCTTGAAAAAAGCGAATGCAGGAAAGGGTATGGCTGTTGCGGGATTAGTTCTTTGTATTATTTCACTTGCACTTGCAGTCGTTACAATTATTATGGGCGGAGCTATTCTGGGATCATTGGGACTTATGTGATGTGAAAAGGATTGTAAAAATTTTAATAATTTTTATGGTTCCGTTATCTGCTGAGCTTATTTTTTCCTTTAGAAAACAAATTAACTGTTTATCGGTTATGTTTCCAAAATGCCGATTCAACAAAATAACCGGACTTCTATGTCCTGCGTGCGGAAATACCAGAAGCGTTTTATCTTTGATAAAAGGAGATATACTCGGATCGCTGCATAATAATCCCGCACCGGCAATTATTTTAATTATATTATTTTTTCTTTATTTAGAATTTATATTTGCCGCATTTAATAAAAATATTAAATTGCTGCCGAGAAAAGTTTTTTTCTGGTATACTTTTTTAGGTTTGATATTCTCTTTTTATATCATGCGAAATTTTATAAAATGTTTGCAACCGATAGAATATAATCCTTAATTAATAATAATATTTAGAGCGTTCCGATTGGAACGCTCTTTTGTTTTATAATAACTGTTGACGTTTAAAGCCGAAAATGGTATAATTATAAAGAATAATTTAAATTGTAAGGAATGTTGTAATTGAACGTTACTTTGATAGAATATACTCCAAATCCCGAAAAAATAGTTGCGGCCGCGGCAAAGCTTTGCTATTCTGATTCCGGCTGTGAAAATATAATGGAAGGTCTTGATAACGATAAAACTGCGGCGTTTGTAAAAATGCTGTCAGATATGGGGCATGAGAGCCCTATTGAACATGTTAGCTTTACCTTTGGAATCGAGGGCGTTTCACGTGCTCTGCTGGCTCAGATTACAAGACATAGGCACGCCTCCTTTTCAGTCCAAAGCCAGCGGTATGTCAAAAAAGATAATTTTGTTTATATAATTCCTCCCGCAATATCTGAGGACAAAGAAATAAACAGACTGTATACGGAAGCCATGGAGAATTCTTATAAGGCTTATAATAAAATTTCGGACAAGCTTTTTGAAAAATACTCGGCAGAGCTGGAAAAGTCGGGAATCAGCGGTAATTCTGCCAGGTCAAAGGCTGAAAAAATGGCGATTGAAGATGCCAGATTTGTTTTGCCCAATGCATGTGAAACCAAAATGGTAGTTACTATGAATGCAAGAAGCCTGATTAATTTTTTCAGGCTAAGATGCTGTAATAGAGCGCAGTGGGAAATCAGAGCGCTTGCCGACGAAATGTTTAAGCTTTGCTATAAAGCAGCTCCATCTTTATTTAGCTGCGCCGGGCCGTCGTGCTGTGCAGGGCAATGCTCTGAAGGTAAGATGACCTGCGGGAAATCCGGAGACGTAAGACAAAAGTTCAATAAAATAAAAGAAGATATAGACCGTAAAAGACAATGATTTGTTCTGTAAGAAAATTAAGTAAATTCTTATAATTGATTAAAATATGGTATAAAGCAGACAAACCGAGAAAACATATATTAGAGAAAAATTGTGTGATTTAAAATAAAAATAAAGAAAATAGCTTTACCGTCAATGCGGCTTAAAGGAAAATTATAAAGGTGATATTAAATGCTTGAATTTCGGCAGATAGACATAAGCGACAGGCAGTGGGTAAATGAATTACTCAGAAAATCAGATTTTATGGGCTGCGAATATAGCTTCGCAAATAATATGGCTTGGCGCAGACTTAGCAATTCAACGATTTCAAGATATAAGGATTTTTATTTGATAAAAGCTGAAAATGAGAATTATACCAGTATTTCATTTCCGGCCGGGGAAGGAGATTATAAAGAGCTTTTTTCGGTACTGAAAGAATATGCACTATCAAACGGCAAGCCGCTTGCGGTAACCGGTGTAACAGAAACCGGATTAAAAATATTTAATGATATATTCGGATCCGATAGTTATAATTCCGTATTGGCGGACGGAAGCGGAGATTATATTTATCTGGCTGATGATCTTATTAATCTTAAAGGTAAAAGATATCATAAAAAACGTAATCATCTTTCAAAGATAAACGGCTATGACTGGAAGTTTTATCCTATGACCGAAGCTTTTTTTGATGAATGCATTGAATTCAGCGCCGTAAATTATAACAGTAAAAACGGTTATGACGATGAATCCAGCATAGCGGAGCAATATGCAATTCATACCTATTTTACTTATTTTAACGAACTGGAGCTAAAAGGCGGAGTTATAACGGTTGAAGGAAAGGTCAGAGCTTTCACGATTGGAGAGCGGCTTAACAGCAATACCTTTTGCGTTCATATAGAAAAGGCGGACGCCTCCGTAGAGGGGCTCTACCCTGCGATCAATCGTGAATTTGCCGAATATGCCGCGTCCGGATTTAAATATATAAACCGTGAGGAAGACTTGGGAATTGAAGGACTTAGAAAAGCTAAAAGATCTTATAATCCTGTATTTATACTTGACAAATACACTGTGACATTTAAATAAGGGAGGAATTGTGATGATTTATGTATTTCTTGCTAACGGATTTGAAGAAGTGGAAGCTTTGACGCCGGTGGATATGCTCAGAAGATGCGAGCTTGACGTTGTAACTGTCGGAGTTGACGGCACGGTGATTAAGGGCTCTCACGGTATTACAGTTTCTGCTGATATTGACGCTTCTGAAATCAGGCTTGACGATAATCTTGACATGATAGTTCTGCCGGGAGGTATGCCGGGTACTTTAAATCTGGAGGCTTCTTCTTATGTTCAGAAGGCGATAGATTTTTGTGCTGAAAATGATCGATATATCGCGGCAATCTGTGCGGCGCCGTCTATTCTTGGACACAAGGGTATTTTATCCGGTAAAACAGCTACGTGCTTTACCGGCTTTGAATCTCAGCTTACAGGAGCTGTAATCAGTAAAAAGTCTGTCTGCACAGACGGCAAAATTATAACCTCAAGGGGAGCAGGCACCGCTATGGAGTTTTCATTTGAGCTTGTAAAGCTTCTTATTTCAAGTGAACGAAGCAATATTCTTAAAGCGTCGGTGCATTATAAAAAATGACAGAAACAGACATTATAAAAAACAAATTACGCGCTGAATTAAAGACAATGCGAAAAGGTATTGGAAACAGCCGAAAAAGTATTCTTGATTTAAAAATTTTCAGTAATGTATTAAAATGCGAGGCGTTTAAAAACGCAAAAACAGTCCTCGCTTATAAATCTACGGATATAGAAGTCGGAACAGACGCTATTATAAAGTATTGCCTTGAAAACGGGAAAAAGATTGCTTTACCAAAATGCATGAATGGCGGTTTAATGAAATTTTATTACTATAACGGCAATACGCCGCTTGTAAAATCGACTTTTGGGATAATGGAGCCGATTGAAGATGAGAATAACGAGATAAAAAGCTTTGAAAATACCGTCTGTATTCTTCCGGCGCTTGCTTTTGATAATGAAGGCTACCGCCTTGGCTATGGAGGCGGATATTATGACCGTTTTTTAAGCGCGCATGAAAACCTAATAACGATTGGGATATGCTATTTCGATAATATCCAGAGTCGGCTTGTAAGGAATGAGTTTGATCGTAATGCGGCGTTTGTTGCTACAGAAAAAAGTCTGGAGGCGTATAATGGAAAATAAAAACAGAGATTCTGACAGAGATAAAATGCTGGAGGATATTCTTTCTAAGCTTGGCGCTCAGGAAAAGAATTCCGGAAGAACGGGCGGCGGAAGAGCTGCGAGAGCAGCCGCTTCATCGGCAAACAGGGCTGCCTCGGAGCGTCGGTCATATTCGTCTGAATCGGGCGACACGTTGAATCGTTCAGCGTCCTTTACAGGTAAAACCTCAAGCAGTTATTTATATGATTCAAATATTTCAGGAGAAAGAAAAAGCACCGGAGGTATATCAGATACCGGAAGAACGGGATCAGTCAATAGCGGAGCCTCAGAATATCATAAAACCGGTAATATGAATACGCCGGATAGAACAGACGTATTAATGAACGGTTCTGCGAAGAGTAAGTCAGATTTGTCATCCGCCGGCCGCAAGACTGCCGATAATATATATGAAGATAATAATCATACATCTGCGATTAAAAAGGTTCAGACTATAAACCCCGGAGCCGACGTCACTACTCATAAAGTTAAATCCGGAAAACGCAGGAGAGGCTCCGGCAGGCTTCCTATGGTTCTGATAGTTACAACAATTATTTTTACGATTGCCATATCTCTTTCAGTACTAATAATTTCAGTCGGCAGGGATATGCTTGCAATCGGAAAATCAGATGATTTAAAAATTGTCACTATTCCGGAGGGAGCAGATACAGAGGATGTAGCGCAGATACTTTACGACGAAGGTATTATTAAAATACCCAAGGCATTTGTATTTATATCCAAGCTGGGCGGTTCAGATACAAAATATATAGCGGGAGAGCACGAGCTGAGTCCCAGTAATGCGTATGAAACTATTATTAACGAGCTTACAACTGATAAATCGTTAGAAAAGGAAACGGCAGACGTTACATTTATCGAGGGTTCGGATCTTATTTCAGCCGCGAAAAAGCTTGAGGAGGCCGGCGTCTGCGACGCGGAAAGATTTATTTATTACTTTAATGCCGGCGATTATGGCTTTGATTTTGAAAAGTACCTTCCAACATCAACCGCGTCGAAGTTTAATCGAATGGAAGGGTATCTGTTTCCCGATACCTATACGTTTTATGTCGATACGGATCCGGAGGTAGTATGTCAGAAAATATATAAAAATTTTGATGAGAAATTCAAGCCGGAATACTATGAGCAGATGAAAAAATTGAATATGACTCTTGACGAGGTTATAACTCTTGCTTCTATCGTTCAGGCGGAAGCGCCTGACGTGGAATCTATGAAGAAAATTGCTTCAGTATTTGAAAACAGACTGGCAAATCCTGAGGAGTTTCCGAGACTTGAATCCGACCCAACCACTTATTATGTGGACGAAGTAATAAGACCTAATATTGAAATTCCTTCCGAAGCAATATTCGAGGCCTATGATACATATAAATCAAACGGTCTGCCTCCGGGAGCTATAGGTAATCCCGGAATCGACGCAATAGAAGCGGTATTATTTCCTGCGGATACTGATTATTATTTCTTCTTTGCTAATATTGAAACGAATGAAACCTTCTTTGCTGAAACAAATGAAGGGCATGAGGCAAATAAAGATATGGTGAGAGAGCAGCAGGAAGCAGGAAATGATGATGGAGAAGAATAGCTTGGATAATTTTAATAATTTAGAGGTTCTGGCGCCGGCCGGAGATATGGAGAGATTTAATGCCGCGCTTGATTACGGCGCTGACGCTGTATATCTTGGTGGAAAGGGCTTCGGCATGAGAGCTTCGCCCGGAAACTTTTCTTTTGAACAGTTAAAAGAGGCTGTGGAAAGGGCGCATGAAAAAGGTGTAAAGGTTTATTTGACTTGTAATACCTTGCCAAGGAATAATGAGATACCGTATTTCAAGGAGTTTATAGAGAATACTGAACTTTGCGGCGTTGACGCGGCAATAGCGGCGGATCTGGGACTTATGTCGCTTATAAAGAAATACGCTCCTGATCTGGAAATACACATGTCAACTCAGACAGGTATCGTTAATTATGCAACAGCAAACGAGCTTTATAATATGGGAGCAAAGCGGGTTGTTCTTGCAAGAGAGCTGTCTATAGATGAAATCGCTGAAATAAGAGCAAAGTCTCCTGCCGATATGGAAATCGAGGTTTTTGTACACGGAGCTATGTGCGTATCCTTTTCGGGCAGATGTCTTCTTTCAAGTTATCTTGTAAATCGTGACGCCAACAGAGGAGAATGCGCTCAGCCGTGTCGATGGGGTTATCATTTAATGGAGGAAAAACGGGAAGGGCAGTATTTTCCGGTATTCGAGGACGAAAATGGTACATATATCCTTAATTCCAAGGATTTATGTATGATTAATCATATTGATAAGCTTGCAGAAGCAGGAGTGACCAGCTTAAAAATTGAAGGCAGGGCAAAATCCGCTTATTATGTATCTGTTATAACAAATGCCTATAGAATGGCGGTGGATTGGCATAAGAAGCACGGTGCGGTTCCTGTTCCGGAATGGATAAGCAGCGAGGTATTTAAGGTTAGTCATAGAAAATACTGTACGGGCTTTTTCTTTGGGCATCCGAAGGATTGTCAGTATTATGAAACGGGCGGCTATATAAGAAACTATGATGTAGTTGCAGTAGTTGACAGATGTGAAAACGGTATTATTTATGCTACGCAAAGAAACAGATTTTTTGCGGGAGATGAATTAGAAGTGCTTTCCCCGGGGGAAAAACCGTTTTCAATTATTCCTGAGAAATTGTTTGATGAAAACGGCGAAATACTTGAAACGGTGAATCATGCAATGATGAATTTCAGTTTTCCGTGTAGTACGGCGTTTCCGGTTAATTCAATAATAAGAAAAAGGATTCTTTAAATTAAAAAGCCTTCGGCAATTTTTTGCTGAAGGCTTTTGTTTATGATTTATTATAATTCATTATGATGGATAAACTGGTAAAGCTATTTCGTAATCTTCTTCGTTTACGCCTCTCATTATGGCGTCTATTAGATCCTGGTGCAATACGACGTTTCCGTTTTGTCTGTCAAAAAGAGCGAACGCTTCGCCGCCGTCGATTCCGTCAAAGCCGTTATCCCACCAAATAGGCAGAATTCCGTTTTGACGTGCTGCTTTTGTTACATACTCTACATAATATCTTCTTGTATCGCTATATCCGGCTTTATTATTGACAGCTCCGTATTCACCCATTATAACCGGAATGCCATTGTCAGAAAACGTTGTTTTTAATCTGCCGAATATATCGTCAACCCATTCCTCCTGACCCCATCTGTCGTTTGTCGGACCGCCTTTGCCCCATGAATTTCTACCCTCGCCTGCAAAACTCCACGGATCGTAAAAATGAAATTCAGCCATTATCTTATTCTCTGCTGTGTCGTCTGGTATCTGTAAACCGCTGATCGCATATTCGGCGTTTGTATTATATGCCTGAACGATTAATATTCTCTGCGGATTATTTCCGCCGCCTGCGCGAACGGTATCCACAAAGCTCTGGTTAAGCTTGTTTGTGAGCTGCAAATATGCGTCGGCCGGCTTGTCGTAGCCTTTATGTAACTCATTCATTCCGGCAAAAAGAAGCTTTTCGTCATAGTCCTTAAATCTGTCGGCAATCTGCGTCCAGAGAACTGTAAATTTCGAGATCATCTCGGCTTCGTCAGTCGGCTCCGGGGTAAGCCAGGATGACGAGGTATCGTTACCGTCATGATGTATATTAATAATCGCGTACATACCATTGTCAATAACATAATTAACTACCTCTTCAACGCGGTTCATCCATTCCTCGTCTATTTTATATTCCGGCGCTTCTGAGAAATGTCCCATCCAGGTTACAGGAATTCGGACGGTGTTGAAACCTGCTGATTTTACAGTGTCAATAAGTTCTTTCGTTACAATCGGGTTTCCCCATGAGGTTTCAGAAGAAAGACCGCTGCCGACTGAGTCGAGACTGTTTCCAAGATTCCAGCCGACCTTCATATCGCTGAATACGTCGGCTGCTGTAATAGAGCTGATATCCTTTTTAGCGTCTGATTTAGAATCTGAATCCGAACAGCCGGCTATTACTGAAAAGCCGAGAATTACAGCCGCTGCCGCAGACAGTATTTTTTTAAATTTCATTTAATAATCCTCCGTGATTTTTTATAAAGTAATTATAGCAAATTAATTTTATTTGCGCAATATAAAATATTATAGCATTGAGCTTAATTTCAAAGCTGCTTCAAATGTTGATAATTTTGTTCTGAATACTGTTATACCGTATTTTTCAGCAGTAATTATAAATTCATTGTCCTGCGGTATATTTTCCGCTATTACTATGCAGGATGCTTTTTTCTGATATGCGACAGCAAGGGTATTTATATTCGATATAACAGTAACAAGGATCTGGTTTTCCTTCAGCTTTCCCAGAGCCATGCTCAGAAGATCGCAGCAGTATATTCCGGAAATCTCCGGATTCCTTCCGTAAGAAATCTGTATAAAATCAGGTAATTTATTTATATCGCATGGTTTCATCGGATATAGACCTTCATAATAATTTGAGTGCCCTCTCCGACCTTTGAATGTACAGTCATTTCATCGGTATATTTTTTCATATTAGTAAATCCCATACCTTCGCCGAAGCCCATTGAGCGAAGATTCTCATCGGCGGTTGAGTATCCTTTTTGCATTGCTGCTTCAACGTTTTCTATTCCCGGACCTATATCGGTCAGATTCATTGTAATACAGTCGTCGGTAATTTCAACTGTGATATTGCCGCCGTTGGCATGTATTATCATATTTATTTCACCCTGATAAAGAGCAAGGGAAACGCGTCTAATAATTTCAGCGTCAAATTTAAGCTCTCTGAGCTTTTCTCTTATATCGTCGGATATTTTTCCGCCGTTTTCAAAATCGCCTGATTTGACTTCATATTTAAAAATCTTATTCACTATTTAAGCTCCATGTTTAAAAAAAATTTACAGTCTTATTATAGCAAGAAATTAATATGATGTAAAGTATAATCTGAGAATGAGCGAAATATATTTATCAAGGAGGCAATGTATATAGAACAGAGATTGTAGAATTTTTAACGATTTTGTGGAAAATTGACAAATAATTAAATGTTCATTAGTGAGATATTCGAATGGATTTTAAAACTGGTTTATGTTATAATTAAAAAGCATGGGTATACGTTGATCATATACTTAATTAACCAAGGAGGTCCAATAATGAGTAAAAGTACAAACGCAGTTCCTTTTAACGGTACTGCCGCTCAGGAAGCAGAGCTGCTGAAAGTGATTGCTGAAAAGAAAGATGACAGAGGCGCTCTGATGCCTATTCTACAGAAAGCGCAGGATATTTACGGCTATCTTCCTATTGAGGTTCAGACTATTATTTCCAATGAAATGAATATTCCGTTAGAAAAGATTTACGGAGTAGTGACGTTTTACTCGCAGTTTTCACTTAATCCTAAGGGTAAATATCAAATATCCGTCTGTCTTGGAACGGCTTGCTACGTTAAAGGCTCTGGCGATATTTATAACAAGCTTCAGGAAAAGCTCGGTATCGAGGGCGGCGGATGTACTCCGGACGGAAAGTTTTCTCTTGAAGCGTGCCGCTGTATAGGCGCTTGCGGCCTTGCTCCGGTTATTACTGTTAATGACGAGGTTTACGGCAGACTTACTGTTGACGATGTAGATGACATTCTTAAAAAATATGCCGATTAATTATGTTTTCTGAAATTTCCCGGCATCTTCTTGATATATTTCACAATTCTGCTGAAGCAAAGGCGACTCTTGTCAGTATTCGTATTTATTCGAATAAATGTGCGGGACTTCTTACAGTGGAGGTTGCGGACGATGGTACGGGAATCGCAAAATCTGATCTTGAATCAGTTACCGATCCGTTTTTTACTTCAAGACAAAACAGAATAACAGGTCTTGGAATCCCGTTTTTCAAGCAATCTGCGGAATGTACGGGAGGTACGTTTGAAATTTTATCTAACTGCGGGAACGGCGTTTTTATAAGAGCTGTTTATAGTACGGATCATGCCGACTGTCCGGTTATCGGAAATCTAAGGGACGATTTGGCGGCAGCGGTTTTGAATGAAAACGCGCCCGATATAAGCTTTTTCTTTCAGTCGGATGGTAAAAGGCTTGAGTTTGATACGCGTAAAATGAAAGAGGAAGGTCCGGCGGATAATTATAGCTTATGGTATAGAATTAGAAGATATTTTGAGGAAAATTCGGAATTTTTAAATATTGACAGTTACGGCAGAAAAATTTTTCGTTATAAGGAGGAAAAAATGAAAATAGAAGAATTAAACGCTATTAGAGATAAAATGAAAGCTCAGGTTACTCTAAGAGCAGAGGATCCCGACAACACAAAGATTGTTGTCGCCATGGGGACATGCGGAATTTCAGCCGGTTCGAGAGAAGTTCTTACAGCTTTTGCAAACGGAGCAGCTGAAAAAAATCTTGCAAATGTAACGGTTACACAGACAGGCTGCATTGGAATGTGCCAGTATGAACCGATCGTTGAAATATATGAAAAGGGAAAAGATAAGGTTACATATGTAAATATGAGCGCCGATAAGGCGGCCGAGGTTATTGAGAAGCATCTTATCGGCGGACAGGTTGTGTCCGAATATACCGTCTGATAGTATTATTGTTTTATCCTATTGACTTGCAATAAATTGCTGTCAAAAATATGACATGCTGAAAGGAAATTAAATTATGTATCGTTCACACGTTTTGATTTGCGGTGGTACAGGCTGTACTTCATCCGGCAGCGCTGCAATTGAAAAGGCGCTTGTTTCTGAAATCGCAAAAAACGGACTGACCGAAGAAGTGCAGGTTGTCAAAACAGGCTGTTTCGGTCTTTGCGCATTAGGTCCGATTATGATAGTTTATCCGGAAGGAACTTTCTATTCAATGGTTAAAGAGGAGGATATCCCCGAGATCGTTGAAGAGCATCTTCTTAAGGGAAGGGTAGTTACAAGACTGGTTTATCAGGAAACCGTTACCGATAACGGAATTAAGTCTCTTCAGGAAACTGCATTTTATAAAAAGCAGAATCGTGTTGCTCTGAGAAACTGCGGTGTTATTAATCCTGAAAATATCGAAGAATACATCGGAGAAAACGGTTATCAGGCTCTTGCAAAGGTTCTTACTGAGATGACCCCGGAGGATGTTATACAGACGATTCTCGATAGCGGTCTTCGCGGAAGAGGCGGCGGCGGTTTCCCAACGGGTATGAAATGGAAGCTTGCCAGAAACATTGTAAAGGACGCGGATCAGAAATATGTTTGCTGTAATGCAGACGAGGGAGATCCGGGCGCATTCATGGACCGTTCAGTGTTAGAAGGAGATCCTCATGTAGTTTTGGAGGCAATGGCAATCGCAGGATATGCAATAGGCGCAACACAGGGCTATATTTATGTCCGCGCCGAATATCCGATTGCAGTTGAGCGTCTTGAAATAGCAATTAAGCAGGCGCGCGAGTATGGTCTGCTCGGTAAAAATATCTTTGGCACTGATTTTTCATTTGATATAGGCTTGAGACTCGGCGCCGGCGCTTTCGTATGCGGCGAGGAAACAGCTCTCATGACTTCTATCGAAGGAAACAGGGGAGAGCCGAGACCAAGACCTCCGTTCCCGGCTGAAAAGGGTCTTTTCCAGAAGCCGACTATACTTAATAATGTTGAGACATATGCGAATATTCCGCAGATAATATTAAACGGCGCTGATTGGTTTGCTTCAATGGGTACTGAAAAGTCCAAGGGAACAAAGGTATTCGCATTGGGCGGTAAGATACATAATACGGGACTTGTTGAAGTTCCTATGGGTACTACTCTGAGGACAGTTATTGAAGAAATCGGCGGCGGTATTCCAAACGGGAAAAAATTCAAGGCTGCACAGACAGGCGGTCCTTCCGGAGGATGCATACCAGCGGAGCATATGGATATACCTATAGATTATGATAATCTTATAAGTATAGGTTCAATGATGGGCTCCGGCGGTCTTATCGTAATGGACGAGGACAACTGTATGGTTGATATTGCTAAATTCTTCCTTGAATTTACAGTAGACGAATCATGCGGAAAATGTACGCCTTGTCGAATAGGAACAAAGCGTATGTATGAAATGCTTGATAAAATAACCAGAGGTCAGGCTACGCTTGAAGATATTGACAAGCTTGAAGAGCTTTGCTATTACATTAAGCAGAATTCTCTCTGCGGACTTGGACAGACAGCTCCGAATCCGGTTCTTTCTACATTACGTTATTTCAGAGACGAATATATTGCTCACGTAGTTGATAAGAAATGTCCGGCTGGAGTCTGCAAGCATCTTCTCAGCTTCGAGATTGATCCTGATAAATGCAAGGGCTGTACGATGTGTGCAAGAGTATGTCCGGCAGGCGCAATAAGCGGAGCCGTTAAGACGCCTCACGTTATTGACAATGATAAATGTTTGAAGTGCGGCGCCTGCATAGAAAAATGCAAATTCGGCGCTATCACCAAGAAATAGTGGAGGAATCGGAAATGGAATATATTAATCTGAAAATAAACGGTGTGGAAGTTTCCGCGCCAAAGGGCTCTACAATCCTTGAAGCTGCCCGTCTTGCAAACGTTGATATTCCTACACTTTGTTATCTAAAGGATATCAATGAAATCGGCGCCTGTCGCATCTGCGTTGTAGAGGCTAACGAGGGACGCGGATTCAGGATAGTAGCTTCCTGTGTTTATCCTGTCAGCGAGGGTATGGAGGTTTTGACAAATTCTCCTAAGGTTATTGAATCCAGAAGAAAGACGTTGCAGTTGATTCTTTCGAATCACGACAGAAAATGTCTTTCATGCGTAAGAAGCGGAAACTGTGAGCTGCAGAAGCTTGCAAGAGATATGGGCGTAGATGATGAAAGCGTTTACGACGGCGAAAAGAATAAATATGATATTGATAATTCCGCAGCTCATATGTTCAGGGATAATAATAAATGTATTCTTTGCAGACGCTGCACAGCAGTCTGTGAAAAGGTTCAGGGAATCGGAGTTATCGGCGCTAATGAGAGAGGATTCAAAACGGTTATAGCCAGCCCGTTTGATATGGGGCTTGGAGAAACAAGCTGCGTTTCCTGCGGACAGTGTATCGCTGTTTGTCCGGTTGGCGCGATATCTGAAAAGGACAATACAAACGAGGTATTTGCCGCACTTGCAGATCCGTCTAAGCATGTCGTAGTACAGGTGGCTCCTGCTGTTAGAGCGGCGCTAGGAGAAGCGTTCGGTCTGCCTATAGGAACTGATGTCGAGGGAAAAATGGCGGCAGCTTTAAGAAAGCTCGGCTTTGATAAAGTGTTTGACACAAACTTTTCCGCTGATCTGACCATTATGGAAGAGGCTCACGAATTTATAGACAGAGTTAAAAACGGCGGAAAGCTTCCGCTTATTACTTCTTGCTCACCGGGTTGGGTTAAATACTGCGAGCATTACTTCCCCGATATGACTGAAAATCTTTCAAGCTGTAAATCGCCTCAGCAGATGTTCGGAGCTATTGTTAAGTCATATTATGCTGAAAAGGAAGGAATTGATCCTAAGGATATAGTTTCCGTAAGCGTTATGCCTTGTACGGCAAAGAAATTTGAAATAGGCAGAGATGACGAGGACGGCGCCGGATATCCTGATGTTGATATAGCTATTACTACCAGAGAGCTTGCAAGAATGATCGAACGTGCAGGTATTCAATTCCTTGCTTTGCCCGATGAAAAATTTGACGATCCGCTGGGTGTTTCGACCGGCGCGGCGGTAATATTCGGCGCTACGGGCGGAGTAATGGAAGCCGCGCTTAGAACTGCGGTCGAAGAGCTTACCGGAGAGGAACTTCCGTCAGTAGATTTTGTAGATGTTAGAGGAACCGAGGGTATTAAGGAAGCCTCCTATGACGTAGCAGGTATGAACGTAAAGGTAGCGGTTGCCAGCGGTCTTTCAAACGCAAGAGAACTGCTGAACAAGGTTAAAAACGGTGAAGCCGATTATCAGTTTATAGAAATAATGGGATGTCCCGGAGGATGCGTAAACGGTGGAGGACAGCCTCAGCAACCGGCAAGCGTTAGAAACTTTACCGACATTAGAGCGTTGAGAGCTAAGGTACTTTATGATCTTGACGAAAGCAGAGAGATCAGAAAATCACATGAAAATCCGGTTATCAAGGAACTATATTCAAATTATCTTGGCGAACCGGGAAGTCATAAGGCTCACGAATTACTTCATACAACATATGTAAAGAGAAGCGTAAATTAATAATAAGACCGGATACTTAAATGAAAGTATCCGGTCTTATTGCTTATATAAAATTTATTGAAATTGATTTATAAGAACTCCCGTGTAAAATACACGGGAGTTAAGCGTTATTTAGGAAGCAGCGTCCTTGCGATTTCTATCGCGTCATAAAGGTCGACTGCGCCGTCCATATTAAAATCGGCAATAATCATTTCTTCAGCTGTAAATGTTCTCAATCCCATAATAGCTTTGGCTATTTCTATAGCGTCATAGAGATCAATCTCTCCGTTGCCGGAAATATCGCCGATCTCTTCCAATGAAATAAATTTTCTGTTGAAACTTTCAGCATAGGTCTGAGCGGTTGAGTTTTTATAGCCGTATATTACAGCAGTTTCTGGAATAGTATCTTTAGCATTAGAAATTTCACAATCAGGGTTATTTATTGCAATGCTTTTTAAGCTTGTACAATCCTTAAATGCCCAGGTTTTTATTTTTGTAACACTTTCGGGGATCGCTATGTTTGTTAAGCTTTTGCAGCCTTCAAATGCACACTCTTTTATTGAAGTTACTGAATCCGGAATTATTATATTTAATAAGCTTGAACAACCGGCAAATGTGTTAGTGCTAATTATATAAATGACGTCAGGAAGTTTAACGTTTGTTAAGCTTGTACACCCAGAAAATGTACCGGATAATCCGGTTAATGTAACGCTGTCAGGAATATAAATGCTGGTTAAGCTTGTGCAATCCTTAAATGCGTCTAATCCTATATAAGTAACTGATTCAGGAATGCTAATGCTGGTTAAGCTTGAACAACCGGTAAATGTGATATTTTCTATTTTAGTAACTGAATCGGGGATAGCTATACTTTTTAAATTTGTACAGAGGTAAAACGCTCCTATTCCTATATAAGTAACCGATTCAGGAATATTAATACTAGTTAAATTTGAACAATTACAAAATGAATACCCATCTAGTGATTTTACACCGTTAGGTATATTGAAATTTTTCAATGATTTTCCGGCAGGGTATTTAATTAATTCAGTTTTATTTTTATCAAATAACAATCCGGCTGAACTGCTGTAGTAATTATTATTTTCAGCTACATTAATATCTGTTAAATTCGGTCGATCGTAAAATGTGGATGTTTCTATTTTTTTTACGGGCAGTCCCTCGATTTCTGCCGGAATTTCCACTTCTGACACCGATTCGTTGCAATCTATAATTTTCACATAATCGTCTGTTCCGTCTCCGTCTGAATCTGAGGTAAAATAGCTTAAATCGCCGTATGTTTTCACAGATTCCTCCGCCGAGGAGGAAAACGGCATAATGCCTGATATTGCGGCGCAGCAAGCGATTGCCGTAATAAAAGTATAAATCTTTTTAACCAGCTTCATAATACATCTCCCTATAAATATTATAATTATATTTTACCATTAAATGATTATAATGTCAATATAAATTACAAAACTCTGAAATATGCTAAGGATTTCAATAGTTGGATTTAAAAGGACTTGAAAAAGTCTTTTCTTTTTTAAAATTTTGTGTTATAATATTAAAGATACATTTTCAGCTTTGCTGTATGTATACAGCAGAATGGAGTTCTTATATGGCTATTTATTCATTAGGTATTGACGTAGGATCAACGACAGTCAAGACCGTTATTATTAATAATAATAAGGATATTATATATTCTGAATATCAGCGGCATTTTTCTAAGGTCAAAGAAGCTGTCAAGGAACAGCTTGAAATTATTGCCGAAAAATTTCCTGACGATACGTTTAGGGTTTGTATGACCGGCTCTGCCGGTTTGGGACTTGCAAACGGAGCGGAGATTCCTTTTGTTCAGGAGGTAAATTCAGCGTTTATAGCTGTTAAGGAACGCTTTTCAGATATTGACGCTGTAATTGAGCTTGGCGGAGAGGACGCAAAAATCATATTTATGACCGGAGGAGTCGAGCAGAGAATGAACGGCTCCTGCGCGGGAGGCACCGGCGCTTTTATTGATCAGATGGCTACCCTTCTTGCAGTTACGGTTACAGAAATGGATCAGATGTCGCTTGACGCTCAAAAGGTTTATCCTATTGCTTCAAGGTGCGGCGTTTTTGCAAAATCTGATATACAGCCGCTGCTAAATCAGGGGGCTGAAAGAAAAGATATCTGCGCAAGCATATTTCAGGCCGTGGTTGATCAGACAGTATCCGGACTTGCACAGGGAAGGACGATCGAGGGAAAGGTACTGTTTTTAGGCGGTCCGCTTTCATTTTTAAAGGGACTTCGCAAAGCCTTTATAAATACTCTTCATCTTAAGGAAGGAGAAACTGCTCTTTTTCCCAAGGAAGCGCCTGTATTTGTAGCGTTAGGCTGCGCGCTGTTTGCTCAAAACGGAAATGAAGAATTTTCAATAGACAATATTATCAAAAGAATAGAAAATTCAAAAGCTGCCGGAGGAGTAGTTACCGGAGAGCCTCTTTTTAGGACGCAGCGTGAATATGAAGAATTTATAGAAAGACATAAACAGCACGATTTAAAATATGCCGATTTGCATACATACGAGGGCGGAGCCTATTTGGGCGTTGACGCCGGTTCTACCACAACAAAGCTTGTTCTTATCACTGAGGACGGAAAGCTTCTTTATCAGCATTATTCTTCAAATCAGGGACAGCCGCTTGATAAAGTAGTATATAAGCTAAAGGATATTTACAGTCAGATAAATCCCGGGATAGTAATTAAGGGTTCGGCAGTTACCGGTTACGGAGAGGAACTGATAAAATCAGGATTATCTATAGATTTCGGAATTGTGGAAACAGTAGCTCATTTTAAAGCGGCGTCTTATTTTTGTCCTGAGGTTGATTTTATAATTGATATAGGCGGACAGGATATAAAATGCTTTAAGATAAAAAATCACAGCATTGACAGTATAATGCTTAATGAAGCTTGTTCCTCCGGCTGCGGATCGTTTATTCAGACCTTTGCTCTTGCACTGGGCTATGACATATCCGACTTTGCCCAGCTTGGACTTATGGCTGAACATCCCGTGGATTTGGGATCACGATGCACAGTCTTTATGAACAGCAGCGTCAAACAGGCTCAGAAGGACGGTGCGACTGTTGAGGATATTTCCGCAGGATTGTCGTCTTCAATTATAAAAAACGCTATCTATAAGGTTATACGCGCAAGATCTCCTGAGGAGCTTGGTAAAAATATAGTTGTTCAGGGTGGAACCTTTTTAAACGACGCCGTTTTAAGAGCCTTTGAAAAAGAAATGGGCAGGAACGTTATAAGACCTGCTATATCAGGTCTTATGGGCGCGTTCGGCGCCGCGCTTTACGCAAAGGAAAAATCAAAAGGAATATCTTCAATAATTTCAGGCGCGGATCTTCAGAATTTCAGCTATACCTCGAAATCAGCGCAGTGCGGGGGATGCACTGCCAAATGCAGCCTTAATATTATAAATTTTGGAAACGGACGCAGGTTTATATCCGGAAACAAATGCGAAAAGGGCGCCGGTAAAACTAATTCAAGCGGAGACGAAAGCCTTTATGAGTTTAAATATAAATATGTATTGGATTTGTTTAAAAACAGCTCCGGTTCAAAGGCAAGAGTCGGAATACCTCTGGCTTTGAACTTTTATGAGCTGATTCCTTTCTGGAAAGCGTTTTTTGAAGAGCTTGATATGCAGATCGTATTTTCAGAGGAAAGCTCAAGAGATACCTATTATAAAGGACAGCATACAATACCGTCAGATACGGTCTGCTATCCGGCAAAGCTTGTTCACGGTCATATTGAAAGCCTCCTTGAGAAAAATGTCGATTTTATATTTTATCCCTGTATGAGCTATAATCTTGACGAGGGAGAAAGCGATAACCATTTCAATTGTCCTGTGGTCGCTTATTATCCGGAGCTTTTAAAGGCAAATAATCAGCGTCTGAACGACGGTAACTTTATTCATCCATATCTTGATCTAAACCGTGAAAAAAATGTTGTATCTGTTATGACAGACGTTCTTACCGGATACGGCGTTAAAAAATCTCAGGTAAAAATTGCGGTTAAGAAAGCCTTCAGCACTCTTTCCGATTACAGAAATGAAATTTTCAACAAAGGAAACCGGATTATAAACAGGGCGAGGGAAAACGGTCAGAAGATAATTGTTCTTGCCGGACGTCCTTATCATATAGATAAGGAAATAAATCATGGAATACACAAGCTTATAACGAGTCTTGGCATGGCAGTAGTTTCGGAGGACGCGGTATTTCAGTACGGTCATTATCCCGATCCTCATGTTTTGAATCAGTGGAGCTATCATGCAAGATTATACAGAGCGGCACAGTATGTTACCACACAGCCGGATATGCAGCTTGTACAGCTTGTTTCATTCGGATGCGGTATTGACGCTATAACAACTGACGAGGTCAGGGAAATTCTTGAATCTAAGGGTAAGCTATATACCCAGCTTAAAATAGATGAGATTAATAATCTGGGAGCTGCGAAAATAAGATTGAGAAGTCTTGTTGCGGCAATGGACGAGAGATAGAGTAAGAATAAAACACAGCCTCATATACGGTTTAATATTTTACCGATAGAAATATAGCGTCGGCTGTGAAAGAAAGGGGATTTTTATGGATTATCCTGTCTTTAAAGAAGAAATGAAAAGCAGCTATACAATTCTTATACCGGATATGCTGCCGATCCATTTCAAGCTAATCATAAATATTCTAAAAAAGTACGGATATCACGTCGAGCTTTTACAGACGTCTACCAGAGCGGTTGTTGACGAGGGATTAAAAAATGTTCATAACGACACCTGCTATCCGGCTCTTCTTGTTATCGGGCAATTTATAAACGCTTTAAAAAGCGGAAAATACGATGTTAATAGAACGGCGCTTATGCTTACGCAGACGGGCGGCGGCTGTCGTGCTTCAAATTATATACATTTGCTGCGCAAAGCTTTGAAAAAGGAATTTCCGCAGGTTCCGGTTATTTCTCTTAATTTAAGCGGACTGGAAAAGGGAAGCGGTTTATCGTTGACGCTTCCGTTATTGATTAAGGTTGTATATGCAGTTTTTTACGGCGATCTGCTAATGTCGCTGTATAACCAATGCAAGCCTTATGAAATTCACAGTGGTGAATCGGAAAGCGTCAGAGAAAAATGGCAGGAAAAGTTAACCACAATATTTGATAAAAGAGAATTTATTAAATGTAAAAAATACTGCCGAATGATTCTTGAGGATTTTGATAAAATAGAGCGTACCAAAGAAAAAAAGATCAGAGTCGGAATAGTCGGGGAAATATATGTAAAATATTCTCCGCTTGCTAACAATCATCTTGAGGAATTTCTGCTTTCAGAAGGGTGCGAGCCTATAGTACCGGCGCTTATGGAATTTGTAATGTATTGTCTTGCCGGTTCTGTTGCTGACGGCAAGCTTTATCAGACTAAGAATAAAAAGACGCTTATCAGCAAAATAGGATACGACTTTATTCATATGATCCAGAAAACTATAATCAAAACGATTAACGAGCACGGCGTTTTTGAAGCGCCCCATGATTTTGAGCATATAAAAAAGCTGGCTGATAAATATATAAGTCAGGGCGTCAATATGGGGGAAGGCTGGCTTATTCCGGCAGAAATGGCTGCTCTTGCTGAAACCGGAACCGAGAATATAATCTGTGCGCAGCCGTTTGGCTGTCTGCCTAATCATATTGTTGCAAAGGGCATGTCAAGAGTTATAAAAGAGGCATATCCCGGCGCAAATATAGTAGCAATCGACTATGATCCCGGCGCTACCAAGGTAAATCAGGAAAACAGAATAAAGCTTATGCTGGCTAACGCTAAAAAGTAAATAAAAAGCTCTGATATGATTATCAGAGCTTTTTATGTATTCTGTTAATATGTTAGTCTGTTTCTTTGGAGAATATCTTTAATTTCTTCTGTATCTCCGTAGGTTCTGATAAGGTGGTAGCCGGTTTTTTCACAGACTTTATTTACGAAATCGTCGCGTTCTTTCCTTGCAGGCAAATCATGAGATCGGTCGTCAAGCTCAATTAAAAATAAAACCTCCATATTATCAGGATTTATAAGAGCAAAGTCAATATGCTTTGAACTGATTTTCGGAAAAAATCTGCCAAATTCTTTTGTTTTATCAGTATCAACTTCTATAAGATCGGCAAGCCTGACCTTAGCAATTATACCATATCCGTATTTGTCTGTAACAGGTTTCAGCTTTTTATAGAAATTCCATTCATTTTTAGTAAGCAATAGCTTTTTTCGATAAGGAAGGAAGCTTCCGGAATTTCTCTTTGAAAGGCACAGCCTATATATAAAGTATAATATAAGAATAATAACAGCAATAGCGGCAATCTGTTCAGGCTTCATTGATTGTCTCCTGTTTTTTTAACGGCTTCGTCGAGAATACGGTCTGCCGCTTCTTCCTTAGTCATAATAGGAAGCTCTTCTTCAAAGCTTTTGGTTATAAGCGTAAGGACATTTGTATCTGTACCGAATCCTGCGCCTTCAATTTTCAGATTATTTGCCGCAATCATATCGCAGCCCTTTTTATAAAGCTTTTTTCGTGAATTTTCAATAAGATTTTCTGTTTCCATGGAAAATCCGCAGATAAACTGATTTTTTTTACGATTTTTACATACGGCGGAAAGTATATCGTCAGTTCTTTCCAGATTAATTGTTATAGTCTGTTCTGATTTTTTGATTTTATCTGTCTCTGCTTTTATTGGTCTGTAATCAGCAACTGCGGCAGCCATTATAATTATATCGGCGCTGCTTGAATATTTTATTACTGCATTATACATTTCAAGCGCGCTGAGTACATTAATTGTATTGACAAAAGGCGGCGGCTCAATGCTTGTTCTTCCGCTGACAAGCGTAACTTCGGCTCCGCGCAGCATTGCTCTGCATGCTGCCGCATATCCCATTTTCCCGGTAGAATGGTTTGTTATAAATCTTACCGGATCAATTGATTCCGAGGTGGCTCCCGCAGTAACAAGTACTTTTTTTCCACTGAGATCTTTTTTACATGCCGTTTCTTTCAGAATATAGGATAGCAACGTTTTTTCAGACGGCATTTTACCCGTTCCGCTGTCGCCGCAGGCGAGCCTGCCGCTATCTGGCGGAACGACCGTCCAACCGTACTCCGCAAGCTTTTTAAGATTATTCTGTACAACCGGATTCAGATACATGTTGGTGTTCATGGCGGGAGCAACGATTTTCGGACATCTGCATGCCAGAGCGGTTGTTGTAAGCATATCGTCGGCAATACCGTATGCAAGCTTTGCAATTACGTTTGCGGTTGCAGGGGCGATTAGAAGAACGTCTGCTTTTTTGGCCGCTGAGATATGTTTTACATCAAATTCAAACATTCTGTCAAACGTATCTGTCATGCATTTACTGTTTGTCAGAGTTTCAAATGTGAGCGGAGATATAAATCTGCACGCATTTTCCGTCATCATTACGTTTGTATCCGCATTAAGCTTGACAAGCGAGCTGCACAGGCCTGCAATTTTATAGGCGGCTATTCCTCCTGTAATACCAATCAATACTGACTTTCCGTTAAGCATCTGTTTTCCTCCCGTGCTTATTAAATATTATGTTCAGCCCCTTTAGAAGAAGTTTTTTGTCGATTATAATTTCGTTTCTGCAGAAAGGAATAATTTTACCTGCGTTTCCTCCGGTGGCTATTATTTTAGGTCTATATCCAAGCTCTTCGGAGAGCCTTTCGCATACACCGTCTATACATGAGGCAGTTCCGTAAATAATTCCGCTTTCGATGGATTCGGACGTATTTTTGCCTATTATAGATTCCGGCGGCGAGCCAAGCTTAATTTGAGGAAGCAGAGCCGTATTCTTTATAAGAGAATTCAAGGCTGTCGTTACTCCAGGAAGAATCATACCCCCGATAAATTCCTTATTCTTATTGACAATTGATATTGTTGTGGCGGTTCCCATGTCAATTATTATAATCGGCGCACCATATTCGTAAACTGCTCCGACCGCGTCTGCTATGCGGTCGCTGCCAACCCTTTCAGGCTTATCAGTCTTTATTACAATGCCGGAAGCGGTAATATTACTTACTATAAGAGGCTCTATTCCAAATTCTGAAATAATTATATTTTTTATCAGACCTGTTAAAAGAGGAACGACAGAGGAAATAACCGCGCCTTCTATTTTGCTTACTTCCCAAGCTTTAATAATACGGGTTATTCTTTCCAGATAATCGACCTCAATTTCGGATATGTCAGTCATGATTTTTTCGTGCGTTAATATTTTTCCGGAATTTATAAGGCCGACAGCTACAGTCGTGTTTCCGATGTCAACGGCAAGTATCATTTGATTTCACCGTGAGTTTCGTAGCGAAATATCTTATCTATTCTGTTTTTTTCATCAGTCAGCACAACCTTAGGTCTGAATGTTTCAGCTTCCTTTTCATTCATCTGAGCGTAAGCCATTATTATAACGATATCTCCTACTGCGGCGCATCTGGCGGCGGCTCCGTTCAGGCAAACTACGCCCGAATTCGGTTCTCCGCATATGACGTATGTTTCAATGCGGCTGCCGTTAGTAACGTTTACAACCTGAACCTTTTCATATTCAAGGATACCGGCGGCTTTCATTAATTCTGAATCGACGGTTATACTGCCGACGTAATTCAGATCGGCTTCCGTTACTCTTGCCCTGTGTATTTTTCCTTTAAGCATCGTCAGAGTCATATATTCAGTTCCTTTCAGCTATAAAATTGTCGATCAGCCTGGTTTTTCCGAAATAAACTGCCGCAGCTACAAGTACGTTGCCTTTTATTTCATTAACCGGCTCTATGCTGTCCGCGTCCACTGCTTTGACATAATCTATTTTAGCAAGCGGTTCCGTTTCAATTTGCGATTTTATAAACGAAATGATTTCAGAAACGTCTGTTTCGCCGTTCATTATCATGGAACGGCCTGCATTAAGCGCCTTAAATATTACTGTGGCAGCTTTTCGTTCTTCAGAATTAAGATAAGTATTTCTTGAGCTTTTAGCAAGTCCGTCCTCTTCTCTTACAATGGGACAACCTATAATTTCAATTCCAAAGCTGAGATCGCGGACCATACGTTTTATAACGGCGAGCTGCTGAGCGTCCTTCTGACCGAAATATGCCCTGTCGGGGGCGACTATGTTAAAAAGCTTGCTTACAACGGTGCAGACTCCTCTGAAATGTCCTGGGCGTCTGATTCCGCAAAGCTCATCTGTAGGACCGGTCATATCTACAAATGTAGAAAAATTGTTTTCATACATTTCAGAAACGTCCGGGGCAAAAATCAGATCTGCTCCTGATTTCCTGCATTTATCAGCGTCGCTTTCAAGATTTCTGGGATAATCCTCAAAATCCTCGTTGGGACCGAATTGTATAGGATTTACGAAAATGCTGACAACCGTTTTGTCATTTTCTAATGAACGGCTTATCAGACTCAGATGTCCTTCATGCAGATAACCCATTGTAGGAACCAGACCTATTTTATACCCCTTGCTTTTCCATTCTGATATTATTTCTCTGACTTCATTTATAGTTTTAACAATTTTCATAATATTAACATTCCTTCTCAAGCTGTTTAAAATCTATGTCGTCGGACATTTTGAAGCTGTTTTCATCAGACGGAAAAACGCCTGATTTTATATCGCTTATATATTTTTTAAAGGCGTCTTTCATAGCTTCGCCTATATTTCCGTACTTTTTTACAAACTTAGGAGTAAAATCCGAATACATTCCCAGCATGTCCTGATAGACCAATACCTGACCGTCGCAGCCGGTTCCCGCGCCTATGCCGATCGTTGGAATTTTTAGTATATCTGTAATATATTCTGCAAGCTTATCCGGCACGCATTCCATAACAACTGCGCATGCACCCGCCGATTCAACAGCCCTTGCGTCGCTGATAATTTTTTTGGCCGCTTCAATGTTTTTACCCTGTACCTTGAAACCGCCGAACATATTTACCGACTGGGGGGTCATTCCTATATGTGCCACAACAGGTATGGACGCTTCCGTAATCGCCTTGATATGATCAGAAAATTCCTTCCCGCCTTCAAGCTTTACCGCGTTGGCGCGGCCTTCCTTCATTAGTCTGCCTGCATTGAAAACAGCGTCGTAAACGCTTGTCTGATACGACATAAACGGCATATCGGCAACGACTACGGCGTTTTTGACTCCTCTGCTGACGGCGGCCGTATGATGTATCATATCTTCCATTGTAACCGAAATAGTATCCTCATATCCCAGCATAACCATTCCCAGCGAATCTCCGACCAGTATCATTTCAACGCCTGCTTCGTCAATCAGCCTTGCGGTGGAATAATCATAGGCAGTCAACATAGCGATGCGGTCGTGAACTGACTTTTGCTTCATAATTGTTGCAACCGTATTTTTCATATTATTTTCCTCCGTTAATTTACTTGCCCGCGGTGGATATACGCCTTGAAAGGTCGTATTCGCATGCGGTCATATATTTTATATTATACCACTCCTGCATATAAAATACAAGAAAATTCAGGATTTCATTATATATTAAACTAAATAGGCTTATAGCTATTGTATGAACGAAAATCTTGTTTTCTTAAAGCTTTTATAGTATAATATAAAAAACGGAGGTAAACCTTATGAAAATAAAGGGCGTAATATTTGATATGGACGGGCTTATGCTGGATACCGAAAAGCTGTTGACACGTTTTTGGACTGAGGCGGCTGAAAAATTCGGTTATCAAATGAAGAAAGAGCATGTTCTCGGAATACGGAGCCTGGCGGCTGTTTTTGCAGAACCGAAGCTTAAAGGAATATTCGGGGATGGGTTTGACTATAAATCCATCAGAGCGGAGCGGATTCGTCTTATGAATGATTATATAGAGAAATTCGGCGTTGAAAAGAAAAAAGGTCTTGACGAGCTTCTCAATTACCTTAAAGGTAAATATAAAATTTCGGTCGCAACGGCAACCGATTATGAAAGAACGGAAATTTATTTGAAAAAAGCCGGGGTTTGGGGATTTTTTGATAAGGTAATATGCGGTCCGATGGTGGATAACGGTAAACCGGCGCCGGATATCTATCTTAAGGCGTGCAGAGAGCTTGAATTAAAGCCGGAAGAATGCGCTGCGCTGGAGGATTCGCCTAACGGTGTACTGTCTGCTTTTAGGGCAGGATGCCTTCCCATTATGATTCCGGATCTTTCCGAGCCCGATGAAAAAACAATCGAAATGCTTTATGCAAAGGCTTCTGATCTTAAAGAGGTAATAGAAATATTGAAGTCAAAGGAATAAATAATTATATGAAATTCATAATAAAGGATATACAAAAAAATGTTTTTTATGCAATTTGTATTAAAAGTACTTGAAATCTATTAACGGGTATGATATAATAAGAATACAAAAATAACCGGCGAGGCCGGCTAAGGAGGAATATATCGTGAAAGTAACTATTACAGCAAGAAAAATGCAGGTTCCGCAATCGTTTCCTGATTATGCGGATAAGAAACTTGATTCAAAACTCAGTAAATTTTTCGGAGAAGAGGCTGATGCAAAAATAACGATGACTGAACATAAGAACCAGATAATACTGGAGCTTACGGTTAAATATAATAATATGATATTCCGCGCGGAAAGAACGGCTGAGGATAAGAATGACGCTTTGGACAGCGCCATTGATAAAATAATACGCCAGATAAGAAAAAACAAGACAAGAATAGAAAAAAGCCTGAAGGATACAGCCTTTAAGGAATTATATGCGGATCAGGTGGACGAGCAGGTCGATTATGAAATTATAAAGCATAAAACCTTTGTAATGCGTCCCATGGACGTAGAGGAAGCCATTTTACAGATGAATATGCTTGGACATTCATTCTTTATGTTCTGCAATGCCCAGACAGGCGGGACGAACGTAGTTTATAAAAGAGCGGACGGAAATTACGCTGTTTTGGAGCCGACTACGGAATAAAGCAAACAATAAAGCCGCGAGAATCACTCGCGGCTTTATTTATCATTTATCTTTATTTTATTTTTTGTTATAATCAGGGTTATTATAAATATTATTGATATACCGAACAAGGAGCCGCAGAAATCTATCAGTATATCCAGTAGCCGACAGCTTCTTCCGGGAACAAAATATTGATGAATTTCATCGCTTACAGCATATGCCAAACAGATAAGCGATGAAAAGAGTATTCTTTTCTTTGCGTTTAATTTTTCATGAAAGCTTAAGGCGAAAAGGGCAAGCGTTCCAAGCACGGTATATACTGAAAAATGAGCAAGTTTTCTTACGGCAAACTGACATTTATCAATTAACGCCGTTTGATCTGTTTCATTAAGCAATTCAAAATCCGGATTTATTATACGAGCTAATATTGCGGCGGGAAGACTGCTTGTTTCTGATGAATTTTCTGAAGTCTGCGCAGAAAATAAAAATATCACCGCCATCCAGATAATTAACGGTATGTATGAAATTATTCTTTTGATTTTCATAATTTTATCCTTTCATAGGGTATTTTAACATTTAAAATTATTTTTGTCAATTTAAATTATTGAAATATTATGTTAAAAGTGATAGAATGTAATTATAAATAAAAGGGGAGGATTTAAAATGAAGCTTTGCGCGGGACAATGCAGATACCTGATAACTCTTTATCAGTTAAGCAGAAAACGGCGTGTTGTACGATCTGTAGATATAGCAAATACGCTTTCGGTTACCAGGCCGAGCGTAAGCCGGATGCTGAAATGCATGGTCCGGCTTGAACTGATTAATCCAGATTATTCTTCAAGTGTTCAGCTCACAGATAAAGGAAAAGAAACTGCGGAAAGACTTTCAGAAAATTACCGCGACGTTTATGCATTTTTTTTCGATATTCTTAAGCTTGACGAAAATCAGGCCAATGATCAGAGCATACAGTTTCTGGCGTCGTTTCCTGAATATACCGTTGAAAAAATGGCGGCGGTTACGAGAAATACAATTAAAAAACGTAAAATGGCTGCGGAAAAATAAATTGATAATATGATTTTTTTGCTTTATTTTTTCCAAAAGTTATGATATAATGAAAAATATATTATTTTAGGCGTTTATTGAATTTATGAACGCCGTATGCAAATTCGGCGTGCCGTCTGCCGTAATCGGCGGCGCCGCATGGCTTATGCGGTTAAATGGAGAATATTATGAGAGCGGTAATAACTGTTATCGGTAAAGACAATGTAGGCATACTTGCTAAGGTCAGCAATATATGCTCCGAATATAATGCAAATGTTATGGATGTTACACAAAGCGTTTTGCAGGAAATGTTCGCTATGATAATGATGGTAGATATTTCTAAAATGAATACGGATTTTGTTGTCCTCGGCGATAAGCTCAATGAACTGGGCGAGCAGCTTGGACTTTCCATTCATACGATGCACGAGGACATATTTAATTCTATGCATCGTATTTAATATTGATATCATTATAAGGAGATTTTCAGATGCTTAACGCTTATGATATACTTGAAACCATAAGGATGATCCAGGACGAATGCCTGGATATAAGAACCATTACAATGGGAATTTCGCTTCTTGACTGTATAGACAGCGATATTGACAGCGCTTGCGCAAAGGTGTATGAAAAAATAACGTCTAAGGCGCGCGATCTTGTAAAAACCGGAGAAAGAATTGAAAAGGAATACGGAATTCCTATAATACACAAAAGAATTTCTGTTACGCCTATCGCTATAGTTTCTGCTGCATGCAGAGAAAAAAATCCCGTAAAATTTGCTCTGACTCTTCAGAAGGCGGCCGACGAGTGCGGCGTTAATTTTATAGGCGGTTATTCCGCGCTTGTCCAGAAGGGCTTTAGCGCCGGAGATAAGGAGCTTATAAATTCAATTCCTGAGGCGCTGTCTCTTACGTCTAATATATGCTCTTCAGTTAACGTAGGTTCGAGTAAATCGGGAATAAATATGGACGCCGTGGCTATGATGGGAAAAATTATTAAAAAATCGGCTGAAATAACCGCGGACAAACAATGCATAGGACCTGCAAAGCTTGTTGTATTCTGTAATGCACCGGAGGATAATCCGTTTATGGCCGGAGCGTTTCACGGAACCGGTGAACCGGACTGCGTTATAAACGTGGGAGTTTCCGGCCCTGGAGTGGTTCGCTCGGCCATCACAAAATATCCCGACGCGTCAATCAACGAAATTGCCGACATAATAAAGAAAACCGCTTTCAAGATAACAAGAATGGGACAGCTTGTAGGCTCGAAAGCGTCTGAAATTCTTGGTGTTCCCTTCGGTATTGTAGACTTGTCTCTTGCTCCGACTCCTGCTGTCGGAGACAGCGTCGCTCATATTCTTGAGGAAATCGGACTGGAATCGTGCGGTACTCACGGAACGACCGCCGCTCTGGCGTTGCTTAACGACGCTGTTAAAAAGGGAGGAGTTATGGCGTCGTCAAACGTGGGAGGACTTTCCGGCGCGTTTATACCGGTGTCCGAGGACGCAGGAATGATAGACGCTGTAAACTGCGGAGCGCTGGGACTTGAAAAGCTTGAGGCAATGACGGCGGTTTGCTCGGTAGGGCTTGATATGATAGTGGTACCGGGAGATATTACTCCGGAAACCATTTCGGCAATTATTGCGGACGAGGCTGCTATCGGTATGGTGAACAATAAAACTACCGCTGTCAGACTTATCCCTGCGATTGGCAGAAGCGTCGGTGAAACCCTTGAATTCGGAGGGCTGCTGGGAAGCGGTCCCGTTATGAAAGTAAATACTAAATCTCCCGCCAAGTTTATTTCAAGAGGCGGCAGAATACCCGCGCCTATGCATAGTATAAAAAACTAAAGCAGGAAGGGCTGGAAGTTTCTATGGAAAGCTTAGTAAATAAAATTATTGAAATAGACCGTATGGCAGACGGCAGAATAAACGACGCTAAAAAGCAAAGCGAAGATATTCTTAAAAGCGCTGAGGAAAAGTGCAAGAAAATCCGCGAAGATATTACAGCGGCGGCTGAAAAAAGGATTGCAGAGATTGAATCCATAAATAAATCGGATTATGAATCCAAAATATCGGTTTTAAATAAAAAAATAAATTTGGAAAAAGAAAGAATGGATAGCTTTTTCGAAAATCACCATACTGAAATTGAAAAAAGCATATTTTCTGAAATAGTAGGTGAACAAATTGAAATCCGCTGAAAACGCTACGGTTGCAAAGGCGAGGGCAATATACGGAAAAAGACTCAGGGAAAGCGATTATTTCGAGCTTGCGTCAAGAAAAAAGGTAACAGAGGCGGCTGAATATCTTAAAAAGAACACTCATTTTTCCGAGGCCTTATCATCAATAGATACCTCTGCCATTCACCGAGGCTTTCTTGAATCTATATTGCATAAGTCGTATTATGATATGTATGAGGAACTTTGCAGATTTCAGCATTTAAATGAAAAGCCGTTTTTTAATTTCCTTCTTGTGCGTTCTGAGATACGCGAGCTTCTTAAAGCTTTGCTTTATCTTAATAATGAAAGCAACGACGTTTATATAGAGTCTATGCATGCGTATCTTATTGAAAAATCAAGCTTTGATCTTATGGAGCTTGCCAAAGCTTCGGATTTTCACGGCTTGCTTAAGGTTATCAGGCATACGCCCTATTACGATATTTTAAAAAGCATTAATACGGATAGCCGCGGGCATATTCCTTATACGGAATGCGAAGTTAGATTAAGAACATATTATCT
The DNA here is from genome assembly GCA_900538575.1 of uncultured Ruminococcus sp. Lineage (GTDB taxonomy): Bacteria > Bacillota > Clostridia > Oscillospirales > Ruminococcaceae > Porcipelethomonas. The sequence continues at coordinate 95,833 of UPZA01000008.1, forward strand.
CAGATGGCTTATTGAAAAAGCGTCAGAATGTGTTCACGGAAAATCAAAAAAAGCTTTGCTTGATCAGATTAATGTACAGACTGACGTAATAAATCTCATAAACGCTTATCGGATGAAAAAATATTTTTATGCAGATGCTCAAACCTTGAAAAAATATATGCTTCCGTTTTACGGACGTCTTTCAAAGGAAAAACAGTTTGTCCTTTTTGAAACACAGTCTCCGGAGGATTATCTCAGAATGCTTGCCAGGACGTCTTACGGCAGAAAAATGGAAACGCTTACGGAAACAATGCCCAGCGAGCAATTTGAGAGGGAGCTTGTCAGGATAAGATGTACGCTGGCTAAACGATCGCTGATGTTTTCAGAAGACGCCGCGGTAAGTCTTTATTCACTTATGTATCTTTCAGAAGTAGAGCTTAATAATATTATTAATATAATTGAGGGCATAAGGTATAATAAAAGCGTATCATATATGGAAAATCTTATAGTTTTGCAATAGAACAGGAGGCGGTAGGGTGTCTATTGAAAAAATGGAATATGTCACCATAGTGGGACTTATGAAGGATCTTGACAGAACTATGGAAAAATGCGTTGAAAGCGGTTGCTTTCATATAGCAGACGCCGTTAAGGAATCCTCCGGAGAGGAGGGATTCAACCGTCCTGACGGTGAAAATCCGTATAAAGCTCTTTTGAAGCGGGTAATTTCGATTGAAACCGGTAGCGGCTTTATCTGGGAAAGGGCCGATTGGAACAGCGTTTCAATAATGACCGGAGAGGAACTTGAGAAAACTGTTTCCGACCTTGAAACTGAGTTTCACAGATTGTCTGATGAAATAAATACTTGCAGCGATGATATATCGCAAAGAAAACAGGCGCTTACTCAATTAAAGCATTTAAGGGGAATGAAAATAGATTTTCGAAGGCTTTTTGAATGTACTCATATAAATGTCAGATTTGGAAGGCTGCCATGCGACAGCGCCGCTAAGCTATCCTATTACGATGACAGAACCTTTATTTTTATACCGTACGATGACGACGGCAGCTATCAGTGGGGATTCTATTTTGCTCCTGTTGATAGTATTGCCGAAGCTGATAATATTTTTAAGACGCTTTATTTTGAAATTATAAAGGTGCCTGAATTTTTAAAGGATACTCCCGAAAGGGAGGAAGAAATATTAAGGAGTAATTTGAATGATCTTGAAATAAGACTTTCTGAGCTTAATAAAAAGCGTGATAGTCTTATTGATGAAAACGGCGATTTGCTGAACGGAATTTTCAGCTTTTTAAAATATCATTACGATATTTTTGAAATGCGTAAATATGTTTCGGTTTATAAAGATAAGTTTTATATGGTTGGCTTTGTGCCTAAAGCCGGACTTTTAAGCTTTAAAAAGCATTTTGAATCTATGGACAGGGTTTCTGTGATAACCAAAAATGCAGGTGCGGACAGTCTTTTGAAGCCGCCGGTAAAGCTTAAAAACAACAAATTTTCCGGACCGTTTTCCATGTTCGTTGAAATGTACGGGCTTCCTTCATATAATGGGTTTAACCCTACTATGCTTGTGGCGGTGACATATACTCTTCTTTTCGGTATAATGTTCGGAGATTTAGGGCAAGGACTTTTATTATCCTTTTTGGGATTGATAATTTATAAAAAAAGCGGAAACAGACTCGGTGCGATTTTACAAAGAATAGGCTTGTCAAGCGCCTTTTTCGGACTTATTTACGGTTCGGTATTCGGCTTTGAAAATGCCCTGAATCCTTTATATAAAAAGCTTGGATTTGAGCATAAGCCCTTGGAAATAATGGAAAATACCATGGGAGTTTTAATAGGCGCGATTTTAATAGGAGTCGCAATTATATTTGTTTCAATAATTATTAATATATTTATAGGCTTTAAGCACAGGGATTATGTCAATGCGGTATTTGGAAACAACGGAATTGCGGGATTTGTTTTTTTCGGGGCTGTGCTTGTTGGTCTTGGATTTATGCTTACGGGCAGGGGAAATATTTTTACTGCTCCTTATGTAATTGTTCTTATTATTATACCGGTTATCGTTATGTTTTTCAGAGAGCCTCTCGGCTGTCTTGTCAAAGGGGAAAGGTTCAAGCTTGAAAGCGGCTTAGGCGATTTCCTTGCTTCCAATTTTTTTGAGGTTTTCGAATTTATGCTGGGATACGCTACCAATACCCTTTCATTTGTGAGAATAGGAGGATTTGTATTTTCACATGCAGGAATGATGTCGGTGGTAATGATATTATCGGAAATGGTATCAACCGGTGCGTCGCCTGTCGTTATTGTTATAGGTAATCTTTTTGTTATGGGAATGGAAGGTCTTATTGTCGGAATTCAGGTTTTAAGGCTTGAATTTTATGAAATTTTCTCAAGATTTTACGAAGGAAACGGTCATCCCTTTGAGCCTCTTAAAATTAATTATGATACAAATATAGAATAATAAGGAGTTATTTTTTATGAATATTCTGGAATTAATGCTATTGCCTTTATTTGCGGTCGTTTTGCTTATTCTGCCGGTTGTTTATGCGTTGAAAAAGAAAAAAAGCAACGGCGCGGCTAAAACCGCATTTATAGTTAATTTATGTTCTTTTTTTGCAGTACTTGCATTGGCGGCAATATTTCCAATCGGCGGACTTGTCAGCGCTGAAGCTTCAGAAACAATAAAATCAGCCTTTAGCGGAGCGGGACTCGGATATCTTGCTGCTTCTCTGTCTGTTGGTCTGGGCTCAATAGGATGCGGAATAGCTGTAGGCGCTGCCGCTCCTGCTGCAATAGGAGCCGTTGCAGAGGAACCTAAGTCGTTTTCAAAGGCGCTTATTTTTGTAGCGCTTGGAGAAGGCGTAGCTTTATATGGCTTTCTTATTTCGTTTATGATATTGAATAAGCTTTAAAAGCGAGTGATAAAATATGAAGTTTTATTTGATCAGCGATAATATTGACACTCAGATGGGGATGCGTCTGGCAGGCATAGACGGAGTTGTGGTACACGAGCCTGACGAGGTAAAGAGAGAGCTCGAAAAAGCATTGGTTGATAAAGAGATTGCCGTAATACTTATGACTGAAAAGCTGGTTAGGCTATGCAGCGAACTTGTTTACGATATAAAGCTTAACAGAAAATCTCCTCTTATTGTTGAGATACCGGACCGACACGCAACTTCTCAGATAACCGACGCAATAAACAGATATGTAAGCGACGCGATCGGTTTGAAAATGTAACTTACGGAGGTTTGAAAAATGGACGATATGCAGGCACATAAGCTGGAGAAGTTTACCAGATCGGTTAATATGGAGGTCGGGGAACACATAAACAAAATTGTTGAAGCGGCAAAGGATCAGAGTGAAAAACGTCTTAAAAGGGCTGAGGATAAAGCGCTTGAGGAGGCGTTTAACAGAATCCAGAAATCCGTAAGGGAGATTGAATCGAAATACCGCAGAATGCTTGCATTGGCGGAACAAAAATGCAGAATGGACGCTCTGCGTCACAGGGAAGAGCTTTCAAAAGCTATATTTGATGATGTAGAAAGGGAGCTTATGCTTTTTACTGAATCGGATGAATATGAAGAATATCTTATAAGACTTGTTTCTGCAGAGGAGCTTTCTGAGGACGCGGTTATATTTTTATCTCAAAATGATCAGAGATATGCAGAAAATTTAAGGAAAGTCTCCGGACGCGAAGTAAGGATAGACCAAGGTATAAAATTAGGCGGACTTTCAATTACCGATTCTGTTCAAGGCTTTATAATAGATAAAACCTTAGACGGTTCTCTTGAGGATCAGAAAAAAAGTTTCAGCAGCAAGTATAGCTTCAAATATGAAGGCTGAAAAGAGGAGAAACTGATTTGAATAAAATATATTCCATTAACGGACCGGTTGTAAAGGTCAGGAATACTAATGAATTCTCCATGCTCGAAATGGTTTATGTAGGAAATAAGCGGCTTATAGGAGAGGTCATTAGTATAGATGACGAATTTACTACTATACAGGTTTATGAGGTTACTACGGGTATGAAAATCGGAGAACCCGTTTATACAACCGGAGCTCCGATGTGCGCTGTATTGGGACCGGGTATTATTTCAAACATATTTGACGGCATAGAGCGGCCGCTTATGGAAATAAAAAGGCTTTCGGGAGCGTTCATAAATGAAGGCGCAGACGTTTCGCCAATTGATACAAATAGATTTTACGACGTTACTATTGAAGCTAAAAGGGGCGATATGATAAGCGGCGGAATGATTTACGCCTCTTGTCCCGAAACTCCCTTGATAAGGCATTACTGTATGCTTTCTCCGCTCCTTTCCGGAAAGGTTGTCTGGACGGCTGAAAACGGCAGATACAGAGTAAACGATATAATATGCAGAATAAAGGATTCAGACGGAAATATCCATGAACTGACATTATGCCAGAAATGGCCCATACGGCAGCCGAGACCTGTCTCTGAAAGACTTATGATTTCTCGTCCGCTTATAACGGGGCAAAGGATAATAGATACCGTTTTGCCGATAGCAAAGGGCGGAACTGCGGCTATACCCGGCGGATTCGGCACCGGTAAAACAATGACACAGCATCAGCTTGCAAAATGGTGCGACGCCGATATTATCGTGTATATAGGCTGCGGAGAGCGCGGAAACGAAATGACTCAGGTGCTTGAAGAATTTTCAGGACTTATCGATCCGAAAACTAATCGTCCGCTGACAGACAGAACGGTGCTGATTGCTAACACGTCAAATATGCCTGTGGCCGCGAGAGAGGCCTCTATTTATACCGGTATTACGCTTGCGGAATATTACAGGGACATGGGGTATCATATTGCCATTATGGCGGACTCAACGTCAAGATGGGCGGAGGCTCTGCGTGAGATTTCCGGACGTCTTGAGGAAATGCCTGCCGAGGAGGGCTTTCCCGCTTATCTTCCGTCAAGGCTGGCGGAATTTTATGAAAGAGCCGGTTATACTGAAACCCTTTGCGGAAAGGAAGGTTCTGTTACAATTATAGGCGCTGTTTCACCTCAGGGATCTGATTTTTCCGAACCTGTGACTCAAAACACCAAGCGTTTTGTAAGGTGCTTCTGGGCGCTGGATAAATCTCTTGCCTATGCGAGACATTATCCGGCTATAAATTGGACTACAAGCTACAGCGAATATGTGGACGATCTTACTCCGTTTTATGAAAAAGAGGCGGGAGAAAGGTTTATGGAATACCGTCAGGAGATTTCAAATATTTTAGTTGAGGAAAATCAGCTTATGGAAATTGTTAAGCTTATAGGAGCTGACGTTTTGCCTGACGAACAAAAGCTTATAATAGAGCTTGCAAGAGTTATCAGAGTCGGATTTTTGCAGCAGAATGCGTATCATAAGGACGATACTTATGTTCCGCTTTCCAAACAGCTTCTTATGATGGAAACCATACTTTTTCTTTATCACAAAGCTCAGTCGGCTCTAAAGGAACAGATTTCGATGAATGATATTATGGCTACCGGATTGTTTGAAAAGGTCATAAAGGTTAAATATGATATTCCTAATGATAAGCCGGAAATGTTCGGTGAATATAATACGGAAATAGCGGACGTATTTACAGAGCTTATAAGGAATGCAAAGGAAGGCGGAGCCGTATGAATATACAGTATATTGGTCTGAAAAAGATTGACGGTCCGCTTATTGTTCTTGATCACGTAAAGGACATAGGCTTTGAAGAGGTTGCGGAACTGCGTTTGAGCGACGGGACTGAAAGACTGGGCAGGGTAGTACAAATTTACGGAGATAAAGCTGTTTTACAGGTTTTTGAAGGTACAAAAGGACTTTCACTTACAAATACGAAAACAAGATTTACAGGCAGGCCTATGGAGCTTGCATTATCTGAGGAAATGCTTGGAAGAACGTTCAGCGGATCAGGAAGGCCTATAGACGGATTGGGGGATATTTATCCGGAAAAATTTCAGGATATAAACGGAAAGCCGCTTAACCCCGTTTCAAGAACGTATCCGAGAAATTATATAAGAACAGGTATATCGTCTATAGACTGTCTTATGACGCTTATTAGAGGGCAAAAGCTTCCAATATTTTCAGGATCTGGCATGTCTCATAATAAGCTTGCGGTACAGATCGTTAAACAGGCTAAAATTGCCGATGAAAGCGGACAGGATTTTGCCGTAGTATTCGGAGCAATGGGTGTAAAAAATGACGTTGCTGATTATTTTAAAAAATCCTTTGCTGAAAACGGAGTTCAGCAAAAGGTTGTTATGTTTATGAATCTTGCGAACGATCCTATAATTGAAAGAATACTGACGCCAAGATGTGCTTTGACTGCCGCCGAATATCTTGCATTTGAGAAAAATATGCATATATTGGTAATTCTTACTGATATGACCTCTTACTGCGAGGCTCTTCGGGAATTTTCCTCGTCAAAGGGTGAGATACCCGGAAGGAAGGGTTATCCTGGTTACCTTTATTCTGATCTTGCTTCCCTTTATGAACGTGCGGGCGTTATAGAGGGATCCTCGGGAAGTGTAACGCAGATTCCGATTCTTACTATGCCTAACGATGATATAACTCACCCTATTCCGGATCTTACGGGCTATATAACTGAAGGGCAGATTGTTCTTGACCGAAGTCTTGATCAAACAGGTATTTATCCTTCTGTTTCAGTTCTCCCTTCGCTTTCAAGGCTTATGAAAGACGGTATCGGGGAGGGATATACAAGAGAAGATCATTCGGTCGCTGCTAACCAGCTTTTTGCCGCTTATGCAAAGGTGCAGGACGCAAGGTCGCTTGCTTCCGTTATAGGAGAGGAAGAGCTTTCGGATACCGACAGAAAATATATTAGGTTCGGAGATGCCTTTGAAAAGTACTTTCTTACTCAGGGCTTCAATGAGGAGCGTACTATTGAGGAAACTCTTGATTTAGGCTGGAGACTTCTTTCGCTCTTACCCAAAAGTGAACTGGATAGAGTTGACGATCAGCTTTTGAAGGAGCATTATAAGCCTGAAACAGCGGTTGAGCTGCGTTAATTTTTTGCTGAAGAGGCGTGTAAATGTATTTTTTTAGTTTTTTAATATATAAATGCATTTATTCGTTTTGCATTATTGGAATACAGAGGTGTTTATTCATGGCAGAACAGGTTTTTCCTACTAAAGGAAATTTAATAAAAGCCAAAAAAACGCTTGCCCTTTGTAATCTCGGATACGAGCTTATGGATAGAAAACGCAATATTCTTATCAGAGAAATGATGACGCTCATGGACAAGGCAAAGTCTCTCCGGGATTCTATTGAGGATACGTATAAGGAGGCTTATGCGGCTTTGCAGGGAGCCAATATAACTCTTGGCGTTATTGAAAATATTGCAAGGAGCATACCTGTGGAAAACGGTATATCCGTTTCTTACAGAAGCGTTATGGGAGTTGATATACCGAAGCTTACGCTGAAACGTACAAAAACCGAAGTGCCTTACGGATTTTATTCAACTAATTCGCAGCTTGACCAGGCGTATGTTTCATTTTCAAAGGTAAAGGATATAACCGTTCTGCTTGCAGAGGTGGAAAATAGTATTTATCGTCTCGCTATTGCAATAAAAAAGGCTCAGAGACGAGCAAACGCTCTACAGAACGTACTTATTCCGAGATATGATAGCATGGTTAAGTATATAACGGATAGTCTGGAGGAAAAGGAACGAGAAGAATTTTCACGTCTTAAGGTTATTAAATCAAGAAAATCAAATTAATAAAACTGCGTTCTCATATCTATTATGAGAGCGCAGTTGATTTTTTACATCTTATCAATGTAATCGGTAATAAAATCCTCCAGACGATTGACGGAAACAGAGTTTTCGGCTATTTCCGACAACAATACCTGAGCCTTTTCATGATCTGTTAAAACATCGTTTACTGAAAAAATTTCGAATAAATCGGCGGCGCAAACTCCGTATGAATCGGCGGAAATATTTTCCGAATCAATATTTTGCTTATAAAGAAAATAGCAAATTAAATTATCGGAGCTTTTGGCTGTTTTTATAATTTCATATAACATTTTCATAATTACCTCCTTTGTAATCATGAGTACATTATAGCATATAATTCGACAAAATATCCGCACTGTTTTCGCAAATTTCGACAATATAAGTAATATTATTTACCTGATACTTGTAAGCTATTTTGGGAAATCGTCATAGATTTCAGCAGTTTTATTAATTTTTATTTTACCGAAGGTTATGTCAGTCAGTTTATTGCAGAAAGGTTTTTCAAGCTCGGACTTTACTCTTGCCGTAATTTTAACGCCGTCTGAAAAATCCGAATTTATTTGTTTGATTTCGTAATCAGAAAAAATATACGTAATTTTTCCGTAGAGATCATAGGATAGGGAAAGTATCAGTTCTGAGCACTTATACATTTTCAATACTTCGGCCGCTTCTATTGCAAGAGCTGTACTGTGGGAATACGCTCTGACCAGACCTCCGCCGCCAAGAAGAATTCCTCCGAAATATCTTGTTACAACGCAGCATACGTCTGTCAGATTGTTTTTGCGCAAAACTTCCAAAACAGGTATTCCCGCTGTTCCCTGAGGTTCTCCGTCGTCAGAATATCTTGAGATGTTTCCGTCGCGAAGGATATAAGCATAAACGTTATGTCTTGCTTTTCTGTTGTTCTCTTTTATATGATTAATGAAATTTATTGCGTCTTCATTAGTTTCCGCCGGTGATATGTGACCGATAAATTCAGACCTCTTTTCAATATACGAGCTTTCGGCAGGTGATTTCACAGTTATATATTTCATTTGAAACTCCATTGAATTTTATATAAAAAAAGGACGACTTAAGGCCGTCCGATTTTATTACTTGTCCATATTGAAACGCTTTTTAAATCTGTCAACGCGTCCGCCTGTGTCAACAAGCTTCTGTTTGCCTGTATAGAACGGATGGCACTTAGAGCAGATTTCAACCTTGATATCCTGCTTGGTGGAACGTGTTTCTATAACATTTCCGCAATGGCAGGTAATAGTAGTTTTTTCAAACTTAGGATGGATTCCCTCTTTCATGATTGTCACCTCTTTCGTTTAACCAATTATGATTAACACAGCAGCCCATCAGTTACCTTAGACAGTAGTGCTATTGATAATTCACTAACGTTTATTATTATATCATAACAAGAAAAAAAAATCAAGGGTTTATATTATACTTTTTTCCTTGAAAGGTATTTCTGCGGACCATTTCCTTGTCTATGCCACCTATGACGGAAATTTTATCCCTGCTCCAGAGCGGAGCTATAAGATATTTTTTATCTCCGTCTCCTGTAATGCGCTCTACAACTGTTTCCGCAGGAAGAAGTTCAAGCTGGCTTATGACCGTTGAGATATATTCGCTTTTAGACATAACTTTTATATCGCCGTTTAAATACATTTTTTCTAAAGGAGTGTCCTTTAATATGTGCAGAAGCTGTATTTTAACGGCGTCCGGGTTTAAAACGGCAAGCTCTTCGGCGGTTTTAAGCATCATGTTCTCCGATTCTCCCGGCAGACCGTTTATTATATGCAGACATGTCCTGATACCTTGTTTTTTTAATTTTTTATATCCGTCTATAAATTCTTCATGGGAATAATTTGTGTTAATAAGCTTTAAGGTTTTATTGTGAACAGTTTGCATTCCAAGTTCTACGGTAAGCGACGTATGACGGTCTATGTGTGAAAGTAGCTCCATTACTTCGTCGGAAAGGCAGTCTGCTCTGGTACCTATGGAAATTCCTGTAATTTCTGTGTTTTGGCAGATAGGAAGATAAATCTGTTTCAGTTTTTCAATATTGGCATAGGTGTTTGTGTTCGCCTGAAAGTAAGCTATTATACCGGAATCGGGAAATTTTTTCCGTATCCTTTTTATTTCAGAATCAAGCTGGAGGGAAACGGAAATTTCCGGAGCTCCGGTAAAATATCCGCTTCCGTCCCGGCAGAAAATACAGCCGCCGTTTCCCTTAACGCCGTCCTTATTCGGACATGTAAATCCGGCGTCGATAACGGCCTTTAATATTTTTCTCCCGAATTTATGCTTATTATAATACGATAAAGTGTGATAGCGCTTATTATCGTCGCTATATTTAAATTCCATTTTATTTTTCCTTTTCTAAAAAATTAACCGACTACTATAAACTGACTGCTTGCATATCCAGTAACGCCGTTATAATGTACAACGTACCAGCCGTTGCCGACATCTCCGTATATGGTAAGTCTTGCCCCGTCCGGAATGGAGCCGATGATTTGTCCGCCGGTCGACGGATAATCGCGTATATTAAGGTTTGAGCCGCCCGCCGCAACAATTCCGTTGAAAACCGGACCTGCTTTGACAAACGGTATTCCGAAATAATCGCAAAGCGACTGAACGAGGTTGGCGGCGATGGCTTCTAGATTGTTTTTCAACCATGTTACGTCCTCGACATTATCATGATAGCCAAGCTCGCATAAAACGGCAACAGCTCTTGTCTGCGTCACTTCTCCAAGGCTCGTAGTCGGCACGGCTCTTGTTTTGTCCGGCAGAGGATAAATGCTTTTAATATTGTTTGCGATTATTGTAGCGAGACGTTCGCTGTCATAGCTTGAAGGGGAAAAGTAGATGTCGATACCTCTTAGCTTTCCGGCAAGTCTTTCCGGCGCCGCATTGGAATGAAGAGCCAGATGTACATCGAAATTTCCTGCATTTGAATCGGAAATTGCTCCTACAACATTCCTCGACGGATCATTTCTTACATAGGTTATTCCGCTTGATCGAAGATAAGGCTCCATTCTGTCAGCAAGCAGATTCATATATTCTTCTTCGTTTCCGCCGGTTACGTATTGATTCCATTCCTGAGTCGACGGACTTAAAAAGATTTTGGGCATATTGATCTCCTTTCACCGTTTTACGGTTAATAAAAACTTCTACATAACATTATATTATAAAAGGAGCTTATATGTTCATGATTAAAATAAAAACAGCAGGAGCGCTAAAGGCGTTCCTGCGTTTTATGGCTATATTTCAACGGTGACTATGAATCCATCAACATTATTTCCCGAAGTGGAGTAGGATTTGTCTTTCGGAACAGGTATATCAGTATTTGCCGAAGGATCAGCGGGAACATAATATATCTCATATTTCTTTTCTCCGCCGGTTACCTTGATGTGTTCTCCGTCGCTTGTGTGATTTTTCAGCTCATCTATATATTCTTCAAGGCATAGGTTATTTTCTTTCATATAAATAGCATGAGGCACGCCTACATATCTAAACTGGTAGGTCTTAGAATCCATTTCGGTCTTGTCTTCCTTATCCTCCGGGTATCTTAATATAAAGCCGTAATTTGCACAGTTTTCAGCAATCCATGCGTAATCTCCGTCCGCCGTATAATAATAAGAGCTTTCGGAATCGGGGAATACGCCGAGATCAAAGCTCAGGCCTGTATGATATTCGGAAAATCCGCCTTTTATATCGGGATCGTTAAGACCGTCCTGATATTCCTTATTACGGTATCCGGAAATTACCATTATATCTGTATTGTTTGTTTTGCTGTAAAAAGCGTCCATCATCGAATTCAAAGCGGTAATTGTTTTTGACGCAAGGCTTATTTCGTAATCCTTGCACTGATAGCTATCTGAAATCATTGTATATATCGGAGTTATTCCGGCGTCCTCTTCTGAAGCAGGAAAAGAGTACTCATGCTGTTTGTTGACAAGAATAAGATCTCCTGTGTAAATTTCGTTCGGCATCGCGCTTACAGTCGTATATGCGGAGTCAGTATCGTCAGGAGACGATTCTTCATTGCTGCCGGCTGTGCTTTCGCTGCTTTTATCTTCGCTTTTTTCCTCCTTGGATGAAGTCGGAACAATAGAGGAACTAACGTCGTCTTTGCTTTGACTGTCCTTGCCGCAGGATTTGCAGCAGGAAACTAAAAGAATGATCAGAACAACAAAAACTGCTGCAACCCCTGCTATTCTGTCATATCTTACTCTTGAACGTCTTCTTTTTTTATAGCTCATTATATTGTTATCTTTCCTTTCAATAATAAACTTCATACCATTTATAATAACACATTTTTATCTGAATGTAAACAGAAATATGTATAAATAGTTATTTATAGAAGGCATTTTAAATAATTTTGTATAAATGAAGCTTTTTCTGTCAATTAAAATTGTTGAATACAACTAATTTAAAATATGGCTATTGACAATTTTTAAAAAAGGGTGTATCATATAAATATAAATTATTCAGAAATCAATTGAAACAATGGCGTTTCAATGGCGGGAATACAAATTTTTCCGCTGTTGAAGCGCTTTTATTTTTAAGGAGGATTTTTATGTCAGAAGTTCAGACAGTAGCAGATTATTTCGGCTGTAATGTGTTCAGCGATTCGGTGATGAGAGCAAGACTTCCTAAAAATGCATATAAATCGGTTATGCAGACTAAAAAGATGGGAGTTCCTCTTGACGACGACGTGGCAAACATTGTTGCGAATGCAATGAAGGACTGGGCTGTTGAAAAGGGTGCGACTCATTATACTCATTGGTTTCAGCCTATGACAGGTATAACTGCCGAAAAGCACGACGCGTTCATAACGCCTACTGAAGACGGAAACGTTATCCTTGAATTTTCGGGCAAAGAGCTTGTAAAGGGTGAGCCTGACGCTTCTTCGTTCCCTTCCGGAGGGCTCAGAGCGACTTTTGAGGCGAGAGGATATACGGCTTGGGATCCTACGTCCAACGCGTTTGTAAAGGATAATACGTTATATATTCCTACCGCTTTCTGCTCCTATACCGGAGAAATTCTTGACAAGAAAACTCCTCTTCTGCGTTCTATGGAAGTCATCAACGAACAGGCTCTTAGAATCCTAAGATTATTCGGTAATACTACCGCAACAAGAGTTACTACAACTGTAGGTCCTGAACAGGAATATTTTCTTGTTGATAAAAAGTATTATGATCAGCGAAAGGATCTTATGCTAACGGGCAGAACTCTGTTCGGAGCAATGGCTCCAAAGGGACAGGAACTTGAGGATCATTATTTCGGCAATATAAAACAGCGCGTATCGGATTTTATGAAGGATCTTGACTGTGAGCTTTGGAAGCTTGGTATATATGCAAAAACCAAGCATAACGAGGTAGCGCCTGCACAGCACGAGCTTGCGCCGATATTTACAACTTCGAATATTGCGGCGGATCATAATCAGCTTACAATGGAGATTATGAAGAAGGTAGCGTTAAAGCACGGTCTGGTTTGCTTGCTCCATGAAAAGCCCTTTGCAGGAGTAAACGGCTCAGGAAAACATAATAACTGGTCTATTTCGTCTAACGACGGTCAGAATCTTCTTGATCCGGGCGACACCCCAATGGAAAACATGCAGTTTTTGACGTTTCTCTGCGCTATTATAAGGGGTGTTGACGAATATGCTCCTCTTCTGAGAATTTCAGCCGCGTCTGCCGGCAATGACCATAGGCTCGGCGCTAATGAGGCTCCTCCTGCTATTATTTCAGTATTTGTCGGCGACGAGCTTCAGCGCGTCCTTGACGCTATTGAAAACGGAACGTCAGTGGAGCCTAACTCTGATAAGACTTTTGAAATAGGAGTTGACGCGCTTCCTAATTTCCCTAAGGATACTACCGACAGAAACAGAACGTCTCCTTATGCTTTTACAGGAAATAAATTTGAATTCAGAATGCTTGGCTCTGCGGATTCAATTTCATGTACAAACGTAATGATGAATACGATCTTTGCGCAGATACTCAGCGAATTTGCAGATGAGCTTGAAAAGGCCGATGATTTTAAAGAGGCTTTGAAAAAGCTTCTCGTTAAAACGATAAGAGAGCATAAACGGGTTATTTTCAACGGAAACGGTTATTCAGACGAATGGATTGAAGAGGCTGCAAAAAGAGGTCTGCCCAACCTGGTATCAACAGTAGACGCACTTCCACACTACATTGATGATAAATATGTTTCTATGTTTGAAAAATTCAAGGTATATACAAGGGCTGAAATCGCTTCGCGAATGGATATACTTCTGGAAAATTATAGCAAGGTGATTAATATTGAGGCTCTGACAATGCTCGATATGGCTAAAAAATCTATTCTGCCGGCCGCTATTGAATATACAAAGGAAATGTGCGATACTGTGGCGTCAATGAAAGCTGTCGGTGTGGACACTTCGCTTGAGGTTTCTATGGCCAATAAGCTTTCGGCTCTTACCGTTTCTCTGAGCAATGCTATTGAAACGCTTGATTCTAAAAGAATTGCGTCAAAGGATTATGAAGACGATGTTCTTAAAACCGCAAGATATTACAGAGATGAAATTTTTGCGGCTATGCAGAGCCTTCGTGCGGTAGCTGATGAGCTTGAAATGTGCGTACCGGAAAAATACTGGCCGTTTCCTACATATACGGATCTTCTTTTTACCGTTTGATAATGTAAAAGAAAAATGGAACGTATTTAATACGTTCCATTTTTGTTTATGTGTAAAACTAATTTTCTATTAGATTTGCGTATTTTTCAAGAAAAGCGTCGGCTACTATTTTACAGCCCTCGTCATTGGGATGACCGCCGTATTTTGCAGCAGATGGGTTTGACGGATCTGATAGATATGAAGCAAAATCAAATAGTTCTGCTCCGTATTCATCAGCAATCAGCGGAGCCTTTTCATTAAATGCCGTTCTGATTTCTTCAGAGGCCGGATCATAATCGAACGGGGGAGCGTTGAACAGAATGACCTCGCATCCGGCGTCTTTGAGTTCTTTAACTGTAGTTCTTACCCACTCTTCAATCTGTTCTGCGGAGCTTGGACCTGAATCAATATTCTTGCCGCTTACTATATCGTTTGTTCCGTAGGTAACTAAAACAATATCGGCATTTTTGGCTCGGTTCAGCCAGTCTCCCTTCTGCGCTATATCGCTTGCCCGAGAATAGCCGAGGCCAAGATTCCACAGGCTGTAATCGCTTCCCAGATCTAACGCAATATCCGCCGCCCAGAATTTATATGAATGAGATGTTGTCTGACAGCCTTGAGTAATAGAATCTCCAAGTGCGGCAATAGTTTTTTTTACTTCACGGTTACAGCCGAACATTGCCGGAAGAGGAATTTCATTTGTATATACGCCGTCCGCATAGCAGGGGGTAAGGTCGGACATATTTATACATGGTATGTTTTCGCCTGTCAGAGTCCATTCCCATACAAGAAAATTACCGTCGGGTATATTAACGTTCACCGGATCGCTCCAGAATGTTTCTCCGGGAGACACCGTTTTACCGGCAGCTTCGTTAAAGGTAACTGAAACCATGTTCACAGGTTCGTCCTCAAAGCCGGAGCCGCCGTCGCCGACTGAGGCGCTGGTAATCTCATATTCACCGCCCTGAAGTCCCGCGTAAATACTTCTCCCGTCGCCCCATGTGGAATCAACCGTATTGGAAAAATAAAAGCAATATTCAAATTCTCCGTATTCCTCAAGAGGGATATACGCTCTGTAGGTGACGTTATCCGCATTGGATATTTTTTTATTATTAGAAGTGGAAATAAACGTATTGGAAAAATATTTTTCAAATTGAGGAGAAGAGTATACTTTTTCTTTTTCAGCGGTTTCTTTATTCTTTTCTACGCATCCGGCGAATCCTGCCGAGCTTATTATACACGCTGTTATTACTGATAAAATTTTTTTCATAATTAAATCTCCGATAATATTTAATTGTCAAGGATTATTCGCCTTAGAAGTATCATATCAAATACATTTATTACTCCGTCGTTATTCATATCCGCAGTGTAACCGGAATGATCGGTTAATTTTATATCTGAAACCAGAATACGGCTCAATACTTCTACATCGGCGGTATTTATCTGTCCGTCGCAGTCTACGTCCCCCTTTTTATAAGCATAAGATGTGGTTACATTCGGCTGAGTTACGGTTTGCGGAGCAGTAGTCGATTCCGGTATGGCCGTAGTCTCAATCGTTGTAGTTACAGTCTGTTCTGTTACAACAGTTACGGAAGTGAATGTAGTAACAGACGTTACAGGCGGAGCGGTAGTAACCGGCTCGGTTTGATCTGTCGGCTCGGTGGGAAGAGTCGGTTCCGTATCTTCTCCGTTTAAATATTGATTCAAGGTATCATACCAATATTCGCTCATTTTCTTATAGCCGTCCGCTGTGGGATGTACTCCGTCATAAAGATCTTCTTTCGTAAGAACGCCGTTAATATCTGCAAGTCTGATATTTTTTCCCTGAGACTGTTTGTCTGCCGCAATTCTTTTTATCTCTTCATTGTATTTATCAACGCATTCGTCCATGGAATCAGGCGTGAAATAATAGGGGTTTATATAAAGAGTATTATTTGCGTCCATACAGGGTATTGTGGCAAGGTAAAGCATACCGTCCTCAGGAATGTATTTGAGAACGGAGTCTACAAGACCTTCAAGACGGGTACCGATATTTTCAAGGTCATAATAGCTTAGTATGTCGTTTGTGCCGATCTGGAGCATTACAACATCAGCGGGGTACGTTTCCATAAGCCAGTCTATAAAGCTGGAAAGTCCTGTTCTTGCTCCTGAAATTGAATTTTCCTGCGGAATATTATCTATGGAATA
Organism: uncultured Ruminococcus sp.; assembly: GCA_900538575.1. GTDB lineage: Bacteria > Bacillota > Clostridia > Oscillospirales > Ruminococcaceae > Porcipelethomonas. The sequence goes on from UPZA01000008.1 coordinate 112,410, forward strand.
TCCGCTGTAACCGGCATGCTGCGGATCATAGCAATTTCCGCCCCAGTTAGGGCCTACAAAATCGATTTTTCCTGATAAGCCGTTTTGTTCAAGCTTATTAGCCAGCGGCTCGCGGTATCCGCCGACCGTTGAGAATCCGTCGGTTATGGAATCGCCCAGAGGCATGACTCTTACAGCGGCTTCAGTTTCAACAGAGCTTACGTGAAAAATGCATAAAAACGCCATTGCCATAGATGAGAGAACGGCAATTATTGATTTTTTTCTATAATTCATAAAATTCCTCCGAAAAATTATATTATAATGATATTTTATAATATGTTACAGTCAATGTCAAGAATTTTTCAGGATAATGTCATATTGTGCATAATAAATGCAGAAAATTTATGCGTTAATAACTTAATTATGCAAAAATCCCTTTGTAATTTTTATAAAAGTATGTTATAATTATATTGTAGTATAAATCAAAATCCGTTCAGATCGGAGGAAAGTGACTGATATGAGTTTTAATATAGGTGATTACGTAGTTTATGGCGGTTATGAAATATGCAGGATCGAGGAAAAGGTAAAGCGCTGCTTTGACGGCACAACTCCAAGGGAGTATTATAAGCTGATTCCTGTTTATTCCAAAGGCTCGACATATTATATACCGTCTGACGATTATGAGGAAAAGATAAGAAGATTGCTTTCCAAGGAAGAAATATACGCTTTGATTGAAGAAATGCCGAATGCCGAGGCGCAATGGTGCGAGGATAGAAATCAGAGGAAAAATCAGTTTATTTCTGTTTTAAAGAGCGATAATTATCATGAGCTTATATCTATGATGAGGACGATTTACGTACAGCGGGAGGAGCAGGTTTCAAAGGGAAAGAAGCTGCTGGCCGCTGACGAAAAGGCAATGCGCGAGGCAGAGCGACTGATGCATCATGAGTTTGCATTTGTCCTTGGGATTGACGAAGAAGATATAGGAAAATTTATCGAGGATAAGATTTCGGCAAAAAGTGCGGACTAAATATTTATAATAAATATCCGAAAAGAGCATTTCATTATGAAATGCTCTTTTTATAGTCAGATTTCCACAGGCTCGAATCTTACTCTGATATCAGGCAGCTTTACAAGCGTTGTATAGCTGTTAAAAAGACCGTCTTCTTCTGAAAGATCGTTTAATCCGTTTGCCGGAGGAGCAAATATTTTCAGAGTCAGGTCGCATTTATCATTCAGCGGCTTTTCAAAGAAAGCGGACATTAAATCAACGGTCTTTGTTTTGGGGGATTTATAAAACCATTTTCCGTTTATTTCCAGCATAAGATTGCTGTCGTCGTCGAACGTTACTTCGCAGAAAACAGGATTTTTTTCAAAATGAATGGGAATTGCGATTCCTTCGGCGTCTTCAGAACCGCCCCAGCGCAGCTTTACCGGCAGTTTTATTTCTTCCTCTTGCTTTATTTCAGGCATAAACCATTCGTCATGAATTATTTCCTTGTAAGTTTTCATTACAGGCTGCTCTATGCCGCAGTCCTGATAATTAGGATCTTCTATTTCAAGACCGAGTCTGCCGCGGTCTCGGAACTGATAGAATGTAAAGCCTGTAAACCATTCGGCCTTTTCGTTTTTGATCATATCACAGAATTCCTTTACCATTTCGGCCTGCTCATAGGGTCCCGTTACATCGCCGTCCGCATTGAATTCAGCCATGGTCATGGGCTTTGCTTTGCCGTTATTCAAAAACTTGAAGCGTTCAAAGCTCGCTTTTGTCATATCAAAGGTATTTTTTACGGTATCCCGTTTATGTGAAGTTCCGCCTCTCTCGGCAACGTCATAGGGCCAGCCCCAATGGAGAGCCATGTATTTATCTACTGACCATACGTCGGCTGCCGGAATTGTCTGCGCAAATTCCTTTTCCTTTTCCATTTCAGTCTTTGAAAGATCTTCTATACCTCCTATGCAAACTACCTTTGATACGTTTGGAGCATGCTTGCTCAATATATTGCAGAATCTTACAAAAAAGTCGGCTACCTCCTGGTAGCTGCATCTTTTATTAAAAGAAAACCAGTTTCCCGTAGCCTCGTGATTAATTCTCAGGAACATTCTTCCGTATGGTTTCAGATCCTCTGCAATCCTGATAAGGTGATCGTCGCTTACGTGGGGATCAATAGTCAGCGTAAGGTTCACGTCCTGACCGTGAGCGCGAATATCGCGCATATAGCAGAAAGGCTCGTCCTCTGTATTTCCGCCGATACCTCCCTTGTAAGTAAAGTAATCGTCGTATGGATAATCCCATGCAAAGCTTACGTCAGGACTGGCATGAACCTCGCTTGCACGTCCCGGCCAGCCCTTATCAAGCGGATAGTAGCAGTACATCAGACTGATGCTTCTGTGAGGTCTTCCCAGCTTGTGAAGAATATAATCCTGATTGACATATTCTCCTCTTTCACTTCCGTCTCCGAGATCGACGGCGCATTTAGCCTTTCCCATATGGATCCTGTAAATCTTTTCTTCCATTTTTTATACTCCTGTTTAACAAAATTTATATGTCAATTATAAAATATCATCAGTTATAAGTCAATAGTCCGGGGAAAATATATAAATATTGACAAGTAAACATTTTAATGATATATTATTAATGAGGTGTTAATATGTCTGTTAAAAGCATTGCCGTTATATTGGAAATCGTTGCCGCAGGATTTTTTGTGCTTCCGATTTTTTCAAATATAATAAATCCGGGAAATATTGCCGGAATAATTATCTGCGGTTTACTGCTTGCCGCAACGATTTTTCATGAAAAGCTTATCGAATTAATTTTCGGATTATGGAAATATAATTCCGGAAAGGTATTGCTGTTATTTGTTGGCGCAATATTAACGGCGAGTGTAATTTATGCGTTTGTTCTGACTTTTTTTATGATAAAGGCACAGACGGACAAGCCCGAAAATCCGGACGCGGTTATAGTTCTTGGGTGTAAGGTCAACGGAAATACTCCAAGCAGAATGCTTAAAAGACGTCTTGATTCGGCGGTAATATACCTTAATGAAAATGAAGATGTTGTGTGTATTGTATCCGGCGGCAAAGGAGAGGATGAAAAAATATCTGAAGCTCAGGCCATGAAAGAATATCTTGTTGATAAAGGAATTGATGAGGGCAGGATATTAACGGAAGATAAATCTGTTAATACACTTGAAAATATAAAAAATTCAGTTGCTCTGCTGGGAGGAAACGGAAGCGGCGAGATCGCAGTAGTAACAGACGGTTTCCATCAGTATCGTGCCGGTTATATTGCAGAAAGCTTTGGATATGACGCTTCTGCAATAAATGCAAAAGCGGATTTTTATAATGTTATTCTTATGCCGACTTATTACTTAAGGGAATGGATGGCAATTACAAACGAGTATTTCAAGAATTTACGCTAAAAAAATATTTAAAGCTTTAATCCTTCGGTTTTATGCCGGAGGATTTTATTATATTACATATTTTTAAGATTAATTTAAGAAAGATTTTATATAATATAAAAAACAATGAGGGGAGGAAGATCCGCATTATACGGATTAAATATTATGGCAATTAATACTTTTAAGAGAAAAGAAATTAAATTTCTGCTGACAATGAATCAGTTCAATTCATTAATTGAAATGCTTGAAGCGTATATGATTCCTGATGAATATTGTAAAAACGGTAATGAATACGGCATTTATAATATATATTATGATACGGCCGACAGCACACTTATAAGAGAGTCGTTATCCAAACCGTATTATAAGGAAAAACTTCGTCTTAGAAGCTATTATTCTCCGGCATCAGACAGAGATAAGGTATTTCTTGAAATAAAGAAGAAGATAGGCGGAATTGTAACAAAAAGACGGGTTACTATGACGCTTGACGAAGCAGATTGTTACATAAAAACGGGAGAAAGACCTTTATCTGATAAATATATAACTAATCAGGTGCTTGATGAAATAGACGCGTTCAGAACAAAATATGATATATCCGAAGCTCAGTATATAAGCTATCAGAGAATGGCGTTTTTCGGAAAAGCTGATAAGGATTTCCGTATAACCTTTGACAGAGAGCTTACTGAAAGACGATATGACTTGTCGTTAAGAAAAGAATGCTATGGCAGGCGAATTATTCGTCCTGATGAAAGACTGATGGAAATAAAAATCAGCAATTCGATACCATACTGGTTGAGCGAACAGCTATCCCTGCTCGGGGTATATAAGACAAGTTTTTCAAAATACGGAAAAGCGTATCAGAGCTTTGTTTTGGATCATATAAATCAAGAAAAGGGGATCGGTATATATGCTTAATATTTTTAATTCAATAGTAGGAACAGAAACCAACTTCGGCGTATTTGCCGGATGTATTATTTCTGCGGCGGCAATAGGCTTTATAATCAGTGTTCTGTATAAATTCACTCACAAAAAGGAAGGCTATATGCAGGGATACGTATTGACTTTAGTTATGCTGCCAGGTATAGTGTCTCTGATAATACTTCTTATTAACGATACTTCAAAGGCGCTTGGACTTGCAGGAGCGTTTTCGCTTGTAAGGTTCAGAAGCGTGCCGGGCGATCCTAAGGATATCGCATATATATTCTTTTCAATGGCCGCAGGCGTTGGCTGCGGATTGGGTTACATAGGCTATTCGTTTGTTTTTCTTCTGCTTATAGGCGCGTTAATGCTGATACTGAATGCGGTTAGGTTCGGAGCCCCGTCAACTTCCTCAATGACGCTCAAAATTACCGTACCTGAAAATCTGAATTATCAGGGATTGTTTGATAATGTTCTTAATGAATATACTGAAGCGTGGCGTTTAAAAAGAGTAAAAACAGTAGACTTTGGCACCTTGTTTGATCTTGTTTACAGTTTGGAGCTAAAAAATAATATTGATCAGAAAAAATTTATAGACAGTATAAGAACCCTGAACGGTAATCTAAACGTTACTCTTATACTTTACAAATATGACGATCAGATATATGATAAATAATCGTTTTGATAAATATAAATGCTTATTGTGCCGCCCCTGAAATAACGTATTATTTCAGGGGATTATTTTATATTCCTTTGTTGAAAATCAACAGAATTTTTTTATAAAATATTATGTCTTAGTTATTTAAGACTAATTTAAGAAACTATTACTATAATGAATTTATAAAATAAACAGAAATTATTTAATGATTAAAGGAGAGTTTGGAAATGCTTAATAAAAAAAGCGGAATTAAGGTTTTATCAGCCGTAACCGCATTGACGCTTGCGGCAGGAGCAAGCTGTTTAAGCGGTATGGAAAAAGAAAACTTAACCGCGAGAGCCGCTCTCGCCGGGGACGTTAACGGGGACGGCGCAGTAAACGCAAACGATATCAGCGCTTTGAAAAAGTTTCTGGTGGGACTGGACGGCAGTCTGTCAGGCGACGCGGACGTTAACGGCGACGGAAGCGTAAATGTATTTGACGCTGTCGCAGTAAGAAGAATAGTTATGCAGAACCCCGTTTCAGATGAAAATAATATAAATCTTAACGGTTCGTCAATTTCTATTGAGGGAACAGGTATGGAATTAAGCGACGAAAACCGTGTGGTAACTATTTCGCAGCCCGGTACTTACATTGTTAAGGGTGAAATGGAAGGCGGTCAAATTATAGTAGACGTAGATAAAACAGAGTATGTTGACGCTACTGTGGAACTTTCACTTGAGGGAATGTCGCTGACAAACGAATTGACTTCGCCGATTTATATCGCAAGTGTCGATGATAAATGCTCTATTTCCGCTAAAAAGGGTACTGTAAATACAATTTCAGACGGCTCGTCAGCTTATTTAAACGCTGATGATGACGCAGGGGCAATATACAGCAAGGATGACCTTACTTTGAAGGGAAAGGGTACGCTTATAGTCAACGGAAACTATCAGGATGCAATTGTCAGCAAGGATGATATCAAAATTAATAACGGTACGATTCAGGTTACCGCCGCAGACGACGGAATAAGAGGAAAGGACTCGGTAACAATTGGCAATTCATCTGATACGGATTTCAGCAATCTCAATATTACTATAGAAGCAAAAGGCGGGGACGGAATAAAAAGTACGCAGACAGATACGTCTTCAGGGAAAGGCTATATAATTGCAAACGGAGGAACGGTCGATATTACGGCATATTCTGATGGAATGCATGCATCGCAGCTTATGAACCTTAACGGAGGAGATTTTAAAATTAAAACCACAGCTCAGCAGTCCTCGAGCGGAAATCAGCAGCCGGGAGGAAGCTGGGGAAGCGGAAGTACGGCGTCGTCGGAAGATGTAAGCGCAAAGGGTATTAAGGCCGGATGTACAGACGATTCAGGAACTGTAATAGAAGGAACTATCAATATAGCCGGAGGTACGTTTAATATAGATTCAACTGATGACAGCGTTCATGGTACGGATATAAATATAAGCGGCGGTGAGATTATTGCTAAAACAGGCGACGACGGTATTCATGCCGATAATAATCTTACAGTGACTGACGGAATGATTAACATAACTGATTCCTATGAAGGACTTGAAGCTTATGATATCGAGATTAACGGCGGTACGATTAAAATAGTTTCGTCAGACGACGGACTTAACGCCGCAGGCGGAGACGGTTCCGGAAATTTTAATCCCGGAGGCTGGGGACAGGGCAATATGAATACCTCCAGTGGAATTCTTAATATAAGCGGCGGTTATATATTTGTCAGAGCCGAGGGAGATGGAGTTGATTCAAACGGAAACCTGAACATAAGCGGCGGAACTACAATAATCTGCGGACCTACCGGGGGAGGAAACGGTATATTTGATATTGGGGATAACGGATCGTCGTTCAATCATACCGGAGGAGTATTTTTCGGTATAGGCTCTTCAGATATGGCGGTTTATCCGTCGTCTAAAACATATATTACGGGCAGCGGCGCTATTTCTGCCGGAAATTTAATAAGCGTTGCGGACTCGTCGGGAAATACTATAGGAGTTTTGAAAGCGCCCGACGATATGAATTTAAACGGAATGGTTATTTATGGATCAATGGATATTGACGGTTACAATATTTATAGCGGCGGAACATTTTCCGGAACGCTTGATGATAACGGATACGCAACAACCGGTACGGTAAGCGGTGCGTCAGCAATGGGAATCTCAAGCGGAGGATCAAGAAATTAATATTTTCACTTTTGAAAAATACCCGGCTTTGGGGCGCCCTTCGTATGGAGAGTAGTCATAAAGAAGTAAGTTATGTAATGGCGGTGTAGCGTAAGCTACGCCGTCATTTTACTGTCTTTCTGTTTCATCTTCGCTGTGAAGCACTCGTCTAAATCCGGTATTTCAATAATGCCGACAGCCTTGTAATAAATTTCAATCTTTTGGGTACGCTGTCCACTGCTCCTGTCGGGAGCATGGACTAAAATTTTGTCAATCAAATCGTTCAGCATTTCAGCGGTAAGTTCTTCGGGGTTTGTATATTTTCGGACATTTTTCAGAAACAGGTTTAAATCATACATTTCCTGTTCCTCGTTGTCGATAAGGTATTGCAGTTCCCCAAACCACATACTTTTTGTCGATGGTTATATCGGGATTTTCCGCATAGTCGATAACTTCCTTTAGCCTGTTTTTAACGGGCCAGAAGCCGGTTGTAGCCACGTCATACCGCCTCCTTTTCACGCTTTGGAAGTATCAATTCTTCGGTGATTTCATCAATCAAAGCGATAATTTTTGTCTCCGTATCCGCTGTGATTTTATCCTCGCAGACGATACAAAGAGGGTCCAGCTTGTCGCTGAAAGAGAAGGACACCAGCTTTCGGCATATATCCCAAGGCTCGCTGACGGAGATGTTCAGACACGGACAGCCCGCATTTTTCTGCATTGCGCTCAATGTCTTTCTTCTCCTTCTCGCTCACTCGGGTAAAAAGATTTTTGCTTTTTACTTCATTCATAACATCAGTCCTTTCTTTGATTTTTCAAGGGGTATTAGGGTTCTTCCTAAAGGAGAATCGGCGCTTGCTGCCGATTTGATTGGAAACTGTCAATACAGTTTCCCTACTCGTTACAGCATACGACATCTCTAATGCCGTTCTCGTGTTGTATTTCGCCGTTTGATCCGAATGTCGTTTTTCTATCCCTGCCCCGGACTCTCGCCGCAGCGTTGTTCTGCTCACTCTCCGAAAAAGAGGTCGTCGCAAAATCATATCCCATTCAGCCGGTCTTCAGTTGTAACCGGCGTTTTGGACAACTAAAAAATCCGGCACACATATGTGTACCGACATCGACAAAAGGATAGAGTTCCCCTTTGCTATTCATTCTCATTCGCAGAAATCAGATTACTTACATACGGTCGTTTTCCTGAAAGTACATCATCGTAAAAATTCTGTTTCCAATCAATATAATCAATGCTTTTTTCAAGCTCTGCTATTTCTTCACGCAGGGCTTTTTGCTTTTTGTCGAGCATTTCCTTGCGTGCTTTTATCGTTGACTCCCCCTCAAGGCACAAAGCAAGATACTCTTTCATCTCCTGTATGCTCATTCCGCATTTTTTCAGACACGAAAGGTCATGAATCCATTTTACGTCTTTTTCGTCAAAAATGCGGCGGTTATTTTTATCACGTTTCACGTTCGGGACAAGTCCCTCGTTGCAATAAAATTTCAATGTCTGATAAGTCATATCCAGTTCCCTGCAAACCTGCATCATCGTATACATATGTATCACTTTCCTTTTCACAAGATAATCACTAAAAATTCACGAGATTTTTTTGTTTTGCCTATTGACCGACAGTTACAACCGCATTGTATAATCGATTATAGAAACCGATTGAAACAATCGAATTATACCACATAAGCCAACAAATCGCAATTGAAAGAAGGTGAAACTTTGATGAAAGTATTGCTTGTAAACGGAAGTTCAAGGGAAAACGGCTGTACAAACACTGCATTGAATGAGGTTGCGAGAGCCTTAAACGAGAATGGCATTGAAACCGAGAAAATCTTTGTCGGAAACAAACCGATTTCCGATTGCATTGCCTGCCGCAAATGCAGAGAAAACGGAGAATGTATTTTTCACGATGAGGTAAACGCATTTGTAGAAAAAGCGAAAAATGCTAATGGCTTTGTATTTGGCTCTCCTGTTTATTTCGCCCACCCAAGCGGTAGGTTGCTGTCATTTATGGACAGGGCGTTTTATTCCTGCGGTTCTGCATTTGCATTTAAACCGGCGGCGGCAGTATTGTCTGCCAGACGTGCGGGAACAACGGCATCGTTTGATGTCATCAACAAGTATTTTACCATTTGCTCTATGCCTGTTGTTTCCTCAACCTACTGGAATCATGTCTACGGCGCACAGCCCGAACAGGTTGCAGAGGACAAAGAGGGACTTATGACGATGTACAATATCGGAAAAAATATGGCGTGGCTGCTCAAATGTATAGAGCTTGGCAAAGAAAACGGCGTACCGCAGCCGACAAATGAAAAGGTCTTAACCAATTTTATCAGATAAAAACGGAGGTATCCAAATGAACAAATTTACTTATTCTAACCCGGCAAAGGTGTATTTTGGGAAGGGCAGTGCAGACGATGCGCTTAACGCAGAGCTTCAAAAGTACGGCAAAACGGTTATGCTCGCTTACGGCGGCGGCTCAATTAAGCATAACGGAATTTATGATGAGGTTATGACGCTTCTTAAGAAAGCGGACAAAACAGTGATTGAGTTTTCGGGTATTATGTCAAACCCCACCTATGAAAAGGTGCAGGAGGGAGCGGTGCTTGCGAAAACACATGGCGTTGATTTTATTCTTGCTGTCGGGGGCGGCAGCGTTATTGACTGCTGTAAGGTGATTTCCGCACAAGCCGCTCTTGATGAGGATATTTTTGAGCTTGAATATTCAAAGGGCAGCTTTCCGTCGGCAGGAATACCGATGGGAGCAATCGTCACAGCTTCGGGAACAGGCTCGGAAATGAACGGTGGTGCGGTTATCACATTTACAGACAAGAAGCTGAAAGCTCCGCTTTTTGGAACACAGGCATCATTTGCCGTGCTTGACCCCGAATATACGCTGACCGTATCCAAAAATCAAGTATTTTCGGGAGCGTTTGACACATTAAGCCATGCTATGGAAACCTATTTCGGAAGTTCAGACAAAGATAATGTTTCGGATGATTTGGCGATTGCCGTCATGAGAAATACTGTAGTTAATATGCGCAGACTGCTTGCGGATATAAACGACATCGAAGCAAGAAGCAACCTCATGTGGAACAGCGCAATGGCTGAAAACGGAATACTCAAATGCGGCAGGCTGACTGATTTTCAAGCGCATCAGATAGAGCATCAGCTCGGCGCATATACCGACTGCAATCACGGCGAGGGACTGGCGGTAATTCAGCCTGTTTACTATCGGCATATTTTGAATGATACACAGGAAAAATTCACACGTTTTGCAAATGTAGTTTTCGGTGAAAGTAATGCTGAGGCGGGACTTACGGCGCTCGAAGGCTTTATCCGTGAGTGCGGACTGCCGACCAAGCTTTCACAGCTTAAAACGACAGTACCGATAACAAAGGAACTTCTGAAAGAGGTTGCCGACAGCACGAATATCATAAAAACCAATCCCCGTGCTTTGGACAGTACGGAGATATATCAGATTTTAATGGAATGCCTGTAAGGAGGAACTGAAAATGCTTAAAAAAATAATTTGTTTTATATTATCTATGACTATGGGATTAGCTCTTTGCGCCTGCGGAGCCGAGCAGGGAGAAATTTCAGAAGAATCAACAGTTGCTGAAACTGCACGTATGCAGGAATCATCGGAACAAACGCCGGAAGAATCTGAGAACACCACAGAAACGGAAAGCCTGACATCTGATGAAAATCATGTTTTAGTCGCCTATTTCACATGGTCGGGAAACACCAAAGAAATGGCTGAAAATATTGCAGAGCAGACAGGCGGCGTCCTTTTGGAGATTGAGCCTTTAACGCCTTATCCCGAAGATTACAACGAAACGGGCGAGCTTGCAAAAGTTGAGCGAGATGAAAATCAACGTCCCGAAATCGCAAATCTTCCCGAATCGGTTGACGAATATGACACGATTTTAATCGGCTATCCCATTTGGTGGCATACTGCACCGATGATTATCGGTACATTTTTGGAAAGCTACGATCTTACGGGAATTGATATTTACCCGTTTACGCAGTCGGCTTCAATGGATACAGAGCAGTTTGAAAACTCTATGGAGTTTGTACGGAAAAGCGCAGGAAATGGGACTGTGCATGACGGCTTATTTGTTGATGAATCGGACACGGAAGCTATTGACAGTTATCTTGAAAATAATAGGCTGATTAGATAGCCTGTTATTGAAAATCATACAAAAGATATACAGAGCCTTGATTTTCGGCAAAGGCTCTGTATTCTTTTACGCTTCAATCTCCGTCTCGTCCCGAAACATATTTCTTTAGCTATTGCTCGAATATTGTTCATTTGTGGATATATACTAAAAAAGTGTACAAGTAAGATATAATAAAAACATCGAAAAGGAAAACCGCCATATGCGCAAATGTATTCTTGTGCTTTACGCAAAGAGCAAAAAGCGTTTTGGCGCTGAAA
>UPZA01000009.1 GCA_900538575.1 uncultured Ruminococcus sp.
GCTGAATACGGAGATCAGTTCCAGATTGAGGTAAACAACGGCTATACCGTTACAGACGCAGGCTCATACATAGAGGTAGTCTGGGATGTTCCGAAGGATGTTCAGGAATATGTTTCTAAAAATGTCAGCGATTCAGTAGGCTTCCAGTTTTGGTACGCGCAGGACGCTAATCCTCCTGAAGGAGAAGATTATGCAGAAATAGATGAAGTTCATCTGAAAACCGCTTCATGTACTTATACCAGAGAAATTACGGTTCCTTACAATAAAACCGTATCAAAAACGGTTAATCAGAAACTTACGCCAGGTTCTGACGAAACAACAAACCAGTATAAATTTATGCTTTCAGATCTTGGACTGGAGAACAGAGATCTTGTTTCGGCAGTGAAGTTTAATGTTACTTCTTCCGTTGATCTTGAAAAATATGTTGGCGGCGTCGGCATATCTGTAGCAAATGCAAATCCTAATGCCGATGAAGGCTGGTATATGCCTGCTAATATAACTGTCCTTGAGCCGGGCAAGGAATTTGAAATAATGTGGATAGTTCCTGAATCTATCAGAAAAGACGTTGATATATTGTCAGGCGACGGCAATGTAATGTTCGGATGCTGGTATGCAGGGGAAGAATCTCCTACTATCACATTAAAATCAATTGATTTTTACGAATTTGTTTCAAATGAAGAGGATTTAGTTGTAGAGCCAGAAAAAATAGAGATTAAAGTGGGTGAAACCCAAGCTCTTGATATCAATGTTCCTGGGTGTACTTTTATTTCAAGCAATCAGTCAGTAGCAATCGCTGAAAATGACGTAGTATCCGGTATAGGGGTAGGTCAGGCAAACATTGTAGTAACTTCTCCGGAAGGTCAGGAAAAAATGATTACTGTAAAAGTAACGGAGGCTGATCCTCCTGAAACCACTGAAACTACCGCTCCCGTAACTACTACAATTACTACTACGACTACATCTGTAGTTACTACTACGGTTGATCCCGACGATATTATAGATTGGGATAAGGTGTTATATGGCGACGTTAATATCGACGGAAATATTAACATTGCAGACGTAGTTACTCTGAATATGTATCTTCTTTATCCTGAAGTAAATAAGCTTAATGCAACGGCAAAAGAGAATGCACAGGTTGTATATGACGGAATAATTGATACTCAGGATAGCTTGTTGCTTATGAATTATGTAGCAATGATTGTTACTGTAGACCAATTAGGTCCGCAAAATTAATTTAATTTGAGTATAATAAAACCGCAGCTCAGTTACTGCGGTTTTATTATTTTATTTATTATAACAATAAATAATAATATGTGTAATATTATAGCAAGCGGAATGAAGATTTTGAATTTCAGACGCTTAGTTTTATGCCTGAATAATTTCATTGCTGTAAAAGCTCCGATACTGCCGCCGGCAAATGAAAATGCAATGAGAATAGTTTCAGATATTCGCCAGCGATGTTTAATTGCTTTGCGTTTATCACTCAAGTATAGAATAAAAGTGATAATATTCATAATAATAAAGTAAACGGCAATAAATATAAGCGGATAATTCATAAGTTTTTCCTCGTTTTTAAGTATTATAGCATTTATATAGTAGATTTGTCAAATGTATATTTTATAATAAGCTATTGACATAACCGGAAAAATAATGTAATATATAAATACGATAAAGGGGAGTAGCCGGCAGTATTTACTGTTTATGCTTCGTCAGTACACGATTGACTATTTCAATCCGTAGCATATCTAAACGGCAAGACTTTTGTTGAAATCAATTGCTTTATTTATATTCAGTTGGTTTCGGCAAAGGTCTTTTTTATTGCCCTAAAATAAAAGGAGAGTAAATAATGAATGATTATTTGAAAAGCAAGGAACAGGTTATAAAAGAAACCGAATCTTCCCTTAACGGTCTGAATGACGCAGAGGTTAGGAAACATACTGAGATATACGGAAAAAATGAAATTGCAGAAGAAAAGCAAAAGAGTATTTTTTTTATTTTTTTTGAGCAATTCAAGGACTTCTTAGTAATAATATTGATTGCCGCTGCTTTGGTTTCGGCAATCCTGGGAGATATTGAAAGCACTATAGTTATTTTAGCGGTTATTACTTTAAACGCTATATTAGGGACAGTTCAAACTGTTAATGCAACAAAATCTCTGGATAGCTTAAAAAAGCTTTCAGCTCCTAATGCCAAGGTTTTAAGAAACGGTCAGACGATTGTAATACCTTCCGCTGACGTAACTGTCGGAGATGTGGTTTTACTTGAAGCAGGCGATTATATATGTGCCGACGGAAGAATAATAGAAAATGCAAGTTTAAAGGTCAACGAAAGCGCTTTGACTGGTGAAAGCCTCAGTGTTGACAAGGAAGACGCTGTTTTTAAAGAGGAATTACCGTTAGGCGATAGACTGAATATGGTGTATTCAGGAAGCTTTGTTACTTATGGACGCGCTAAATTTATCGTAACCGATATTGGAATGAATACGGAAGTAGGTAAAATTGCCGGTCTTATAAAAAGCGCTAAGGAAAGAAAAACTCCGTTACAGGCAAATCTTGATAATTTCGGCAAAAAGCTTTCTATAGGAATTTTGCTTATCTGTGCCCTTGTATTTGGATTAAGCGTTTACAGAGGAGAAGCATTAATGAACGCTTTCCTGTTTGCCGTTGCCCTTGCAGTCGCTGCTATACCAGAAGCTTTAAGCTCTATAGTTACGATTGTTCTTTCATTCGGTACACAGAAAATGTCAAAGGAAAACGCAATAATCAGAAAGCTTCAAGCTGTAGAAGGGTTAGGAAGCGTGTCTGTTATTTGCTCAGATAAAACCGGCACACTGACACAGAATAAGATGACTGTGAAAAAGATCTTTGTAGACGGTAAAATAATCGATGCCGGAAACGGTGATTTTGAAATCGGTCATCAGAAGCGTCTTTTACTCAGCAGTCTTTTATGCAATGACGCAGTATGTAAAAACGGAGAAGAAATCGGCGACCCTACTGAAACGGCGTTAGTTAATTTCGGAAGCAAGTATAATTTCGATTTTGAATATATACGTGAGAAATATCCTCGTTTATCAGAAATACCGTTTGATTCAGACAGAAAACTGATGACTACTGTTCATAATGTAAACGGTGTGCTTACCATGCTCACAAAGGGCGCTACCGACGTATTAATAGACAGAATGATTTTAAGCGATAGTGAAAAGTCTGCAATAATAGAAGCTACAGAAAAACTTTCAGAACAAGGTCTTAGACTTTTGGCATTTGCATATAAAGAAATCAAATCAGAAAAAGTCTGTCTTGAGGATGAAAACGAGCTGTCGTTTATGGGGCTTATTGCAATGATGGATCCGCCGCGTGAGGAATCTAAGGCTGCGGTAGCAGAGTGTATAAGCGCGGGAATAAAACCGGTTATGATAACCGGAGATCATAAGGTAACCGCTGCTGCTATCGCCGGGGAAATCGGAATATTGAAAGATTATTCAGAAGCTGCCGAAGGATCAGAAATAGATGATCTTTCTGACGAACAGCTAAAGGAATATGTTCCTACGAAATCCGTATATGCCCGTGTTTCACCTGAGCATAAAATAAGGATTGTAAGAGCTTGGCAGGAAAGAGGAAATATTGTAGCCATGACCGGAGACGGAGTAAACGACGCCCCAGCGCTGAAACAGGCCGATATCGGCGTTGCAATGGGCATAACCGGTACGGAAGTTTCCAAGGACGCCGCGTCTATGGTTCTTGCAGATGATAATTTTGCAACCATTGTCAAGGCTGTAAATAATGGAAGAAACATTTATGCTAATATAAAACGTTCTATTCAATTTTTATTGTCAGGTAATACTGCCGGTATTATTGTCGTGCTGTTTGCCTCGTTGGCTGCTTTGCCGGTTCCGTTTGCTGCGGTGCATTTGCTGTTTATTAATTTGTTGACAGATTCTCTCCCTGCTATTGCACTGGGTCTTGAACCTCATTCAAACGACGTTATGAAAGAAAAACCACGTCCAATTAATGAATCTATTCTAACAAAATCATTTTTATTGAGCGTGATTTCAGAAGGCCTGATAATTGCGGCAGCAGCGGTAATCTGTTTCTTATACGGCCTTAATACCTCGAACGAAACAGGCAGTACAATGGCGTTTGCAAGCATTTGTCTGTCAAGATTAATTCATGGTTTTAACTGTAAATCAGAAAAACCGGTTTTGTTTACAAATAAATTTTTCAATAATAAATTTATTTTCGGAGCATTTGGAATAGGCGTAATTCTGTTATCTTTGGTTTTGTTTGTTCCTGGGATTTCAGGTATTTTCAAAGCGGTTAGTTTGAATGTATCTCAGATAATTTTGATTGCGGCTACATCGATAGGTACTTTTATCATAATTCAATTCTTAAAGCTTATTAAAAAACTGTTGAAGAAAAAATAAAAGCTATTGTAAAAATAGAATTATTATGTTATAATATAAACATTATGGCAGAGCAGAGTTTTTCTGCCCTGCCTTTTTTAGGAAAAGATATGTTTAATATAAAAATTGCAGATATAATAATCGGTATCCGAAATAAATATGATTTTGTGCGGATACTGTGTGAAGATTATATTGTTTGTGAAGAACCTGAAATTATAATTACAGCTACTGATAATGAAATTGAGGAAGAGTCAAGGAATAACCATAGTCCGAAGGATTACTGTGAAAGTATATGTATTTATCGGAAAATCTGCCGTGAAATTATAAAGTTCAATTGCTTTATGCTCCATGCTTCCTTAATAAGCTTCGACGGTAAGGGCTATGCCTTTTCGGCTCCAAGCGGTTATGGCAAGTCGACGCATGCACGTCTGTGGCGTGGATATTTTGGAAGCAGAGTTTTAATTTTAAACGGCGATAAGCCTATAATAAAATATGACGGCAAAGATTTTTATGCTTTTGGAACGCCTTGGTGCGGAAAAGAAAATGATAATATTAATACTTCAGTTATATTAAAGTCAATATTTTTTATTGAAAAAAGTAATATTAATTTAGTATGTAAATCAAAGCCTAAGGAAATTACTTCAAAATTATTAGAACAGATTATATTTCCATTACATAAAAACGACATGATAAATTTTATGTCTGTAGTGGATAGTCTTATCAAGACATTGGATTTTTATAGTTTAAAATGCAATATATCCTTTGAGGCGGTTAAAACGGCATATAATATATTGGGAAGTGATAAAAATGATGATTAATAAAGATTTTGTTATGAAAAAAATAGGTAATGAATATATTGCCGCGGCAGTCGGAAATGCCGCAAAGAATTTTAATGGGATAATAAAGCTTAACGATACTTCTGCTTATATATGGCATTGCATTGAACCCGGAATTGAAAAGAAAACACTAATAGAAAATTACGCCAATCATTATTCTGTTGATATTGAAACAGCATCAGCTGATGTTGAATATATAGTCGGTATATTAGAAGAAAATAATGTAATCGTAAATGAATAAATTTGCATCGTATGAACAGATTTTGAAAAAAGACGGATATTTCATAGCTCATTTTTTCGGAAACAGTATGAAACCTTTTTTCAATGATAAAAGAGATTTAGTTTTAATAAAAAATGCCGAAAATAAACTGAAAAAATTTAATATAGCGTTTTATAAAAAAGGAAATCAATTTATTTTGCATAGAGTTATTTCAGTTAGAGAAAAAGAATATATAATATGCGGCGATAACTGCAAGTATCTTGAAATAATTCCGCAAGAAAATGTTTTGGGTTATGCCGCTGGCTGCTTTAAAGGTAAAAAATATATTGATTTAAACAAAAATTTTCTGTATAAAGTTTATACGCATTTATGGTATATAATAAAATATATTTATTTTTTTATAAAAAAGGAGAGTATTTATAAAAGCTTATGAATAAAAAAATAACAATTTCAATGTTATTATGCTGTTCTGTATTTTTATCGTCTTGTGATTTAATAAAAACAAAGGATGAGTATTATAGTGTTAATTCAAACGAATCTGATAAGTATATTACAATGTCGATTGATTGTTCACAGATTTTAGAAAATATGGAAAAACTTGAAGATGGCCTTGAAAAATATATTCCTGAAAATGGAATCATACTGGAGGAAACTAAATATCCAATAAGCGCAAATGAAACTGTATACGACGTTTTAACTCGGGCTGTAAAAGAAAACGAAATCCAGCTTGAGGTTCAGGGGATAAACGATAATTCATTCGGCAGCGTATATGTGGAAGGCATAAATTACATTTATGAATTTTCATGCGGACCTGAAAGCGGGTGGATATATAAAGTAAACGATGAGTTTGCTCAATATGGATGTAATTCGTTTATTTTGAATGACGGTGATAAGGTTCAATGGATTTATACATGCAGTCTGGAGGATTACTGATATGTGGTTTTCACGCAGACATCCGTTTATCCTGATTATTTATTTTTTCACTGCAATCGGATTTTCAATGTTTAATATAAATCCGCTTTTTTCATCTATTAGTATGCTTGGAGCTATACTTTACCGTATAATGATAATTAAACCTAAAAAGGCTGTTAAAGAGCTTATATATTATTTTTTATTTTTACTGATCATAACTGTTATAAATCCATTATTTTCACATAACGGGAAAACAGTATTATTTTTTATAAATGATAATGCTGTTACGACAGAGTCGTTTATATATGGATTTTCTGCCGGTATAGGCCTTATATCTGTTATATGCTGGTTTAGCTGTTTCAGCTCAGTTATGTCATCTGATAAAATAATATATCTTTTATCCGGCGTTTCATCTAAGTTAGCTCTTCTTCTTTCTTCATCACTAAAATTCGTGCCTGAAATGAACAGAAAATTTCACAGTATTTATAATATACAAAAATGCATAAGCAATAATAAAAAAGGTATAAGGGAAAAGCTGCATATTACTATTAAAAGCATATCTTCTCTTGTAACATGGATGATAGAATCCACAGCGGAAACCTCTGATTCAATGGATTCAAGAGGATATGGTCTTAAAGGAAGGACATCTTTTAATTTTTATACATTTAAAAAAAAGGATATTTTATGTTTATTTCTTATTACATATATTTTTTCATTTATGTCAGTTATTTTTAAGTATAAGATAATAAAATGCATTTATTATCCTGAAATTATTTATCCAAGAATCACTGTTTCAGTAATTATTGTTTATTTGCTTTGGTTATTATTCGTTATGATACCTTTTATAACTGAAATGTATGAGGAGTGTAAATGGAAATTATTAAAATCGAAAATCTGAGCTTTGCTTATAATAACTCCGATTATAATATATTAGAAGATATAAATTTATCGGTAAATGAAGGAGAATTTCTAATTCTTTATGGTCCGTCAGGCTGCGGAAAAACAACGTTGCTTAAGCTTATGAAAAAGGAAATAATACCTAAGGGTAAAATTAAAGGTAATATATATTATAAAGGGGAAAAAATATCAGAGCTTAATCCAAGGCAGTCGGCAGCAGAAATAGGATATGTAATGCAAAACCCCGAAAGCCAGATAGTAACTGATAAAGTATGGCATGAGCTGGCTTTCGGGCTTGAAAATTTAGGAGAATCAAGTAATGTTATAAGAAGAAAAACCGCAGAAATATCAAGTTTATTCGGCATAAATAAATGGTTCAGAGATGAAACTAATAAGCTTTCCGGCGGGCAGAAACAACTGCTGAACCTGGCTTCTGTAATGATAATGTCTCCGGAGCTTCTTTTACTTGACGAACCGGTTTCACAGCTTGATCCATTCAGCGCATCATCTTTTACAGATATGATTTTAAGATTAAATCGCGAATTTGGAATAACCGTCATTATTGCTGAACATAATCTGGAAAGCATTTACTCTCTTGCAGATAAAATTGCGGTAATTGATAAGAATAAAATAAGATATCTAGGTATTCCCAGAACTTGCTGCGGCTTTTTTTCTAAGAATACTCAGATTATTGAAGGTCTGCCGATTCCTGCTCGTATTTATCATGAATTCGGAATTAAAGCTTCGTGTCCTGTTGACGTAAAGGAAGCAAAAGATTTTATACAAAATTATTGTTCTAATAACATCAGGAAAATTGAAAATGAGTCAGCAGAAAATAATAATTCATGTAGCATTGAATTAAGTAATATATTTTTTAGATATGAAAAGAAGTCTGATGATATAATCAGTGATTTATCATTAAACGTTAGAAAAGGTGAAATTTATGCAATAGTAGGAGGAAACGGAAGTGGAAAAACTACTCTTTTATCAATTATTTCCGGACAAAACATACCATATTCCGGTAAGGTTCTTATTAACGGAAAGAAAAACTCAAATTTTTCCTATATAGCGATGTTACCACAAAATCCTGTGATTCTTTTTACAGAGGAAACTGTCATAGACGATTTAATGAGCTATGCGATAAGGTGCGGCGTAAAAAAGGCAATAGTATTAAATGTAGTCAACGACATTTGCAGAAGGCTTAATATTGTTGATGTAATTAAAAATCATCCTTATGATTTAAGCGGCGGGGAAATTCAAAAGGCGGCCTTAGCTAAAATAATGATTAAAAATTCAGATATACTTCTGCTTGATGAGCCGACTAAGGGTATAGACGCCTGGTCAAAAAAAGAATTTATAAGTATATTGAGAAAATTATCAAATGACGGAAAAACAGTAATATTGGTAACTCATGACAATGAGTTTGCAGCAGAGGTATCCGATAAATGCGGACTGCTGTTTGACGGTACGATAATTTCAGAGGAAAGCACGAGAGAATTTTACAGCCGTAATAATTTTTATACCACTTCAGTGTCGCGTATTACTAAAGGATATTTTGATAATGCAATAACTCTTGAGGATATAAAATATTTAAGAAGAAAAAACGGTGGAATTGAATGAACGGAAAATTAACGACGGCGGCAATGATTTCGATTATTATTTTTCTGACCGTTGCGGATATAATTTTATTCAGCGGAAAATATTACGACGTGGCGTCTTTGATTGCGGCGTTCCTTTCATGTATTCCGTTTTACATAACCTTTGAAAAAAGCAAGGCGACGTCTAAGGAAATAATGCTTGTAGCTTTGATGACGGCTTTTTCAGTATGCGGAAGAATAATGTTTTCATTTATACCGTTTTTTAAACCTATAACTGCGTTTACAATTATTTCCGGTATGTATTTAAGCGCCCCTGCAGGTTTTATATGCGGCTCGTTTTCAGCGCTTATTTCAAATATTTATTTCGGACAAGGCCCATGGACGTTATTTCAGATGATAAGCTGGGGATTAATTGGATTTATTTCAGGAGTTATTGGTGAGAAATTGCTGGAAAAGCGTATTATCCTGGTAATATACGCTTTTATTTCCGGAGTATTATTTTCATTAATCATGGATTTGTGGACAGTATTGAATATAGATAAAGAATTTAATTTTTCAAGATATATAATTCAGTTAATTTCCTCTTTTCCTATTATGATAATTTATTCTTTATCAAATATAGTTTTTTTGATTTTACTCCAAAAGCCTATTGGTAAAAAATTAAAACGTGCAAAAAAAAGGTATGGTATTTTTGAATACCGGTGAATAAAACTAAAAAAACTATTGACTTACAGGTAAAAATATGATAAAATAATTAAGCCGCATGTTTACGGTTAATAAAGTTGATAAATTTCACACCTAAAACAGCGAGTTTTTAAAAAAAGGCAGGTGCCGCAGAATGTACGCAGTTATTGAAACCGGCGGAAAGCAGTATCAGGTTAAAGAGGGAGATATTCTCTTTATTGAAAAGCTAAACGCTGAGGCAGAACAAACAGTAAGCTTTGATAAGGTTGTTGCAGTAGGAACAGATAATGGTCTGACAGTTGGAGCTCCTTATGTTGAAAATGCAGCTGTTGAAGCTAAGGTTTTAAAGAATGGAAAGGCTAAGAAAATTACTGTTTTCACTTATAAGCCAAAGAAGGGTGAAAAGAAAAAGCAGGGTCACAGACAGCCTTACACACAGGTAAAAATCGAAGCAATTAAGGCTTAATTATGATTGTCGCTGAGTTTTTTGAAAATGGCGGCGAAATTAAAGGTTTTAAAATAAACGGACATGCCGGATATGATGATTACGGAAAAGATATAGCGTGTGCTTCAGTTTCTTCCGCAGTTCAGATGACGGTCAATGCGATAACAGATGTTTTTGGATTTGAAGCGGATGTTTCGGCTCAGAACAATACCGTTTTTTTTAAAACTGCTTCCGGTGACATAGTATTGCAGAAATTATATAAAGCATTTATAATGCAGCTTGAATTATTGTCACAGGAATTTAACGAAACGATTAAGATAAAATTTACGGAGGTGTAAGTTATGCTGAAGATCAGTATGCAGTTTTTTGCTCATAAAAAAGGTTCAGGTTCAACTAAGAACGGACGTGATTCAGAATCCAAGAGGCTTGGAGTAAAAAGAGCTGACGGTCAGTTTGTCCTTGCGGGTAATATTCTTGTACGTCAGAGAGGAACTCATATACATCCGGGTGAAGGCGTTGGTATAGGTTCTGATGATACGCTTTTTGCACTTGTAGACGGCAAGGTTAAATTTGAACGAGTTGGGCGCGATCGTAAAAAGGTTTGCGTTTATGCGGAACAATAAGCATTTATTTTAAATAAAAATCCCGGGCTGATAGCTTGGGATTTTTTTAAAATTTTTAAGGCGTTTAATCTGGCTGTTTATTGATAAAAGATTATTCGGTAGGAACGGAGAAAATATGTTTGTAGATAAAGCCAAAATAAAAATAAAAGCCGGAAACGGCGGAGACGGAGCAGTTTCATTTCACAGAGAAAAATATGTTGCTTCCGGGGGTCCTGACGGTGGGAACGGCGGTAAAGGCGGAGATGTAGTATTTATAGCAGACGATAATTTTTCATCTCTCATTGATTTTAGATATAAAAGAAAATATACTGCTGAAAACGGACAAAACGGAGGATCAAACAGATGTACGGGGAAAAGTGCGCCTGATTTGGTCATAAGAGTGCCGAGAGGCACAATAATACGTGACGCTCATTCTGGCAGAATAATGGCTGATATTTCAACTGACGAACCTAAAATACTTGCAAGGGGCGGTATTGGAGGAAAAGGAAACTGTAATTTTGCCACGTCTACCAGGCAGATTCCGAGATTTGCTAAACCGGGTTTTCCAGGTGAAGAATTTGAAATCACTTTAGAACTTAAGCTTATTGCCGATGTAGGACTTGTCGGTTTTCCTAATGTTGGCAAATCTACACTTATTTCTGTAGTAAGCGCAGCTAAGCCGAAAATTGCTAATTATCATTTTACAACCTTAACACCGGTACTTGGCGTTGTAAGCATAAGCGAAGAAAGGTCGTTTGTAATGGCTGATATTCCCGGGTTAATTGAAGGAGCAAGCGGAGGAATCGGATTAGGGCATGAGTTTCTGCGACATGTTGAACGATGCAGACTTATTGTACATGTTGTTGACGTTTCCGGAATAGAAGGCAGGGACGCTATAGAAGATTTTGAAATTATAAATGACGAATTAAGAAATTTCAGTGAAGAGCTCGCGGAATGTCCGCAGATAGTTGCGGCAAATAAATGTGATTTGGCGTCGGAAGAGCAAATTACCAGACTTGAAAATTATGTAACAGATAAGGGCTTTCAATTTTTTAGAATTTCTGCTGCTACGACTGAAGGAACTAAAGAATTAATTAATGCCGCTGCTTTGGAACTGGAAAATCTTCCTCCCGTCAGAGAATTTCAGTCGGAACCTGTTACAAAAGAAGAGCTTGAAGAAAAGGCGCTTGCTAATACAAAATTTGAGATTGAAATTGAAGATGGCATATATTATGTGTATGCTCCATGGCTTGAACCAATTATGCGTACAGTAAATA
The DNA here is from genome assembly GCA_900538575.1 of uncultured Ruminococcus sp. Classification (GTDB taxonomy): domain Bacteria; phylum Bacillota; class Clostridia; order Oscillospirales; family Ruminococcaceae; genus Porcipelethomonas. The sequence continues at coordinate 11,871 of UPZA01000009.1, forward strand.
TGGACGACTATTCTTCACTTCAATATTTTCAGCAGGTTCTGAGAAGAAGCGGTATTATTGATAAGCTTGAAGAAATGGGAATCAATGAAGGGGATACCGTAAATATATTAGGCTTTGAATTTGATTTTATAGAATAATCTTTAATTAACGGAAACGGAGAGTATAATTATGAGCAGGATTTTGACAGAGCGCGAAGTGAATCAGTACAGTCCGCTTGCATTAGCTTTTCTTGGCGATAGTGTTTATGAAAAGCTCGTTAGAGAATGTATTGTTTTAAGCGCAAATATGCCTGCCTCAAAACTTCATGATCTTAAAGTAAAAAAGGTTTGCGCTTCTTTTCAGTCAGAAGCTTTAGACAAAATAATGCCACTGCTTGATACGAAGGAAATAGCAATTGTAAAAAGGGGAAGGAACGCAACGGGTAATACCGTTCCTAAAAGCTCAAATGCAATAGAATATCGCAGGGCAACAGGTTTGGAGTGCTTATTCGGTTATTTGGATTTGCTTGGTAAAGCAGAAAGAATTGAACAGCTATTTAATATTATAATAGACAAATAATTTTCGGGGAGTGTATATATATGTCAGGACATTCAAAATGGAATAATATTAAAAGGAAAAAAGAAGCTACAGACGCGGCAAAAGGTAAAATTTTCACAAAAATAGGTCGTGAAATTACAGTTTGCGTAAAAGAAGGGGGACCGGATCCTAACAATAATGCCAAGCTTCGCGATCTTATTGCTAAGGCTAAGTCAAATAATGTTCCGAATGATAATATTGAAAGAGTTATAAAAAAGGCTGCCGGAGGCGGAGATAAAAATAATTACGAGACAATGGTTTACGAAGGATATGGTCCAAACGGCGTCGCATTAATTGTAGAATGTCTAACGGACAATAAAAACCGTACAGCAGGGGACGTGCGTCATTATTTTGATAAATTCGGAGGAAATCTCGGTACCAGCGGATGCGTTTCATTTATGTTCGCAAGCAAGGGTATAGTTATTGTTGAAAATAACGGTATTGATGAGGATACACTCATGGAGGACGCATTTGAATTTGAAGCGGACGATCTTTCCGTTGAAGAGGAGGCGGCAGAAATATCCTGTGCGCCTGCCGATTTAAGCGCTTTGAGAGAAGGGCTTTCTTCAAAAGGATACAATATCCTGTCAGCAGAAGTTGACCGCATTCCTTCAACCTATACAACGCTTACTGATGAAGAACATATAAAAAAGATGAATTTACTGCTTGAACATCTTGAAGATAACGACGATGTTCAAAACGTATATCATAACTGGGAAATTACAGAATAATAGTAATATTATTTAAGAATCTGTTATATATGCGATATTTAATTCATATAATGTTTTATGCTTAAAAAGGGGATGATAAGTTTGATATATAGCTTGTCGGAACTGCGTGAAAAAGAAGTTATAAACATTATAAACGGAGAAAAGCTTGGATTCATAGATGATGTGGAATTTGAAACCGTTAAGGGTGAAATAATAGCGTTTGTTATATATGGAAGAAAGCGTTTATATGGCTTGCTTGGAAAAGACAATGATTTAATTATTACATGTTCTCAGATTAAGTTAATAGGCAGCGATACAATTTTAGTTAGTTTCAATAAAGGAAACTGTGAAAAAAAGACAAAAATATCAAAATTTAAAATAGAAAATTTGGTGAAATGAATATTAGAAAAAAGTTGAAATATCTTAGAAATTATGGTATAATATTACGGTAATTCGCACGCTTATACTTTTAGCGGCAGGTCCCTTAAAAAGGGTGCCGTTAAGCTAAGTTTGGCGGAGGAAATAAAAAACCAAACAGGAGGAACTACAATGGGAGTAGTATCAATGAAACAGCTTCTTGAAGCAGGCGTTCATTTTGGACATCAGACAAGAAGATGGAATCCAAAAATGGCACCGTACATTTTCACAGAGAGAAACGGAATTTATATCATCGATCTTCAGAAAACTGTTAAGAAGCTTGAAGAGGCTTATATGTTTGTCCGTGATCTTTCAGCGGAAGGCTCGTCTGTGCTTTTTGTAGGTACAAAGAAGCAGGCCGGAGATTCGGTAAAAGAAGAGGCTCTGAGAGCCGGAGCTCATTATGTAAATGCACGATGGCTCGGCGGCATGCTTACAAACTTCAACACAATCCAGACAAGGATCAAAAGACTTGAACAGCTTCATACAATGGCTGAGGACGGAACCTTCGACCTTCTTCCTAAGAAAGAAGTAGTTAAGCTTAACCTTGAAATAGAAAAGCTTGAAAAATTCATGGGCGGAATTAAGAACATGGATAAGCTTCCTGGCGCGCTTTTCATAGTAGACCCAAGAAAAGAAAAGATCGCCGTAGCAGAAGCAAAGAAACTAAATATTCCTATTGTCGCTATTGTTGATACAAACTGTGATCCGGATGAAGTTGACTATGTAATTCCGGGTAATGACGATGCGATCAGAGCAGTTAAGCTAATTGCCGGAGCAATTGCCAATGCAATTATTGAAGGCAGACAGGGTGAAGATACAACTGAAGCCGAGGCTGCTGTTGAAGAAGCTATGGCTGAGGAAGCTGCTGCTGAATAAATCAAATGATAAAAAGCCCGAATATTATTACATTCGGGCTTTACTGGAAATTAATTAACGGAGGAATGATTATGGCTAATATTACGGCTAAAGACGTTGCTGAGCTGCGTAAGCAGACGGGCGTTGGTATGATGGATTGCAAGAAGGCTCTTGTTGAAGCGGACGGCGATTTTGAAAAGGCAACTGTTATCCTCAGAGAAAAGGGACTTGCAACACAGGCTAAGAAATCAGGCAGAGTTGCCGCAGAAGGTATTGTAATGGCTGCTACTAATGATGCTCATACAGTAGGAGCAGTTGTAGAGGTAAATATTGAAACTGATTTTGCTGCAAATAATGATGATTTTAAGAAGTTTGTAACTGATGTTGCACAGACAATTATAGAAAAGAACCCTGCCGATATCGACGCTTTGAATGCAGAGCAGATTTCAGGAGGAAATGTTACTGTTGCGGAAGCGCTTCAGGAGTTATTCCTAAAGATACGTGAAAATATGCATATCAGAAGATTTAAGAGAATGGAAGGTATTCTTGTTCCTTATGTTCACGGCGGCGGTAAAATCGGCGTTCTTGTAAATATGGAAACACCTGCGGGAGCTTCTGACGCAGTTATGGCATGCGGTAAGGATTGTGCTCTTCAGGTAGCTGCTCTTAAGGCTCCTTATCTTAAGAAGGAAGATGTTCCGGCTGAAGTTATTGAGTCTGAAAAGAGTATTATGCTTGTACAGATGAACGATGATCCTAAAATGGCAAACAAACCTGAAAATGTAAAGGCTAAGATAGTCGAAGGAAAAATAGGTAAGTATTATTCTGAAAACTGTCTCCTTGATCAGGAATTTGTCAAGGATGGGGATTTGACAGTTCAGAAATATATTGATAAATGCGCTAAGGAAGCAAATACAACAATTAAGCTTGTTGATTATGTTTGCTTTGAAAGAGGCGAAGGCGTTGAAAAGAAAGAAGATAATTTTGCTGACGAAGTTGCCAGCATGATGAATAAATAATTTTATTTACCCAAAGTAATATTTTTAATTACTTTGGGTATTTTATTGTTGATATATTGAATTTTTTTAGTAAATGTAGTATAATGATATCAATTGTAAGAAAGGCTGATTGATATTATGAAAAAATTATACTTTATTTTTAATTTACAGTCCGGAAAAGCAACAATCGCATCAAAGCTTGCAACTGTTATTGATATGTTTACAAAAGCCGGTTACGAGGTGACTGCCAGACCTACTCAGGAAAGAATGGACGCTTGTGCAGCCGCTAAATATGCGTGCCGTCAGGGCTTTGACATTATAATTTGTTCGGGCGGGGACGGAACGCTTAATGAGGTTATTCAGGGAGTTATGAAAACGGATGAGAAACTGCCGATAGGTTATTTGCCGACAGGCTCGACTAATGATTTTGCCAGAGGCGTAGGTATTCCCAAATCAATAATTGACGCTGTGCAATGGATAATTGACGGTAAACCGTTTCCATGTGATATAGGAAGCTTTAATGATAAATTTTTCACTTATATAGCCGCTTTTGGAGCGTTTACGGAAGTAACATATGAAACGCCGCAGCAGGTAAAGAATTATCTGGGACATGCCGCTTATATATTGAATGGATTAACGCGTCTGACGAGTATACGTTCATATCATATGAAAATAACTACTGAAACTGAAGTAATTGAAGACGATTTCATTTTTGGCATGGTTACAAATTCTTCATCAATTGCCGGATTGCTTTCACTTAACGATTTTTTGCTTGACGACGGATTATATGAGGTAACGTTAATAAAAACACCTAATAATCCCCTTGATCTGCAGCGGATTATACACTCGTTATTAAATATTAACATTGATATTGATACAGCGTATATAAAATCATTCAGAACTTCAAATATCTGCTTTGAATGTGATAATGAAATTCAGTGGACTATTGACGGCGAATATGGAGGAACCTTGAAAAAGGTTATTGTTAAAAATAATAAACAGGCCATAAGACTTATGGCAAATAAATAAATTTTAAGTATAATATAAATTGCTGCTTATGATGGCAGCATCAGAATGGAGATTCTTATGAAATATTTAGTTGTACTTTATGACGGTATGGCAGATTATCCGATTGCAGAGCTTGGGAATAAAACGCCTTTAGAAGCTGCGTATTGCCCTAATATGGATAAATTAGCTAAGAATTCTTTGGTGGGTACTATTAAAACCGTAACAGACGGATTAAAGCCGGGAAGCGATGTAGCTAATTTATCAGTGCTTGGATATGATCCCGCATTGTGCTATACGGGACGTTCTCCGTTAGAAGCCGGAAGTATAGGTATAGATATGAAGGAAACCGATGTTTCCCTTAGATGTAATCTTGTTACTCTTACAGATGAAAAAAATTATGAGGATAAAACGATACTTGATTATTGTGCAGATGATATTTCAACTGAGGAGGCAGAACAGCTTATTGATTTTCTGGCTGATAAACTTAATAATGATGAATTTAAGTTTTACAGCGGTGTAAGTTATCGTCATTGCCTTATTTGGAATAATGGTACTCTTGATATCGGTGTACTTACGCCACCGCATGATATCACTGGTAAGGCTATAAAAAGCTATATTCCTTTACATCCTAATGCTAAAAAGCTTTATGATCTTATGAAACAATCATATGAGCTGTTAAAGGATCATCCAGTTAATATTGCAAGAGCTGAAAAAGGGCTTCGTCCAGCTAACGGTATATGGCTATGGGGTGAAGGCGTAAAGGCTAATCTTGAAAATTTCAGGGATAAATACGGACTAAAGGCTTCAATGATTTCAGCAGTTGATCTACTTAAAGGAATTGGAAAGTTCTCGGGAATGAACGTAGTTAACGTTGAAGGCGCTACCGGTTACATTGATACTAATTTCCAGGGAAAGGCTGAAGCGGCAATTAATGAATTTAAAAGCGGTCAGGATTTTGTATATATACATGTTGAAGCTCCGGACGAATGTGGTCACAGGCATGAAATAGAAAATAAAGTTAAATCTATCGAGCTTATTGACAAGCATATTCTTGGACCTGTTACAGATTACCTTGCTTCAGAAAATGAATCATTTAAGGTTCTGATAACACCCGATCATGCAACTCCTCTGTCGTTGAGAACACATACTAATGATCCTGTGCCGTTTATGATTTATAACAGCGCAGTGTCAAGTGAAGGGGTAGATACATTTAACGAGAAAACTGCAGGTGAAACAGGGCTGTTTATTGAAACAGGTCATACTATAATGGATAAATTTATAAATAATTAAAAAATAAGAGGGCTTTGAAGCCCTCTTATTTTTACGTTATGTACTAAATATATATTGCCTATTTGTGCAGTATGTGGATTTTTTATAAAAATATATTAAAACAATTGAAATTAATGGTGAAAATATGATAAAATATACATGTCAAAGTAAGTACGGAATGTTTTTTCGAAAGGAAAGATTGTAATGAAAAAAAATAATGCTGCAAGAAAAATGTTAGCCGCTTTTATTAGTGCCGCAACATTGTTTTCCTGCACCGCTGCTAGTACTCTTATATCATCAACTGTAACTGCGGAAGACGGTTATGATTATGCAAAGGCTCTTGAATTGTCGCTTTATTTTTATGACGCAAATCAATGCGGCAGTGAAGTAAGTGATAATCCTCTTACATGGAGAGATGATTGTCATGTATACGATTCGGAAGCGTCATTAAACAGCGCCGTTGGATTATCGTCATCGTCAAAAAGCTTTATTATGAATCAAAACGGAGGATCTGATAAAGTCGATGTGTCAGGCGGATATCATGATGCCGGAGATCATATTAAATTCTCAATGACTATGGGATTTTCATGCGCAAGCTTAGCATGGTCGTATTATACATACCCGGAGTCTTATATTGACACCGGCAGTGAAGCTCATTTAATGGATATTCTTAAAACCTTTTGCGATTATTTCATGAAAGTGACGTATCTTGACGACAGTAATAACGTAGTGGCGTTTTGTTATCAGGTAGCTTCAGAAGGAGAGGATCACAGTGTATGGACATCTCCTGAATCTCAGACAATGAGCCGTACTACATACTGGGCGGACGCTTCACATCCTTCTGCGGACGCCTCTGGTCAGATGGCAGCGGCGCTTGCGTCATGTTCATTAGCTTTTAAAGACAAAGCCCCGGAATATTCGGCAGAATGCCTTAAATATGCAAATGCGTTATCTGAATTTACAAAAAAATATCCTCAGGCTACATATGATGGAGTTAGTCCTATGTATTCTTCGGGAAGTCAGAAGGACGATATTGCATGGGCAGAGCTATGGTGCGCTCTCGCAAATAACGGAGGAAGCCTTCCGTCGTTATATACGCCTACTTATCAGATAACTCAAAACGGTTGCTATAACGGAAGCGAATATGATTACCATTTATATTGCTGGGATAAGGTTTGGGCAGGATATGCCGCATTATTGGCTGAAGTAGGATATAAGCAGGATATTTATCTTAATGAATTAAAATTCGAATTAAATAATAAAGGGGGACTTTCAACAAGCAAATACAATGCAGACGGCTGGGGCGCGTCAAGATATAATTGTGCTTTGCAAATGGTTGCACTGCATATTGCAGATATAACCAATGATTCATCTTATGCCGATGCCGCTAAGTATCAGATGGATTTTATACTCGGAAATAATCCGTCAGGAAAAAGCTTTTTGCTGGGATATGGAACTCAGTGGCCGACAAAGATACACCACAGAGCGGCTAATCCGGGCAGTAACAGCGCTACAGACAATTCAGATGCGAAGTATACTCCTTATGGCTGCTTGGTAGGAGGTCCTAATTCAAACGGCGAGTATGAAGATAATAAGAATTCCTATTCGTGTACAGAACCGGCTCTTGATTATAACGGATGCTTTGCTTTGTCAATCGCAGGGCTTTATAGCAGATACGGGGGAGATGTAAATGCGGCTGATGAATTGATTAAAACTGTTTCAGAAATTGATGAAAATCATGAATTCGGAAAATGGTATAAGTCAGAGCCTATTCATCCTGTAACAACAGTAACCACAGAACCTATTGTTACAACGACAGTAACTGAGATTACATCTACGTCGATAATAACGACTTCTGATGATACTTATACAACTACGATAGTTACAGATATTCCTCAGCCGGATACTATACCAGACGGTTCTAAATACGGAGATGCAAATTTAGACGATACAATAAATATTTCTGACGTAGTTGCTCTTAATATGTATTTACTTAACAGTTCGGACAATAGTTTATCAATCGAGTCAATAGCAAATTCTGATGTTGTAAGAGATAATATTATCAATACGGAGGACAGTCTATTACTTATGAATTATGTGGCAATGATAGTTGGTGAAGATGTCTTAGGAAAATAAATTAAATAATGCAAAACGTCATTGTAAACACAATGATGTTTTGCTGCGTAAAGGGGAAATAATAATGAAAAAAATTTTGGCTATAGCAGTATCTGCGTTAATGTCAATATCTGCTTTTATTCATCCGGTATATTTCGGATCGGATGTGGCAGAGGCTGCGGACGGTTCCTATAACTATGGTGAAGCTATGCAGAAATCACTTTTCTTTTATCAGGTTCAGCAAGCCGGAGAACTTCCAGATTGGAATCAGGTATCATGGCGTGATGATTCCATGCAAAACGATTATATTCCCGGAGGATGGTTCGACGCTGGCGATCATATCAAATTCGCATTAACCAATGCCTATTCTTCTGTTATGCTTGCATGGGGAGTTATAGAATATCGGGACGGATTGGAAAAATCGGGTTTGCTTGATTTATACAAAAAGAATCTCCAATGGTCTTTGGATTTCCTTGTAGACTGTGATTTAGGTGACGAAGTAGTATATCAGATAGGGGAAATCGGTTTTGATCATAAATGGTGGGGTTCAGCGGAAGTATATCTTAATAAGCTTGAATTAATGGAAGGCAAAACAGAAAGACCATATTTTACTACTAAAGATTCAAACGTCACCGGAGAAATGGCGGCGGCTCTTGCAGCCGGTTATCTTGTGTTCAAGGATAGTGATCCTGAACTTGCGCAAACTTATCTTGAACATTCCAAAAACTGTTTCCGTATTGCTGATGAAACAAGGAGTGACGATGATACTCCGGCATCTGCTGATATGTATAAGTCGAGTCATTTTTATGATGAACTTTTTTGGGCGGCAAACTGGCTTTATATGGCAACAGGGGAACAATCATACCTTGATTTGTGTGAAACGGATTATATACCGAATCTCGGAAAAGAAGATCAGTCTACAGAGCTTAAATATACATGGGGAATGTGCTGGGACGATGTACAACAGGGCGCAACCTTGCTTTATGCAATAAATACCGGTGATGAAACATGGAAAAAGCAAGTATCAAAGCATCTCGACTATTGGACCGTAGGATATGGCGGAAAAAAAGTAAGCTATACCCCGGACGGCCTCGCATGGCTGACAAACTGGGGAGTATTAAGACATGCGACTACCACAGCTTTTTTAGCATATGTATCCTGTGATGAACTTTTTTCAGATGATAGCACACTTTATAAAAGATATATAGATTTTGCAGATTCTCAAATGAACTATTGCTTTGGCGATAACAATAATAATTACAGCTATGTTGTAGGCATGGGCGATGATTATCCGAAGGCATGGCATCATAGAACATCAAGCGGCGTATGGGACGATCAATGGACAATGTTAGGCAAGACAGAAGGAGACGGCGCTAAACAGCATGCGCATATCTTATATGGAGCTTTAGTTGGCGGACCTAATCAGAACGGTGAATATACTGATGAAATAAACCAATATCAATACAGTGAGGTTGCTATTGATTATAATGCTGCTTATACCGCCTCGCTTTGCGCAATGCTTTCAAAATACGGCGGCACAGCGGATCCGAGTTTTCCTCCGGTAGAAACGCCTAAGTGGGACGAATTTTATATTGAAGCATGTATAAATCAATCGAGCCAGAATTTTACTGAGTTAAAGGTTCAGGCAACAAATCACAGTGCATGGCCAGCCAGACTTATAAAAAATCTTTCATATCGTTATTATATGGATTTGACTGAGCTTTTTGACGCTGGTTATACTCTTGATGATATAACGGTAAAAATAGGATATGATGAATTTCAAAATTGTACCGCATCAGGACCTATACAATATGATGGAAATATTTATTATGTTGAAATAACCTATGACGATGGAACTGTCATATGCCCGTCCGGTCAGTCAGAAAATCAGGGAGAACTTCAATTCAGAATATCTGTTCCTGACGCAACCAATTTTTGGGATCCGACAAATGATTATTCCTGCCAAGGTTTGGTATCTCAGGAATTAACTGTTACGGATAAAATAACAATGTATGACAATGGAGTATTGATTTGGGGAACAGAGCCGAACGGCAAGACGCCTGATGATAAGTCTGAATTAAAGGGAGATATAAATATTGACGGAAAATTTAATGTTGCAGATATTGTAATGCTTAATAATTATATTGTTAATTTAAGTGATATCAAAATATCAGAGCAAGGCTTTATAAATGGAGATATGGATGAAAACGACTTATTGAATGTATTTGATTCCGTATTGATGCGTAAAAATTTACTTTAAAATTAATCCCCTTATCCTTTAATTATTTAAGGATAGGGGGAAATTTGTCGAATGCGATTTATTTATTGGTAATTATCCACAATTTTTAATGCGTATATTCATACAATCAAACGAAATTTACAAAAAGACTTTACAATAAAGTGTAATTATATTATAATTAATACGAAAAATGGTTGTGTGAAATGTGACAAACAGGTCATATTGAACAAAGTTTTTGGAAAAATAACAGCATGTAACTAAATTTTGCTGTTTTTTATATGTTTAGTTTGATTTGTACAAAAATCGAACCGGACAAAGCAAAGCACGCTGTGCTAAACGATTTTTTTATTTTTTTGGGAGGGTAATAACAATGCACAAGAGAATTGCTAAAGTGGTTACAGCAAGTCTTATGGCTGCTGCAATGCTTACTACAACAGTTGCGACTGTTGTTCCAATGAGCGTTTCTGCTGGTTTGTGTGTCGGTGAGACTGAGTTTAATAAGAAAGGTCTGCCATGGCATACTTGTGAAACTCAACCGGCAAAACAAACTTTTAAAATTGAAAACGGCGGTTATTCTGTAACTATTGTAAACCCAGGCGGTTCAAGCAGGGGCGGCGAATCAAGATGGGATCTTCAGTTCCGTCATAGAAAATTAAAGATTCAAAAAGGGCATACATACAAAATTCACTGGGAAGTAACCGCTTCAACAGCAGGCGAAATGGCAACGCATATTGCTACTCTTGACGGCGAGTCAACTGTTGTATGGCATAACAACTGCGGAATGGGTACAGGCGGAAATGAGTGGAATAATGTACAGATAAACGCAGGCAAAAATGTATTTGATTCAGAGTTTACAGCTAATGAAAGTATAGATGTTGCAGAATGGGCTTTCCATTACGGTGGATCAGGCGAATATCAGCCGCAGGATTGTTTTCCGGAAGGAACAACGCTGACATTTGATAATATGACTCTTGAATGTACGACTTGTCCGGACGGATATGCAGAAGGAACTTGTAACTGGGATCCGTCAGATAACTTTGGAGTTATTTCGCGTGATAACAGCAATTTAGAAAATAACTTTATATCCGTAAATCAGGTTGGTTATTTTACAAATCTTGATAAGAAAGCAACGCTTGGTGATAATGCCGGCGCTGACGAAGACGATACAAAAATAACTTTGCCTGATACGGCGCTTGATTTTGAACTGGTTAATGAAAACGGCGAAACTGTTTATACCGGTAAAACAACTCCTAAGGGTAAGGACGAGGATTCAGGAGATAATGTTCATATTCTTGATTTTTCAGATTATAATACTCCTGGAACATATTCCCTTAAATGCGGTGATTACGTAAGTTTTCCATTTGAAATAGGCGATAATATTTATAGTGTTGAAGGTCATGATATGCTTACAAACGCTATGAACTATTATTATCAGAATCGTTCAGGCATTAATATTGAAACAGCATATATTACTTCACGCGATGATGAAAAGTCTTCATTAGCTCATGTAATGGGACATAACCCTGACAGTGCTTGGGTTCAGTCAAAATGGGAAAAATCCTATGACGGTATTTTTACTGAAGATCCTGATGCTGATATGACATATAAGATTGACGGCACAGGCGGTTGGTATGACGCTGGCGACCATGGTAAATATGTTGTTAACGGCGGTATTTCAGTTTGGACTTTACAGAACATATATGAAAGAGCTGTTGCTGAAGGAAACTCTGAAAAGTTTGCTAACGGTTCAGGTACAGTAGTAGTACCGGAAACAAATAACGATGTTCCCGATATCCTTGATGAAACAAAAGTTGAACTTGACTGGATGATGAAGATGGTTGTTAGCTCTTCTGATCCTTATTGGGGCAAATATGAAGGTCTTGTTTATCATAAGCTTCACGATCATAAGTGGACTGGTCTTGCTGTTCGTCCTAATGATTATGAAGAAACATGGAAAACAACTCGTATTGTTAAACCGCCGTCATTTGCAGCTACTTTAAACTTTGTGGCTTGTGCGGCACAGGCAGCGCGCCTTTGGGAAGACATAGATCCTTCATATGCTAAGAAATGTCTGGATGCAGCTAAGAAGAGTTATGAAGCATATAAGAAACATTTCTATGAATATACAACTGCTGAAGCGACAAATAAGACATCGCTCTATGCTCCTCTTGATCAGGCTATCGGCGGCGGCGCTTACGGCGATACAAATGTTAAGGATGACGCTTATTGGGCAGCTTGCGAGCTTTATGCTACAACAGGCGATTCTACATATTACGATGATATTAAGGGCTATTCAGAAGCTTTCCAGGTTGTTAAATCACTTGAGGGCGGTGAGAATAACGGTTCATATGGTTCGTTTAACTGGGGAAATACCGCAAGCTTAGGCTCACTTACACTTCTTTTGAACAATAATGGCATAAGCGCAGATGAACTTGGCGAAATCAAGTCTTCACTTACTGCAGCAGCAGATGATTATATTAAAACTGAAGATGAGCAGGGATATGGTATACCATATAAGAGCGCTACCTTTGAAGATCCGGTAAACATTGGTCCTGATATTAAGATAACAGGCTATGAATGGGGCTCAAATTCATTTGTAATCAACAATGCTATCACAATGGCATATGCTTATGATGTTACCGAAGATACAAAATATCTTAACGGTGTAGTAACTGCTATGGACTATATTCTCGGACGTAATCCGCTTTCATTCTCATATGTTACCGGTTATGGTTCATATCACCTTATCAGACCGCATCACAGATATTGGTCAAATGAGCTTGATCCTACTTTCCCGGAAGCGCCGGATGGTATTATGTCAGGTGGTCCTGGTTCAGGTATGCAGGATCCGTATATAGGCGGTCTTGGATATGAGAGAGGAACATTAGCTCCACAGCGTTGTTATGTTGATTCAATTGAGGCTTGGTCAGTAAATGAGGTAACAATTAACTGGAATGCTCCTTTCGCATGGGTTGTTTCATTCCTTCAGGATGAAGCAAATGTTACTTCGGATGGACTTGTAGTAAATCCTAAGAATGTTACAGTTGAAGTCGGTGCGGAAGATACTATTGAAGCAACGGTTAACGGCGAACATGTTGATGCTGATTTTAAATCAAATGATGAATCAATAGCAACTGTAAATAATGACGGTACTGTTACAGGCGTTTCTGAAGGAACTACAACAATAACGGTTACTTATGGCGATAAGACTGCTACAGTTAATGTTACAGTAAAGCCTGTATCAACAGACGATCCGACAAGTGGTACTGATGAAACTATTTCAACAGATGAAATTCCTGCAGATACTCACTGGGGCGATGTTAACGTTGATAGTTATGTAAATATTGCAGACGTTGTTGCTTTGAATATGTACTTAATTGGAAAAGAAGCAAATCCTGTTACAAAACAAGGCTTAATTAATGCTAACGTTGTATATGATGATTATATAAATACAAACGATAGCTTAACTCTTATGAATTACATTGCAATGGTAATTACATATGAAAAATTGGGACCTCAATAATTTTTAAAAAGGGCGGTTTTAACCGCCCTTTTTTTTCAAAATACTTGATTTTTTTAAATCCTTGTATTATACTAAAACGATAGAGTATTAAAAATGTTGTGATTTTAAATGGAGTAAATAAAATGAATAAACCGCTAATAATTTGCAAGAATGTATGCTTTTCTTATGATAACACAGTTGTTGTCGAAAATATTAATTTTTCTTTATATACTGGAGATTATTTATGCATAGTGGGAGAAAACGGCGCAGGAAAAAGTACATTAATGAAAGGATTATTAGGCTTAAAAGCTCCTTCAATAGGAGAAATTAATTTATCTGATGAATTAGGAAAAAATGAAATTGGATATTTACCTCAGCAAACCCAGATGCAGCGTGATTTCCCTGCCAGTGTATTTGAAGTAGTGATTTCCGGAACCTTAAATAAGAAAAGAGGATTTCCGTTTTATAATAAATTAGATAAAATGCATGCTTTAGATAATATGAAAAAACTTGGCGTTGAACATTTGAAAAATAATTGTTACAGAGAATTATCTGGTGGTCAGCAGCAGAGAGTATTACTTGCAAGAGCATTGTGTTCTGCCAAAAAGGTTTTGCTGCTTGACGAACCGGTTACGGGACTCGATCCATCTGCTTCAAATGATATGTATAATATAATATTTGACATAAATAAAAGTTTCAAAATAACTATAATTATGATTTCACATGATATTAATAGCGCCTGTAAATATGCTAACAAAATTTTGCATATAAATAAAAATCAAGTTTTTTTTGGCAGCTCAAATGATTATTTAAAAAGTGATGCTGTAAAAACATTTTATCATAATAAAAATGATTAATTATTTGTGAAAACTTGATAAAAATTTACTTAATAATTATAATAAGTGGCAGCTATATTGACAAATGAACAAAAGTGTAGTATTATTTATATAAGGTAATTTTATTGAAATAAGTTTTAGGATGGAATTAATTCCATCCGGTTTTACATAGATGATATTAGGGAATTTACATAATCTTGCATTTCTTCTTTTGAATTAACACCTTTACATCCCTTTATAAAATTTTCTTTGTCATTCGACGGCATTAATGAAAATTTTTCCATTGCAGGTAGATTTTTTGCCAATGCCATTCCGAGTCCAAGCGGTATTTCACCGCAGTTTATATAATCTTTTTCCAATTCTATCACCTCTTTAAATATTATTGCATATAATTAATGATTATATTCAACAATTTTGATTTTGAATTAGAATATTGTAAAACAACTTTAGGAGGCGTTTAAATGCCTAATTATAGTTATACTGCTAAGGATTCCTATGGTAAATCTGTTAAAGGAAATCTTGAAGCGGAAAATGAAAAGGATTTTTTGGATAAAATCCATCAAAAAGGCTTATATTGTACTAATTATAGTCAATCTTACGTTAAACGTAAAAAATCAGTAAAAAAGTTTAAAACTAAAGATTTAGCATTCAATTGCCGTCAGCTCAGCGCTATGCTTTCTTCAGGTCTTACTCTTGTAAAAGCGCTTGACATTTTGGCTCGTGAACAGCCTTCAGAATCCGCCAAAATCGTTTGGCAGGATATTTATGAAAATGTTCAAAAGGGAGAATCTTTTTCATCAGCATTAGAGCTTCATTCTGGTACATTTCCTCAGTTTCTGATATCAATGATTAATGCAGGCGAATCCAGCGGATCGCTCGATATTATTATGCAGCGAATGTCTGATCATTATGCAAAAGAGAATAAGATGAACAACACTATTAAAAGCGCAATGATGTATCCGATGATACTGCTTGTTTTATCTATTGTAATTGTAATAGGAATGTTTACCTTTATAATGCCGACTTTTATTGATATGTTTGAAGATCCCTCAACAATGCCCACGCTTACTAAAGGAATGCTTGCTATAAGTGATTTTCTTACACAACGCTGGTATATAATGCTGGGAATAGTCATTATTTTAATATTTTTAATTAGATATATTTTAAAAGTACCTTCATTTAGGTTAAAATTTGATAAGTTATTGCTAACAGGTCCCGGATTCGGGAAGCTTATAGTAACTATTTATACAGCAAGATTTGCCAGAACTCTATCTTCTCTTTATTCAAGTGGGATCCCAATGGTTGAATGTCTTGAAAGAGCCTCTGCTATACTTGGAAACAGCTACATAGATCTGAAATTTGAAACGGTGATTGACGAGGTTAAACAAGGTGCGTCATTGTCTTCCGCTATTCAGAGAACTGGAATTTTTGACTCAATGTTTTGCTCAATTATATATGTTGGAGAAGAATCAGGAGCATTGGATGATATCTTAACAAAGACGTCTGATTACTATGAAGAAGAATCTGACTCGGCTGTTCAGCGATTAGTAGCAATGCTTGAACCTATGATGATCATTATATTAGGTATAATGGTAGGGTTGATAGTTGCTTCTGTTTTACCGGCGTTATATTCATCATTTGATAATATTACATAATTGAAAAGGAGGAATGCATATGCTTTCCTTTGATATAACTGATAAAATTATAAGAATTGTAAGAGGCTTTGAAAGCAGCGGAAAAATAAAAATATATGACGCATTTTCGATAGATATTCCAGAAAAGTCTATTGAGAATGGCAATATTGTTGACGTAACAGGTTTGGCGTCTATTATAGGAGATATACTAAAAAGCAAAAAAATAAAAGAAAAGAGCGCCATAGTTAGTATATCATCAAATCTTACTATATTTAAAGAGCTTGATATTCCTAAAGCCAAAGGACAGCAGTTTCTTAAAATGGTCAAGGCAGAAATGCAGGCTCAGCTTGGAATCGATGATACTTATAGCGTTTCTTATTTGATCGTTGGAGAAGTTGAGGATAAAAATGAAAAGGGAAAGATAATTGAAAAAGTTCTGGCTACTGCATGCCCATATGATATGGTAGAAAACTATAAAAGATTATTTGCTATTTTATCCATTTCTCTGAAATCTGTAATAATTGGATGTAATTGTATTTCAAAAGTAATTTTATCTGATGTTAAATCATGTTTAAAAATGCCTCTATTAACAGTTCAGCTTGATAATAATTTTTTAAGTATTAATCTTTATGATGATTCTAAACTTGCATTTTCAAGGTTTATTAATATTGATCCATCCGATTATGGCTTTGCTTCTGATTATATGACTCAGGCAGTTAATGAAAATATATTCAGAATGCTGCAATTCCAGAAAACACGCAGCTCGGATTTACAAATTGAAAATGTAATATTTTACGGCGATTTAAAAAATATTGATGATATTAAGTCAGCTACAGAACAAATGGATCTCAATGTAAGTTTCATACCAACTCCTTCTCAGGTAAGCGGTTGTGAAAATATAGATTTTGCTTTATATGCAAACGCCGTAGGCGCATTATATAAAAGAAATAAACTTACTGAAAGAATAAATTTGCTTGAAACTGATACAGATCATAAGAAAAAGATAAAATCCGATGCTTCTTATTCAGTAATGCTAACTTCTATACTTGGTATTACTATTGCTGTTATAGGCGGGATATATTTTGGATTAAACATTAAATATAATTCAGTTAAAGACGATTTAAATAGTGTTGAATCAAAAATTAATAGTCAAGAAAATATTAAAAAAATGCAGTTATTTGATACTCTTGAAAAACAGGAAGAAAAAATTAACGAATATAGAAAAAATATCAGTATTGCTGCTGACGCATTTAAAACTCATCCGGCTATTTCACAGGAATATATGGATATTATAGAAAATGAAATGATCAACGCGGCTCATGAGCTTAATTTATGGGCGCAGATTACCGAATTTAGATATGAAAATTATACTGTTATATTAAGTATCAGAACTGCGGCTGACAGTGATCCTTCACAAAGTCTTCCGGCGCTTATTGTAGAAAAGCTTCTGACTCACAGTGAATTTGCCGACGTAATATACAATGGTTATAATATTTCATATAATGAAACAAGCGGAAAGGTTGTAAATTATGAAATACAAATTCCTCTTGAACCTATAGAAGTTCCTACTGAAGCCAATACAGAAGGTTAGAGGTGAAAACATATGCAAAAGCTTAGCTATCGCGATAGAATAATTATACTTATCGTCCTTATAATTATGATTTTGGTTATAGGATTTATGCTCCTCATAAAACCTAAATTTAAAGATATTTCTGCCGCAGAGGATTCCTTAAATAATGCTCAGTCTCAATGGAATGAAATTAAAAATAAAATAAATCAAGTGGATACCATAAAAGAAAGAGTTCAGAAGAAATATAACGAATCTGTTGAGCTTGGAAATTTATTTGTGGATTTAAAAAGAGCTTATACTCTTGAAAAATTTATTCAGGAATATTTTAATAAAAATGGGGTTTATATAAATACTAATGCTTCATATAGCGATCCTTCAGTAATAACCCTTACGCCGTATTCCATAAATTATGAATCTCTTGACTATTCAATTGGTCAATCTGCAAATCTTAATTCCACCGATATTGAAGATCAAACTGAGGATGTAAATATCGATGAAAGTCAAGAGCAAAGTCTTCCATGCGGAACGGTTACTATTGATTACTATGCCACAAGGTCAGGACTTTTACAATTTATGCAGGATATTAAGGAATCCGGTAAAACAATCGAAATAAAATCATTAACTATTGGCAACAATTCCTATAATACCGATCCTTCATCAGTATTAACAGGGGATATGACCATAGACGTTTATTATGCAGAAATGATTTCTGATCTTGAAATAGGAGAAGAAATAAACAGCAGTATTGATTAAGATTAAAAAGTTCTGTAATTGAAGGCGGTGATATTATGTTAAAAGATGCTGGCAAGCATAAAGCTAAGGGTTCGGTTTTATATACTGTTGTTGCCGTTATGATGATTATGACTGTATTTATTTTTGCTGCTTTGGCTCTTGCTTCATCGGCAAACAGGCGCGCCTTTAATTCGTATGCGAATAATCAAACTCAGTATACTGCCCGATCGGTTATTGACAGTATATGGGAAGCAATGAATCAGAACGAAAGCTTTGCAAATCAATTTGCCTCCTTAACTAATAAGGGCGATAGCAAGGAAATAGATGTTACACTGCCTAATTCTGACTCCTCAATGGGTAAAATAGTTGGTAAACCTACTGTAACACTTCTTGGAAAGGGTATAGAATACGGCTATAATACAGATAAAAATATGTATAAAATTTCTGCCACAGTAAAAATGATAGGACAGGAAAATACAATAGCCGGATATTTTATTGCAGATAAAATCGAAAGCGGATCTCCTTTTGAATATGCGTTAGTTTCTCTTGGAGATAACAGTGTAAACACGCTTGATAATTTATCCGTTTTAGGAGGAACCAGTACCGGTTCAAGCTATCCTCATGATATTAATATTAGAAATACAAATGCTTTACTTCAAAGTCCTGCAAATATTAACGGCAATTTAACTATAAACGCTTTTAATGCTCATATTCTACTATCCAAGCAGGAGGAAGGAGCGTTTGTAAACGGCAGCTTACAGTTTGTAAATTCAGGAAATATAGTTCGCTCGGATTTAACGGATAAAGTAAATTATATACAGTTGCCTTATCTTTATGTAAGAGATAAAATAGAATTCAACGCAAATTTACAGGAGATAGGATCAATTACTAATCCGGTTATTGTAATGGCTGATACTATTGATGGTTTTGGTTCAAGTAATGTGTCAGATAGAATATATGGAGATTTATATCTTTATTCACAATCATCTGCGTCAAATCTTAATTTAAGCGGTTTATCGGCCGGTGTTCAAAAATGGTCAGGAGATGCTGTTAATAAACAGGATAACAGATCTGGTACTTCATATACAGGCGGTAATATTTATTCATTAGGAACACTCAATATAACAGGTGAAAACGGTCAATCCGGAAATAATGTAATTGCAGATACTTTAAATTTAAATCATAAGGGAGTTTTTCAGGTTTACGGAGCTTCTGTGGCTAACACGGTTAATCTTCAAAAGGACTACAACGGCGGAAGTTATATGTTTTATAACGGTCTGTTTACAGATCCGGATAATTTTACATGTGAAGAAAATATATCTGTAAACAATATTCAGTTTAATAAAGCTAAATCAATTATTAATAGTTTACCGATTTCAGTTGAAGTCAATCAATTATGGCAGCCAAGCGATAGCGATCATTTTATTAATTATGATTTGACTGCCGCAATACCTTCATATAATTCCGATATGGATATTATACCAAGATCTTTGGAAATTGAATGGGAGGCTCCGTCTGGAACTTCTATTAATAAGCTTGAGGTTGACGGATGGTTTATTGACAGCCCATATTTTAATCAATCTAAGGAGATTTCAGGATCCCAGGGAAAAGTAACCTTTAATTTTGATTGGGCTTATAGAATGAGAAACAATGATAGATTTACTATACGAATCAAATATGTCGGAAACGAAACTACGCCTTATAATAACAGCATATATATAAAATCCATTAACTTAAATACAGATATATATGACATAGATACTTCCGGTAACCTTGAATTTTTGAAAAATGTAAATGATTATGCGTTCAGTAATAATGAAGATATAATTTATATTGACGATATTGATAAATCAGTTAAATTAGAAAAATATGCTGATACAAATGGCGTTTTAAAGCTTAAAATATCTAAAGCTGAATTTAAAACGCCGTTTGAAGAAGGAAACGAATTGGACAGAACTAAAGCGCCTTATATTGAAATAGGTACATATGATTATGTTTCCCAGTATGCTGATTTTCTCAAATCAGTTGTAAATACTGCCGTATTTCCGGATACAATGAAAAGGGATCAAATAAACGGTTCTCCTCCTGATTTTGTTGACGACAGTTTTTTGGAACAAACGGAATATGAGGATATTCCCGGAAATAAGGTTCCAATTTCTAAGGTTGAACTTGAAGCTAAGCTTGAGGTTGATAAAGCTTTTGACCATATCGGTGAAACGTCCTCACTTATTTATACTTTCAATGGCAGTACAATTGAGTGCAGCGACGGGACCGTTTATAATTCAGAAGATTCTGTTGAAATAACCTCGTCATGTACTTTTACCGGATATTTGCAATGGAAACAAATTTCTATAAAACCTGCTTCTTCTAACATATATATTAAACTTGATAATTTCAATATATATAATATGCAAAACAAAACAGCTATTGTCGTAGATGATTCAGGAGGTACAAAAAAGGTTAATTTTTTAATTCCTAAGAACTGCGGATTTTATACTAATGGCAGTATTTTGACTAAAACATACAACGAAATGGATTATTTTGATATAATTCAGAATCCTGACGTTCAGGATAAAATACCGGGAATTACTTTTTATATGGAATATGATAAATCAAATACAGCAGTTTTTAATCTTGACAATAAGTCCGTACTATCCGGTTATATAATGGCGCCTACATCAAAGTTTTCTGCTGAAGGCGGTTCTAAGACATTTGATTATACATCTGAATTAAAAAATTCCTATTCCAATCTGGCTCTTATCGGCGGTATTGTTTTTAAGGACGTCAGCTTTGGCACGGCATGTGCTTTTGCTTATGTTAATCCTAATGCGCTGAATGAGGAAGACGGCGGCGGTTCATATTTAGGCAATCCTGATTGTCTGTATTATCAGTGCTATTAAAATTAAGGAGGGGAGCCAAGGAATGAAGAAAATAAAAAGAAGCTATAATGGTATGACGCTTGTTGAAGTCCTTGTAGCTCTTGCAGTTTTTACAATAATCTCCGCTCTACTTGCGTCTGCTTGTGCCGGTATATGTACAATAATGCGTAAGACAAATCGCTTAAATAAAAAGATTTCAAATGAAACTCCAGACGCGGAGCTTAAAAATGGCATTCCAATTACTATGGCAGACGGTACTAATGAGGAAACTTCTATGATTTTAAGTATAGGCGGTAAAAAATATAAGGTCATAGGCAAGCAATATTTAACAAATGACAGCAGCAGTTATTATGAAGACGGCGGTGATTTTAAATATTTTGATATCGCAGATCCTAATACAGATAAAGACGGCAATCCTCTTCCCGTTACAAGACCGATTGTTGAGGAGGTACCGTAAAATGAAAAAGTTTAAAGGTTTTACACTTATTGAGCTTATTATAGTTATGGCGATTTTTACAGGTATAGCTGTCGGCGCAATGGCTATGATAAAACCGGTCATGAAACTTTTCAATAATACTGCGGAACTTGAAAAATCCAGCGCTGACGCTGATAATATCCGGAGATATATCGAAGATAATCTGCGTTACGCAAACAGATTATTTAATTGTGTAGGATATAATAATTTCAGCAGTATTAAAAAGGACAGCTATGATCTTGTGCTCTATGATTCAGTTACTGATTCAAATCTTCCGACTCATAAAACTGATCAGCCGATTTTAAATTATTTTAATGATTTGTACTTCCCTTATTCCTCGCCTGAAAATGTTTATGTTATGGAAATTGATAACGGTGATATTTTTACCCAGGGTGTTATGGGCAAAATCATTATTTATAAGGCAGATTTAGCCACGGGTTTATTAAGTAAAGAATCGGAGGCAAGTTCTGATTATTACAATAAATATTCATTTAATATTAATTTCGGAGACAGTGTATCGGGTGTTTATTCAGGTTTAAACACACCCTCAAGAGAAATACTAATTGATATATTTAAAATAAGAAATAAACCAGATAATGACGGAAAATATTTTGACGACATTTTGCTTAATTCATCATCTTCCCATGATATAACATCAGCATTGTATATGGTTAATCTTGAACGTAATCTTGATGTGAAGACGGGTGAAAGATCAGATGGCGCTACTGTTTTTAACGAACATGTTTCAAGACTTGTAACAATTGAAAATCCGTTTCCTGATGAAGATTCTAAATACTATTTTATTTATACCGTTCCGGAAATAATAAGATAAAAATCAGGCAGTCTAATTAAACTGCCTGATAATTATATAAACATATTCAGCCAAATATCTACTAACTTTTCACCCCATAGCGTCCCAATAAAAAGTCCGATTGCCAAATAAGGTCCAAAAGCAAATTTAGATTCTCCGCTTTTTCGTTTTTGATATAGACCTCCTGCCGCCGCAAATAATATACCGCAAAACGCTGAAATTACTATACTTTTGTTTCCTATCAGCAGACCCGATGAAGCCATTAGAATTGTATCTCCAAGCTCAATTCCTCTTATTTTTTCTCCGGTATTTTTTAAAATTATTTCCGCGGAAATTTCACCGATAAGAAAAAACGGCACACTAATTAATAAACCGCCTGTAACACGCTGTAATATTGTAAGGCTGTCAGTAAAAAATGCAGAAATTACGGCAAGAACGCAAATTGCTATTAGTAATCTTGTATCTATTTCAAGGAAATCATGGTCAATAAATCCAATTACAATTAAAATCGAAAAGAAAATGCATATAATTATTGATTGGACATTGAAATCCATTACAAGAAAGGTTATAATATATAAAAATGCGTTTAGTATTTCAACAAAAGGATATCTTAATGAAATTCTGTTACCGCATTTTCTGCATTTTCCTTTTAAGAAGATCCAGCTAATAACTGGAATTAAATCGCATTTTTTTATTTTTGAGCCGCATTTGACGCAGTGAGACGAGTTTTTAATAAGAGATTCACCTTTCGGCAGACGGCATATTACTACATTTAAAAAACTGCCTATGCAGATACCTAATACAAAAATAATGGAATAAAATATAATGTAAAAAGTGGGATCTAAGTTTTCAAGACCTAAAATAGTGTCGGACATTATTTAATCCTCCTCTTTATAATGGTGCATTTATATTTTAACATAGATTTACAGTAAATACAAGTTTAAATTAATCCGGAGGTCATAATGAGGAATATAAGAATCGGCGATTACCTTGTTTCAAAGGGATTGATAACAGAAGAACAACTTATAAAGGTTTTGCAGGTTCAGAAGGAATCACAGGGAACTAAGCGTTTTGGAGAAATTATTATAGAACTCGGTATGCTGTCGGAGGTCAAATTCGCTCAGGCTTTAGCAAGTAAGCTTAAGGTGCCCTTTGTTGATTTATCGAATATGGAGATTGATGATGAAGCGGCTAAAAAAATACCTGAAGCTCTTGCAAAAAAACATACTGTTATAGGAATTAATGTGCAAGGAAAAAGGCTTACCGTTGCCACAGACGATCCTATAAATTTCAATATACTTGAAGATATTAAGGTATCGACAGGTATGGATACTATTCCCGTTTTAGCTACAAAAACTGCTATAAACAAGGCTATAGGAAAAACATATCAAAAGCAAAAGGTTGACAGCGTTATTGAGGACGTTGCTCAGCATAGCGTAGAGGAAAAGGTAGACGAGGGAGTAAAGGAACGAATTGAAAGCGCTCCTATAGTAAAGCTTGCCACTACCATTGTAGAAAACGGTTTCCGTGCCGACGCAACAGATATACATATTGAACCCTTTAAAAAATATACAAGAATAAGAGTACGTGTAAACGGAGACCTGATAGAGCTCATGAATGTTTCCAACGTTGTTCATAATTCACTGGCAACCAGACTTAAGCTTATCAGCGGAATGAATATTGCTGAAAAGCGTCTACCGCAGGACGGTCGTTTTACGCAGGTTGTCGACGGAGTGACTCTTGATGTCCGTGTTTCTTCTCTGCCTACCGTAAACGGCGAAAAGATAGTTATACGTATTCTCTCAAACGGATCTATTTCGCTTCGTAAAATTACGGATCTTGGTATGACTGATTATAATTACGGAATGTTTGAAAAAATGCTTAAATGTCCACATGGAGTTATACTTGTTACCGGTCCCACCGGATCAGGTAAAACTACTACTCTTTACGCTGCTTTAGGTGAAATTGCCAGACCAAATGTTAATGTAATAACAGTTGAAGACCCTGTTGAAAAGAATATCGACGGAATTAATCAGGTTCAGGTAAATACAAAGGCCGGTATGACCTTTGCGGCGGCTTTACGATCCATTTTACGTCAGGATCCGGATATTGTCATGATAGGTGAAATGCGCGATACCGAAACGGCTGAAATCGGTATCAGAGCCGCTATTACGGGACATCTGGTGCTATCAACACTTCACACGAACGATGCAGCGTCTACAATTACAAGACTTGTTGATATGGGAGTACCGTCGTATATGGTTGCATCGTCCTTGATCGGCGTAGTAGCTCAGCGTCTGGTTAAGGTTTTATGTCCTAAATGCAAAAAGCCTCGTTTGTCTACGGACGAAGAAAATGGGCTTATGGGAATATGCAGTTCTGTTACAATTTTTGACGCATGCGGATGTTCTGAATGCAATAATACCGGATATAAGGGAAGAACAGCTATACATGAAATTATTCATTGCACAAACGATATATCAGAACTTATAGTAGACGGGGCAAATAAGGATCAGCTTGAAAATGCCGCAAAGGCTCATGGAACTAAGCTGTTGAGAGAAAATGTTTCAATGCTTGTTAGAAGTGGTAGTACTACTATTGACGAACTTGTCAGAGTTACATACACTATTTAAAATTGGAGGTATATAAATGATTGATATTAACAAAATTCTTGATGAGGCAAGAGCTTTAGGGTGTTCGGATCTGCATTTCACTACCGATATTCCGCCTATTGTACGTCTTCATGGATCATTAAAACAAATGTCGGAATATCCGTCTTTAACTAATGATATTATTATGGATGTAATGAAGCAAATGACGAACGACGCTCAAAAGGCGAGTATCGCTCAAAGTATTGATACTGATTTTTCTTATGTAACAGAAAGCGGTTTTCGTCACAGAGTCAATATTTATTTTCAAAGAGGCAATACGGCAATTGCTATACGTCTTTTAAGAAACGATATTCCAACACTTGAAGAATTGAAGCTGCCTGATATTCTTTCTGATTTTTGCATGCGTCCAAGAGGTCTTGTACTTGTAACCGGTCCGACCGGCTCTGGTAAGTCAACTACTCTTGCTGCAATGATAGATTATGTAAACATTCATAAAAGTGCGCATATAATTACCGTAGAGGATCCTATAGAATATATGCATGAGCATAAACGCTGTATGGTAAATCAGAGAGAGGTCGGAATGGATGTACCGGACTTTGCGTCCGCACTAAGGGCCGCGCTTCGTGAGGATCCCGATGTAATACTTGTAGGAGAAATGCGTGATTTTGAGACCATTTCAGCGGCTGTAACCGCTGCTGAAACAGGTCATCTTGTTTTTTCAACGCTTCACACAACAAGCGCGTCTGACACAATAAACCGTATAATTGACGTTTATCCGGAACACCAGCAGCAGCAAATAAGAGCTCAGCTTGCGAATGTTCTTGTTGCGGTTATTTCACAGACTCTTGTACCTACTGCTGACGGAAAAGGAAGAATTGCCGCTCAAGAAATATTAAATGTGACGGACGCGTGCTCGGCTATGATAAGAGACAATAAAGTACATCTTATACAATCCGCAATACAGACGGGAAGGCAAAACGGTATGCAATGTCTTGATCAGGAACTCGCAAGACTTACTAAAAAAGGAATTATCAATGAAGAGCATGCTCTTGAAAAATGTCATGATAAACAAGAATTTTATCGGTTTCTTAATGCAAGATAGCGATACATTTAACAAAGAGTTGAGAATATTTGTGTAAAACGACGAAATTAATATATTTGAAAACGTTTAAAACTCTTAAAATGTAGAAGATTTTAAAATCTATTGACAATAAAAATCGCATATGATATTATATATACATACCAAAGAGATACTGGAAAATGACGTCAAATTATTTCTCTAATTTATACAGAATTGTTTCACTGATTTAGGAGGTTAGTTATGAAAACAAATAAGAAAATCAAAAATTATTCACTAAAAACAAATGGCAAAAAGAAAAGATTAAAAGGATTTACACTTGTTGAACTTATAGTTGTTATAGCTATTATTGGTATTCTCGCGGCAGTACTTATTCCTAATATGATGAATTATGTCAAAAAATCTCGGCTTTCAACTGCAAATGATGCTGCTGCAAAAATTGGTGAACAAGCAAATCTAATTGCTGCCGAGTTGGAAATGGATGATAAAACATTAAGTGGTACATATGCAACGGCAACGGCAAGTATTGAATTAAAAGGTGGAGAAAATGTAGGCGATTTTACATCGGCCTTAAATAAAGCTATTCCAGATTTAAGTGGAGATCTAAATATTACATTTGGATCAGATGGTCAAGTTGATTATGTTGTTTATCAAGAAAAAGATTCTGATTATATAGGTTCTTATCCTGATGCTGTAACAATGGATGAATATGAAGATGAAAAAACATTCGAGGAGATTGTAAGTAGATATAATAATACTTCTCCAACTGAAGCTAGTTAATTTTCAAGTTTTCCCTTCCTGAAATAAATTTTAAATAAGGTTCCTGTGTATTCGGGGACCTTATTTATATGAGAAGCGATAAGGGGGTATTAAATGAAAAAATATAATTTTAATGGGTATACACTTATTGAACTGGTTGTTGTAATAGCCATTATAGGGATACTTGCAACGGTAGCAGTTCCGAATATGGTTAGGCAGGTTGGTAAATCTAAATTTGAATCGGCTAACAAGCAGGCAGAATCAATATTTAATGCGGCGCAGACTGTAGTTCAGAGATATGAAATAATTGATAGAGCTATAAGCCCCGGAAACTCTAAGCTTTTCAGCGGAAATCATACGTTCGGAAATCTGTCCGGTAAAACCTTTAATGATACGGCAACTCCTGACGCCAGCGATATTCCGGAATTTTATAACAAGCTTAAGACTCTTAATACTCATTTAGACAACGGCTCCTGGGCATTGATTATCGAGGATTATAAGGTTAAATATGTATTATATTCAGATTCGGAAAACGATAAATATGTAGGAATATATCCACTGACAGATGATTATGACAGCTATGATAAAAGTAAAAATATTAAAATAAAATGGGGCGAAATAGCTTCAGCTCCATAAATATTTTACTTATCGCTGCAATTACGCATGATTTTATATTGACATAAATTAGCGGTAATGATATAATTAAAATAATATAAATTTGGAGGACTTATCAATGCTGTGTAAAAATTGCGGTGAAAAGGTTTTTGCAAACGAGGTTTGCGTATGCGGTGAAAAAGCGCCTAAAAAAAATTCAGGCGGGGTAGCGGTCAATTCTGTCATTTGCTTTATTGTGCTTATTATCTCCGCTATATGTCTTATTATTACTCTGTCGCTGAGAACTATTGTTAATAGGGACATGCTGATAAAGGCAGTAAATAAAGCTGATCTTTCAAAAATTGAAGTTGATGACGGTATGCTGCTTAATGAATATATTTATAATACATATGTAAATGATGAAAGAATAACCATTGAAAATATTGATAATATCTTATCTGATACATTTATTAAGGAATTCCTTATAGACAAAATATATGCTTATCAAGATTTTGTTATGGATAACGGAGAGCTTCCATATATTACTTCGGACGAAATAATAAAATTAATAGATGATAATGCAAATCTTCTTTTTGATGAAGCGGGACTACGTTTTCTTGATCCCGATAAGGAACAGCTCAGGGATGACTTATCCGAACTTAAAGATTTTGAAAACTTTTCACGAAAATATATTGATACGTCTTTCGGAACAAAGCTTGTACAAACATTTTTTTCCTATGCAAATATTATATTTTTATCTGCATTGATAATAATTATATTAATTCAATGGATAGTAGTATATAAGGCAAATTCAAGACGGGCTGCAAAGGTTTTTAATAAATACGGTGCAGCAGTAGCGACTCCTGCGTCTATTATGTTTTTAGGTTTATTAGTTTTTTATCTGCTTATCAAATTTGTGCCGGAATATAATGCCGTTAATGTACTTTTATCTTCATCAATAATACCTTTTATCTTATATTCGGCAGCAGTTATGTTGTACGGGGATATATTCATTATAATTTCAGCGGTTTTAAATAAAAAGTATAAAGAAGGCAGAAATGCAAAGGAAACTTCTGTAAATTTAAGTGATGAATCCATTAAAGAAATTAGTGCGGCTGAATCATTTAACAGCGGGGAAGAAGCGTCGACGATAACTTCTGGTACAGAAAAAAATACATTAGGGATATGCAGTCAATGCGGACATCAAAATAAAAGTACGTCTGTTTTTTGCAGCAGATGCGGTAATAAACTTAAATAAAGGAAGAACTTATGATATATAAAATAGATACCGTAGATTCAGATGATAAAATTTGTCAGCTTGAAAAATTAGCAAAGGAAATCTGGAATCAGCATTTTGTTCCGATAATCGGTCAGGATCAGGTCGATTATATGCTTAATAAATTTCAAAGCTTTGAATCAATAAAGACTCAGATTTCAGAAGGCATGAATTATTTTATTTTAAAATATGATAATGAAAACATTGGTTATTGCGGTTTTAAAAAGGATAAAAATAAAGTTTTTTTAAGTAAACTTTATATTAAAAAGAATTTTCGAGGTAATGGATATTCTAAAATTCTACTTAATAGGGTAATTAATTTTGCTAAAGAAAACGATTTAGGATCTATATATTTGACTGTGAATAAACATAATTCTAATACTATTTCCATTTATAAGCATTTAAGATTTAAAATAATTGATTCTGTAGAAACCGATATTGGAAATAGTTTTATTATGGATGATTATATAATGGAACTTAAGCTCATAGGTTAGGTGAATTAATGTTAAGATTATTTATTTGTAAAAATTGTAAATTCTATTTTCCGGCAATGGGCGATAATGAAATCAATTGTCCTAAGTGTAAAAATCTGTCTATACCTACAGAATATTTTATGGTTGATTTATTGAATAATACTGCTAAAACAACAAGAGAAATATATGAAAAATATGGTGTTGAATATGAAGAATTTAAAG
Source organism: uncultured Ruminococcus sp. (assembly GCA_900538575.1). Taxonomy (GTDB): domain Bacteria; phylum Bacillota; class Clostridia; order Oscillospirales; family Ruminococcaceae; genus Porcipelethomonas. Next base: position 41,514 of record UPZA01000009.1, read on the forward strand.
ATATGATGAAACGAATAGACGAAGAAGAACGCTTAAGGAGAAGTTTAAAATATAAGATTCTTAAATTATTCCGTTCAATCAGAAAGTTTTTTATCGCGGTATCAAAAAAGTTTAAAAAATTATTTGCACATAAAAAATAAAGGACGCTTTAGCGCCCTTTATTTTTTATTTAAATGCTTTCATAGATTGTTTTAGCTTTTCCATCTTTTCTTCTGCTCTTAAAAGTTTTTCTCTTTCAGCCTCTATTAATTTTTCCGGAGCTTTGGAAATAAAGCCTTGGTTATTAAGCTTTCCGCTTAAAAAGTCTATGTCCTTTTGTACCTTTGCAATCTCCTTGTTTAAACGTGCCGTCTCCTTTTCCTTATCAATTAGATCCGTAAGCGGAATAAAAAGTCTTGCACTGTCTGTAACTGCTGTTACAGATTCAGCGATGTCATATTTTTCTGATACTTCAATTTCAGTAGCTGAAGCAAGTCTTTCAAAAAATATGCTGCATTTATTAAATAATTCGATGTCTTTCGTTTCAATATATATTTTTGCTTTAACTGAAGGCGGTACATTCATTTCTGTTCTTCTGTTTCTAACCGCTTTAATTGCATCTATTATTTTTGAGAAATCATCTTCTTCCTGTTTATAAGAATATTTTTCATTATAAACGGGATAGTCAGAAATCATAATCGGACTACTCTGATCAGTTAGTACCTGCCATATTTCTTCTGTGATATAAGGCATAAATGGATGCAGAAGCTTGAGCATTCCCTTCATAACCCAAACTAAAACAGATTGAGCCGTAGCTTTTGTTTCTCCTCCTTCTTGTATTCTTGGTTTTGTCAGTTCAATATACCAATCGCAATATATATCCCATATAAAGTCATAAAGCTTTGAAACTGCAACTCCGAGCTCAAATTTTTCAAGATTATAATTAACCTCTTTTGCAAGTGTATTAAATTTACTTACAATCCATTTATCTTCTATATTTAAATATTCCGGGAGATCGCCGCGCTTAAAATCGTCGTCAAGATTCATTATAATAAATCTTGAAGCATTCCATAGCTTATTAGCAAAGTTTCTTGCCGACTTTACTTTTTCTTCAATATATCTCATATCATTTCCGGGGGAGTTACCTGTAGCGAGCATGAATCTTAATGCGTCGGCGCCGTATTTATCTATTACTTCAAGAGGATCAATACCATTGCCAAGAGATTTTGACATTTTTCTTCCCTGTGAATCACGTACAAGTCCGTGAATGAGCACGGTTTTAAACGGAACCTGTCCGGTATACTCAATACCTGAAAACATCATTCTCATTACCCAGAATGGAATTATGTCATAACCCGTCACAAGAGTATTGGTAGGATAAAAATAATTGAAATCGTCAGATTTATCAGGCCATCCTAATGTGGAAAACGGCCATAGTGCGGACGAAAACCATGTGTCAAGAGTATCGGGATCCTGTCTCATTTCTAATCCACATTTAGGACAAATTGCTTTATTTTCTTTTGTAACTGTCATTTTACCACACTTGTCACAATAAAAAGCAGGTATCTGATGTCCCCACCAGATTTGTCTTGATATACACCAATCTCTAATATTTTCAAGCCAGTGAAAATAAATTTTATCAAATCTCTCAGGTACGAATTTTGTTTCGCCCTTTTTGACAGCATCAATAGCTGGCTTGGCAAGCGGCTTCATTTTTACAAACCATTGAGTAGATACTTTTGGTTCAACTGTTGTACCGCATCTATAGCATGTTCCAACATTGTGACTGTAATCTTCTATTTTAACGAGAGCGCCTTCGGCTTCCAGATCTGAAACAATTGCTTTTCTTGCCTCATATCTGTCCATGCCGGCATATTTGGGGTAATCATCGGTAATTTTAGCGTCATCTGTCATAACATTTATAACCGGAAGATTATGACGAAGACCTACTTCAAAATCATTGGGATCGTGTGCCGGCGTAATTTTAACTACTCCCGTACCGAAATCCATTTCTACATAGCTGTCTGCAACAATAGGTATTTCTCTATGAACAATTGGAAGTATAACAGTTTTCCCAATAAGATTTTTATAACGTTCGTCATCAGGATTTACAGCAACCGCCGTATCCCCCAGAAGAGTTTCAGGACGTGTAGTAGCTAATTCTAGATAATCGTTGCTGTCCTTAATTTTATATCTGAGATGCCAGAAATATCCTGATTGATCTTCATATTCAACTTCAGCGTCAGACAGCGAGGTTTTACAGTTTGGACACCAGTTAATAATTCTTTCTCCCCTGTAAATAAGGTCTTTATTATAGTAATTTACAAAAGCTTCTTTAACAGCTTTTGAACAGCCTTCATCCATTGTAAAACGTTCCCTTGACCAATCGCATGAGGAGCCAAGTTTTTTTAGTTGTTCTACTATACGTCCGCCGTATTTTTCTTTCCATTCCCATGCGCGCTTCATAAAGCCTTCTCGTCCAAGGTCTTCTTTGGTTATACCTTCTTTTTTCATGGATTCAACGATTTTAGCTTCAGTTGCAATTGCAGCATGATCGGTTCCCGGAAGCCATAATGCAGCGTAACCGGACATTCTCTTCCATCTTATGAGTATATCCTGAAGAGTTTCGTCGAGCGCATGTCCCATATGAAGCTGACCTGTAATATTCGGGGGAGGTATAACAATGGTATAAGGCTTTTTGTTTTTATCAATTTCAGCCTTAAAGCAGTTGTTTTCATTCCAGTACTTATAAATTCTGTCCTCAAAATCTTTGGGACTATAAGATTTTGCAAGTTCCTTTCTCATTTTAAACATCTCCAATTCATAATACAAAATAAACAGCCTATGCAGAGTACTTGTATTTACTGCTTCAAGGCTGTCATAATACATATTAAAAATAATCATGAATAGCAGTAAAACATCTAAAAATAGACGTTTCTGACTACATATTCGCTTGTATAAAAGTGAATTTTCATAATTATCTCCGATTCATTGGTAAACTTTCTTTTTAATTATACTTTATTGGATTAATTTTGTCAAGAATATTGAATTATAAATATCGTTATAATATGAGAAAACAGTAACTGAAAATTGATTAACTAAAATTACAGTACCTTAAACTTGCAAAAATGTATAATTTGTGGTATTATTAAATAGTTTGAGATTTAAGAAGGGGCATAAATTATGGCAAAAAAAAATCAGGATTATGGTAATGAGAGTATTACCATGCTGAAAGGTCCGGATAAAGTCAGAAAACGTCCGGGAGTTATTTTTGGTTCTGACGGGCTTGACGGATGCGAACATTCAATATTTGAAGTAATATCCAATTCCATTGATGAGGCTCGCTCAGGATTTGGCAATAAAATAATTGTAACTAAATATATTGATAATGTGATAGAAGTAGAGGATTTTGGCAGAGGATGTCCTGTTGATTTCAATAAAACGGAACAGCGTTATAATTGGGAGCTTGTATACTGCGAGCTTTATGCCGGAGGCAAGTACGATGACAATTCTGAAATGTATGAATATTCTCTCGGACTTAACGGTCTTGGACTTTGTTCAACTCAGTTTGCTTCTGAATTTATGGACGTCGAAGTAGTCAGAGACGGATACAAATATAACCTTCATTTTGAAAAGGGAGAAAATATAGGGGGATTGACTAAAAAAAAGACCGCTCAAAAGCAAACAGGTACAAAAACCAAATGGAAACCGGATTTAGAAGTATTTACAGATATTAACGCCGAAGATGATTTTTTTAGAGACGTTTTAAAACGTCAGGCCGTTATAAATCCTAATCTTCTTTTTATTTATCGTAGTCAAAATGAGGACGGTTCATTTAGTGAAACTGAATATATTTATGAGAATGGTATAACCGATTATGTAAATGAAATTGCAAACGGGCAGAATTTTACATCGGTTCAGTTTTGGCAGACAGAAAAAAAAGGCCGCGACAGAGACGATAAATCGGAATATAAGGTTAAGATGTCCTTTGCGCTTACATTTTCTAATCAAATTAAAAAAATAGAATATTATCATAATTCAAGCTTTCTCGAGCACGGCGGCTCTCCGGAAAGGGCAGTAAAGCAGGCTTTCGTTTCACAAATAGATTCGTACTTGAAACAAAATGATAAATATAAACAGAATGAGGGAAAAATAACCTTTGCTGATGTTGAAGATTGTCTGATACTTGTTTCATCGTCTTTTTCGACTCAGACTTCATATGAAAATCAAACTAAAAAATCTATTACTAATAAATTTATATATGAGTCGATGACAGAATTCCTAAAGCATCAGCTTGAAGTTTATTTTATAGAAAATCCTGATGAAGCTCTGAAAATATCTGAGCAAATTATGGTAAACAAACGCAGCCGTGAAAATGCTGAAAAAACGCGTTTGAATTTAAAGAAAAAGCTTGCGGGAACAATAGATTTATCTAATATGGTAAAAAAGTTTGTTGATTGCCGCACGAAGGACGTAAACAGACGAGAGCTTTATATAGTAGAAGGAGATTCGGCTCTCGGATCCGTAAAACTTGCAAGGGAATCTGAATTTCAGGCGGTTATACCCATAAGAGGGAAAATACTTAATTGTCTTAAAGCAGATTTTAATAAAATTTTTAAGAATGATATTATTGTTGATATAATAAAGGTATTGGGATGCGGCGTTGAAGTAAGAACCAAAGCAAACAAGGATTTTTCTTATTTTAATCTTGACGGACTGAAATGGAATAAAATAGTAATATGTACAGACGCTGATGTAGACGGTTTTCAGATACGTACCTTGATACTGACAATGCTTTACAGATTAACGCCTACATTGATTGAACAGGGCTATGTATATATCGCTGAATCGCCTTTGTTTGAGATTACTACTAAAGATAAAACTTTTTTCGCTTATAATGAAAAGGAAAAAAGCGATATATTAAAAATTATCGGAAATAAAAAATATACCCTCCAGCGTTCTAAAGGACTCGGCGAAAATGAGCCTGACATGATGTCGTTGACTACTATGAATCCAGAAACGCGTCGTCTGATAAAAGTCACTCCGGATAGTTTTGAAGAAACAGTTCATATGTTTGATATGCTTTTAGGAGATGATTTACAGGGACGAAAAGATTATATTTCAAAATATGGAAGCGACTATTTGGATATGGCGGATATTTCATAAATACGGTTTAAAGGAGTGAACAAAATGCCTAAAAAAAGCAAAGACGGCTCTGGCAAAATAAAAAGAAATTATCCCGATGCGTTTATTGAAAACGCGGGTATAGTTGTTCAGGAAAAAATAACGGATACTCTTGAAAAAAATTATATGCCTTATGCTATGAGCGTCATTGTTTCAAGAGCCCTTCCTGAGATTGACGGCTTTAAGCCTTCACACCGAAAATTGCTTTATACTATGTATAAGCAAGGACTGCTGACAGGGAAAAGAACCAAGTCGGCAAATGTAGTTGGTGAAACTATGAAGCTTAATCCTCACGGAGACGGTGCAATTTATGAAACTATGGTTAGGCTTTCAAGAGGAAATGAAACGCTGCTTCATCCGTATGTTGATTCAAAGGGTAATTTCGGAAAATCATATTCAAGGGATATGGCATATGCCGCGTCAAGATATACCGAAGTAAAGCTTGATCCAATATGCAACGAACTTTTCAGAGATATAGATAAAGATACAGTTGATTTTGTACCTAATTATGATAATTCTACTACCGAGCCTACATTATTTCCGACTACTTTTCCGACAATACTGGTAAATGCGAACATGGGAATAGCAGTATCAATGGCAAGCAGTGTGTGTCCATTTAATCTGGCTGAGGTATGTGAAACATGTATAGCGTATATAAAAAATCCTGATCACGATATTATAAGCACTTTAAAAGGCCCGGATTTTCCGGGAGGCGGATTTATGCTTTATGATGAAGAGGAAATAAAAGAAATTTTCCGAACGGGGAGAGGCTCTATAAAGCTGCGATCCAAGTATAATTACGATAAATCTGCAAATTGCATTGAAATAACCCAGATTCCTTATAGCACTACTATTGAGGCGATAATAGAAAAAATAATTGATTTGATAAAACAGGGGAAAATCAAGGAAATTTCGTATATACGCGATGAAACAGATTTGAACGGTCTTAAAATAGCGATAGATTTAAAAAGGGGAGTGGATCCGGAGAAGTTAATGAACAAGCTTTTTAAGCTTACTCCTCTTCAGGATAATTATTCATGTAATTTCAATATTCTTATCGGCGGAGTTCCGCGGGTTATGGGAATTAGAGAAATATTAGGAGAATGGGTGGCATTCAGAGAAGAATGCGTTAAAAGACGGGTTTATTTTGATCTAAATAAAAATAAACAAAAGCTTCATCTTCTTAAAGGTCTTGAAAAAATTTTATTAGATATAGACAAGGCAATAAAAATTGTAAGAGAAACCGAGGAAGAAAACGAAGTTATTCCAAATTTGATGACGGGATTTGGGATAGATGAAACACAGGCTGAATATGTAGCGGAAATAAAGCTCCGGCATCTTAATCGCGAGTATATATTAAATCGATTAAAGGAAATAGAGAATCTTGAAAAAGATATAAGTGAAATGGAAGGTATACTTTCTGATAAGAAAAAGGTCAGAAATATAATTATATCAGAACTTCGAAATGTCGCAAAAAAATACAGCAAACCAAGAAATACTATGTTTTATTATAAAAATGATATAGTCGAACCAGATTTTGAAGAGGAAACGCCGGATTATCCGGTTAATATATTTTTATCTGAAAGCGGATATCTTAAAAAGATTACTCCTCAATCACTTCGGATGAGCAATGAACAGAAGCTTAAAGACGGAGATAGAATTATAGCTCATTACGAAGTTACAAACAAAACTGACTTATTATTCTTTACCAATCAATGTCAGGTTTATAAAACAAAAGCGTCGGCTTTCGATGATACTAAGGCAAGCGTGTTAGGAGATTATATACCTGTTAAACTTGGTTTTGATGAAAACGAAAGTCTTGTATATATGGCAGTGACCGACAATTATGAAGGGTACATGCTGTTTTTCTTTAAAAACGGAAAAGCGGCGAAAGTATATCTTTCATCTTATGCAACTAAAACAAACCGAAAAAAACTTGCCAATGCGTATTCAGGAAAGCATGAACTTATTTATATCTGTCAGATCAATGAAGATATTGACGTTATCGCAAAATCATCTTCCGGAAAAGCTTTGATTTTTAATACATCGCTGTTGAATTCTAAATCTTCTCGTGATACTATCGGAGTACAGGTTATGAATCTGAAGGAAAATGAAATAATGGAAAATGCAATAAGTATTAAGGAAGATGATTTGAAGAAATATAAAAAATATATTTCTTTAAAAATACCGGCTTCAGGAATAAGCTCAAAGGATTTAATGAATATAGACCAGTTAAAATTATAGTAAATTTGATAATAATGTATAAAATATCAGATTATATTTATCCTAAATTTGCAGATTTTGTCGTTTTTTCAGTTTGGTATGTACTTTTTTCATTGTCTATGTTATAATGAATGTGCTTGTGTTAAATAATAGTAAAATACAAGTAAAAAAATATAAAAGTATAGAGGGCGCTTCTTGGGAGGAAGTTATGTCAACAACTGAAATAATTCAAATTTGTATTACTACCTTCGGCGGTATTGCCTTGCTTCTTTACGGTATGCATATTCTGGGAGCAGGGTTGGAGAAAATTTCCGGCGGAAAAATGGAAAAAATATTAGAAAAGCTCACAAATAACATATTTAAGGCTGTTATTTTGGGCGCCTTGGTTACTGCGGTAATTCAAAGCTCAAGCGCAACGACAGTTATAGTCGTAGGTCTTGTTAATTCCGGTATTTTAAAGCTATCGTCTGCCGTAGGCATCATAATGGGAGCAAATATAGGAACTACTATAACCGGACAGATTTTAAGATTAGGAGATCTTGAAAACAACGAATCTCTTGGAACCGCCATGGAATTCCTTACACCGACATACCTTGCTCCATTCTTAGCTATAATTGGAATATTGATTATTATGATTACTAAGAAGGATAACATAAAATCAATAGGCGATATTTGTCTTGGACTTGGTATTTTATTTACAGGAATGCTTTCTCTTACCGATTCCGTTAAACCTCTTTCTGAGCTTGAGGCATTTAGAAGCGTATTTGCAAGCTTGGAAAATCCTGTTCTTGGAATATTGGCAGGTACAATTATAACGGCTGTAATACAAAGCTCTTCAGCTTCAATCGGTATTTTACAGGCAGTTTCAACTACGGGTTTGCTTAAATTTTCAGCAGCTTTCCCTATTATTATGGGACAAAATATCGGTACGTGCTCTACGTCCATAATTTCAAGTATAGGCGCAAGCAAAAACGCAAAACGCGCCGCTATGGTTCATTTTTATTTCAATCTTATAGGAACCTTGATTTTTCTTGTGTTTATTTATATCTTAAAAGCTGCCGGAATGATTGATGGCTGGAATAATGTTATGGATATGGGTTCGATAGCCAACTTTCACACATTTTTTAATGTAGTAGTTACTTTGATCTTTATTCCATTTCATAAGCTGCTTGAAAAGCTCGCTGTTCTGACAATAAGAAATTCACCTGAAGAAGATGATGACGATTCTGCAATGGATACGGGTGAAAGTATGCTTGATTCACGTTTTCTCAAGTCTCCGTCGCTCGCTATACAGCATGCAAAAAATGCCGTTGCTTATATGGGAAATTTATCAAAAAAGAATTTTCAATTAAGCTGCGAGCTATATGAAAATTTTGATATTAAAGGTATTGAAAAAATTAAAGAACGCGAAAGTATTATCGATCGTATAGAAGATAAACTTAATTCTTATCTTGTTTCTATTACAGATTGTGAGCTTAATGCAACTGAAAGTAGGAGCGTTACTTCCTTAATTCATACAATCACTGACTTTGAAAGAATAGGCGATTATGCATATAATATAATGGAGCGTGCTGAAAATATGCATGATAAAGAACAGGCGCTATCAGAAGAAGCTATCAGAGATATGAAGCTTATATCATCTGCGGTAACAGAAATTATAGAAATGGCAGTTATGACTGTCGAATATGACGATTCTGAAACCGCTATTAAAATCGAGCCTTTAGAAGAAACTATTGATCAGTTGGAATATAAACTTAAAAACAGACATATAGACAGATTAAAAGAAGGAAGCTGTGCTATTGACCGCGGAGTTCATTTCCTTGATATTTTATCCGATATGGAAAGAGTAGCAGATCATTGTTCAAATATAGGAGTTCATATACTGACTAAGAATAATCCTAAAGACGAACTCAATCACCACGAATATATTCAAAGAATTCATAAGGGAGAATCTAAAGAATATATGGACGCTTTTAATGAATATTCTATAAAATATAATATAAATTAAAATATAGTAAAAAGGAGTAAAACAAGTTGCTTAACTTGACTTACTCCTTTTTATAATAAATAAAGAAATTCCCCTTTTGTTTAACGAAGCTTATTAAACCGCATTATGGCAAAAGGGGGATATATGATTTTATTTAATAATAAGATTATTTCCGTCAAAATCAAGTATTATGGTTGATTCTGGAGAAACATCGTCGGCAATAATTTTTTTGGCAATCAAAGTTTCAGCTTTTCTTTGTAAAAATCTTCTGAGAGGTCGCGCACCGTAATTCGGATCATAGCCTTGTTCGATAATATAATTCTTAGCCTTATCTGTTACTTCAATATTAAGCTGTTTGTCTTTTAAGCGTTCTCTTAAATCATTAATCATGAGATCAACAATACTATAAATCTCATGCTTTGTAAGAGGCTTGTAAAATACAATTTCGTCAAGACGGTTTAAAAATTCCGGTCTGAATTGCTGTTTTAATAATGAATCAACCTTTGATCTTGCGTCTTGACTAATTTCTCCACTTTCATTAATACCGTCAAGAATATACGGCGATCCTAAGTTTGAAGTCAAAATAATTATAGTATTCTTAAAATCAACAGTTCTTCCCTGAGAGTCGGTAATACGTCCGTCATCTAAAACCTGAAGCAAAATATTGAAAACATCAGGATGCGCTTTCTCTACCTCGTCAAGTAGAATGACTGAATAAGGTTTTCTTCTTACAGCTTCTGTCAACTGACCTCCCTCTTCATAACCGACATATCCCGGAGGAGCTCCTATAAGGCGACTTACACTGAATTTTTCCATGTATTCGCTCATATCAATACGAACGATATTATGTTCATCGTCAAATAACGATTCAGCAAGAGCTTTAGCAAGTTCAGTTTTACCAACTCCGGTAGGACCAAGAAAGAGAAAAGAACCAATAGGTCTGTTTGGATCCTGTATACCTGCTCTTGAACGAATAATTGCTTCGCTTACTTTTTTAACGGCTTCATCCTGACCGATAACACGTTTATGAAGTACATCTTCTAAATGCAAAAGCTTATCGCGTTCACCCTCCATTAGCTTTGATACCGGTATACCTGTCCATCTGCAAATAATTCTCGCTATTTCTTCATCAGTAACCTTATCCCTTAAAAGAGAATCTCCAGTTTTGGCCTTTTCTGCGATTTTTTCTTCTTCCTCCAGCTCCCTTTGTAATTGCGGGAGTTTTCCGTATTTTAATTCCGCTGCTTTATTAAGGTCATATTCGCGCTCTGCTTTTGAAATATCTGCATTTATTTTTTCAATGTCTTCTCTGAGCTTTTGTACCTTTGTAATAGCAGATTTTTCATTTTCCCACTTTGCTTTCATCTCGTTAAATTTACCGCGCATTTCTGCAAGTTCCTTTTGCACTTCTTTTAAGTGTTCGGCTGAAATTTTATCGTTTTCTTTTTTAAGAGCCGCTTCTTCTATTTCATGCTGTATAATTTTTCTTGAAATTTCATCAAGCTCTGTCGGCATCGAGTCTATTTCTGTCCTAATCATTGCACATGCCTCGTCTACGAGATCAATCGCCTTGTCCGGAAGAAATCTATCGCTGATATATCTGTCGGAAAGAGCAGCTGCAGCAATTAACGCCTGATCGTGAATCTTAACTCCATGGAAAACCTCATAACGTTCCTTTAAGCCTCTTAATATAGATATAGTATCTTCTACGGTAGGTTCGTTTACCATAACCGGTTGAAAACGTCTTTCAAGAGCAGCGTCCTTTTCGATATATTGTCTATATTCGTTAAGAGTCGTTGCGCCTATACAATGCAATTCTCCTCTTGCCAGCATAGGCTTCAGAAGATTACCGGCATCCATTGCGCCATCTGTTTTCCCCGCTCCTACTATTGTATGAAGCTCATCAATAAAAAGAATTATTCTGCCTTCACTTTTTTTTATCTCTGATAAAACGGCTTTTAATCTTTCCTCAAACTCTCCTCTGTATTTAGCGCCTGCAACAAGCGCTCCTAAATCCAGTGAAAAAATTTTTCTATCCTTAAGACTATCGGGAACATCGCCCGCTACAATTCTCAGAGCGAGCCCTTCTGCTATTGCAGTTTTACCAACCCCCGGTTCACCGATTAAAACAGGATTATTTTTAGTTTTTCTGGATAAAATCCTTATTACATTTCTGATCTCACTATCACGTCCAATTACAGGATCAAGCTTATTATTTCTTGCAAGCTCCACCAGCTCCTGACCGTATTTAGCAAGTACATCATATGTTTCCTCAGGATTTTGATTTGTAACCTTTGCATTTCCTCTAACTTCCATCAAAGCCTTTAAAAATTTATCTTTATTAATAGAAAATGCTCTGAATGTTTCTTTAAGCTTAGATGTAGGATTTTCAAGCAGCGATAAAAATATGTGTTCCACTGAAACATATTCATCTTTCATACTTTTAGCTTGCTTTTCAGAATCGACAAGTATTCTGTCTGCTTCATTGGATATATACACAGCGCCGTTTTGACGTCCTGATCCCGTAACCTTAGGCAAAGATGATATAATCTGAATAACAGCTCCTATGAGCGCTTGAACATCAGTATTCATCTTCTGTATAAGCTGACCGATTAGACCATTTTCCTGACTAAGCAGAGCATATGTTAGATGTTCCGGTTCAATGGCATTATTCTGATATTCTGTTGCAGTATCCTGAGCATATTGAAGGGCTTCAAGAGACTTTTGAGTAAATTTTTGAACATTCATAAAAATACCTCCTTAAATAATAATTAAACCTATTTTAATATTATCTAAAAACATTTTTTCCATTTTTTCAATTGTTGATTCAGGATCTTCTATATTTGCAAAATAAAGTTTTATTTCTGAATCAAGCAATCTTATATAATCGCCTATGGCTTTTCCAAGGACTTCCGGATTTTTATGTTTAACAGGTTCCGATATTTTAAGACTACGTATAAACTTTCCTTCTTTATAAGCATATTCCACACCCTCCGGAAAATATTTATTTATATGTTTTTTCTCGAGACTATACCACAAATTAAAGAAATGGCCAAGAAAATTGATCAGATCAGAATTCTGAGTTCGGAACGAAACGCAAAGATAACCGAATACATCGTTTTTAATTTCTTTTAGAAGTTCGATACGGTATCTTATGGTTGGCTTATACTTGTAACGCAGTGGGCTTTTTATAAAAAGCATAGCATTTGACGATTGTCCTTGAATCTGAAAATGATTATCCATAATTGTTCTCATACAGTCGAAAACATCTTTAATAAGACTTTCAGGAGTCTTAAACGATACATGTTCTGCGAGTATTTGATTAATCAGATTTGAACGGCTTGTATTTAATTTATATGCCATATCATCAATAGCTTTGACTACGTCGTCCATAAGTACAAGACTATAAACGCTTTTTTTCATTTTCTCCCTCCTTTTATTACAATTATAGCATTAGTTTCATAACTTGTCAAGCATTTTATATAATTTATCGTTCAAATTATTATTTTGTACAGATGAAAAAAAAACCGCACTAAAAAGTGCGGTAAAAATTTATACTTGAGACGCAAGCAGAGTTTTAATTTTTTCATGAGGATCAATAACAGTACTTATGGAAACATCATGATTTATTGATGCAATAAAATATGCAATATATTTAGAAACATCAACCTCATGAAACCACGGACGTTTTAAAAGCTCAGGTGATCTATATGTTAAATTGGTTCCGAAAACTCCTGAAATATAACCGTCTTCATAAGCCTTGTCAAATTTTTCAAAACCGTTAGTGAAAAGTCCGTAAGTACCATAAGCAAAAAATCTCCTTGCTTTTTTTGCTTTTAAAGCATAAGCAATATCCAAAACGGATTCTCCGGAAGAAATTATATCGTCTGCTACGAAAACATCTTTTCCTTCCATAGAATTACCCAAGTATTCATGAGCGACTATAGGATTCCTGCCGTCAACAATTTTAGAATAATCACGTCTCTTATAAAACATACCCATATCTACGCCTAAAACAGAAGCATAATACATATTTCTATTGAGCGCTCCTTCATCAGGACTTACAACCATAAATTCGTCTTTATTAATTACAAGATCCTTGACATTTTTTAATAACGCTTTCAAAACCTGATATGATGGGATTACATTATCGAATCCCATTAATGGAATCGCATTATGTACTCTTGGATCATGAGCGTCGAATGTTACTATATTTGATACTCCCATAGACTGAAGCTCCTGAAGAGCGCAAGCACAGTCAAGAGACTCGCGGTAACTTCTCTTATGCTGACGTCCGCCGTATAGGATAGGCATAATAACGTTGATTCTGTGCGCTTTGCCGGAAATAGCCTGAATTATTCTTTTAAGATCCTGATAATGGTCGTCAGGAGACATATAATTTTCTCTGCCGAACATTTGATAAGTGCAACTGTAATTGCCTACGTCTACTACAATAAAAATATCCTTACCTCTAACGGTAGATTCGATTAGTCCCTTTCCGTCTCCTGAGGCAAATCTCGGGCATTGGTTTTTAATGAGAAGAGTATCAATATCATATCCTCCTTTTTGAGCCCATGAAACAAGATATCTGTCAATCATCTTTCCAAGCTCAGCAGCGCCCTCAAGAGCAATTATTCCAAGAGGAGCTACACTTGTCTGTGAATTAAATAAAACTTCGCTTGCTTTTGCAGTCATTAGCTTTTACCTTTTCCTTCCATTTTTATTTACAGAACTTATTAATATAATGTTCAATATCATTAGCAATAATATCCCTTGCACTTTCTGCATTTTCGATTTCGTCAACAGCAGTCGTTTTATTTTCAAGCTCTTTATAAACCTTGAAAAAATGAATCATTTCATCAAAGATATGCTTAGGTAGCTCGTCTATATCCCTATAGGTATTATAATTGGGGTCATCGAAAGGGATAGCTATAATTTTATCGTCGTGACGTCCGCTGTCTATCATTCTGATAACGCCAATAGGATAACATCTTACAAGCGTCATTGGATAAAGAGTTTCTGAACATAATACAAGAACATCTAAAGGGTCTCCATCGTCAGCGTATGTTCTTGGAATAAGTCCGTAATTCGCAGGGTAGTGGGTAGAAGTATAAAGTATTCTGTCAAGCTTGATAAGACCTGTTTCCTTATCAAGTTCATATTTAATTTTGCTTCCTTTTGGAATTTCAATTACAGCAACAAAATCTTCCCGGCTGATTCGCTTAGGACTGATATTATGCCATATATTCAATTTTTTAACTCCTTTCAATATAAAAAATCCAATAAAACCTTTAAACTACATTAATAAGTATATAATCTTTTTGATAGTTTGTCAATGTGCTTTGTGATTTTTAGCACAAACATATAAATAAACAAAATCTGAAAGGAATTTTTTCATTTTATTGTAAATATTTTCTCTTTTAGTATTATCTAAATTCGTTTAAAATTATTTTTTAGAATTGAAATTTACAGAAAAAGATGATATAATAAATATATTATATAAAGAGGGGAACAAAAAATGGAAAGAATTAATGATAGTATTTCGTCAAAAAAAATAAATATGATTGTAAGCGAAATAAAAAAAGCGGTAATAGGGAAAGATGAAACAATTATTAAAGTATTGCTCGCTATTTTGGCTAAAGGACATATACTTATAGAGGACATACCTGGAGTAGGCAAAACTACAATGGCGCTCGCATTTTCAAAAGCTATGTCGTTAGATTATAACAGAATGCAGTTTACACCGGATGTTCTTCCGACTGATATAACTGGATTTTCAATATATAATAAATCAACCGGAAATTTTGAATATAAACCTGGTGTCGCAGTCTGCAACTTGTTTTTAGCTGATGAAATAAACCGCACCTCAAGTAAAACTCAGTCGGCTCTTCTTGAAATAATGGAAGAGGGGAATATAACTGTTGACGGAAAAAGCTATCGTTTACCTCAGCCATATACGGTGATCGCAACTCAGAATCCAATAGGTTCAATAGGTACGCAAATGCTTCCGGAATCTCAGCTTGACCGATTTATGATAAAATTAAACATGGGTTATCCGGATGTAAAAAGTGAGATTAAAATACTAAAATCTAAATTAGGGGACTATGGAAAAGGCGTTTTTGAAGTTAAAACTGTGGTAACTTTGAATGAATTAAGGACTCTTCAGAAATTGGTCGAAAACGTATATATAAACGACAGTATATTTGCTTATATAGCTTATCTTGCAGACGCAACCAGAAAGCATCCGATGATAAGTCTTGGTCTTAGTCCCAGGGGAGCTATTAGTCTTGCATCAATGTCAAAGGCATCTGCGCTTTTATGCGGACGAGACTATGTTATACCTGATGATGTTGCGTTTGTATTTAATGAAGTTGCTCAGCATCGTATAATATTGGAAAGAAAAGCTTCATTAAGCGAATTGAATGAATCAGCAGTTTTAAATGAGATTTTGAGGAATGTATCTGTTCCTAAAATAACAGTCTGAGGTTTATTATGTTGTCTGTAAAAATTTTATATATGTTATTACTGATAATATCAGTAATTTTTTATTTACTTTATACAGAAATGCTTTCATTATATATTCTGATATTTTTAGTTGCGCTGCCGTTATTATTAGGAGCAATAATTATTTATTCAAGATTTTTTATTAAGGGAAGTATTGAAGCAAAATCAAATACGGTTGTTAAAAAAGGAAAAATAGATATTTTACTTTCGATAAATAATAAAACCATTATTCCGTTTTCAAACAGTATAATAACTATAGAATACTTTAATAATCTGTTGAAGTCTTATGATACAATGATATTAACAGTCCCTATTCATTCTTTATGTAATGAAAGAATAAATTTTTCTCTTACTTCTGATTATTGCGGAATTTTAAATATTAAAATTAAATCTATTCAGATATATGATTTTATTAAACTTTTTTCCTGCCGTATCAAATCAGATGTTGTGAATAAAATTACTGTTTTACCTGAAATTTATAATCTAAACTCTCTTTATAAATTAAATATTATCAATACAAATGAAAGTAGTATTTTTTCAAAATATAAAAGGGGAGATGATCCATCAGAGATTTTTGATCTTAAGAATTATTTACCGGGAGATAAGCCAAACAGGATTCATTGGAATTTAAGCTTAAAACAAGATAATCTAATAGTCAGGCATTACAGTCAACCGGTTAATTCTTCAATTTTAGTAGCTTTGGACTTTAACGGAATCGCATCGGAAAAAAATATAAGAAGTCTTGATACAGTTTCGGAAGTGTTTGCATCAATATCATTTTTATTAATAGATAATGAAATACCGTTTAAGCTTACATTTTATAATTCACATAAAAATAGTAATGAATTTGTTAGAGTTATTAACAAATCTGATGTTAGTGAAAATATAAGAAGTATATTTGAAAATGGACCTTCTGACGATTCTGTCCTTACCAAGGAAATATCAGAAAAAGCATACGACTTTTCTAAAATAGTTTATATATCGTCATCTGCTGAAAATATATCGGAATTATATAACCAAAGCAATCAGAATATGACTTTAATATATATAAAGAACGAATTTTCAAATGATTTCGCAGAATTTGAAAATTCTGATCATATAATCATAATACCAGCGGGAAAGCTGGAAGAAAATATATCAAAATTAGTTATATAGGAAATTAATATGAGTGATAAAAAAATAAAACGAAATATTTACAGCGGAGTCAAAGTAACTGACAGTATATCTTTTACAATACCCAAAAAAAGATTTTTACCTGATTTCCTACCCTTAATACTGATTGCCCTTTGCGGAGTTATCGGAATATTTTATTCGTTTATAACAATGTTTTATATTAAAATAAACAACGATATTATTGCAGTTTATATTACTTTATTTTTTGCACTGTTTTCTATAATATTTATATTGCCTAAGAAATTTATGTTTACTATTATACCTATTTTGATTATTTATGAAATACTATTATATAGAAATTGGAATAATTATATTAAGGGATTTATGTTGATATATAATCAGGTATATAATATTATCTGGCCTAAAAGAAGTGAATATTTTAATATAGAATTATCAGGAATTTCAAAAGAAAATACAATATCTATTTTCATGAGTTTTACAATTTTTCTTATTATCATGCTAATATGCTATTTTACAATAGTAAAACCAAATTTTTTCTTTGGATTTCTTATTACGTTTCCATTTATTGAAATTGGTCTTTATTACGGCAAAACTCCTGCTCTTTTACCGGCCTTTATGGTAATAATATACTGGACTGTATTGCTTTCCGTTCATCAGTCAGGCTACTACAGGAATCTGGGAAGAAGTAAGACGGGTTTCATAAGAAAAGGTAACCACTTTATAGTTAAACCGATAATTAAATATAGAACTGCCGGACAATCCGGTATTATATTGATGACAGGCTGTGCTTTAATTATTGGATTGATCTTTATTATTATTAATTTAACCGGATATTCTCGTTCTGATAGATTGAATATTGTAAGAGACAACCTGAAAACTGCTCTTAGTGAATTTACTTTTAATGATGTTAAAGGAAGTATCGAACGAATATCTGATTCTTTTGAATTAGGAAATATTAAAATATACAGCCATCGTCTTGGAAATCTGCATTCAATTTCATATAATAATACCACTGATCTTATTGTAACTTGCGACGAAGCTTTTAATCCTAATGGTAATATATACCTTAAAGGATATGTAGGATCTATATACGACGGAAAGAGCTGGAATGAGCTTAACAGTCAAATATATGATAACAGCAGCGGGCTTTTTGATAATTCAAATTTACATCCACAGGATTTTTTATATAACAGTCTTAATGAAAATTCATCTTTAAATTATACTTTAAATATAGAAATTTGTTTTAGAAATGCAAAATATAATTATACTCCATATAATTCTGTTCCAAAAGGGGAGATTAAGTATATAAATGATACTGTCATTGAGCTTGAGAATAAGAAAAATTATAGCTTTAATATATCAGAGAAGCAAAATTTTAACAGTCTTATGAAGCAGGAGCAATATGGTAATAATAGTGAATATGAAGAATTTGTTTATAGTAATTACCTTAAAGTACCTGATAATGATGAAATCAAGAAACTTTATAATAATTTTATAAAGGATAACATATCTGATAACGTATATACCCAGCTTAGCTATATCCGTACATTGCTGTCAGATAATGCAGAATATACATTAGAGCCGGGCAAAACGCCGGCAGACCGTGATTTTGTAAATTATTTTCTAACAGAAAATCATAAAGGCTACTGCGTTCACTTTGCAACTTCCGGTATAATTCTTGCAAGAATGTCGGGAATCCCTGCACGATATGCCGAAGGATATGTTATGACAGAAGATGATTTAAAAGATGAAAACCTAACTCAAAACGGTTATAAAGTAGAAATAAAGGATAACAGGGCTCATGCATGGGCTGAAGTATATTTAAAGGAATATGGATGGGTACCGTTTGAATTTACTCCTCCAAGTGCTGCAGCTTTCACAAATATTCAAACTTCGGAAACAAAGGAAACAACTTCAACACATCAAAATATAACAAAAAATTCAGAAAATATAAGCTTAAGCAGTAATACTAAAAATGCCGATGAAATCACTGATACAACTATTAAAACAAAAACAGAGAAATCTGTAAATTCTCATACGGATTTTTCCCATCCTTCAGATAATAATCAATATCCAATAGGATTAAAGCTTATTATTGCAGCAACATTTTCAGTTATTTTAATTATATCAATAATTGCAGCAATACATTTAATTATTTTAAAAAAACGTAGTAATAGTTTTAAAACTGATAATTATTCTGAAAACGCAATTAATGCATATGAATATATTTTAAAGTTAATTGATTTTTGCGGTATAAAAAATGATAATATGCAGCATTTAGAATTTGCTGAATATGTAGAAAAAGAATTAAAAGGGACTTTTAAAAGCAACGAATTTATTGGCGTTACAAAAATAGCTCTTGAAGCAAAATTAAGTAATAAGATTATTAGTAGGGAAAAATCTGAAGCAATAATCAGACTGGCTTTAAAAATATCGGATATAATTTACAAAAGGCAAAATCTTATAGTCAGGATTTTTATGAAATATTTTAAGAATCTTTGCTGAAAAATGAGCGCTTTTATAAGCGCTCATTTTTGTAAAATTATAATGATTTGATTTCAGATATAAATTCTTCAGTTTTTTTATTAAGCCTTTTGAAATCAATTGCTTTAATATAATTTTTTTCAAGCTCATCATGTATATCCAAAGCTGTGTTAAGCGCTTTCTGTGCTTCCTCAGCAAGCTCAACAGATCCTTTTTTGTTGAATGAAAGCCGCTGTTTTTTTGACGATATTATTTCTTTACTATAAAAACGACCGAAATTTATAGTAGCAGCCGTTTCGTTTTCTATTTTGTTAAAGAAGTTAGAAGTCATAAATGCCAATCCTGTTTCTTCTGAAATAATATGTTCATATGTGGGAATATGATGCATAGTACATTCGCTGACTGTTATATTATAACCACAATTTACAAAATGATCAGCAATCGCTCTTAAAAAGAAATCACTGCCTGCAAACAAATCATCTTTAATCAAATAGACGCTATAATCTCCGATTAAAGACTGTGTAGAATAATTATCAGTCGTAAATGCTGAAATCTGTTTATAGCTTATTTTTCCTTTTTCATCTTTTTTATTTTTTATCATGAGTTTTTTGCAAAATCTTGAAATATATGATATCAGCTTTTCTTTATTCAGTGCGTCTTCACCGATTGTATAAATATCTGAATTTAAAGATGCAAGCGCTTCAATGTAACAACGCACTCTTGCATGATATTTTTGATTTTCATCAAATAAATAGTGTATAGCATCAGAATGCTTTTTAAGCTTATTTCCATCCCAAAATTCTCCTAAATTTATGATTTCCTGTGAAGCTCCGGGATAAAGCGCCTCGAAAACATGCGGCGCCGTACCGTCAACTATAATTAATTTTTTATCTTCAATTACAACTGCATCGAGAGATCTGATATCCGATGAGCAATAGTATAAAGATATTGGATGTTCTTTAAATTCGTTTGCAATTTTTTTCATAAGCGTTGATTTTCCGGTACCCGGACCGCCCTTTAATATGTAGGTATAAAATCCGGGAGCCTTTATTTGTTCTAAAAATTTTGACTGAAATCCTGACGGAGATGTTCCGCCTAAAAAGTATATTTGCTTTGTCATATTGTTCCCTCCGTAGGTTTTGTTTACTTTATTATTTTATGATACAGATGGGAATTTGACACTATTCAGTTAATTTTCATAATCGGAATCTGATCATTGCATATATTCATTCCACACTTTTTATAGAATTCGGCCTTTTCATTACTGCATATCAATATTCTTCTATAGTAATCTCGATATATTTCAAGCATTTCTGAGACAAGCGCTTTACCTATACCTTTATTTTGATAATCAGGACTTATAAGAAGATAAGGAAAAAAAACATTCATACCTCCATCAGATATAGCGGTCATCAATCCTATAAGCTTTTCGTTTTCGCGGCATGACAATACAGTTTCACTTGTTAAAACAGAATATAAAAGCTTTTCAGGGTATCCGGCAGATTCCCAGTTAACTGATAAGAATAGCTTAGTGATTTCATCTTGTGAAAAATTCTTTGATCGATTTATTTCCATTGTAATCTCCTGACAATGAGTTTTTATATAACACTTATATTATATCTTTTTTTTAGCTATATATTCTTATTATAAATTAAAATATCTTGACCTATGATGAAAAAAGTAGTAAAATATATAAAGATAATTAAAAAGTCCGTGAATAATGTCACGGCAGAAAGGCTGTTTATTATTATGTCAAACAAATTTATAGTTGAAACATCTGCAAGGCATGTACATCTTACTCAAGAACATCTTGAAATCTTATTTGGTAAAAATGCGAAACTTACAAACAAAAAAGATCTTTCCCAACCCGGACAATTTGCTTGTGAAGAGAGAGTTACAATAGTTGGACCTAAAAAATCAATGCCCAATGTTTCAATTTTAGGTCCGGTACGTCCGGAAACGCAAGTAGAGCTTTCTGCTACCGATGCACGTTCAATCGGTATATCTGCACCAATAAGGGAATCTGGCGATATAGAGGGATCAGGCGCCTGTAAAATAATAGGACCGGAAGGAGAAGTTGAAATCAGTCAAGGCGTTATAATAGCTAAGCGTCATATTCATCTTACGCCTGAAGACGCCCTTCAAATGAATGTTAAAGATAAGGATATTGTATGGGTTAAATTAGATACAAAAGAAAGAAAAGCAATATTAGGTGATGTTGTTGTAAGAGTTTCTCCTAAATATGCTGCAGCTATGCATATTGATACAGATGAATCAAATGCTGTTTCAGCTTATAATGGTCTTGAAGGAGAAATAATAAATATTTAAAAAAAGCGGCTAAGAAAAATCTTAGCCGCTTTTATATTATAGAAGTAAAAATTATAAAAAACTGTTAGTTTTTTTAATAAAAATTCAAGGGGGATTTAAATGACACGAAAAGAAATGATATTACAAATGTTTTTAACTCAATATGAAACAATGACTGCCGACATTGACGAGTTACAAAGGCGGTTAAGATATCGGAGAGTTACAACAATAGATTGTCTTGAACTTATCATAGCGATAGAACGTTATGAAATGCTTCACGAAATGGAGCGTTGGATATTCCAGATAATGAAGATAGACGAAAAAGGAGAATTTGAAAAGCTTTTTGAAAAGTTTGAAAACGAACAGAAAAACAAAGTTAAGTTTTAGCGTTTTAACCTCGCAATAAAAAATATTTTTTTCTGTTGAAAACTCAAGTTAAGGATATGTAAGAAAGTTGCATAAAAGCCGTAAACATGATATAATGGAGATAAATTAAACAGAAAAGGGAGAGAATAAAAAAACACGTTATTGCGCTAAATATAAGTTTAGCGCAATAAGTAGTGGTGAAATTATGAATAAATCAAAATTAAATGATTATCCAGAATTTTTAAATGATTACTGGTTTAATTTAGTAGTCGCCAAAGGCAAATCTGAAAGAACTGTTGAGGGTTATCTGATAGATATACGAACTTTTTTACGATATTTAATTTATATTGATTCAACTGATGATATTGAATTTAATATGATATCCATAAAAAAATTTGATGTAAATAATTTAGAACAAGTTAATTTAAAAAAAATTTATGAATATATATACTTTTTACGAGATGACCGTAAAAATAATTCAAAAACTATATCAAGAAAAATATCATCATTAAAAAGTCTTTATAAATATCTCACTAAAAATGTAATGTTAATTAATAATGATCCTACAGTTAATTTGGAACTACCTACAATAAAAAAATCCCTGCCAAAATATCTTACCCTTGAACAAAGCGAAAAACTTTTGGATTCAGCCTCAAATTCTGGTAAAGAATCATTGCGTGATTATTGTATAATAACACTGTTTTTAAATTGCGGAATGCGCTTAAGCGAACTTGTCGGACTTAACATTAACGATATAAATTTTAATGAAAGCAAAATGAAGTTATTAGGTAAAGGAAATAAAGAACGTTATATCTATTTTAATAACGCCTGTAAAATTGCTTTAGCGGAATATCTAAATTCGCGTGAAAATTCAATAAACGATCCTGACGCAGTATTCTTAAGTAGGAAAAATAAGCGAATCAGTAAAAGGCGTGTTGAGCAAATAGTTAATGAATCAATCAAAAAAATAGGATTATCCGGTCAGGGATACTCTGTTCATAAACTCAGACATACTGCCGCAACACTCATGTATCAACATGGAAATGTTGATACTTTAACACTCAAAGAAATACTTGGCCATAAAAGTATTGCCACAACAGAAATATACACTCATTTATCAAATGAAATTCTGAAAAATGCCGCAGATAATTCACCATTAGCAAATATTCATCATAAAATTAAGGATAAAAATAACGAAAATGAATGAATACATCATATATTATTTTTATTTAAATAATCTTCTGCTGAAACTGCGCAGCAGGCGCCGTCTGATACTGCCGTCACAATTTGTCTGAGTCTTTTTTTACGAACATCACCCGCTGCAAATAGTCCCGGTACAGATGTGATTCCGTTTTCATCTGCTATTATATATCCGTTATCATCTAATGTTACCTTATTTTTTAATAATGCAGTATTCGGCTTTATACCTATAGCTATAAATATGCCGTCTGTCAAAATATTTTTTTCAGTTTTATTCTGAATTAAGTTTATTGATTTTATTTTTTGATTTCCCATGATTTCTATTATCTCAGAATTTAATAAAAATTCTACGTTAACAGCGGCTTTTAGTTTTTTCTGCAATGATTTATTGGCTCTGAATACACTTCTTCTATGAACAAGATAAACCTTTTCTGCAATTTTAGAAAGAAGCAATGCATAACTAAAGGCAGTATCACCGCCTCCTACTACAGTTACAGTTTTTCCTTTATAAAATGCTCCGTCGCATGTAGCGCAATATGAAACTCCTTTTCCATAAAATTCATCTTCTCCTTTAACTCCAAGCTTTAAATGATTAGCTCCAGCCGCATATATTAAAGACCTGGATTTAAGATAATATCCATTTTTAAAATTTACAATATAAGAACCGTTACTGAAATTAATTTTAGTTGCTTCTCCTTCATAGAATTCTACACCTAATTTTAATGCATGTTCTCGAAATTTCATACCAAGTTCATATCCATTTTCACCATATAATCCCAAATAATTTTCTATACGGTCGCTTTCAGAAATCTGACCTGTACCAAAATGAATTTTCTCAACGACTATTGTTTTAAGCTGATCACGCACTGCGTAAATAGAAGCCGAAAGTCCGGCGGGGCCGCTTCCTATAATTATAACATCATACATAATTGTCATTCCTTTTATAAATACTTTTATAATGTTATATGCAATATTATAACCACTATTCAAGAATACGTTTATAAAAAATACGGACGCTGTTAAACGTCCGTATTTTATTATTGATTATTCTTAGCTTCCAAATCAGCTAAAGCATCTTTTCTTGAAAGGTTAATTCTTCCTTGTTTGTCTATTTCAACTACTTTTACAAGTATTTCATCTCCGATAGAAACAACATCTTCAACCTTTTCAACTCTGTTCTTTTCAAGCTTAGATATATGAACAAGTCCGTCTTTTCCAGGCGCAATTTCAACAAATGCTCCGAAGGTCATAAGTCTTACAACCTTGCCTTTATATATTTCTCCAACCTTAGGGCCGTTAGCAATTGTTTGTACTATGGCAAGAGCCTTATTGCAATTTTCAAGGTCAACTCCGGAAATGAACACATTTCCGTCTTCATTTATATCAATTTTCACATCGCATTCAGAAGTTATCTTCTGAATAATTTTGCCGCCCTGACCAATAACTTCTCTTATTTTTTCAACATCGATTTTGGTTTGAATCATTTTAGGCGCATATTTATTAACAGTAGCTCTTGATTCTGGAATTGCCTTAAGCATAATTTCATCGAGAATATAAAGTCTTGCTTTTCTTGTCTTTTCAAATGCTTCTTTAATTATTTCAGGCGTTAAACCATCAACTTTGATATCAACCTGAATAGCAGTTATTCCTTTATGAGTGCCTCCCACCTTAAAGTCCATATCTCCGAAAAAGTCTTCCAGCCCCTGAATATCAACCATTGTCATGAAATCATCACTGTCCGGCTTGGTAATAAGTCCGCAGGAAATACCTGCAACAGGAGCTTTAATCGGAACACCTGCGTCCATAAGAGCAAGCGTAGAGCCGCAGATTGAACCTTGTGACGTAGAACCGTTAGAGGAAAGCACCTCTGAAACAAGCCTTATGGCATATGGAAACTCTTCTACAGAAGGCAGTACCGGTTCCAGGGCTCTCTCAGCGAGTGCACCATGACCTATTTCACGTCTTCCAGGACCTCTGCTTGGTTTAGTTTCACCTACAGAATATGATGGGAAATTATAATGATGCATATACCTTTTAGACTCTTCTTCATCAATTCCATCTATGCGCTGTGCATCGCTAACAGGGCCGAGCGTAGCGATTGTTAAAACCTGAGTTTGTCCTCTTGTAAATAATCCAGAACCATGAACTCTCGGTAATACATTTACTTCTGCAGCTAAAGGTCTTATTTCATCTATTCCTCTTCCGTCAACGCGCTTACCGTCATAAAGCCAGTTTCTAACTATTTTTTTCTGAAGCTTGTAAATGCATTCGTCAATCATAGCTTCTTTTTCAGGATATATTTCATCAAATTTTATATGAATATCATCCTTGATCGGCTGAAGTCTTTCTTCGCGTACATTTTTATCGTTTGTGTCAAGAGCTATCTTTACTCTGTCTGAAGCGAACTCCTCAATTGCGTCGAACATATCATGATCAACTTCCTGAGATTCAAATTCAAACTTCTTTTTACCTATTTGTGATTTAATATCATTTATAAATGCTACTATTTTTTTTATTTCATCATGACCTTTTATAATAGCGTCAAGCATAATATCGTCCTGTACCTGATTAGCTCCGGCTTCAATCATAACTATTTTTTCAGCAGAACCGGCAACAGTAAGATTTAAATCAGTTTTTTCTCTTTGTTCAAGCGTAGGATTAAGGACTATTTCACCGTTTACAAGTCCAACGCTTATACCGGCAATCGGACCGTTCCATGGTATATCAGAAATAGAGAGAGCTATAGAGGTTGCAATCATACCTGTAATTTCCGGAGAACAATCAGGATCAACTGCAAGAACTGTCATTACAACTGAAACATCATTTCTCATATCCTTTGGAAAAAGCGGTCTTATCGGTCGGTCAACCATTCTTGAAGTAAGAATTGCCTTTTCAGACGGTTTCCCTTCTCTTTTAGTAAACGAGCCGGGTATTTTACCAACTGAGTATAAGCGTTCCTCATAATCAACTGAAAGCGGGAAAAAGTCAATACCTTCCCTTGGCTTAACGCTTGCCGTAACATTTGCCATTACAACTGTCTCGCCATAATGCACCCAGCAAGAACCATTAGAAAGTTCGCAGGTCTTACCTGTTTCAACCATAAGTTCTCTGCCGGCAAACTGCGTTTTAAAAGTTTTATAATTTTCGAACATAAACTGCCTCCTGTTTCAGTAGCAGCTTTAGCAATAAACCCTGAACCTTATAAAAATAAGGTTTACGATTTAATGCTAAAATAACCACTACTGTATTAATTTTAAATTCATTTAGATAAAAAGGCAGAAAGGATTTCTCCCGACTGCCTTTCAAATAAAGGATTACTTACGGATTCCAAGCTTTTCAATAATTGCTCGGTATCTGTTAATATCCTTTTTCTTAAGATAATTAAGAAGATTACGTCTGTGACCTACCATCTTAAGAAGACCTCTTCTGGAATGATGATCCTTCTTGTGAATCTTCAGGTGTTCAGTTAAGTCGTTTATTCTTTTTGTAAGAATAGCGATCTGAACCTCCGGAGAACCGGTATCATTCTCGTGAGTCTTGTTTGCTTCAATAACAGCTGTTTTTTCTTCTTTCAGTAACATGTTTTCACCTCTTTAATTATTTTCCTATGTCATAGTAAAAGGCAGGTAAACTCCGTATTAGGCTTAACCCTTAAACCATGCGCATGGACGATTAATATTATAACATATTTTTATTATATTGTAAAGGGATTTTATAAAAATCTAAGATATTATTTTTCCTTTTTTAGATTTTTTCTTCTTTTCAATAGGCTTTTCTTTACCGCCTTTATCCTCAAATAATACCTCGTTATCATTTTCAGAAATAATTAGTTCAGGGTTTATCTCGCCTCTTTGTTCATAAAATGGGTTAATAACATATTTCTGAATTATAGGGTAAGAATTGAAGCAAATAATAAATGCAAGAATAGACGCAGGAACAAAAGGAAGAAATAGAATAAAATTCAAATTAATTAATATTAAAATTATAAATATTGCTATAATAACAGATGTAGAAAGTAAAGTTATCAGGTTTTTTTTCAATGCAACACATGCTAATGCTAACGAATTTTTTATTATATTTTTAAATGATATATCTGTTGCTACAATCATAAGAAAAGCATAATAATTCATCATTATCACGACTAACGCTATGCTTATGCTAATAATAAAAGGTATCATTAAAAGTTGGTTTCCATAAGCTTCAGAAAGCTTAGGGTAAACATAAACGGCCGATCCGATAGATACGGCAATGATTAAATCCAATAAACCAAGGATAAAAGACTTTTTGTAATTTTTAGAAAACGCTTCTTTAAAATCCGTTAATATAAATGAATGCCTTTCAAGTGTATAATTACGAAGAATTTTCATCATACCCGCAGTTGCCGGTCCGAATACTGCCGCAAAAGCACATAAACATATTATAATTATAATAGCTGCAATTTTAGAGTTTGAAACCCTTAAAAAAGCATAACCGGCAAGCAAAATTGGAATAAAAAAAACTGAATATAGCATATTGACCTGAATAAGTTTCCAAAACTTTCTGAATAAAAGTTCAAAAAATCTGAAAACACCTTTCTTTTTTGGAGCGTTTTTTGGTATGCCCACTCCCGCGCTTTCATAATCCGAACCGAAAATTCCCATTAATATTTACACTCCTTGTTTTAAGGCTTCAAAAGCAAGCCTGTAAAAATATATGTAATTGTACAATCTAAAACCGAGCTGAGTAATGCAAATGCCGCAAGAACCACAAACTTAATTATGTAAAGCTTTATTTCAACTCTTTGTTCATTATCTTTATCTTTTCCGAAAGCAAAATTTAATATGGTATTCGACGATTTTATTGATTCACGCGCTCCTAAAACAAGTATAAACATGCTAAACAGCAAAACCGGAAGCAGCATTATAAGTATAATAAAAAAACCTTTTATACCATAATTAATATATATTAATGCTGCCGAAATTCCGCCGGCAATTCCTCTATGAAAAAGAGTAAGTATACAAAGAGGCTGTCCAAAGGCAAATAAACCGCAGATGGCCTGAATCGAAAGAGTGAACAAAAGCGGTAGAAATGAGTCGGAAAAAACTTTAATTATAGATCTTTCGGTAGTGCTTTTTATTAAATGCTGATTTATGAATTCGGACGCTATAAAACGGCTTTCATTATCCTTTATAACAAATATCGTACCTGCAATAATTCCTGAAAACATAAAAAGCATTAAAACTCCAATAAACAATCTTCTTTTTTCAGAAACGGTCATATCAGCAGCGGCTGTAATTTTCATAATACATCATTCCTTTTCTTTGGCAAAGCCTTTTTTAAAAAGGATATGCTGTATGACCGAAAATTATACTTAACTCAGTCAGCAAGCTCGTATGCACGCTTTGTACACGCATCACAAGCCTCGTCAACTGCTTTAAGCAGATTATTATCATATAGCTTTTGAAGACCGGCTAATGTTGTGCCTCCTGGTGAAGATACCATTTTTATGAGCTCGCCAATATCATATTCAGATTCCATTATCATTTTTGAAGAGCCTATTAAACTCTGGCAGAATAATGCTTTTGCCGCTCCTTCGTCTATACCGTTTTTTACAGCATTATCAATGAAACCTTTAGCAAAAAGGTAAATGAAAGCCGGACTGCTTCCGTTTACGGCAATTATTTCTTTCATTTTATTTTCAGGGATAACTTTAATCTTTCCGCAAGCTTCAAAAACTCTGCATACAAAGTCAAACTGTTTTTCGGAGGCAGAATTGCTTTCTGCGATTGCTGTCGCTCCCTCTCCAAGAAGCAAAGGTGTGTTAGGCATTGCCAAAATTACTCTTACGCTGTAGTCTTCAAGAGAATTTCTAATATAATCGGAAGAAATTCCTGCTGCAATTGAAACAAATACCATTCTTTCCTTAACATAGTCTTTAACCGATTTTAAAGTGTTTTCCAAAGACTGAGGTTTAACCGCCAAAAATACAATATCACATTCTTTAACAACTTCAGCGGCGTCATTGCATTTTATTACGTCAAAGCCTGACAAGGCATCAACCTTCGACTCGTCAGGATCAAAAGCATAAATTTCAATATCCCACCTTAATTCGCTGAAGGCGACGCCTTTCATTATTGCGCTCCCCATATTACCCGCACCTAAAAAGCCGATTTTTCTTTTCATTTTTTCCTCCATTCATAATTATTATCATTTTATTTTTGCAAAAAATCACTTGTCAGTTAAAAATATTACTAACAAGTGATTTAAACAATTACTTATTTAACTAATATATCTTTTTTTCCGAAAACTCGTTTGTAAACATACATAACAGTAGGCAGAACAGCAGACATCAATATTACGTCAACCGGAAGCTGAATAGCATTTTTTAATAATCTTGCAGGCATAAGTCCCCAAAACGACTGCCCCCATAGAACGCTTAAAAAATATGAGTTCATAAGAAGATTGCATATTACTGCTATCATGGCCTTTGCTATAATACACTTAAATACAAAATATTTGTTTAAATCAGCCTTGTATAGAATTAATCCATAAATAATACCGCCCGTAATCTGCACTAATGTAAATCCGGGATGATATGCCCCTCCGGTTTTATTGGCAAGAAGAAAACCAAGAATGTCAGTTATTGCGCCTGCCATTGCGGCCGGTACCGGTCCAAAAAGCATACCTATTGCGGCAAGAGCCAGAAAACTGAATGATATTTTTATGTATTCACCCACTGGAATCATTATAAATACACCAAGAAGAACATGTATAGCTATAAGCATGCCCGTCATGACAATACATTTGATATCTGTCAGTTCCTTTGCTGAATCGCGTACCATTGAAATAAACCTTTTCATAAAAACCTCCTAAAAATTGTGCTGATTTGCACAAAGAAGCCGTTTATGAAAAGGCGCTTTATGCATACAGCGGGATGCGAAAACTATACCGCAAGCTTTTTGTGCTTTTCGTTCCAACAGCAACTCCCCGTCTGTCGGCCACTTTACGCATAGTTTTCTACTCTGATGCCTATATTCGTATAATTATTAAAATGCAATTTCATCTGCTATATGATATAAATCTTCCTCAAAAGGTTTTTTCATGGAAAGAGCTTCCTGAATGTCATAATCCACGATTTTATTATTTTGCATTCCGACAACTCTGTTTCCAATACCCTGTGAGAGCAGATTAACTGCATAATAACCCATTTGACTTGCAACAACTCTGTCTCTTACAGTAGGAGAACCGCCCCTCTGAACATGACCGAGAATAGTAGTTCTGGCTTCAATTCCAGTCTTTTCCTGAAGAGTTCTTGCAATTTCATCCGAATGACCAACGCCCTCGGAAACTATTATAATAAAATGCTGCTTACCTGTTTTTCTGGATTCAAGCATTTTCTTTGCGATTACGTCAAGATCATAAGGAACCTCGCTTGTAATAACATACGTAGCTCCGCAAGCCACGCCGGTATTAACGGCAATAAAGCCTGCTCCCCTGCCCATAACCTCAACTACGCTGCATCTGTCGTGAGACTGAGCGGTATCTCTGAGCTTATCAACCATTTCCATTGCTGTATTCATGGCCGTATCGTAGCCTATTGTATATTCTGTACATGAAATATCATTATCTATAGTACCCGGAAGACCGACACAGAGTATACCCTTTGCTGAAAGATCAGCAGCTCCTCTGAACGAACCGTCTCCGCCAATTACTACAATACCTTCCAACCCCAGTTCTTTGCACTTATCCTTAGCTTTATTAACGCCCTCTTCAGTTCTGAATTCAGGACATCTGGCGGTATAAAGCATTGTTCCGCCTCTTTGAATTATATCAGAAACGCTTCTTTCATTCATTTCTATAACGTCTCCGTTAATAAGTCCATTATATCCTCTGCGGATGCCGTAAACCTGCATACCCATTCTTATAGCGGCTCTTGTTACTGCCCGAACAGCAGCATTCATTCCGGGAGCGTCTCCCCCGCTCGTCAAAACACCAATCTTTTTAAGCATTAAATATAACTCCTATCCGCCTCTTGGCATGTTTAATTTACCATATACTATTTTACTACATTTAAGATTTTTGTCAAGTGATTTCGAGTAAAATAAAGAAAAAAATATATATAAATTAATTTTTAATCAATTAATCCTATATTATCACCTGAAACTACTTCTTCAAGTATGCTTATAAGCTCGCTGCAAATTTTAACTCCTTTAACATTTTTCGGTTTAATATATTTTTTTGAATCATTTAAATAAAAACATAGCGATATATTTCCCGGGTAATCTTCAGCAGCTTTAATAATTTTTAAAGCTACTTCTTTCTGCGTCCCATTCAGCTTTATACAGAGACGCTTTGATTCCGCAATATTCTTAAATTCCGACTTAGAATAAAGATTATTACATATTATGGATGTTTCAAAGGCTTCCTTATTAGATATTTTTCCGTATATATAAAGAATATCTCCGATTTGTAGTTTATTTTTATATAAATTGTATGCTTCTGGAAACAGTGTGCATGAAATCTGACCGGTTATATCCTGAATATTTAGAAAAGCCATTTTTTTCCCGGTAGATGTATAATGTATAGTTATATCGTCTAAAACTCCTATTATTTTTTCTTCAATAGTTTTGTTCAGGTATTTATTATTTTTTATTTTTGAAATAGAATTTAATTTCATAAGCTTAGTGTAGATTCTGAATTCATCCAGAGGATGACCTGATATATACATGCCGGTTGACAGTTTTTCAAATTCAAGCAGATCGTTATATTTATACTCTTCTTGACTTTTAAATTTAAATTTTTGATGAATCCGATTATTTCCATCAGGAAATAAATTCATTTGTCCTTCAATATTTTTTCTTGTAAAATGTGAATAACTGTCCATAATGTATTCATAATTGGATATCATTTCACGTCTATTTGCACCTAAATTATCAAAGCTTCCTGATTTTATTAAATTTTCGACTATTATTTTGCTTATATTCAATTCTGATGTTCTTTCACAAAAATTATCAAGAGATTGAAAAACACCATTCTTTTCTCGCTCTTCTATAATACTTAGTATTATCCCCTTACCTATATTTTTAATTGCGAGAAGTCCATACCTTATACCATTTTCTTCTGCTGTAAATTCAGCATAGCTTTTATTTATATCCGGCCTTAATATTTTTATTTCATTCTGACGGCATTCTTCTACATATTCGGATAATTTATCAGTATTACCCAGTACACTTGACATAAGCGCAGCCATATATTCTTTCATATAATGACATTTTAAATATGCCGTCTGATAAGATAAATAAGCATAAGCTGCTGCATGTGACTTATTAAATGCATAAGAGGCAAATCCGCTCATTTCATCAAAAATCTCATTTGCAGTTTTTTCATTAATACCGTTTGCTATAGCTCCGCAGCATTCTGTAGTACCGTCGTCATTTTTATTGCCGTATAAAAATATATTACGTTCCTTTTCCATTACATCATGCTTTTTTTTGGCCATTGCGCGTCTTACCAAATCCGCTCTTCCGTAGGAATATCCCGCGGCAACTCTGCATATTTCCATAACCTGTTCCTGATATACCATACAGCCATAGGTTACATTAAGAATATTTTTTAGAACTGGGTGCTTATAAGTTATTTTATCAGGATTATGTTTGTTGAATATATACTTTGGTATGGATTCAGAAGGGCCCGGACGGTAAAGCGAAATAATAGCTATAAGATCCTCAAGATTTTCCGGCTTTAGCTGAATAAGAACCCTTCTCATTCCATCGCTTTCAAACTGGAAAACTCCTGTGGTTTTACCTAAAGACATCATTTTATATACATCTTTATCATTTACAGAAATTTTATTAATATTAAAATTATTTTCATATCTTTGTATCTGCTCTACACAGTGTTTTATAACAGTAAGATTTCTAAGTCCCAGAAAATCCATTTTAAGAAGTCCGAGATTTTCAAGAGCTGACATTGTATATTGCGTTACTACGGCGTTTCCGCTTGTTTTTACAGGTACAATATCAGTTATGGGAACGGAAGATATAACTACGCCCGCTGCGTGAATAGAATCATTTCTCGGCATTCCTTCAAGCTTAATGGATTCATCAATCAGCTTGTGAGCTGTAGGATTAGTATCATAAAGCTGTTTTAAATCATCATTTTTTTCAATTGATTTTTCAATAGTAATATTTAAATCCTTTGGTATAAGTGAAGATATGTCATTTCTGAATTTAACTGAAAGGCCTAAAGCTCTTCCGGTATCTTTTACTGCTGCTCTTGCTTTAAGCGTATCAAACGCTATTATCTGAGAAACACGTTCTGATCCGTATTTATTCACAACATAATCTATAACCTGCTGTCTGCCCTCAATGCAAAAGTCTATATCGAAATCAGGCATACTTACTCTTTCAGGATTTAAAAAACGTTCGAACAGGAGGTTATATTTTATTGGATCTATACCTGTAATTCCAATGCAATAAGCGCATAGACTTCCAGCTCCAGAGCCTCTTCCCGGGCCCACCGGGATGTTATTTTCTTTTGCGTATCTTATAAAGTCCCAAACAATAAGAAAATAATCTGTATAGCCCATTTCAACTATTATCTTTATTTCATAGTTAAGACGCTCCCTGATACTTTTATTAATTGGCTCGTTGTATTTTTCGATTAAACCTGAAAAACACAAATTTTTAAAAAATGATATATTATCCCTTTCTCCATCGGTTTTAAATTCAGGAAGCCTGATTACCCCGAATTCAAAGCTTACATTACATTGTTTTGCTATATCGAATGTATTTATGACTGCTTCCGGCATATCTCCGAAAAGCTCGTACATCTGTTTCGTAGATTTAATATAAAATTCATCAGTGGGGAATTTAAGCTTATTAGGCTCATATATAGTTTTCTTTAACTGAATACACATCAATATATTTTGAGTTTCTGCGTCGCTTTTTTCTATATAATGTGAATCATTAGTTGCAGCAAGTGGTATTCCGGTTTCTATTGATAGCTTTTTGAGCATAGGAATTATTTCAATTTCATCTTTTATTCCATGATTTTGAACTTCTAAATAATAATTTCCTTTTCCGTAGATTCGTTCATAATTCAAAGCAGCCTTTTTGGCTGACTCATATTCTCGGTTTATAAGCTTTTTTGCAATTTCTCCTGCTATACAGCCGGAAAGACATATAAGACCGTCGGAATATTTTTCAAGAATTTCTAAATCAACTCTGGGCTTACTGTAAAACCCTTCAGTATAGCTCAATGAAACAAGTTTAATAAGATTTTGATAGCCCTTGTTGTTTTTACATAGTAAAATCAAATGAAACGGACGTGAATCAAGCTTTGCCTCTTTATCAAAACGTGTTCTTGGCGCTACATATACCTCGCAGCCAATAATCGGCTTAATACCTGCCGCCAAAGCTTCACGATAAAAATCAACTGCTCCGTACATTACGCCATGATCGGTTACTGCGATTGCAGTCTGACCAAGCTCTTTTACTTTTTTTACAATCTTCTTAATGCGGCAAGCGCCGTCGAGCAGACTGTATTCACTATGAACATGAAGATGTACGAAGCCGTTTTCAGTTTCCAATATTTTCACCGTCTTTATCTTTTTTTATAATTTCATCCGCTATAACAGCAAGCTTTAAAAATCTTCTATTTACGCCGGAACGTCCGATAGGCTTTGAAAGATTATCACCTAATTCCTGCAAGCTGTATTCAGGATATAAAAGGCGCAGATTTGCGGTTTCTTTCAATTCAGCGGAAAGATCCTCAAATTTACCGGCATTTTTAATAATCTTTATATCGTTAATCTGCTTTGCTGAAGCAGCTATAACCTTATCGATATTAGCCGCGTCGCAGTTTGCAATTCTGTTTACTTTATTTCTTACGTCCTTGAAAATCTTGATATTCATAAGATTGAGAGTACACTGTCTTGCGCCTATAAAGGTCAGTATATCTTCTATATTTTCACTGTCTTTGATGTAAAGTACAGTATTCTTTTTTCTTTCTGTTCTTCCTGAAGAAATACCTAAGCTAAGTAATAATTTATCAAGATCAAAGTATAATTGTTCACATGGCAGAGTAAATTCCAAGTGATATTCTTTTTCAGGATCGGTAACACTTCCACATATAAGAAATACTCCTGCTAAAAAAGCGTTTAAGCTATTTATGACTATATTTTTAAGATTTATTTCGCGTTTTTCAATATTGATGTTATAAGCTTCATATATTAAACGAACTGAATCCGCATCATTAATATTAATATAATAGCCCGTATTCCCTTTTTTCTTTTGTATAATCTCTGTTTCAAAAATTATGTTACGGTTAAATACTGATTTTATCAACTCGCAAGACAATTTGAAAAATTTCTCAGATTCTGTATTTATTGTTACGCTTTTTTCACTTATATGACGGCAAAATAGTATAATACCGTATAAACAGGCATATTTTTTGTCTTTATCTGTTACAGTACAGCAAATTTCTCCTCTGACATCATTGGAAAAGGACGCCATTTCGGCATTCCTCCTTAAATTGGTTATGTTCTGTAATAGCTGATATCTTTTCCGATATCCCTATGGCTTTTCTGAACTCTCAATCCTCTTTTAATAAGATAATCTGAAACAAGCTCGGTAAAAGTAATTGACCTATGCTTGCCACCCGTACAACCGAAGCATATAACAAGCTGGCTTTTACCCTCATGTACATATAATGGTATAAGAAAGTCTAAAAGATCTTTTATTTTATCCAATAAAATTCTTGACTGCTCGAAACTCATTACATAATCCCTTACGCTGGAATCGCAGCCGGTCTGAGATCTAAGTTCTTTAATATAATATGGATTCGGCAGACATCTGACGTCAAATACCAGATCAGCTTCTGTTGAAACACCGTATTTATATCCAAAAGACATAATTTTTATTATCATTGAATCACTGTTCTTTTCGAGAAATAAGCCTTTGATTTCTTCCTTGAGCTGTGATGTTGAAAGATAAGATGATTCTATATAATAATCTGCAACTTCTCTAAGAGGACTAAGCTGTTCTCTTTCAAAAGCGATTGCCTTATGAAGGCAGCTTGAAAATTTATCGTCCAGCGGATGCTTGCGTCTTGTTTCCTTATATCTTTTTATCAAAACTTCGTCATTGGCCTCAAGATAAAGAATTTTGACTTCCAAATCAATATTATCCTTCAGCATTTTCCATCTGTCAAAAATTTCGCTGAACATTTCTCCGGAACGTATATCAACCGCAACTGCGACTCTTTCAATCTGTCCCTTAGAGTGCATGCATATATCTGCAAATTTATTTAATAGCTGCGGAGGCATATTATCAATGCAGTAAAATCCTATATCTTCTAACACGTTCATTGCACATGATTTTCCGGAACCCGACATACCCGTTACTATTACAAACTGCATATAACCATCCTCCGATATATATTTTATCTTAAAACGACCGGTTCTAACTCCAGATTATATCCGGTTTTATTTTTAACAATTTTTGAAACCTTTTCTGCAAGCTCCAATACATCGCGACATGAAGCGTTTCCTTTATTAATAATAAAGCCGCTGTGCTTTAAGCTGACCTGAGCGTCGCCTACAGATAGTCCCTTTAATCCGCATTGATCTATCAAAAGTGAAGCATAACTTCCCTCAGGACGCTTGAATGTACTTCCTGCACTTGGATATTCAAGGGGCTGTTTATCTCTTCGGCGACCCATAAGTTCATTCATTTTGGCATTTATATTTTCTTTATTTCCTTTTTTCAAACTAAAAATCATATCTGTTATAATACTATTTTGATATTCAGAAAATATGCTGTGCCTGTATGATAAGCACATTTCATTAGTAGCAATATCCCTGATACTATTTTTTTCATCAATATAACGTGCGCTTTTAACAACGTCCTTGATCTCACCGCAGTATGCACCCGCATTCATATAAAGCGCTCCTCCGCATGTTCCGGGTATACCATATGCAAACTCAAGCCCTGTTAGGGAATTTTCCATTGCAAAAAGGCATATATCCTTCAAAGCAACTCCTGCCGTACATCTGATATCGGTGTCGTTGATGATTTCTATATTTGAAAATAATTTTCCTATATGAAGTATTACTCCGTCATAGCCTTCATCGGACGCTAATATATTGCTGCCTCGTCCCATTACAAAATATGAAACGTTTTCTTGTTTAAGAAAATATAATATTTTCTGTAGTGATTCAGCATTATTAACATCTATAAAGCATTTACAAATTCCTCCGATTTTAAATGTAGTGTGACTCTTAAGCAGTTCGTTGGTCTTGAATCCACAGCCGATGTTGCTGCATATCGCTGCTAACCTTTCAATATACGGCATTCCTTCCTCACTCTCTATATAATTATATTTTTCTTTTTTGAAAGATAATCGATTATGTTTTGGGCTTTTCGATTAAACACCAATTCTTTGGGGAAGTCTATATCCTCAATTATTTTATAAACTGTCGGCGTCTGACCTATAATATCACTGTAATGACAATCCGTATTAACTATAATCGGCATTGAATATTTTTTGCAAACATTAAGCATTTCTATACAGTTTTCAACCGGACTTCTTCCGAATTTAACTGAACTTTCATTTAATTCCAGAAATACACCGTATTCTTTACATGCCTTAACAAGTATATTAAAATCTACCGGATATTTCCATGTGGTTGGATGACCGATTAAATCTACCTCTGAATATCTTTTTATAAGATTTAAATAAGCTTTTGTATTTTCTTCGGTCGAACCTGGTTTTATAACAGGTTCATGACATGATACAACAACCCATTCCGTGCATTTAAGGTCATATGAAGATAAATCGATTTCGCCATCAATGTTTTTTAAATTTGCTTCTACGCCTTTTAATACAATAACATTTTTAATTATTCTGGGAAGAACCGCCAAATTATTAAAATGCCAAATATGCGGTGCGTCCTCCATTTCAGGCGCATGGTCTGTTAATGCAAATAGTTTTAATCCATTTTCAAAGGCAGACTCAGCAAGCTCTTTTACTGTTGAATATGCGTGAGTTGACGCTATCGAATGACAGTGAAGATCAGCTTCAATAAACATTTTAACCTCCTATTAAAATTGCTCATAATTTTTAACTGTGTCGTTACTGTCCATGTCAAGTCCAAGCTTTTCCAAAAGTTCCTGAGCCGCATTATATCCCATTTTTTTCTGACGGTTATTCATAGCTGCAACCTCAAGAATGACAGCAAGATTACGTCCCGGTTTAACAGGAATAGTAAGCGACGGAACCTTAACGCCTAATATTGATGTATACTGATTATCCACTCCCATTCTATCATATATCTTCTCGGGATTCCATAGTTCCATTTCAATTATGAGATCAATCTTTTCAGTAAGCTTAACTGCTCCCATACCAAAAAGACGTCTTGCATTAATAATACCTATTCCGCGAAGCTCAAGAAAATGACGGATATTATCGGGTGAACTTCCTACTAAACTGATATTTGAAACCTTTCTTATTTCAACCGCGTCGTCGGCTACAAGTCTATGTCCCCTTTTTACTAATTCAATTGCAGTTTCGCTTTTTCCTACACCGCTTTCTCCTGTTATAAAAACTCCTTCACCATAAATTTCTATTAAAACGCCGTGACGAGTTATTCTTGGAGCAAGATTAAGGTTTAAAAATGCTATAAGTCCCGACATAAAGTTAGACGTACTTTCCTTACTACGTAAAAGAGGCATTTCATATTGCTTGGAAAGCTCAAGCATTTCAGCAAAGTAAGGAAGCTCTCGGGTTATGATTAGTGCAGGCAGTCTCTGAGAGAATAATTTTTCAAGACGTTCCCTTCTGGTTTGCTCGTCTATTGTTGAAAGATAAGCAAATTCCATCTTTCCTATAATTTGTATTCGTTCGGGATTAAAATATTCATAAAATCCCATAAGCTGAAGACCGGGACGATTAACGTCGTTTTCATCAATAAATATTTCTTCAGGCGGTTTTGGAGTATAAATTGATTCAAGCTTAAATTCATTTATTATTTTCTGTAATGAAACAGTAAATTTTTCAGCCATTTAAGACCTCCTATTTTATTAGATATATTATTTAGTTGGCAAGGAAAGAATTATCGATTATAATACCCTTTTTTTAATTATACTCTATATTCTCGGAATTTTCAATAGTGCATTAAGATTTAACACCGATTTTAAAAAACAAGGCAATGACATTTTACATACCATTGCCGTATAACAAATCTGTTATTATTGAATTAGACACCAAAAATCCTTTTGGCGTAAGTTTTAAATAATTATCATTTAATTCTGCAAAACCGTTTTTACAGTATTTCATAGAACGCTTATATAAATCTAAATTATTGTCAAAATCTTCAAGATTAATACCTTCTGTAAGACGCAGTCCCAGCATAATACGCTCATTACCGCTTCCCGGCTCTGCGTTCTCATTTATGATTATCTGATGATCATTCTCGCAAAAGCTGTCTAAATCGTCAGGAACATAATACCTTTTTCCATTAAAATACGAATGAGCTGAAGGACCTATACCTAAATATTCTTCGCATTTCCAGTACTTCATATTATGACGACTTTTATAACCGATTTTAGAAAAATTTGAAATTTCATACTGTTTAAAACCGGATTCTTCTAATAATTTCACGGTATATAAATACAAATCAGCAATTTGATCGTCATCAGGCAACAACTTCCAAGTTTTATTTTTATAAAACGGAGTTTCTTTTTCTACTTTTAAAATATAAGATGATACATGCTGAATAGGGAGATTAATTATATTTGTAACAGAGCATTCAAGCTTTTCAAAAGTTTGATCTTTCAATGCTATCATTAGATCACAGGATATATTATAAAATCCTGTTTCAGCTGCAAGTATTATAGTATCCGCCGCCTTTTCAAAAGAATGAGAACGGCCTAAAAATTCCAATTCATCATTGTTACCAGATTGAACGCCAACTGAAAGCCGATTGATTCCGGCAATTTTATAGCTATTTAATTTTGCTTCTGTAACCGTACACGGATTTATTTCTATGGTTATTTCCGGAGAAATCAAATTAAATCTGCATTCTAAAGCTTCTATTATTTCCGCTATATATTCTGATGGAATAATTGACGGTGTACCGCCTCCAAAGTAAACGGTATCAACATCTGCATGCGGCAAATTCCGTATATTACGAATTACCGCATTTTTATATTTTTCTGCCGATTTTATGCTATAATTACATGAATAAAAATCACAATAGGGACACTTTTTAGAGCAGAACGGTACATGTATATACACTCCTGTCATCATACGTCAATTCTGAGACTCGGTACAAGCGGGAAAAAAAGAGCGTCAAATATTTTATTTATTATAAACGTTACAATAATAACTATAATAATGGGAAAAAAACTTAAATCAGTTTTTATATACATAATAACAACTGCTATCAGCATTAACAAATCGGTTATAGTATGAAATATTGCCGATTGCATACCGTTTGTACAATGCTTTCCGCAGCTTGGGCACATAACTCCTTTGGATTTTTGATTGCCTGCAAATGCCTTTTTTAAAGGCGTTATTGATCTTTCACCGCAATGAGGACATTTATATTTTTTCATATTTTCACCATCTTATTCATCAAGCTTGAGAACACTCATAAAAGCTTCCTGCGGAACTTCTACAGTTCCGAGCTGTCTCATTCTTTTTTTACCTTCCTTTTGCTTTTCAAGCAATTTCTTTTTTCTTGTTATATCGCCGCCGTAGCATTTTGCCAAAACGTCTTTTCTCATAGCCTTGACCGTTTCTCTGGCAATTATTTTACCTCCTATGGCAGCTTGGATAGGTACTTCAAAAAGCTGCCTTGGAATATTTTCCTTTAGCTTTTCAACCATTTTTCTGCCACGGGAATAAGCGCGGTCGGCATGGACAATAAACGATAAGGCATCAACAATATCCCCGTTTAACAATATATCCAGTTTTACAAGTTTTGAAGGCGCATATCCGAGTATTTCATAATCAAAAGACGCATATCCCTTAGTTCTTGATTTAAGCGCGTCAAAAAAGTCATAC
Source organism: uncultured Ruminococcus sp. (assembly GCA_900538575.1). Classification (GTDB taxonomy): domain Bacteria; phylum Bacillota; class Clostridia; order Oscillospirales; family Ruminococcaceae; genus Porcipelethomonas. The sequence goes on from UPZA01000009.1 coordinate 82,930, forward strand.
ACTATTTCATTTAACGGTAACTCATAATGAAGTGAAACACGGGTTTCATCGAGATATTTCATATCTCTAAATATACCGCGCCTTTCCTGACATAATTCCATAATATTGCCTACATAATCAGAAGGAGCCAGAATTTCCGCTTTTACCATTGGTTCCTCAGCGCTGGAAATCAAACCCGGATCCGGATAATTAGTTGGATTATCTATAAACCTGGTTTCACCATTGGTAAGAGTTACTTTATAAATAACTGACGGCGCGGTAGTTATGAGATCAAGATTATATTCTCTTTCCAGTCTTTCCTGTATGATTTCCATATGCAAAAGTCCCAGAAAACCGCATCTAAAGCCAAAGCCAAGCGCTATGGAAGTTTCAGGCTCGTATGAAAGCGAAGCGTCGTTAAGCTGGAGCTTTTCCAGAGCTTCCCTTAAATCCTCATATTTTGCTCCGTCAGCTGGGTAAATGCCGGAATAAACCATAGGATTTACTTTTCTATACCCCGGAAGAGGTTCGCTGCAAGGATTTAACGCATTTGTTACCGTATCTCCAACTTGAGTTTCACCTATACTTTTAATAGAAGCAGATATATAGCCAACCTCGCCCGCCGAAAGCATACCGCTGTTAATATGATCAACAGCGTCCATATAACCGACTTCAACTACTGTAAATTCAGAACCTGCGGCCATTAGTTTTATAGTATCTCCTACTTTTACACTGCCCTCTTTGATACGTACATATATTATAACGCCTTTATATGCGTCGTAGTAGCTGTCAAAAATAAGCGCCTTTAACGGTTTATTTGCTTCTCCCGAAGGAGCAGGAATTTCTTTTACTATTTTTTCTAAAACGTCTTCAATATTTAAACCGGCTTTTGCCGATATTCTCGGAGCGTCCTCTGCCGGTATGCCTATTACATTTTCTATTTCCTCGCAGACTCTTTCGGGATCGGCTGAAGGAAGATCTATCTTATTAATTACCGGAACTACTTCAAGGTCATGCTCTATTGCAAGATAAGTGTTTGCAAGCGTCTGCGCCTCAATTCCTTGCGATGCGTCAACAACAAGTATTGCTCCTTCGCAGGCCGCAAGCGAACGTGAAACCTCATAATTAAAATCAACATGTCCGGGAGTATCAATAAGATTAAAGATATATTCTTTTCCGTCAAGCGCATGATATTTCAATCTCACAGCACGAGCTTTTATTGTTATACCGCGTTCCCTTTCAATTTCCATATTATCCAGCAGCTGTTCCTCCATATCTCTCTTTGCTACTGTATATGTTTTCTCAAGGATTCGGTCTGCCAATGTTGATTTTCCATGGTCAATATGAGCAATAATACAAAAATTACGGATATTTTCTGTTGACAATTCGTGTTCCTCCGATTCAAATAATATCAACAAAAATTATAACACAAATATCAAAATTTGTAAACAAAAATCTTCATTCTATTTCAACCGGCGGAAGATTAATATTTCCATCTTCATCAATTCTGTCATACGACTCTGCCGAGCCGGTAATAATATCTTTTTCATTAAATTTTATAATAGTTATTTCCGGTTTAATATAATTGTTATTCATTTTTATATCTCCCTTATAAATTAATAATCCGATTTACTTAAAAGCAAATCGGATTTTAGATTATTTTTTATGAACAATTCTTTCGGCTTCCTGAAAAGAATCCCCTAAACCGTCTATCATAGGAATAATTTCCTTGATTATCTCCAAATCCATTTTTATCTTTGCTTTAACAATCATCCTGACAAAATAATCGTACAATGAGTGTAAATTTGAAGAAATATCTATACTTCTATCTAATGAAGCATTTAAATAATTTATTATTCTCTGCGCCTTATAAAGAGATTCCTCCGCTTTTTCCGTATTATTTTCTTCTATGTAATAAACTGCTAAATTAAGTTTCTTGGAACATCCTCTGAATAACTGAACAACAAGCTCACCCTGAGTCATTGTCATAATAGATTGCTTTTGATATTCTTCATAAGGATTAACTGCCGCCATTTAATACTCCTCCCCGTTCTGTGAAGTAATTATCCCATCATCTGAGAAAGCCATGAACTTTGTGAGCTCATATTTGATAAAGCGGTTTCCATCGCATTAAACTGATTCCAATATCTTTGTTTCCTCTTCTCGTAAACCATATTAAGAGATTCAAGCTTTTTAGAAATGGCATCTAATTTATCTTTTATAGTATTATCCTTTTCAGTTCCTTTGCCAATTACTCCGGCAAGAGAAACCAATGCACCCGGACTTCCTGAACTTGTGTTTGCAGCCTTGTCACATATTTTATTAAGTCTGGTTGCAAGTCCGTTTTCTCCGGTAAAAAGTTCTTTTACTCCGTTGGGATCAGTTAGCAATGCATTTTTCAGTTTATCTTCATCAATGCTTAGTTTTCCATAATCAGACCACTGAGAGCTTGAATCTATACCTATGTTAGATAAAACATATTTCGCTCCTACTCGTGTATACATTGCAGATCTCATGCCGCTCAGAAAATCTGATATGTCTCTGTCATTTCTTAACAGACCTTCCTTAGCTTTTTCTTCCCATAGCTCTATTTCTTTTTCGGTCATCTCTTTTTTCTGTGCGTCAGTTAAAGGAGCATAAGATTTATAGGAAGCTTCCTCGTGTGTAAAGCCATTTAATTTATCAATAAGACTATTATAATCTTCGACAAACGACTTTAAATTATCTATTATTTTATCAACATCTCGAGAAGTTGAAATTTGAGCCTTATCTTCTTTAGTGCCTGAAACAGTTTTTATTGTACCGTCGCTGTTTTCTGCAAAGCTTCCGTCTGCATTAGTAACATATGAACCGGTAGTTGACTTTAATGATATTGTAAGACCATTATAAGTAAAATCATTATTTGCTCTTTCAACTGTTACACCGTTTATATTTACAACTGCATTTTGTCCGGCGGTTACGGTAGAGCTATCAAGATTTCCGGAAGAATCAACGGTAAAACCGAGCTTAGAAAACAGTCCCTCGTTATCACCGCTTAGATTTATATCAAAACCGGCTCCTGTCGAGTTTGATGAAATTTTAAATTTATCGCTTAATTCGTCATAGGTAATACTAACGCCGGTATCGCTTGAATTAATTTTATTCATTATTGTCGATACTGTATCTGCGGCCGTATATTCTATTTCCTTGCCGTTTAATGTGAATGAATATTTTGTATCTGTATCCGTTTCATCACCGATACCTAATTTACCTATAGTATCTGTTCTTACAATCTGGTTTGAAGCTGTCGTAGTCCCGCTTGAAAAGCCTATTGCCTCCATAGTTTCAGAATTAGCAGACAAAGTCAGATTTCTTCCTGTCCCCGCTACTGAAATTTTCCAAATACCGCCATCGTTTGTAAACTGTACTGAACTGCCAAACACCGATTGTACTTTATCTCTGAAATCGCTCATCGATTCGTTTTCGTTTACAGCTATTGATTTTTTTACTCCGTCTAGAGTAATGTCAACATATCCGTTAATATTTCCCACTTCAGCAAACTTGGTATTTACAGAGGCTGATTCAAGTTCATATTTCCCGGAAATTTCATTACCATCGTCGTCCTTGGCAGCGGCAGATTTAATTGTTCCGCTGAATCCTAATATTGATAATCCTGCTGAAGAACCTGAAATTTCAAATTCCGAATCTGATTCAAAAGTTATATTTTTAATTCTTTCTTCAGTGGACGTATTAACGTTTCCGGTATATTCATTGTTGTCTTTGTCATAATATTTGCCGTCCGTATATGTCAGCTCATTGCCGTCGTCATCTTTATATATCGTAACGTTTTCCTTTTCGGCTTTTGCAAAATCTGCTAAACCAATAGCAGAATTAATGCGGCCGCAAATATCATCGGCTGTAACGGCGCCCTTCAAATCTACTGAAACAGATCTGTCGCCTATTTTTATATCAATATTTCTGTTGTATTCAAAACTGTCAGATTTTGAAGTTGAGGTGGAAATTTCACCTGTTCCAACTTTATCTGATGTTACACTGGAGGCAGTAGCCAGTCTGGCAATCTGCATGCTGAAATCACCGTCTAAAGCGTTATTTCCGACAGTAACCTCCGCAGCGGAAGACGAACTTGAAGTTTTCATGGAATTATAAAAGGATTCAAGTCTTAAGCACGAATCAGAGGCAAGGTTAAAATATTTCGCCTGAAAATTATTTATATCTGAAATAATGTCCCTGTATATTTCCTGCTTCCACAGAAGCTGCTGTTTGGCTTGATTCTGCTTATCTATTTTGGCTTGTGTTCCTGAAAGCATACTCTGAACAAGACTTTCAGTATCCATCTGAGATATCAAGCCGGACATGCCTTTATTGCTGTAAGCGGCATTAGTATATGTACTTGAATCGCTTGAGCTTACATTCATAAAAATATCCTCCTCAAAAATTTATTCCTTAATTAATATATCGTAAGAAAGCTGAAAAAATAAAGCCTAAATACTTTTTTTATTTTCAGGAAAGAAAAACTTTTTTCCTCCTGACAAACCTGCCCCTGCATATTTGGCCGCCTTTGCGTTTTGTCCTGAATTATTCTTCTTGATTTTATTCATAAGATCATTTTTTAAAATTATGATACGTTCAGTTATTTGAGGTTCCATTCCTGAAACTCTAAAAGCAATACTGTTAAATTTCTGCCTTAGGTCAAAAACTCTCATTCCGGATTCATCAAGCTCATTTCTGGCACATTTGTTTTTATAAGCCGCTGAAATAATTGGCGAATCTATGCATTCATCCGATATCTGTTTATCAAGTTCGGTTATAATTTCAGATAAGGTTTGTCTTTTCTCAGTATAACCGAGAATATCGTCTACAGGACAATCAAGCATTTGCTTTGTTATATTTTCATATTTAACCATTAGCTTGTTTATTTGCTCTTGCTTTTCAATTATAAGATTTATATCCATTAATAATTTCTCCTTAAAAATTGCTTTTTTCCTGCCGATATGCTATAATATTTTAGATATTTAAAATGTTATTAAGGGGTAATACCGCATGTTTCCGTCAAATTGCAAAGCAATTTTAAAAACATTAGATGATAATATAATTGAATATGGCCAGGCAACAGTTTCTTTAAAAGACAAATTTGCCGAATTTTCCGCTCAATTTGTCCCGCTTCTGAAAATAGCAACAGAAGCAAAAATAATTTGTATGGAAGGAGCCGTATCTACACATATAATTACGGGAAAGGTATATCTTTCTTCTAAAAATCTGCTTAGACTGGTTTCAATCAAATGCACTCTGATACCCGGCGCTGAAAACGTACTTGAAACTCCAACATTTATAAGAGCTAAAATTTACAAACCTATTTTAAAAAGCGGTATATTCAATAAAAATAAAATTGTATATAAATGGGACGAATGTACCGTAACTTCCGTTTCAATGAAAAGCGTTTCTTTCAGAAGCTCAAGGATTATGTGTGAATATGAAGATCAGATAAAGCTAAAAATCGGAAATCCTATTTTTTCAAAAGAAACAGAATTAAATCTGCAAATATTATCCAACGGACTAATGTTTGGTAAGAATTCTAAATACTGTTATAAAATTCTTAAAATTAAGGAACGTGAGCAAACCGAGCTCGCTGAATATATAAAGCTCGGGTGTCTTGAAATGTTAAAATATATTTGTTAATGCTTATCATCAAGATCGGACAGTAAATTAAACAGTTTTTTAGGATTAACTCCTAATACGGCGTCTTTATTGCTTTCGACCGTCTGACGAAGCTCGCTTCTGAGTATTTTAACATTCTGCGGCGCGTTTATCCCGATTTTTACCTTGTCTCCGTTCACTTCAATAATTTTAATTTCAATTTCTTCATTAATTATAAGCGCTTCGCCGGATTTTCTTGATAAAATAAGCATTATTTCAGCTCCTTTCCGGCTTTGAAAAGCTGATATCGGATTGGATAATCATCTTCAAGAATAATTTGCATAGCCTTATTGTTCTTTAAATTAATAATAACAGGACTTTTAAGATTTACCGTACTTTCCCTGAAATCATCTTTAACAACCATTATAAGCCAATATTCATATTCTCCCAAACCTATAATCTTTTCCGCTTCATTCTTACAGTTGGGATTATAATTGTTCAACGTTAAAAGAGGATTAGCTATTATAAAGCACAAATTCGGTTCCTGTGTGGACTGAAGCCAAGCATATTCTCCATTAAAATCATTATCGTAAAGCATAATAAAATCAGTAAAATTTTCGAATCCGAATATTGGCTGTTCAAATTTTATTATATCGCATTCATTTATGTCAACTTCTCCAAAATCTCTTGTTAAGACTTTCATTTTATACCTCTCATAAATTTGTTATAAAACAGGACCGTTCAATTTTAAATATATTTTTGAACAGTCCCATAATTTTATTTTTCTTCATATTCCGGATCAGAGCTTGGCGGTACATAGTTAAATCCGCCTAAATATTCAATTTTCACATCAGCAAGCTGTTTTATCTCAAGAGTTATACTGCTTGGAATAAATTCCATTTCGCGGGCAGATTTTTTCCAGTCAAGATCAACTTTGCTTCTTCTGACAGAAATTTTCGAAATTGCCGGTTCCCATGACATATCGATTTTTTCAGTAGGAATAGCTCCGATATTTGTATCAATTGTAATATTGCTTAATGATTTTTGTTTCATGAACTGCGCAATAGTCATACCGGGCTTAACCATGGAATTTCCCATATTTACATAATCTGAAGTAACTTTATTAGCCGTTTCCTGAGTTTTAACAGGAGCTTCCTTTGAAACATCGGCAATACTTTTCATTCCCATGCTTCTTCGCATAGCAGATGAATCCATCCTGACTTTTGCGTTTTCTGTCTGCAAATTTATTGCCGCAGGCGTAGTATGCTGACTGAGTTTCGCAGGCTCAATTTGCGGAGCAGTTAATTTAGCGTTCTGAATATTTAAGTCATACTCAAGAGGAATTGTTGTGATTTTTAATAATTGCATAATTAACACCTCCCTTAAATTAAATATCATAAATAACTAAAATATTAGTTAATATAATCCATCAACGACTGAGGTATAACCTTTCCGCCGTACTGTAGTGTTAAAAGCCATGAATATTCAAGACTTTTCTGATTAATCAGTTCATCGGTATCCTTGATATACTCAAGATTGTTTTGTATTTCTGTTAAAACGTATTCTTCATCCTCAAGACGTCCGGTATGATTTTCAAGGTAATTGGTTCTCACCCCAACGTCGGCAATCTGTGTTACCAGATTATCAACAGTTTTTCTCAAATGATCGTTTAATGCGCCGAGCTTATCAAAATCCTTTTCTTCAAGACATTTTGACATTTCGTCTAACAGCTCATACGCATTGTTCGGAGCTTCAATTGTGTGTTCTTCATTTGTATTAATATCTTTATAGGTTATCTCAGTAGTTCCGTATCCAAGGCAATCAAGCCCGGAAACAGACATATTAAATGCGGAACGAGGATCAACGGCTCCGTTTTTTACAGTAAGTCCTATACCAATATCAATGTATATACTATCACTAAACGGAACTTTTTCTCCGTTTGAAGTAAATTTTCCGTCTGTTTTTTCTATACTATTTACGTTTACGCCGTTATAGAAAAGCTCTCCGTCTTTTACTTCAAAAGGAGCAGATTGGTTATTGGTTCCGCCTAATATGTATGTATCGTTATATTTGCAATTTGCAAATTCTACAATCTGGTTCTTTAATGAATCAAAGTTTATTGAAAAGATATTGGAAACAGAATCATTGGTTCCGTTTAAAGCTTTGATTGTCTGTTCATGCACAGAATTTAAAATATCTTCAAGCGACATCATATTGCTTTCTGCAACAGTCAAGCTTTCGCTTGCTTTCTTTACATTGCTTTGGATCTGTTCGTTTTTGTACATCTGCGTCCTGATACCAAGCGCCCGTGTTCCTGCGGAAACATTTTCAGACATTTTTGTAAATTCTCGTCCTGTCTGAAGACGTGTACCGGATTCATTCAGCAAGGATAAGTTATTATTAAGATTAATAAGATAATTTCTTGTCATTGCATTATTTGTAACTCTCATTTAAAGACCTCCGTACGCTATATCGCCATTTGATTTATAACTACGTCAAGCAGACCGTCCATAACCGTCATCATTCTGGCCGCCGCCTGAAATGCTCTGTTATATGTCATCATATTCACGGTTTCTTCACTCTCGCTAACACCCGATATTTCATCTCTGCTGTTCTGAATTTCATTTATCATTGACAATGACGATTTATAACGTCCTTCCGCATACGAATTGTCACTGCCGAGGGTTCCAGTATAATCAGCGACAAATTCCTGAAAAGTTCCAGTGAATTTATCACTTGCAGACTCAAACGAATGCTTGTCTTTGGTAAGCTTGTTTATTAGCTCAAGAAGACTTGTATTATCAGTACTGTTATTCTTATCGATCAGATAAGAAGAATCGTTCATAAGATCGCTTGTTATATTTATATTTTCCGCTGTTGTCAGCATATCAGGAAACACGTCGTATCCCGTTTCAGACTCGACAGTTTCGCCCACAAGCTTTTTATAGCTTAAAACATTTCCGTCCGCATCAACCTCATCCGGTATTGTATTATTAAGAACGACCGTAAGCTGAGAGGCAAAAGCGTCAAGTTTATCCTGATAATATAAAAATCCATTTACAGTGGATTCTGTTGACGAAGTAGCCCCTAATCCCCTACCGTTTATTATATCTGCGGCGGCTTTAAAGATACCCGTATCTTTGGCTGCGTTTTCACCGTTGCTTTTCCAGTTTACCTGAACAGTGCCGTTATTGTTCGACTGATAATTTATAGTATCATATTCTGTTCCCCAAACGCATTTATGACCGTTAAGCTCGACAGTTACGGTACCGTCTGTCTGTTCCTCCACCCGAAGACTACCATAAGAGGACAGCTTATCAAGAAGAAGATTTCGCTGGTCTTTAAGTTCGTTAGGACCGAATTGCTCGGTATAGCCATTAGTATTTATCGACTGCCTGATACTCTTATTAAGTTCGGCAAGATCCTTCATCATGGCATTAACGTCTTCAACAGTTATCTGTAATTCTTCCTTATACTGATTGGCGGACTTGGTTAGGTTCTGAGACAATCTGTTAAGCGTTTGCGTAACGTTAGCAACAGAATTAGCAAAAACATTTGCGTCGGCCTCAGAGCTCGCATTATAAGCAAAGTCCTCAAGAGCGGTATACATATCCTTTATTGCAAAGCTAAGACCGTATCCGTTTCCGTCCTTACCGACCTCAAGCTCGTTTATTATAGACTCTATATCCGAAAACATCTGAGATTGCTGATTATAGAATCCGGCGTTTGTGTTTTCCTGACGATAGGCTGTATCCAGTCTTTCGTTTCTTAGCTGCGCGACTCCTTCGATATATGTACCCATTCCTGCAAGTGAAACCATATCGGGCTTAAGTCTTGCTCCGCTTGCATTTACATACTGAGCAACCTGATCGACACGCTGACGCGTGTATCCTTCAGTGTTAATGTTAGAAAGGTTATGTCCGACTATATCAAGAGCCTTCTGACTTGCGAACACGCCTGTTTTGGCGGCTTCAAATCCCAAAAAAGTAGGTCTCAATTGAATTTACCTCCAAATTTAGATTTTTTTATTTAACAGTCCTATATTTTTCTGCTTTGAGGATACGCCGTTATTATCATAGCATTTCGGATCGGTAACTCCGGTTGGAGATATGTTTTCAAGAATTTTCATATTAGTTTCGGCAATCTGCAAAGCAGTTTTATTTGAATGAGAAACATTGTCCACTGCAATTTTAAAGCGTTCATATAATTTTTTCAGTTGTTCTCTCTCTTCCCCTTCAGCCATGGCAATTATCTGACGAAACGATTTTCCGCTGAATCCAATCTTATTCAATAGTTTCTGCCTGTCCTGTTCAAAGCGTTCTGCTTTCTTTATAGTTGACTGATGCTCGTTAAGGCATTTTTCAATACGCTTAAGATCATCGGACAATAACGCGCTCATTTTTTCTCTTTCCTTTACGGCAGTCTCCTCAAAAAACTCCGTATATTCAAGCATAAAATTATAAAATTCCTCGTAATTTTCCAAAATAAGCACTCCTATCAGATCCATCTGTTAAGAATCGAATCAGCAACCTGCTGCGCAGATATATTGTATTCGCCGTTTTTGACGCTTTTCTTTATTGCAGATATACGCTCCTCCGACGCCAGACCGACAATATCAGCGGCACAGCTTTTTATTGCTTTTATATTATCCTTAAGAAAAGCGGCTTCTGAGCTAAAATAAAGCGAATCCTGCTTTTTTTCGGATTTTTTTTCATGGACGCTGAAATTTTTCTGCGTATGATTGCTGTAAGAACCGCCGGAATTAATATATTGCTTGTAAATGTTTGTATTTATATTCATAAAATCAGCTCCTTTCATACCGGATAAAGCTTCTCTAATATATATTATCGTAAGTTTTTTCAGATATTAAACAGTAAAATCATTATTAAAAAAATAAATAAATTCGACTTATAGTTGAAAAAAATGTTTATTTCTGATATAATAAACAATGATTTATTCTTTAATATAAAAATTGAAGGGAGATTGGGTTTTGAGCAGAATTTATGCTATTATTACTCAAAAAGGCGGAGTCGGAAAAACTACTACTGTAAACGCTTTGGCATCTTCCTTTTCCAAACGAGGATTTAGAGTTCTTGCAGTAGATATGGATCCACAGGGTAATCTTTCATTCAGTACAGGAGCGGACAGCGGCTCGCCGACTATTTTTGACGCCATTACTGGAAGTGTACGTGTTCAACGATGCATTCAGAAAAAATCAATGACCGATATAATCCCCTCAAATATTCTTTTAACGGGCGCTGAGCTTGAATTTACCGGACAAAACAGAGAATTCATACTTAAAAACGTTTTGCAGGTTATAGAAAATGATTATGATTATATTTTTATAGATTCTCCACCCGGTCTCGGGTTTTTGACCGTCAATGCGCTTTCGGCAAGCCAATATGTAATTCTGCCCATGCTTCCCGATATATTCAGCCTTCAGGGGCTTGTTCAGGTTTATGAAACAATTGAATATGTCAAGAAAGCATGTAATCCGGATCTTGAGGTTGCCGGTATTCTTATAAATAAATACAATCGTCTGTCAAAGCTTCACCGAGAATCGGTTGGTACTGCTAAAATGGTTGCCGAAAACTTTAAAATCCCCATTTTTAAAACTTATATAAGAAACAGCGCTGCGCTGTCAGAAGCGCAGTCGCTGCAGTGCAGTATATTTGAATATGCTCCGAAAACCGCAGGAGTCAGAGACTACCTTAAGCTTTCCAATGAAATATTAAACTGTAATTAAGAGGTGTATCAATGGCGACAAGAAAAACTAAACAGGATATCAGCAAAGAAGATATGTTTAATAAGATCATGCCTTCTTTAAATCAGAAAAATAATGACGATGATATTGAAGAGGAAGCACCTAAAAAATCAACGCGCACTAAATCAACAGCAGATAAAAAAACCGCGCGGTCCAAAACGTCAGCTTCAAAATCACGGGCACCAAAAGAAACCGAACTTAAAGAAGATAGTAAAGTTACTGCTTCAAGAGCAAAAAAGTCTTCGCGGGCAGCAGCAAAACCCAAATCGGCAGATGTAGCTGAAGAATCGGAAAATAAAGATGAATCTGTAGAAGAAAAACCTAAGAAAAGAGTAAGGAATTCCGCTAAGTCTTCGGAAGTTTCAGAAGAAAAAACTAAAAAAACAAGAACAACAAGAAAAAAAGAAGACGAATATGCTGTTATAAATATAAATGAAGAGCTTATGAATAAACGTTTTGACGAAATATTTCAAAAATTTAATTGCTGTCATTGTAATGGATGCAGGTTCACTGTTATGGCGGTAGCTCTTAATGAACTGCCCGCCAAATACATTGCCGTTAAAACTATTGAACGTGATAAAATAATAGAAGAATCTGACGATTCACATATCAGATCAGCCATCATTCAGTCAATTCTTAAGCTTATGATCAGCCCGCTTCACTGATTCATTGTTGCTTTACAGGTATTTCCGATGAATCAATTTCAAATCCGTTACCTGTAATTTTATGTATAACATTTTGTATAAAAATATATAATAAACCTGCTGCTATTGTAAATACTACCGGTTCTATCGCTATATTTAGCCTTTCAAAATGAACTGGTTTTTCTAATAATGAAACCGTTTGCATAGAACAAACCGCCGATATTAAAGGAATTATTATATTATCTGAAAAGCTGAACTTTATTCCGGTTATACTTATTATTTTTAATATTCTCGAAGTATTGCATATTATATTACTTGCAAGGTATGATATTACAATTCCATAAAATCCAAGAAGAGGTACGCATATTAAAAGAACAGATATTCTTATTGTGTATTCAACAAGATAATTAAGTGATGAAAAACTATGCCTCCCCATACCTTTTAAAATTCCTTCAAGAATTATTTCAAGATATATAAAAGGAACGGCCGGAGCCAGTATTCTTATAATTCTACCCGCAAATTCTTCACCGCTCATCAGCAAACCTATTTCTCTGCCATAATAAAGAAAGACTGCTGCTGCGAATATTGAAAAACTGAACGTCTGACGGAGTACTTTATTTGTCAGTCGAACGGTTTTTTGGGTATTAGACGCTCCCCTTTCCCTCGATAACTCGGGTATTAAAATAGCCGACAAACTGCATAATATACCTGACGGAAAAAACAACGCAGGTATAATTATTGCTTCAAATATACCGAACTGACTTAACGCCTGTTCGGTTGAATTGCCGTATTGCTTGAGCGTAAGCGGAACAAGAGCGTCATTTACACTGCTTAAAACCGATGTGACAATACTGTTTAGCATTATCGGAATTGAAGTAAGAACAAAACATTTAAATCCTATGGAAGATTTTGAATTGTATTTCTTTCTGAATTTCATATGATATATTGTTAAATATAATAATCCGGCTACCTGTCCTGCCAGCATACTTACGGCAAAAGCCGTAAATACGCTTATTTTTCCGCTGTATACATAAAATTCAGCAAACATTGCAAACATTCCGGATTTTACAAGAAATTCAACGCCTGAACTTACGGCTCCCGCGCTTACGTTCCTGTATGCGCTGAAATATCCCCTTAGGCAGCAGCTAATTGTATTGATCGGAAAAATAAAAGTCATCATTCGTATCGGTAATTCAAGTTCCGGAGTCTTAAGTATTTCACCGGCAACTGAACCTGAAAATATAAACATTCCTCCTGAAACTATTATACAAAGCGGGAGAGAATATAAAAGCGCATATCTGTAAATTCTATTTGGATTTCCGTTTTGTTTTCCGATTTCCTCGGAAATTAAACGGCTGGAGCAAAGATAAACATTACCGCTTGAAATTATAGCTGTAAAGCAAAAAAAGGTACCCATCAGCGAGATTGCTCCTACGGCCGCTGATCCTAGCTTTCTGGTTATAAATACGTTAAGCATAAGCGCAAGTCCCTGCATTGCAAAATCTACCGCCGTCAGGAAAATAGTATCTTTTACAATTTTATTCCTGTTCATTTGGTTCCTCCTGTTTATATTTTATATTTGTCTTTTTACATTTTATTAATTCATAATAAAAAATATGTTATTTTGTCCGCCTTGACAATATAAACGTCAGATGCTATAATTATATTCAATATTTATATGGAGTGTTTTAATTATGCCTACAGCTTTTAAACCGGCAGATATCCTTATACCTAAAAATACAGATATGAAAAAATGGTCAGTTATAGCGTGTGATCAATATACAAGCGAACCGGAATATTGGAATAAGCTTTATGAACTAATTGGAGATTCAAAGTCCGCGCTTAATCTTGTACTTCCGGAAGTTTATCTTGAATCTCCTGACATTGATAAAAGAATAGAAGAAATTCATAAAACAATGAATGAATATTTAGAATCCGATGTATTTGAGGAATTAAAGGATTCCATGATTTATGTGGAGAGAACACAAAGCAACGGAAAAATCAGACGCGGAGTTATTGGAATGATTGATCTTGAGGAATATGACTATTCTAAAAACAGCCAATCTGAGATCAGAGCGACTGAGGCAACTGTGATTGAAAGGATTCCACCAAGGATCAGGGTTCGTGAAGGCGCTTCGTTGGAATTACCGCACATAATGATTCTTATAGACGACGAAAATAAATCCATTGTTGAAAATCTTTCTTATTTGAAAAAGAATATGCGTCTTATTTATGATTTTGATCTTTATGGCGGAAGCGGTCATATTAATGGATATTTAATGAACGGCAAAATGATAAATAATTTTCAGAACGGTCTTGAAAATCTGGGAAACAAAGAAAAATTTAAAGAAAAATACGGAAGCGGTAACGTACTTTTATATGCAATGGGCGATGGAAATCATTCATTGGCAACCGCTAAAACTTATTATGAAAATCTTAAAAAAAGTCATCCCGAAATTGATTTTAGCAATCATCCTTCCCGATACGCGCTTTGTGAAATCGTAAATCTTCATAGCAGCGCACTTGAATTTGAAGCCATTCATCGTTTAGTTTATAATACAGACGTATCAAATTTGATTTCTTCTATGAACAAAGCTTTAGGATTATCTAATAAAGAAAAATCAGATCAATGCTTTAGTTATTTTAATGGAATCTCAGAGCATACGGTTTATATTCATAAAAAAACATCTAACCTAACCGTAGGAAGTCTGCAAAATTTTTTAGATTCTTATTTGAAAAGTAATAATGGGAAGTTAGATTATATTCATGGAAAAGATACAATAAAAAGCCTGACTTCTAAAAAGAAAGACGCTATAGGTTTTATACTTCCTGATATGAAAAAATCAGATTTATTTCCAACAGTTATAAAAGACGGCTCCCTTCCAAGAAAAACTTTTTCTATGGGACGCGCAGAAGATAAACGTTTTTATATTGAATGTAGGAAAATTATTTTTTAAAATTTTAATATATAAAAATGTATTGATTTTTATCTAAATGTATGTTATAATTATGTGGTTGTGGATTATGGGATATAGCCAAGTGGTAAGGCAGCGGACTTTGACTCCGTCATTCCGGTGGTTCGAATCCACCTATCCCAACCAAAATGTAAATTGTATTTATATTTTTATCCTCCTCTTTCTATTTTTTTACATTTTCCGCAGTTTAGGTATTGACTTTTTCTGCGGAATAATGTATAATGTATTAGGTTTTTATATTATTGCTGCTATGGCTCAGTAGGCAGAGCACGTCCTTGGTAAGGACGAGGTCACCAGTTCGAATCTGGTTAGCAGCTCCA
>UPZA01000010.1 GCA_900538575.1 uncultured Ruminococcus sp.
GAGCAGCTGATTTGTAATCAGCAGGTCGGGGGTTCGAGTCCGTCCACCAGCTCCATATTCTGTCGGCAGAGTCCGGCGGAATTTTTATGGGAGAATTCCCGAGTGGCCAAAGGGGGCAGACTGTAAATCTGTTGCTTTCAGCTTCGATGGTTCGAATCCATCTTCTCCCACCAATAACAAGTCCTGCATTTTTATGCAGGACATTTTTTATGCATTAAAAAAAACGCTCTTTAGACAAAATGTGCAGTTTAATGTTGATTCATTTAGGGGAAATTATATGGTAAAAGCGATTATGAACGGTTATGATGAAAACGATATATATTCGCTTTTTCAGGCAAGTTAAGCGCACTGCTGAAAAATTATAATTAGACTTTAGGTTATATTAATATAAATTTCATACCCTAAACATTTCTGGAGGAATGAAAAATGATCAGAGAAGATTTAAGAAACATAGCCATTATAGCCCACGTCGATCACGGTAAAACTACCCTTGTCGACGAAATGCTCAAGCAGGGCGGCGCGTTCAGGGAAAATCAGGTGGTTGCCGAAAGAGTTATGGACAACAATGATATAGAACGTGAAAGAGGAATTACCATTCTCGCAAAAAATACGTCCGTTTGCTATAACGGAACTAAAATCAATATAATAGATACGCCCGGACACGCGGATTTCGGCGGAGAGGTCGAGCGCGTGCTCAGTATGGTAGACGGGGTGCTTCTGCTTGTGGACGCAGCCGAGGGAGCAATGCCTCAGACCAGATTTGTACTGTCTAAGGCTTTAGAAATGAACCATAAGATTATTATCGTAGTCAATAAGATTGATCGTCCCGACGCCCGTCTTGACGAAATCGGCGACGAGGTTCTCGAGCTTCTGCTTGATCTTGACGCAAACGAGGAACAGCTTGAAAGTCCTGTTCTTTTCTGCTCCGGAAGAGCCGGTACGGCGTCGCTGAGCCAGTATGAGGCGGGAACTGACCTCGCTCCTCTGTTCGACACTATTTTAAGCTATATTAATCCGCCTGAGGCAGACGAGGAAGGCCCGTTTCAGATGCTCATTTCATCAATAGATTATAATGAGTATGTGGGAAGAATCGGAATAGGCCGCATACAGAGAGGATCGGTCAGAGTCAATCAGAACGTTTCGGTCTGTAATCATCAGAATTCCGAAAAAAGGATTTCCAACGCAAGGCTTGTTTCTCTGCTTCAGATAGAGGGACTTCAGAGAGTGCCTGCCGAAACGGCAAAAGCGGGCGACATCGTCTGGATCAGCGGTATCGAGGGAATCACCATCGGCGACACAATATGCGCTCCCGATTGCGTGGAGCCTGTTGAATTTACAAAAATAAGCGAGCCTACGGTTGAAATGACTTTTTCCGTAAACGATTCTCCGTTTGCAGGCAGAGAGGGAAAATTTGTGACCTCGCGTCAGCTCCGTGAAAGACTTTTCAAGGAAACTCTAAAGGACGTTTCCCTGCGCGTTGAAGAGACCGAAAACACCGATTCGTTTAAGGTCGCCGGAAGAGGAGAGATGCATCTTTCAATCCTTATTGAAAATATGCGCCGCGAGGGCTATGAGCTTTCGGTTTCAACTCCGAGGGTGCTTTTCAAGGAGGACGAAAACGGCAGGAAGCTGGAGCCGGTCGAAAGACTTGTTATAGACGTACCTGAAGACTGCGTCGGCTCTGTAATGGAAAAAATGGGAACGAGAAAGGCCGAGCTTGTTGAAATGCATCCGCAGGGTTCAAGAATGAAGCTTGAATTTATTATTCCCGCAAGAGGACTTTTCGGATATAAAAGCGAATTTCTGACGGATACTAAGGGAGAAGGAATAATGTCCAGCGTTTTTGACAGCTATCAGCCTTATAAGGGCGAAATTCCCAGAAGAAACACCGGCTCGCTTATTTCCTTTGAAACGGGCGAGGCGGTTACCTACGGCTTGTATAACGCGCAGGAGCGCGGACAGCTTTTTATCGACGCCGGCACTCCGGTTTACGAGGGAATGATAGTGGGGGCGTCTCCTAAAACCGAGGATCTGGTTGTAAATGTCTGCAAGAAAAAGCACCTTACCAATACGCGCGCAAGCGGTTCGGACGACGCTCTCAGACTTGTTCCTCCGAGACGTCTTAGTCTTGAGGACAGTCTGGAATTTTTGGCGGACGACGAGCTGCTGGAGGTTACTCCGGAAAATATCCGTATAAGAAAAAGAATCCTAAGTAATACTCAAAGAGCAAAAAACAGGGCGAAGCAGTAATTTGAAGGAATAAAAGCGCGGATATTTTTAAATCATGATTAAATTTATATGTTATTGATGAAAAAAGTTCGGGCAATATGTTAAAAACCTGAATCGGGTATTGAAAAACGGCAGCTTTTATAGTATAATGATTTTGTGAAAATTTTTATTTGTCTGCGCTTAACAGTACAGACAGTATATAAAACAATTCCATTTCATATGGGAGATAGGAGATAATAATGACAATAAAGCCGGAAATCGCAGATATAAAAGAGTCATTTATAAAAGAGCTTCAGCTCAGGTATAATATTTCACCGGATGAAGCTTCGGATAAACAGATATATCAGGTTTTGTCCTCGATAATAGTTGAATTTCTCAAAAAAAAGCGACAGAAGTTTATAAACAAGGTACATTCGGACGGCAAAAAGCAGGTATACTATCTTTCAATGGAATTTCTTATGGGACGTTCGCTGAAAACAAGTCTTTATAATCTTGAAATTGCCGACGAAGTTGAAAAAATGCTTAAGGAATACGGCGTAAAGCTTGAAAATGTATATGAATACGAGCCTGACGCAGGACTTGGAAACGGCGGACTCGGACGTCTTGCGGCGTGTTATCTTGACGCGCTGGCAACTCAGGCATATCCGGCGATGGGCTATTCTATCTGCTATGAATACGGAATATTCAAGCAGAAGCTTGAAGACGGCTGGCAGACCGAACTTCCTGATAACTGGCTGCCCGGCGGCTCCGTATGGCTTGATCCCCGCCCCGAGCTTTCAATAGACATTCATTTTGAGGGCGAGCTTCAGGAATACTGGGACAATCAGTATCACCATATTTCACATGTCAATTACTCCACGGTTCAGGCTATTCCGTATGATATGTATGTTTCCGGACACGACAGCGAGGGAGTGTCGGTGTTAAGACTCTGGGCCGCTAAGGCTCCGAGCTTTGATATGTCGATGTTCAATCACGGCGACTATGAAAAGGCGTTGGGCCAGAACGCGGCTGCAAACGCCATCTCAAAGGTCCTTTATCCTAATGATAATCACCTTGAGGGCAAGGCTCTGCGTCTGCGTCAGCAGTATTTTCTCTGCGCCTCCTCTGTGGGGGATATTGTAAACAATCATATGTCGGTATACGGCACCTTGGATAATCTTCATGAAAAAACGGCTATTCATATAAACGATACGCATCCGACTCTTGCTATTCCCGAGCTTATGCGCATACTTCTTGACGACTGCGGCTATACATGGGAAAAGGCGTGGCATATCGTTACAAATACCTTTGCGTATACTAACCACACTGTAATGGCTGAAGCCCTTGAAAAATGGGACGTTAATCTTGTCAAGAGAATAATTCCGAGAATTTTCTCCATTATTGTTGAAATAAACAACCGCTACTGCGCCGAGCTTATGGAAAGAAACAACGGAGACAGCGCAAAAACGACAAGAATGTCTATTATCAAGGATAATCAGATTCATATGGCTACGCTCTGCGTTGTGGCGTCGCATAGCATAAACGGAGTTTCAAAGCTTCACTCGGAAATTATCAAGCACGATGTTTTCAACGACGAATATACCGATACTCCGAGAAAATTCAAAAACGTTACCAACGGTATCGCTTACAGAAGATGGCTTTATCAGTCCAATCCGGGACTTACCGCTCTTCTCAGGGAAAAGATCGGAGACAAATTCCTTCATGACGGCAGCGAGCTGAAAAAGCTCTGCGTATTTGAAAACGATAAATCAGTCCTTGAGGACATTATGAAAATAAAGAAGGATAATAAGGAGCGTTTTGCAAAGTATGTAAAGCAAAACAGTAATATCCTTATAGATACCGACAGCATTTTCGACGTTCAGGTAAAGCGTCTGCACGAATACAAGCGTCAGCATCTGAATGTTATGAACATTCTTGCGGATTATGAATTTCTGCTTAACAATCCCGATGCGGATTTTATTCCTAAGACATATATCTTTGCCGCAAAGGCGGCGCCGGGATATTATCTGGCAAAGCAGATCATCAAGCTTATATGGGCGATCTCCGAGGAGATAAGAAAGAATCCAAAGATAAGCAAAAAGCTTTCAGTTTATTTTCTTGAAGATTATAGGGTTACTCTTTCCGAGCTTCTTATGCCGGCAAGCGACATATCCGAACAGATTTCTCTGGCGGGCACAGAGGCTTCGGGTACGGGAAATATGAAGCTTATGCTCAACGGCGCTATTACGCTTGGAACGCTCGACGGCGCTAACATTGAGATAAAGGAGGCTGTCGGGGACGAAAATATAATAATCTTCGGAATGAAAACCGAGGAGGTCAACGATCTCAAGAGATCAGGCTACGATCCCGGCGCATATTATAAATCAAACCCTGTTATAAAAAGCTGTATAGACAGAATGTATCACGGCATAAACGGCTGCAGCTTCAGCGAGGTTGCAAATTCCCTTAAGGACGCGGATCCCTATATGGTTCTTGCGGATTTCGATTCCTACAGAAAGGCTCAGGCTCACTCTTCCGAATGCTATAAGAATTCTGAAAAATGGGCGAAAATGTCATTGAATAACATTGCCGGAGCAGGAATATTCTCCGCTGACAGAGCTGTAACAGAATATGCAAAGGACATCTGGGGACTTTGATAAGCTTATATAGATTTAAAGAAGGGCGCCCGGTTTTTCCGGACGCCCGGTTTTTATAACATTAAAGAGGAGAGGCTCTATGAAAAAGATTTTCGATAGCTGGAACGTTATGTATAAAAAGCCGTTCGGGGCTATAAAAAAGGGCGAGCCGTGCGAATTCAGGATAAGGCTTCCTAAAGACGTTGTTCCTGATTTTCCGCCGGTGCTTGTGCTTTTCAGAAACGGCTTCAAGGAAAGGTTTCTTCAGATGAATCTGGAGTCGGAGGACTCGGCGAATAACGTATATCAGACTACGTTTATTGCAAAATACGCCGGAGTACATTATTATTATTTTTCCTATACGTTAAACGGTACCAGAAATTATATAAAAAAGACTGCGTGTCATGAAAGCAGTATAAATTTCGGCGATTTATATCAGCTTACGGTTTACGACGAATCCTTTGAAACTCCCGAATTTTTAAAGGGCGGTATAATGTATCAGATTTTTCCGGATCGTTTTTATAAAAGCGGAAGGGTTCACGAAAATATTCCTTACGGCAGGGTAATGAGAGATAATTGGGAAGATACTCCCTATTACCGTCCTGACGAAAACGGTCACGTCTGGAATAACGATTATTTCGGCGGAGATCTGGAGGGTATAAGGGAGAAACTGCCTTATCTCAAGGAGCTTGGCGTGACCTGCATATATCTGAATCCTATATTTGAGTCCCATGAAAACCATAGATACAATACGGCTGATTACCGAAAGGTAGATCCGCTTTTAGGCACTAACGAGGATTTTAAAGCTCTTTGCGCAGAGGCGAAAGAATTCGGTATTTCCATTATACTTGACGGAGTTTTTTCCCATACGGGAGCAGACAGCGTTTATTTTAACAAGTTTAACCGTTACGACAGTCTGGGAGCTTATAATTCAAAGAACAGCGAATTTTATCCCTGGTATACCTTTTATGAATATCCTGATAAATATGAGGCGTGGTGGGGGATAGATACCCTGCCGAATGTGCGGGAAAACAACAAGGAATATACGGAGTATATCTGCGGAGACGGCGGCGTGCTGGATTATTGGATTGAAATGGGAGCTGCCGGTTATCGTCTGGACGTTGCCGACGAGCTGCCCGACGAGTTTCTGGATAAGCTTAATAAATGCGTCAAGAAGCACGGCAAGGAAAAGCTAATAATAGGAGAAGTCTGGGAGGACGCCTCTAACAAGGAGAGCTACGGAGTTAAAAGGCGTTACCTGCTTGGACATCAGCTTGACTCGGTTATGAATTATCCGTTTCGTTCAGCGATTATGAATTATGTAAAGGGCGGCAGTCCTTATGATTTCAGAAACAGCGTTATGACGATTGTCGAAAATTATCCGAAGCCGTCGGTAGACGTGCTTATGAACAGTATTTCAACCCACGATATTGAGAGAGCCATAAATGTTCTTGGCGGTGAAAGCTGCGAGGGAAAAAGCAAGGACTGGATGAGCGGTCGTATGCTGACTGCGGAGGAATATGAGCTTGGCAGAAACAGAATGAAGGTGGCTATGGCTTTGCAGTATTTTCTTCCGGGGGTACCCTGTATTTATTACGGAGACGAGGCCGGTCAGCAGGGATATAAGGATCCGTTCAATCGCCGTTGCTATCAGTGGGGTAAAGAGGATCAGGAGCTGCTGAATTATACCCGTCTGCTTGCCAAGGTAAGAAAATCCTCTAAGGTTTTCAGGGACGGAACATTGAAGTTTTTGTATATAGACGATAACGTTATCGCTTTTTCAAGGGCGAGAAATCACAGGAGAAAAGCCGTTATTATATTTATAAATCGTTCGGCTCAGGAGCAGGTAATAGACAGCTCAAAGACGGACGTTAAATCTTGCTCGTATTATCATACTCTTTACGGAGATGTTAAGTTTGAGGAAAGACTGGTTCTGCCGCCGTATGGGTTCGCCGCGTTTAAGGTCGAGCTGCCGCTGCAATAAAAAGAATTTAAGGGACGCTTTCTGAGCGTCCTTTTTTTGCCTTTGAAAAGTATGAACATGCGTTTTGCCTTTACAAAGCTGTCGGATTATGTTAGAATTACAATGAAAACAGGTTATAAAAAAACCGCTTATTACTTTTTCCGTACAGTCGGAGGAACGGAGGGCGTCTTGAAAAAATTAAGAACGGCAATAGCTTTATTTTTATTATTCGTAACGACGTGTACTTTTTGTATAAACGCGTATGCGGAAAACGTGCCGCTGTTGTATATAAACGCCGGCTACGGCGAAGAGAACGGCGTTGCCGAGGTAGAACTGAAAATAAAAAATAACAAAGGTATATCTGCCTATTCGGTAATTGTGAATTACGATCCGGATATGCTTACCTTTATCGAAGCTTCGCAGTCGGACGCGCTTTCCGGCGGAGTGTTTTACTGCAACGGAAGCTATGCTCAGGACGCGGTCAGGCTTGTCTGGTCAGACAGCAGAAATAAAAGCGGAGACGGAACGGCGGCGGTACTTCGCTTTAAAGCGGCGGACGGAACAGCCGATTTGAATACGCTTGTTTCTATCGGTCATACGTTGGTGGGAGACGATTTGCAGCCGGCAGCGTTTGAAGCGTCTGACGGTGAACTGAAAATTTCCGGAGAAATATTTTACGGCGACGTAAATAGGGACGGAATTGTTAATGTGGCGGATATAGTCGCCCTGAATATGTATCTGCTGGATTCTGATAAAAACGTCTTAACTAATACGTCGCAGGCAAATGCGGACGTAAACGGCGATAAGCTTATTAATTCAAACGACAGTCTAACTATAATGAACTATATCTCTATGACGATAGGGGGTTTTTAAATGAACGCCAAGGGAATTTGTCTGAAAATAGTTTCGGTTATACTTTCGGCTGTAATGCTTTTTCCGTATTGCACGGTTGAAGCCGGCAATTCTATGAAGGCCGGGCAGGATTGCATAGAGCTTATCAAGAAGTGCGAGGGATTCAGTAAATATAAATACTGGGATTACAGCCAGTGGACTATCGGCTATGGAACGGGAGTGGGAGCGGGCGAATATCCGGACGGAATAACGGAGGAGGAAGCGGAAAAGCTCCTTAAAAACGCGTTGGGTACATACGAGGGCTATGTTAATAAATTTGCGGATAAATATAATATAAGCCTTAAACAGAATCAGTTTGACGCGCTGGTTTCACTTTCTTATAATATGGGTAATATATGGTCTGTATATGATGAATTTGATCTGAAGAGCTATCTTATAGACGGGGCTGAAAAGCATAGCTTTCTTGAGATTGCAAAGGCGTTCGGAGAATGGCGCGTAGCCGGAGGAAGCGTTTTGCAGGGGCTTGTAAACCGCAGAGAGGACGAAACAAAGCTTTTCCTTTCCGACAGAACGGAAAATAAATCCGAGGTATGGAGAGTGAATACGGAAAGCGGTATAAATCTGCGCGAGTCTGCGGATTCGTCGTCGTCAAAAACAGGTTTTCTGCCCATGAACACCATTTACGAGGTGACGGAGAAAAAAACGAACGATGGAAGTCTCTGGGGAAAAATCTTTGCCGACGGCAGGGAGAGCTGGTGCATACTTGATTATTCAAGATATATAGTCGGGGGGCCGCTTGAATACGGCGAAAGCGGGAACGGCAGCGGTAAAACCGAAAAATGGAGGGTGACATCGGATAACGGTCTAAATCTCAGGGAGGGGCCGGGCCTTAGCTATAAGTCGCTGGAGGTTCTGGATAACAGGACCGAATTCAGCGTATCGCAGACGGTTGAGGCTGACGAGCATATCTGGGGCAAAACAAAGTATAATAATAAAGAAGGATGGGTGGCTCTGACATTTGCGGAACGTATCAGCGGAGAAGAATTTGAATCCGCTGTCCTGGAAAGCATAGCGATAACCTCCGAGCCGGCGAAGAAAGAATATAAGGAGGGAGAAAAGCTTTCGCTGGAGGGTATTGAGGTAACGGCGAAGTACGGCGACGGAAGCGAGAAAATTGTAACGGATTTTACTGTGTCGGGATTTGAGCCGATTGCCGGAGAACATACCGTAATCGTTTCATATATGGAAAAAACCGCGTCATTTAAAGTCAGGGTAGCGGAGAAAAGTCTAATAGGCATCGAAGTTGTCAGCGCGCCTGAAAAAACCATGTATAAGCAGGGCGAAAGACTTGACGTTACCGGTTTAAGGGTAAATGCAGTTTACGACAATAACGTTATGGAGGAAATATCGGATTATAATATAAACGGTTTCGACAGCAGCGCCGGAACAAAAACTATAGAGGTGGAGTATAATGGATTTAAAGACTATTTTATGGTGACGGTGAGCGAAAAGCAGATGACGGAACTTAAAATAACAAGACTGCCGGATAAAACAGAGTATGTTATCGGTCAGCAGCTTGATTTGAGCGGAATGATAGTTTACGCTTATTTTGATAATAATAGTAAAAATCAGATAACCGCCTATTCCTTCGACGGGTATAATCCGCAGGTGGAGGGGGTTCAGACAATAACTATCGGCTATAACGGCTTTTATCAGAGCTTTGAAATAACAGTCAGCGAGCCGGATATGTACGAGCTGCCCGGAGATCTCAACGGAGACGGCGTGAGGGATATTTTTGATCTTGTCCTGCTTAACAGGTTTGTTTTTGAGGGCAGGGGAGAATTCCCTTCTGAGAGAGTTTATCTTGCGGATATAAACGGAGACGGATATTACGACATAAAGGATATTGAAGCGCTGAGCAGAATTGTTTCGGAGCAGTAAGGGAGAATTAAAAATGCTTAATGGTTTACTGGAAAATAAAATATGCGCGTCCTGCAAAATATGCTGCGGATTTGACAATACAGATCTTTGGGAAATGCCGGTTATGAATGAAAAAACCAGGCGAAGGCTTGCCGAACTCAGACCGAACGTAGAATTCATTGAAAAGGACGGCGGCTTTGTGGTAGACGCCGGAAATCTTCCTGACGGCGAATTGTTTTATTGTCCCGCACTTGATCCTGAAAAGGGCTGTATGCTGGGCGTTGATAAGCCCTTTGACTGCTTTATATGGCCGTTCAGAATTATGTCCGTTGATGAAGGACTGCTTGCTATAACGATTTCGCCTGTGTGTCCTGAGATTTACAGCCGTCCTCTGTCACAGCTTATGGATTTTCTTTCCCAGGGACTGGAAAAAACTATTTATGAATATGCCGGAAAACACCCGGAAATAATAAAGCCATATGAACATGATTATCCTATTTTGTCAATAAAAAGGCTGTTTTAGTATATTTCTGCCAATACACTATACAATCTGCACAAGGCTGCTAACAATTATTTTATCAAAATAGAGAAAACGCCGAAATTAGTTGACTTCCAAGGAAAATCATGGTATACTTAGAACATAGAAAAAGCGAAAGCATTGATGCTATTAAGCGATTCTAAATTGCAAGCAAGAAGAGTGAGAAAAAATATTTTGGCAAACTTATTGAAAAGTAAGGACGCAAAGCTAAGGGTCTAACCCGTTTCTCATTTGAAACGGTATGATTGCCAGTTGCACAATAATTTATGATTATTGTTTTTTGATAACTGATTAAAAACAGTTATCGTAATCAAAAGTCATACGTCCCAAACAGTAAGATTACCCTTGATTTTTTGAAAGAAGGGTAATTATGAAAAAAACATTTAAAAGATTGTCCGCATTATTAGCAACGGTCGCTATGGCTGTTTCTTGCGGAACGATGAGTCTATCCGCGGAAGAAACCAGCGCAGTAATCAATTTATCCGATTCAGTTGCGGTTGCAGGTAAATATGTTACCGTTGACTTAACTCTTGAGTCGGGAAACAGATGCGCAGGCTATAACCTTGACGTTGAATTCGACAGCGAACTTAAGCTTGAAAGAATAGAAGGCGTTGTTACTTCTTGTGTAGTTGATAATGTTGTTACCTTAGTAAATTTTACCGGTACGCATTTTCAAGACGGTAAGGTAATGTCTACTTTAACTTTCGAAGTTCCGGAAAACGCTGAAGAAGGAACAGTTTATGATGTAAGGGTTTCCAGAATCGGCAATCTATGTAATGGCAATATCGGCGAATTTGACAATGTTGAAATCAACGACAGCGCTATTACGGTTTTAGAGGCTGCAAAGCCTGTAACCAGGCACATGGTTTATATTGAAGAAAAAGGCAATACCAATGCTGAAGTCGCTTTAAGAGGCGATGTAAACGGCGACGGCAATGTTGATCTTTATGATGCGATTATGGTTACAAAGAAAATGATGAGTATGGAAAATCTTAACAAAAAGCAAGAATTTTTTGCTAACGTTAATGAGGACCAATCTACTGATTTGTATGACGCTATCAGTATATGCAGATACAATATGTCAGCAGATAAGGAAAATGCTTGGGGTGAAATTATTTCCAAGTGAGTTATTTATAATTTCAAAGAAGGACGCTGGCGCGTCTTTCTTTTTTTATTTCTAAGTAATAACCATTATCACCTGTTATTGCATATTGAACAGCTTGATTGTGAAAAGTTTGTGAATTTTTATAAAAATGGCTTGACAACTGAATTTTGATGTATTATAATAAATTCAGAACTTAAGAGACATTATTCTTTTCGGTTCGATTTTGATTTAAAACATAATATATTTGGAGGATTTTAGAATGAAGAAGTTTATTTGTTCAGTTTGCGGTTATGTATATGAGGGAGAAGCTGCTCCGGAGTCATGTCCACAGTGCAAGGCGCCGGCTTCGAAGTTTAATGAGGTTAAGGAAACAGCGGGTCTTGCATGGGCTGATCAGCATGTTGTAGGCGTTGCAAAGGGCGTTGATCCTGAAATAATAGAAGGTCTTAAGGAGAATTTCAACGGCGAATGTTCCGAGGTTGGCATGTATCTTGCTATGGCAAGAGTAGCGCACAGAGAAGGCTATCCTGAAATTGGTCTTTAC
Organism: uncultured Ruminococcus sp.; assembly: GCA_900538575.1. Taxonomy (GTDB): domain Bacteria; phylum Bacillota; class Clostridia; order Oscillospirales; family Ruminococcaceae; genus Porcipelethomonas. The sequence goes on from UPZA01000010.1 coordinate 11,767, forward strand.
TATGAAAAGGCAGCTTATGAGGAAGCAGAGCATGCGGCTAAATTTGCTGAGCTTCTCGGCGAAGTAGTAACAGATTCCACAAAGAAAAATCTTGAGCTTAGAGTTATGGCTGAAAACGGCGCGTGTGAGGGCAAGAAAAAGCTGGCTTCAAGAGCTAAGGAGCTTAATCTTGACGCAATCCATGATACGGTACATGAAATGGCTAAGGACGAGGCTCGTCACGGCTGTGCGTTTGAAGGTCTTTTAAAGAGATATTTTGGTTAAGCTAATACGAGAGTCTTTAACATAGATTTCCTTCTTCTTTATTTATACAAACCGGCGCCTGATTTTATTCAGGCGCTGGTTTTAATATGTCAATAATTGAATCACAATCAGATTAAACGATACGTTCAGGTCTTTTCGTGGTTTTACAGGGGCAAAGGGCTGTCAGCATATAGAATACCTGACTTTATAGCCGGTGAATTTTCAAGAATTCATAGATCTGTAAGAACAGCCGAATTCCTCGTCTTTTTATTTTATTTCAATTTATAAATAAAAGTCCCGTATCAGACTTTTAAACGTCTGAACGGGGCTTTTTGTGTTTAACGAAAGCAAAGGCTTTTGTTAAACATGATTATTAAAAATACAAAGATTACTTGCTTGCAATAGCAGCCTGTGCAGCGGCAAGTCTTGCGATCGGAACGCGGAAAGGCGAGCAGGAAACGTATGTCAGACCAAGCTTGTGGCAGAATTCAACTGATGAAGGATCTCCGCCGTGCTCGCCGCATATGCCGATGTGCATTTCAGGACGAACTTCCTTACCGAGCTTAACAGCCATATCCATAAGCTTGCCTACGCCTGTCTGGTCGAGCTTAGCGAACGGATCGTTCTCGAAAATCTTAGCGTCGTAGTAAGCGTCGAGGAACTTGCCTGCGTCGTCTCTTGAGAATCCGAATGTCATCTGAGTAAGATCGTTTGTGCCGAAGCAGAAGAATTCAGCTTCCTTGGCGATTTCATCGGCTGTCAGCGCAGCTCTTGGAATCTCGATCATTGTACCCACCTCATACTTGAGGTCTGCGCCGGCTTCCTTTATTACTGCGTCTGCTGTTTCAACAACAAACTTCTTAACGTATTTAAGCTCCTTGATGTCTCCGATCAGCGGGATCATGATTTCAGGAACGATTGTCCAATCGGGGTGTCTCTTTGAAACTGCGATAGCAGCCTTTATAACAGCCTTTGTCTGCATTACTGCGATTTCAGGATATGTTACGGCAAGACGGCAGCCTCTGTGGCCCATCATTGGATTGAATTCGTGAAGCGAAGCTATGATATTCTTTATTGTTTCAACTGACTTGCCCTGAGTCTTAGCAAGAGCTTCAATGTCAGCTTCTTCTGTAGGAACGAATTCGTGAAGCGGAGGATCGAGGAATCTGATTGTAACAGGGCAGCCTTCAAGCGCTTCATAAAGGGCTTCAAAGTCAGCCTGCTGCATAGGCTCGATCTTAGCAAGAGCGGCTTCTCTTTCTTCAACAGTATCGGAGCAGATCATTTCACGGAAAGCGCCGATTCTGTCCGGCTCAAAGAACATGTGCTCTGTACGGCACAGACCGATACCTTCAGCTCCAAGCTCTCTTGCCTTTTTAGCGTCGGCAGGAGTGTCCGCGTTTGTTCTTACCTTGAGAGCTCTGTATTTATCAGCCCAAGCCATGATTCTTCCGAATTCACCGGCAATAGTAGCGTCTACCGTAGGAATAATTCCGTCGTAGATGTTGCCTGTTGAACCGTCGATTGAGATGAAGTCGCCTTCATGATATGTCTTTCCTGCGAGTTCAAACTTCTTGTTTGCTTCGTCCATCTTGATATCGCCGCAGCCTGAAACGCAGCATGTACCCATACCGCGGGCAACAACGGCAGCGTGAGATGTCATACCGCCTCTTACCGTGAGGATACCTTGAGCGGACTTCATACCTGTGATGTCTTCAGGCGAGGTTTCAAGACGAACCAGAACAACCTTTTCGCCCTTTTCAGCCCATGCAACAGCGTCGTCGGCTGTAAACACGATTTTACCGCAGGCAGCTCCGGGAGACGCGCCCAGACCTTTGCCGACAGGAGCGGCAGCCTTAAGCGCCTTTGCGTCAAACTGAGGGTGAAGCAGAGTGTCAAGGTTTCTTGGGTCGATCATAGCTACCGCTTCTTCTTCAGTTCTCATACCTTCGTCAACGAGGTCACAGGCAATCTTCAGAGCAGCCTGAGCCGTTCTCTTGCCGTTTCTTGTCTGAAGCATAAAGAGTTCGCCGTGTTCAACTGTAAATTCCATATCCTGCATATCTCTGTAGTGATCTTCAAGAGTCTTGCATACGTTCTGGAATTTTTCAAACGCAGCCGGGAATTTTTCAGCCATCTGCGCGATCGGCATAGGCGTTCTTACGCCGGCAACAACGTCCTCGCCCTGTGCGTTTGTAAGGAATTCGCCCATAAGCTTCTTTTCGCCTGTTGCAGGATCACGGGTAAACGCAACGCCTGTACCGCAGTCGTCGCCCATGTTTCCGAAAGCCATTGACTGAACGTTGACAGCGGTACCCCATGAATAAGGAATATCGTTATCTCTTCTGTAAACGTTAGCTCTCGGATTGTCCCATGAACGGAATACAGCCTTAACTGCTCCCATAAGCTGTTCCTTAGGATCTGAAGGGAAGTCTGAACCAATCTTTTCCTTATATTCGGCCTTGAACTGACCAGCAAGCTCCTTGAGGTCGTCAGCAGTCAGGTCAACGTCCTGAGTAACGCCCTTCTTAACCTTCATTTCGTCAATAAGCTCTTCGAAATATTTCTTGCCGACTTCCATAACTACGTCGGAATACATCTGAATAAATCTTCTGTAGCAGTCCCATGCCCATCTCGGATTATTTGACTTTTCAGCGATAACCTCTACAACCTCTTCGTTAAGACCAAGGTTTAGAATGGTGTCCATCATGCCGGGCATTGAAGCTCTTGCGCCTGAACGAACGGAAACGAGAAGAGGATTTTCGTGATCGCCGAACTTCTTTCCGGTGATTTCCTCCATCTTGCCGATGTATTCGTTGATTTCAGCCATGATGTCAGGGTTGATCTGACGGCCGTCCTCATAGTATTGTGTGCAGGCTTCGGTTGAAATAGTGAAGCCCTGAGGAACGGGAAGACCCATGCCTGTCATTTCAGCAAGGTTTGCGCCCTTGCCGCCGAGGAGTTCTCTCATGCTTGCGTTACCTTCAGAGAAAAGGTAGCAATATTTCTTTGCCATTGGTTTTATACCTCCAGATATTTTTTTACTAAAGACCGGAAAAGGGCAGAAAAATCCTTTTTGGTCCGGTTAATTAATATTATACCATATATACGAAAAAAATTCCATATATTTTTGAAAAAAATCTCAATACTTATTTTGTAGCAATATTCACAAATTTTTTATATTTATCAACTTTTTTGAAAAATCCCTTGAAAAATTTTCATTTTATTGTCATAATATATTAATACGGTATACGAAGACTCTGAATGTCTGACGTTTAAAAGACGATCCGTTTTAAAAGAGCGGGTAATAATTTTATAGATCAATTTACAGTTTGATTTCAAGGAAAAGAGGAAATTTAGTTATGAATAACGCTGTTATACTGGCCGGAGGTCAGGGAAAAAGAATGAAAGCGGAGATTCCCAAGCCTATGTTCAAGGTTTTGGGCGAGCCTATGCTTGAATGGGTTATAGGAGCCTGCGAGGGCGCGGGTATAGAAAAGCTTTGTATTGTCAAGGGATTTATGTCTGAAATGATAGACGAATATCTTAACGGACGTTATGAAACTGTATTGCAGGAGGAAAGGCTCGGCACAGGTCATGCCGTTATGCAGGCTGTGCCGTTTATGGAGGAAAGCGGCGGTAAAAATACTCTTGTTCTATGCGGCGACGCGCCCTTCATAGACAGCGAAACCATCAGAAAATCTCTTGAAGCTCATGAGAGAGGCGGAAATTCCATAACCGTCATAACCGCCGTATCGGAAAATCCGACGGGCTACGGCAGAATAGTCAGAGGTGAAAACGGCATAACCTCTATTGTCGAGGAAAAGGACGCTACAGTCGGACAGAAGGAAATAAAGGAAATAAATTCAGGAGCCTACTGGTTTAAAACGGCGGATCTTACGGAATATCTGGGAGAGCTGACGACAAATAACTCTCAGGGAGAATATTATCTTACAGACAGCGTATTCATTGCGCTTAACAAGGGCAGACGCGTGGACGCTTATATATCGGAAAATCCAGATGTCGTGCTGGGCGCCAACGACAGAAAGGGGCTTTTGGAGCTTAATACGGTTGCAAGAATGGCGGTTATAGAAAAGCATCTTGAAAACGGCGTGGAATTCAACTGTATTGACGGCGTTGTGATCGGGCGCGGCGTCGTGATCGGCGAGGGGACCGAGATCATGGAGGGAACCCATCTGAGAGGAAACACGGTTATTGGAAAGAATTGCCTGATAGGGCCTAACTGTATAATATCCGACTGCGAAATCAGAGATAACGTAAGCTTGAATTATGTTCAGGCGTTCAAATCCACTATTGACGCCGGAGTTAAAATAGGTCCGTGGGTGCATATAAGGCCCGGCAGCCATATAAAATCCGGCGTAAAGATAGGCGATTTTGTGGAGATCAAAAATTCTACCGTCGGCGAGGGAACAGCCGTTGCGCATCTTACTTATGTGGGAGACAGCGACGTCGGTAAAAACGTCAATTTCGGCTGCGGCACTGTAACGGTAAATTACGACGGAATAATCAAGAGCCGCTGCGAAATAGGAGACAATTGTTTTATAGGCTGCAATACCAATCTGATCGCTCCTGTTAAGCTTGGAAAGGCGGTTTACACCGCGGCGGGTACAACGATTACAAAGGACGTTCCCGATTACGCTCTGGCGATTGACAGGGGAACGATGCAGATAAAAGAGGGGTACAGCCTAAGAAAGCTGAAAAAAAGACTGGAAAAAGCGTGATATAAATGAGTATTTTCGATAAATTCAGACAAATATCAAAACAGGACGATACGCCGGCGGGGCCTGTTGAATATATTATCGCCGGACTTGGAAATCCGGGAGAAAAATATGAGGGAACCCGTCATAACGCGGGCTTTATTGTTATGGACGCTCTGGCGGAAAAGCTTGGATTTGAGATGAAAAAGCTGAAATTCAAATCTTTGTGCGCGGACGTGTCGGTAAGCGGAAAGCATTGTCTGGTAATGAAGCCCTCCACTTTTATGAACAACAGCGGTCAGGCGATTTCCGAGGCAATGAATTATTATAAGCTGGATATCGAGCATGTCGTTATTGTTTATGACGATATTTCTCTTGAGCCGGGAAAGCTGCGTATCCGAAGGAAGGGCAGCGACGGCGGTCATAACGGTATTAAAAGTATAATATACCTGACAGGAGAGGATACGTTTCCGAGGATAAAGATGGGCGTAGGAAAAAAGCCCCATCCTAAATATGATCTTGCGGACTGGGTGCTGAGCCGTTTCAGTCCTGATGACAGAAAAAAGCTTGGAGAAGCGGCTGACAACGCCTGCGAATGTATCGAGATGATCGTCGGCGGAAGGATAGACGAGGCTATGAACAGATATAATTCATAGTTGCCGCGGCGGGCTTTGGTCTTATTAAAAAGTTATTAAAAATAAAAAGGATTTAAGATAATTGCGGCATTCCCCCTTTATACAAACGGGGGTATGCTGTTTTGCGCGTTATAAAAAGGAGGGCGGAATGGATTTCTTTAAACATAGCTTTATGGAGCTTGCCGGCTGGAGAGATATTGAAAAATATCTTTCAGACGGAATATCGCCGGTCTGCGCAACCGGACTGTCTCATATTCACAAGGCGCAGCTTCTCTATACGCTCAGCGGAAAGACCGGTTTTTTAGTTGTTACAGACAGCGAGGCGGAAGCAAAACGTCTATGCGATAATATAAATACAATGGCTCAGTCGTCAAGGCTTGCCATGCTTTATCCGGCAAGAGAAATTTTTCTGACCTCTGCCGAGGGCATGTCTAGGGATTATGAGCATCAGCGTATAGAGGCGCTTTCCGCTGTGCTGAGCGGGGAGTGCAGAGTGCTGGCGGCGTCTGCCGAGGCCGTTATGCAGCCGGCTATACCGCCCGACGTTTTGTCCGGGCATACTTTAACGATAAAAAGCGGTTCGCAGCTTGATCTCAAAGAGTTTAAAACAAGGCTGGTCAATATGGGCTATGTCCGAAGCGATAAGGTAGAGGGTCCCTCGCAGTTTTCAGTAAGGGGCGCTATAGTCGATATTTTTCCGGTGCAGTCGGAATTTCCCGTCAGGATAGAGCTATGGGGGGACGACGTTGACAGTATAGCTTATTTTGATCCGGAAACACAGAGAAGGACGGAAAGCGCCGGCGAATTCAGGATAGCTCCGGCAATCGAAACTATTACGGACAGAGCCGGATTGGCGGAAAAAATTGAAGGACTCGCGAAATCGGCGCGCGGCAAAAAGGCGGAAGCCGTAAGGGAAAAGCTTTTTCGCGACGCGCAAAAGCTGAGAGACGGTTCGGAGCTTGAATGCATAGATAAGTATATACCCGTTATATACGACAGGCTGCCGTCGGTTTTTGATTATTTCAGTGGTCTTACGGTATTTTCCGAATATACAAACGCGGTCGAGCGGGCCAAGGGAGTTATTTCGCAGTATAACGAGGATTGCAGGATTCTTCTGGAGGAGGGATCGCTTTGCAGAGGTCTTGAGGGGCATTATTTTGACTTCGGTGAAATAACGGAGCGGGCGGCCGGCGGCGAGCGGCTTTTTATAAGTAATTTTATATCGGGGCTTGATCGTGTGGGATATAAGAAAATAGTCAATTTCGAGGGAATTCAGAACGCGCCGTGGGGCGGCGAAATGCGTCAGCTCAACGAGGATCTGACCGGCTACTGCGAGAGGGGCTTCCGCACTATGCTTATCGCGGGAAGCGAAAAAACTCTCCCTATCATAAAGCAGGATCTGGAGGACGCCGGAATAGGCTGCGATATAGCTAATCCCGAAAGCGTATGTCAGCCGGGCAGGGTACTGCTGATGACCGGAAGTCTTTCCGGAGGCTTTGAATATCTTGAAAATAAAACTGCCGTTATAACGCAGGCTAAGGCGGCAGGCTCAAAAAAGAGAAAGAAAAAGCATAAAAAGGGCGAGGAGATAAGAAGTCTTTCCGATATAACGTCCGGGGATCTTGTGGTTCATTCTCTTCATGGAATCGGGCGTTTCGCCGGAATAAGAAAGCTTGAGCTTGAAGGCGTAACAAAGGATTATATTACTATTCAGTATGCCGGAAAGGACGTTTTATACGTTCCGGTGACTCAGCTTGATATGGTTTCAAAATATATCGGTCCGAGGGACGACGCGGGAGTAAAGCTCAATAAGCTTTCCTCCGCCGAATGGCAGAAAACGCGCAGCAGCGTAAAGCGGGCGGTAAAGGATATGGCCCATGAGCTGATAAAGCTTTACGCAAAAAGAGAGCAGAGCAAGGGAATCGCTTTTCTGCCTGACGATGAGACGCAGAGAGATTTTGAGGCGAGGTTTCCTTATGCCGAAACCGACGATCAGCTTCAGTCCATAAGCGAGATAAAGGAGGATATGGAAAGACCGCGTCCAATGGACAGACTTCTCTGCGGCGACGTAGGCTTCGGAAAGACCGAGGTTGCTTTTCGCGCGGCGATGAAGTGCGTTATAAGCGGAAAGCAGTGCGCCATACTTGTTCCGACGACGGTGCTTGCCATGCAGCATTACCAGACCGCTCTGAGAAGATTCGAGCAGTTTCCGGTAAATATAGAGCTGATATCGAGGTTTCGTACTTCAAAACAGCAGCAGGATATTGTCAAAAGACTTAAAAAAGGGCTTATAGACATAATAATAGGCACTCACAGACTTGTTCAGAAGGATATAGAGTTTAAATCCCTGGGACTTGCAATCATAGACGAGGAGCAGCGATTTGGGGTGGCTCATAAGGAGAAATTCAAGGAATATTTTTCCGGGGTGGACGTTCTTACATTGTCGGCTACTCCTATTCCGAGGACGCTTAACATGGCGATGAGCGGAATAAGGGATATGTCGGTTATAGAAGAGCCGCCCCAGGACAGATATCCCGTGCAGACCTATGTGGTGGAATACAATGCGGGAATGATATTACAGGCAATAACAAAGGAGCTTAAAAGGGGCGGTCAGGTGTATTATATCCATAACCGGGTGGACAGCATTTCAGGCTGCGCCGCAAGGCTTCAGGAGCTGCTGCCTGACGCGAGAATCGCCTATGCCCACGGTCAGATGACCGAGGAGAAGATGTCCGGAATATGGAACAGTCTTGTGGAGCATGAAATTGATATACTTGTCTGCACCACTATAATAGAAACCGGCGTAGACGTTCCTAATGTTAATACTCTTATAATAGAGGACAGCGACCGATTCGGTCTTTCACAGCTTTATCAGCTCAGAGGACGGGTAGGCCGTTCAAACAAAAGGGCGTACGCTTATTTTACATTCCGACGGGAAAAGGTGCTTTCGGAAATCGCCTCTAAAAGGCTGAATGCAATGAGAGAATTTACCCAATTCGGCAGCGGCTTCAGGATTGCTCTCAGGGATCTTGAAATCAGGGGAGCCGGAAGTATTTTAGGCGGAAAGCAGCATGGTCATATGGAGGCGGTGGGCTACGATATGTACCTGCGCCTGCTTACCGAGGCAATAGCAGAGGAAAAGGGCGAGCCGGTTGAAAAGGCGGCGGACTGCTCTGTGGATATCCGCATAGACGCTCATATTCCGGAAAAATACATTGAAAGCTCCGCTCAGAGAATTGACGCCTATAAAAAAATAGCGGCAATTGAAACGCCTGAGGATAAAATTGAAATGATAGACGAGCTGATAGACCGTTACGGGGAGCCTCCGAAGTCGGTTACGGGGCTTATAGAGGCGGCTCTTCTGAGAAACACGGCGGCCGCGTTGGGTATTACCGAAATCCAGCAGAGAAAGGAAAACCTGTTTTTCTATATAGAAAATCCTAAGCCGGAGCAGATAAGCGGGCTTTCAAGGACGTTTAAGGGCAGAATACTTTTCAACAGTCTTGCAAAGCCGTATATCAGCGTAAGGCTTGAAAAGGGCCAGAGACCGGAAATTCTGATGAAAGATGTGTTAGATGAAATGAAATCCGCTGGAAAAATAATGAATTGAATAAAAATAATTCAGAATTAAATGGAGAAATAATACAATTATTGTGCATTATGAGCAGAACATACAAATTAAATGTTCAATCTTTGGTTAGCATTAACATAGACATATCAGTGCCGGTAATGTTATAATTAAGACGTGAAAATTTGCTTTTTAGGTAAGACAGCAAAATAAAAAATATAAAATAACGAGGTGCTAAAAATGAAGAAATTAAAAAGAATAATCGCTTCCGCTTCTGCCGCAGCTATGGCGGCTTCCGCATTGCTTGCCGCTGTTCCGGCATCCGCAGCAAGCGTCGAAAAGGAAATTGCGTATACAGGTCCGTCTGAAGGCGCTTTGGCTTTTGAAAACGACGGTTCATCGCTGCGTATGAACATTTTTAACGAATGGGGAATCGACATCAAGGATATCGAAAATAAAGGAAATTTTTCCGAAAAGATTTCTGTAACATTTACAGTTTCCGGTCTTGGAGAAAATTCTGCAAACATTGCCGAGGACGGAACTGAAACGCCTTACGAAGCGTTTCTTTCAGGATCTGTCGGAACAGATTCCTATTGGGGTTCGACCGCTGAAGGAAATACCGTTGACAATAAGTCTGTTGCAATCGAGGGCGACGGAACATATATGGCGGAATTTTTGTTAAGCAGTCCTGCCGATACGATCAGTTGCTTGATTCTTTCTACTAATATCAACGCTTATCAGTATGCGGATTCGGCTGAAATAGACGAGATGGGAGCAGCCGCTGCCGGAATTACATTTAACATTGATAAGGTTACAACAATGGCTGAAGAAACAGAGCCTGATCCGGACGTTCCTGTAGGCACTATCGGAACCGCAACAATAATCGGTAATATCGGCGCAACGGGCGTATGGGGCGCTGATGAAATTACAGAAGGTTCAAAAACAGCTAATATTGACGGAGACGCTCAGTACGAAGTCGTATGGAACGTAACGGACGGCGGTACTGACACGCTTGAATTCCTTGCAGTTCAGATTCCCGGTCTTTCGAGCGATAAATATGAGAATCTTGCCGCTGATACTGCGATTACACAGAGTCTTAAGGTTGTGTTCACAGTTTCCGGTACAGGCAAGGACGGTACTTCAAACGTCGCTAAGTATGAAAAGGGCGATATCACAAGAGACGGAGTAGTAGACCTTTACGACGCTATTGAAATAGCTAAATATATGATGAACATGATTGATATAGACGAGGAGCAGATGGAAGTCGGAGATATAAACAACGACGGTGTAGTTGATCTTTACGATGCAATCGAGGTTGCAAGGACTCTTCTGCCTAAAAAATAATATCGGGACGGTTTATTTATGAATTTTAAAAAAATATTGTCAGTCGTTTCTGCCTGCGCCGTAACAGCGGCTGCGGCTATGGGTATCAGTGTCTTCGCCGAGGGACTTCCCTCGACCGCTTATCTCTGCGGCTCTATTGGCGCTACGTCTGTCTGGGAAGCCGGAGACGCGACGAGCGGATCCACCGTCGCCAATGTAGACGGAGACGCTCAATATCAGGTTGAATGGATAGTTACGGACGGCGGAACAAGTACAATGGAGTTTCTGGTAATTCAGATTCCCGGTTTAACTGTACATCAGTATGAGAATATGAAAATTAATATTGATTCGGTTTATGTAGACGGGAAAAAGCTTGATTATACTTCCAGCCCAAATGCGGTTGATATGGCGTTTTATGAGAAACCCGAGGGCGCTACAAGGCTGTATTTGATAGATACATGGACATCTAAAAAAATTACCGATTTGCCCGGCAATACTACTATAACTCAAAGTATAAAAGTACTGTTTACAGTTTCGGGAACAGGTATTGCAGGTACGTCTAATGTTACGGAAGAAACAACGGAGCCGTCTACAGAGCCGATTTTAGCTACTGAGGAAACGACCGAGCCGGCAACGGGCGGAGTAGAGCCTACTCCTACGGATCCGACAGATGCAGCTGAAACTGAGCCTACTACAAATGTTCCTGCCACTTCTGCCAATACGCAGGTGACGACCGTTGCCGCAAACGCTAACAATAACAGCAATAACGGCGGCAATACAACCGGGGGAAATCAGGTGTCAAACAGTACGTCAGGATCACCGACGACAAAGGGCGCCGGTATTGCGGCTGCTTTTGCAGGTCTTGCTCTTACGGCAGGTGCCGCTGTGCTGACAAAGGTTAAGAGAAAATAATTTATTTGAGGTGTTAAATATGAAATTCAAAAAGATTTTTGCGGCTGCGGCTGCATGTGCGGTAGCAACTCTTTCTGCAGCGTCGTACGCTGCGACTACTGTTAGCGCTGCAACTGTAGTTGGAAAAGCTATGCTTAGCGGTCAGATGGGAACTTACTCTCAGTGGAAGGAAGAAGATGCAATTGCCAACGGGTCAACTGTTGCAAATATTGACGGTAATGCGCAATATGAAGCAACGTGGAATATAACAGGCGATGGTACGGGTTCAATTGAGTTTCTTATTCTCCAAATCAGCGGTTCTGATTCGTCAAGCGAGGATTATAAGAATTTTACCGCAGATCAATATCCTGATTTAAAAATAACAGTTGATGAGGTTTATATTGACGGTGTTAAGGCTCCTTATACATCAAGCGCTGATTCAATCGATTATAAATATTATGAAGCAGATCTTGGAAAGGCAAGAATATATTTAACCAGTACATGGGAACAGCCTAAATTATGTCAGGATCTTTCACCACAGACAGAAGTAAAACAGCAGATCAAAGTTGTTTTTACAGTTTCCGGATTATATAATGATGGCACTTCTAATGTAACAAACAATTCCTCCGGCGGCAATAATACAACGCCTACACAGGCTCCGTCGGAAAATAACAATCAGCCGACGCAGGCAAATAACGGAAATAACCAGACTACGCAAGCTCAGAATAATAATACTTCTGGCGGTACGTCAGGCGGCGCTGTTCTGGGCAACTCAACTCAGACAACTTCTGCTTCTACAGGCGACGCAGGCGTTGCAGCAGCAGTTGCAGGTCTTGTTATAACAACTGGTATTGGTATAACTGCAGTTGCTCTAAGAAGAAAAAAATAATTAAGTAAAAAGCATTTAAGCTTCCCCTTGTTAAAAAAGGGGAAGCTTTTTTGGTATATTTCATTGTTTTCTTTCACGTTGTTGAATATATTTGACAAAAAAGTAGGAATATGCTATACTTAAAATGTTTATTTAAGTTAAAGCGGGGGATAGGAATGTACATTGCAGTTTATATTGTTGCCGTTGCGGTATTTATTTTTATGTCGGCCGTTTATATAAGCGACATGAAAAACAGGGATATAAGCTTGGCGGAGAACGCCGGTAAATTGAAAAAGCGTTTAAAAACGGCGGCGTTTACGGCCTCGGCGGTTAATGCGGTATTGGGAATTGCAGACATTGCACGTATATTGAAATCAGATATGTTTGTTCATATCTTCTTATTTATAGGTATTGTGTCCGCTGTCGAGACTGTAATTTATCTGCTCTATATGAAGCTGGGGTTTAAAACCCTGCGGTTTTCAGCCAAGGTTATATTTATATCCTCTTTGCTGGAGCTTACCGTTTTTAATTATCCGTCGTTTTACCTATGGAATTCTGACTTTAAGGAACAGAACGTTGAAATTTCAAAGGCATATTACGGCAGTGAAAACAGCTTTTATGACGAACAGAATAATCTTATAGCGGCTAATGGAGCCGGTGAATTTAAAGTTTCAATTGAAAATTTCAACGGAAGAATAGGCTCCGTTTATGCTGATTTGGATTTTGGAAAAGACACTCAAAGGGTACTGTTTAAAATAGACGCCGGAGATGAGGCGCAGAAGGCCTTGCTCCGTACTGATTACATAAGCAGGTATATGGTAAACGGACGCATAAATTCACAGACTGTTCAGACGCTTTTTTCCGGAGATGTGACCGAAATCCATCTCAGATTCATACTTGAGAATCCCGGAGACAGCGTTAATTTGAAAGGAATTACTTTCAACAAGCCTATTCCGTTTACAGTTTCGGTTCTGAGGCTGACAGCGACCGTGCTTATTCCGATTTTGGCGTATGTCTTTTATGCCGCGGCCGTTATGAAGCGAAAATATGAAAAAGGAAAACGCTTTTGCAATTGGGGGGCAGCTATAATAACAGCGGCGTTCTGCGCTATGGCGGTTGGAACCGTTGCATACAGGCTTGAGACTCCCCTTGCTGAAGAAATGAAGCAGACAAAGGGGAATCAGATAACTCAGGAGCTTGTCGACGCCTTTTCAAATGGTCAGGTAAATCTTCTTGCGGAGCCGTCTGCCGAGCTGCTGGGGATGGATAATCCGTATGATCGTACGGAAAGAGACGTAGTGGGGTGCGATTTTGAATGGGATCATTTACTCTATGACGGCGCGTATTTTTCATATTACGGCATAGCTCCGGTATTATTGCTTTTCTGGCCGTATCATTCTCTGACGGGATATTATTTTCCGTCTACGATTGCGGTATTGCTCTTTGCGGTTATAGGAATGGTTGGTTTGTCCCTTGCATACATGACCTTTATAAGAAAATGGTTCGGCGGTCTTTCCACAGGTATGGCTTTAGCCGGTCTCATTATAATTCAGCTTGTAAGCGGTATATGGTTCTGTATCGGCAGACCGGATATTTACGAAATTGCAGAATCGGCGGGCTTTGCGTTCCTGACCTGGGGAGCGTGGCTTCTGTTTGAAGGCAATATAATCGGACCCGGGAAAATATCATTGGTTAAAACGGCTCTATCATCGCTGATTTTAGCAGTTTCAGTTTTATGCAGACCGACTCTTGCGGTATATTGTATCTGCGCTGCCATATTTATGATTTATGCGATTCCACGGTCGGCAAGCGTTACGGGAGTTTCCGGTTCGAATATAAGAAGGAGCAGATATATCGTTTACATTCTGTGCGCCGCTGTTCCGATGCTTCTAATTGCCTTGATTCAGATGTGGTATAATTATGTAAGGTTTGGTTCGCCGTTTGACTTCGGTATACAGTATTCCCTGACTATAAATGATTTTACTAATGCGCAGTATCATTCAAAGCTTTCGCTGGTACCGGTTTTCAATTATCTTTTCGGTATTCCGTCCTTTGTTATGAGGTACCCTTTTGTATATACGGAATATCAGAGTCTTGACGTTGAAGGCTTTTTGTACGCCGATCTGATAACTAAAAATACATCGGGAATATTTTTCCTTGTTCTCCCTGCCTTTGCTTATTTCCTGTCAGGAAAGGCATTAAAAATGCTGCCGGACAAAAAAAGCAGAATATTATCAATACTGTATATAGGTCTACCGTGCGTTATAATGCCGGTTATCATTATGGCGGCGGTATGGGAGAGCGGCTATTCTATAAGATACACGGTTGATTTTTCATGGGAAATGGCGATGGGCGCGTTTGCGGTTTTTTTCTGTATTTATCTTAATATGAAAAATCAGACTATAAAAAAGCTTATGAAGAAATTTTTCATGTTTTCAATGGTATGGGCTATCGCGGTTTCAGGATTTCAGATAGCCGACCAGATGTTCAACAATTCCTTCAACAGCTTTCCGGAAATACAGTATTCTATTGAGCAGGCGTTTGCTTTTTGGAAATAAAGGTTTCTAAAAGTCAAATTATAAATTTAGACAAAATAAATATTGAGAATGAGTTTGATATTGTATCGGACTCATTCTTTTTAATTTCAAGTAAAATCGTTCGTTGTTGCAGTAAAAACATGCACCCCAAAAGTCAGACGCTTTTGGGGTGCATTTCATTTTACCTTTTTAATATTTTTCTGACGGTAGCCATAAGCTCCGGGAAATTTACGGCGGTTATAAATATTGTTATACCGATTTGCAGGGGAATATAGAATCCCGGCTGATGTACGGCTATAATAGCCATTCCCAGCAGAATTGAAAGGTTCATAACTGTTTTTGTATGGTCCACCTTAAAATAAATGTATCTTCTTGCGTCTATAACGCGTATAATATAGCATGCTACATAGCTTATAAAGCTTGCCGCAACCGCCCCGTGGACGCCGAATTTTTTTATTAATATAATGTTCAGAACTACGTTTAGTACCATGGAAACCATGCTGGTCCAGAAGGAATTTTTCGTATGCTGCGAGGCGGTGTAAATACTGCTGAAAAACAGGTTAAAGCACATCATAAGAACAGCCAGAATCAGAACGGGAGTGTATAAATAGGCTTTTGCATATTCAGGATGGTTGTTGTAGTTCAGCAGTAGTTTTGAAACAGGCTGTACAAGGGTAATAAGAAAAGCGGAGGCTATATACATTATAGACTGGTAGGCTGAAAATACGGTGCCGAAAAACCTTCCCTCACCCTTGTTTCCGTGTTCCGTTATAGCCGACATATTCCACGCCTGGAAAAACACGGTTGACACCATGGAAATAAGGTTCGGCACCTTAGAGGCGGCGGTATAAAGTCCCACTGCGGTATCTCCGGTTTTTCCGTCGGGTCCGTCTATATATTTAATCAGCAGACGGTCTGAAAAGCCTGTTATGATCCACATTATAGCGGTCGGTATCAGCGGAAGTGAAAATCTTACCATCATACGCATTGTGTCTCTATCCGCCCAATAGGGCCTGAAAAACTTGCCCAGACCGGCAATATTCCAAAGGAAAATTCCTGAACAAAGATCTGAGAGTATCATAGCTATCATAAAGCCCTTTATGCCCATCTGGAAATGGGAAATAAATATAATATTAAATATAAAAAGCGTTAGCGTAGCGAGTATGCCGTCAAAGGCGAACAGCTTTACGAAGCCCCTCGAACGTATAAAATTCGAGCATGTAAGTCTGAAAACCGAGGTGCAGACATAAATCATCAGCCAAGGCGTATAGCCTTTGATAAAAGGTATAAGCGAAATAATCGGCGAAAACAGCAGCATTATGATAAGTCCTCCGATTTGAACCATGCATGCTGTTGAAAATATCTGACGCTTGTTGAATTCACGGTCAAGTCCGAATCTTATTATAGCCTCGGACATTGAAAAGGAAAAAACAGGTATCAGAAAGTTTGCGGCGGCTTCGATCAGTTCCTTGCTTCCAAGTATATCCGCGCCCATATAGGTAGTGTAAAGGCGGGTAAGAAAAAGCGTAAGGATTTTTGAGCCGAAAGTGCCTATAGCAAAAATAACAGTATTAAACGCAAGACTTTTATATTTATTCATGTTATAATCTCCGCTTTATTATGATGAGTTTAAGCATATACAATTATTATATCAGATTTTTCCTTAAAATGAAATAGATGGAGGTAAATTTGTTTGTTTATTACAACACTTTTTAATAACGGTAAAGCTTAGAATATTAGAAAACGTAATTAAAAATATAAACGAAGCAGGGGTTATCGGCTGTTTTTTAGCAGTTTTTCACACATTTACCATATATGAAAAGCAAAATATATTGCAATTTTCTTGACGCTGTGATATAATAAACTGTAAACAAGTTCGTTTTTTAAATGAACATTAAGCCGGAAAACTTATAAACAGGCGAAAGGAGTAGATTTGCTTTAACGGCAGATCAAACAATATATATGTGCGGAATAGTTGGATATGTAGGACCCAGGGAATGCACCGACGTTTTGATCGACGCGCTTTCCAAGCTTGAATACAGAGGTTATGATTCGGCCGGAATCGCCGTTTTTGACGGCGGAGAAATAAAGGTTGCAAAATCCAAGGGCAGACTAAAGGATCTTGTTGATAAGATGAATAATACCGAAAAGCCGGGCGGTCATGCGGGCATCGGTCATACAAGATGGGCTACCCACGGAGAGCCTTCGGACGTTAATTCTCATCCCCACAGCGGAAAAAGAGTTACAATAGTACATAACGGAATAATAGAAAATTATAAAGCCCTGAAGGATTTTCTGATTGCTTCGGGACGCGAGTTTCAGAGTGAAACGGACACCGAGGTAGTGGCTCAGCTTCTTGATTATTACTATGAGGGAAATCCCCTTGATACGATTATAAAAACCATGAATGAGCTTGAAGGCTCGTTTGCACTGGGAATTGTATTTTCTGATTTTAAGGATACGGTCTATGCGGTAAGACGTGAAAGCCCTCTGATAGTCGGAGTGGGCGAGGGCGAAAGCTTTATTGCGTCGGACGTTCCCGCAATTCTTAAATATACGAAGGATTATTATCTGCTTGAGCACGACGAGATAGCGGTACTTGATAACAGCGGCGTCAGCGTATATGACAAGCACAAGCAGAAAATAGCGAAGGAGCTTAAAACTGCCGACTGGGATATGGACGCTGCTGAAAAGGGCGGCTATGAGCATTTTATGCTCAAGGAAATTCACGAGCAGCCCTCTGCTGTCAAGACTACGATTACTCCCAGAATAACCGACGGACTGCCTAATCTTGAGGAATGCGGAATAACTCCGCAAAAGCTTAAAAACTTTAATCAGATTTACATTGTTGCCTGCGGTACGGCTATGCATGCGGGGATGGTTGGAAAATATGTTATCGAAAAGCTTGCAAGAGTTCCCGTTGTTGTCGATATTGCGTCAGAATTCAGATACCGCGATCCTTTGATTACTAATAAGGATCTTGTGATTATTATTTCCCAGTCCGGAGAAACGGCGGATAGTCTTGCGGCGATGAGACTGTCTAAAAAGCTGGGGGCTGAAACCCTTGCGATTGTAAATGCAAAGGGAAGCTCTATAGCAAGGGAAGCGGATATGCTCATATATACCCATGCGGGTCCGGAAATTGCCGTAGCCTCCACAAAGGCTTATATGGTGCAGATTGCAGTCATGTACCTTATAGCGTTTGAGCTTGCGCTTGCTGTCGGCGCGATAGACGAGAAGGAGTGCCGCCGGCTTACCCGCCTTCTTCAGGAAATGCCTGAATATATAGCTGAAATTCTTGAGAATAAGGAGGATACGCAGTATATAGCTTCCTCGCTTATAACTGCCGACAGTCTTCTTTATATAGGCAGAGGCCTGGATTATGCGCTTAGCATGGAGGGCTCGCTTAAACTAAAGGAAATCTCCTATATTCATTCAGAATCATATGCGGCAGGAGAGCTAAAGCACGGAACCATATCTTTGATATCCGACGGAATGCCGGTTATTGCTGTAGCGACTCAAAAAGCGCTTTTGGAAAAAACTGTAAGCAATATAAAAGAAGTCAAGGCAAGAGGAGCAAAGGTAATAATGATATGCCGCAGCGGTTATGAACCGGACGCTGACGCGGCGGATTATAAGTTCGGTCTGCCGGATATAGACGATATACTTATGCCGATGGCGGCTGTGGTGCCGTTACAGCTTATCGCTTATTATACCTCTGTCCTGAAGGGCAATGATGTTGATAAGCCGAGAAATCTCGCGAAATCCGTAACGGTTGAATAATGAAGTAATGCTGCTGCGGGAAAAGATTTTTCCGCAGCGGAAAAAATGATGGAGAGCTTATATGAAATTAATAAAAAGAATAGCGGCGGTAATTATTTCCGGTGCGGCAGCATTAAGCTGTTATACATTTTCCTCCGCTGCTGAAGAGGACATTGACGGCGACGCGGATGTGATTGATACGGAGGACGAAGCTTCGGAGGATAGTGATTATATCACCAGCGGCGATTATAAATATTCCGTTAAGGTTTATGACGACGGAAGCGACGTTGCTTTTCTGGAGGAATATACAGGGGACGCCGAAAAGGTGGAGATTCCTGAGGAAATAGACGGCTATAAGGTAAAGGGGCTGGGTAATAAGACCTTTTATCTGAATGACAAAATAACTGAGATAACTATATCTGAAAATCTTGCGGATTTCGGTTATTATCCCTTCTACGGCTGCACTTCTCTTATGGAATTCAAGGTAAATGAAAATAACCCTATTTATACCTCCGACAGCGACGGCGCTCTTGTGGGGAAAGACGGTCTTGCGATAATGGCTTATCCTACGGGAAAAAATCCGGAGAAGTATACGCTTGCAGATGGCATAGTAGCGATAAACTCCAGCGCGTTTGCAATGTGCTCTGAGCTTAAGGAAATAAATTTTCCGGATAGTCTGGAGTATATCGGCAATTTTGTTTTTTCCGAGTGCACGTCTCTGGAATCCATAACGTTCCCCGATTCGGTTTCAGCTCTGGGTAAGTTTGTTTTTTCCGGCTGTACTTCTCTTAAAGACGTTACGCTTCCTGCGAATCTTCAGAAAATAGGCGACGCCGCGTTTTATAAATGCGAATCCCTTGAACTGATTGATTTTCCGATAACGCTGACTGAAATAGGACAGGCTGCTTTCGCGTCTACCGGAATGACTTCGATTAAAATCCCCCCGACCATAACGGCAATCGGATACAGTGCGTTCGGATTTTATACAAATGAAAACGACGAGATAATACTTGACGAGGATTTTGTGGTAATGGGCTACGAGGGAAGCTACGCTCAGACCTACTGTCAGGAAAACGAGGTTACGTTTTTAGCGCTTGACGAAGATGAAGCTGCCGGTTCTGATGAAAAAGCTGAAAATCAGACTTTTTCAAAAAGAGCTATAGTTCTGATTTGCATAGGCGGCGTTTTGGCGGTTGCTGCTGTAATTGCAGCAGTTATAATTATAAAGAAAAGAAAATCGTTAAAAGATAAAGAGGACGGGGAAGAGGAATCCGAAGAAAATAACTATACGGAGGATGAATAATGAAAATTGCCCCGAAAAAAAGTCTTTTTGCTCTGCTCTCGGTTGCCGCGGCAGCGTTAACCCTTTTACCCGCAGCTTATGCCGAGGATGCAAGCGATGAATCGTCTGCAGTTTCTTCTGCCGCTCCTGAGCTTGTTGAGGGAGAAACGTTTACCGATGAAATACTTACCTATAATAAGGCTGAGGGCGGAGTATATATAACCGCGTGCAGCATAAACGCAACGTCTGTAAGCATAGGCGGAGAAATAGACGGATATAGAATATTGGGTATATACGACGGCGCTTTTGCTGAAAGGGACAAGCTTAGGTCGGTGGAAATTTCAGATGAGGTTTCTTATATAGGTACTTCCGCCTTTGCGTCCTGCGAATTGCTTGAGTCTGTCAAGCTTCCCTCCGGTATTACGGAGATACCGGCTCAGTGCTTTGCCGCTTGTTCCAGCTTAAAGGATTTGGAAATACCGGATACGGTAGAGTCGATAGGCGCTTATGCATTCAGCTACTGCGACAATCTCAGCGGTCTTGAAATTCCTGAATCAGTACGTTCGGTAGAAGATTACGCTTTTGCATATTCCAATCTGGGAGATTCGTTAAAGCTGTGGGAAGGTCTTGAAACTCTCGGTTCAATGTCGTTTTATTATTGCAGAGGAATCAAGAATGTGAGTATTCCTGCTTCTCTGACCTCGATAGGCTCCTTGTCGTTTTTGGGCTGCGAGGATTTGGAACGTTTTGAAGTATCTCCCGACAGTCTTTATTTTAAGGAAACTGACGGCATACTTTATTCAAAGGACGAAACTATTCTTGAGATATTTCCGATGGGAAAAAATCTTACTGATTTTACTATACCCGATTCGGTGCAATACATACCGTCAGGTGCATTTTTTGACAATCCATTTTTAGAAAATATAGTTATGCCGGACAGCGTCGAGGCGGTAGGAGAAGCCGCTTTTTCAAATTGCACCGCCCTAAAGAGTATAACTCTTTCAAGTAAGCTTACAGAACTGCCGGGAAGCATATTCTGTGACTGCTCGTCGCTTAAAAGCATAGAAATTCCTCAGAACGTAACCACGATCGGCGACTATGCTTTTTTGGAATGTACGTCTCTTAAAAGCGTAACTATACCTGACGGAGTTGAAGCTATAGGGGAATATGCTTTAGGATTTACCGACGATGACGACGGTGAATTTCACAGGCTTGACGGTTTTGAGATAAAGGCAAATTATGAAACCGCCGCAAGGAAATATGCGAAAAGCAACAGAATTTCCATTGAATATCTGGACGGAAACAAGGATCTGCCTTACATTATAACCTTGATCGTTGTCGGCGTAATCGCTGTGGCGGCAATTTCGGTTATTTCCGTTATTCTGATCAGAAATAAGAAAAAACGCGACGAATTTTACAAAATTTGAATTATTAGCTATAAATACTGTTCATTTTATTATATGAACAGTATTTTTATCTTTAAATATATTTTCGGTCTAAAAAATTTACTGCGGGGATTGAAATTATGTCCTTTTTTTGTTATAATATATAGTATGAATTGAGGTGATCAGAGCAATGAGGGCGGGAGTTTCAACTGCGTGCCTTTATCCTAAGCTGCTCGAGGAATCGGTTTATGACCTGGCGCTTAACGGCATTGCTCATACCGAAATTTTCGTGAATACCGGCAGTGAGCTTGAAAGGAATTATATAAACGGTCTTGCGTCTACGCTGAAGCAGTTTGAAGTAACCTGCCGTTCGCTTCATCCGTTTACCTGCGCTATGGAGCCAATGATGTTTTTTTCAGGTTATAAACGACGGGTAGACGATATGCTGGAATTTTACAAAAAGTATTTTGAAGCGATGAATATACTCGGGGCTGAAATTTTTATTTTTCACGGAAACAAGAAAATACCGGATATATCCAAGGAGCTTTACTATGAAAGCTTTAGTCGTTTAGCTGAAACAGGCAGGGAATTCGGCATAACAGTCGCGCAGGAAAATGTTGCGCGATGCGTCAGCGGTTCTCTGTCTTTTATGAAGGATATGGTAAGAAACTTAGGCGGCGACGCAAAATTTGTACTGGATACAAAGCAGTCTGTAAGAGCCGGCGAAAGTAACTTCGATATTCTTCGTACACTGGGAAGTCATATCGTTCATGTTCATATCAGCGATCACGGCGAACTGGGAGATTGCCTGCAAATAGGCAGGGGGAGATTTAATATAAGAAAGTTTTTATCTATGCTAAATGAAAATTCTCCCGACTGTTCGGTTATGCTTGAGCTTTATAGGAGTAATTTTGAGGGTATTTCAGATCTGGTTAACAATTATAATACTCTGGTGAGTATGATAGGAAAACTCTGAATAAAGGAAGGAAACAAGCTATGCAATGTCCTTACTGCGGAAACGAGGATACAAAGATCATAGATTCACGCTCGATGGAGCGTAAAAAACGCAGGCGGCGCGAGTGCGGAAAATGCGGGAGACGTTTTACTACCTTTGAAATAATAGAGCGTCCTATGCTTATGGTGATAAAAAAAGACGGAACGTTTGAACCCTTTGACCGCAATAAGCTTATGAGAGGAATTTTCAACGCTATAAAAAAGCGACCGGTTAATATTGAAAGGGTAAATAAGATAGCTGAGGACGTTGAGAATCATTTTGCTAACGCTATGATAAGCCAGACTACCTCCGAGGAGATTGGAAACATGACTCTGGAGCTTTTGAAGGATGTCGACGACGTAGCTTATATTCGGTTCGCTTCAGTCTATAAGGCCTTTACAAGCGTGGAGGGATTTATCACTGCGATCAGCGAGCTTGATAGAAAACATAAATAATACACAAAATTCTACGGTGAAAATTGTCTGTTATGTAGAATTGCTTATTTCTTATAGAAAAATACGCCGCGATATGATATGATAAAAACATCACTATGAAAGAGGTTGATATATAATGTCAAATAATTTTGATTCGGACGATCTGACCGGAATGTATGACACAAATGACATAAATCAGAATAAGGCGCTTTCTATCGTAGCTTACATACCGGTGCTGTTTCTGATTACGTGGCTTGCGGCCGGCCATTCGCCGTATGCCAAATTTAATGCGAATCAGGGACTGATTCTTACTATATTTGCTGCTGCTGCGGCAATCGTAAATAAGTTTATAGGCTTTGTAATAGGCTGGATACCATTTATAGGCGATGTTATTTCGTGGCTTGTCTGGATGGTTCTCAGCATAGCCGTCCTGGCGTTAATGATAATCGGTATTGTAAACGCCGCACAGGGCAAGGCTAAGAAGCTGCCGCTAATAGGCGATCTTATTAACGCTATTCACTGATTTATAAAGGGACGCTTCACAGACGGGGCGTCCCTGAAATATCTGATATAATAAAGGGCTGCGCCGCAGAACCGGCGCTTTAATTATTTTTACCGAAGGGAATGACTTAAAAGCATGCGGGAAATAAATATCAAGGCTATAGAAAATACCGTAAGGGATCTGTGTATCAAGGCAAATATACATCTTCCGTCAAGTCTGGAAAAAAGAATTAAAGAGGCTGCTGAGGAAGAAATATCTCCGGCCGGAATTAATGTTTTTGACGATCTGAAAGCCAATCTCAGGGCGGCTGACGAGGAAAATATACCGATATGTCAGGATACCGGAATGGCGGTTATATTTGCAGAAATCGGACAGGACGTGCATTTTACAGGCGGGGAATTCGAGCAGGCGGTAAACGCGGGAGTTTCCAGAGGCTATACAGAGGGGTTTCTGCGCTGCTCTGTCGTAGGCGATCCGCTGGAGAGGGTAAATACGGGAGATAATACGCCGGCAGTTATACATACGAGAATAGTTTCGGGAGACAGGGTTAAAATAGATGTGTGTCCAAAGGGCTTCGGAAGCGAAAATATGTCGGCGCTTAAGATGTTTACGCCGTCTGCCTCGACGGATGATATAGTGAATTTTGTTACCGAAACCGTGTCCGGAGCCGGAAGCAATCCATGTCCCCCTATGGTTGTAGGCGTAGGTATCGGCGGAAATTTTGAATACTGCGCTTATCTCGCTAAAAAGGCCTTATGCCGGGACGTTTCTGTCAGAAATTCAAAAAAGCTTTACGCGGATTTGGAAAAGGCTATGCTTGAAAATATAAACCGCTTGGGTATAGGTCCTCAAGGCTTCGGAGGATTAATCACTGCTCTTTGCGTTAATATTGAGGAAGCGCCGACTCATATTGCAGGGCTTCCTGTAGCGGTAAATATAGGCTGTCATGTAACTCGTCACGCGGGAGCTGTTATTTAATATTGAAAGGCTATTATGAAAAATTTATTATTTATAGGCGATGTTGTCGGAAAAAGCGGCTGCGATTTTCTGGCGTCACGAATATACAGTATGAAAAAAAAATACTCAGTGGATATAACCGTAATTAACGGAGAAAACTCTGCGCAGGGGAACGGAATAACCGCTTATTCAGCGGGACTTATAAAAAACAACTGCGGAGCCGACGTTATAACAACCGGCAATCACTGTTATAAACGACGTGATTCCTTGGCTATATACGATGAGGAGTATATAATAAGACCTGCCAATTATCCGGAGGGCTGTGCAGGAAGAGGACTGTGCATTATAGATATGGGCTCTTATAAGGCGGCTGTGGTAAATCTTATGGGTACCGTTTATATGGAGCCGCTTGATAATCCTTTTACTGTGGCAGAAAATATTTTAAAGGATATAGGAACGCCCAATATTTTTGTGGATTTTCATGCCGAAGCAACTGCTGAAAAAAAAGCGATGGGCTATTTTCTTTCCGGAAAGGCGACCGCCGTTATGGGGACGCATACTCATGTCCAGACGTCTGATGAAGCTATAATTGACGGACATACGGGCTATATAACCGACGCCGGCATGACAGGCCCTGAAATATCGGTGCTTGGCGTAGATGTAAAACCGGCTGTGGATAAGCTGCGGTTTAAGTTTCCTGTCAGGTTCAAAGAGGCTGAAACTCCCTGTTTTATTAACGGAGTTGTAGTAACGTTTGATGAAAAAGTGGGCAAATGTACTAAAATTACAAGAATAATTGAGAGATAATTCACAATTTTTAAATCTGGCTATTGAAAAACAAATCCGAATGTTGTATAATGAATGTGTATTAAAAACAGCTTAATATATGGTTATTATTATCAGTATTAAACAGATCAGCTATTTTCATGGAGGTCAAAACAATGGAAATTTTAAAGGTTTCATCACACTCCTCTCCCAATTCAGTTGCAGGAGCGATCGCAGGAGTAATTCGTGAACAAAGAGCAGTTGAGGTTCAGGCAGTGGGCGCGGGCGCTGCAAATCAGGCAATTAAGTCTATAGCTATTGCAAGGGGTTACTTAGCTCCTATCGGAGTAGACTTAATCTGTATTCCTGCGTTTGCTAATATTCAGATAGACGGCGAGGAAAGAACGGCTATTAAGCTTATTTGTGAGCAAAGATAAATAAAACGGCGGTTTAGCGGGCGGTCGATAAAGAAGTATAATAAAGGCACTTTTGATATTCATGTCAGAAGTGCCTTTGCGTTTGTTACGCTATTGATTTTTCAGCAGATTTCCGCTATAATAAGCTAAGCGATAAATCAGAACTTGGAGAGTAATACTATGCATATTGAAATAATTAATAAAGACAGCTTTTGCGTAATAGGAAAAGAAGGCTCTACTGATATGGGAACAGGTTTCATTCAGAAATTGTGGAATGAAGCAAATACACATTTCAATGAAATCTCCAATTTGGTAAAAAGAGATGATGAAGAAAAACCTTTGGCTTGTTGGGGTGCTATGAGCGATTTTTCTATAAGTTTTATGCCGTGGGAAAACAACTTCACTCGTGGTAAATACCTTGCAGGTGCTGAATGTTTGGATGAGGCTCTGGCTCCTGAAGGATGGGTTAAATGGACAGTACCTGGGTTTAAATATATAAAAATTCGTTGCGATGATTTGGATACATTTCCTAATGGTTTAAAATATTTAGAAGAACACGGATATAAACTTGTTGGTGCAGTACACGATTTCACAGATATAAAAACAGGTCAGAATTATATGTGTTTTCCAATTGAAAAATTATAAATCAAATTTCAGTTTATCAAACAGTGTTACATAAAAAATCCCAAAAAGATTTTTTCTTTTTGGGATTTACTTCTATATGACCATCCGTCTTTAACCGCCGTTTTTTTGTTTTATGGAAGTAAAAAAGGACGGCTTAACCGTCCTTTTTAATTAACATCAGAATTCTGTTTTTTTGTTTAAATAGTTTTCAAGCTCTTCTATCCTGATTCTTTCCTGTTCCATCGTATCTCTGTCGCGTACTGTTACACAGCCGTCGTTTTCAAGTGTGTCGAAGTCGTAGGTAATGCAGAAGGGCGTTCCTATTTCGTCCTGACGGCGGTATCTCTTTCCTATTGTACCCGTTTCATCGAAGGTAACCATAAACTTCTTTGAAAGCATTTCAAATACCTCTTCAGCCTTAGGAGTGAGCTTTTTAACCAACGGAAGGACTGCTGCCTTGTAAGGCGCAAGAGCCGGGTGAAGACGCATAACTGTTCTGATTTCTTTCTTTTCATTACCGTTTTTATCCGTTGAGATAAGCTCCTCCTCGTCGTAGGCTTCTGTAACAATAGAAAGGAACAATCTTTCAACACCGAGGGAAGGCTCGATAACGTAAGGTATGTATTTTTCATTAGTTTCAGGATCAAAGTATTCAAGCGATTTTCCGCTTGTTTTGATATGCTGGGTAAGGTCGTAATCCGTTCTGTCGGCAACGCCCCAAAGCTCTCCCCAGCCGAACGGGAAAAGATATTCGAAGTCAGTCGTTGCCTTTGAATAGAAACAAAGCTCCTCGGGAGAATGATCTCTCAGGCGGAGGTTTTCTTCTTTCAGTCCAAGGCTGATTAGGAAGTTTCGGCAGAAGCTTCTCCAATATTCAAACCATTCAAGGTCTGTACCGGGCTTACAGAAAAATTCAAGCTCCATCTGTTCAAATTCACGGACGCGGAAAATAAAGTTTCCCGGAGTAATCTCATTACGGAAGGATTTGCCTACCTGAGCAACGCCGAAGGGGATTTTTTTTCTGGTAGTACGCTGGATATTTGAAAAGTTTACGAATATGCCCTGAGCGGTTTCAGGACGGAGATAAAGCTCGGATTTTGTATCCTCTGTAACTCCCTGAAACGTCTTGAACATAAGATTAAACTGTCTTATATCGGTAAAATTGGATTTTCCGCAGTTAGGACAGCAGATTTCGTGATCTCTGATATAGTCGGTCATCTGTTCGTTTGACCAGCCGACGACGTTTGTACCGTCGAAATCCTCAATAAGATTGTCAGCTCTGTGGCGGGTTTTGCATTCCTTGCAGTCCATCAAAGGATCTGAAAAGCCGCCTATATGACCCGACGCAACCCATGTCTGAGGATTCATCAGAATAGCGCTGTCGAGGCCCACGTTATATTTATTTTCCTGAACGAATTTTTTAAGCCAAGCCTTTTTTATATTATTTTTCAGCTCAACGCCAAGCGGACCGTAATCCCAGGTATTAGCAAGACCGCCGTAAATTTCAGAACCCGGGTAAACAAATCCCTTGGATTTGCATAGGTCGACGATTTTGTCCATTGATTTCTCTTTATTAGATAACATTTAAGCGCATCCTTTCACAGTTTAAAATCATTCTATTTTATTTTACTCTAAACTGTAAAAAAAGTCAATACGGGTAAGCATTTTAGCTTTTTTAAAAAGCAAAATAAAAGTTTGGTCAAGCTTTTCAAAGCTTGCGGATTCCAAAGGCGGAGCCTTGGACGCCCTCCGCAGAGGGCGGAAAGACTTGCCTTAGAGGAGCTCCGCAAAGGGTGAATTTTCAAATAGTCCTTACGGACTGTTTGAAAAGAGGGAACGCCCTGCGATAGAGGGCGTTCCTTTATTTAGCTTTTTAAAAAGCTAAGTAATTGCTTTTACGAAAAGCATAGTAAAAGTTATTTTTCATTTCTTTGCTCGCACAAAGAAACGAAACAAAGAAATGCGCCGGCTCAAACGCCGCCGGACCGCTAATGCCGCATAAAGCGGCAAATTTTATACATTAAATTATAAAGCTAACTAAATTGACTCCCATTAAAAGCTTACATATCTCGGATGGGAAATGCTCCTATGTTTTATAAGAATATTAATCATTTTTCAACAAAAGATAAGGTGGAATTTTCAAAACATCTGCAATATCAAAAAGAGTATCTAACGATATTGTTCTGTTTATATTAGGAGCTTCAACTGCCCCAACAAATGATAGACTTTTATCAATTTTTTCCGCAAATTGTAATTGTGTTAAGCCGTTTATTTTTCTATAATAGCTTATTTTTAAACCTAATTTCTTATATTTATCTAAATGCTCCTGTTTCATATCCTCGCCCACTTTCTGTATTTAATTTTACCAAAATATCTTGACAATTTAAATTGTGGGTGGTACAATAATTATTGTATAAAAAGCAATAATTTATGCATTGAGAAAAAATAAAACACTAACGTAATATTTAACGTTAGTGTTATTCAGTATCTAATAATTTTGATGCCGGTATTTCTAAAACATCAGAAATATCAAAAAGGGTATCTAATGATATTGTTCTATCAATATTCGGCGCTTCGACAGCGCCTATAAAAGAAAGACTTTTACCAAGTTCTTCGGCTAATTGCTCTTGTGTCATTCCCTTTACTTTTCTATAATAACTTATTTTTAAGCCTAATCTTTTATATTTATCTAAATGTTGTAATTTCATACTACACTTCACTTCCTATTATTATTTTAACATAGAAAAGAAGAAAAGTGTATTAGATGTAAATCAATATATATTGTATTATAGTGTATAAATTATGCTTTTAAAACAAATTTTAAGAAATATTGGAGTGTAATTTTAAAATGGGCATAAAATTAATAAACGGAATCGTTATCGGTAAAACCGGAAATTATCTTAAAATTATAAGGGAAGATAGAAAAGAGGATGGGTATGATCTTTTAATATATGAGGGAGCAGCTAAGGATTTGAGAATAGGAAGCAGATTTTCACTTTATGTTACTTCTAAATCAGTAAAAACAAGAAACGGTAAAAAAATTATGACCTATATAAACCCAACCCTTATCCAAAACGGACAATCTACATATAATATTGAATTTAGGCTGCCAGAAATTGAAGCTGTTTACTGGGCTATTATAACTTCGCTTGAAAGCCATAACTACCGCAAGGAAAATATGAAGGGTTATGAATATGACTTTGATGGAGAAATTGAAAAAAAGTGTAATATTCTAAAAATTGTTGCCGATAGAATTGCGGATTCTGCATTACGTTAATTAATTTACATAAAGTTTAAATAAAACAAAAACAGCATATCCTATTGATATGCTGTCATGTATTTAATCTGATTACTTAAATTATCAGCCGGCCTCGTTAAGCTTCTTAGCAAGCTGAGATTTTTTTCTTGCCGCACAGTTTTTGTGCATAATTCCCTTAGCTGCCGCTTGGTCAACCTTCTTTATTGCAACTCTGATTGCGTCCGCCTTGTCAGCTGAATTTGCTGTGCAAGCTGCGTCTGCATTCTTGAGAATAGTTTTAAGATTTGATTTTCTTGACTTGTTTGCTGCCGCTTTAGTCTTATTAACCTTTACTCTCTTCATTGCGGATTTAATATTTGGCATATTCTCTGCACCTCCTTAAATTTGAAATATCCTGAATTATTATTTACAAATTTTATCGTAATAATTCAAAAAATTCAGCATAATATAAAAGCAGCGCATGCTATTAAAAGCAGGACACGACCGCCGCTTTTCAGATCCGGACGTAATGATCATCCGGACGGCGCAGTCAAGCTGCACCAACGCTAATAATTATTTTACCATTTTAAGCGTTAAAATGCAATAGGTAAAATACAAATAAAACAACAAAATTAAAGCGTTGATTTAAAGCATAATGCACAAGTTTATAGATACGGGAGCCGAATTTACATGAATATTAGAACAGACCTTGCTCTTGAAAGCGTCAACGCCACTAAGGTCAGAGACGGTATAACGAAAATTTCAAGGGGAAAAGCCTTTAAGGTAACGGAAATTAAAATTGCCGAGGACAGGCACGGAGTTCCCATAGGAAAGAAAAAGGGACGCTATATAACGCTTGAGGGCGCGCCTTTGGGACGTTTCTCCGAAAGCTTCAAGGATATGGCCTGCGAGCTTTCTGAGGAGCTTTCACAGCTTGTCCCAAAGGGACCTGCGTTAGTTATAGGACTGGGAAACAACGATATAACGCCGGACGCGTTAGGACCTCAGGCGGCTTCAAGGGTGCTTGCCACAAGGCATCTGCGGGAGGAATTAGGCTCGGAGGACGAGTTTTTGTCAGGGCTCAGGCAGGTAAGCGTTATGGCAAGCGGTGTACTTGGACAGACTGGAATTGAAACCGCTGAAATAATCGAGGGCCTGCTGGAAAAGCTAAAGCCCTCCTGCGTTATAGCGGTGGACGCTCTCGCCTGCTCGGACATCAGCCGTCTGGGAACGACTATACAGCTTTCCGATTCTGGCATATCTCCCGGCAGCGGCGTCGCCAACAAGCGTAAGGAGCTTTCTGAAGCCACGCTTGGAATACCCGTCATAGCCGCGGGAGTTCCGACGGTTGTGGATATGTACACGATTGTTGAGGGAATGACGGGCAGGAGAGCGGTTACGGAGGTTCCTAACATGATGGTTACTCCCAGAGATGTGGACAGGCTCATAGAGCGTTCTTCGGCGCTTATTTCAATGGGAATAAATCTTGCTCTTCATCCCGAGCTAAGCTTTGAGGATGTTGAAACAATTATGTTTTAAACAGCTCTTTCAACACTATGTTGAAAGACGTGTTGAATCAAATTTGGAATATGCCTTCAAAAGTCGTGTTTTTCCCATGAATATGTGTGTTAATCGACTGTTAAATTGTTGAAAAACTTTCAAGAGCGAAACTATGTGATTTTTTGCTGAAATTTTATTGAAAATTACCATTGACAAAACAAATCCCCTTTAAATACGGATAAATTGCAATATACCGGAAAAAATAAAAATGTATTGCAGTAAATGCAATAGAAAAACGAAAGGATTGAAGATAATGAAAAAAACGCTTCCTATTATATTTTCACTTGCTCTTATAAGCTGTTCGTTTACAGCCTGCGGAGATAAGGATAAGAACTCAGGCGCTAATGGGACTACAGAAGCTCCTACTATGGCGGTTGATGAAACCTCCGGTCTTAATTCAGCGACCGACGCTTCTATGGACGCTGCCGGAGAAAACGGTGCGCAAGGCAATAACGGAAACACCGGTAATACCGATAACAATAACGGTAATGACAGAAATAACGGGAACGGCGGCATAGGCAATAATCTTGTTACAGATGCGGAAGGACTTGTGGACGACCTTGTATCAACAGGCGAAGACATAGTTGACGACGCCGGATCTGTAATCGAGGGCGCCGGCGACGCGATTATGGGTACAGACTAATATATGATAAAATAAAGGACGTCCTGTTTTAAGGAACGTCCTTTTGTTTTTATATTAGATTTCCGCAATAACTTCAACTTCAACCAGAACGTTCTTAGGAAGCTCTCTGACTGAAACACAGCTTCTTGCCGGTTTAGAAGTGAAATATTCTCCGTAAATTTTATTGAACGCGGCAAAATCGGACATATTTCTTAAAAAGCAGGTTGTTTTAACCGCCTTGTCAAACGACGAGCCCGCTTCCTTTAATACGGTTCCGAGATTTTTCATAACCTGAATAGTCTGGCCTTCGATATCCTGCGCTTCAATAGCGTTTGTCGCCGGATTAACGGCAATCTGTCCTGACGTAAAAACAAGTCCTCCCGTTATAACTGCCTGCGAATAAGGACCTAATGCTTCCGGTGCGTCCGGAGTATAGATGATCTTAGACATTTTATTTCCTCCTGAATATTTTTTATTCGACTATTTTAAATCCTGCGTCTGCCAAGGCTTTTCTGATTGACATTTTATGCTCAAAATTCCTTGTTTCCAGTACGATTCTCAGGTAGCAGCCGTTTATATCCGAGCCTTCGCTGGCTCTTTCGTGATGAATAGCCACAACGTTTCCGCCAAGCTCGGCAATTATACGGGAAACGTCCCTGAGCTGTCCGGGCTTATCCATCAGCTCGATATTTATAGAATCTGAACGGCCTGATTTAAGAAGGCCTCTTTTGATAACCCTTGAAAGAATAGTTACGTCTATGTTGCCTCCGGATACTAAGCAGACCGTTTTCTTTCCTTTGATAGGAACTTTGTTGAACATTGCGGCGGCTACAGAAACTGCTCCGGCGCCTTCGGCTATTAGCTTATGCTGTTCGATAAGCGCGAGAATTGCCGACGAAATTTCGTCGTCGGTTACAGTTACGATTTCATCTACATATTTCTGACAGCAATCAAACGTATTTACGCCCGGCTCTTTAACCTTGATACCGTCAGCTATAGTTGAAACGGAATCAAGGCATTCTATCTTTCCGCTTTCCATAGACACGAGCATACTTGGCGCGCCGCTTGCCTGAACGCCGTAAATCTTGATTTCGGGCTTTAGCATTTTAGCGGCAAAGGCAACGCCGGAAATAAGTCCGCCGCCGCCGATGGGGACGATTATTGCGTCAATATCGGGAAGCTGGTCAAGCAGCTCAAGTCCGATAGTTCCCTGCCCTGCAATAACGTTTTCATCGTCGAACGGATGAATAAACGTGTAGCCCTTTTCATCTCTTAGCTGTATCGCTTTATTATAGGCGTCGTCATAGACTCCGTTTACTAAACAAACATCGGCTCCGTAGCTCTTTGTTGCCTCAACCTTGGAGATAGGCGCGCCGTCCGGCAGACAGATCAATGATTTGATACCGTTTTTCGAGGCGGCAAGGGCAACGCCCTGAGCGTGATTTCCGGCGGAGCATGCTATAACGCCTTTTGCCTTTTCATCGTCGCTTAGCTGGGAAATTTTATAGTATGCGCCCCTTACTTTAAAAGAGCCCGTTATCTGAAGGTTTTCGGTTTTCAGGTAGATATCGCTCTCGGGATTTATTTTCGGGGCGTGAATTAAATCTGTTTTTCTGATTACGTTTTTCAGCACATAGCCTGCATGATAGATTTTATCAAGAGTAAGCATTTTTTTATACACTCATTTCAGTTAAATTTTGCTTTAAGGACGGAATTCGATCCGCTTAAACCACCTTAAAGCGGTAATTTTTATCGTATCTGACAATACGGTTCCTTTTTAACGGGGGAAAGCCGGAGCGACTTAATACCCTTTAAGGGATTCGGCCGTCTGCTCTGGGAGGATAATATTCCGGATCCGTAAACGCCGTTTTCTCAGCAGACTCGGCTCTCTGTAAATTCGTAATCCGGATAAGTTCCCTTCACGGCATTTTAACTCTTACGATCAGTTCAGAGTGTTATGGCAGGTAAGCATTTTGTCTATAAACTGCTTTGCGGCTCTTGCCGACCGTCCGCTTCTGCCAACAGCGAAACGTTCAGCCTCTTTCTCAAGCTCTTCTCTGGTCATGTCAAGCTTGCATTGCTCGGCAAGACCGTATACAATATCAAGATATTCCTCCTTATTTGGTCTTGAAAAGGAGATTTTTATTCCGAACCGTTCTGAAAGGGATATCAACTCCTGAACGGTATCGTTTCTGTGCATATCGTCGCCGTCTCTGTCTGAAAAGCTTTCCTTGACAAGATGACGTCTGTTGCTTGTGGCATAGATAACGATATTGTCTGCTCTGGCTGATACGGAGCCTTCCAGTATGGCCTTGAGAGCGCCGAAATTATCATCGTCCGAGGCAAAGGAAAGATCGTCGATGAAAAGGATAAATTTAAGGGGATTTTTGCTGAGATTGTCGATTATTACCGGTATATCTCTAAGCTGATCCTTGCGCACTTCTATTATACGCAGTCCTTTTCCCCTGAATTCATTAGCAATGGCTTTAACCGACGAGGATTTGCCTGTTCCTGCATCGCCGGTCAGCAGTACGTTGGAGGCCGGCTTGCCGCTGAGAAGGGCGAGGGTGTTGTCAATTATCATCTGCCGCTGCCGCTGATAGCCGATAAGCTGTGAAAGCTTGATTTCATCAGGATATTTGACGGGAACAATATTGCTCTCTTTTACTATAAACATATAATACTTTGCATAAATTCCATAGCCAAAGCGATCAATATTTTCGATTCTGTCCCGATATTCCGATTTGAAATCATAGCGTGTATTGTCCCATTCGGGCAGAAAGCCTGAATAGGCTATATTTCTTTTAACCGTTTCAGAGGTCATGTCGGCTATACATTGCAGGGCTTCAAGCTCGTTCATAAGACAGTCCTGCATTTTACCGCTTATTTCAAGCCCGTGGGCCTTTCTTATCATATAGATATTTTCGTCCTCAAGCATAAGCGTGAGGATATAGGAGCTTAGGTCGTTGTGGTGGCGGTAAAGGTTAGATACGAAATCCGAATACGCCTGAATCTGCTTTACCGTATCGTCGTCCTCTAAGCTTTTCAGCAAACGTTCAAGACTCCGCATAGTTCGGCAGTTTAATATATCTCTGAAAATGACCAGTGAGCTTAATTTAAAATAAAGCTCCGTTAGCTTGCTGTTCAATCAAAACGCCTCCGCTCTTTAGAGAAGCTCTAAGATTTTATCAGTTACTTCTGTTGTGGACAGAGGCTTGATTCCCGTATTTCCCACAAGATCGGCGGTTCTGAAGCCCTTTTCCAGAAAATCATCTACCGCGGATTCAATAGCGTCAGCTTCTTTATCAAGATCAAAGGAGTATCTGAGCATCATTGCGGCTGAAAGGATCGTCGCGATGGGGTTAGCCTTGTTCTGTCCGGCGATGTCGGGGGCGGAGCCGTGAATAGGCTCGTACATTCCTCTTTTTGACGAGCCCAGCGACGCGGACGGAAGCATGCCGATCGAGCCTGTAATCTGGGAGGATTCGTCTGAAAGTATATCGCCGAACATATTGGTTGTTACTACCACGTCGAACTGCGCCGGATTTTTTACAAGCTGCATCGCCGCGTTATCAACCAGCATATCTGTGCATACGACGTCCGGATAATCCTTTGCGATTTCATGGACCGTAGCTCTCCAAAGACGCGAGCTTTCAAGGACGTTTGCCTTGTCTATGCTTATAACCCTTTTATTTCTTTTTTCAGCCGTTTCAAAGGCCACTCTGGCGATACGTTCTATTTCCATTTTACTGTAGCATTCCGTATCGTAGGCTTCCTCGCCGTATTTGCCCTCTCTTCTGCCTCTTTCGCCGAAATAAATTCCTCCGGTAAGCTCCCTGACCATCATAAGATCGAATCCGTTAGCGGCAATATCGGGGCGGAGCGGGCACTCGTCCCTAAGCGCTTTGTAAAGCTTGGCGGGACGCAGATTTGTAAAAAGACCCAGTGCGGAGCGTATACCGAGGAGAGCCTTTTCCGGACGGCGGTCGCCGGGAAGGTTATCCCACTTAGGACCGCCGACCGCGCCCAACAGGACGCTGTCGCTTGCAAGACAGCCCTCTACGGTTTCCTTGGGAAGCGGATTTCCTGTTGCGTCAATAGCCGCGCCGCCGATAAGATAAGGCGTAAAATTAAATTTATGTCCGAATTTTTCAGCGGTTTTTTTTAGTATAAGGACGGCGCTGTCCACGATTTCCGGACCGATTCCGTCGCCTCTCAGCAATGCTATGTTAAATTCCATGTTATATATCTCCTTATTTAAAGCTGCCGTTTTTTATCGACTCTATAAGTCCGCCGTTTTTAATAATTGATTGTATAAATTCCGGAAACGGCTCGGTTTTGAACTGTCTGCCGGTATTTTTATCCGTTATAACGCCCTTATCCAGATCGGCTTCAACAATATGTCCTTCTTCAACAGCCTCGGCTGCCTCCGGACACTCCAGTATTGCAAGACCGATATTTATAGCGTTTCTGTAAAATATTCTTGCAAAGCTTTTAGCTATAACAAGAGAAATTCCGCTTTCCTTTATTGCAATCGGAGCGTGTTCACGGGAAGAACCGCAGCCGAAATTGAAGCCGGCCGCCATAATGTCGCCCTTTTGAACCCGTCCGGCAAAGCTTTTGTCAAGATCCTCCATACAGTGTGACGCAAGCTCCTTTTTGTCGCTTGTGTTAAGGTATCTTGCGGGAATTATAACGTCTGTGTCTACATTATCGCCGTATTTTATGACCTTACCTTCAAAAACCATTTTACATTACCTCCTTAGGCTCTGCAATTTTTCCGGCAATAGCCGACGCCGCCGCAACAGCCGGACTTGCCAGATATACCTCTGAATCGACATGTCCCATTCTGCCGACAAAGTTTCTGTTTGTAGTGGCGACAGCTCTTTCGCCCTCGGCGAGAATGCCCATATATCCGCCCAGACAAGGACCGCAGGTAGGAGTTGAAACGACTGCTCCGCACTCGATAAAGGTTTTCAGGAGTCCTTGCTCCATAGCTTCAAGATAGATTTTCTGAGTTGCCGGAATTATAATTGTCCTGACATTCTTAGCAACCTTTTTGCCTTTCATGATTTCAGCGGCAAGCTGAAGATCCTCAAGACGGCCGTTTGTACATGAGCCTATAACTACCTGATCTATTTTTATATCGTCGATTTCGTCGACAGTGCGAGTATTCTCCGGAAGATGAGGGAAAGAAACGGTAGGTTTGATTTCGCTCAGGTCAATTATGTAGGTTTCGTCATAAGCCGCGTCCTCGTCAGCCTTGTAAACCTTTGGCTCTCTTGAGCTGTGTTCCCTGACATATTCTATGGTTTTATCGTCGACTTCGAATATACCGTTCTTAGCGCCCGCTTCAATAGCCATGTTAGCCATACAGAGCCTGTCGCTTACAGAAAGACTGTGAAGACCTTCTCCGGTAAATTCCATTGAACGGTATAACGCGCCGTCAACGCCGATCATTCCGATTATATGGAGAATAACGTCCTTACCCGTCACATATTTATTGAGCTTTCCCTTGAGCTCGAATTTTATAGCTGACGGTACCTTGAACCATGCCTTTCCCGTCGCCATTCCGCACGCCATATCTGTTGAACCTACGCCTGTAGAAAATGCGCCCAGCGCGCCGTATGTGCAGGTATGGGAATCGGCGCCTATTACGGCGTCGCCTGAAACAACCAGTCCCTTTTCGGGAAGGAGAGCGTGTTCAATACCCATTTCGCCCACGTCGTAAAAGTTTGTGATTTCCTTTTCACCGCAGAAGTCGCGGCACATTTTGCACTGCTGCGCCGCCTTTATATCCTTGTTCGGAGCAAAGTGATCCATAACCATAGTCACCTTATTCTTGTCAAAGACATTTTCGGCGCCGAGCTTGTTGAATTCCTTGATGGCTACAGGAGAGGTAATGTCGTTGCCGAGAACTAAATCAAGGTTTACTAAAATAAGCTGTCCGGCCTCGACCTTTTCCAGTCCCGCATGAGCCGCAAGAATTTTCTGCGTCATTGTCATGCCCATAATATATCATTCCTTTCAGATTTTTAATTTGTTTGCTATTGTGGTTTAGATATTCTTAATTTTTTTCTACTATACTTTTATTTCCAAAATATTTGATTAAAATTAATATCAAAGCGCTGCCAGCGAGTATTCCATCCATTATTCCGGCAGGAAGCAAAAACATCATTAATGTTATTGTGATAACGCAATTTATGACTGATAATACCAGTCCCCACATTCTATTTTTTAACAATCCTATTGCACCGATAAGCCTAAATATTCCATAAATTGCTCCTATGATCATCATCATATAAAGATTGTCTTGTAAATATGAAAGTTTAAATGCAAAATATTTACCAATATCAAATTTGTCAGTTCCGAATATCAATGCCGGTATCATACAAAAAACCCCTCCAAGTTCCATGAATCCACCGTGTATGATCATCAATAATGCAGGTATTTTGTAACTTTTCATAAAAATTAGATTTCCATTCAAATTAGTTATTTATTAATAATAGCTCCCTTATCAGCGGAGGAAACCATAGCCGCGTATCTTTTAGCATAGCCCGTTATGCCCTCTTTTACAAGCAGCTTTGTATTTTTCTTTCTTGTCTCAAGCTCCTCGTCGGAAACCTCAAGAGTGATTTTATAGTTTGGAATATCTATTGAAATAATATCTCCGTCCTTAACGTATGCGATATTTCCGCCGCTGACAGCCTCCGGAGAAACATGACCGATAGCGGCGCCTCTTGTAGCTCCGCTGAAACGTCCGTCTGTAATAAGAGCAACGTCCTTGTCAAGCCCCATTCCGGCAATCGCCGACGTAGGAGAAAGCATTTCTCTCATACCCGGACCTCCGGCAGGACCTTCGTAACGAATCACTACAACGTCGCCGGCCTTAATTCCGCCGCCTCTGATAACTTCTATGGCTTCCTCTTCGCTGTTGAATACCCTTGCAGGACCGGTATGTTTTAACATTTCAGGAGCAACCGCGCTTCTCTTTACAACGCAGCCGTCGGGAGCGAGGTTACCTCTTAATACGGCGATTCCGCCGGTTTCGCTGTAAGGATTATCAATTGTTCTTATAATTTCAGGATTTCTGTTGACAACGCCCTTTATATTTTCACCTAAAGTCCGGCCGGTAACGGTCATAACATCGGTATTGATAAGTCCTTTTTTGTTAAGCTCGCTGAGAACCGCGTAAACGCCGCCCGCTTCGTTAAGATCCTCCATATATGTATGGCCGGCGGGAGCGAGATGACAAAGGTTAGGCGTTTTGGCGCTGATTTCATTTGCCATGTCAAGATTTATTGTAATTGAGCATTCATTTGCGATTGCGGGAAGATGAAGCATGCTGTTTGTTGAGCATCCCAGCGCCATATCGGCGGTTAATGCGTTATGGAACGCTTTTTCCGTCATGATGTCAAGAGGACGGATATTCTTTCTGTAAAGCTCCATTACAGCCATACCCGCTTTTTTCGCAAGCTTTATTCTCTCCGAATAAACTGCCGGAATCGTACCGTTGCCGCGGAGTCCCATACCCAGAACCTCAGTCAGGCAGTTCATGGAGTTAGCGGTATACATTCCGGAGCATGAGCCGCAGGTAGGACAGGCCTTGTTTTCATATTCCTCAACGTCCTCAAGGCTAATTTTGCCGGCAGAATAAGCGCCGACGGCTTCAAACATGCTTGAAAGACTGGTCTTGCCGCCGTTTACGTGCCCTGCAAGCATAGGGCCGCCGCTTACGAATATGGTAGGAACGTTTACTCTTGCCGCCGCCATAAGAAGTCCCGGAACGTTTTTATCGCAGTTGGGAACCATAACGAGAGCGTCAAAGTGGTGAGCAAGCGCCATGCATTCAGTTGAATCGGCAATAAGATCGCGGGTTACCAGAGAATATTTCATTCCCTTGTGTCCCATTGCAATACCGTCGCACACCGCGATTGCCGGAAATACTACGGGGGCGCCGCCGCCCATTGCGACGCCGAGCTTAACCGCCTCGACGATTTTATCTATGTTCATATGTCCCGGTACAATTTCATTGTATGACGAAACAATACCGACCAGCGGACGCTTCATTTCCTCGTGAGTCATTCCGAGAGCGTTGAACAGCGAACGCTGTGGAGCCATTTCAACTCCGTCGCAGAAAAAGTTTTCAGCCATTTTTATTACCTCGTTTTATTTATTTTACATCAATATCCGTTTTTATATTTCCCACATCAACCTTAACATTAGTTTTGATATCATCAGAATCATTTGAACATCCGACTAAAACTCCTAAAGAAACAATACAACAAATAAATATTAAAATTTTTTTCATGATATTTTCTCCAAAAAGCAAACTGCTTTCCCGACTTTGTAAATCAGGAAAGCAGCAGTTATTGATTATAAATGCCGGCCAGTCCGATTACAGCGATTTCTCGTTTAATCCAATACCGGATATAACAGCGTCAGTTTTATCAGTTATTGATAAACTTATCTTCTTCGTTGTTCCAGCTATAAAGCTTGCGGATTTCTTCGCCGACCTTTTCTGACGGATGCTCGGCGGCAAGCTTTCTCATAGCTCTGAAATGAGCCTGACCGCCTGCGGCAGACATATCGAGGAGGAATTCCTTTGCAAATGAGCCGTCCTGAATATTTTTGAGTATCTGCTTCATAGCCTTCTTGGTATCGTCAGTGATGATCTTAGGACCTGTTATGTAATCGCCGTATTCAGCGGTGTTTGAAATAGAATATCTCATGCCGGCGAAGCCGCTCTGATAAATGAGGTCGACAATAAGCTTCATTTCATGAATACACTCGAAATAAGCGTTTCTCGGATCATATCCCGCTTCAACAAGAGTTTCAAAGCCCGCCTGCATAAGAGCGCATACGCCGCCGCAAAGAACTGCCTGTTCGCCGAAAAGATCTGTTTCTGTTTCTGTTCTGAAAGTTGTCTCAAGAACGCCCGCTCTTGCGCCGCCGATTGCAAGACCGTATGCGAGAGCCATATCCTGAGCCTTTCCTGACGCGTCCTGAGCAACTGCCACAAGACACGGAACGCCCTTTCCGGCCTGATATTCGCTTCTTACCGTATGACCGGGTCCCTTAGGAGCGATCATTGTAACGTCAACGAATGACGGAGGAACGATCTGACCGAAATGGATAGCGAAGCCGTGAGCAAACATGAGCATATCGCCTTCCTTGAGATTAGGCTCTATATCCTGCTTATACATAGCGGCCTGCTTCTCGTCATTGATAAGTATCATGATGATATCGGCCTGCTTTGCAGCCTCTGCGGCCGTAAACACTTCAAAGCCCTGTGCCTCGGCCTTTGCCCATGACCTGCTGCCTTCGTAAAGACCGATAATAACTCTTGCATTGTCTCCGAGAGATTCCTTGGCGTTAAGAGCATGAGCGTGTCCCTGGCTTCCGTAGCCGATAACCGCTATCGTCTTGCCGTAAAGTAAGGTTAAATCGCAGTCTTCCTGATAAAATACCTTTGCTGAATTTGACATTATAAAGACTCCTTTTACAATATAATAATTTATTGGACAGCCGACGAGATTAATTTTTTCTCAGACAATTGCTGCCTCTTTCAAGAGCTACTATACCCGTACGGCATATCTCCATTATGCCGAAGGGCTTTACAAGCTCAATAAAAGCGTTGATTTTTGAGCTTTCTCCGGTTATTTCAATGCAGAGGGCGTCCGGAGAATAATCTACGATCTTGGAACGGAAAACGTCTACCGCGGCGAGTATATCCTGTCTTGTCCTGGAATCGTTCTTGATTTTGATAAGAAGAAGCTCTCGGGTGACAGTTTCGTCGCGCTCCATAATCTGAACCTGCTTTACGTCGTGAAGCTTACTGAGCTGTTTGATAATCTGAGTTTTTGAATATTCGTCGCCTCTCATGGAAATGGTTATCCTTGAAAATTCAGGCGATTCTGTCTCGCCGACGGTCAGCGTATCAATGTTAAAGCCTCTTCTTGTGAACATGCTTGAAACTCTTGTTAAAACTCCGAATCTGTTTGAAACAAGTATACTGAAAACATATTTTTCCATCAGATTTCACCTCCGCGGATTTCTGTTATAATATCGTCGATAGAGCCGCCCGGAGGAAGCATAGGAAGAACAAATTCATCCTTATCTATTTTACAGTCTATAACCGCCGGACGCTTTGCCTCAGCGGCCTTATCCAAAGCCTCTGAAAGCTCCGCTGTGTCTGACGCTCTAAAGCCCAGAGCGCCGAAGGCCTCCGCAAGCTTTACAAAATCGGTCTGACGGCAGAGCGTCGTATTTGAATAGTGCTTGTTGAAAAACAGCGTCTGCCATTGCCTTACCATTCCCAGAACCCCGTTGTTCATAATTACGATGATTACCGGAATGTTGCATGAAACCGCGGTTGCCAGCTCGTTTAGATTCATTCCGAAGCTTCCGTCGCCTGTGAAAAGAACGGTCGGTTTCCGCGACGCCGTATACGCGCCGACAGCGGCTCCCAAACCAAAGCCCATAGTGCCTAAGCCGCCGCTTGAGATGAATGTTCTCGGCTTTTCGAATTTGTATCTCTGCGCAGCCCACATCTGATGCTGTCCTACGTCGGTTACTATAATAGCGTCGTCAGGCATTTTTTTATTGACTGTGTCTATAATATCATAGGGAGTCATAGCGCTTGACTTTGCAGTCATTCCGGCTTCCTCAGCCTTGAATTTTTCTATTTCGGCATTCCATTCAGGACGCTGCTGCTTTTTAAGCATAGAATTAAGCTTTGAAAGTATTTCCTTAACATCCCCGTTTAATCCGAGATGGCTGGTTACGTTCTTATCTATTTCCGCGTCGTCTACGTCAATATGTATTATATTGCAGTTTCTAACGTAAACGTCCTTGTTTCCCGTCGCTCTGTCGCTGAATCTGGCGCCCGCGGCAATAACCAGATCCGCTTCGGCCTGAGCCATAGATGACGCGTAATGTCCGTGCATTCCCTGCATTCCGAGGAATCTCGGATTTGAACATGGAACGGCGGAAACGCCCATCATACTGCATCCGATCGGAGCGTCGATAAGCTCGGCAAATTCCATGACCTCGCTTCCCGCGTTTCCTGAGATTATACCGCCGCCGCAGTAGATATAGGGCTTGCGTGCTTTGGCTATCATTTCCGCGGCAATTTTAAGCTGCTCGTCGCTTGCTTGGGGATTTTTATAAGGCTCGAACGGCTTTTTATTTTCAAACTCTGTCGTGGCTATCTGAACGTCCTTGGGAACGTCTACCAGAACAGGTCCGGGACGTCCCGATTTTGCTATCCTGAAAGCTTCTCTCAGCGTATCCGCAAGCTCGTCTACGTCCTTTACAATATAATTGTGCTTTGTTACCGGCAGGGTAACTCCGCAGATATCAACCTCCTGAAAACTGTCTCTGCCCAGCAGACTGCACGGAACGTTGCCGGTTATTGCGACTACCGGAACAGAATCCAGATAAGCGGTCGCTATTCCGGTTACAAGGTTTGTGGCTCCCGGACCGGACGTTGCAAGAACGACGCCTGTTTTTCCGGTTGATCTTGCATAGCCGTCCGCGGCGTGAGCCGCGCCCTGCTCATGGGCCGTTATTATATGCTTTATGCGGTCCTGATTTTCGTAAAGAGCGTCGTATATATTTATAACCTGACCTCCGGGATAGCCGAAGATACAGTCGCAGCCCTGTTCTAACAGAACCTCGATTATAATCTGTGAACCTGATAATTTCATAAGTAAAATCCTTTCGATAAAAATATGTTAAAAAGCCTGCGGAAATCTTTACCGCAGGACTGCTGAGTATATCTAAAATAAAAATAAATATAGCAGGTGAAACTCAGACTCGGTAAATCGCCGGCTCTCCCGGCATAATAATCAAGCTTGAAGCGGAAAACACTTCGGCAAATCTATTCACATTTATTTTAATCATCCGGGAAAACCTCCTTTAATCCTATTTTGAATACTATTAAATATATCACGATTAAATAAAAGTTTCAATAGATAATTTTATTTTTGTAGAATTTGAACATATAAATCACGGGAAATCATGCCGTCGGTTAACGGTTTAACAACAATCGAACGGAAAAATTCAGCCGCGGAAGATTCAAATCATTAAAATTATACCACAATTCAGATATTATTTCAATATACCGGAAGAAAAAAGGTATAAAAAAGATTTACATAACAAAAACAAACTGGTATTTTCAGCCTTGACATTATCTTTACAAACGGGTATACTATTAATGAATTGTTCAAAGACATAAGGGGAGGATATTATGCCCGCTGACTATTCGGTTCTTATGGCGGTTTATGCCAAGGAAAAACCGGAAAACCTGCGTGAAAGTATAAAAAGCATGGTAGAACAGACTGTCGCGCCGAACGATTTCGTTATTGTCTGCGACGGTCAGCTTACCTCTGCTCTTTATCTTGTTATAGACGAATTTAAGGAAAGATATCCTTATATCAACGTAATCTACTCTGAAAAAAACAGAGGACTGGCCGCGGCTTTAAGCAATGGTCTGAATTACTGCAAAAATGATATAGTAGCAAGAATGGACAGCGACGATATAGCCTTTCCCGACAGAATGAGGCTTCAGCTTGACGCTTTCAGGGAACAGGGCGCGGATATAGTAAGCGGTACTGTGACGGAATTTGAAGGGGATATAAGCAACGCTCTTGCTGTCAAGGAGCTTCCCGAAACACCGGAGGAAATAAAAAAATATGCCGGCAGGAGAAATCCGTTTAATCATCCCTGCACAGCGTTCCGAAAGCAGCAGGTTTATGTGTCCGGAGGATATATGGAGTGCCGCTGGTTCGAGGATTATTATCTTTGGCTTAGAATGCTCCGCCGCGGCTGCAAGGCGTATAATATACGTCAGCCGCTGCTTTACATGAGAGCGGGAAGAGGTATGTACGGCAGGAGAGGCGGTCTTGATTATACGATAGCGGCTTTGAAATTCCGCAGGAGAATATACAGAGAGGGATTTTGCGGATTCGGTGATTTTTTAGCGGCCTGCGCCGCACATATA
The DNA here is from genome assembly GCA_900538575.1 of uncultured Ruminococcus sp. Taxonomy (GTDB): domain Bacteria; phylum Bacillota; class Clostridia; order Oscillospirales; family Ruminococcaceae; genus Porcipelethomonas. The sequence goes on from UPZA01000010.1 coordinate 56,097, forward strand.
GCGGTCGGACTTGTTCCCAACAGGCTTCGCATATTTCTTTATTCGAAATTTCTGAGAAAGCGGAGGGATAAATGAGCTTTTTAAGAATGGCTCCGAGAAGGATATGGTCCTTTTTGAATATCGTCAACAGCGTTGTTCCCAAAAATGAAAGAAAAATATTTTTATATTCTAACATGGGCTTCCGCGACAATATCAGGGCGGTTTACGATTATCTTATTGAAAACGGCTATAACAGTCGTTTTAAGATAATATGCAGCCTTGACGACAGAGCCGTTGTAAAACGGGAAAAAAACGTTAAGCTTATAAACAACCTCAGGGGACTTTTCAGCTTTTTTACCTGTAAATATGTTTTCTACTGCTTCGGGAAATATCCCGTAAAGCCGAAAAGAGGGCAGAAGGTTTTTAATCTCTGGCACGGCATGCCGCTTAAAAGAATAGGAAATATGCTTCCGGGATATGAAAAAACCGATTATAATTATTTTACCGGAATATTGTGCACCTCCGAGTTTTTCCGAGATATAATGAAAAAAAGCTTTAGCTGCGACGACGGTCAGATCATAATCTGCGGGCAGCCCAGAACTGACGAAATGATAAAAAGCGCGTCTGTAAAACATTCAGACGGCGACAGACTTCTGCTCTGGCTTCCCACCTTCCGTCAGGGGCATGCGGACGAGCTTGATATTCTTAATCCGGAACAGTTTAAACGCCTTGATTCCCTCTGCGGCAAATACGGCTGGAAAGTGACGATCAAGCTTCATCCGCTGTCGGAGTCCTCGCCGGACAGGTTAAGAAAATTCAATAATATAAGCGTAATAGATCAGGAAACCTTTGAAAAAAACGGCGTGGGACTTTATTCCCTGCTCGGAAGGGCGGACGCTCTGATAACCGATTATTCGTCGGTTTATTTTGATTATCTGCTTCTTGACCGTCCTATCGGTTTCGCGGTAGGCGATATGAAAGATTATGAAGGAGAGCGCGGCTTTACAGTGGATAATCCGTATGACTATATGCCTGGCGAAAAGTTTTCAGACGGCGAGGGAATGCTGGAGTTTGTACGTTCTGTTTTCAGCGGCATAGATCCTTACGGGGCAAAGCGAAGGGAAATGAACGATATTTTCAATAAATATCAGGACGGTCAAAACTGCCGCAGAGCTGTCGAGGCTGTCGGAATAAGGTAAACTAGATGAGTATAAAGGAAAAAATAAAGGAAGTTGCGTTCTTAAAGAAGCTTTTAAAACGACTTTATCTTAAAATCAGGTCGGATAAATTCGTTAAGCTTTCTCAAAGGGAAAAGACTGACGCCAAGCTCGTGGTTTTCGAATCCTTTCAGGGCAGAAGCTATTCGTGCAGTCCAAAGGCTATATACGAGTATATGCAGAAGGCTCCTGAATTTGCGGATTACCGCTACGTTTGGGTTTTCCGTGATATTAAGTCTCATGGAAGCTTTGCTGAAAACACAAGTCTTGTAAAATTTGATTCTGATAAAGCGTACAGGGCGTATGCCCGGGCGGGCACATGGATAGTTAATTCAAGGCTCAGGGATTTTATCTTCCCCAGAGCGGATCAGCGTTATATACAGTGCTGGCACGGTACTCCGTTTAAAAAAATAGGCTGCGACATTGAAGCGGCGGGAAACGCAACCTCTACGGTTGACGAAATCCGCAGGGAATATACAAAAGAGGCGGAAAAAATAACCGCTATGATCTCACAGTCGCCATTTTGCACTCAGAAGCTTATATCGGCTTTTAATCTGGACAGGCTTGGCAAAGAAAATATTATATTGGAAACCGGATATCCGAGAAACGACGAGCTTTTTAATTACAGCGGAGAAAAAGTTGAAAGAATAAAGGAAAGCTTTAATATACCGGAAGATAAGCTTGTGATTCTTTATTGCCCTACGTTCCGCGATAATCAGTTCGGCGGCGCGGGCTACACCTTAAAGCTTTCAATGGATTTTGAAAGCCTGCGTCTCAAATGCGGCGATGATTTTGTTATACTTTTCAGGGCGCATTATTTTGTGGCGGATAATTTTGATTTTGAAAGGTTCGGAGGCTATGTGCTGGACGCGTCCGATTATGGAGACATAAACGATCTGTATATTATAAGCGATGTTCTGATAACCGATTATTCAAGCGTTTTTTTTGATTATGCTAACTTGAACAGACCGATGCTGTTTTATTTATATGACGTAAGCGAATATATGACGAGAATGAGAGACTTTTATTTCGGTACCGCAATGCTTCCGGGCTTTACGGCTCAGACGCAGTCAAAGCTTGAGGAATGTCTGAAAATGGTTTTGAACGATCTGAGAGCCGGAGGAAACGGGCTATTAAAATATGAATCGGTTCTGAAGGCCTTTAGAAAGAAATTCAATCCATATGACTGCGGAAGCTGCGCTAAGAAGGCTGTAATCGAAATATTCAAATAAACCGGAGATGATAAAATGGTAAAGAGAAAAACGCGTTTCGGATTGACTGAGATAGTTTCCGAACACAGAGGACAGTGGAAAAAAATATGGATGCTTGCGGTAAACGATCTTATAAAAAAATACAAGGGTTCCGTTATGGGACCTTTATGGGCGCTGATTAAACCGTCGTTTACGCTGTTTATATTATGGTTTGCCTTTACTGTGGGAATAAGAAACAGCGGGATGGTAAGCGGCTATCCGAGGTTTGTCTTTATGCTTTCAGGATATATTCCGTGGTTTTTTATAAATGAGGAAATCGTAGGCGGATCCCGTTCTATCAGAAACAACAGTCAGTTTGTGACGAAGCTTTCCTTTCCAGTATCTAATATAATGACCTTTAATGCGCTTGGTTTGCTGATTGTCCACATAGGCATGTGCGTTATAATGTATATTATGCTTATATTTATGGGATACGGACCGTCCGTTTACAATCTTCAGTTTTTCTACTATATGCCGATGATGTTCCTGTTTCTGCTGGCTCTTTCTTGGGCGACGGCGCCTCTGAGCGCGTTCAGCAGGGATTTTGAAAATCTTATTAACTCAATTATGACCGGTCTTTTCTGGCTTTCAGGCATATTCTGGAACACATATGAGGTGCAGAGCAGAATTTTAAAAACGGTTATGTATTTTAATCCGCTGAATTATTTTATAAACGGTTACAGGAAATGCTTTCTTTACCATGAATTTATTTTCGACAGCAATTACACTACGGAAACCCTTGTATTCTTTGCGGAGTTTCTGCTTATTATCTTCTTAGGCTCGCATTATTACAGAAAGCTTAGAAAAATCCTACCCGATGTTCTTTAAAATAACAGCAAAAGGAGCGGCAGTCATGAGCAAAACCGTAATAAAGTTTGAAAATGTCAGTAAAGAATATTTTCTTTATAAAAATGAAAAAGCAAGATTCAAGGCTATTTTCAACAATAATAAGGGCGTCAAGCGCCATAAGGTATTGGACGGCATTTCATTCGAGATAAAAGAAGGAGAATCAGTCGGAATAATAGGCAAAAACGGCGCGGGAAAATCGACTCTGCTGAAAATGATAACCGGCGTGTCCTTCGCAACCTCCGGAGATATATACGTAAACGGCAAGGTGGCGGCGCTTTTAGAGCTTACGGCCGGTTTTTCCGGGGATATGACGGGCAGGGAAAATATTTATCTTAAGTGCTATCTGCTCGGTCTTGAAAAGTCCGAGATAAGTGAAATAGAGAATAGTATAATTGAATTTGCAGCGCTGGGAGAATATATTGATCAGCCGGTAAGAACCTATTCAAGCGGTATGAAAATGCGTCTGGGCTTTGCTATAAATATAAATATACGTCCGGATATACTTGTTATAGACGAGGCTCTCAGCGTGGGGGACGCCGAATTCAGAAAAAAATGCGAGGCCAGAATAAGAAAACTGCGAGATTCGGGCATAACCGTTTTATTTGTAAGTCATTCTATGGCGAGCATGAGCGACACATGCAGCAGGGCTATTTATTTGAACGGCGGAAAGATTGTTTTTGACGGGGACGTCTGCGAAGCGTTTGAAAGGTATAACGGAAAGAAAAAGTGAGTTTATTGTTAAGAACTTTATTATGATAGACCGGTCAAACGTGCCCAAAACATTTGTTATGTGACGACGATATACAGAAACAAACCCTCAGGAAATAAAAATCCTGAGGGTTGATAAATTTAATTACTGTTAAACTAAAAGCTATAGTTAAAATTCAGCCTGTAATTGAAGATTTCTATTTCAGCAAGTCTTGATGTATCATCTTGTCTTGCTTGACGTATATTAATCATTTTTTTACCTCAAATTTCTGTTTATTGCTTTTAATTATAACAAAGTAAACGATATGAGTCAATACAATAAAAATACTTAAAGCCTTTGATACTTTAACTTCAAAGGCTTTTGGTATTTTAATCATCGTTTTTTAACTATTTCCGCATATTTTTTCTAAAAAATATCTGTGCACTGAAACGTCGTTTGTAAGCTCCGGATGGAATGCGGTAACAAGCTGCTTATCCTGTCTTGCCGCGACTATTTTGCCTCCGCAGACAGCAAGAGGCTTAACCCCTTCGCCTGCCTCTTCGATATACGGCGCTCTTATAAAAGTCATTGGGATTTTTCCTATTTCGTCAAAGCTTTCTTCCGCGTTGAAGCTTCCGAGCTGACGTCCGTAGGCGTTTCTTTTGGCGGTAATCCGCATTGTGCCTAAGTGAACGGATTCGTCGCCGAGGATTTTTTCCGCAAGCAGAATAAGACCGGCGCATGTGCCGAATACGGGCATACCGTCCTGTATAAGCTTTCTCAGCGGATTCATTAATTCAAGCTCGTTTAAGAGCTTTCCCATGACCGTGCTTTCTCCGCCCGGCAGCACCGCCGCGTCCATGCCCTGCTCTATATCCTTTTTCTGCCTTATTTCAAAGACATCGGCGCCTAAAGACGCAAGCATTTTTTCATGTTCAGTAAACGCTCCCTGTAAAGCCAGTACGCCGACCTTCATTATTTCCCTCTTTCTGCCATAAGCAAAGCTATTTCCTGCTCGTTTATTCCGACCATTGCTTCTCCGAGATCCTCGGAAAGCTCTGCGAGCATTTTGTAATCGTTAAAATTGGTTACGGCTTTTACTATTGCAGCCGCACGTTTGGCGGGATTTCCCGATTTGAAGATTCCCGAACCGACGAATACTCCCTCTGCGCCAAGCTGCATCATAAGAGCGGCGTCCGCCGGAGTCGCAACGCCTCCCGCCGCAAAGTTTACAACAGGCAGTCTTTTGTTTTCTGCAACATATCTTACAAGGTCATAATCAACCTGCAAGTCCTTTGCCGCCTGATAAAGCTCGTCTTCGGACATTGACGAAATTCTGCGGATTTCTCCCTGCATCGTTCTCATATGTCTGACAGCCTGAACGACATCTCCGGTACCAGGCTCGCCCTTTGTTCTTATCATAGACGCGCCCTCGCTGATTCTTCTGAGAGCTTCCCCTAAATCCTTGGCGCCGCATACGAACGGAACCTCGAATTTTGTCTTGTCGATATGATATTTATCATCGGCCGGCGAGAGCACTTCGCTTTCATCTATATAGTCAATTTCTATAGCCTGCAAAATCTGAGCCTCGGCAAAATGTCCTATCCTGCATTTTGCCATAACCGGTATTGACACCGCCTCCTGTATTCCCTTTATCATTTTAGGATCGCTCATTCTGGCGACGCCTCCTGCCGCCCTTATATCGGCAGGTATCCTTTCAAGCGCCATTACCGCGCATGCACCGGCCTTTTCAGCTATTTCCGCCTGTTCGGGAGTTGTAACGTCCATAATAACTCCGCCCTTGAGCATCTGTGCAAGCTCCTTATTCAGTTCATAACGGTTATTTGCCATATTAATCTCCATTCTGCCGCTTTCGGAATCAGCGAATATAGTAATGAAAATATCTCTGCGGCTTTATGTATTTTCATTTGATCTGTCGTACTAACGATTTATCAGTATAATATTAATATTTTTTACGCTGATTGCCGCTTGACTGTTTTTATAAAGTACGATATAATATTAATACTGAATTGACATTATTTCAATAACCAATTTTAATATTTTTTATAAGGTCGATTTTATATGCTAACTTTTAATTTAGATCCTCAATCTCATATTCCGTTATACAGTCAGCTTTACAGCGCTGTCAGAAGCTCTATAGAAAAAGGTGAAATAGCCGCAGGAGAGCGGCTGCCGTCGAAAAGAGAGCTTGCCTCGCATCTGAAAATAAGCGTTGTTACAGTTGAAAGCGCTTATTCTCAGCTTTGCGCGGAGGGCTATATTCATTCGAAGCCGGGCAGCGGTTTTTATGCTGAAAAAATACAATCAAGGCTTGCTTCTGAAAATATGGATATTCCGCATATAGACAAGGAGCCGCCGGAAGACAATTATAAATATGATTTTGGTACTAACCGCGCTGACACGGCCTTCTTTCCGTTTTCATCATGGGCAAAGCTTTCAAGGGAGGTGCTGAACAGTCAAAGCGAAGATCTGCTTAATTCCTGCGGTCCTTATGGTACGGCGGAGCTGAGAGTGCAGATAGCGGCATATCTTAAAAGCTTCCGCGGTATGAATGTAAACCCAAAACAAATCGTTGTGGGAGCGGGCTCAGAATATCTTACGGGACTTATTATACAGTTATTGGGGAGGGAACGTTCCTATGGAATAGAAAATCCCGGATATGGGAAAATATATCGAATATTCAAGCAAAACTGCATGAAAACTGTGCCGATAGCTATGGACGGTTACGGCGCGGATATAAGAAATGTATTTGATAATACTGATATTTTTCATATTACGCCCTCCCATCACTTTCCACTCGGAACAATAATGCCCGTCAGCCGCCGTCAGGAAATTTTAGGCATGGTTTATTCTGAAAACGGAAAATATATAATTGAGGACGATTACGACAGTGAATTCAGATTTTCCGGTAAACCGATACCGACTCTTCAAAGCATGGATACCGGCGAACGCGTTATATATATTAATACTTTCACAAAGACGCTTGCTCCGTCAATGAGAATAAGCTATATGGTTCTTCCGCCTCATCTTGTAACGGCCTACCGTAAAAGGCTTGGATTTTACGCCTGCACTGTTCCGGTTTTCGAGCAAATTACTTTATCGGAATTTTTAAAGCAGGGTTTCTTTGAGAGGCATATCAGCCGCATGAGAAAGCTTTACAGAAAGAAGCGGGACATTTTTCTGACAGCGGCGGAGGAATGGAAAAGAAAAGGGACGGTTATTATAAGCGGTGAGGATTCGGGACTTCATTTTCTTATGCGCGTCAGAAATTCAATGACTGAAAGCGGGCTTTTGGAGTCGGCGGCGGCACACGGAATAGGAATTCACGGATTGTCCGAATATTACTGGACGGATAAAGAGTCGGCGCCTGAAAGCCGAATCGTCATAGGCTATTCGGGAATGGACGGCGAAGCGATAAGAGAAGCGGCCTCACTGCTTGGAGAAATATGGAGACTTTAAAATAATAAAAAAGTACCGGATATTATTCCGGTACTTTTCATATATAATATATTAACCCATTATAACTGTGATTTTGTTTTCTGTCGCGAGCTTATCAGCCGGAATGTAATTACCCTCCAGTTTTTCTCCGTTGAGTACGATTTCCCTTACTCCGCTCTGAACATGCTCCGCATTCTGAACTTCAATAGAAAGCTGTTTTCCTCTGAATGATTTCTCGATTCTGAAACCGTCCCATTCAGATGGAATTGCAGGAGAAACAGTCAGTCCGTCGGCGTCGGGACGCATTCCGCAGATACCCTCCACACAGCCAACCATAACAGTTGAGGCTGTTCCGGTAAGCCAATGAACATGAGAGCGTCCCTCATAAGGAGAAGCCTTGCTTTCAGTGAACTGTCCGTGAGCATAAGGCTCGATAACTCTTATTTCCGCCTTGTCGTTCATTGCCGCCGGAGAGCTTTCCATAAAGTATTCAAACGCTCTGTCGCCGTGACCTATCAGAGATTCGGCAAGAATGAGCCAGCCCTGCGACTGAGAGAATATTCCCCCGTTTTCCTTTGTATCGGCGTTGAAAATATGCATTAAAGCGCCGTCAAAGTAATGATCCTTATAGGGAGGATCTAAAAGCTTAGCGCCGTATGGAGTATTGAGTATATCGTGAACGCTGTTCAAAGCGTCCTCCGCCTGCTTGTTCGAAGCGAATTTTGAGATTACGCTCCAGCTCTGAGGATTAAGCCACATGCTTGCTTCAGGATCGTTCTTTGCTCCTACGATTACGCCGTCTTCGCGTATTCCTCTTATAAATCTGTCCTCGTCCCAGCACTTTTCAAGCGACGCGCCTAATTCGGACTGAACCTTTTCAATATAAGAAACATATTCTATATCGTTTCTTTCAGCCGCCATATCCTTTATTACAGACATTGCATAATAAAGCTGGAATGCTACAAAGGTGGATTCGCCCTTTGCGCCCATTCTCAGGCAGTCGTTCCAATCGGCGTGAAGTCCGGCCGGCATAGCGTGAGCGCCGAGTCTTTCCATTGAAAAGCGTATGGCGTTTTTAAGATGATCGTAAACTGAAGCCTCGCCGCCGTTGGCATATACGATTACCTCGTCAAGAAAGCTCTTGTTGCCGCTTTCTCCGATATATTTAACGATAGTCGGAAACAGCCATAATGCATCGTCTGCACGGTATGAAGGGTGTCCTGTTTCCTTAACGTATTCCGGATCGTCCGGCGTATTTTCATGACCGGCGTTATGATTGAATTTTACAAGAGGCAGACCGCCGCCGTTATCAACCTGCGCCGAAAGCATAAAGCGGATTTTATCCGCCGCCATCTCCGGATCAAGGTGAATAATGCCCTGTATGTCTTGAACGGTGTCGCGGTAGCCGTAGCCGTTTCTGAGTCCGCAGTAAACGAATGAAGCCGCTCTTGACCATATAAAGGTTATAAAGCACTGGAAAGCGTTCCATACGTTTATCATATTATTAAATTCTTCTGACGGAGTTTCAACCTGAAAACGGTTGAGAGTAGAATGCCAGTAGCTCTTAAGCTCTGCTATTTCCCTGTCCGCCCTGCCTTTTTCCTTGTATTCCTCAAGGATAGCGCTTGCTTCCCTGTTATCCTTCTGACCTAAAATATATATAAGCTCGGCAGTCTGTCCCGGCTCAAGAGTAATATCCGATTGCAGCGCTCCGCAGGAGTTGGAGTTATAATTCATAGAGCCGTCAAGCCTGCCCTTTTCAACTGCCTCGGGATTTGAATAGGTTCTGTAAGAGCCGATAAAGCTGTCGGGATTTCCGCAGGCTGCCGTCACGTCGGCGCCTACCATACCGAAAAATCTTTCGCGGTGGTTTGAGCCTGTTTCGTCCCTGCTTGAATTTTCGTTGATGTGCTGAAGAATCTTGTTGCCCTCAAAGCTTGTTCTGGTAATAAAAAGCGTATACTGCAGATTTACCTGATCCTGTTCATAGTTGTTGTCATTGGTAAATTCCACAAAGCCGAAAACAGAAAGCTTTCTTGGCTTTGAATCGTTATTTGTTATTTTGCTGCGCCATACCTCGTAGGTTTTTCCGTTCGGCACATAATAAGCGGTTTCAGCGGCTATATTCTCATATTCCGAGCTTATAACCGTATAAGCGGTACCGTGGCGGCATTCGCTTTTATACTTGTCCAGAGGCTTTCCCACAGGCTGCCATGAAGCAGACCAGTAATCAGCCGTATCGTTATCTCTTATATAGATATAACGGCCGGGCAGAGCCATCATGGAATTGAAGCGGAAACGGCTGATTCTGCCGTTGGCGCCGGATTTTACAAAGCTATAGCCGGCGGCATTGTTTGAAATGATAGCGCCGTATTCAGGCGAGCCGAGGTAATTCACCCACGGCGCCGGCGTATCAGGCTTAGTTATGACATATTCCTTGTTTTTAAGGTCAAAATAACCATAGTTCATCGTCAGATCTCCTTTTAGCTGAATAGTAAAAGATTCGCTTCGCCTTCCGGCATAAAGCTAATAATATGATACCATTTAATAAGATATATTTCAAGGGGGTATATAAAATTTTTTCTTTTGTCTATCAGGTATATTAATGAAAGGAATTTTTTTATTTAACACTTCCATTTTTTATGGAAAAGTAGTATAATAATAAAGATTAAGCAAAAGACTATTAAGATTGGAGGTTTTTCCTTTTCGGGAAATACGTACTTAACATGAAACCATATCTTAAAAGAGCGTGGGCGGAAATAAGTCTGAGCGCACTTGAAAAAAACATAAGAGCGATTAAATCAACGCTTTTCAGGGAAACGTCTTTGATGGCCGTAATTAAGGCTAACGCTTACGGTCACGGCGAGGACGGCATACTGAAAAAGCTTTGCGAATGCGGAGTAAAATATTTTGCCGTATCTAATCTTGACGAGGCGGTGAGCGTCAGAAGTCATTGTCCCGAGGGAGAAATACTTATTCTCGGCTACACTCCCCCTGAGTTTGCGGATGAGCTTGTAGAAAATAACATAATACAGGGAGTGCTTTCGCTTGACTACGCCGGAGAGCTATGCAAAAACGCCAAGGCGGCGGTTCGCTGTCATATAAAGATAGACACCGGAATGGGCAGAATAGGACTTAAATATCGCGCTCCGGAGGAATGCGCCGTCGAAATAAGAAATATTCTCTCGCTTGATAAACTGAGCGTAGAAGGATTATACACTCATTTTGCGGCAGCCGACGCAGTTGATGAGGAAAGCTGTGAATATACCGAACGTCAGGCGGATTTTATTATCAGAACCTACGATCTTCTTAAATCAGAAGGAATCGTTCTTCCGCACCTGCATTTCCTCAACAGCGCAGGGCTTTGCTATCACAACAATAAAAGAAGCACTCTTGCCCGGGCGGGAATTATAATGTATGGGCTTCACCCTAATTACCCGTTGAAGCTGCCGATAGAGGTAGAGCCGGTAATGACGCTCAAGGCTGTCGTTTCTCAGGTCAAGGAGCTTGGGAAGGGAGACAGTGTAAGCTACGGCAGAATATACCGCGCGCCTGAGGATAATATAAGGGCCGCGACGGTAACGGTCGGTTATGCGGACGGCTATTCAAGGCTTCTTTCTGAAAAGGCGGAGGTACTGGTAAACGGGAAGCGATGTCCTGTTATAGGCAGAATATGCATGGATCAGCTTGTGCTGGACGTTTCGCATGCCGGAAACGTCAGGGAGGGCGATATTGTTACGCTTATAGGAAGAGACGGAAACGAAGAAATAACCGCCGACGAGCTTGCGTCGCTTTACGGAACTATCGGCTATGAGGTCGTATGCGGCATATCTAAAAGAGTGCCCAGAATATATGTGGACTAACGATATTTGGAGGAATATGATTTGACTGAATTACAAAGGGAAATAAACAAAAGGCGCACGTTCGCCATTATATCGCATCCTGACGCCGGAAAAACCACTCTTACCGAAAAGCTTCTGCTTTACGGAGGCGCAATAAATCAGGCGGGCAGCGTTAAAGGAAAAAAATCAGACAGACACGCGGTTTCGGACTGGATGGAGATAGAAAAACAGAGAGGAATCTCGGTTACGTCATCTGTGCTTCAGTTCCGTTACAGGGATTTCTGCATAAATATTCTGGATACGCCGGGACATCAGGACTTTTCCGAGGACACCTACCGAACGCTGATGGCTGCGGATTCCGCGATAATGGTTATCGACGCGTCGAAGGGGGTTGAAAACCAGACCAGAAAGCTTTTTAAGGTTTGCGTAATGAGGAATATACCGATATTTACGTTTATAAATAAAATGGACAGAGAATCGCGTAATCCCTTCGATCTTCTTGAACAGATAGAAGATGAGCTTGGCATAAAAACCTATCCCGTAAACTGGCCTATCGGATCGGGCAGGGAATTCAAGGGCGTTTACGACCGCGGAACAGGTCGTATAATCAGCTTTGAGGCGAACGGCGGAAGCCGTCAGGCGGACGCGGTAGAGGCAAGTCTTTCCGACAGTTCTCTTGACAGTCTTATCGGCGCAGAGCGTCGTGAAGCTCTCGTGGAGGATATTGAATTGCTCGACGGTGCAAGCGAGGAATTTGATATGGAACAGGTAAGAAACGGAAAGCTTTCTCCGGTATTTTTTGGCTCAGCGCTTACCAATTTCGGAGTACAGCCGTTTTTGGAAAGCTTTCTTGATATGACCACATCTCCGCTTCCGAGAATCTGCGCCGAGGGAAGCGCGGATCCGTTTGACGAGGAATTTTCAGCCTTCGTGTTCAAAATACAGGCGAACATGAATAAAGCTCATCGTGACAGACTGACGTTTATGAGAATATGCTCGGGTAAGTTCGAAAGGGATATGGAGGTTGTGCATGTCCAGAGCGGCAAGAAAATGCGTCTTTCGCAGCCCCAGCAGATGATGGCGCAGGAGCGTGAAATAATTGAAAGCGCGTATGCGGGAGATATAATCGGCGTTTTTGATCCCGGTATTTTCTCTATCGGCGACACTGTTTGCTCTCCGAAAAAAAAGGTTACCTTTGAGGGCATACCTACCTTCGCCCCCGAGCATTTTGCAAGGATTAGGCATAAGGATACCCTGAAGAGAAAGCAGTTTGTCAAGGGTACGGAACAGATTGCGCAGGAGGGCGCAATTCAGATATTCAAGGAGCCTTATACCGGTATGGAGGAGGTTATTGTCGGAGTTGTCGGCGTTTTGCAGTTCGAGGTATTCGAATACCGCATGAAAAACGAATATAACGTTGAGATAATCCGCGAGCCTCTGCCGTATTCATATATCAGATGGATTGATAAAAGTCCCGTCGAGCCTAAGGAGCTTATAATAAGCTCAGATACAAAGCTTGTTCAGGATTTCAAGGATAATTTCCTGCTGCTGTTTTCAAGCGAATGGAACATTAAATGGGCTTTGGATAAAAACGAGGGGCTGGAGCTTTCAGACTTCAACAGATAAAATAAAAGCCTTTCTGATAGAAAGGCTTTTATTTTTAGCTTTTAGAAAAAGCAAAGCAAAATATTTTTGCTTTATGAAAAGCAAAGAAAAGTATTTTTCATTTCTTTGCTCGCAAGATTTAGCTTTTACGAAAAGCATAGTAAAAGTATCTTTCATTTCTTTGCTCGCACAAAGAAACGAAACAAAGAAATGCGCCGGCTCAAACGCCGCCGGACCGCTCATGCCGCATAAAGCGGCAAATTTTATACATTAAATTATAAAGATAACTAAATTGACGCCCATTAAAAGCTTACATATTTCGGATGGAAAAATCTCCTATGTTTTATAAGAATGTAATTATATTTTATTTTCTTTGTCATATATGCCTTGAACATATGCAGATATCAGATTTCTACTTGTTGGTCTAACCGCTCGGTATTTTGAAATTAATAAAATCTCATCTTTTGTATATTTTCCTGTTGAAATAATAGCTTTAGTATCAGATAGACCAAGTATATAATCGCAACTTGCATTAAATATTTTTGACATTTTAATAAGATTTTCAACACTTGGATAATGCTTGCCATTTTCATACGCGCTAACTGTCTCCAGTGATAATGACAATTCAATACTTAATCTTATCTGTGTCATTCCTTTGCTTTCTCGTAATTCTTTAATCCTATTCATAAGTCATCACATTCTATTATCATTTTAAATCAAATTCAGCTAATAGCTGTATTTGTCTATTTATATATTCTTTTTGTTTGCTCGTTAAATTATTATAATTTACATCAAAATAAAGCTCATCAATATTCTCTATATTGCCTGTTAATATATAATCGGTAGAAATTTTTAAAATTTGAGATAACTGTAATAAAATATTAAAAGACATTCCTACATGACCGTTCTCAATACGGCTATAATGATTCTGAGTTATATCAAGTTTATCACACATATATTGCTGTGTTAATCCAAGGTTATTACGTTGCTGTTGTATACGATACCCAATTGCATTTAAATCAACCTCTTCCATATTTATCACACTCCTACACAATAAATTATACTTTATATAAACAAAAAAGTCAATAATTATTTTATAAATATTAGTAGCAAGATATTATTTCTAATTTGCACAGCATGATTTTAGTTTATTCTTTTCAATTTCGCTTTTACAAAAAGCAAAGTAAAGTATTTATTCATTTCTTTGCTCGCACAAAGAAACGAATCAAAGAAATGCGCCGGCTCATTCGCCGCCGGACCGCTTATGCCGCATAAAGCGGCAAATTTTATACATGAATTTACAAATATAACTGTTTTCTCACCCATTAAAAGCTTACATATCTTGGATGAAATATTCTCCCATATTTTATAAGAATTTGGTTTGAGTGAATTTTATTTGAGTGAATTTTAAAAGTATTTTTATTCAATGCCAATAAAAAAGTAATATATATCAACACCTAATGCTCTGGAAATATCAAATAACGAATCTAAGAAAATTTCTCTGCCATACCGAGGATATTCAACTAAGCTTATAAATTTTCTGCTCTTGCCAATCATTTTACCAAGCTGCATTTCCGTTAATCTTTTTTGTTTTCTTATATTTTTAATGTTTCTCCCAACAATTTTGCTTTTCTCATAGTATTCCCTATTTTTCTTATATTCATTAATTTTTTTTACTTTCTTTTTCATATTTAACCTCCAAATTTTTATAGTATAATTATAACAATTTAATTTATAAATTTTAGAGGTACATATTGTAATTTTACAGGTACAACTGGTATTTTAAACTTTATATTGCTTAAACCACATTCTTATAAAACATAGGAGAATATTCCATCCGAGATATGTAAGCTTTTAATGGGTGTCAATATAGTTATCTCACCCATTCATGTATAAAATTTGCCGCTTTATGCGGCATAGCGGTCCGGCGGCGTTTGAGCCGGTGCATTTCTTTGTTTCGTTTCTTTGTGCAAGCAAAGAAATGAAAAACACTTTGCTCATATTAACCCAAAATAATATTTTTTAAGACAAAATACGCTATTTTAATCGCTTTCCGCCAATTCTAAGATGTGTTATAATTGTAGATATAAATCAAATATGGAGGATTTTTATGTATTATAAAGAAAACACTAAGGATATAGTTTCCATAGTCGCTTATATGAGCGGCGTTCAAAGGCGCGCTCTCATAGAAAATTATTTTTCCGAATGCCCCGACGCGCTCAAACAGCTTGATAATATATCCGAGCTGAGAATAATAAGAAGTCTTTGCAAGCTGAGGACAACCCTTTTCCTTAAATTCAAAAAAACAGACGATTTAATGAAATATGATCTTAAAAACCTGAATTCTATAAGCTGGTTTTCATATCAGGATATAAAAGAGCTTGAGGAAAACGGAATCCCTATCCTTAAAGTTAATTACAGATCCTCTAAATATATGTCGGATTTTAACAGGCTTATTCAGGAGCATATAAATTCCTGCAAAAACTTCTTCCCCGCCTGGCTAAACTGGGATTATATCAAGGATTTATTCGTTATACCCAAAGGTCAGGTGGAAAGCGTTGTAATTAAAGAATTTAATAAATATATGGAAAACTTAGGCAATTATCCGTATCAGGTTTACCTGCATTGGAAGCCCTACGACTGCGGCAATATGCTTTTTAACGATAAGAAATTTGTAAGCATTATCTACGATCTTAACGACGATTTCTTTAATGAAAATGAAAAAGTAACCGACGCCGCCGATTACACAAAAACAAATATCTACGATTTTATACAAAGAAACGAAAGCACCGCCATTGTGGTGGACTGCGAAAATTCCAACGTCTATAAGCTCTATGCAATGCTGAAAAATCTTAATCAGGAGGAGCTTTCGAAAATCAGGAAAATTATCCTCTTTGACGATTACCACACAACCAGCGCATGGGACCGCCTTGAAAAATTCACAAGCATACCTGTCGAGCACATAGAAGTGGAGAGAGTCGTCGATAACAAATCGCTTGTGGATATAAAAATGACCGCGGGAGTGTGCCGCGAGTTTTACGACAATAAAATAACGTCGTTTATACTCGCCTCCAGCGATTCTGATTACTGGGGACTTATCTCTTCCCTGCCTAACGCGGATTTTCTCGTTATGTATGAATACAACAAATGCGGCAGCGCAATCAAGCAGGCCCTCGACACAAGAGGCATATATTATTGCTCTATCGACGATTTCTGCTCAGGCAATATTGAAGTGTTTAAAAACAGCGTCCTGCTGGATCTGCTAAAAAGCCGTATAAATGAAATTCCCGATATAAACGGTCGAGACCTCGTTGACGAAATATATCAGTCGGCAAGGCTTGAAGCCGGAGATACGGAAAAAAATCAGTTTTTTGAAAGATATATAAAAACGCTCAGGCTTTCCGTGGATTTAAACGGAGTTTTCACTATACATATAAAGGAATAGATATGATTTAAAATCTTATTATGAAAAAAACGCGCTTGTGAGTAATGTAAGCCGGCGATAGTTATAATTTTTGGAGCAAAACAGATGTTAATCAGGTTTTGCTCCATTTTTCTTTACAAATATTTAATTATTCTGAAAATCCAATAACTAAGAATATAGACCTGTCCTGACTGTTTCTAAATACCGACGTCATGATAAGGACTAATCATGCCGCTTTTGGACGCCAAAAAAGCCCGTAAATACGTGACTTCAATAGGGAACATAAAAACCGGTTGAGAATAGCAATTCGTCAGCAGTTACGGCTGACGAATTTTTTATTACAAATCAAATAGAACTAATAATATAAGAATTTTAAAATATTAAAAGTAATAGATGGATAACTAAATGCGGATTACCATCGTGATCAACGAACAAGCTTTTAAGTAATACAACAATTAAAGCTATCCGAATTTAAGCGAATGATTGTGCTGCATATAGTTGTATTATAAACATATTTAGTTGTAGAAATTTACCAATTATTATTGACAATCTATTTGTATTATAGTATACTATAATAAATAAAAGCCGTTCAAATGAAGCTTTAACACACGTCATTTATTCAAATAAATTTATTACTTTGAGGAGGATTTACTATGCTTAAAAAGGGTCTATCTGTTTTAACAACCATTTTAATTTTATTTTTAACAGTATCCAATGTATGTTCAAGTGCAGTTAATGCAGATGAACCGGTAGAAATTTTGTCTCTGCGCTCTGAATATGGAAAACATTTCAATAATGGTGATGGCACAATAACTGCCTATATAAATACTGCGCCTATTCATTATTGGCAAAATAATCAATGGATGGATATTGACAACACATTGGTCTTGGACGAATACGGAAACTATACTAATGAAAGCAATTCTTTGAGTGTTACTATTCCTTCACAACTTTCTGTAAATAATGATGAAGCCAAAACAGAAAATGCTGTGAAGTTAGAATACGAAGAATTCAGCCTTTCTGTCTCATTAACTGATTTATCCATAAATGAATCTGAAAAAGATGTATATGCAGATATAGAGAATTATGTTCAGCAAAACGACAGCGCTGCAAAGATAAATATAATTAACAATACGCAAACTGATTGTTCAGATAACAACATTCCGATTGATGTAATTGATTCATACAACAACATTGCTTCGGCTGCGGTTTTTGAATCTGTGTACGATGATATTGATCTTTCAATTGATATTCAGCCGGCGTCTGTTATTGAATCTGTTACGTTTAATAGTTTTGAGGATATTCCGGATTCTTTAACATATTTTATTGATGCCGATGGGCTTGACTTAGAATGTAAAGACAGCAATGTTATTGGTTTTATCAATGACAATGGCGAATGTGTTTTTGAGATTCCTGCAATATTTATATATGACTCATCAAATGAAAGTAAAAGCTATTCCGTTGATTATGACATTAGTGACAGCGATGATGGTTATTTGCTTACAGTTTACCCTGCCTCTAATCTGACTGAATCGGAAAATACTGTTTATCCCTTAACTCTGAATTCTGAATATACTGTTGAACGAAGTGTAAACACGTACTGTAATTCAGAATCATCGCCAAACGAAATAATCAGAGATCAATATATGCGTATTAGCAATACAAGTGGACATGGATATCAAACCTATGTTTCTTGTAACGATTCATTTGTTAATTATGGCAGCAATGCAACTATTTTGGATGCTAAATTTAATATCTTTTTACGTGGCAATTATATAAACTCTTCTAAACATATAAAAATATATTCACTGCAAACACAGCCGATGAATTGTACTTGGAATAATGCTTCAGCGTTAGATGAATATAATACTTTAGTTGGCGGTTTTGATGTAGTATATACTGAGATGAATTCATGGAAAGAAATTGATGTGACAGCTTTAACACAGGCATGGCTTAATTACGGTAATTCATCTCAGAATATAGGAATACCATGCTATGGATTTAAAATGGTTGCCGATAGCGCCCCCTATGCCGCAATAGTTGCAAATTCGGAAAGAGCGGGTAGTAATAAACCATATTTTGAAATTACTTACTCACTCTCTTCAGATTATACGTTAGATTACGCTCCATATAAGTATAATAATATAACCTCTAATCTTGGAAATATATACAATTTACAAAATAGAATGAATTGCTATGCTTATGCACTGCAAGTTTATTATAAAGGAACGGGAAGTTATTTGCTGTATCCAGGAGAATTTGGAATCGGGCAAAGTATACAGGGGGATGAGTATACTTTTGCAAACTTTGGCGAATTATTATCAGAATATAATCGTTTTGAGCGTCAAATTGAGTATAAAATTGATGAAATAAATGATTATAGAGATGTATACCCAAGCCAGATTCATGGTATTGTTAATAATAACAATGAATTCAAACAGTGTATGAACGAATATATGACCTTTATAAAAAATCAAATGATTAGAGATGGTAAAGCAATTAATTTTACACTGCAGGAATATAACAATTCTGACATACTGAATCCAAATAACAATTATTTTTCTCCCCCAATCGGATATGATGAAAATAATGAAAGAATAATTGCTATGACTGCATATTATTTATATAATAGTAGGTTTAATGGAAGCTTGTCTATGCACTACTACTTAAGAAATGGTAATGGGACTTGTCCAAAGCATGGCGGAAATTGCAGCGTCTGGTCACAAAAGATGGGAACTGGCAAGGTTACTGACTCAGATTATTACGGAACAGTAATCTGCGACCAAACAATCTATGATTCTGCATATAAAATAGGTGCTTATAATATGGCGAGCTGCGATGAATTGATCAAATTTTATACTATAACAAAAGACTCGAATATATACAACTCCGGGCATGATTATGGACATGACAGTGATTCAACAGGAACAATCTATTACGGCAATTAAAGGAGGCGGTAAAAATGAAAAAAATATTCTCTTGGTTTATAGCGGCAATATGTACTTTTTCTATAACGTCGACTAACGCCTCACATGCAGAACAGATAAAAGATAATTTATGGGAAAAGTTCATCAAGTATGACCTTTGCATTACAGACTACAGAGCTTTAACAGATGAAGAAAAAGAGTTATGTAAATTTATTTTCGATACTGAACAGGCGGCAAATGATAATATTATCTGTGAACGTGCAAGGCGTATACTTGCAGGGGACGATGTCGGTGAGAGAATTACGATTGAACAGCTTGAAAACGCATACGGTATTTGGGATAATTACTCTATCCATAAGGACGGCTGGCAGACTTATATCCACTGTGTTCCCGATGTGATACGTTTAGGCGACGGAACGTATTTTAACTCTTTGGCCACAGGCATAAGCGAATACTGGCTTGATGACAGCGGAAGTACTTATGTAGTATTCAATGAAAAAACTTCTTCTGATGATATAAGAAGCTTCGATGTTTTTGATAAAAACGGTGAACTTTTGAAAAATATTCCGTCTGCTATGCCGGAATGTCCATATAAGGATTTCAGAGGTAATGCAGAATATATGGAGAAATTCGGCTTTATTGAGAAGAATGGCGGCTACTATTACACGAAAGCTGACGGAACAGCAGTTTTTGCGTGGAGTGATTATACAGCAAGCGACAGCAGTGAGCCTGTAACGGAACCATTTATTGTCGAAAGTGATATTAACGGCTGCCCTGTTGTGGCTATTGAAACCGGAGCCTTTTCTAATTCAGCATTAACTGAAATAGTTTTGCCGGATACACTTGAATTTATTGACAGATTAGCTTTTTCAACATGCCGTAATCTTGAAAAAATAAATTTCCCCGAAAATCTAAAATATATTGGAAATCTTGCTTTTTTAGGATGTGATTCACTTAATGAAATAGAATTACATTGTCCGAATTTAAAAATTATGAAAGAAGCATTTTCAGATTGTAATGAGCTTATTAATGCTATTTTAGATGTAAAAGAAATTGATGAGTCGGCTTTTGTTTCCTGCAAAAAACTTCAATATGTGACTATAGGTGAAAATGTTACAAGGCTTGGTGCCAATGCATTTGAAAATTGCAGTGAGCTTGAATCTTTGGAATTGTCTAAAGGAACAAAAATAATTGGTCAGGCTGCATTTTTGAATACTGAAATAAAATCAATAACACTTTTACCGACCGTTAAAATTATAGGTGCATATCCGCGAAAGACAGGCAGAGAATTCACATCCGGCATTGAACCACAGCCTGCAAGAAGACCTCTTACCGACGATCCGGTATGTGCATTTGACAGCGACTGTATTATATATGGCTACAGAGGGACAGAAGCAGAACGCTATGCAAAGGAATGGAATTTGGAATTTATAGTTCTTGAAGCTGAATCAGGAGATGTAAATTTCGATGGCGAATTCAATATTTCTGATGTTGTCACACTGCAAAGATGGCTCGTAGGTAAGTCTAATACAGAATTAACTTATTGGAAATCCGCAGACCTATGCGAAGATGACCAACTTAACGTATTTGATCTTTGCATGATGAAACGTATGCTAATAGTTAAAATTAATTCAAATTAATTTTGACATACCCCTGTGTCACAGTGCGACGGCATAAATACACAACAGACCCCTGTGTCAAAAATTAATTTCCTGTGCAAAACAGAAAAATTCTCTTTTTCCTCTTGACAAGAGCGCTCATATGCGATAACATGAAGATGACGATATAGCTGTCAAAGCTCGTAAAGATTTAAGAATCTTTGCGAGCTTTTTTGTTTGCCTAAAAAAGTTTTCATTAATGCGCCGCAGAGTTATCTTGTGTGCGCCGCACAGTTGAAATACAATAAAATCAGAAAGGGGAAGTGACAAATGAACGAAAGAAAAAAGTTAGAATTCATAAGCAGCGTCACAATCATGAATACGCCAATGAAAAAGCAGCGATTTATTGTAGATGAAATGATTTATCCGGGACTTCATATACTGTCGGGCGACCCTAAAATAGGCAAGTCGTGGATGATGATGGATATGTGTTTGTCAATCGCAAAAGGAGAAAAGTTTCTCGGACGCAAGACTGAACAAGGGCACGTTGTGTACATGGCGCTTGAAGATACGTTTGTCAGCTTGCAGTCAAGGATGTATGAACTGACGGACGAGCCAAGCGGTAATCTTCAGTATGTGCTTCTCGGTAATTCTATAGGGAACGGACTTGAAGAAGATTTGCAGGAATGCAAAAGGCTGTTTCCGGATTTGAAGTTAGTTGTGATCGATACACTTCAAAAGGTCAGAGAAACTGTCGACATGAAATACGGAACGGATTACAGAGAACTGTCTGTTTTGAAAAGTATTGCCGATCAACTTGAAATTGCAATTGTACTTGTGCATCATAATCGTAAGACACATGATTCAAACCCCAACAATATGATTTCGGGTACGAACGGTATTGCAGGCTGCGCAGATGGTCTGCTTGTGTTCACCCGAAACAGTAATCAGGCTAAGCTCAATATCAGTGGTAGAGGCGCTCCGTCCTTGGAGCTGAATTTAATGAGAGAGAAAGCAAAGTGGAAACTGCTTGACGATGTTCCTGAATACAAACCCGATTTATTTCCCTCCGCTGTTCATGATTTTATGCGCGAAAAGAAAAATGTTAAAGGAACTGCATCAGAGATCTGTAAAATGCTGAATGAAAAGTTTCCCGAACAGGATTTCAATAACAACTGGCTGTACCGTGATTTGCTTCAGCACGATGACGAAGTCCGTTCGCTTGGAATAGACTACGGCAAGACAAAAAGCAACGGCATACGAAATATTTATATCAGTTATGATATTGAAAAGGACAGCAGTGGCAGTAAAAGACTGTGTGCTGAAAGTGTTGTCCCTGCCGTCCCTCAATGTCTTGAAAACATCCCAAATACGTTGATTGAGGCGACAGAGGAAAATAAATTGACTGTAGGTAATGCCGTCCCTGCTGTCCCTATAGCAAGCGGCTATTTCATACAGTTTGTTGCGGACAGACTTCATGCAAAGCTTTCAAGTCAGGGTTATGATGTGCCGAAGTTTAATTCGGAGAATCGAAAAAAATAAAGCCGATTTGCGCCCTCCTAAGATCAGTCGGGCAAGTTATCGATAGAAAGCATAAAAGCGGCACACAAGCAAACGTGGAGCGTTTGAGGGCGAATCAATAAAACTATGCAGAGGTGATGCGAAATGTGGAACTGACAGTTTGCACAAATGGAGAGACTTTGAGATGCTTCCGAAACTCAAAGATTATGTTGCAAGTTAAAGCATAGGGGTCAAAGCCCCCCTATGCAGCTACAGCGAACGAGCAAAGCTCGCCGCAAAAATGGCTGTTCTGCGAGGTTTTCGGAAATCTATTGTGCATAATTTCAATGGGGTCGTAAATTCAAATTTAGAATTATTCAGGGGTCGCAGAGCTGAAACATTAAGCTGAATCGGCGTATTTTGGGGAGTTGTGCATGATGTCAAATAATAAAAATCTAAGAAAGGAAAAATTAAAATGCTCAATTTAATATTTATAACGGGAGCGAACGCAAAGACATCAGGGAGGGTTATATATGGAAAATATTTACAAAGAAGTACAGGAAGACACAGGTTCAAGTCAGTATCGTCGCCGTCATAATTATATGCGCAGTGAAACTGTCATTGACGGAATTGTTTACAATATCAATTCAGTGTTTGACTTGAACTCAAAGTCTACAGCGGAGGATAAGCTGAAACTTCTCCTCAAAAATGCAGCTGAAAAAATGTCGTTTTAAATAGAATTATGCTGGACTTTCATGACCGATTGTGATATACTGTCTGTAATATCTCAATCGGTTTGACAGAGTCCATAAACGGACGGAAAGAGAGGTTTATCATGTCAGACACGAATAAGATAACGGCTTTGTACTGCAGGCTCAGCCACGAGGACGAGCTTGCCAGAGAAAGCAACAGCATTTCAAATCAGAAGGATATACTCCGCAAATACGCTGATGAACATGGATTTTTCAACACTGAATTCTATATTGACGATGGATTTTCAGGAGTGAATTTTGAAAGGCCAGCTTTTAAACGCATGCTTGAGGACGTTGAAAATGGGAAAATAGAAACGGTAATTACAAAGGATCTGTCCCGATTTGGCAGGAATCATCTGTATGTCGGATTATACACAGAGGAAATTTTTCCGAAAAATAATGTTCGATATATTGCCATAAATGACAATGTGGACACCGCAAATTCAAACTCGTCGGGCATGGATATGGCAATGTTTTTCAACATATTTAACGAGTTCCATGTCAGAGATACAAGCAAGAAAATCAAAGCAAGCTGTGTGATAAAATCCGAAAGAGGTCAGCGAGTGGCATCCAGACCGCCTTACGGTTACATGAAATCTTCGGAAGATCACAACAAAATACTTCCGAATCCCGAAACAGCGCCGATTGTAAAATACATTTTTCAGCTGTGTGCAGGAGGTCTGGGACCGGCTCAGATCGCCAACAGGCTTGAGAAAGAACAGATTTACACTCCGGCAATGTACGAATACAGCAAAACGGGAAACGTGATTTCCAACTTCGACACAAGCTATCCTTACCGCTGGAATCCTACTGTGGTAGCAAATATTCTTGAGGATGTAAGCTATATCGGGCATACTTGTAATTTCAGATTCGGCAGAGCTTCCTATAAGGATCATCGAAAATTAAGACTGCCGGAAAGCGAACATAAGCTGATTGAAAATACTCACGAGTCATTGATTGATGTCAATACTTGGGAGATCGTTCAGCGGCTCAGGCAGAGTAAACGCAGAAAAACAAGTCTTGGCGACAAAAGTATTTTCGCCGGAATCACATTCTGTGCGGATTGTAAACACAAATTATACTTCCACAGACACTCGCATGAAAAGCCTGAAAATTGGAAATTTGTCTGCTCCTTATACCGCAAAAATAGCAGGGAGCAATGCACCATGCACGGTATCAAGGAGAGCCATCTGAATGAAATTGTGCTTTCCGAAATCAGAAATGTGACCGAATTTGCAAGAGAGCGTACAGATGAATTCGCTGAGTTTATCAGTCATAAGTCGAATACCTCCGCTAAAAAGGAACTTGTTAATGCTGATAAAAAGCTGAAAAAGTGTGAAAAAAGGCTTGCGGAGGTTGAAACAATTTTTAGAAAGCTTTATGAAGATCATGTGCTTGGAACAATTGATGACGAGCAGTTCAGAATGCTGTCGCGGGGGTATACCGAGGAGCAAAATCAGCTTAAAGCTGATATTTCGGAGTTGAATAATTCAATATCCGAATTGAAAAATCAAAGTGCAAACACTTCAAAATTTACTTCGCTTGCTAAGAAATACACCGATATCACTGAGCTTACTCAAGAGATACTTCACACCTTTGTGTCGAGAATAGAAGTTCATGAAAAGCAGAAGGATGACAACGGCAGCGTTTCGCAGGAAGTCGATATCTACTTTACACATATCGGTACTGTGAAATAGCAAAAGGAAAAGGTCGAGCAATTACTCGACCTTGTACATAAGTTACGCTGTTCCCTATCTGCGCCGCGTAAATACGGGCTTTAAGGCGTTTTTATTTATATATGGTCGAGGTGACGGGACTTGAACCCACGGCCTCTGCGTCCCGAACGCAGCGCTCTACCAAACTGAGCCACACCTCGATAACATAAACATTATATCACATTTTTTTTATTTTGTAAAGAGGTATTTAAAAAAATTCCATTCATAACTATCAGCTTTACATTTCAGTGAATTTATTATATAATTAAAACCGGATAAAATAATTATATTCTTTTTAGGAGGAATGGTATGTCGTATAAAACACAAAGAAAATTTAAAATAAGATATGACAGGATCATTTCCGTTATTGTGATATTTATTCTTGCCGTCTATGTTGTAAAACAGCTTTTCGGAAATGAAGTTAAGGAGGAAATACCTACGTTGGCGTCCGGTTCCGATTCAGAAGAATTCAAGCCTGTTATATATCTCAGTCCTTCTAATCAGACCGATAATGCTTACGCCTCCGGAGATACTACCGAAGCAAAAGCGATGAGAAGCGTGAGCGACAGCGCCAGGAAATACCTTGAACAAAACGGAATTACAGTATATACGGCCGGAGAGGATTATTCTCTTCAGGAAAAGGTTGAGTTTGCAAATGAAAATAACGTAACGGCGCATGTGGCTATACATTCAAATGCCGGAGGCGAAAGCGGCAGCGGAGAAGGTACGGAATGCTTTTATAACCCTGAAATATACGGAAGTAAAATACTTGCGGAATATATTTACGGCAAGGTATCACGACTTACCCCTACGGAGGACAGAGGAATGTTCAACGGCGCAGAAGGGACGACCTATCTTTACGAGGTGGCAACGTCAAAGGCGGCGAGCTGTCTGCTTGAGGTTGAATTTCATGACACAGCAGAACACGCAAAATGGATAATCGAGCATACGGACGAGCTTGGCAGAGCAATATCCGACGGCATTATGCAGTATATAGCATACCTTGAAACGGCTGCCGCTGAGAAAAATACGGAAATACGGGAGGACAGCGTTGGAGAATAAAATCAACTATCATAAACGGCTTGAAAAAACAATAGAATCTTCATGCGCGGACGGACGGCGGCCCCTCATTCTCCTGCATAGCTGCTGCGGTCCCTGTAGCAGCTATGTTCTTGAATACCTGATTCAGTATTTTGACATATTGCTTTATTTTTTTAATCCTAATATACATCCGGAAACAGAATATATAAAAAGATTAGAAACACAGAAAGACGTTCTGATTAAAATGAAATTAAACGACACTGTAAAATTGATAGAGGGCAAATACGATCCCGATATATTTTTCAAAGCCGTTAAAGGTCTGGAAAATGAGCCTGAGGGCGGAAAACGCTGCGAAATATGTATTAAAATGCGCATAAAAGCAGCAGCGGAAACCGCAAGGGAATACAAAACGGATTTTTTTGCAACTACGCTGACCGTAAGTCCTCATAAAAATGCGGTTTATATAAATGAAACAGGGAATTCCCTGCAAATAGAAGATGGAATTCCCTATCTTGAATCAGATTTTAAAAAGAAAAACGGTTATAAACGGTCAATTGAATTATGCCGTGAGTATAATTTATACAGACAGAATTACTGCGGATGTATTTACAGTCTTAGAAATGACGATTAATCCAATATTCTTCCATCTGTGGATATTGTAACTATACTCCACGGTATAAACTTTCCGCTCGCCTGTAGAGCGCTTTTTGCAGCGTACTCTATTCCGCCGCAGCACGGTACCTCCATACGCACTACCGTAACGCTGTTGATATCGTTGTTTTTTATTATTTCTGTCAGCTTTTCAGAATATTCGGTATTATCAAGCTTTGGACATCCGATAAGCGTGATTTTGTTTCTTATAAAATCCTTATGAAAGTCAGCGTATGCGTAAGCCGTGCAATCTGCGGCTATCAGCAGATTCGCTCCGCTGAAATAGGGAGCATTAACCGGCGCAAGCTTGATCTGTACGGGCCATTGTCTTAATTCTGAAGAATGAACCGTTTTTTCCGGCGAATTTTCAGCTTTTCGCTCCAGCGTTTTGGATTGAGTTCCCGGACATCCGCACGGCAGCGGTTTATCAGCAGAATTGTTTTTTGCCGTCTTATTTTTCATTACGGCTTTTTCGTCGTATGCCGCGGCTTCCCGTTCCACAAAGGTTATCGCACCTGTGGGACAAGCCGGCAGACAATCTCCAAGACCGTCGCAGTAGTCGTCTCTTAATAGTCTTGCCTTCCCTTCTATCATACCGATTGCGCCTTCGTGGCAGGCCTCGGCGCAGAGACCGCATCCGTTGCATTTCTCTTCGTCTATATTAATAATCCTTCTAATCATTTTATTTCCTCCGTAAAAATTGTTTATTGGTTTTCTGCTGTGACTAAATTATAATACAGATAATAAAATAAGTATGTTGTTAAAACAACATTTCAGGAGGAATTATGGATTCTGAAAATTTACTTAAAACAAAATTGTTTAAAAATTTAAACGACAACGAATTTCAGATACTCGCTAGAAACCTTGGATTTTATAAACACAAATTTAAAAAGGGTGAAAATATACTCCGTACCGGAGAAACCATAAATTCATTCGGACTTGTGATTTCAGGCAGCGTAAATATAGAGTATAACGATATTTTCGGAAATACAAATATAATAGGAAACGCGGATTCAGGACAGGTATTTGCGGAAGCTTACTCCTGCCTGCCGGAGGAACCGCTGATGGTGAGCGTTTCAGCCGCCGAAGATTGCGAGATTCTTTTTATAAGCACGAAAAATATTTTTTCCGGCATAATCGGCGATTATGATGTTTACCGTAAATTCATATCAAATCTAATAGCTGTGCTTGCCGGAAAGAATATCGGATTATCAAGGAAAATAAACGATATTACGCCAAAAACAATTCGCGAACGTCTTATTTCCTATTTGTCATCTCAAGCCGTCAAGCAGGAATCCAATTATATAACGATACCGTTTAATCGCCAGCAGCTTGCGGATTATCTTTGCGTAGATCGGAGCGCAATGTCCAATGAATTAAGTAAAATGAGGCGCGACGGCTTACTGACCTTTGATAGAAATATGTTTAAGCTGAATTTATCTGCATTCATGGATAAATGACTTGTTTAATACCTTAGCCTTTACATCCCTGCGGCTTCTGCATATAATTGTTTTATCAGAATATTTACCGCATACTGAATTAAAACGCTTTCTCCGATCAGCTTTTCTGCCTTCATGGAGCACCCATTTTACAAATTCTGAATCAAGCTTTTCCGGACATCCCTCCGTTATGCTTTCTCGTCTTTTTTTCTTATATGTTAAATATCTTTTTAAAGCTCCTATAAAACACCTTATCCGTGAAAAATTCATAAAAATAATAAGATCAGATTCTTTCATTCTGCGGTCATAAAGCCAGTTATTGTAATTTCCGTCTATTACCCATTCATTATTTTTGAGAAAATTCTCTATTATTTCGATGCATTCCTGTTCAGGCCGTTCCTTCCAACCGGGAAGAAATCTTACTTTGTCAAGATACAAAAGCGGAACGTCGGAAATTTCGCTTAATTTCTTTGCAAGCGTCGATTTTCCCGATCCGCTGTAGCCTATTACTGATACTTTCATTTTTTACACCTCCGCAAATAAAAACCGTACCGGATACAACCGGTACGGTTCATTACATTTCACTTCTGTTTTCAAGAGCCTTAAATAAGGTTACCTCGTCCGCATATTCAAGATGCCCGCCGACCGGTATTCCAAATGCCAGCCGCGTAACCTTTATTCCTAAAGGCTTTAGTAATCTTGCAATATACATGGCCGTAGCCTCCCCCTCAACGGTTGGGTTTGTAGCCATTATAATTTCGCGGATATTTTCCTTGCCGACTCTATCAAGCAGCTCCTTTATTTTTATATTGTCCGGACCGATTCCGTTAATCGGAGACAGCAGACCGTGAAGGACATGATAGGTTCCGCCGTATTCATTAGTTCTTTCAAAGGCCGTAACGTCTTTAGGCGTTTCAACAACGCAGACAACAGAATCGTCTCTGTTGGTATCAGAGCAGATCGGACAAACGTCAAATTCAGTTAGATTCTGACATATCTTGCAATAGCCGACATCTGTTTTGGCTGAAATTATAGCTTCTGCAAATTGCCTGGCTTCTTCCTCGCTCATTGACATAACGGCATATGCCAGCCGCTGAGCAGTTTTCATGCCGATACCCGGCAGCTTTGCAAACTGTTCAGAAAGAACTATCAAAGGAAGCGCGCTGTTATCAGCCATATTATCTTAGAATAATCCCGGCAGCGCAACTCCGCCGGTTATTTTATTCATTTCCTCTTCGGTAGTTTTTTCAACGTTTGCCATGGCCTCGTTTATTGCGCTGATAACCAGATCCTGAAGCATTTCTATATCTTCCGGATCAACTACCTCCGGCTTGATAGTAAGCGATTTGATATTTTTCGCACCTGTTACCACTACCTCTACCTGTCCGCCTCCGGAGGTTGCGGAAAATTCTCTCGCTTCTATATCGTTCTGAAGCTCTGTTATTTCATCCTGCATTTTCTGAGCCTGCTTTATCATAGAATTCATATTCTGAGCTCCGCCGATATTCTTAGGTACTCTTGATTTCATTTTTCTAACTCCTTTATATTTAAGTATAAGTATTTTTAGTTTAAGGCTGGAAATATATTTTATTCAAAAGGCTGCCTTAACTTTATTCAACAGCGGTTTCAATGCCGCTGTTTATAGCTTTTTCTACCAGCTCGTCAGCCTTTTTCTGTTCATTCTGCGCTGCCGAGCATCTTGCCTTGATAATATACGGCTTACCCATAACTGTCTGGATTGCCCTGTCAAGCTGAAGCGCATTATCCTTTACTTTAAACAGCTTAAGGAAAAATTTATTTTTTGCGTCAATCAGCATGATATTTTTATACACATAAGCCATAGAACCGGTAAGCGTTCCCGAAACCGAAGGGCATATGCGCATAAATTCCTCTAAAACGTCGGACCATTCCGCAAGCTGCTTAAAATCCGACAGCTTAGGACTTGCTTCGGAATTTACCGGAGCGGCATTGCTTTGCAATTCTCTGTCCGCATTGGCAGCCGATATTTCATTAGGTTTATTTGAACTGTTATCCGACTGTTTTATTTTATCATAAATTTGAGTATTGTCAAGTGTTTTTTGTGAAATCTGTCTTGCACACAGCTTTATAAGACACATTTCTATTTCAACGCGCTTATTTAACGATCTTCCTATTTTTTCATTACAATCCTGTAAAATATTAAGCTTGCTTAATATCTCCTGCAAATCCATTTTTGCCGCGATTTCAGTCAGCCTTTGGATTTCGTCAGGCATACAGGCAAGCAGTTCCGAGCGTTCGGGACATACCTTAATAAGCATTAAATTACGGAATTGCTCCGTCAATTCAACGCAAAGCTTTTGCATATCCTTTGATAAACTGTAAAGATTGTCCGCAACCGCAAGAGCGTTTCCTGGATTTTTTTCAGCGGAAGCGTTTATTATTTCAAATAAATGCTCCCGACCGGCAATTCCGGCAGCGGCAGAAACCGTATCGGAATCTATATTGCTTGAAAACGCCGCGCACTGATCCAAAAGCGATAAGGCGTCTCTCATACCGCCGTCCGAAAGCTTTGCAATAAAACGCGCCGCTTTTTCATCAAGAGATATATTTTCCTGATCGGCAATATATAAAAGACGTTTGGTTATATCGTCCGGAAGTATACGTCTGAAATCAAAACGCTGGCACCGAGATGAAATCGTGGCCGGAACCTTATGCACCTCGGTTGTCGCCAGAATAAATTTTACATACTCCGGAGGCTCCTCCATTATTTTGAGAAGCGCATTAAAAGCGTTGGGAGTAAGCATATGGACTTCGTCGATTATATATACTTTATATCTGCATCTTTCAGGCGTGTAGGCGGCGCCGTCTCGAAGGCCGCGTATATCGTCAACGCCGTTATTTGACGCCGCGTCAATTTCTATAATATCAGAAAGAGCAAAATTATCTGCGTCATGGCAGACGCTGCATTCGAGGCAGGGATTTCCGTCTGATTCGTCGAGACAGTTTACAGCTTTAGCAAAGATTCGTGCGCATGTTGTTTTTCCTGTGCCTCGGGATCCTGTAAACAAATACGCATGAGCCGTTCTGCCGCTTTTGATTTGATTTTTTAAAGTGGTTGTTATATGCGGCTGTGAAATAACGTCGTCAAAGGACAGCGGCCGCCATTTTCTGTATAAAGCCTTGTAAATAACGGTCACCTCCATATGAATCTCGCTATTTTCGGCAATGTAATTATTTTATAATAAAAAATTTTTTATATAAAAATTTCCGGAACATAGGTGTGCAGGCTGACTGCGGCACACAAAACGATCCGCTTAATGCTGCTCGGTTCCCCGCCTGACATGGTTCACGGTGTTTCATTGCACAGGGCCCGCACACCTATATTCCGGAATAATTTAATTCCTATTAAGTATCTTCATTATTATATCATATTTAAAAATAAATTTCAAGTGTTTTATAGGATTTTTATAGATTTTCTTGAAGAATACTTTCAGCTTTATTGTAAAGTTACCGTGAACGCACATTAATTATTATCCGAACCGACGTTTGAAATATTCATTAGCTCTATAAGAGAAAGGGCTGTTTTATTGTTTTTTTGATTATAAAACATGCTTTAGCCTTCGTTTTTACTCTACCTGCTATTTACCTTTAACTTAATCGTATCAGTATAATCCTTTTATTGGAATCACAGTATGAAAAACCGTAATTATGTGATAAATATAATTGAGTTGTCGAAATGGAAATCGCTAAGCACATTGCTATTGAATATTCTCATTTACCCCCAAAAAGTAAATGCTGTTGCCGTGAAAAAAATGCTTGACAATTTATCGTAAGTATGATATAATAATTTATATTGATTATAAGGTGATTTTATATTTTTGAATTTGAGCCGAGTAAAAATTTCAGATTCATAATATATGCGGATATGGCGGAATAGGCAGACGCGCTGGCTTCAGGTAGAGTTACGTCTGTGTAAAAAATTATAAATGTTTAAGACCCATAGCCGGGTCTTTTTTTGTTATTTATTTTGGTTGGGTCTTATTGTAGCTGAAAGCTGCTTAGTATGCGTTTTTTCCTTACGGATTTTTGTATTGTTACTGTATTTGATGAAGTTATAACGCTGTCCCTTTCTTCGGCACAAAAAACGAGGACATATCTGCATTTTCCAGTGTAAGCAGCTGCACCTTTTTCTCAATTCCGCCTGCATATCCTGTTAAGCTTCCGTTTGTACCGACAACACGATGGCAGGGAATTATAAGGGAAATGGAATTGTGCCCGACAGCGCCGCCGACAGCCTGTGCCGACATTTTAGAAAGCCCTTTTTGCTTTGCGATTCTTTCTGCAATCTCGCCGTAGGTCATTGTTTTTCCAAAGGGAATGGTCAGCATAATTTCCCATACCTTTTTTCGAAACGGTGTTGTCTGCATGTACAGCGGCGGCGTAAAATCAGGCGCTTTACCGTTAAAGTAAATATCCAGCCAACGGACAGACTGTTTAAATATCGGCAAACCTTTTTCCTCGTATTTTTCTTCGAGCGTATCTCCAAAATATTTCTGTCCGTCAAACCAAAGCCCTGTAAGCTCTGTTCCGTTACTGGAGAGAGTAATACCGCCCAAAGGCGAGTTGTAATGATATGTATAGGTCATAAGATTATACCTCCCAATATTCATTGGAATCCGCAGGCGCTTGCGTTCTGTCGGTCATTGTATAAGTGCGGATAGGCGTTACAACCGTGATTTTATAATCTGCAAAATCATTCATTCTCCCGTGTTTTTGCGCCATACGGTGTGCGGCAAGATTGCGCCATTTTGAAACGCATTCTTCATTTTCCCATATTGACATACTAAGTAATTTCCCCTCTGTAGCAAGGGAAGAAAAACGCTCGGAGCGAATAAATCCTTCCGCTTTTGCAAGGCTGTCTTTCAGTGAGTCCGCCATTTTCAAATAATCTTCCATTCTTCCGTTTTTTACAGTTACCTCAAATAATACGATGATATTACTCATTTACATTTCCTCCTGCTGTGTTTGGGTGACAAGTTCCGGTTTACATCTTTTACAAGGACGGTATCCCTTTTCTATTGCTTCTTCCATCGTATCAAAAAATACAATATTCTTTTCCAATGGTATCCTTGCGGGGCAGCCCGGCCGGCATACTATTTTTGTTGTTTTCACACCAAAAATAAACTTACCGTCATAAGACTTGTCCCGATTTTGAATTGCTTGCAGCTTTTCCTTTTTGTCCACTTTTCTTGTTCTCCTTTTTAGGGGCGTAGTCTTTCATTTCAGGAATCGCACCGCCTGCCACCGCCCAAAAATACAGGCTTGCCACACTGCAATAAGGACTTAATCTTCTGCGGTATTTTTCAAACAGATTACGGTCAATTTTCCTATGGTGATACACCATACGCATACCACGCAGAATCGCTAAATCTCCGTAGCTGAAAACATTCGGACGCTGCATACAAAAAAGTAAAATCATTTCGGCAGTCCAGACGCCGATTCCTTTTAACCCTGTCAATTCGGTTATTGCCTCATCGTCAGATTTATTCCAAATGCCCTGTAAATCAAAAGCGCCGATTTTTACTTTAACAGCAAAATCCGTAATATACTCTGCTTTTTTAAAAGTCATTCCAAAAGACTGTAAGCGGTCTTTTCCGGCGGTAAGAATGGTATCGGCGTTCACAGCGCCAAGATGATCTTGCATTCTCTGCCATATTGTCGCCTGCGCTTTTGTAGAAATCTGCTGACCGATGATATGGTGAACAACCGAAGAAAACAAGTCGCTGTCAACTTCACGCTCAATCTTCCCGACTTTGTTAATCACTTTTGCAAGACGTTTATCCTTTTGCTTTAAATATTCGATTGCGCTTTCATCATATTGAAAATACACGTTTGCACCTCCTGTCTTGACTTAGCGATTGACTTGTAATATAATAATATCATAATTTGAGACGTTATAATATTAAAATATCGCCTAAAATCATCATAATATATCCAAAAGAGGTGTGTCGAAATGGGAGACGCAAAAAAGGATTATATAAACTCGGTTAATTTAAAGGCTGATTCGGATTTTCCCTACCTTGTGCTTGATGTTATTAACGACCAAAGCTATCCGAGAAATCCCGGCTTTCAGGTTATGCACTGGCATGAGGATTTACAATTCATTTTTGTTCTTGACGGTGAAATCGAAATAAAAACATTAGATACATCGGTACAGATAAATAAAGGCAGCGGTATTTTTATCAATAAAAATGTGATACATCTTGTTAATAAAAAGACTTCTTCCTGTCACTACAATAGTTTTATTTTCCCAGATTATTTTCTTAAATTTTATTTCGGTAGTCCCGCATCTGCTTTTGTTGAACGCATTGCAGGCAAAGACGAATTGCCGATTTGCTGTTTCCCAAAGGAAATGGATTGGTGCAAATCTATTTTATCTGCCCTTTCCCGCCTTGCAGACCTTGAAAACAGAAAAACCGAATTTTATGTCTATCAAGCGCTTTGTCTGCTCTCCACACTTTGGCTTGAAGTATGCAAAAATATTCAAGTACCAAGCAAAAACATCGATATCGTTATGGGTGTTCGTATGCAAAAATTTTTACGGTATATAAGCGAACATTATGAAGAAGATATTTCTCTTGATAGGCTGTCAAAGAGTGCAAATGTCAGCAAATCGGAATGTCTGCGGTGTTTTAAGGCAAGTATGCAGACAACCCCTTACA
The DNA here is from genome assembly GCA_900538575.1 of uncultured Ruminococcus sp. GTDB lineage: Bacteria > Bacillota > Clostridia > Oscillospirales > Ruminococcaceae > Porcipelethomonas. The sequence continues at coordinate 90,734 of UPZA01000010.1, forward strand.
GATATCTAACAGAATACAGGCTTTCTAAGGCAGCCGAACTGCTGAAAAACTCTGATGAGCCGATAGGAACTATAGCCGACAGAGTAGGCTTTCGGCAAATCAGCCATTTCGGAAAGCGTTTTAAGGAAAAAACAGGGCTTTCACCGAGAGATTATCGAAAGAAAAAGGTAACGCTTTTAGAGATATAAAGGTGAACAAAAGTTTTCTACGAATGTAAAATATGAGAAGGTTTCAAAGCTGGAATCTGAAAGTTTAAGTTGTAATATGCGGCTATTGCGGAATAGGCAAACGCATTCGTCATATCAGTTTAAAAAATTATAAATGTTTTAAGACCCATAGCCGGGTCTTTTTTTGCTATGCAGTTCAGTTCTGCTCTTATATTCATCAAAACCCGCTCTATGGGTTAATTTTTATATCCTGCCAATTTTCATTAGAGAGCATTTCTGCATTCTTTCCGAAAAACGCTTTCCCCGCTTCACTGTCTCCTTTGAGATAATACATAAACCAAGCGGTCATATATCCGTCAGCCGACCGAAGCATATCGCCGTGGTCTTTTCCTGTCCGTCTTGCAATGACCTTATCCACATCATCTGATATGGCGTCATAACACTCATTTAACCACCACAGCGGACAAATACCCTGCGCCTTTCCCTCCGGCAGCGTTTCAGAATACTCCGACATATTGCCAGCGTCAATATCCTTTGTGCCGGCTACCATAAAAATCGGAATGTGAACATTTGACAGGTTACAATTCCAACCGCCAGCATTTTTATTCAATTCATCGGCGTGATATCTTGAAGTTGTGCTTGCCGTCCAAATTGCCTTATACCTATTCCCGTTGGATTGCTCCGTTACGGCGTTAATTGATCCTACGCCGCCCTGCGAATGTCCTGCAACTCCAATATTTTCAGTATCAATTTTTCCGTAGAAATCACTGTTTTTATTCTCGTTCAGATTGAGAATAAAATCAAGTGTTGCTGCGGAAGATTCGCCTGTACGGGAGTTTTCATCTTCATTGCCAGCCACAATAAAGCCCCAAGAGGCTAGGCGCTTAAACACTTCTTTGTACTTAGAAGCCTTTATGCCTGTACCGTTCGCCATTATAACAAACGGGTATGTAGTTTCCTCTTGCATTTCAGACGGATACCAGACTTCATATTTTTCCCATACCTTACCGTCTGCGTTAAATTCCGCATAGGAAACGTCGTAAGAGCCGAGCGCCGTATATTTCGTTTCAATTTCGCCTTTTGGTTCAGAATATTTCCAATAGGTTTTGTTTCGGTAGTTTATAATTCCCAGAAGTACTGAGAAGCCGCCGACTATTAAAATAATTGCAGACAGCACAATAAACAAGATTATTTTTACCGGTTTATTCACCGTTTTCCCTCCTTAATTACTCATATAGCGTTCAAGATACTCGAGGATCGCTTCACTATATTCTACCATTTGCTTGTTGTCATTCTGAAGTCCATGCCCGGAATGTTCAAAAACAATGTATTCATGCGGAATATTGTTTTCGGTCAAAGCGGCGTCCAATTTCACGGAAGCGTTATAAGGCTGGAATGTATCATGCATTCCATACGCCATAACCGTCGGAACGATATTTTCATCAACCCACAGAAGCGGGGACACATCCTTTATCGCTTTATCGTAAGCATCTGTTCCGAACATATCGGATGTTATATCCTTTCCGCACATATAGCTGAAAAATTTAGCCGCCGCTTCGGGGTCTTTATAAAGACCATAGCTTTTCCAGTCCTCCGGATAAAAACTGGACGGTCCGACGCCCTCAAATACCATTCTGACAGGAACAGGCGAATCTTCCGCGTCACGATAGGCGTAAAGCAGAGCAAGATATCCGCCCGCAGAACCGCCGGACATTGCCATTCGGTCTATGTTATATCCGAGTTTTTTGGCTTCTTCAATAACATAAGGAATGCTATTTTTAATTTCCATCGACATGGTATAAACATTGGCGTCCGGATTTTCATTGCTGTTCAAGGTATAATTGATACCCGCTGTTACATATCCAAGCGAACAAAGCCACTGGAGCATTTTTGCGTCGTCGGTTTTATCGCCGGTTCTGAAACCGCCGGCATGAAGATACACGATCAACCCATAGGTTTCTTTAGAATTATCTGCGGGAACATAAAGGTCAAACTTGTTTGCAGCGCCCTCGCCATAAGAAAAATCCGTGTAGGTTTTTCCGATTTCATCACTCCAATTTACTGTATACTTTCTCAGTTTCCGAGGAATGTATGCAATTTTGAAAACAACAGAACCTACAAAAGAGATAATAAATGCAGTAATACACAAAAAAATAAACATACCTCTTCCTTGCTTTTTTTCTTTGCTCATAGAAAATTACCTCCAAACAGTGTTCCGCCTAACATCAGGTTAGTAATTGCCCGAACTGCAAGTCTGCCTAAAATTATGCCGGCAATTACGACAACAGCCAAAATGATAATTCGTTTTTGTATTAGTGTCATTTGTCTAATCCTCCAATTTTATTTTTTACTATTGACATTATGATTTTTTTGCGATACAATAATATCGCCGATTTATTTGTATCGTCGATATTATTGTATCAGCGTGTCGCTTTATTGTCAACGGGAGGAAGAAAAATGAGACAAACAGAGCAAAATGTATCACCGATGAGCAATGAGGGGCGTAATGCATATGTAATAAAACATTTGACTGAAGCTCTTATTTCATTACTTGCCAAAAAGCCAATAGAAGATATTTCTATCAGCGAGTTGGTTGATACGGCAGGCGTTGGCAGAGCCTCCTTTTACCGCAATTACGAATGTAAAGAAGATATTTTGAGACGTTATTTACACGAAAAAACGCATGAGTGGGTAGGTGAATGGGACAAAAACAGAGGCGAGCCTCTGAGTGAGCAAATCCGTATCATGATTGCACATTTTGAAGCAAATCGTACCTTTTACAAACTTCTGAATGAAAGAAAACTTACCTATCTTCTGAAAGATGTTATTATAGGTATCTGCGGACCGAAACCAGAGTATGAAAAGACACAGGCATATGCTGCGGCGTTTGTTGCCTATACGCTGTATGGCTGGATTGATGTATGGTTTCAGAGGGGAATGGCGGAAGCGGCTGATGAAATTGCCGAATTGTTTAAGGTGCAGGGACTTTAATATATGTGTAAATACCGTATCTTGTTTGTTTTATACAAATATTGAAACTGATAACTCTTTTCTAACCGGTCTATTTGAAAGGTTATAGTAGATTGCGTATAATTTAGCTTTTCAGCAGCGAAGCTACTATCTTCCGCTATTGTTTTGAAAGCGACATTTCATTGAATGATAATTAGTCTGTGGGGTTTACAAGTAATTTTATAGTTTAATAGATAAAAACCTATTACGTTCCAAAGCAAAATCGCTTATAATTTGAGTCGGAAGATATTGTATTCACAGTCGTTTAAGCAAATGTTTTCAACGCCGATAAAAATGATAACATTAGCTCATATAGTCCGGATAATATGGATATTCTCTTTTACTCCAAAAAGTAATTGCTGTTGCCGTGAAAAAAATGCTTGACAATTTATCGTAAGTATGATATAATAAT
>UPZA01000011.1 GCA_900538575.1 uncultured Ruminococcus sp.
CTTTGTCCCAAAGCCGCCTTATCGGTCATCCCTTGCCTCCTTGCCCTTTGCCGGGGCGGGCCGGGCGGCGTTTTCCTTTCCGGCCTCTTTTGCGGCCTGCGCCATCTGTTCCCGGATTGATGCGGGCCGTACCGCCTCGGCCCGGGCCAGCAGCTTTTCCACCGCCTGGTTGTAGCCCTGGGCCGCCGCCCGGTCAAGCTGGGCCTGCAAGTCGCGGTTTGTTACCCGCGCCGTAGTGCGGTAGCCCGTCCTGCTGGTGGGATCGGGCTTGCTGGGAGCACCCAGGAACACCCCGTTTTTCCCGTCCACCACCTTAAAATCATCCACCACCACGCCCCCGATGTTTACGCTGGCAAAGCCGATGAGCTTACCCTGGGGCTCAATGGGCCGCACCGTTACCTGGGGCGTAGTGGCCTCCGCCACCGCCTGCTCCACCCGGAGCCTTACCGCCTCATCAATGCTGATGCCCTGGTTTTCTGCCAGCTCCGCAATCGGAGCCTCAAACAATAAGCGCCGGAAATCCTCCTGCGCCGTATCCACAGCGGGGGCTCCCCGGCCCGCCGCCTCCTGCGTTTTCGCCATAGTTCAACCTCTCTTTCTCAATGCGCGCCAAAGATACTTTTTGCAATCGTCCCGGTCTTGAACAGCATAAAGCAGAGCAAAACCGTATAACCCACGGCTCCCCATATCGCGCCGATGGGATCGCCGCTTGTGGCGATCTCTTGAATGAGCACCGCATAGATGCCCACGCACAGCAGGATCAACAGCCCCTGGAAACCGATGGCGAACAAGGACTTCAGATAATTCTGCCCCATGCTCCCCATTTCCCGGTTGGACAAAGTAGCCACCGGGATGGGCGCTAAACTGGTCAGCATATAAATTTCCAGCATACGGCCATAAATCAGAACAAAGATCACGATGTTCAGCGCGGTCATGGTAAAGCCGATAAAGATAGACTGGAGCCACAGGCCCAAGAGGGAGCCGAGCCCCATTGTCTCCAGCGTGGCCTCCAAATCCGCCAGCATATCCGGCGATATGTCCGTGGAGCCCTGGATCACCCCCGCCGAGCTTGCAATCACACTCTGCGACACATCAAAAATCGCGTTGACGATATTGAAGGTGTTGGAGAGGATAAGGATGGCCGCCGCCGTCTTGAAAATCCACTTGAAAAACATCCAGGTGTCGATGTCATGTAAGTTGTTGCGGTCTATCAGCATTTGAATGAGCTCATAGACTGCCACATAGGTTAGGACTAACCCGGCAATCGGTAAAATTACCGTCTCGGAAATCTGGCGGATGAGGGAGAAAACTCCGGCGTTCCACGCCGCCGGAGTTGTTCCCACCTCCCCCGCAATCTCCCCGACTCGGGCATTTACCGTATCAAACAGGCCGCTCAGATTGCCTAAAATGCCTTCAATGAGCAGGCTTTTGAGCCAGTCGGTCAGCCAGTCGGTGAGAAATCCCATAAGCCGCTACCTTAAAACAGGCCGGACAGCAGAGGGATCAGCGTAGTGCCGAGCAGGATGATGCCGCCGCCCGCCATGAGCTGTTTCATGCCCTGGCTTTTGGAGCCAGGGTTGTCCGATCCGTAGCCCTCAAGGAGATTGACTACGCCCCACACGCCCAGGCCAGCGCCGAGAGCCACAACAAGGGTCTGTAAAGTATCAATAGCGGAAGAAAAGAACTGCATAGAGCCTCCATTTCTCCGGGTGTTCCCCGGCCATGAAAAAAGCCGCCATCACTGGCGGCAGGTTACAACTTCGGGACACTTTGTCCCAAAGTCCATTTATGCAAAGGCGTTTGGATCGTCGATGTCGTCATAGTTGAGGATGTCCTCGTCCTCTTCCGTGAGCGCATCGTCCGGCACAGCCACCTCATACATCTCACACGCCTCGTTAAGCCCGGGACGCCTGCGGCGGTTGATGAGCTTATCAAGGTCAAAAGCGTTTTTGATTTTGTCGGCCTCAGCCGTGTATTTATAATTCGGGTGCTTTTTCAGGTCATACTTCGGGGAGTAGAACGGGGGCAGGCCCCTAAGCTGTAAAATGCACTTGTCCCCGGGCATGGTTGCCAGCTCGCTGGGCGTCATCAGCTCCCGACCCAGCCGCTGGGTGTTCAGATTGTAGCTTTCCGACTGCCCCTTCGAGCGGCCATCGGTCTGCATATAGATAGTTGCCTTTCCCAGCCAGTTTTCTGATATTTCCTTGATGGTGCTGGCCTCGCGGCCTCCCAGGAATACCACGCTGTCCATATTTCCGAGGATTGTCTCCGCGTGTTTATCGTAAATGGCCTTACACTGCGCCAACTGCTGGTAAAAGAGTGTCAGCGACACCTCGCGGGAGCGGATCACGGCGCAGATTTTTTCGAGCTGGGGCACCTGTCCCGTGTTGGCCGCCTCGTCCCACAGCACCCGCACATGATGGGGCAGGCGGCCCCCGTGAACATTGTCGGCCCTTTCGCAAAGCAGATTGAACATCTGCGAAAAGGCCAGGGCCACAAGAAAGTTATAGGTCTGCGTGGTGTCCGAAATGATAAAGAACACCGCCGTTTTCCGATCCCCGATGCGGTCAAGCTCCATCTCGTCATAGCTCATAATCTCCCGAAGTTGGGGGATGTCAAAGGGAGCCAGACGCGCACCGCAGGAAATCAAGATCGACTTTGCGGTTTTGCCGCTACTTAATTTATATTTGCGGTATTGCTTGACTGCGAAACAGTCCGGCTTGCGTTTTTCCAGCCCCTTGAACATATAGTCCACGGCATTTAGGAAATTTTCATCGTCCTCCTTTACCTCCATGCCGGAAATCATATCAACCAGCGTGTTCATGTTCCGATCCTCGGCGGGCCCCTCAAAAATGATATAGGCAATCAGAGCGCAGTATAAGAGCGTCTCCGCCTTCGTCCAGAACGGATCGCCCTCCTTGCCTTCGCCTTTGGTGTTGGAAATCAGCGCATCCACAAATTTGAGGATGTCCGCCTCATTCTTGATATAGGCCAGCGGATTGTAGTGCATGGATTTTGAGAAATCAATGGAATTGAAAACCTTAATCCGATACCCCCGCCGTTGCAGGAAAGCCCCCACCTGGGAGAGCACCCCGCCCTTCGGATCGACACAGACAAAGCTGCACCCGCCCTTTTTGTCCGCACTGGCCTGGAGTAGCTGGGGAGTGAGCCAAAAGCGGGTTTTTCCCGAGCCGGACGAGCCGATGACGCAGGCGTTTAGGTTGCGGGCGTTGGCTGGATTTTTGGGGCGGGTGTTCATGGTAAGGAACTCCGTCCCGGTCAGAATGATGTTGTTTTCAAACTTTGGATCGACGAAAGGGGCGATGTCTTTGGGGCCGCCCCACCGGGCCGATCCGTATTCTTCATCCCGTCTGTATTTTTTGGCGTTCTTGCTTTTGAAGTAAATCAAGAGCCGAAAGCCCACCGCGCCCACGATGCCGATGAGCCAGTCAAGGGGATTGAGCCCCGGCGCAAAGTCGGCAAAGGCCGGGCCGATGGTCTGGCCCAGGCCCATGAGCTTATGGGGCAAATCCGCGCCCCCGGCCAGCCGGTAGGCCGTCCCCATCTTTAGGCAGGCCCACAGCACGAACAGATAGGGGATGTTGGGAAGTACATATTTCTTGATTTTATCTGTCCTCACGAACCGCCTCCTTTACCCGTTCCCGCTTGCGCGGTTTCTCCTTCGCAAGCTGATCCGCCGCCTGTTTAAGTTGTTCCCGGATAGGAACGCGGCGGGACTTGGATTTATTCAGCACCTTCCGCGAGTATTCAGAAAAGCAGGCGGTAATCGCATCCGCCTGCCCAGCCTTGAAAAACAGCAGATATTTGTCCGGCCCGGTTTTGTAAAAGGCATAGTCCACATTCCACTTCCGGGCCACCCGGTCAAACGCCTTCGTGTCCCCGGATAGCTCAATGCTGTTTGTGGCCGCGCCGTGGGCCATGAGCTTTTTCACGCTCTGCCTGCCGTGGGGCGTCTGGTGCTCCCGGTGGGCCTTTCGGATCTTCCGGCCCACAGCTCCCACCACATAGGCAAGGCCCCGGGCCGTCAGCTTGCTGGCGCGGACAGATATGGCAATCGTGCGCCGGGAAACATCTTCATCAATCAGTTACACCGCCTCCTTTCCGGCGGCCACCTCGGGACAAAGTGTCTCGAAGTGCCGCCTATCGTTCCTCACGCTCCTTATTAGAAAGTTTCCGATAGCCCTCCAGGGAGGAGCCGTCAATAATTTCTTTGTAGGCCGCCATCTGCTCCCGGATGGAAAGTTTCGGATAGGAGAAAACCCGGTGCTCGGCGGGAATGTCCTCGATCCCGTGATAGACCTCCCGGAAATCGTTGCTAACCTTTGTCACATAGCCGCCCGGGGCAAAATGTCCGTTTTCATTGATGGAGGCATCCCGCCCATAAGCCGCATAGTCAAAATATGGCTTTACATTTTCCGGCACCGAAAGGGCCCCCATCTCGTCCACATAGAGACGGCCAAGCGTTTCTTCATCCTCCACACTCGGATGCAGGGCAAAGCAGTCCAGATTTTGCGTAAGGTTGATAAGGTCTGCCACGCTGGAAGTATGACTGCCACAGTCAATCACAGCCTCGAATTTCTCCAAGTCGCTCTGATCCAGTTCGGAGAGCAGGCAGGCAAGATGATTGAGCTCGTCCAGATTTTCGTATTCCGTCAGATAGTCATAGAGCCCCAGCACATCGCTGTCTAAGCTGGTAATGAAAAACTCCCCATACCGCACCCCGTCCACGCCGATGCGTTTTAGGAGCGCCTGCACTTCCTCCGTGGTAGTGGGGAATTTCAGCGTTTCTCCTAACACTTCGCCCTCGTTGTATTTCCCCAGGTTCGTGATGTAGGCTTCAAAAAGGGCCGCCATCAGCGGCGGCCCTGGCCCTTGACGGTCAAAATGCCCTCAAGGGTAGTAGCCGTGATCCCCAGACGCTGGGCAACGGCGATGTCGTTTTTCATGGCCTCGGTCATGGTATGGCCGCAGACCACCAGCACATGAGAGCGGCGGAGCAGATCGCGGCTCATATCAATGCCGCTTTTATGCTCCTCGGGAATTGCATCATTGAGAAACAAAGGCAGATACAGGGTAGGGCAGATGGGAGAAAACCCCGCCTCGTACACCGCCCGGCAATACCGGGCCGCCTGTTCCGCGTTTTCGCTGTCGCCGCCAAGCCATGCGGCGGTAATATAAGCAAGTGGCCGTTTCATTGTCAAAACCTCCGATCTTTTATTAAGGATACTTCAGCCCAATCCCCCCGCCCTTTCCCATTCATGGGAAAGGGGGCGGCTCTGGAGGATATATGCCCCCGCCGCGCCGCTGGAAATAGCACAGCCGGGGCAGACCGTCAAGGGCAGGCCGCCGCAAGCGGCGGTGCGCTGCACCCTTGACGGCCCACTCCCGGCTGTGCAGGAATATAGGCGGCGACGGGGGATATATCATCACAGAGCCCTCTGCAAGAGGGGCGGGGCCCCTCGGGACAATTTGTCTCGAAGTGGACAGGTTACTTGTCTTTTTCCATCTTTTTCGGGGCCTTTGCCAGCTCGGGCGGCTGTTTCTCTTTCCACTCGTCCAGCAAGGTCATAATCTGCTCCTTCATTTTGGCGGGTGTAACCTCCTTGCCAAAATATTTCTCCAGTTCAGCCATCGAAATAATCACGCCGCGATCCTCCTTTTTCTTTTCTGATAAGATGCCGTCAATCACATCGCCGTTGAGCTTTCCCTCCTTATCCAGCTCCCGGAGCTGTTTGGCCTGGGCCAGAGAGGGAGACGCCTGCTCCCCATCAATGGAAACGGCAATCAGACGCTGGTTTTTCGGCTTGATGTAAGAGAGCTCCACCGCAGGCATAAAGCCCATCTTTTTATCGTCCACCTTGTTTATGAGCTCCGGGACAAGATGGTTAAGGCGCAGATAACGCATGACCTTCTTATAATTCATGCCATGCGCGTTACCCACGATCTCAACGGAGCGTTTACCCACATCCCCCTCGGCCACGCCTTTCAGCCGCCCGCCCTGGTGCTTAATGTCCTCCACTTCCAGATCCAAAAGGGCGGCCAGCTCGCTGGGGAGCGTCTGATCCCTCTGCTTATTGCTGTCCTTCATGGCCTCAACCGCCTCATGGTCAGTCATATCCCGGACAATAAAGGGCATTTCCTCCAGGCCCGCCAGCTCACTGCCGCGACAGCGCCGATGGCCCGCCACAATCTCATAGCCGTTTCCGTCCTTTTCGGGGCGGGCAAGGCCGGGAACCATAACGCCGTTGAGCTTGATGGACTCCACCGTTTCCTGCATTTTGGCATCGTCCCGCACCTTGAACGGGTGGGGCCGGAATGTGTGGAACGGATGGAGCTCGGAAAGTTTCAGATAAACCAGCTTGCCCTCCTCAACGGGACGGGGCGGCACAGCAGGCTCCTGCGGGGCCTGCTCCGGGGGAGCAGCCTCCATTGTGGGAGCACTTTTCCCGGCATCCGGGGGAGCCGGAGCCTCGGGCGCTTTCCCGCCACTTCGGGACAATTTGTCTCGTTTGGACGGCTGGGCCTCGCCGTGGGCCGCCTTGTCAGCCTTAGACGGGCGGCCCTTGCGGGGCCCGGCCTTCTTCGGCGTTTTTTCAGACTCCGCCTCGGTGTGCTCCGCCTTTTCAGATTTCGGGGGACGGCCACGGCGCGGCTTTTCGGGCTCCCCCTTTTCAGCGGCAGGATGCTCCGTCGCGGGAGCCCCGGCCTCCTGTTCCGGGGGCGTTTCCGCTTTTTCCACCTCGGCCCGGGCCGCCCGGCGCTTATCCGCCATGAGCGCGTCAATCTGATCCGCAGAGATGATCACATCGCCGGGCTCGGCAGGCTCGGCCTGCTCCGGCTGGTGTTCGGGAGCCGGGGCCTCACTGCGGGCCGGATCAGCCGCACCGGGCGCGGGAGCCTCCTCGGTTTTTGCCGCCTCGGGCCCCGTGTTCAGTTTTTCATCTGCCATTCACTAACCTCCTTTTCGTGAAAGTTGCACAATTTTCGAGCTTAAATTTCTGTAATTATTTTTTGGCCTCCTTCCGGTCTATCCACGCAAAAAAGCCGCCCAAGATAGCACCTGGACGGCCTTTCGCGTAATGTGATAGATCAATTTTTATTTTTTTCGGATTGTAGGCTCCGAAAAGCCTTGTATTTACAGCGTTCCTAATATGAAACAATCATAGGAAAGGGTTACCCTTTCCGTAAAAATCACTCGTTTTCGTCCGCGACAGAATGAGAGTTTTTGGCTTGTTGGGAATATCCCAAACCCACATCAAACTGGAATTTTGCGCATTATGTCATTGTTCAAATCTGGTTTCCAACTGGCCGCAAAGCATGGTGCAAAAACCAAATTTCTCATAAAAACAGCGTAGTTTTTCTTCTCCATATATTACAGAAATCATATAGATGCCTCTTGCCTTGATTTCTGATATCGCCCTGTTCATAAGCTCTGTACCTATGCCTTTTCCCTGGAATTCAGGTGCAACCATAACATCCTGAATGTAAGCATCAGTCACATTGTTGCTTACAATATTCAAAAATCCTATCATTTTTCCGTTTTCCGTACATATGATGCTGAAAAGATTTTCCATTTGGGGATTTGACATCATTGCTTTTAATTCATTCCATCCAACACTTTTTCGCAGATGGCACATTTGGTCTATGTCAAATTTTTTACATACTGAGTACTGCATATAAATGTCCTCCAACTTCAAATTTGCCACTTTGTATGTTTATATTATAGCCCTATATATGAATTTTTCTATTATTCCCTTGCGTTTGTATGAAGTAGCAGAGCCAGCCGCCCTCGTCAACGGTCAAGATGAACGTCGCATAAATGCGCCGCCGTTGACAAATGCGCCTGCCCCTGCTTGCGTGGTAACCAAGAGAGCAAAAGTAACGAGTGCTTTCGCTCTCGAACAGTATGTTTTTCTTATATCTGCCCGTATCGTTTTATATCGCCACAGGAAATCCGGGTACCATTTGGGCACCAAAGCGGTAAAAATTCTTATTATTTCGATTGCCACAATCTTCGGAAAAGCCTGTATTTGCAAGGCTTTTCACAGTTTAAGCCATTCTTAGAGAATAAAATCAAATACTATTTTTTATATTTACAAAGAGCATATCTGAGATTATTTTTCTCAAATATGCCTGCATTTTCTGAAATATTTAAATGTCGAGAGTTCGAATCCCGTCAGCCGGTGTTTTTCGGCTTTTTTCATCTATGGTTTTTAACCTCTTTTTTTCGCCGTTTGGGTACCAAAAAAGCCCGTAGCTACGGGCTTTTTGGCACTTTCATCTATTTTGTCAGCGCTATATGGTGCGCCAGGAGGGATTCGAACCCCCGACCTACTGGTTCGTAGCCAGTCACTCTATCCAACTGAGCTACTGGCGCATTTCATAAAGCTTTATTATTATAACACATTAGATAATAAATGTCAAGAGAATTTTATTATTTTTTCTTATTAACCAATATTTAACTTGATTTCAAAAAAATAGTTGCTATTTTTTCATAAAATGTATATAATAAATATATGTATGATAATTTTTGGAGGCAAGAAATGAATAGATCTGAACGGTTTTTTAACAGCGTTAAAAATAAAAAAACAGCGGTTATAGGCGTTGGCGTTTCAAATACAGATTTAATAAAATTATTTTTGAAAAAAGGTATTGACGTAACTGTATGCGACAGGAAGAGTCAAAAGGAAATGGGCGAAACCTATGAAGATTTGAAAGAAGTCGGCGCCGATTTTATTTTGGGAGAAAAATATCTTGATTCTTTATGTGATTTTGACATTGTAGTCAGAGCGCCGGGAATGTATTTTAATAATCCTGCTTTGATTGAAGCGAGAAAAAACGGCGTAGCTGTTACATCGGAAATGGAGCTTTTTTTTGATTTATGTCCATGTAAAATATATGCGGTTACCGGCTCTGACGGAAAGACTACCACAACTACAATAATTGCGGATATTTTGGCTCGTTTCGGAAAAAAGGTATTCAAGGGCGGAAATATAGGAAAGGCTCTTTTGCCGGATATAGAGAAAATAAACGAAAACAACGCGGCAGTCGTGGAGCTTTCCAGTTTTCAGCTAATATCAATGAGAAAATCTCCCGACGTGGCGGTGCTGACTAATATAGCGCCTAATCATCTTGATGTACACGGTACAATGGAGGAATATATTGACAGTAAAAAGAATTTGATTTTGCATCAGGGCGCTTTCAGCAAAACGGTTTTGAATATGGATAACGACATAACAAACGGACTATCCGATCTTGTAAGAGGCTGTCTTATAAAATTTTCAAGAAAGGATGTTCCGTATTGCGGAGCCTTTCTGGATAGCGAAGGATACCTTTGTTATAACGATTACGGCTCGGTCAGCCGTATAGTCCATAAGGATAATATCAGAATCCCCGGCATTCATAACGTTGAAAATTATCTTGCGGCGATTAGCGCCGTATGGGGCGAGGCTGACGCTGAAATAATAGCAGAAACGGCGGAAAATTTCGGCGGAGTTGAACACCGAATAGAATTTGTGAGGGAGCTTAACGGCGTTAAATGGTATAATGACAGTATAGCCACAAGTCCGACAAGGGTTCTGGCGGGACTTAATTCATTTAATCGTAAGCTTATAGTTATAGCGGGAGGGTACGATAAAAAAATACCCTTTGAGCCTATGGCTGAAACTGTTTGTAAGAAGGTTAAAGCGCTTATATTAATGGGAGCTACCGCAGATAAAATTGAAAAGGCGGTTAAGTCGTCGGCAGGTTTTAATCCCGGTGAGTTGAAAATAATTCGTGTCAATTCGATGGAGGAAGCAGTTTCACAGGCGCATGCTATTGCTGAAAAGAATGATATTGTAACTCTTTCGCCGGCTTGTGCAAGCTTTGATTCATATCCTAATTTTGAGGCTAGAGGAATACATTTTAAAAATTTAGTTAAGGAGCTTTCCTGATGGATATAAAAGAAATACTTTCAGATTTATCACAAGCGTACGGAGTTTCGGGAAGCGAAGGAAACGCGGCAGAAGTAGCGTTGAATATACTTCGTAATTATACGGCAAACTGCTATATAGATAAATCGGGAAATGTAATCGGAGAATTCGGAGAAAGAAGAGCCGGCCGTCCGTATTTAATGATAGATTCTCACATAGACCAAGTGGGACTGATTGTTACTTCCATAACGGAAAAGGGATTTATACGATTCGGTAATGTAGGGGGTATAGACAGACGTCTGCTGCCGGCACAGTCAGTAATTATACACGGAAGAAAAAAGCTGAGAGGCGCTGTCTGCTCGGTTCCGCCGCATCTTTCAGGCGGCGATAGGGATAAGGTATTGAAAATAGAGGATATGGCTATTGACGCGGGTTTAGATTACGAAAAAGCGAAATCGTTGATTTCTCCCGGCGACGCCATATCTTTTGATACACGTTTCAGAGAGCTGCTTAATAATGAAGTTACCGGCTGCGCACTTGACGATCGCTGCGGAGCAGCGTCAGTATTCTATGCGCTTGAGCTTCTTAAGGATATTGAAACTTCTGGCTTTACAGTCGTATTTTCCGTACAGGAGGAGCTGGGCGAAAGAGGAGCGAAAACGGCTGCGTTTAATGTGGAACCGGATATTGCGTTGGCGGTAGATGTAAGCTTTGCATATACTCAGGGCGACTGTGAATATAAATGCGGAAAGTTGGGAATGGGTCCTATGATAGGCATTTCGCCGTCTCTTTCAAGAGCGTTATCCGATAAACTTATAGATATATGCAAGGATAAAGAAATTCCGTATCAGACGGAGGTTATGAACGGTCTTACTTCCACGAACGCTGATCAGTTCAGCGTGAACAAAAACGGCTGCATGGCAGGAACTGTTTCTATTCCTTTAAAGTATATGCATACTCCCTCCGAAATAATTAAGATAGATGATTTGGAATATACCGGACGCCTGCTGGCTGAATTTATAAAAGGAGGGATTTTGAATGCTGAATAATCTTAAAGAGCTTTGCCGCTTAAACGGAGCTTCCGGAGACGAGGGAGCCGTTCGAGCCTTTATAATAGATAAAATAAAGGATAACGCGGATTATTCCGTTGACAGTATGGGAAACATAATAGCTTTTAAAAAGGGAAGGGGAGTTCCTAAAAATAAAATTATGCTTGACGCTCATATGGACGAGGTAGGATTTATTATTACCTCTGTTCAGTCTGACGGCGCCCTGACTTTTTCTGAAGTCGGAGGAATTGATCCGACAGTAGTTATAGGAAGGCAGGTAACGGTTGGCTCAAAGGGTTTGATTGGCGTGGTCGGAGCAAAAGCGGTTCATAATCTTTCGGCAGAAGAGCGTGATAAAACTCCGGAAATGGATTCTCTTTATATAGATATCGGAGCGGCTGATAAAAAAGAGGCTGAAAAATATGCGGCTCCCGGCGACTATGCGTATTTTGTTTCAGAATATGCGGAATTAGGAGACGACATAATAAAATCTAAGGCGATAGACGATCGTTTTGGCTGCGCATTATTGATAGATATGATAAACAGCGAGCTTCCGTACGACTTGTATTTTACGTTTACAGTTCAGGAAGAAATAGGGCTCAGAGGCGCTAAGACGGCGGCGTATACAGTTAATCCGGATATTGCAATTGCTGTGGAAACAACGACTGCCGCAGATATTGACGGTATATCTGAGAACAAACAGGTCTGCAGGCTGGGGAAGGGAGCCGTAGTATCTTTTATGGACAGAAGTACGATGTATGACCGTGATTTATATAACGCGGCTGTTGAACAGGCCGAGAAAAAGAGGATTCCGTGGCAGACTAAAAGCCTGATTGCAGGAGGTAACAACAGCGGAGCAATCCATACCTCAAGAGGCGGCGTTAAAACAATTGCCGTTTCGGCTCCATGCCGTTATCTTCATTCTCCGTCGTGCATAGCAAATAAAAAGGATCTAAAATCCTGCGCGGATATTATTTATGCAATTGTTGAAAAGGCGGCTGAAATGGACATATGATAAGACTTATAGAAAATCCCGAAAATATATCGTATGAGCTTCTTAAAAAAAGCTGCTGCGGAAGACGGATGCTGTCTTATTTAAACGCTTACGGAACAGGATACGATTTCTGCCGATTCTATAAGAGCGGAAACGGCGTTATTCTTGTGATTAATTCAACTATGCTGATTTACGGTGAGGATTTTGACCAAGATGAGATAAATTCCTTTGTTGATATGTATAAACCTTTTCGAATAGAAGGCGCCAGTCAGGCAATCGGTATGATTTCCAATAGGGAATATAATCGGCTGCACAGAACCACGTTTCAGCTTGCGTCTTCCGGACAGACTTTAATCGACGAGTCTGAAATTGATTTTAATCCTGCTCTTGACGATGTTTACGGTATATTGACCGAGGGCTTTCCTAATCTGTCTGATTATTCGCTCTGGCTTGCGGATACCTCGCATAGAATCAGGCATGGAATAAGCCGAGTTATGACATATAAATCATGTACGACGGCTTCAATTTCGTATGATATAGATAACCATGTCCTTGTGGGACAGGTTGCAACCAAAATCGCTTCGCGGGGCGGCGGTTTTGCAAGAAGGTTTCTTACCTGGCTTGCAGCTTATCTTGAACAGCAGGGAAAAACTGCGGTCCTTTATGCTTTGGATATACGGGAAAGCTTTTACAGGGAAATTGGATTTAAGGCTGTTTCAGAGGAATATGTTCTTGAGAAATCAAAAAACGGCAGCGACAATATATTGAAAGGAAAATTGCAGTATAATGACTAATACCAAATTTTTTAAATTCAGTCCAAGGCTTATAAAGCTTGCTGAAGAGGCGGAAAAAAAATGCGTATTCAGTGAGATAGATAAAATTAAGGAATATAACGGAACCAAGGTTTTGTCGGCGTTTATTAATAATCGTGTAAGCGAGCAGTGCTTTTACGGAAGCAGCGGTTACGGCTACGGAGATGTAGGAAGAGAGATTCTGGACAAGGTTTATGCTGAGGTTTTCGGAGCTGAAGACGCTTTGGTCAGACATAATTTTGTTTCGGGCACCCATGCTCTTTCTACGGCTTTGTGGGGAATTTTAAGAAAAGGGGACAAGCTTGTTTCAATAACGGGAAGTCCTTATGATACTCTTGAGGAAGTAATAGGTATCAGAGGAATAAAAGGCAACGGTTCTTTGACCGATTTCGGTGTTACATATGACAGCGCTGAACTGAAGGAAGACGGAACCCCGGATTATGACTTAATATCTGAAAAGTCTAAGAATGCCAAAGTCGCTTACATACAGCGTTCGAGGGGCTATTCTCTTAGACCTGCTTTTACGGTTTCGGATATTGAAATGATGTGCGCGGCAGTAAGAAAAGCCAATCCGGACGCGGTTATTATGGTGGACAACTGTTACGGAGAATTCGTTGAAGCCGCTGAGCCGATTCAGGCGGGAGCCGATATAATAGTCGGTTCGCTTATCAAAAATCCCGGCGGAGGAATTGCCCGTACGGGTGGATATATTGCCGGTAAAAAAGAGCTTATTGAGCTATGCTCTTACAGATTGACCTGCGTCGGCATGGGAAAGGAAGTAGGCTGTACGCTTTCGCAGAATAAGGAAATGTTCCTCGGTCTGTTTTTAGCTCCCGATATAGTGGCAAACGCTAAAAAGACCGCGGATTTTGCCGCCGCTTTATTCAGTCTTTTGGGATTTGAGTGCTTTCCTGACGCCAAGGAAACCAGAGGCGATATTATAACGGTAGTAAAGCTTGGAGAGCCGGAGCTTTTAAAGGCGTTTTGCTGCGGAATACAGAAGGGCGCTCCGGTGGATTCTTTTTTAACTCCTGAGCCGTGGGATATGCCGGGATATGAAAATCAGGTTATTATGGCCGCCGGAGCCTTTAATATGGGGGCTTCAATCGAGCTTTCGGCAGACGCTCCGCTGAGAGAGCCTTATGCTGTATGGATGCAGGGCGGAATTACATATACAAGCGGAAAAACAGGAGTTATGCTGGCAGCTCAGGAAATGATGAATCGAGGGCTTATATAATACGGCATTAATTTACAATAATCTTGTAAATCTATTTAAAAATAATAAAAAAAGATTACAGAAATAATACAATTAGGAAATGAAACGGTAATTAATAGCCTTAGATATTGACAACCTTCGGGATAACTGATAAAATAATTTATGATGTGTTAATTTCTTAATAATGATTTATTGTTTTTATAAATTACGGAGGTCAGAATGGTTGAAAGAAAACTATGTATGGGGTGTATGGAAAATAAGGGTTCGGCCAAGGTTTGTCCGAATTGCGGCTATGTAGAGAATACCCCGTCTCTTCCGTCATATATTATACCGGGAACTGTTCTTCATGAAAGATATCTGGTCGGAAAGCTTTTGAGCTCAAACGGTCAGGGAGCTACTTATATAGCGTATGATACGGCAGTTAGCTGCAAGGTGCTGCTTAACGAATATATGCCTGACGGATTATGCGTCAGAGTAAAGGGCAAGCCTACTATAAGCGTAAATTATAATAATCTTGCACAGTACAAGGCGCTCATGGCTGAATATACCGAGCTTAATAAATCCCTTGCCAAAATGCGAAGCCTGAGCAGTCATTTATCGCCTACTCTTGATTTGTTTGCGGAGAATAATTCGACTTATGCGGTATATGAATATATTGACGGAGTCAGGCTTGTTGATTATCTGAAGGAAAATGCAGGCGAGCTGAGCTGGAGCGAGGTTTCCGCAATGTTTCCGCCTCTTTTTACTACCTTGAGTCTTGTACATAATGCCGGAGTTTTACACAGGGGAATTAGTCCTGATACTATATATGTTACTGATAAGGGCGAATTAAAGCTTACTGACTTCTGTATATCGGCAGTCAGAACGGCTAATACCGAACTAAAAAATGAAATATTCTCAGGCTATGCTGCACCCGAGCAGTATTCAGCGGCAAGCCGCCAGGGAACATGGACGGATGTTTACGGTATATGCGCTGTTCTATATAGAATTTTAACGGGATCCAAGCCTGATTCTGCAAATGTAAGATTGGAGAAGGATAATCTATATACGCCTCAGGAGCTAAATTCAAATATACCAAAGCATGTATCGGATGTTATTATGAAGGGCATGAGTCTTTCGGGAGATGACAGGATACAGACAATAACAGAGCTTGTTACAGCGTTGTTTGATCAGCCTGCAATAGGTATCGGTCAGACTCAGACGCTTACTATATCAAGAAACGGTATATATGAAAACGATCAGTATACTGATGATGAAAATTTGTATTCGCCTGAGGAAGACGAAGACGGATATTACGATGATGAATACGACGATTATGACGATTATGACGAGGCTGAGGTTGAGGGAAATGATGTTTCAACCTTTGATAAAATAAAGATTCCTGTTATAATCGGCGTATTGCTTGTGGCTATAATTCTGGTGATAGTCGTAATTTTATTTAAATTATTTACCGGAGATAACAGCAGCAGGCTTCGAGATAATTATTCAAGCGACGAAAGCTCAATAAGCGATAATATCGTAGATATTACTGAAGAAACAGAGCCGGAGGAAACCAAGGAATCTAAAGCGGAAAATAAAATGCCGGATCTGATTGGACAGAGATATGAGGATATTAAATCAAAAATCGAAGAAAAATATAATATCAAAATCAGCGCTGATTTTGAATATAACGGAGAATATCAGGAAGGCTTGATTTTCTGGCAGGAAGTTGAGAAGGGAAAGAAAATCAAAGAAGGAGATACGGTAAAAATCAAAGTCAGCAAGGGAACTGAAAAGGTTGAGGTTCCTGATTTTGAAGGCTATACATTTGATGAATATACGGAGCTTCTTGATGAGTTAAATATACCTTATACCGAAGTAACTGAGATTAATTATGAATATGAGGACGGATATGTTACTAAAGTAAGTCCGGGTCCGGGTAAGGAAATTAATATAACCGATGATGAAATTTTAACGGTTTATTACGCTAAGAATCCAGAGCCTACGGAAGCGCCTACAGAGCCTCCGACGGAAGCGCCGACCAAGGCTCCCGAACCGGAGACGCCTGCAACAGATCCCCCGGCAGACGAGCCCGAGGAGTCTGTTCCTGATGTAATAATTGAATAAAAATAAAACTGACGCTTTACAGGGCGTCAGTTTTTTGTTATTTATATTGATAAAGAGCGACGTTTTCAAAGCCGTCAAGAAGACTGTCCAGACGTTTGAAGGCTTGAATAGTTCCCCTTGCCACGCATCCCATAGGATCCTTGGCAATATTGCATTTTACACCGAGAGTTCTGTTAATAAGCTTGTCGATACCTCCTAAATTTGCTCCGCCTCCTGTCAGCAGAATACCGTTTTCATAAATATCGCCTACTAATTCAGGAGGAGTATCCTCAAGCAAATTTCTTATGGCGTCAACTATCTCAAATACCTCGTCTTCAATGGCGTCGAATACTTCAAGCTCACTTATATTTATCATTTCCGGCAGACCTTTAAGCAGATTCCTTCCTCCGATGTTCATTCTGACATCGTCGCTGGGATCATAAAGATTTGTAAGCTCTTTTTTTATCTGTTCGGCTGTTCTGTCGCCTATAAGCAGCTTATGCCTTTTCTGTACATATCTTACAATAGCCTGATCAAGCATTGTTCCGGCGGTTTTTATCGAACGGGAGGTTACTACTCCGTTCATAGAAACGACCGCTACGTCAGTAGTGCCTCCTCCGATGTCTACTACAAGATGACCTCTTGCCTTAGACATATTTACACCGGCGCCCAGCATTGCGGCTATAGGCTCTTGAATAAGATAAACCTTTCTTGAGCCGGCGTTCATGGCTGCTTCAACAACTGCACGGCTTTCAACGTCAGTTATAAAAGACGGAACGCAAATAACTATTCTTGGTTTAACAAGCCTGTGACCGCTGGCCTTATGTACAAACTCTCTTATTAGACATTGAGTCATTTCATCGTCGGAAATAACTCCGCATGAAAGAGGACGTATAACGGAAATATACTCCGGCGCTTTACCCACCATTCTATATGCCTTTTTGCCTATTGCCACTATTTTATTTGTCCTTTTATTAACTGCAATTACGGAAGGTTCGTTTAATACGACTCCTTTTCCGTTTACCGCAATAACGATATTAGCGGTTCCCAAATCTATTCCAATATCCTGTGCCATATTTCTTTCATTCCTTTTTCAGTTTTGTTGTTGTCCCTGCAGCCGCGAAAATAACAGACGCGCCCAATTCCTTTAATAACTCGGCGCATCTGTTAAGCGTGCTTCCGGTAGTTATAACATCGTCGCATAATATTATTTTCATATTGTCAAGCCGTCGGCTGCCACGGCCGTATGCAGACGTATTTTCAATACGGTCCGATAACCCTAAGGTATGCTGAGCCGCTGATTTATTTTTATAAAGACTGTCGGTTATTAAGGGAAGGCTGCAAACGGAAGATATTCTTTCAGCTATGATTTCTGCCTGATTATAGCCGCGCTTTCTGTACGATTCTCGTGACATCGGAACGGGAACCACAGCGTCAGCCCGTATTCCGCTGTCTGAAATTTTTTCACCTAAAAGATTTCCAATATAATATCCGAATTCCTTGTGACCGTCCTTGAGAGATAAAATACCGTCTTTTGCTTTGCCCTCGTAATAATAGCATGTAAAGATACGATCAAATTGAGCGGTTATGCAGCTGCGTTCGTTTTCCGTATCTTGCCGGCATATACCCTCTGTATATGTTTCCAGAACGTTTTCACAGTCTTTGCATATGAATTTATTCCATTCGATATATTTTCTGCATATTGGGCAGCGGTTAGGAAAAAAGATATCCAGAATAAAACGTGAGATATTATTCATTGCTTCTCATTTCCTCTTTCAGCATAGCGGTAAGGCATGTATAACGGTTTGTTCTCTTGTTGTTCAGAACCATTTTGGATACTATTTTCTCGTCTCCTATGATTATGAGTAATCTTTTAGCTCTGGTAACGGCAGTATAAAGGAGATTTCTATAATAAAGCTTGTCAAAACCTCCAAGCAGCGGAATTATAACAGCTTCAAATTCACTTCCCTGACTTTTGTGGGCAGTAACCGCATATGCAAGCTCAAGCTGATCAGCCATATCAAAGGTATAGACGGCTATACGTCCATCGAAATCAACTATTAATTCAAGTCTTGCACGATTTATACTAAGTATTTTTCCTATGTCGCCATTATAAATGCCCGCTCCTTGTTCGCCGTCCTTGCTCCAGACAATATCATAATTATTCTTAGTCTGCATTATTTTGTCTCCTTCTCTGAAGGTATAAATCTGCGATTTAACCTCTTTTTTGGAAGGACCTTTAGGATTAAGCTGTTCCTGTAATGCCTTGTTAAGCTCTACAACGCCAAGTATGCCTTTTCTGGAGGGTGAAATCACCTGAATATCATCAGTCGGAGAATATTTATATGCTTTCGGCAATCTTTTTTTGACAAGATCTATTATAAGATTCAAAGCCAATGAAGGATCTGTGCGTTTAAAAAAGAAAAAATCGTTATTTTTCTGAGAAAGATCCGGAATTTCACCCTTTACAATTTTATGCGCGTTTGTAACTATACAGCTTTTTTCAGCCTGCCGAAAAATTTCTTTTAATTCTATAACCGGCAGACATCTGCTTTCGATAAGTGATTTCAGTAAATTTCCGGCTCCTACTGACGGTAACTGGTCAATGTCGCCTACCATAATAAGCCTGCAATTAAGCTTAAGTGACCTGAGCAGACTTTCGAATAAGATTATGTCTACCATTGACATCTCATCCACAATCACGACGTCTCCTTCAAGAGGATTGCTTTCGTCATGCTTGAATTTGAGCTTTCCGTTCTGATCATATCCTACTTCAAGCATACGGTGTATTGTTCTTGCTTCTCTTCCGGTGAGATCCGACATTCTTTTTGCCGCTCGTCCCGTAGGAGCCGCAAGCAATACTGTTTCTCCTTTTTTCTCATATAATGATATTATAGCGTTGAGAGTAGTTGTTTTTCCTGTTCCGGGCCCCCCCGTCATAATCATGATGCCTCTTGAAAGAGCCGTAGCTATAGCCTGACGCTGAAGCTTTTCATATTTTATATTATTCTGTTCTTCTTCCATGTCTATAAGCTGTTCATAGTCGTAATCCTCAGGACTTGAAAAAGCTTTCAAAACAGATATTCTTCCGGCAATATATCTTTCCGCATTATAATAATCTGCAAGGTATACAAAGCCTCTGTCATTTTTCAAATATTCAAAAATAAGCTCGTCGTCTGTCATTTCATTATAAACGTCGTAAAAGTCAGACTGACGGATTTTGAGATACTGACAACAGATTTTTTCGAATTTATCTATCGGAATACATGAATGCCCGGCCTTAGCGTTTTCTTCAAGTATATATGTATATCCCGCCTGAAGCCGTTTATGCGAATCTGAAGGAATGTTCATTTCTTTGGCAGCCTCTTCAGCCTTTTTAAACGGCATGTTAATCGGATATCCGCATAAACAATAAGGATTGCTTTTAACAAGCTCAATTGCCTGCAATCCCCATTGCTGATATGCTTTCATAGCGTACCCCGCTTTAATTCCATATTGAGAAAGAAAAATCATAAGGTGCCTTAAATTAAATATTTTTTGAACCTCGTTGGCAATGTCTTCGCATTTTTTGGGGGATATGCCTTTGATTTCAAGGAGACGCCTGGGATCCTTTTCCATAATTTCAAGAGTCTGTTCGCCGAATACGTCGACAATTTTTTGAGCCAGTGCAGGACCGATACCCTTTATAGCGCCGGAAGACAGATATTTGCATATGTTTACAGATGTGTTGGGAAGCTTGCGTTCACAGTATTCGGCCTTGAATTGTACTCCGAATTTCGGATGCGTAACATAAATTCCTTCGATAATCAGTATTTCTCCGCTTTCAACATCTCCTAATTCACCTACGGCGGTTACAAGCTCTCCGCCTGTATCGATATCAAGAACGGTATATCCGTTGGAATCGTTGCGGAACAAAACATTTTCTACCGTACCCTCTATTTTTAAAGTCTGATCTTCCATTGCAAGTCCTTTCAACAAAATAACACATCATATCTTATATTATACATTTTTTTTGCATGAAATGCAATTATTTTACATTATTTTTTTCAATAGAAAATATTAGATTTTTAAGTTCGTTTGGTTTTGCCACTTCAAGAAAGTTATTTTCAATGCAGTAGTTTCTGCAAATATCAAGCTGTTCTTCCGACATGCCGTTATCTACTATAATCAGCTTGCCTATAAGCTCTTCGTCTGTCCATCTTACTTTATGTATTACGCTGTCAAGACGTCTGCTTATATCGTCATTTTTATCTAAAATAATCAGCGCGGTAAATCCGCAAGAGCAGTCACGGCACGGCAGTTTCATAAAGATATTCACCGCTTCAATAACTGCGATTGTACTTATAATAACGATAACGGTCACAGTAATACCGTCCATAGCTGTCATCTCCTTAAAATAATCTTATTTTATACTATGAACTGAAATTAGCGAATGTTACAAAAAATTTAAGGGACGCTTGAAACGTCCCTTAAAAATTATTCCTGATTATCCTTATCTTTTTTCTTTTTCTTATTTTGTCTTGCTTCTATCATAGCTTTTGTTTTATCCGCTCTTGCTGCCGCGGCTTTTTCGCTGACAGTAATATTTTCCTGAATAGCCCATACTTTTATACGGAGTTTACTTTTATCGCCGCCCGTTTCAATAACAACAGTATCCTCAGTTTTTTTCACGACAATTCCGACAATTCCGCCTATAGTCATGATTTCATCGCCGATCTGAATGCTGTCCCGCATTGCCTTGGCTTCCTTGTCCTTTTTTTTCTGCGGTCTTATAAGCAGAAAATAAAAGAAAAATATAATGATTACAAACGGTATCAGCATTGTGAACATGCTGTTTGTAACGTCTGTATTCTGAGACATAACCGTTATAAAATTATTCATTTAAAGTCCTCCGTTATTTCGATTTAATATATTCGTCAATTGATTCAGCGGCAGTCTTTCCGGCGCCCATAGCAAGAATAACTGTGGCGGCCCCTGTTACCGCGTCTCCGCCTGCGTAAACGCCCTCTTTAGTGGTAAGCATATCTTCATTTACAATTAAACAGCCTCTTTTATTTGCGTCAAGTCCGTGAGTAGTAGTTCTGATAAGAGGGTTGGGGGAGGTGCCTATTGACATGATAACCGTATCGACTTCGAGATTATAGTTAGAGCCTTCAATCGGGACAGGACTTCTTCTTCCGCTTTCGTCAGGTTCTCCGAGCTCCATCCTGATACATTCCATAGCGCAGACTCTTCCGTTTTCATCTCCTATAATTTTTACGGGATTATTAAGATTGAGGAATTCAACGCCTTCGTCCTTTGCGTGATGAACCTCTTCCTTTCTTGCCGGCATTTCAGCCTCTGAACGTCTGTACACTATGTAGACATGCTCGGCGCCCATTCTCAAAGCGCTTCTGGCCGCGTCCATGGCAACGTTTCCGCCGCCTACTACGGCTACTGATTTTGACTTTATTACGGGAGTATCATATTCGTCAAGATACCCCTTCATAAGATTGATTCTTGTCAGATATTCATTTGCAGAGCACACGCCTATAAGCGATTCGCCCTCGATTCCCATAAATCTCGGCAAGCCTGCGCCTGATCCTATAAACACAGCTTCATAGCCCATATCCATGATTTCGTCTACTGAAAGAATCTTGCCTATAACCATATCCTGCATTATTTCAACGCCGAGATCCTTCAGCTTTTTTATTTCCTTCTGGACAATAGACTTTGGAAGTCTGAATTCCGGAATACCGTACATTAAAACGCCGCCCGCGGTATGAAAAGCTTCAAAGATTGTAACCTGATAGCCCATTTTAGCAAGGTCGCCCGCGCATGTTAGACCGGAAGGACCCGCGCCGATTACCGCTACCTTATGTCCGTTAGAAGCCGGCTTCTGCGTATTGCTGACTCCCTTTTCCATTATATAATCCGCAACGAATCTTTCAAGACGTCCTATTGCTACCGGTTCGCCCTTTATTCCTCTTACGCATTTGCCTTCGCATTGATTTTCCTGAGGGCAGACACGTCCGCAAACTGCCGGCAGTGAATTTGTTGAAGTTATTATATCATACGCCGCGTCGAAATCGCCTTCGGCGACCTTAGCGATAAATTCCGGTATTCTAACGCCGACCGGGCATCCTGAAACGCAGGGCTTGTGCTTACAGCTAAGACATCGCTTGGCCTCCTCCATAGCCATAGCTTTGGAATAGCCGAGCGTTACCTCTTCAAAATTTCTTGCCCTGACCTTGGGATCCTGTTCGGGCATAGGAACCTTTTCTAATGCCATATTAGCCATTGTAACATTTCCTCCTGTTTATTTCAAGTTATTTAGCATACGGCAGTTATGTTCCTGCTCTCTGTATGTTGAATTTCTTTTCATAAGTTCGTCAAAATCAACCTCATGTCCGTCAAAATCGGGCCCGTCTACGCAGGCATACTTTATTTTGCCCCCGACTGTAACGCGGCAGCCTCCGCACATACCGGTTCCGTCAATCATAATCGGATTTAATGAAACGATGGTTTTTATATTGTAAGGCTTAGTTACGCTGCATACGAATTTCATCATTGGAACGGGTCCTATTGCTATTACGGCGTCATATTCGTTTCCGGCCTCGATCAGTTCTTTAAGGGCGTCTGTTACAAATCCCTTTTTGCCATAGCTGCCGTCGTCGGTACAGACAATAAGATTATCGCAGGTTTTTTTAAACTCGTCTTCAAGTATAACAATATCCTTGTTTCTGAAGCCCGTAATTACATCGACTTTCAGACCTCTGTCATATAATTCCTTAGCCTGAGGGTATGCAATAGCGCAGCCGACTCCTCCTCCGATAACGCATACTTTTTTTGCGTTTTCATCAACATGGGTAGGGATTCCGAGAGGACCCGCAACATCAAGAAGTACATCTCCCTCGTTTAATGAAGCCAAATGCTCTGTAGTTTTGCCTACTATCTGAAAAATTATGGTTATGGAGCCCATTTCTCTGTCATAGCCGGCTATCGTCAGAGGAACTCTTTCGCCCTTTTCATCTATTCTGAAAATAATAAATTGTCCGGCCATTGCTTTTTTTGCGATAAACGGAGCGTGAATGTCCATCAGAACAACCGATGGATTCAGTACGCGCTTGTGAACAATTTTAAACATACTTTTCTCTCCTAATCAATATTACATTAAAATTTATTATAGCATAAAATCAAATCGTTTGCAATAGAATCGAGAAAACTTAAAAATTACTAACGATATTTTTGATATTTATAAAAATTCTCTTGAAATCCAGCCTGTAGCAAGGCTGAACCATTGTGCGGCTACAGGATTTATATGTCCGTCATAGCCTGCTGTTGAAGCGTCTGAAAGCGCCAGACCATGACCTCCATATGGAAATATATGACATTCAAATGAGACGTTATTTAAGCTTAAAGCCTTAACAAAATCAAAAGTGTTTTCCGGAGGAACGCAGCCGTCGTCCGCACAGTGCCAGATAAATGTTTTAGGGGTATCCGGCGTAACCTGTTTTTCAAGTGAAACCAGTTCGAGCATAGCATTGTCTGGATTTTTGCCTATTATACTTTCTATTGAGCCTTCGTGCCGGAATTGTCCGCTTGTTATAACGGGATAGGATAGTATCAGACCGTTCGGACGGTATATTTCAGTTTTTCCAAAAATGCTTTTTAAATAGCTGCTGTTCCACAGCGTACCCAGACTTGCTGAAAGATGACCGCCGGCGGAAAATCCGCATATAAGTATTTTATCAGGATCAATATCAAATTTCTCAGAGTTGTCCCTTAAGAATTTAACCGCTTCGGCAAGTTCAAGCAGAGCCGCTGGAAACGCGGTGCATATGCTGTATTTTAAAACAAACGCGTTTATGCCGAATGATGAAAACCTCATGGCAACCGCCTGCCCTTCCCGGTCGGAAAGATATTCGTAACCGCCTCCCGGGCATATTATAACCGCCGGACGTTTTCTGAGACCGATTTCCTGAGATATAGCCAGAGAATAGTCTTCAAGTACGGCGTGAAGTCCTTCGCCGGATAAACCTGCTTTTTCGTAATCGGGATTTATATTGTAAATCTGATTTGTTTGCATGAATAAAATGTTTCCTTTCTTGAATTTAATGCATTTAATACAATTTTTATTATATCATTTCTAAGAAATCTGTCAATAAATATTTTTAAAAAACAGATGATATTTTCATGAAAATATGTTATAATGATTTTAAAATTATAAATTAGGGGATAAAAATGAGAATAAGATGTAAACCTTGGGCGAAGCCTGAGCTTGAATCCTGCGGCTTCTGCATAAATGATCCTGAAGCAATTAAGGGGAAATGGAGGAATGAATTCGGAAATTCCAAGCCCGTGTATCTTGAGCTTGGCTGCGGAAAGGGCGGATTTATTTCAAAGGCCGCCTCGTCAGACTGCGGAAAGAATTTCATCGCAGTAGATATAAAGAACGAAATGCTTGTGTTGGCAAAGAGAAAAATAGAGGAGGAATATGAAAAAAACAGCTTGAAATTTGATAACATAAGAATATTCATAAAAAATATAATGCAGATAGACGGCGTTTTCAGCAAAGAGGACGGGATAGAGCGTATTTATATAAACTTCTGCAATCCTTGGCCTAAGTCGAAGCACAAAAAAAGAAGGCTGACTCATTATAGGCAGCTTATAAAATACAAGGAATTCCTAAACGGAGAAATATGGTTTAAAACTGACGACGACGACTTGTTTGCCGAGTCAGTTGAATATTTTGAACAAGCAGGGTATAAAATAAAATATAAGACCTATGACCTTCACGGCAGCGGATTTAAAGAAAACATAGTAACCGAGCATGAGCAGATGTTTACAGACGAGGGAAAGAAAATAAAATTCCTAATTGCATCTACGTAATACATATCCGGATAAGGAAAGGATTTTTATGAACAGCAGTATTAAAGAGCTTATAATTGACGGCAGCACTGTCGACCGTAATCCGGCCAGCGCGTTCAGGGGTCTCGGAGCGGTTACAGGTAATAATTCGTCCAGACTTCTAATGGACTATAAGGCGAAATCCCCCGATTCATACTGGGAGATTATGGAGCTTTTGTTCAGACCGGACTACGGAGCCGGACTGACTCACGTTAAGATTGAACTGGGTGCGGATATAAATTCATCGTCGGGAACCGAACCCTGCGTAAAAAGGGATTTGGAGGAACCTGCGGACGTTACGAGAGGCGCGGGTTTTATGTTTGCTGCTGACGCTAAGAAAATCAATCCTGAAATAACCGTTGATTTTCTGAGATGGGGAGAGCCGGCATGGGTTTCAAAGGCGTTTTCAGACGGAATTGAAAGCGGCTTTGACGCAAGATACAGATGGTATAAGGAAACGATCGACGCCGCTTATGACGAATTCGGGCTGAAAATAGATTATGTCAGCGCTGATTCTAACGAAACCGGAAAAGCGGACGCTCAATGGATTATATATTTTTCGCACAGGCTTAAGGAAGAGAAAAATACAAGATATGATTATAGCGCTATAAAAATAGTAGCTTCGGACGAAGTCGGCACAAGAAATATTGCCGCGCAGATGATGGAAAACAGCAGCCTCAGGGAAGCGATAGACGTAATAGGACTTCACTATACTACTTATGGAGACGAAAACACTGAAATTTTAAATTCAAAATACGGCAAGGAAATTTGGTACAGCGAAGGAATATCTCCCTGTAATATTTCAAGTCTATCCATAAATTGCGACGGTTCAGGAATATGCGGAATAAATTCTGTTATAGACGTAACAAATAGAATCATAAACAGCTACTGCCACGGATCAATGGTAATGTATGAATATCAGCCGGCGGTATCTTCTTATTATACGGGTTCTAATTATACGCCGAAATATCTTATTTCAGCGGAGCAGCCATGGTCCGGTTTTTTTGAAATAGGATCCGGACTTTGGGGAGCCGCTCATATAACGCGTTTTGTAAAAAAAGGATGGAAATTTATAAAAAGCGGATGCTTCGGAGACGGAAAGGAAAATCATCATATAACGGAGACAACGGAAAATCACATAGCTTTGATGTCCGAAAGCGGAGACTATACATTGATTTTAACTAATGATTCCGATAAGCCAAGGTATTATGATGTCTGCGTCAGGAATATAGAAAAATGGGATGAAGAGCTTCACTGCATTGAAACCAGAGGACCGGAGGCAGGCGGCAGGTTTGATTCGTCATGGTTTAGGGTTATAGATAAAATAATTCCGGCGAATAATAAAACGGGCTGCTTTTACAGACTGGAAGTAAAGCCATTTTCGATTATGACATGCACCACTTTGGGCGTTGAATCTGTAAACGGAACAGAATCGGTTAGAGCAAGGGATAATTGTCCGTCTCATCTGGAGCTGCCCTATTCGGATAGCTTTAATTACAGCAGCGAATTTACAAGGCTTCGCGGAGGAGCTCCTCTTTATACCACGGATCAGGGAGGGGCGTTTGAAATCCGAAAATGCGGAAATGAAAATATACTCGAACAGATAATAACTGAAGACATAATACCGACGGACTGGCGCTTCAGGGGAACTCCGACGCCTGCCACAAATTTAGGAGACGATAGCTGGAGCAATTATACCGTAAGGGTTGAGGCGGAGTTTGACGGATTTGATCCTGAAAACTATGTCGGCGTCGGATTGAGATACAATTCGGCAGTAACCTGCGATTATAGCGCGGAATGCGGATATCAGCTCAGGATATTCCCGGATGGAAAATGGCAGCTGCGATATTTTGATAATGTGGTTGCCGAAGGAAAAGACGGATGCGTAAATCAGTCCGGATGGAATTCAATGAGAATCACAGCTAAGAAAAACAGGATCAAGTGCGTTGTAAACCGTCAGATACTGTGTGAATATATAACCTCTCCTCCAATGATACTGTCGGGACGCGTTTCTCTTTACAGCGCCTATTATAACAACAGATTCAGAAATCTTTCCATAACTCCTGTAATTGGTTATCCGACCTATTCGTTAAGGGAGGATTGCCTGTCAAACGGTGTCATATATTCCGACGGCTGGAATAAAAACGCTATGGACAGCTTTCATTTTTATAACCGTACCAGCGCCGCAGCCGAGAAAAAAGGAGCTTATTTTGAATATGAATTCAGCGGAGAAACGGTTGCGCTTATGGGCGAGGCTGAAAATCTCAGACTGAAAATCGAGATCGACGGCAGAATAATGACAGCGGGGCTTTTTGTGGAAAAATGCGGTTCAAAACAAGTTTTTTATTATAAAAACGACCTAAATGAAGGACGTCACAAAATGAAGGTTATTGTTTTGGAGGGAAGGCTTTCTCTTGACTGTATTCTGACCGACGAGACACAATCTGTGAACAGAAAGCTCAAAAGCATTTCACATCAGAAAAAGAAAAGCGGCAATAAACTTAAGAAAAGCACTCTTTTAATCGGAGCCGGCCTGGCTGCGGCAGGCGCCGGTATTATATTATTGGGGAAAAAGTTCAAAAAAACAAAATAGAAATATTTTTTTGTATTTTACTGGACATTTGCGGTATTGTATGGTATAATATCCAACAGAAAACCTTTAAGTTGATCCTGTGAGGTTGACAAGGTAGCGTTTAAAATACATGCTGTAGCTATATCCGGCTGTATATTTTAAGCTTATCTGTCAGCGGCAGATAAGCTTTTTTTGCGTTTGAGAGGTGGTAGCTTGGAAAGAAAAACTATTATTATGGATGAAAATACCATGAGACGCGCGGTTGCAAGAATAACATATGAAATATTGGAAAGAAATAGGGGAGCGGAAAACCTTTGTATTGTAGGAATTTATTCGAGAGGCGTGGCCTTTGCTGAAAGAATTTCCTCAAAAATTAAGGAGCTTGAGGGTGTAAAGGTACCGTGCGGCGCGCTGGATATTACCCCTTATCGCGACGACAGACAAACTCCGGCAGCGTACGACAGAACCGATATTGACTTTGATATAAGAGATAAGCGAGTTGTAATAGTCGACGACGTTATCTATACCGGAAGAAGTACCAGGGCAGCTATTGACGCTCTTATTAAGAGGGGACGTCCGCAGTCGATTCAACTTGCAGTTCTCATAGACAGAGGTCACCGAGAGCTTCCTATAAGACCGGATTATGTCGGAAAAAATCTTCCGACTTCAAGAGACGAGAAAGTAAAAGTATCTGTGACCGAAATTGACGGGCGGGATAATGTTTCCATATATACCGTCTGACGGAGGTAAGGAATGAAATCAATACTGTTGAAAAACATAAGAGCCGTAGATTCTGATACGGATATTAATTGCGATATACTGATAGACGGCGGGGTTATTAAAAAAATAAGCGGAGAAATAAAAGATTCGGCCGACAGCGAATACGATTGCACTGGACTTGTCGTTATGCCCGGTCTTTTTGATATGCACGTTCATTTCAGGGATCCCGGCTACACTTATAAGGAAGACATTATAACGGGCGCCGCTTCCGCGCTTTACGGCGGCTTTACAGGCGTTGCGTGTATGCCTAATACCAATCCCGTTGCAGATAATGTGGAAACCTTGAACTATATAATTGAAAAGGGCAGACATACAGGAGTAAGAATATATCCCGTGGCCTCCATAACGGAAGGGCTTAAGGGGGAAAAGCTCTGCGATTATCCGATGCTTAAGGCCGCAGGAGCTGTAGCCGTATCTGACGACGGAAGACCTGTTGAAAGTCAGGAAATGCTTCGGGCCGGAATGATTGAGGCTTCAAAATGCGGTTTGCTTACAATTTCTCACTGCGAGGACCTTGATATAATAAAGGACGGCAAGATTAATAAAGGAAAAATATCCGAAGAGCTCGGCATTCCCGGAATGGACAGGCTTTCGGAGGACAGTATTACGGAGCGTGAAATCATAACCTCTAAAAATACAGGCTGTCCGATTCATATCGCTCATGTCAGCACAAAAGGAAGCGTTGATTTAATAAGAAAATATAAGAAAAACGGAGTTAAGGTTACCTGTGAGACCTGTCCGCACTATTTTATGCTGACAGACGAGCTGCTAAGGACAATGGACGCGGATTACAGAATGAACCCGCCGCTCAGAGAAGAGTCGGACAGGCTTGCAATTATCAATGGTATATGCGATGGAACTATCGATTGTATAGTCACCGATCATGCGCCTCATTCTGAAGAGGATAAATCTGATTTTCTTAAGGCTCCTAACGGAGTTGTTGGACTTGAAACATCTTTGGCAGCCGTTCTTACCGGACTATATCATACCGGAATGATTTCATTAAAAAGAATATCCGGTCTTATGTCTGAAAATCCGAGAAGGGTACTGGGACTTTCCGAGCTTAATATCAGAGAAGGAATGCAGGCGGAATTAACCTTAGTAGACACTGAAAAGAAATGGATCGTGGATCCGTGCAGCTTTAAATCAAAATCTTCAAATTCTGCTTTTAAGAATATGGAGCTTAAAGGAAAAGCAGTCGGCGTTATTTCTGACGGAATAATGCAGTATTTTGAAAAATAATAAAAAAAGGAGTACGGCGTTATGTCATTTGACAGACTTATTAAAAGAATTGTTGATATGAAAAATCCCACGGTAGTAGGACTTGATCCGAAGCTTGATTATGTTCCGGAATATATCAAGCAGGAATTTTTCAGCGAGGACGGTCAGACCATAAAGGCGGCGGCAAAGGCCGTTTTCAGGTTCAATCAGATGATAATAGATGAAATATGCGATATTGTGCCTGCGATAAAGCCTCAGGCGGCATATTATGAGATGTACGGACATTACGGAGTTAAAACGCTGGAAAAGACCATTCGCTATGCAAAGCTTAAGGGGATGTTTGTTATTACCGACGGAAAGCGAAACGATATAGGAGCCACAATGGAAGCGTATACTAACGCTCATCTGGGCAGCGTTAAGATAGGGGAAACGGAGTGCGAGCCGTTCGGCGCCGACGCTCTTACCGTCAACGGTTATTTGGGAACAGACGGAATAGAACCTCTTCTGAAGGTCTGCGATGAAAAAGATAAGGGTATATACGTGCTTGTAAAGACTTCAAATAAATCAAGCGGAGAGCTTCAGGACAGGCTCATTGACGGTATTCCGGTGTATGCCGCAATGGGAGATATGTGTGAAAAATGGGGAAGCGGCAGAATCGGCGAATACGGCTATTCTTCGGTAGGAGCGGTTGTTGGCGCTACATATCCGGAACAGCTTTCAGAGCTTAGAAAAAGACTTCCGCATACAATGTTTCTTGTGCCGGGGTACGGCGCTCAGGGAGGAGGAGCTCAGGGCATTGCAGGCGCTTTTGATGAAAACGGTCTTGGAGCTATAGTTAATTCTTCAAGAGCCGTTATGTGCGCTTATAAAAAAGAAGAATGTCCGGAGCAGGATTTTGCAAGAGCTGCAAGAAGAGAAGCTGAAAGAATGAGAAACGATATAACTTCTTATATTAATTTAAAATAGAAATTTTTATCTGTGAAAGGAATGGTTAGATGTCTTTGTTTAATCAAAGTGAAAAGGCTTACCTGCTTCTTGCCGACGGTACCGTCTTTGAAGGACGCAGTTTCGGAGCAAAAGGGACCGTAACCGGAGAGGTGGTTTTTACTACCGGCTTGACAGGCTATCAGGAGACGCTTACAGATCCAAGCTATTACGGTCAGATTGTCGCTCAGACTTTTCCGCTTATAGGAAATTACGGGGTAAACGACGAGGATTTCGAATCTGCCAGATCTTATGTAAGCGGTTACATTGTAAGAGAAT
Organism: uncultured Ruminococcus sp.; assembly: GCA_900538575.1. Taxonomy (GTDB): domain Bacteria; phylum Bacillota; class Clostridia; order Oscillospirales; family Ruminococcaceae; genus Porcipelethomonas. The sequence goes on from UPZA01000011.1 coordinate 30,817, forward strand.
GGTGTAATACTCCGTCAAATTTCCGCTGTCAGGGAACGATAGAAGATTTTCTTATAAAGCAAAATATTATCGGTATTCATTCGATAGACACCAGAAGCCTTACGAGAAAAATTCGTGAAGTCGGCGTAATGAACGGAATTATTTCTACAGAAGACGTTTATGAAAATAAGGACGAGCTTTTAAAGAGTCTGCATGAATATAAAGTAAGGGACGCAGTAAAAAATGTTACCGGAACAGAATTCAGAACATATTGCGGCGAGTCTCCGAAATATAAGGTTGCGCTGTTTGACTTCGGATATAAAAGAAATATTAGAAACGAGCTTGTAAAAAGGGGCTGCGAGGTTACGGTGGTTCCGGCTTATACTACCGCTGAGGAAATTAAAGAAATTTCACCTGACGGAATCATGCTGTCCAACGGTCCGGGAGATCCGACTGAAAATACTGAGATAATTGAAAATATAAAAGAAATAAGCCGACTGGGAATCCCCATATTCGGAATTTGTCTGGGCCATCAGCTTATGGCGCTGGCTCACGGCGGCAGAACAGAAAAGCTGAAATACGGACACAGAGGAGCAAATCAGCCTGTTGTCGACAAGACGCTTGACAGAACGTTTGTAACAAGCCAGAACCACGGTTATGCGGTTATCGGCGACAGTATTGATCCGAATATTGCCGAGGTTTCACATTTTAACGCTAATGACGGAACCTGCGAGGGAATGAGATATAAAAATATTAATGCGTTTACAGTTCAGTTCCATCCGGAAGCCCACGGCGGACCGCAGGATACTGAATATCTGTTTGATGAATTTATAGAAATTATTAAAAAGGAGATGCGCTGATATGCCTTTAAGACAGGATATAAAAAAAGTACTTGTTATAGGTTCGGGGCCTATCGTAATCGGACAGGCGGCGGAGTTTGACTATGCCGGAACTCAGGCATGTCGTGCATTGAAGCAGGAGGGACTTGAGGTAGTTTTAATAAATTCTAATCCTGCTACCATCATGACAGATAAGGCGATGGCAGATAAGATTTATATCGAGCCGCTGACGCTTGACGCGGTAAAAAAGATAATAGAGATTGAAAAACCCGATAGCGTTTTATCTACACTGGGAGGTCAGACCGGTCTTACGCTTTCAATGCAGCTTGCAGAAGAAGGCTTTCTTGACGCTAACAACGTAAAGCTTCTTGGCGCCAATCCGCTGACTATACATAAGGCTGAGGACAGACAGGCATTCAAGGATACGATGGAAAAAATCGGAGAGCCTTGTATTCCGTCAAAGGTGGTTGAAACAATCGAGGACGCCGTCAGCTTTGCCGAGGTAATAGATTATCCCGTTATTGTGCGTCCGGCGTTCACTCTCGGCGGAACAGGCGGCGGTATTGCAGAAAATGAAGAGCAGTTAAGGGATATTGCGAAAAACGGCTTAAGGCTTTCTCCGATAACACAGGTTCTAATTGAGAAGTGCATAAGCGGCTGGAAGGAGATTGAGTTTGAAGTTATCCGAGACAGTAAGGGTAATGTTATAACCGTTTGTTCGATGGAAAATTTTGATCCGGTTGGCGTTCATACCGGCGACAGCATTGTAATTGCACCGGCCGTAACTCTTTCTGACAGGGAATATCAGATGCTCAGAACAGCGTCTTTGAATATTATTTCTGAATTGGAGGTAGAGGGCGGTTGTAACTGTCAGTTTGCGCTTCATCCGGAATCGATGGAATATGCTGTTATAGAAGTAAATCCAAGAGTATCCCGTTCGTCGGCGCTTGCATCCAAGGCGACAGGCTATCCTATTGCTAAGGTTGCGACAAGAATAGCTATAGGATATACTCTTGATGAGATTATCAATCAGGTTACCGGTAAAACTTACGCATGCTTCGAGCCTGCGCTGGATTATGTTGTGGTTAAATTTCCTAAGTGGGCGTTTGATAAATTCGTGTATGCGAAACGAACTCTCGGAACACAGATGAAAGCTACCGGAGAAGTAATGGCAATAGGAACGAGCTTTGAGCAGGCTATGATGAAAGCGGTACGCTCAACAGAGCTTGGCGTTGATTCGCTTAATATGAAAAAGTTCTCAGAGCTTGACACTGACGAGCTGCTTGAAAAAATACCTCATGCCGACGACGAAAGAGCGTTTCAGGTTTATGAGCTGTTAAAGCGCGGTATTTCCGTTGAACAGCTTCATGAAATAACCCTCATTGACGAATGGTTTTTAAATAAGCTTAAAAATCTTGTCGAGCTTGAAAAATGGCTCGCGGACGGAGAGCTTACAGAGGATAAATATCTTACTGCTAAACGATACGGTTATCTTGACAGCACAATAGAGCGTATGTCCGGACAGGAATGCCCCGTAAAAAGGAAAGCTGTTTATAAAATGGTCGATACCTGCGCCGGAGAGTTTAAAGCTGAAACACCTTATTTTTATTCAACGTATGACGAAGAAAACGAAGCAAAGCAATTTATTGAAAGAACTGATAAGGGAAAGAAGAAAATAATAGTATTCGGCTCCGGACCGATAAGAATAGGTCAGGGTATAGAATTTGATTACTGCTCCGTTCACTGCGTATGGTCGCTTAAAGAGGAAGGGTATGAGGCTGTAATCTGCAATAACAATCCTGAAACTGTTTCCACGGATTTTGATACCGGCGACAGGCTTTATTTTGATCCGCTTACAAAGGAGGACGTCGAATCTATTATTGAAACCGAGCAGCCTTACGGGGTTGTGGTGCAATTCGGCGGACAGACTGCTATTAAGCTTACCCGTCATCTTGCCGATATGGGAGTCAATATTCTGGGTACTTCTGCCGACAGTATAGACGCTGCGGAGGACAGAGAAAGATTTGACGAGCTTCTTGAAAAGTGCGGCATACCGCGTCCTTCAGGATATACCGTTATGACTACGGAGGAAGCGGTTGAAGCTGCGGACAAGCTTGGATATCCGGTTCTTTTACGTCCTTCATATGTATTGGGCGGTCAGAATATGATTATCGCTCATTCCGAAAAGGATGTCGTAGAGTATATGGGAATTATCACCAGAACGATGATTGAAAATCCTGTACTTATTGATAAATATATGATGGGTAAAGAGGTTGAGGTTGACGCAATCTGTGATGGAACAGATTTCCTGATACCGGGAATCATGGAGCATATAGAGAGAGCCGGCGTTCATTCGGGCGACTCAATTTCTGTATATCCTGCGCAGACATTATCAGAAAAAATCGTTGATACGCTGATCGAATACACCAGAAAGCTTGCTTTTGAGCTTAAGGTCATAGGTCTTGTAAATATTCAGTATGTAGTGTATAATAACGAGGTTTACGTTATCGAAGTAAATCCTCGTTCTTCAAGAACAGTTCCTTATATAAGCAAGGTAACAGGTATACCGATGGTTGATATAGCTACGAAAATTATGCTGGGTAAAACGCTTAAGGATCAGGGCTATGAAAGCGGACTATATAAGAAAAGTAAGTATGTTGCCGTTAAGGTTCCTGTATTTTCATTTGAAAAGCTTCAGGACGTCGATACAATGTTAGGTCCGGAAATGAAGTCGACAGGCGAGTGTCTGGGAATTGCCGAAACCTTTGAAGACGCTTTGCTTAAGGGACTTATAGCTGCCGGATACGATTTGAAAAAAGAGGGCGGAGTTCTTATATCCGTTCGTGATACAGATAAACAGGAAATAATCAATATTGCCGATAAGTTCGCACAGATGGGATTCGAGCTTTACGGAACCAGCGGTACGGCGAGTATGCTGAACAAAAATATGATAGCTACCAATTTAGTAAATAAGATTTCCTCAAATGAAGAACCTAACGTATTGTCCCTGCTTGAAAGCGGAAAGATACATTATGTTATTTCAACCTCTGAAAAGGGACGTCTGCCGGCCAGAGATAGTGTAAAAATGAGACGCAAGTCTGTCGAGCGTTCTATATGCAGTCTTACCGCAATAGATACCGCCAGAGCGCTTGCGAACGTTCTCCAGACAAACAGAACAATAGACGACGTTGAAATGATTGATATTACAAAAATATAATTTTATAGGGGCGGAATTTTATTCCGCCCGAAATTATAATAATAAATAATTGAATTGCTGAAAGAAAATTTAAGTAATTAGGGATAAATCAGCTTAGATAATTATGTTATACCTGTGAAATAAAATAGGAAGATTATTATGAATGGATTTGTTACGCCGCCGAATAATTTAAATTCATTTATTTATTGTAACTCAGGGAGAAGAGCCTGTCATAATCAGGAAATATAAGCGTTTAATTACTCATTCCGTTTGGAATAACGCCGACACGGAAACGATTATAATTGGCATAACTGTAATATAATTTTTATTAAGAAAGGAAAGCTTATGAAATATACACAGGGAAAATATCAGATAGCAGGCAAACGCGCGCTTGCGAAGGATATATTCAGCATAGATATAAAGTGTCCGGAAATAACGGAAATTGCCTGCCCGGGACAATTTGTTCATATTCTTCCGCCCGGCTTCACATTAAGGCGACCGATATCTATATGCGATATTGACAAAAAAAGCGGAACGCTTCGAATTGTATTTATAACTAAGGGCGATGGGACTAAGGAAATCGCAAAGCTTAACGAGGGAGAGCTTATTGATATGCTTGCGCCTCTCGGTCACGGCTTTACTATTGATAATAGCTTTAAAAAGATAATACTTGTTGGAGGAGGAATAGGAACGCCTCCTATGCTGCCGCTTGCTAAAATATACGGTGAAAGAACGACTGTTATTTCCGGTTTCAGAAGTGCGGAAGCTGTAATATTGCAGAGGGATTTCAATGCCGCCGGAGCAGAAACGATATTATGTACCGACGACGGCTCTACAGGCAGAAAGTGCCTGGTTACCGAACCTCTTGCCGAATTGCTGAAAGAAGGAAACGCCGACGCAATATACGCCTGCGGTCCGGCGCCGATGCTTAAAAGAATTTCAGAGATTGCAGAGAATTCGGGAGTATTCTGCGAGGTATCCTTAGAGGAAAGAATGGGCTGCGGAATAGGAGCGTGCTTGGTTTGCGCCTGCAAAACAAGAAAAGACGGAGAAGAGCATTTTGCTCACGTATGTAAAAACGGACCTGTATTCAATTCGAAGGAGGTTATTTGGTAATGGCTGATTTATCTGTTAATATCTGCGGAGTAGATTTTAAAAATCCTGTTATACCGGCTTCCGGAGTTTTCGGATACGGCCGGGAATATGAAGAACTTTTTCCTTTATCAAAGCTTGGCGGTATAGCTACTAAGGGAACCACAATAACCAAAAGAAACGGCAATCCGTCTCCCAGAATAGCCGAAACACCGTCCGGTATGCTCAATTCCGTCGGACTCCAGAATCCGGGAATAGATAAATTTATTTCAGATGAGCTTCCTAATCTTATGTCAAAGAACACGGTAATAATCGCAAATATCGCCGGCTCAACTGCTGAGGAATGCGCTGAAATTGCCGCAAAGCTCGACAATACAGACGTTCATATGATTGAGCTTAATATATCCTGTCCTAACGTAAGGCAGGGGGGAATGGCGTTCGGCGCAACCTGCGACGGAGCTGCCTCTGTTACACGGCTTGTAAGAAAAGCTACCGATAAGCCGCTGATTGTTAAATTGTCTCCGAATGTTACCAGTATTGCAGATATTGCTAAGTCCGTTGAAGCCGAGGGGGCGGACGCCGTATCTCTTATAAACACGCTCTTAGGCATGAGGATAGATATCAATACGCGTCGCCCTATACTAAGAAATAATATGGGCGGTATGTCGGGACAGGCTGTATTACCGGTGGCGGTCAGAATGGTATGGCAGACTTCCGGTGCAGTAAATATTCCGGTAATAGGCATGGGAGGTATATCATCGGGAGCTGACGCCATAGAAATGATGATGGCAGGCGCCTCGGCCGTTCAGATAGGCGCGGCGATTTTTACAGATCCCTATGCGCCTGTCAGGATAATAGAAGAAATCAACGAGTTTCTTGACAGCCATGGTATTTCCGATATAAAGGATATTATAGGCGCAGTAAGCGTATGGCGGGAGTGAAAAATAGCTTATGAAAATTATAGCTGTTGATTTCGGCGATTCAAGGACCGGAATTGCAATGTGTGATAAAACAGAGATGCTGGCTTCGCCGTTATGCGTTATCAATGAGAAGGATTTTGATGAATGCATAAAAAAAACCGCTGAAATAATAGCGGAAAATAAAGCGGATATCGCGGTTGTAGGCTATCCTAAAAATATGAACGGCACAATAGGCGAAAGAGCTGAAAAATGCGTTTTGTTTTCAGAAAAACTGAAAGAGTCTTCAAATGTGCCGGTTGAGCTTTGGGACGAACGCTGTACCACCGTTTCGGCGCATAATTATTTAAATACAACAAATACCAGAGGCAAAAAGAGAAAAGCGGTTGTTGACGCAGTAGCGGCTACTATTATACTTGAAAGCTACATGGGATACAGGAAAAACAGCGGTAAAGGCATAGCCGAATTTTAATCTCTGACCTTGGTAAACAGCTCCTTTATACCGGTTAGCAGAACAAAAACCGCAAATATTTTGGTCAAATATTCGTTTCCAATATTCTTGGCTATAATACAGCCTATAACTGCTGTTATAATTCCGCAAATAACGGACGGTATTATTTTTTTCCATTTAACCAGCTTGCTTTTAGTGTGAATTATAAGAGAAAGCAGGGCTATGGGAATAAAGAAAATTAAATTTATACCTTGAGCGTCAAGCTGAGTGTAACCGGCAAATATGGTCATATACAGTATCAGTATCATGCCTCCGCCAAGACCGAGAGAAGCGAATATGCCGGTTAAAAATGCTGCGGCAAGAATCCAGAAATTCATTTTATAAATAACCTTAATCCGGAAATTATAAGTATTATTCCGAACGCCTTTTTTAGATATTTTGGTGCGATTTTTTTCATTATTATACCGCCTATTATCGCTCCGGCAAGTCCGAAAGGAATTAACCGGAGCGAATCCGGCAGTATTTTATCGCTGTTTCTTATATAGAAAAAACAGCTCACAATGCTTAACGGAAGTGTTAAGGCAAGCGAGGTGGCGTGGGATTCTTTAGTTGTTATACCGGATTTTTTGAGCATCGGCACGGCGATTATACCGCCGCCAGAGCCGAAAAGACCGTTAGCAAGACCGGTTATCAAGCCAAGAATGTAAAAATATAGCTTTCCCACGTACTCCTCCTGTATTTCTTTGGTTAAAACATTGACGAAAAGCAATCAGCAACAGAAGCAAAGGCCTTTACTGCTTTACCGGTATTCCTTTTAAGCTGTTTCTTTTTTCTGTCCGGTGATTTTGAAATCATATAGCATGCCGTTCCGACCACCGCGCCGGCAGCCATGCCTTTTATCATAGCTTTAGTTTCCATTTGAATCTTCTCCATTTTATTTTTCTTATCAGCTATAGCGCTGAAATTTTTGTTTACAATGGTATTATGCATAAAGGATTTGATAAAATACATAGCTGCTGCGTTCCAAATTTTTCAATATTGTTGAAATTTTTTTTGATTTCTGATATAATATATTATGGTGAGTTTATGAAAAATTTAAATATTGTTCTTATTGAACCGCAGATACCTCAAAATACGGGAAATATAGCTCGAACCTGTGCTGTTACCGGCGCAAGGCTTCACCTTATAAGACCGTTCGGATTTGAAATAACGGATAAAAATTTAAAAAGAGCCGGTCTTGATTATTGGGATAAGCTTAATATCAGTTATTATGATAATATTTCAGAATTTTATGAGCAGAATAACGGTAACTATTATTATTTTACAACTAAAGGAAGAAGCGTTTACAGCGAAGTTGAATATCCCGATAATGCTTATATTATTTTTGGCAGGGAAGATAAAGGGATAGATGAAAAAATATTATTTGAGAACGAAAAACGCTGCGTCAGAATTCCAATGAGAAATAATCTGAGAAGCCTTAATTTATCTAATTCAGTAGCAATTGCCGTATATGAAGTATTAAGGCAATGGAATTTTCCGGATCTTTCAAAAGAAGGACGCCTGACGCAATATAGCTGGAATCAGAAAGGTGGGATATAATGCAGAAGATTAAAATTATAACGGATTCGGCTTGTGATATTTCTAAAGAGGATGAAAAAAGGCTTGGTATAAAGATCATGTCCTTTCCAGTCATTGTAGACGGAACTGCTTACAAGGAAAGAATTGATTTTACAAATGAAGAATTTTATAATATGATGGATAACGCCAAAGAGATGCCTACAACGTCGCAGCTTACCCCATATGAAATACTTGAGGTTTACAAGGAACTTTATAAGGAGGGCTGGACGGATGTTATTTATGTTACCATTTCATCTACGGGCTCAGCCACTTATAAAAACGCGCTTTCCGCAGCCGATGAGTTTAAAAAGGAGATAAAGGAATCCGGCGGCAGCATGAGGATTTATGTCGTAGATTCAAAGAACTATACCGGAGTTTACGGTTATCCTGTTATGCAGGCGGCTCTGAAGGCTCAGAAGGGGGAAACTCCTGACGAGATTATTGATTATCTTAAGGAATGGTTTGATTGTGCTGAAGTACATTTTGTTCCTATGACTCTTAAATATGTAAAGAAATCGGGTAGAGTGACCGCCGCTGCGGCTTTTGCAGGCGAATTGCTGGGGTTGCGTCCGCTTATTAAGATTGCCGGAGGGGTTTCAACCGTTATTGAGAAAATCAGAGGAGAAAAAAATATTGTTTCTAAGCTGCTTGCCGACGCCGAAAGATCTATGACGCCTAAAACGCCTTATATTATGGTTAAGGGAAGCGAATCTGCCTTGACAGACGAGCTTGCTGCTGAAATGACAAGAAAGTTCGGTTATCCTCCGGAATATACCGTGCAGATAGGGGCGGCAGTCGCATGTAACGCCGGTCATAATGTTGTTGGATTTATAATACGCGGCATTCAGAAATAGAAATTTTTCAATATACTAAAAAAAGCTTGCAAATTAAAGGGAAATAGTGTAAAATATAAATGGTTGTTAAAATTATAACAGCCTTGGATCGTATATGTATATAAATGAAAGGATGTTTAGGATAACATGGCAGGTTTAAACAAGGTTTCAATTGACGACATTAACGTTAACGGCAAAAAGGTTTTAGTCAGAGTCGACTTCAATGTTCCTCTTAAGGATGGAGTTATAACAAACGATAACAGGATTCAGGCGGCTCTTCCTACAATCAAGAAGCTCGTAGCCGACGGAGGAAAGGTTGTTCTTTGCTCACATCTCGGTAAGCCTAAGAATGGTCCTGAGGCTAAGTTTTCACTAGAGCCGGCAGCTAAAAGACTGGGTGAACTTGTTGACGCTAAGGTTACGTTTGTCGGAGACGATACAGTAACCGGCGAAACAGCTAAGAAAACAATTGCTGAAATGAATAACGGTGAAATTGTTGTTCTTCAGAATACAAGATTCCGCGGCGCTGAAGAAACAAAGAACGGGGAGGCTTTTGCTAAGGAATTGGCGGACCTCGTCGATAACGAAGTATTTGTTATGGACGCTTTTGGTTCTGCTCACAGAGCTCATGCTTCTACAGCGGGAGTTACAAAATTTGTTTCTGAAACTGCTGTGGGTTATTTAATGCAAAAGGAAATCCAGTATCTCGGAAATGCGGTTGAGGTGCCTGAAAGACCGTTTGTGGCTATACTCGGCGGAGCAAAGGTTGCAGATAAGCTCAATGTTATCTCTAATCTTCTTGAAAAGTGCGATACCCTGATTATCGGCGGAGGTATGGCTTATACCTTCCTTAAAGCTAAGGGCTATGAAGTAGGCACTTCACTTGTTGATCTTGAAAAGGTTGATTATTGCAAGGAAATGATGGCAAAGGCTGAATCTCTCGGCAAGAAGCTTCTTCTTCCGGTTGACACTGCCGTATCCGTTTCATTTCCGGAACCTATAGACGCTGAAATTTCTGTAGAATATGTTGAATCAAAAAATATTCCTGCTGATAAAATGGGCTTGGATATCGGACCTAAAACCCAGGAGATTTTTGCTGAAGCTGCTAAATCTGCCAAGACAGTTGTTTGGAACGGTCCTATGGGCGTATTTGAAAACCCTGTGCTTGCTAAGGGTACAATTGCCGTTGCCAAGGCTCTTGCTGAAACAGACGCTACTACAATAATCGGCGGCGGCGATTCTGCGGCGGCTGTTATGCAGCTTGGTTTCGCTGATAAAATGAGTCATATCTCAACAGGCGGCGGAGCTTCGCTTGAATATCTTGAAGGCAAGACGCTTCCCGGCGTTGCTGTAATTGCAGATAAATAATATCTAATCCGGAGAACGAGGATATTTCCTTGTTCTCCTTATTGTGAAACAAACATTTGATTAAGGAGTAGTTAATATGAATAAATCTTTAAGAAAGGCAATTATTGCCGGTAACTGGAAAATGAATAAAACAAGACCTGAGGCTAAGGAACTTCTTGAAGCTATTAAGCCTTTGGTTGCCAATGCTGACGGTAAGATTGAAGTTATTGCCTGCGTTCCTTTTACAAATCTTGAAACAGCAATTAATACGACGTCAGGTTCAAATGTCAAGATCGGTGCGGAAAACGTACACTTTGAAAAGAGCGGAGCCTATACGGGTGAAATCTCAGCCGATATGCTGGTTGAACTTGGTGTGGAATATGTTGTTATCGGACATTCGGAAAGAAGACAGTATTTCGGAGAAACGGACGAAACTGTTAATAAGAGGACAAAGGCTGCTTTAGCAGCAGGTCTTAAGCCTATTGTCTGCGTTGGAGAGCTTCTTTGGGAACGCGAATGCAATATTACTGAAGAAGTAATTGCACGTCAGATTAAGCTGGATTTGTATGATGTTTCTGCCGAGGACGTTAAAAAGACTGTTATCGCCTATGAGCCGGTCTGGGCTATCGGTACAGGCAAAACCGCCACTGCGGATCAGGCGGAAGAGGTTTGTGGATTTATTCGTTCGACGCTTGCTAAGATATATGACCAGGCAACTGCAGACGCTATAACAATTCAGTACGGCGGATCAATGAATGCCGGCAACGCGGCAGAGCTTCTTTCAAAGCCTAACGTTGACGGCGGACTCATCGGAGGCGCGTCACTTAAAGCGGCTGATTTTAATACAATCGTTCAGGCGGCTGTTGAAGGATAATAAATAAAAATCTGCTGATAATATAATTCGGATAAGATTATAAATCTTCTGTTGCTATAACAGTTTATTGGAAAGGTCAAGTTTATGTGTAAAAAACCTGTTGCTTTAATTATAATGGATGGCTTTGGCTATAACGCTGACGATTACGGAAATGCAATAGCCGCGGCAAAGAAACCTAATATTGATAGGTATATGCAGGGGCCCCATACTTATATCGGAGCAAGCGGTCTTGATGTAGGACTGCCGGACGGTCAAATGGGAAATTCAGAAGTCGGACACACAAATATAGGCGCCGGCCGAATAGTATATCAGATGCTTGTCAAAATTTCAAAATCCATAAAGGACGGAGATTTTTTTGAGAATGCTGCTTTGAAATCAGCAATGGAAAACTGCATAGAAAAAAATTCTTCACTGCATCTTATGGGACTTCTTTCTCCAGGCGGCGTTCACAGCCACATGGAGCATCTTTACGGATTAATTGAAATGGCTAAGAAAAACGGAATTGAAAAGGTGTATGTTCATGCTTTTCTGGACGGGCGTGATGTTCCTCCGTCCTCAGCCGCAGAATATATGAGAGAAGCATGCTCTAAAATGAGCGAGCTGGGAATTGGTTCTGTCGCTACCGTAATGGGGCGTTTTTATGCAATGGACAGAGATAATGCCTGGGATAGAGTTGAAAAAGCATACAATGCTATGGTTTTGGGGAATGGTGTTGAATGCGGTGATCCGGTTAAGGCGATTGAGGATTCATATGAAAACGGAGTTACCGATGAATTTATGCTCCCTACGGTATGTGATAAAAACGGTATGATCAGCGAGAATGACAGCGTAGTATTCTTTAATTTCCGTCCTGACCGTGCCAGACAGATTACAAGAGCGTTTGTTGAGGAAGGCTTCAGCGGATTTGAACGTAAAAAGGGATTTTTTCCGCTTAACTTCGTGTGTATGGCTCAATACGACGCTACAATGCCTAATGTTTCAGTTGCATTTCCTCCGGAATCATTGAACATGACATTCGGAGAATATATCAGTAAAATGGGCAGAACTCAGCTTAGAATAGCTGAAACTCAAAAATATGCTCATGTAACGTTTTTTTTCAACGGCGGTGAGGAAAAAACATTTGACGGTGAAGATAGGATACTTATAAAATCTCCTGATGTTGAAACATTTGACATGAAACCGGAAATGAGCGCTTACGAGGTTACCGACGCTGTTGTGGACGCAATAAACAGTAATAAATATGACGCTATTATTTTAAATTATGCAAACTGTGATATGGTTGGACATACCGGTGTATTTGACGCGGCAAAAGCGGCCGTTGAAGCGGTTGACGAGTGTGTCGGAAGAACAGTTGAGGCTGTTTTATCTAAAGGCGGAGTCGCATTTATAACGGCTGATCACGGAAATGCCGACAAGATGTATGAATCAGACGGCTCGCCGTTTACTGCCCATACAACCAATCCGGTACCGTTTATCGTTGTCGGTCTTGACTGCGAGCTTAGAGAAGGCGGCGTACTTGCCGATATAGCTCCTACAATGCTTAAGGTTATGGGGCTTGAACAGCCTGAAGAGATGACCGGCAAGTCAATTATTAAGTAGTTTTAAGGATTAAAATAAGGCGGAATATTACCGCCTTATTTTTTTTGGAGGTTTAATGAAAAATATAGATTTAACAAAAGAGCCTGTAAGAAAGGCTTTTATGCATTATCTTATTCCTGCCGTTCTGGCTACTATGGTTACTTCAATTTATATACTTGTTGATACTATAATGATCGGCAACAGAATTGGTGCGGACGCTCTTGCAGGTTTGAATATTGTATTTCCGCCTATTATGATATTCTTTGGCACAGGTAATCTGCTCGGTATAGGCGGTTCTGTTTTAATGTCCGTTGCTTTGGGCCGAAATGAGCAGAACGCTCAAAAGAAATATTTTACAACGGCGGTAATATCGGGTATCTTCATAGCGTTAGTTTATATGTTTATATTAATCGTATTTTTTAATCCTGTTATGCGTTTTCTGGGAGCTTCGGATGTAACAATCAGTTATATAAAGGATTATATGAAGCCGGTTATACCAGGAATCCCTTTTTTTATATTTTCAAGCATGATTCAGGCTTTTTTAAGAAATGACAAAGCCCCTAAGACTGCTATGGCAGGCTCATTATGCGGAGGTATACTGAATATAATATTGGACTATATATTTATGTATCCTCTTAATATGGGTATGTTTGGAGCTTCCTTAGCTTCTGTCATAGGACTTGTTGTTAATGTGGCGGTATTATGTACTCACTTTTTTGCAAGGAATAATTCGCTGAAGCTTTCTTTGAAGAATCTGCAACTGCGATTATTTGCGGACGTTATAAAATCCGGATTTCCGGTTTTCCTGACGGATATTGCTTCAAGCGTTTTGATATTTTTGTTTAATATTCAGCTTCTTAAATATTACGGCGTTATAGGAATAACTATTTACAGCATTATTTCAAATACGTCTTTGACGGCGGTATCGTTGTTTAACGGCGTTTCACAGGCTGCTCAGCCCATTACTGCCATGAATTATGGAGCAGGTAAATATGACAGAATCAAAAAGGTATTTAGACTTGGCGTAACAACATCAATAATTGTGGGTGCCGCGTTTACGATTGCCGGATTTATTATACCTGAAAGAATTGCCAATATTTTTGTAAAGCTTTCCGAAAGTGATATGTTTAATGCCAAGAAAGCAATAATGATATATTTTTCAGCTTTTTTATTTATGGGGGCTAATATTTTTATGCAGAATTATTTGCAGTCAATTGTTAAGCCTCTTTTGTCCCTGATAATTTGTGTTATAAGGGGAATAGTTTTAAGCGGTATAATATTATTTATTTTGCCTGCTTTAATTGGCAAGATCGGTATATGGTTTGCTGTTCCGTTAGCTGAAGCTATTACAGTTTTAATTTCAATAATTTTTTATAAACGAAGTCGTGATATTAAAAGCGGTTGAATTTGTAAAAAAGGCGTTTTTACATTATGTAAAAGCGCCTTTATTATTATGACATTATGACTGAAGCATTTTTGTAACAGTATCCTTGACTATTCCCGGATTTGCCTTACCCTTAGATGCCTTCATGCACTGACCGACTAAATATCCAAGTGCATTAGTTTTACCATTTTTATAATCGTTTATAGATTTTTCATTTTCTGCAAAAACTTCCTTAACAAGCTTTTCTATAAAATCAGAATCAGAATTCTGAGCAAGTCCCTTTTCATTAATAATGCTGTCAATATCTCCGTTATTTTTCATTAATTCTTCAAACACAGTTTTACCGGCAGAATTTGAGATTACGCTCTTTTCTATTTTTTCTATTAGCGAGCATAATTTATCGGCGGTTAAATTAGTTTCAGATATTAATTTTCCGGTTTCATTAGTATATTTTGAAATATCTCCAAGTATCCAGTTGCTTATGCTTTTGGGCTTGCATTTATTCATTGAACAGCATAAGTCAAATAAAGATGATTTTTCCATATCCTCTGCAATTAAAGTAGCGTCAATTTGGGATAAGGAATAATCGCTGACATACCTCTTTATTTTTATATTCGGCAGTTCGGGAATCTGTTCTTTTAGAGCCTTGATTCTTTCCTTATCGACGACTATTGTCAGTAAATCCGGTTCCGGAAAATATCTGTAATCCTGGGCGTCTTCTTTTGAACGCATAGGAAAGCTCATTCCCTTTGGATCATCCCATCTTCTTGTTTCCTGAACGACAGTACCGCCGCTTTCTAATAATTCTATCTGGCGCTTTGCTTCGTATTCAATGCCTCTGACTGCGGCGCTGAAGCTGTTGACATTTTTCATTTCAGACCTTGTTCCGAATTCTGCGGCTCCTTTTTCTCTGACAGATACGTTTACGTCGCATCTTATTGATCCTTCCTGCATTTTACAGTCCGAAATTCCTATATATTGAAGTATGGATTTTATTGTTTCAAGATAAGCCTTTGCTTCGGCGGAGCTTCTTATATCCGGTTCGGAAACTATTTCAATTAGCGGAACTCCGCATCTGTTAAGATCCACAAGGGAACCGGAAAATGCTTCGTCATGCAAAAGCTTGCCAGCGTCTTCTTCAATATGAATTCTTGTTATTCCGACTGTTTTCGTTTCACCGTTCACCATAAATTCAACACTGCCGTTTTCACACAGCGGCACATCAGCCTGTGAAATCTGGTAAGCTTTAGGTAGATCGGGGTAAAAGTAATTCTTTCTGTCCTGCTTGCAGATATTATTTATAGTGCAGTTTAATGCATGTCCCATTTTTATTGCGTAATCGACGACTTTTTCATTAAGAGTGGGAAGTGTTCCCGGCATTCCCATGCATACCGGGCAAACCTGTGTATTTACTTCAAGTCCGAAAGCGTTTTTACAGTCGCAGAAAATTTTTGATTCAGTGTTTAATTCTGCATGTACTTCAAGTCCGATAACTATTTCATAATCCTTCATTTTAAACCTCCCTTAAAGCGTCTTTGAAATTACGTCGAAGCCGCCGCATAGCTGTTCATATCCGTATGCAGCATTTAAAAGCTGCTGTTCGCTGAACTTGCCGCCGATAAGCTGTAATCCCATTGGCATTGATCTGCTGTCTTTTCCGCATGGCAGACTGATAGCGGGGAGACCGGCGATATTAACTGTTACAGTGCATACGTCGTTATAATACATTTTTATAGGATCTCCGATATTTTCACCTATTTTGAAAGCGGAGGAGGGAACAGTCGGGGTTGCAATTATATTACATTCCTTAAACGCTTCGTCGAATTCTTGGCTTATTCTTTTCTGAACGCGCTTAGCCTTTTTATAATATGCGTCAAAATAACCTGAACTAAGAACGAATGTACCAAGCATTATTCTTCTTTTTACCTCGTCTCCAAAGCCCTCGCTTCTGGTTTTTTCATACATATCTATAAGTCCTTCGTAATTTTCTGCTCTGAAGCCATACTTAACTCCATCAAATCTTGCCAGATTCGATGAAGCCTCTGCCGAGGCGATTATATAATAAGTATTAATTGCATATTTAGTGCTTGGAAGTGAAATTTCTTTTATTTCAGCGCCGTTTGCTTCCATTTCCTTAATAGCCTTCATAACGGCATCCTTAACCTCAGAATCTATGCCTTCTCCGAAATATTCTTTGGGAACTCCGATTTTAAGTCCATTTAAATTGTTCCTTAGTTTTGCTGAATAATCAGGATATTCTGTATTTTTTGAAGTGGCGTCGCGTCTATCATGACCGCAGATAAGACTTTGGAGCATCGCGATATCCTTAACGGATTTTCCGAGAGGTCCTATCTGATCAAGAGATGAGGCAAACGCGACAAGACCGTATCTTGAAACGCTTCCATATGTCGGTTTCATACCGACTGCTCCGCAGAGAGCGGCAGGCTGCCTTATAGATCCGCCGGTATCGGAGCCTAAGGTAAGTATAGCTTCTCCGGAGGATATAGCTGCTGCGGAACCGCCTGAAGAGCCGCCTGGAACGCAGTCGGTATTATAAGGATTTTTTGTCAGATGCATATAAGATGTTTCTGTTGAAGATCCCATAGCAAATTCATCCATATTCATTTTGCCCAGTACCGTCATCTTCGCTTCATTTATTTTGTCCATAACAGTAGCGTTAAACGGCGGTATATAGTTTTCAAGCATTTTTGATGAACATGTAGTTCTGATTCCCTTTGTTGAGATATTATCTTTAATACCTATCGGTATTCCTGCAAGCGGGTGAAGGCTTTCTCCGGAAGCCAGAGCCTTATCGACTGCGGCGGCGTTTTCTTTTGCGGTTTTCTCGCATAACGTCACATAGGCTCCTATTTTATCTTCGGTTTCATGAATACGTTCCAAAACGTCGTCGCATATTTCAGCAGCGCTGCATTTCTTGCTTCTGAGCATTTCAGAAAGCTCCGCCGCGTTTTTTTCATATAACTTCATAGCTTTTAACTCCTTTATTATTCTACAGTTTTAGGAACTACAAGACAGCCTGCCTGAACCTCCGGCGCATTTGACAATAGTTCCTCGCGTTTGAATTTATTCGTTACAGCTATATCTTCTCTTAGAGTCATTGGGTTTTCTTCGTCAAGGAGAGTGAGCGGACCGTCAATATCAGGCATATTGTCTACCATATTGACGATCATTTCCATATCCTTTTCGAATTTTTCAAGCCTGCTGTCTTCGATTTTTAATCTGGAAAGCTTGGCTATGTGTTTGATATCAATTTTCATAACTACCATCCTTTTTATTTAGTTATATCAATAAGCTCCTGTTCGCTTATTACTCTTATTCCGAGCTGCCGTGCCTTTATAAGCTTGTTTCCGGCGTCGTCACCGGCAACGACATAGTCGGTTTTTTTGGAAACTGAAGACGAAACCTTACCGCCTGATTTTTCGATTAGCTCCTGAGCGTCACGTCTTTTCATTGTGGGAAGAGTACCGGTAAGCACAAACGTTTTGCCGTTAAGTCGTTTATCCCCGTTATCCGACGAGGATTTATAAGACATATTAATGCCGTAACTTTTAAAACGGTTAATAATTTCAATCAGGTGAGGCTCCTTAAATGCCTTTTCAACATTCTGCGCCATAATATCTCCGAAGCCGTCAATCTGACTTATTTCCTCGGTAGACGCATTTATTATGCCGTTAATATCTGAAAATTTTTCACATAATAATTTTGCGGCTTTAGATCCTATATTTTTTATACCAAGCGCAAATATAAGCCGGTCAAGATTATTATTTTTTGAAGCCTCTATTGCGTTAATGAGATTATCTGCGGATTTTTCAGCAAAACGGTCAAGCTCGATAAGCCGTTCCTTTTTTAGAGTATAAAGGTCTGCGACTGATTTAATAAGTCCCTTTTCCAAAAGTACAGTTATAATTGCGGGACCAAGACCGTCGATATTCATAGCGTCCTTTGATGCGAAATGTATTATATTTTTTAAGAGCTGAGCCGGGCAATCCGTGTTAGGGCATCGCAAAACGCTTTCATCGTCATATCTGACGGCAAGAGCGCCGCATACGGGACATACATCAGGTAAATGAAACGGAGCCGAATCCTCCGAATGGCTGACAGAACGAATAACCTCCGGAATAATTTCTCCTGCTTTTCTTACCAGTATGGTATCTCCAATTCTTATGTCCTTTTCGTCAATAAACTGCTGATTATGAAGTACTGCCCTTGAAACGCTTGTACCGGCCAAAATGATAGGCGCGAACAAGGCGACCGGAGTAATAGCGCCTGTTCTTCCCACGTTAACCTCAATGCTCAGCAGCTTGGTTTCCTTTTCCTCAGGCGGATATTTATATGCGGCGGCCCATTTAGGGTATTTAGCCGTTTCTCCCATTTTTCTGCGCTGCTCAAAATTATCTACCTTTATAACAACTCCGTCAATATCGAAGGAATATTTGTTTCTCATTTCTCCGATTTTTTTGATTTCCTCCGTTATTTCTTCATATGTTCTGCACTGTCTATACCCCGGAATAACCTTAAATCCAAGCTCTGCCATATAATCCAGCGACTGTTTATGAGATGTTATTTTCGCTCCGTCAATCTGCTGTAAATTGAATACAAAAATATCAAGCTTACGTTTTGCAGTAATTTTTGAATCCTTTTGCCTTAATGAGCCGGCTGCCGCGTTTCTTGGATTTTTAAAGGGCTGTTCATCATTAAGCTCTTGAATTTCTACAAGCTCGTTAAAGCTTTTTTTAGGCATATATACTTCGCCTCTTACTTCTATGAGTTCAAGAGGATATTTAAGCTTTAACGGAACGGATCTTATTGTCATAATATTTTCTGTTACATCTTCTCCGACAAAACCGTTTCCTCGCGTAGATCCAGTTTTAAAAATTCCGTTTTCATATTCAAGCGATACGGATAAACCGTCAATTTTAGGCTCTACAACGAATACCGGAGAATCAAGCTGTTCTTTGCATCTGTTTATAAAAGCTTCAACTTCCTCAAATGAAAAAACGTCCTGAAGGCTGGCCATCTGAACCTTATGTTCTATTTTATTAAAAGAAGTCAATACATCTCCGCCTACACGCTTAGTGGGGGAGGTTTCAAGAGCAAATTCGGGATTTTCTGATTCAAGCTTTATCAGTTCCCGCATCATTGAATCAAATTCAAAATCTGAAATCTGGGGATTATCCAAAATATAATAATTTCTGTTATGTCTTTCAATTTCTTCAGAGAGCTTCTTAATTTTTTCAAGGATTTCCGGCTTGTCCATATATATCTCCATTTCCGCCATAATATAGTCAGATTTATTGGCAAACATATTAATAATTATATCATATTTTATACAGTTTTTCAATAAAAAAACATCTTTAATAAAAATATTATTTAATAGGATTAAAGCGTTAAGCAATAAATTTATATTCGGTTTAGAATATTTTTATATAAACAGGCAAAATTATTAAAGATATTAAAAAATCAAAGGAGACTTATTATGATTGAACAGGATACCATAAAGTTGCTTCGGGAGTGCGACGCAGGTATAAAAATGGGAATATCTGCAATTGACGAGGTTATGAAATATGTAAAGAATGAAGAGTTGAAAAAAGTACTTCAAAACGGCATGAAGGACAATGAAGAATTAAAAAATGAGCTTTTAGAGCTTTTGAATGATTATCATGACGACGGAAAGGATCCCGGAGCAATGGCAAAGGGTATGTCTTGGATGAAAACAAACGTAAAATTAGCTGTAAATGAATCGGATAATGTTGTAGCAGATTTAATAACGGACGGATGTAATATGGGTGTTAAATCGCTTTTTAAATATTTAAACCAATATAAAGCGGCAGATGAAAAATCAAAAAAGCTTGCTAAAAAGCTGATTAGTATTGAAGAAGATCTTTCCTCTAATTTAAGAAAGTTTCTGTAAATTGAAACGGAGCGTTTTTTTCATGGCGCTCCGTTTCGCTTTAAAACCTGTGCATATAAAAAAATTGGAAAATACTATTGATTTCATTTAAAAATAATGGTAAAATAGCGGTAAAGAAACCGTATGCTTATGTTGGCGATTATATATGCCGCGGGCGGAGGATTGGAGATTATTATGGATAACTTTAATTTTTATAGTCCCACAGAATTTGTTTTTGGCAAGGGAAGAGAAAACGAATGCGGGAAGTATGTGAAAAAATACGGCGGTACTAAGGTACTTATTCATTACGGTTCAGGATCGGCAGTAAGGTCGGGATTGATCGGAAGAATAAAAAAGTCGCTGGAGTCGGAAAATATACCGTATGCCGAGCTTGGAGGAGTTAAGCCTAATCCACGTGATACCAAGGTTTATGAGGGTATAGAGCTTTGCAGAAGCGAAAATATTGATTTTATACTTTCAGTAGGAGGCGGTTCCTGTATTGACAGCGCTAAAGGCATTGCGGCAGGCGTCTGTTATAACGGGGATTTTTGGGACTTTTATGGTACGGATAAGCCGGTTGAAAGAGCAGTTCCGATTGGAACAGTGCTTACGATAGCGGCGGCTGGCAGCGAAGCTTCCGGTGCGTCCGTTATTACCAAGGAAGACGGAATGCTAAAGCGCGATACAGGTGCGGATTGCCTGAGACCGAAATTTTCGATACTTAATCCTGAGCTTACGTTTACGCTTCCGGCATATCAGACGGCATGCGGAGCCTCCGATATTATGGCTCATGTATTTGAACGGTATTTTACCAATACTAAAGAAGTTGAAATAACTGACAGATTATGCGAAGCTGTGCTTCTTACAATGATAAAGGAAATTCCAAGAGTAATGAATCAGCCGGATAATTATGAAGCAAGAGCAAATATCATGTGGGCGGGAACCGTAGCTCACAATGACATTGTCGGAGTAGGAAGAAGTCAGGATTGGAACAGCCATGCCATAGAGCATGAGCTTTCGGGACTATATGACTGTGCTCACGGCGCCGGACTTGCAGTGATTATGCCTGCATGGATGGAATTTGTTTATAGACATAATATTATGAGATTCGCTCAAGCGGCGACAAGAGTTTGGGGCTGTGAAATGAACTTTGAAAATCCGGAGGAAACGGCTGTCCAGGGAATAAAAGCGTTCAGAAGATTTTTACATGACATAGGAATGCCGATTAATTTTGATGAACTCGGCGCCAAAGAGGAGGACATTCCTTTAATGGTGGAAAAGCTGGGATTAGGCGAAGGAAAAACGGGAGGCTTCGTTTCTCTTTCTTCCGGGGACGTTACGGAAATTTTTCGTATAGCCGCAAAGGCAAAACTATAATTGAAAGGTAAATATAATGAAAGTATTGCTTATTGGAGGAACTGGAACTATCAGCTCAGCCGTATCGAAAAGACTTGCTGAACAGGGCTGCGAGCTTTATCTGTTAAATAGGGGTACAAGGAACATAGAACTTCCTGAAAACGCGCGTTGTATTCAAGCTGATATAAATAACGAATCAGATACGGCTAAAAAGCTTGGAAACAGCTTCTTTGATGCTGTATGCGATTTTATAGCCTTTACGCCCGAACAGACAGAACGGGATTTCAGGCTTTTCAGCGGAAAAACCAAACAGTATATTTTTATCAGTTCGGCTTCTGCCTATCATAAGCCGGTTTTAGATTACAGAATAACGGAAGGCACGGCGCTTGCCAATCCTTACTGGAAATATTCAAGAGATAAAATAGCCTGTGAGGATTTTCTTATGAAAATGCATCGTGAAAATGATTTTCCTGTAACAATAATTCGTCCCAGCCATACCTATGGAAATCGTTCTGTACCGGTGGGCGTTCATGGAAAAAATGGAAGCTGGCAGGTTTTAAAGCGTATGCTTGAGGGAAAACCCGTGATAATACAAGGCGACGGTACCTCGCTATGGACTGTTACCCATAATACGGATTTTGCAGAGGGCTTTATCGGGCTTATCGGAAATCCGCATGCTGTCGGAGAAGCGTTTCAGATAACCTCTGATGAAACCCTTACATGGAATCAGATATATAAGATTATAGCGGACGCTTTGAGGGTTGAGCTAAAACCGTATTATGTTGCGTCTGAATTTTTAGACGCGGTCGGCGATTATGATTTTAACGGAAGTCTTACAGGCGATAAATCAAATTCTGTTGTTTTTGACAATACAAAGCTTAAAAATGCCGTACCGGAATTTAAGGCTGTTGTAAGAGCGGAAACGGGAATAAAACAGACTGTGGATTATGTACTTTCTCATAGAGAGTGTCAAGTTGAGGACAAAGAATTTGATGTTTGGTGCGATAAAGTAATAGAAAAGCTTGAAAAAGCAAAAAAGGAGATTAAAAATGATTAGTATTAAAAACAGATGGGCATTTATTACCGGAGCAAGCAGAGGTATTGGCTATCTTTCAGCAATATGGCAGAGCATGGATTCAATCATATTTTATACAGCTAAAGAATAAACAAGGATATGGTAAATTAACAACGGCAGACACGTAAAGTGTCTGCCGTTGTTTTATTTATTATCGCACTTATGACTTCCGCAGCCGTGAGCTCCGCAGGTGTGGGATTCACCTCCGTGCTCCTGTTCATGATGGCTACAGTGCACATTCGGGTCATATCCGAGATTTCCTGAGAGATATGAATTTACAGCCTCATCTGCGTTTCCGGTTACTCCTCCGAAAAGCTTAATACCGGCTTCTGCAAGCGCTTGTTTTGCTCCGCCGCCGATTCCGCCGCAGATTAATACGCTGACATTATTTGAAACCAGAAAACCGGCAAGCGCTCCATGACCGCTTCCGTTTGTATCAATAATGCTGGAGCCGAGTATTTTTTCGTTCTCAATTTCATAGAGTTTAAATTGAGCCGTGTGTCCGAAATGCTGAAAAATCTGACCATTTTCATAGGTAACTGCAATTTTCATTTATTTATCCTCCAAAGCTTTTTTGGAACATTGGTGTTTATGACAATATTTTTTGCAGCCTGTTTTGCATTGCTTATTATAACGGCCGCATGTAATATAATCTCCTCCGGAAATTAAAAGTATTTTACTGTTTACTATCGCGTCTGCTATTTTTCTCCGCGCTTCATTATAAATGCTTTGAACTGTTGTACGGGAAACATGCATCTGTGACGAGCATTCCTCCTGTGTGCAGTTTTGAAGATCAATCAGTCTTATTGCTTCATATTCATCGACTGTCATTTTAACATAATCTGTATTTGTAATTTTGGACGGAAAGAATTTTTCAGTTTGTGGTAAACGGCAAACAAACCTTTTCTTTTGCGGTCTTGGCATAAACACACCTCATTCTTTTTCATTCTATCACAGTTTCCGTCATATGTCAATTATAAAACGGCTAAAATATAAATTTTATTCCAAAATGCTATAAGATCGCTCAAGAAATCAGAAAGCTGTTTAGCATAACCAGATCAGCAACGTTTACAGTACCGTCATCGTTCATATCTGCGTTATCATAATTTATTTCAGCTTCTCCTGTTAATAAATACTTTCTAATCAATACGGAATCAAAGATGTTTACCTTTGAATCTTCGTTTACATCTCCTAAAACAAACGAGGGAATCGTCGGATCTGTAGAATCGGAATAATATTCTGATAGGGATATTCCGTTTTCGCCAAGCGGTATCGTATGATCAAGACTTATAAATTTACCGCTTTCATTCTGCCACAGCGACGGTTTTACCAGAGCATATTTTTCTTCGTCCCATTTTCCGAAATTATCGTAAACGAGGCCGCCCGTATCGCCTGAGTTTTCGTTAAAGCACCAGAATGTATGATGTATTCTGTTTTCGATCATGAAATCGCGTAGATAAGTCATCCATGCTTCGTTTTTACCGCCGTCCATAAAACCGCCCCATTCTCCCATAAGCAAAGGAGCTGTCCCTTCGTCCTGGAGAAAGAACCAGTTATCATACCAGCAGTCCTCAAGCAGCGTTTCTTTAGTAAAGCCGTCATAAAACCATTTCTGATCGTATACTAAGGGACCGTAATCGTGAGGAGAATATACAAGCTGGCTCTGATGTTCGCCCAGATTTATAGGATATTTCTTTGCTCCTCTGAAATTTCCTCCCCACCATGTTCCGTGATAGAATTCCGTCATTGTCGTATAATCGATTCTCGGAGCAGTCCAGTCATATCCCTCCTTGGGATAAACCTCAGTTCCCTCAACCATTATAAGAAGATTAGGATTTTTGTTCAAAACTCGTGCGGCACAGGTTTCAGCAGCATGCTTCCAGTTGTTCGGATCCTCGGTATCGTCCCATTTCGCCATAAGCGAGGGAACATCGGCCGTACCATGAGGCTCATTTTTAAGATCAATAGCAAGTATTGTATCGTCGTCCTTGTAATAATCCGCAAACCATTCAAGAGCTTCGCACCAGTCCTCTGCGCTGAATTTGTCAGTATACCATAAACTTACCTGATGACCAGCAGAAGCGGTTTCCGCACTGTGTATATCTATCATTATCTTGATGCCAAGCTCGCGGCACCATTCAACTGCCTGATTCCATATATCGAAGCTATACATGACGGTTCCGCCCTGAACCTTTTCAATGGTTAGCTCAGGGTTAGTGTATTCGTTTACCTTAGGCGTTGCGGGATCAGGATCTCCGTTTTTCCACTGTAGCAGTATTTCAGTTGACATGGGTACCCTTAAAAAATTAAATCCGTGATCGGCAATCTGTGAGAGCATGCTGTGCATATTCTGTGACCACACGCCGTCAAATACTTGACTTCCCACGTTAAATCCAAACCAGTTGCAGCCTGTTATCCATACGGGATTTCCGTACATATCGACAATTTCGGCGTTCTCGTTTACATGAAGCCAGTCGTCGTGGTATTCATCCGGAGCCGCGCCGACAGATATTCCTGATGAGCCTATCATGATAACGGCGGCGGTCATAATGGATACGATAATTCTTTTATAAAAAGATAGTTTCATATTTCCCTCTCATTCACAAATAGTATTCAATTAAATGATAACACGGCAGTATAATTATGTCAATGATTTTAATGGATTTAGAAAATTATTTGTATAAAGCGCCGAAAAGCGTTTTGAAAGAATTATTATAAAAAACAAACAATATAATTATATGATTTTAAGTAATTATTCACAAATATATTTAAATTTGAAAAAAGTACTTTATTTTTTTACAGAAAAATGTTAACATATAAATATAGTTTTGTTAAATTCATATAAACGGTATAAGCTATAAAGACGTTTTAATTATGACGAAAGGACGCGGTAATTTTGAAAAAAAGACATTTAATCAAGCGCATTATATCGGCCGCAGTATGTTTTTCGATAATATGCATGTCGTTTGTTCTTCCGTCTGCGGCGGAAATTACGGCAGATATTGCTGATTCGGCTGTTGATGTAAACTTTGCAAAGGCTCTCCAGTTATCGCTTTATTTTTACGACGCAAATAAATGCGGTTCAGGAATAACAGGAGGAAATCTTGAATGGAGGGGCGATTGTCATACTGAAGACGCCGAGGTTCCGCTTATTCCTATGGGGGAAGATTTTAAGGGTACGAATCTTTCTCAGGAATTTATAAACGAACACCGTAAAATACTTGATCCTGACGGAAACGGAACTATCGACGTTTCAGGAGGAATGCACGACGCGGGAGATCATGTTAAATTCTGTCTGCCGGGAAGCTATGCTGCGTCTACCGTCGGCTGGGGATATTATGAATTCAGGGACGCATATGCAGATTCCGGTCAGCAATGGCATGT
This sequence comes from uncultured Ruminococcus sp., assembly GCA_900538575.1. Taxonomy (GTDB): domain Bacteria; phylum Bacillota; class Clostridia; order Oscillospirales; family Ruminococcaceae; genus Porcipelethomonas. The sequence continues at coordinate 56,650 of UPZA01000011.1, forward strand.
TGAAGATATTCTTCATTGGTTTAATGATTATTATCTTAAATGCACATATTTTGACGAGAACGGGGATGTTCTTGCATTCTGCTATCAGGTTGGAGAAGGCAATATAGATCATAATTATTGGAACGCACCGGAGCTTCAGAATGAAAGTCTCCTTAATTTTGCAAGACCGGCTTATTTTGCTACTGAGGAAACTCCTGCATCTGATATGTGCGCCGGCGTGTCTGCGTCCTTAGCCGTTAATTATCTGAATTTCAGGGATACAGAGCCCGAATATGCGGCCGAATGCCTTAATGCGGCAATCAAGCTTTATGAATTTGCTGTTAGAACTCATTCTGAAACCGATGGTCTTACGGTGACGAGTCTGGGCTATGATGGAGGCTTTTATACGTCAAGCTATGATTATGACGAGCTTGCATGGGCGGCCGTTTGGCTTTATGAATGCACGGGCAGATATGATTATATCAATGATATAATCTCTGTAGATGAAAGCGTTTCAAACGATATGGGCGCTCATCCGTATACAGGCTATATGAAAAGAATAATTTCCGATACGGGAAATTGCTGGCAGAATATATGGGTACACTGCTGGGATACTGTTTGGGGCGGAGTTTTCGCCAAGCTTGCTCCTATTACAAATACCGCTCGGGACTGGTATATTTTCCGATGGAATCTTGAATACTGGTCCGGTATAGAGCATGCATATCCCGGAGGTCCCGACGATACGCTTTGGAATCTTGAATACGATCCGGAATCTGCAATGACGGCAGATCCTACTGACGGAGCTTTTTTAAGCAAAACTCCGGCCGGATTTTCAATGCTTAATAATTACGGGTCATGCAGATATGATACTGCGGCGCAGCTATGCGCTCTTGTTTATGCCAAGGAAACCGGAGATATGAAATTTGCCGACTGGGCAGAGGGTCAGATGGAATATATAATGGGTGATAATCCTATGAATAGAGCCTATATAGTCGGATATTCTGATAATGCTGCTTCACATCCTCATCATCGTGCTGCTCACGGATCAAAGACGCTTAATATGGATGATCCGCTTGATCAGACTCATGTGCTTTGGGGAGCATTGGTAGGGGGACCCGATGAGGATGATTTTCACATAGATGAAACTAAGGATTTTATTTACAATGAGGTAGCCGTCGACTATAATGCCGCGTTTACAGGGGCATGCGCCGGATTATATGAGTATTACGGTAAAAAAATGGGAAACAAGCCGGTTGAAAATTTTCCGCCCTCGGAAGAATCAATTAAAGGAGAAATCAACGAAGTATATATTCAGGCTCGCGTTATGCAGGAAAATGACGCACGTTCACAGATAGAAATATCTATTTGCAACGATACCTCAATACCGCCGAGATATATTGATACGCTCAGCGCAAAATATTTCTTTAATGTTAATGAGCTGATAGATGCGGGGCAGTCGGTAGACGATGTTACGGTGGATATTTATTATGACCAGGAAAATGCGGACAGTGACGGAAAATCCTTTGCGACTATATCCCAGCCGGTCAAATGGGACGATAAGGGAACCTATTATGTTGAAATAAGCTGGGACGGCTGTTCGTTTTACGGTACGAGAGCGTTCCATTTCGGACTTATAGCCGATATGGATTCAAATTATACTACGCATTGGGATCCGTCAGATGATTATAGTCGGGAAGGTCTTATAGAGGAAACCTATACTCTTACAGAAAAAATAACAGCATATCAGGACGGAGAGCTTGTTTGGGGAACAGAACCGGAAGGCGGAACTGATTCCGGGCTATACGGTGATATAAATATTGACAGTAAGGTTAATGTTGCCGACGCCGTACTTCTTCAGCAATATCTTTGCAGAAAAACTGAACTGAAGAAAAATCAATATATGCGAGCTGATTTGAATACTGACGGATATGTAAATACTTTTGACCTTATTCTGCTAAGAAGGCTTATTCTTAATTATAATTTATAAAGGAAAAGACTGCGCATGTAAATGTGCAGTCTCTTTTTGTTTAGCATATTTTTAAATGCTTTTTGCTATGTCATGATTTAGCGATGATCGCAGCTTTGCAGTGTATGTTTTGGCATTACTGGGAAAATCATCGCAGAAAGCTGCGACGTCTTTATCTGTAATATACAGAACATGCCTGCATTCCGACGCTCCGGATTAAAACAATTCTATCAGCTCAAGAATAAATACTCCCTTCATTTCATAAGTATATATCATTACTTACTACATATGTAGTAATACAAATTAACTGGGAAAATAAGTGAATTATAGCTTTGGTATACGGACATAAAACAACAATTTAAATAGTATAAATATAATAAACAATTAAAATTCTCTGCAATATTAATTATAACTGATATACAAGGAGAGCATTTATGCAGATACATATAGTTTCAACTGCCGATACGTCATATTCTATTGCGGCGCGGTACAATATTCCGGTAAGCAGACTTATTTATGATAATCAGCTTGAAACGCCTGACGATCTTGTAACGGGGCAGGCTCTGCTTATATTAGAACCGGAAATTCTTTATACCACCGTTTCAGGAGATTCTATATATTCAATTGCAGACGCCTTTGGAATATCTTTAAAGCAGCTTATACGAAACAATCCCTTTCTTTTGGGCAGTGTTTATATTCAGCCCGGTCAGCCGATAGTAATAAGCTATAAAGGTCAGGCTAAAATTACCGCTTTGTATTCCGGAGGTTATGCATATACCTTTATAGATCAGAACATTTTAACTGAAACTTTGCCGTTTCTTACGGAATTATATATATTTTCATATGGTTTTACAAATCAGGGAAATCTTATTTATGCCGATGATGAATTGCTTATCAGGCGTGCGAAGGAGTTTGGAGTTAAACCGATTCTTGTACTTACCTCGCTGAACGAACAGGGAAATTTCAGTAACGAGCTTGTAAATATTCTATTGAAAAATAAACAGGTTCAGAATAATGTAATAGCGGAGCTGGTTAATGCTGTTCAGGCTAAGGGATACGACGGTATAGACCTTGATTTTGAATTTGTACTTCCGCAGGACAGAAACGCTTACGTTGAATTTACACGAAGGTTAGCAGGAGAAATGCATTCTATCGGAAGAACGGTATCTGTAGCTCTTCCGCCGAAGATTTCTGTCGATCAGCGGGGATTATTATATGAAGGTATAGATTACAGAGGGCTTGGAGAAGCAGCGGATCATGTATTGCTTATGACATATGAATGGGGTTATACCTATGGCCCCCCTATGGCGGTTGCACCGTTGCCGCAGGTTAGAAGTATAGTTGATTATGCGGTTACTGAAATACCAGTTAATAAAATTAATCTTGGTATTCCAAATTACGGATATGATTGGCCGTTGCCGTATGGAAGAGGTGTAACAAGGGCTGATACTATCGGAAACATTCAGGCGGTTGATATAGCAAGAGAGAACGGAGCTGTTATAGATTATGACAGCGTTTCACAGGCGCCGAATTTTCATTATATAAAAAACGGAACTGAGAGAGAAGTGTGGTTTGAGGATGTAAGAAGCATACAGGCAAAGTTTGATCTTATTAAGGAATACGGTCTTCGCGGAGCTGGCTACTGGAATCTTATGAGAGGCTTTCGTCCAAATTGGCTTCTTTTGAATAATAATTTTGATATTGTGTCAGATTTATCTTTTGAATAAAAGAATAAACGCCGATTATACTAAGTATAATCGGCGTTTTAATATATAAATTTTATTGTTACGATATAAAATAATTTTTAAATTTAATAATAATGGATAATTTTTACTTTTCTTACTTGTTTATTTTAGCTTATAAAAATATATATTAAATTCGACTATTTGACAAATTGTTGGAAAAGGCTTTAAAACAGTTGACCTTGCGACATTTGAGTGATATAATAAAAGAAATGTGATTTATGCTGTATTAAGGCTATATTGTATATAATCGAAAAAATAGAGGAGTTTACATGAAAGGAATAATTCTCGCCGGTGGATCCGGAACAAGACTATATCCCTTAACAAAGGTTACATCCAAGCAGCTATTACCGGTATATGATAAACCTATGATATATTATCCTATGTCAGTGCTTATGAATGCCGGAATTAAAGATATTCTTATAATATCTACTCCTTATGATACGCCTCGGTTTGAGGAATTGCTTGGCGACGGACGGCAGTTTGGTTTGAATTTATCATATAAGGTACAGCAGTCTCCTGACGGACTTGCTCAGGCTTTTATAATAGGTGAGGAATTTATAGGCGATGATTGCGCCGCAATGGTGCTTGGGGATAATATTTTTGCCGGACACGGTCTTAAAAAAAGACTTGTGGAAGCAGTAAGAAAAGCAGAGAATCAGAATTTAGCTACGGTATTCGGATATTATGTAGATGATCCGAAGAGATTTGGAATCGTTGAATTTGATGATGACGGAAAAGCAATTTCAATTGAAGAAAAGCCTGAAAATCCTAAGTCTAATTATTGTGTGACAGGTCTTTACTTCTACGATAAAAGAGTTGTTGAATACGCAAAAACCCTTAAACCTTCAGCTCGCGGAGAACTTGAAATAACTGATCTTAACAGAATTTATCTTGAAAACGGCGCCTTGAGTGTAGAGCTTTTGGGACAAGGATTTACATGGCTTGATACCGGAACGCATGAAAGCCTTGCAGAAGCTTCAAACTTTGTAAAAACTATTGAAGATCATCAGCATAGAAAAATTGCATGCCTTGAAGAAATTGCATATCTTAACGGATGGATTTCTAAAGAAGAGGTTCTTGAAGCTTATGCGGTATTGAAGAAAAATCAGTATGGTCGATACCTTATGGACGTTATTGATGGAAAATATATGGATACGCTTCATTGATGCATTGGGAAATATGTGACCGGAATAAAAAGAAATACATCAATAGATTTTTGTATAATATAGCGGCGTTGTGTCATTCAATATCATTTGAATTATCTTTTTATTAACTAAAGTTTCAGCGCCATATTTTTAAGATGCTTTTTATGTATCATGGTTTTTATTTTACAATAAATTATGTCTTTATTTAATGCGTTCACATATATATACTTTTTTATTTTTTCTTTAAAGATTTATTGACAACAATAATTTAAATTTTTTATGGGAAAGTCTTTGAAAAATTAGAAAATAGATTAATGGAGAAGAATATGACTATTATTGTAACAGGCGGAGCCGGATTTATAGGTTCAAATTTTGTATATTTACAGCTTAAGGAGCATCCGGAGGACAGAATAATTTGTCTGGATAAGCTCACGTATGCCGGAAATCTTTCAACGCTGAAAGATGCAATGAAAAATCCTAAATTCAGATTTATAAAGGCTGATATCGCTGACAGAGAGGCTGTTGAAAAAATTTTTGAAGAAGAAAAGCCTGATATGATCGTTAATTTTGCCGCTGAATCGCATGTTGACCGTTCCATTGAAGATCCGGGTATATTCTTAAAAACAAATATTATGGGTACTCAGGTGCTTATGGACGCATGCCGCAAGTATGGCGTCAAGCGTTATCATCAGGTGTCTACCGATGAGGTTTACGGCGATCTGCCGCTCGACAGACCTGATCTGTTCTTTACGGAAGATACTCCGATTCATACAAGCAGTCCCTACAGTTCTTCAAAGGCTGGTGCGGATTTACTTGTACTTGCATATTACAGAACGTTCGGACTTCCTGTTTCTATAACAAGATGTTCAAATAATTACGGACCATATCACTTTCCGGAAAAGCTTATTCCGCTGATAATAAGCCGCGCGCTTGCCGATGAAAGTCTCCCTGTTTACGGCAAGGGTGAAAATGTTCGCGATTGGCTTTATGTTGAAGATCACTGCAGGGCAATCGACCTTGTAATAAGAAAAGGCCGAGAAGGCGAGGTTTATAATATAGGCGGACATAATGAAAAAACTAATTTAGAGGTTGTTAAAACTATCCTCGCCGAGCTTGGCAAGCCTGAAAGTCTTATAACCTATGTTACTGATCGGCCGGGACACGATATGCGATATGCTATAGATCCGACGAAAATACACAATGAGCTTGGCTGGCTTCCTGAAACAAAATTTGAAGATGGGATAAAGAAAACTATTGAATGGTATCTTAATAATAAAAAATGGTGGCAGGATATAATATCGGGTGAATATCAGAGCTATTATGATAAGATGTATAAGGAAAAGGGACGCGCATAATGAGAGTTTTGGTTACAGGCGCTAAAGGTCAGCTTGGATCAGATGTAGTCAATGAGCTTAATAGCCGTAAATATGAAACTATCGGCGTTGATATTGAAGAAATGGACATTACTGATCCGGAAAGCGTAAATAAAATCGTTGTCAAAGCCAACCCCGATGTTGTAATTCATTGCGCCGCATGGACGGCAGTGGACGCTGCCGAGGATCGTGATAATATATCGATAGTTCGTTCAGTTAATGTTGAGGGTACTAAAAATATTGCGAATGCATGTAAAAAGCTTGACTGTAAAATGATATATATTTCTACTGATTATGTGTTCAGCGGCCGTGGAACAGATCCTTGGAAACCTGATTGCAGAAATTATGCTCCTCTGAATGTTTACGGTCAGACCAAGCTTGAAGGAGAGCTTGCGGTTGCAGGCGCTCTTGATAAGTACTTTATTGTTCGTATAGCATGGGTTTTCGGTGTGAATGGCTCAAACTTCATTAAGACTATGCTTAATATTGGCAAAAAGTATGATACGGTAAGGGTTGTAAATGATCAGATCGGAACTCCGACATATACTTATGATCTTGCAAGGCTTATTGCTGATATGGCCGAGTCGGAAAATTACGGTTACTATCATGCTACCAATGAGGGAGGCTATATCAGTTGGTATGATTTCGCCTGTGAAATTTTTAAACAGGCAGGATATAATACGAACGTTGTTCCGGTGACAACCGAGGAATACGGAATATCAAAGGCTAAAAGGCCTTTTAACAGCAGACTCGATAAATCAAAGCTCTTAGAAAACGGCTTTGAGCCGCTGCCTACCTGGCAGAATGCACTTAAAAGATATCTAAAGGAAATAGAATAAATTATGGGACAGATTAAAGTTGAAAAGAATGCAGGCGGGATTGACGGTCTTTGCATTATAGAACCTGCGGTTCATGGTGATAATCGCGGCTATTTTATGGAAACATATAATAAAAAGGATATGAATGAAGCCGGTCTTGACATGAATTTTGTACAGGATAATCAATCATGCTCTAAAAAGGGCGTTCTCAGAGGACTTCATTTTCAGAAGCAGTATCCGCAGGGAAAGCTTGTTAGAGTTATAAGGGGAAGGGTATTTGATGTTGCTGTAGACCTAAGAATCGATTCGGAAACGTACGGCAGATGGCACGGCGTGGAGCTTACTGAAGATAATAAAAAGCAATTTTATATTCCCGAGGGCTTTGCTCATGGTTTTTTAGTATTGAGTGATATTGCTGAATTCTGCTATAAGGTAACCGATTTTTATCATCCCGGTGATGAGAGCGGTATAGCGTGGAATGATCCTGAAATAGGGATTATTTGGCCCGAGATTGTAGGAGAATACAGCGGCGGCGCTAATGCCGAGGGCTATACTCTTAAAGACGGAACGAGTCTGGTTTTAAGCGATAAGGATCAGATTTGGTTAGGTTTAAAAGATACCTTTAAATTTTAGAAATAAAGTGTGGTAAAAGATATATGCAGAATGTTTTTATTATCGGCTCAAAAGGAATTCCTGCTTCATATGGCGGATATGAAACTTTTGTAGATAAGCTTACTGAATATCATCAAACAAATGATAAAATAAAATATCACGTAGCGTGCGCCGTTGACGATAACAAAGAGGTTGGAGAATTTATATATCATAACGCGCAATGCTTTAAAATTAAAAAGAAAAAGATCGGGCCTGCACAGGCAATTGTTTATGATATTGATGCATTAAAATATACAGTCAATTATATAAAAAAGAATAATATTGATAAAGCCGTTGTTTATATACTGGCCTGTCGTATAGGACCATTTTTTAAAAGATATGTAAAGCAAATTCATTCGCTTGGCGGAAAAGTTTATGTTAACCCGGACGGTCATGAATGGAAAAGAGCAAAATGGTCTGCACCTGTAAAAATGTACTGGAAGCTTTCAGAGCGTCTTATGGTCAAGCATTCCGATTTGCTTATATGCGACAGTAAAAATATAGAAAAATATATTCATGAATCTTATGAAAAATATAATCCTAAAACAACATTTATAGCATACGGCGCCGAAACCGGAAAAAGCAGTCTTTCAGATGACGATGCGAAGCTTTTGGAATGGTATAGGTCGAACAGTCTGTCTAAAAAGGAATATTATCTTGTAGTAGGCAGATTTGTACCTGAAAATAATTATGAAACAATGATCAGTGAATTTATGAAAAGCAAAACAAATAAAAATTTTGCTCTGATTACTAATGTTTCGGAAAAATTTCTTTTAGAACTAAAACGGAAGACGCAATTTGAAAAAGACGGAAGAATTAAGTTTGTAGGAACTGTTTATGATCAGGAATTGCTGATGAAAATTCGTGAAAACGCATACGGCTATTTTCACGGACATGAGGTTGGAGGTACAAATCCCAGCCTTTTGGAGGCTTTAAGCAGCATTGATTTAAACTTGCTGCTTGACGTTGGATTTAACAGGGAAGTGGCTGAAGATTCGGCTTTATATTGGAATAAAGATAATAACAGCTTGGCTTTATTAATTAATAAAGTCGATAATATGCCTGAAAAAGAAATTGCAGAATATGCGTTAAAGGCGAAAAAAAGAATAGCTGAGAATTATAGTTGGGAATTGATTTGTAATTTGTATGAAAATTTGTTCATAAGTTAAATTTAAAGGGTGAAGTTATGAAGATACTTGCAATCCATAATTTTCATAGAAAAGGTTCGGCAAGCGGAGATGACCAGGTTTTTAAGAATGAAACTGAATTGCTGGAAAGGCATGGTATCGAGGTTATAAGATATACTGTCTCAAATGATGATTTTGATAATTTAGGTGTAATAGGCAAAATAAAATTGACGTTAGGTATGCTATGGTCATTTAAAAATTATAAAAATGTTAAACGTATTATTGAAAAAGAAAAACCTGATATAGTGCATATTCATACTTTTTTTCCTCTGTTATCACCGTCTATTTTATATGCGTCTAAAAGATCAGGCTGTAAGGTTGCGGCAACTTTACACGATACGCGTTTTGTATGTCCGTGCGCCACTTCATTAAGGGGAACTGAGCTATGCAACGAATGCGGAGACGGTCGCTATTTCAGAATGTGTAAATATAAATGCTTTAAAAATTCTTATTTCCAGAGTCTGATAGTTGCGTTTATTTTTAAATATCATAGGTATAAAAAATCATTTTATAAACAGATTGATAAATATATATGTTTGAATGATAATCAGATTAATTTATTAAAAAATATAGGATTTTGTTCTGACAAAATCATAAAAAAATATAATTTTGTTTCAGATGCTGAAGCTAATTTGCAGCCTAAAAAAATCCGCGGTATTCCTGAAAAATATGTTGTTTTTTACGGGAGAATCGGTGAAGAAAAGGGAATTCGGATACTTATGGACATTTGGAACCGGATTACTGATATTCCGATTGTAGTTATGGGTGGCGGTCCGCTGGAAGAAGAGTTTTCCTTGTGGGCTGAAAAGAAAGAAAACGTTTATTTTTTAGGTTATACACAGCATGAGAAATGCTTAAATATAGTAAAATGCTCAGAATTCGTATTATTTCCATCTATATGGTATGAAGGCTGTTCAATGGTTGAGATTGAAGCGGAAAGTCTTGGAAAAGCAATAATCGCTACTGATTTGGGATTTTCAACTGAGGCTATTGAAAATGGCGTTAACGGATATAAGATAAAATTGGGAGATGTTGAGGGCTTTACTGAAACAATAAAGAAATTATGGAATGATCCTGTTGCTTGCCGGAATCTCGGCGTTAATGCGAGGTTAAGCTATGAGTCGAGATATTTGCCGGAGGATAATTTTCAGCAGCTTATAAAAATATATGAAAGCTTGTAGCGCTGCATAGTGTTTTCATAAAATATTACAAGGATTTAAGTCAAATCCTGAAAATAAGAATAGAGGCTAAACTTAAAAATGAGGATAGGAATATTAACTCATCACTATGTAAAGAATTTTGGAGCTTATATGCAGGCAAACGCATTGATTTCAGTTATAAGAGAAAAATATTCTTTAGTAGATGTAGAAGTGGTTGATTATCGAATTTCAAAGCATGAACGTCGAAACGATATTCATTTCTTTGGATTTAAACCTACACGCGGAGATACTTTTTTGGGGCTTATTTCTAAGATCAGATTGTTTTTTACACATAAAAAATATGAGAATGCCATGCCGATGAGCAGAAGAGTAAAAACGGCTGATGAAATCAATTCTTTGGGTTATGATCTGATTATTGTCGGAAGTGATGAGGTCTGGAATTTTAATGATATTGCATATTCTCCGTTAAAATTCGGAGAGAAAATCAATTGTCCAATTATAACGTATTCTGCCAGTACCGGTGGAAGTACGGTAATGGATGAACATATTCCGGAAGCTGTCAGAGCCGGTATCTTGAAGTTTGAGGATATCTCGGTAAGAGATGAAAAATCCGAAGAACTTGTTAAATCATTTACCGATAAAGAAGTTAAACGTACCTTAGATCCGGTGTTTTTATATGATTATAAGCTTGTTTACCGAGCAAAGATAGAAAATATAGCTAAAAAAAAGCCTTATATATTAATATATGATTGTAATTTGGATTCGGAACAGGTTAGTATAATTCGGGATTTTGCTATGAAAAACGGAATGAATATTTTAGGAGCCGGAGAATATAGGAATTGGTATTCAACAGTTGAAACTACCAATATTACGCCTTATGAATGGGCTTATTTGTTTAAAAACGCTTGGGGAGTTATAACAGGCACATTTCACGGAACGTCATTTGCTATAAAGTATAATCGGCCATTTGCAGCATATCTTACTGAAAAAAACCGTATTAACAAGGTCGGTTCTCTTTTAAGAGAGTTTCAGCTTGAAAAATGGATGGTGACGTTAAATATTAAACAGTCTTTGATAGATACATTATTGAATAAAATTGATTATTCGTATGTTAATAAATTAATTTATGATAAAAGAGGCAAATCTCTGGAATATTTGTTCGGAAATATAGATAGGTTTTCAGGCGATAAATAAAAAACGTGGAGTAGGTGAGAAGCATTTGAATACTGTATGTGAAAAAAATAAATGTACCGGTTGTATGGCGTGTCTGGATAAATGCAGCACAGGCGCGATATGTATAAAAGACGACATAAATTCTTATAACGCTGTAATAGACTTAGACGAATGTATTAAATGCGACGCTTGCCATAGAGTTTGTCAGAATAATAATAGCATTCAATTGACTGCGCCTGTATCTTGGTATCAAGGCTGGGCAAAATCCGAAGAAATCAGAGCAAAATCATCGTCAGGCGGATTTGCGGCAGAGATTGCAAAGACGTTTATAAGAAACGGCGGTATTGTTTGCAGTTGTTCTTTTATTGCCGGCGATTTTAAATTCGATTTTGCATTTAACGAAAAGGACGCGGAAAAATTTACAGGTTCAAAATATGTAAAGAGCAATCCGTTAGGAATATATAATAAGATTTGTGAATATCTGAAAAAAGATAAAAAGGTACTTTTCATTGGTTTGCCTTGTCAGGCGGCAGCTTTGAAAATATTTGCAGGAGAAAAATTAAGAGAAAATTTATACCTTATTGATCTGATATGTCATGGAACACCTTCTCCGAAAAATCTTAAGCAATTTCTTTTACAATATAATATAGATTTGAATGAGCTTTCCGGAATAAGCTTCAGAAAAAAGAACGTATTTAAAAAATCACCAAATGAGCGGCTTATTGAAATACCGGGAGCGTATGATTGCTATTCTTTAGCCTTTTTAAACCAGATCAATTATACTGAAAATTGCTATGAGTGTCCATACGCGAAAAGGGAAAGGGTATCTGACCTTACGTTAGGCGACTCGTGGGGGAGCGATCTGCCTGTTTATGAGCAGAAAAAGGGTATTTCGCTTGCATTATGTCAAAATGAAAAAGGAAGGAAGCTTCTGGAACAAGCTGAACTTCATTTATATCCTGTTGATTTGGAAACGGCTATTATCCATAATCATCAGTTGGAAAAACCCTCTTCTAAGCCTCCGAAATATGAAAATTTTATTAAAATGCTTAAAGACAAAGGCAATTATAATCTTGCCGTTAAGAAGTGTCTTGCAAAAACATATTTCAATCAAAGAATTAAGAAAATACTTATTAAGTTGAAAATACTAAACAAAGGCTTTTCGCCATATATGATTTCAGTGGAAAATAAAAGATCTTTAAACTTGGAAATAAATAAGGAATGATTTAATGGTTACATTTTCAATTATTACGGCGTTTTATTATGGGAATCAATATCTGCCTAATCTAATAAAAATTGCCGAAAATAACAAGAAAAGATTAAATGAAGCGTTTCCGGATTCTGCTGTGGAGTTGATTATTGTCAATGACAGTCCTGAAATTAGCGTAGAGCTGCCAAGCTATGATTCTTCTGTTAGTGTAAAAGTTGTTAATCATATCAGAAATTCCGGTATTCATCAGACGCGAATAACAGGTCTGAATAATTCCGGCGGTGATTTTATAGTTTTTCTTGATCAGGATGACGATTTGGCCGACGACTGTTTATTAGAAGAATATAAAACTATAGGTAAAAGTGATGTTGTCGTAGCAAACGCATATATCGAGCGTCAGGACGGTACTAAAGCTCTGCACTTTAAAAGTAAAGGACAGTTTAAAAATGCTTTTGAAATAGAGCCTTATATTAAGGGGCATAATCAAATTATTTCTCCCGGACAGTGCTTGATTCGCAAGTCGTCAATTCCAAGAGAGTGGACCAGGTTTGTGATAAGGAAAAATGGTTCAGATGATTTGTTTTTATGGATGCTTTTGATATTGAGTAAAAAGAAATTTGAAAAATATGAAAGACCGTTATATACGCATAAATTTACGGGGAATAATTTATCTGCTGAAGAAACTAAAATGGCAAAATCAAGTATAGAAATAGCCGCATACATGAGAAAAATCAGCTATTTCCCTAAAAAATTTATTTCTGCTTTTGTCAGAAACAGAAAAATTAAAATTGCTTTAAATGAAGCTTCAACATGGACCAGATTAGCAGTTATAATTAAAAACATTGACATAATTGCGCCAAAGCTAATTTGGAAAGCAAGAGGAAAAATCGGTAAATTTGACTTTTAAATATAGTAAAAAATAATCAATTTAAGAGTCAGTTGAATATGGTGACGTTATATGGGTAATATTTTACAATCAAATAAAATATATAATTATATACTTTTTATAATGATGAGCGTATCGTCACTTGTTGTTTTGCAATTTGGCGGCAGAACATTATTTCTATTTGTTCAAATTATATTCTGTGTTTTTTGCTTTATTAAAGAAAAAAAAATAGTTTTCTTAAAATATAATATAATAAATTTGATTTTTTTGGAATTGATAATTTGTACAATTGTATCGTTAACAAGCGATATGAGATATTCCTATAAAAAGTCCGCATTCTTTTTAGCGTTATATTCTTTTATTCTGTACTTTACGGCTTGTTATGTTTATTTATTATTAAAAAGAAATTTCAGAATTTGGATTATTTTAAAAAAAGGTATAAAATTAATGTGTTTAATTCAGCTTTTCTGGATTCCAATACAGTATATCTTTTATCATTTTGCGGGAATTGATTTGAATCGTTTAATTTTTGTTGATACTTTACATCTTGTAAAAAACGCTTCTTTTATAAGAAGCTGGGAATACTTCCCATCTGGTTTTTCATGGCATTCGGCAATATTGGCGCCGGTTTTTGTAATAGCGTTTGTATTATTTAAAAATACGTATTTAAGAATTTTAATAATAGTAGAGTCATTAATATGCGGCAACTCAACTTCGTTTATCGGTGTTGTAATATGTATTATAATTTTAGGGTTAAATAAGTTAAAGAATATAAAAATATCAAGAAAAATAAACCCTGTTAAAATAATTGTATTTACAGCAGCCTTTATTATATTTTTTATAGTTATTTTAAAAACCGGATTATTTGAAGCGCTATTAGAAAGAATGCATTATTTAATTAATCGAATAAAAAATCCTTCAACCGATACAAGCGCGTCAGTTCATATCGGATATTTTACTAAGTACCCTGAAATATTAAAAAACAGCTCTTTAGCCCAATGCTTATTCGGATACGGTCAAGGATGCTCAGGTTATCCTATTACTATTATGGAGGGGCAATATAGTCATTTGGACAGTTGGTCAATTGAAAGCGACATTGTAAGCATACTTGTTTCACGGGGAATTATTGGATTTCTTTGCTATTATACATTTCTTATATATATATACATTAAGGGTCGAAAACTAGATTATAGATATTCCGCGGTCATTATACCAATTATTATACAGGGATTTGGATACAATGTACAATGGGACTATATATTTTTTATAGAAATATTACTATTTATTTCTATAAAAATGAAAATAAATTTTTTTGAAATCGAATGTGATAAGAAAAAAGGTCTGAACCTAAAAAATCTTGTTTTTGATTTAATGTCAAAAAACAAAAATTAAATTTATATTTTAAGGAAATGAAATATGTATAAAAATAAATCTGTATCTGTTATTTTATTAATGTATAATCCTAATTTTTTTAAGTTAAAAAAGACAATAGAGTCAATCTTACAGCAGGAAAATATTGATTTTGAATTGATTATTGCTGACGATGCTTCTGAAAATAATCTATTTACTGAGATAAGTGAATTATTGAAAAAATATGAATTTAATGATTTTATATTCATTAATAATAGCAAGAATACAGGTACGGTAATTAATTGCTGTAATGCTTTAAATAAATCGTCAGGGGAATATGTATTGTTTATATCACCGGGAGATTATTTAGCTGATAATGATGTTCTAAATGGTTTGTATAATTTTTCTAAAAAGAATAAATATTTAATTACCTTTGGCAAACCTGTTTGTTATAATTTAAATAATAACGGTGAAATTCAAATATTCGATAATATAAAAATTCCGCTGCATCCGGAATATTTTTCAGACGAATATTCAATAAAATTTCAAAAATTAATGTTTTTTTATAATAATTATATTTTAGGACCATGTTATTTTCGCGAAAGAAATACTGCGCTAAAATATTTTAATATAATTAAGGAGCATTGTAAATATGTAGAAGATAATACGTCAACAGCCTTTGCATTAATGGACGGAGTAAAACTTAATTATTATAAAAGCAATATAATTTATTATGAGTATGGTACGGGAGTATCAACGTCTAAAAGTCAAGAATGGAAAAGAATTTTAGAAAAAGATTTTGAAAATAATTTTTCAGCGTTAAAAAAGAAATATCCCAATGATAGAATAGTCGATTTTTTCTATAATAAAAACAAAATAAAAAGGGTAATTAAACATCCTATAATTTCACTTATCATTTTAAAAATGAAATTATTTAGAGTAATTGAAGGGAGAAAAAATGCAGGTAGTTAAATATGTGTTTCAGCCTCACGGCGATGACCGCGGACAGTTGGTTGCGCTTGAAGAGTTTATTGATATACCATTTGAAATCAAGCGCGTGTATTACATGTATGAAACAGGAGAAGGCGTAAGAAGAGGTTTTCACGCACACAAATCGCTGGAGCAAATACTAATCTGTATTCATGGGACATGTAAAATTCTTTTGGATAACGGTTTTGAAAAGAAAATTGTTCCACTGGAAAAACCATACGAAGGATTGTACATATCTAATGATATGTGGAGAGAAATGTATGATTTTTCTCCCGACGCAGTATTGCTTGTATTAGCGTCGGATTTATACGATGAATCGGATTATATTCGAGATTATGACGAATTTATAAAAATGGTAAATAGTAAGGAGAAGCCGTAATGAACGTACCGTTTGTCAGCTTTAAACCAATGGAGCGGGAACTGGATAAAGAACTCAGAGCAGCCTTTGACAGGGTATTATGCAGTAGCTGGTATATAGACGGAAAAGAGGACAGGGATTTTGAATCGAAGTTTGCTGAATATTGCGATTCTAAATACTGTATAGGAACAGGCAACGGACTTGACGCTTTGATGTTAGCGTTAAAAGCGCTTGATATTAAAACAGGCGATGAAGTAATTATACCTTCAAATACGTTTATTGCTACTGCTTTGGCTGTAACATACGCGGGAGCTACACCGGTTTTTGTTGAACCGGATATTAAAACATATAATATTGATCCATTAAAAATAGAAGAGAAAATTACAAAGAATACCAAGGCAATTATGCCTGTTCATTTATATGGCCAACCGGCCGATATGGATAAGATAATAGAGATTGCCAAAAAAAATAATTTGTATATTATAGAGGATTGTGCACAGGCTCACGGAGCAACATATAAACATAAGATAATCGGAAGTTTTGGAGACGCGGCGGGATTTAGCTTTTATCCCGGAAAAAATCTCGGAGCTCTCGGTGATGCCGGCGCAGTTGTAACTAATTCTGAGGATATTGCGGACAAGGTTAAAGCATTGGGAAATTACGGCTCAGATTATAAATATCATCATATTTATAAGGGAAATAATTCAAGATTGGATGAAATGCAGGCTGCTTTTTTGTCAGTTAAGCTGTTACATTTAAATCGTATGAATCAGGAAAGAAAAAGAATTGCGTCAAGGTATATCAATGAAATAAAAAATCCTTCAATTGTTCTTCCACATGTAATTGAAGGGGCAGAACCGGTTTGGCATATATTTGCAGTCCGTTCAGACCGCAGAGATGAACTTTCAGAATTTCTCGGAAAAAATAACATTGTTACAAATATGCATTATCCTACCGCAATCCATTTGCAGGAATGTTATAAAGATTTGAATATTAAAAAGGGCGAACTTCCGATTGCGGAAGAATTAAGTCTTACGGAGCTTAGTTTACCTATATTTTATGGTATGACTGAAGATCAAATAAGTCATGTTATTGAAACGGTAAATAAATTCAACTGATTATTTTTGAGAATAATGAAATGGATGGTAATATGAAATTACGGAAACTAAAAATAAAGGACGCATTGCTAATGTTGGAATGGATGCATGACGAAAGCGTTACTATGTATTTAAAAACAGATTTCAGAAATAAAACTGAGGATGATTGTGTTTCTTTTATTTCATCCAGTTTATCAGATAAAAAAAATATCCATATGGCCATAACAGATGATAATGATGAATATATGGGTACAGTTTCGTTAAAAAATATTAATTATACTGATAGCTTTGCAGAGTTTGCCATTACAGTCAGAAGAACGGCAATGGGAAAAAATTTCGCTTCATTTGGTATGAATGAAATAATTCGGATCGCACATGAAGATTTAAATATAAAAAGAGTAATATGGTGTGTATCTACTAATAATCATAGAGCAATAAAGTTTTATAGGAAATTAGGTTATATACAGATTTCAGACGTACCCGAGGAATTATTGAAAAAATATTCAGATCAAATGGATTTGATCTGGTTTGAAGGTTAGGATGATGTTAATTGTATATTTATTTAAAGCATATTATTAAAAGCATATTAGGCGAAAAAAGATATAATAGCTTACGTAAAAATAAAATATTAAGCGATTTTGCTAAAATTGATGATAATATAAAATATAAAATAAATAATAATAATAGATTTAAGGATATTCACAAAAATCAAAGATGTTTTATATTGGGAAACGGTCCCTCATTAAAGGATGTAGATTTAGTTTTATTATCAAATGAAATTGTTTTCTCCGTTAATAATTTTTGCAAGGTTAAGGATTTTAAAAATGCCAAAACAAACTATCATTTTTGGATAGACGACGCTTTTTTTAATTTAAGAAAAGACATGAAATATAATATGGATGATATAATGAACAATTATTCATTAATGTCTGAAGAAAATGCAGAATGCTTTGTTCCTATTTCCGCTTTAAAATTTATGAAGGATAATAAGCTGGATGAAAAGCTTAATATTAATTATTTGATAAACGGCATACCATTTGAAGCTTTTAAACTTGATGAATTTGATATATGTTCTATTATTCCTTCATTTACTACTGTTGTACAATATTGTATAATTGTAGCAATATACATGGGTTTCAACGAGATATATTTGTTAGGCTGTGATTCTACGGGTATAGTAGCGACAATAAATTGCGCTTTAAATCAGAAAAATAAAGATATGCATGCGTACGGTAACGATAATACAGAAAATGAGATTAACGGTTTGCTTAAGCATTGGAATATGTCTAAGGTTTTTTTTGATCAGTATTTATTGTTTAAGGGCTATGAGTATTTGAATGATATTTGCAATAATAAAAATATAATTCTGAAAAACTGTTCAGAAAAGTCGTTAATAAATTCAATTAAAACAGCTTCAATTAATGAAGCGCTTGAAAATTAAAATGATATAATAAGGAAGATTTATATGAAAGTAACCGCTGTAGTTCCAATGAAATTAAATAACAGACGTTTGCCTCAAAAGAATACAAAATGTTTTAAGAATGGCAAGCCGCTGTGCTGGTATATATTATCGACTCTTTTAAAAATAAATGAAATAGAAGAAGTATATGTTTATTGCAGTAACCCCGATATAAAAAAATACATTCCTGAAGATGTCAATTATCTGAAACGTTCAGAAGATTTAGATCAGGATTCTACTAAAATGAATGAGGTTTTACAGGCTTTTGCGAGAGAAATTCCTTCGGACATATATGTTATGACGCATACAACCGCTCCTTTTATAAAATCATCAAGTATAAAAAAAGGCTTAGAGGCTGTTTTGTCAGGCGATTTCGATTCGTCATTTGCGGTAAAGAAGCTTCAGGATTTTTTATGGAAAGACGGAAGGCCTTTTAACTATGAGTTGGATAATATTCCCCGAACGCAAGATTTACCTCCGTTGTTTGAAGAAACAAGCGGGTTTTATATATACAAATCAAATATAATAACAAATCTGAACAGAAGAATAGGACAAAAGCCTTTTCTTGTTGAGGTAAGTGAAATAGAATCAATTGATATTGATGAACCTGAAGATTTTAAAATAGCGGACGCAATTTATAATCATATTATATTAGAATGATTTCTGGAGGATTGATATGAATAGAGTTCATATTTTAGACTGTACGTTAAGAGACGGCGGATATTGTAATTTATGGGACTTTGGATTTGAAAATACAAAGGATATTATTTCCGGATTAATTAAATCAAATGTTGAAATAATAGAATGCGGATTTTTAACCGATAAGGTAAAATATAATAAAAACGTCACAAAATTTACTGATCTTAAGGAACTATCATCTGTTATACCCGACAAAAGGGACGGTAAGCTTTTTGTTGCAATGGTAAACTATGGAGAATATGATATAAATTTATTGCCGAATTATGATGGATCATCAATTGACGGTATAAGAGTAGCGTTTCATAAAAAGGATATGTCGGAGGCTTTAGATTTATGTGAAAAAATTAAATCTAAGGGTTATAAGGTATTTATTCAGGCAATGGTATCGTTAAGCTATACGGACGAAGAATTTTTAAGGCTGATAAATTATGCTAACAAAATTGGACCGTATGCGTTTTACATTGTTGACAGCTTTGGAATGATGAAAAAGAAAAGTCTGACAAGATTATTTTATATGGTAGAACACAACTTAAATGAGAATATTTGGATTGGTTTTCATTCACATAATAATATGCAGCTTGCATTTTCAAACGCCCAGGAGCTTGTTAATATACAGACAAATAGAAATTTAATTATTGATTCTTCTGTTTATGGTATGGGAAGGGGAGCAGGTAATTTAAATACAGAGCTTTTTGTAGAGTATTTAAATGATAATTGTGGAACTGAATATAATATTAAACCTCTTCTTAAAATAATTGACGATATTATAAATGGCTTTTATCAGAAAAATTATTGGGGATATTCATTGCCTAATTATATTTCAGCGTCACACAATGCACATCCGAATTATGCAAGCTATCTTGATGATAAGAAAACACTTACTGTTGAAAATATTAATGAAATATTTGATATGATGGACTCGGAGAAAAGTTTAGAATTTGATAAAGAATATATAGAAGAATTATATATGCGTTATATGAACCGCGAGGTTATACAGGAAGCGCGGCTATCAGAATTCAAAGATAAGATCAAGGGAAAAAGGATTATATTAATTGCTCCCGGAAGAAGCTCGGTTGAAGAGACCGACAAAATACTGCGTTGTATTGACAACAATACAATAGTAATAAGTATAAATCATAATTATAATCAAATTAAAACGGATTATATTTTTATCAGTAATTTAAGAAGATTTAGCAGTATTGATAAAGACTTAAAACAAAAATTAATAATTACTTCAAATATTTCAGCTGATCAGATTTATCTTCAGGTTAAATACCATGATTTGCTCAATGATACTGATATGGTTAAAGACAACGCAGGATTAATGTGCGTTAAGCTGCTTATGGATAACGATGTAAAAGAAATACTATTAGCCGGATTTGACGGTTATTCTCACGAAACCGAAGAAAACTATGCTGTAAAGGATATGGCATATATTTCAAAGAATGCTGTGCTTGACGCATTAAACAGAGGGATCAGCGATGTTCTTAAGAAGTTTAATGAAAATGTAAAAATCAGATTGATTACGTCAGAGAAATATATTCATATACAATAGGAGTATTTATATAATGAAAGTTTTATTGTTCGGTGAATTACTTTTACGCTTGGCTGCGCCAGGGTATACGCGATTGTTGCAAAAGGATTCTTTAGAGGCCACTTTTTGCGGAGGCGAAGCTAATGTGGCCGTATCGCTGTCTAATTTCGGAATAAACTCGATGTTTATAACCAAGCTTCCTGATAATGATATAGGAAAAGCGGCGGTTAATTCACTTCGTTATTTTGGTGTGGATACTTCAAAGGTGTTTTTTGGAAACGGAAGAATGGGATTATATTATCTGGAAAA
The DNA here is from genome assembly GCA_900538575.1 of uncultured Ruminococcus sp. GTDB lineage: Bacteria > Bacillota > Clostridia > Oscillospirales > Ruminococcaceae > Porcipelethomonas. The sequence continues at coordinate 77,739 of UPZA01000011.1, forward strand.
AGGAGCCTCGCAGCGACCTTCAAAGGTTATATATGACAGAAAATATTCTGCCGTTTCGTTATCTCAGAAGAATGAATATGACTGGATAAATATATTCAAGAATGTTAATTGGTTTCACTGGACAGGCATTAATCCGGCCTTATCAGATAATCTCGCGGATATTTGTCTTGAAGCATGTAAAATTGCAAAATCAAATGGTATTACTGTGTCATGCGATCTTAATTTCCGAAGCAGCCTTTGGTCAAGCGAAAAGGCTAAGAACGTAATGAATCGCTTAATGCCTTATGTAGACGTTTGCATAGCCAATGAAGAAGACGCTGATAAAGTTTTGGGGATAAAATCAAAGGATACTGATATTGAATCGGGAAAGCTTAATAAAAATGGTTATATAGAAGTTGCTGAAACAATTTGCAGTCGTTACGGCTGTAAGTATGCGGCATTTACCTTACGTGAAAGTTATTCTGCCAGTAGAAACGGATGGAGCGGTATGCTTTATGACGCCGAGCAGAAACGATCTTTTTTCTCACGAGCCTATGATATTCAGATTGTAGACAGAGTTGGCGGGGGAGACAGTTTTACAGCCGGCATTATATACAGCTTAATTACAGGAAAAGAAAATCAGGAAGCAATTGAATTTGCTTCTGCGGCCAGTTGTCTTAAGCATACGATAGAGGGAGATTTCAACAGAGTAACGCTAAGCGAAGTTGAGAGCTTAATAAATAACGGCGGCAATGGGAGAGTTTTAAGATAAATGGAAAAACTGATTAGTGTAATTGTTCCGGTTTATAATGTAGAAGAATATGTTGAAAAATGTGTTCTTTCAATTATTAACCAGACATATAAAAATCTTGAAATAATACTTGTTGATGACGGTTCAACAGATAACAGCGGTAAAATATGCGATGAAATTGCTATCAAGGATAACAGAATAAAGGTTATTCATAAGAAAAACGGCGGATTGTCTGACGCGAGAAATGTAGGTATAGACATTGCTAAAGGCGATTACTTGGGATTTGTTGATAGTGATGATTATATAGATCCAGATATGTATTCAATTTTACTTAATAATATGAATTTGACTTTTTCTGATATATCTACTTGTGGAAGAGTAATAGTTAATAATGAGTCATATAAAATAGAATATACGGATAATATAACAAAATGTTTAACAAATAATGAAGCTATAAAAGATTTGTTTGTAGAAAATAATTTTGTGTATCATGCTGCTTGGGATAAATTATATAAACGAGAGCTTTTTGATAAAATTAGGTTTCCTGTTGGAAGATTATTTGAAGATGCAGCAATTATGTATCGAATTTTTGAATTAGCAAAAAAAATTGTATCAACAAAAAAACAATTATATTATTATGTTCAAAGACAAGGAAGTATAAGTAATTGTGATTACAATAAGAAAAAAATTATTCATCAATTTGAAAACAGAATAAATGCTATTAAATATTATAAAAAACTAAATAATCCTTTAATGAAAACATATGCCTGTACATGGAATATGAGGAATGTGTATTTATTATGGAAAATAGCGTATGATTTCAATGATAATATAACATGCGATTATATTCATAAATATACAAAAAAATATTATGATATAAAAATATATAAATATTTTTCATTTAAAGGCTATATTAAATCGATTATTTTTATTATTAATCCTAAAATTATACGTTTATTAAAAGGTAAGAACTATAAACAATAAAAAATTAAAAGGAGTAAATAAAATTGATTAGACTTAAAATTGTCATGAAGTTAAGGGGTCGTTTAAAAAAATTAAAATCAATTTTATTAGGGTATATTAATAAAAAATCTGATTATAAAAGCGTTAATGAACAGACAATTTTTTTATGTGGTATTCCAGAATACGGTAATACAGGAGATCAAGCAATAACTATATCAGAGATTAGTTTTATTAAGAATATATTTCCTTATAGAAATATTAAACTTATTCCTGAAAAAGAATGGTATGATAATTTATTAAGATTGAAAAAAACTACAAGCAAATATTGCAATTTATGTATATGCATGGGCGGTGGGAATATGGGTGAGTTATATATTTTCCAGGAAAATATACGGCTTTCTGTAATTCGCCATTTAAAAAAGGCTAAAATTATAATTTTTCCTCAGTCCATTGATTATTCAGAAGAATCAAAAGCCTTACAAAAGGCAAGAAATATTTATCAGTCACATAAAAATCTTGTAATATTTACCCGTGAAAAATACAGTGAATTAATCAGGGAAAAAATTTTTCCCAATTGCGAGGGCTACCTGGTTCCTGATATCGTATTATCCTATAAGCCTGATATTTTGGACGCAGAAAGAAATGGTATACTTTTTTGTCTCAGACATGATAAGGAAAAAAATTCAGAAGCAGGCAATTTGATTAAAGCTATTACAGAGGCTTCTGAAAAATATGAAAAGAATATAAAGTATATCGACACATACAGCAGGGATTATGCAAATAAATATGAATTTCAGCTTGAGGGATTAAATAAACTTTGGAGTGAATTTAAAAAATCAGAGTTAGTTATAACGGACAGACTTCACGGTATGATTTTCAGCGTTATTACCGGAACTCCATGCATAGCGCTCGACAATAGTACCGGTAAGGTAGGCAACCTATATAACACATGGCTGAAGGATTCTAACGTGGTATTTGTTTCTGATTCAAGAGACATAAACAACGTTGTTGAAATGATAAAAAATAAAAAATTCAAGAAAATAAATTTCAACATAGAAGAATTTAGGCAAAATTTTTCAAAGCTTGCCGAGGTTTTGAAAAGGTTTGAATAATGAAATACTTTGTCAAAGGAGTCTAAGAATGAAAAACGTTATAAAGATTTTTCAGCCTGTTATATCAGAACGCACAATAAAATATGTTTATGAAATTTCCGGTGAATGGAGCGAAGCCTTTAATTTATCAGAGAATTTTTTTGTTGAATATAGCTGTAATATTTCAAATATACCGTTTGGAATTGCAGTAATACCTTTTTTATGTAATATACTTCCCATTGTATGGGTATATGACGCCGATGTGTATCTTGAAGTCTGCGATAAAACCTTTTTAGAAAGTATACCTGAATTTAAAAAAGGATATGAAGATATGTATCCCATGCTTGAATTTAAAGGTAATATTCATGCAGAAAATATTGAAGACAACAGTCAAAAAGATAATAAAGGCGCTGTTTCATTTTTCAGCGGAGGAGTAGACGCGTTTAATACATTGGTTAATCATATAGATGAAAAACCGACCTTGTTAACCGTTTGGGGAGCGGATATAACGTTTGAAGATGAAGAAGGCTGGAAAAATGTTTATAATCATATCCGGCAGACCGCTTTACAGTTTGACGTTGAGTTTGTGACGATAAAATCAGCTTTCAGACGTTTTATTAATCCGGGTATATTAAATAAAAAAGTAGAAGCAAGCGGTGATATGTGGTGGCACGGTTTTCAGCATGGAATCGGAATAATCGCACATGCCGCGCCGGTTTGCTATGTAAAAAAGAAAAAAACGGTATATTTTGCTTCGTCCTTTACTGCTGCCGATAAAGGTAAAATAACATGTGCGTCTGATCCTACAATTGATAATTTTGTTAAGTTCGCAGGTTCTTGTGTAGTACATGACGGCTATGAATTCAGCCGTCAGGATAAAGTTCATAATATAGTAGAGTTTTCTAACAAAAATGGAATAAAGGTTCCGCTGAGAGTATGCTGGAAATCAACCGGCGGAAAAAACTGCTGCCAGTGTGAAAAATGCTGGAGGACAATACTGGAGTTAATTGCTGAAGGAGCATCTGCGGAAAATTATGATTTAAATTATAATTATAAGCAGCTAAAAAGTTTTCATAAATTGTTTTATGATAAAAAAAATATACCTGAATATAGGAAAAGCAGCGTTTATTCAGAAATACAAAAGACAATGAGGAAAAATTTAAATTATAATAATTTACCTGCTGAATTGAAATGGTTTTATAAAACAGATATACGTAAGCTTGGGTATCATCCTTATCGTCATTTTTTCGGAAAATGCAAAAGCAAAGTAAAAAAATTAATAGGATAGGAAACATATGAGTTCAAATAAAAAAACAATAATAAATTTGATTTGCAGCCTTATGGTTTTGGCAACTAATATTATTATTAATTTTTGGCTGTCTCCGTTTATAGTAAAAAATATTGGTGTTGAAGCCAACGGCTTTGTTACGCTCGCTAATAATTTTGTGACGTATGCTCAACTTATAGTAACCGCTTTAAACAGCATGGCTGCAAGATTTATAGCAATATCATATGTGAAAAAGGATTACAAAAAGGCCAATTTATATTATAATTCCGTTTTTTGGGGAAATTTAATTATTGTAGCCGTTTTAATTATTCCCGCAATTTATTTTATTGCAAGACTGGAAAATATTATAAATGTACCTCAAAATATAATAACTGATGTAAAATTATTATTTAGTTTTGTCTTTTTTAATTTTTTTATAACTACCGGACTGCCTAACTGGGATTGCGGAACATATGTTACCAATCGTTTAGATCGTTCATATATTCCTCAGATGATTGCGTCAATTGTAAGATGTGCGTTTTTAATACTTATTTTTATGGTTTTTTCCCCCAAGGTTTATTATGTAGGAATTGCGGCTACTATTCTTACTGTTATTAATTTAACTGCAAATTGCTATAATACTCATAAGCTGACTCCAGAGCTGAAATTAAAAAGGAAAATAAAATGCAGTAAGAAAGCGATTGTAGAATTAGTTGGTTCAGGAATTTGGAATGCTATATCAAACGTCGGAAATATGTTATTAAGCGGTTTGGACCTTGTAATATGCAACCTGTTTTTAGGCGCTACAAATATGGGTATTCTATCACTCTCTAAAATAATTCCTAATTATATGCAGCAGCTTTCATCGTCGATTAGGAATGCATTTGCTCCCGAACTGACGATAAATTATGCAAGCGATAATAAGGAGGCGGTTCTTAACGATATTGGAAGGGCAATGAAAATAACTTCAATAATTTTAACGATTCCGATTGCTATTGTTGTTGTTTTAGGAGAAGAATTTTTTAAATTATGGGTTCCGTCTCAGGACGCCAAACTATTGCAGATATTATCTATATTGTCTATACTTGGATATATGTTTACAAGCGGTACGCAGATGCTGTTTAATGTATTTACAACTGTTAATAAAGTGAAGCCTAATGCCATCGCTATGATTGTAAGCGGAGTATGTTCAACATGTATAACTATATTTTTTATTAAATTTACAAATTTTGGTATCTATGCCGTTGCCGGTGTAAGTACTTTATGTAATTTAATTAGAAATATGATTTTTACATTGCCTGTAACAGCCAAGTATTTAGGATATAAGTGGAATAAATTTTTCCCTCAAGTAATAATGACTATAATTTCGTCAATAGGCTTGATAATAGTGTTCTATTTAGTTAATAATATTTTGCCGAAGGGCTCCTGGACTAATTTAATTATTTCCGCAATAATTCTTGGAATAATAGGATTGATTATCAATATTTTAATATTACTGAATAAAAAAGAAAGGGCTTTTTTACTTAGCAAAATAAGTAATAAAATTCATATAAAAAAATTCAGAAAAAAATAAAGGAGAACAAATTGATAAAATTAACTTTTTTAGGCGATGTAATGTGTAAATCGCAAATAATTACAGCATGCAAAACTGAAGGCGGTTATAATTTTGATTTGATATTTGAAAATATGAAAGAATATTTTAGTGAATCAGACTATGTATTTGCTAATTTAGAAACTCCGGTTTCGTTTGATAATAGAGATCTGACTTCTGAAGAATGGCGTTTTAATTCGCCCTATGAGTTCTCAGAAAGCGTTTATAATTCCGGGATAGATTTTGTTGCAACCGCAAATAATCATTGTCTTGACAGAGGTATTGATGGAATTACTTCAACTATTAAATCATTGGACAAGGTTGGACTTGCACATACAGGTACTTATTTATCAAAAGAAAATAAAGAGCCGAAAGTAGTTACTATAAATGGCGTAAAGCTTGGTATACTTTCGTATACCTATGGAACAAACGCCTTTTCTAATAATGAGTATTTAAATAAAGATGAAAAATATATGGTTAATATGTTTCAAAATCAAGAATTATCTAATAAAGCGCTGAGATATATTTATAAGAACAGAAATACCGGTCCGTTTAAATTTCTTTATAAATTTTTAGTTACGTTTAAAATTGCTCAATTTAATAAACCTATATACGAACGGATAGAAAAAAAATCAAAGCAAATGAAAAATTTACTTGAGGATATTAAAGATATAAAAGCGCAAAATGTAGACTTTACGATTATGTATATGCATTCTGGGGGACAATATAACCCAGGTCCGACGGAATATACTAAAAAGCTTTCTTCATATTTAATAAGTAATGGTATAGATATAATTGCAGGAAGTCATGAACATGTCGTACATGGTGGAGATTTTTCCAGAAAAAATGAAGGCAAGCTTGTGACATATTCGCTTGGCAATTTTGTGGGAATTGCCGGTGTTTATTCAAAACCTTTTGATAAAATGGCAGAATATTCTATTGCCTGGAATATTTATTTAGATGATATAAAAAAGAAAATAATAAAGACAACATTCAGTGTTATGAAAACTATTGAGTTATATGAAAAAAAAATTCAGACAGTTCCTGTATACGATTTAATATATAAGAATAACGGTGTTGAAAAAGAAAAATTAATAGCTGACGCGTTATATATCGCTAAAGTATTTTCCGGTCAAAGCTGTCAAGAGGTTCAAAAGGAGTTTATAATTGCTTGAATTAATAATGCGTCATAGAACACAAAATCATAACACCTTAAATGATCCCCGTTGAATATAAATGAGAAGCTGTTATCTTCAGAGGCGTCTATA
>UPZA01000012.1 GCA_900538575.1 uncultured Ruminococcus sp.
TTCGATAAGACCTCATTCTCATAATAACGGCTTGACTCCTATTCAAGCTGAATTCTATTTTTTCTGATTTTTCTTGCCCACTTTATTGACTTTGGTTCATTGCTACTTCTTTATGTAACGTCTCCCTTACCGGGTATTTTTTATTTTTCTCATGTAAAAAAAATATGAGAAAAAAATGAAAATAAAATTGTATTTTATAAATTTATATGCTATAATAAAATAAGAAAATATTCTGGAGGAAAAAAATATGGCGAAGAACAAAAGACTCGGCGTTTCCGTTTGCGTCGTAGTTCTGACAATTATAATGATTATTGCGATTGTCTTTACTTTGAGCATAAATTATATGTTCAGTTCAGGCGGAGTATCCGGAAAAATGTTCGGCAGATATATATATATAATGGAAACTGCCGAGATGCAGCCGGAAATTGAAAAGGGATCTGCTGTTATTGCTTCCGAGGACGGAATAACGGTTCTTACCGAGGGAAATGTTATTCTCTTTAAAAACGGCGGCCGTGAAGACGTTATGAGAATCAAGGAGGTAGTACATAACACTGACAGTACCGTTTACCGTGCGGCGCTTGATTCTTCACCGGAAAGTACGGTGGACGTATCAAAAGAAAACGTTATAGCAAAATGTACGACGGAAAGTCATAATCTTGGAGCTGTTATTCGTTTTCTGAAAAGTATTCCGGGAATTTTGATCGGAATGATTCTTCCCTGCATTATTATTCTGGCATTTCTTATTTTTAAAATTATCTCCATTAGAAAAGCCGACGGCGATGAGGATACTTATCAGGAAGACGAGGAAGAAGACGGCAGCGGCGGTGAATTTGAAGGCTTTAACGGAAAGCCGGTAAAAAGTCGCAGTACATCTCCTTTATTTAATCCTGAAGAGGATATTAATCCGGGAGATGATTTTGAACGTAAAAAATCATCAATTGCGCAGAATTTCGGACGTAAGCCGGCCGCTGATAAAAAACGTTCTGAACATATGGATCAGACGGTTCCGAAGGCTGCCGTAGAGAGATTCAAGGCGGCTGTTGATGAAAAGCCTAACGCTCCGGTAATGAGAAAGTCCACTCTTGTTCCCGAAAACGCTAATCCCGACGTGAGCGAAAAGCTGGCGGCGATTAAGGCGGCTTTAAGCCAGAAAAACGAAAATCAGGATGTTAATGCACAAAAAGCTGTAGAACCTGATATATCCGGTAGGACATCGGCGTTTAAAGCGGTAAAGCCACAGCAGCAAAATTCAGGAGTTTCACAAAAACCCGTCAGAAAAAATACCGCACAAAAAAGGACGCAGACGGGTAAGGACAATATAAATTCGATAGACGATTTGATTAAGGCTCTTGAGGAAGAAAAAAGAAAGCTTTAACAGAGGTTTATATATGAATCAAAAAGAAAGAATGCTGGCCGGTCTTCCGTATAAAGCGTGGATGGACGGTCTTCCTGAAGAAAGCATGGAAAATGCCTTGAAAACATATCGGTATAACAGTCTTCCGCCGAACGATACCGCAGGCGCAGAAAAGTTTATCAGAGAAATTCTTGGGAAAGCCGGAAAGAATATTACTATAAGACCGCCCTTTTACTGTGATTACGGCAAAAACATTGAAATTGGAGATAATTTTTTCGCGAATTTTAATACGGTAATACTTGACGTAGGTAAGGTTAAGATTGGCAATAATGTAATGTTTGCTCCTAATGTATCCGTTTATACTGCCGGTCATCCGATTCATCCTGATTCAAGAAATTCCGGCTATGAATACGGCATAGCCGTTATCATTGGAGATAATGTATGGATAGGCGGGAATGCGGTTATAAATCCGGGGGTAACAATTGGGAACAATTGCGTTATAGGAGCAGGAAGCGTTGTAACAAAAAATATTCCTGATAATTCTATTGCAGTCGGAAATCCTGCAAGGGTTATCCGTAAAATAACTGATGATGACCGTCGATATTATTTCAAAAACCTGGTATTTGATGTAGATGACTATAAATAAAAAGACACTTTGGGAGAAGCTGCATAAGGAAGTAACTTCTCCCTTCGGCTTTGTAATCAGCCGATATGATTAAAATTGTAGGAAAATCAATATATTTGGAAGATTACATAATGGAAAGGCATATTTACGATGAGAAGGACGGTCTTTGGTATATGAAAAACAGGACGATTATTACTCGCCCGGTATTTGGGAACGGTGACGTCTGCGATACATTAAAGAGCATAATCGAGTGTTTTATGTCAATCTGCCGACATCTTGCAGGTTGACAACTATCCTGCTGATATTGAGGAGCAGGCGGAAGAAATGTTTTTTCAGCCGGTTAAGAATGGCAGGAATGCAGGGAGTTATCGGACAGTTAAAGGCGAACGACCAAATGGTGGTGTATAACATACGGGCTTGTCCGGGGGAGCGGGAAATCATTTATTTATAAGACGAGGCGGCAGAGAGAAATCTCTGCCGCTTTTCTCTTTAAAAACTTCATTTTAATATTTCTCTAACAAAATTTAAAATTTTCAAAAACATCAGGACAGTAAAATACAGACATCAAATAAAAGAAAGAGGTATTTCACTATGAACAAAAATGACCAGGAATTTCTCGTTCAGAAAATACGTACACAGTATGTCGAAAAGGAACACACTCAGCTTGACGAACTGAAGAAATTGGACGGCAAGGTGAAAAAGCCTGCTAACATCTTCTCCTATGTGTTCGGTTCTATCGGCGCTTTGATTATGGGCGGCGGTATGAGCCTTGTAATGACCGATGTCGGCTCTACTATCGGTATGGATAACACAATGACTACTGGCATTGTAATCGGTGTTATCGGTATGCTTATGGCAATCGTTAACTATCCAATTTACAAGGGCATACTTGACAGCCGCCGCAAAAAGTACGCAAATAAAATCATCGCTATCAGCGATAATATTATGAAAGGTTAATGAGGTGAAAAAATGGCAAAGTCAAAATTAGTAGCTGTAAATGCCAAAATCGCAGAAGGCGTTGTGGGTGGATATAAGAAAATTGAAAATGGTGTTGTTGGAGTATACAAAAAGATTGAAAATGGTGTTGTCAATGAGTTCAATGCAATATCAGATAAATTCGTTGATCACTTTTTAACCAAAGATGGAGAAACTGTTGAAGAAGCAAAAGTTCGTCTGACACAGAAAAACGGCTGATTTTGATATAATGGCGGGATAGAGTGATAGAGAAAGATAAAGAGGTTTTGTTAATGATGAAGTGGATTATCGGGATTGGCGCGACGGCTGCGGCGGTTGCCGTCGGCATTATAATCAAAAGAAATGTAAATAAATGAAAAGAAAGTGGGGTTTTACTCCGCTTTCTTTCCTGCTTTTTGAAAACACAAACAAAACTTTAACATTTGTATGCTATAATACATTAAAACTGTGCGAGGAGGTAGGCGCTATGTTCAAAATATTAGTTGTAGAGGATGACAAAGAGCTGAATCGCACTGTTTGTGCATATCTTGGTCAAAACGGGTATGAAACACTCGGTTGTCTTTCAGCAAATGAAGCCTATGACGCAATGTACGGCGGAACGGTTTTCGATATGATAATTTCAGATATTATGATGCCGCAGATTGATGGATTTGAGTTTGCAAAAACGGTGCGTGAACTGAATGAGGAAATTCCTATTCTTTTTATGACCGCCCGTGATGACTTCGCTTCCAAACAGCGTGGCTTCCGTGTGGGTATTGATGATTATATGGTAAAGCCGATTGACCTTGACGAACTGCTTCTCAGAATTGGAGCATTACTACGCAGAGCCAAAATCGCAGTGAGTAAAAAATTGACGGTTGGCAATCTTATATTAAACGCAGAGGAACGCTCCGCCTGTTTGGGTGAAGAAGAAATCTCTTTGACAGTGCGAGAATTTAATCTTTTATATAAGCTTCTTTCTTATCCGAAAAAAACCTTTACCCGTTCCCAGCTTATGGATGAGTTTTGGGACAGCGATACTTCGTCGGGACCGAGGACGGTGGATGTGTATATGACGAAGCTTCGTGATAAATTTTCGGGGTGTGATGATTTTGAAATCGTAACCGTTCACGGACTTGGATACAAGGCGGTAATCAAATGAAAAAGAATACCTTTCAAAGAATTTTGCGTTTAATATGGAAATATTTTATGTTTTTTTCGCTGATCTCCGTTACCGTTACCTGCTGTATGTCCTTGTTCTTGAATGTGTTTTCTTCTAATATGGGAATTACCTATACAGCGGAAAATATAGATATCGCTGCCAAACTGACTTTTGGAAATGTGATTTTACTGACGCTTCTTTTCACTGTTATAGATAATGTCCGAAGAAAATTCACTGTAACCAAGCCGTTGAATCAGATTACGGAAGCAGCGGATAAAATTGTGCAAGGTGATTTTTCCGTGCGTATTCCCGAAGTTGACGGCTTTATAACAGATAATACATTCAATGAAATTATTAACTGCTTCAATAAAATGGCGGAGGAATTGTCGAGCATTGAGACGCTGCGTACTGATTTTGCAGCCAATGTATCTCACGAAATCAAAACGCCGCTTACAGTGATTCAAAATTATGCAACTTTGCTTTCACAGAAAGACCTGCCCGAAGAAAAGAGAAAAGAGTATGCAAAAGCTATAACGGGGGCTACGCATCGTTTGAATGATTTGATTTCCAATATTTTGAAGCTGAATAAGCTTGATAATCAGCAAATATTCCCCGAAACTTCTGTTTACGACTTAGGTGAGCAGCTTTGCGAATGTCTGCTTGGTTTTGAAGAATTGTGGGAGAAAAAAGGTATTGAAATCGGCACGGATATGGCGGACAGCATTATGGTAAAATCCGACAGGGAAATGATGAGCCTTGTATGGAACAATCTATTTTCAAATGCTATTAAGTTTACCGAAAAAGGCGGTTGCGTTTCACTTTCACTGACTGCGGAAAATGATAATGCTGTCGTGACTATAACAGATACGGGCTGCGGCATATCAAAAGAAGTGGGAACGCATATTTTTGATAAGTTCTATCAGGGCGACACTTCTCACGCTTCACAAGGCAACGGCTTGGGACTTGCGCTTGTCAAACGCATTGTTGATATTACGGGGAGTGAAATATCTGTTTCGAGCGAGGTGGGTAAAGGCAGCACATTTACGGTAAAAATGCGGAGGGTAATAAATGATAAAGCTGAAACGACTTATTTTTAAAATACTGTTTCCGCATACTGCTGTTATACTATTGCTTATACCTGTTTCGGCAGTTATGCTGCTATACGCTTTTACGGAAAAAAAGCCTGTTTCCGCTGTGCAGTATGCAGCATACGGTTTGTCGGCTTATACGATGACCGTGCTTTGTGCGAAAGCGCCCGCTCTTTATAAAAAAGCGAGGGCAATAAAGCAGGAAAACAAATATGCTGTACTATATTTTTCAGATGCAGCCTTGCGTGTAAAAATATCCCTGTACGGCTCTTTTATGATAAATGTTTTATATGCCGTAATGCAGCTTGGACTTGGTTTCATCAACCATTCCGTATGGTTTTACGCTTTGTCGGGTTACTACTTACTGCTTGCTGCAATGCGTTTTTTACTTTTAAAGAACAGTCGGAATGAGAGCCTTGGTAAAAATCTTTATAGGGAATACTTAAATTACCGTTTATGCGGAATTATTTTACTGCTGATGAATATTACCTTATCTGTTATTGCGTTTTATATAGTAAGTCAAAATAAAGGCTTTACTTATCACTATATCATGACTATCTCAATGGCAGCCTATACTTTTACTGTCTTTACAACTGCCGTAGTTAATTTGATTCGATACAGAAAATATAACAGTCCTGTTATATCTGCTTCAAAGATAATCAACCTTGTGGCAGCCTTTGTGTCAATGTTATCTCTTGAAACAGCTATGTTTACAGCCTTTGGCGAGGGAAACAGTCCAAATTTCAGAAAGATTATGACTGCCTGCACAGGGGCGGCGGTGTGTGTAATCGTACTTGCTATGGCAATTTATATGATTGATCATTCTACAAAACAATTACATCAACTTGAAAAGGAGAGTTCCTAAAATGAATAATGAAAATCAATACAATTATACCTATTCGGCAAAAGACAGAGCCGAAATAAAACAAATTCGGGAGAAATACTCTCCGAAAGAAGAAAACAAAATGGAACAACTGCGTCGTTTAGACGCAAGCGTTACAAGAAAAGGAACGATTGTGTCCTTGGTAGTCGGCATTATCAGCTCTTTGATTTTAGGCTTTGGTATGAGCTGTTGTATGGTGTGGGGAGATACACTCTTTACGGTTGGTATAGTTGTGGGCATTATCGGACTTATAGGGGTAGGCATATCTTATCCTTTGTATGTTCGTATCACGAAAAAAGAACGGGAACGCCTTGCGCCAGAAATTCTACGCTTAACGGATGAGCTGTTGAAATGAATGGGTAATATAGGGATGAATGATGAGGAACGGGCATTATGTCCGATTTGCGAAAATAAAAAAATTAAATCCGTTGCACTGTTTAAACGCAATAATATTTTATTTGAGATACAAAGCCTTGGGCGCCTTCCTTTACGGAGGACGCCCCAACAGCATTTTTATTTAATATAACTCCTTTTCGATTATATCAAGATTTGCCTCGACATCAATTTCGAGTACAGATTGATCGTCTATTGTAGATCCCCAGTAGGTGTCCTCGGCCGGTATTCTAAGGGTTTCAATATCGTAACCCATGATAAGAGCAGGGGCGCGAAGGGACAGCAGATACATGCTTAATTTGCTCATATTAGTGTTCATTGACGGAAGAACGTCCTTAGCCGCGCTTCCAAGCTTGAACGGATTCATGACCGCTGCGCTTTTAATTATTTCAGTCAAGACGGTTCGCTGTCTTTCAGTTCTTTCAAAATCAGCATTTCCCACATATCTTAAACGTGAATAGCAGAGCGCTTGTTTTCCATTGAGCTTATAGGTTCCGGCTCCGTTTAAGTAGTCGCTTTCATCCGGCGTCCCGAAAAGAGTTTTTCCTTCCGGACTGTCAAGGAGAACGTTTATGGCGTCCGCCTCGTCCTCGTTTACTTTAATCTCTACCCCTCCGACAGCGTCTACAATATTGGCGAAGGAGATAAAATTCACTGTGAAATAATCGTCTATTTTAATATACAGATTTTCTTCTATAGTGTCCATAAGAAGCTCCGGACCTCCGTATGAATATGCAGCGTTTAGCTTGTCTCCGCCATAACCGGGGATCTGGACATATGTGTCTCGCATTAATGATACCAATGAAATTTTATTTGATTTGCTGTTTATTGACATAAGTATCATTGAATCGGATCTTCCTCTGTCTTCTCCTCTTGAATCCGTGCCTATAAGAAGAATATTTCTTACGGACGGCGAAGTGTAAAGAGAGTGGCTGGGTTCGTTTCTTTCTCCGTTTTCAACAACGTTTACCTTGCTTATCAGTGATAAAGAAATTACTGAATATATAATGAATATGACGACCACAATGCCGAGCAGTGAGAATAAGATTTTACTAAGGCATCCGCCCTTTTTACGCCTTTTATTAGCCTTTTGCTTTGAAGAGGCCGAATATTGCTGAGAATTTTTTTTAGGCGTTTGTCGTTGCCTTTGAGGTCGTTGTCCATGAGGTCGTTGTCCCTGAGGTCGTTGTCCCTGAGGTCGTTGTCCCTGAGGCCGTTGCCCTTGAGGCCGCTGTCCTTGAGGTCGCTGTCCCTGAGGCCGCTGTCCCTGTGTTTGTTGTCCCTGAGGTCGTTGTCCTTGAGGCCGCTGCCCCTGAGATTGCTGCCCCTGAGGATATTGCTGATAATGCATTTGATCCTGCTGTTGTTGAATATTCTCAGATTGTCGCGGACGCTTTTTATGCTCCGGCGGAACAGAGAAGGCAAGAGTATCTCTTGCATATGAATCCTTATCTTTTTTTTCTGACATTTGTATTCCTCCGATCAGCTCAGATTTAGTATCGGCAGAAGCACAAAACCAATAACTATAATCGCCGCTAAAGCTATTACGGCAATTCTTTTCAATAAACTTTTCTTTTTCATTGCTGCCTCCTGTTTTGCGTTACAGATTACATTTTAACACATAAAATTAAAAAAGGCAATAATAAGCTAATAATTTATGATATATAAAAATAGTAAATCAGTAAAATACTTCCATTCAGTTTGCTTGATAATTAAATAAAACCGTCTTTAATTTTTTACTTTTCAGCCGATATATATTTTATATTGTAAATAAAATTTGTTTTTTTGTATGCGATACTGTTATTCTTAATAAAGTATTTATTATTGACGGTCAATGCGCCTACTAATGAATGGAGAATATTATGAAGGTTGTAATACTTGCAGGCGGATTAGGTACGAGAATCAGTGAAGAAAGCCATCTTAAGCCGAAGCCTATGATTGAAATAGGTGGTAATCCTATACTCTGGCATATTATGAAATATTATTCATATTACGGATATAATGATTTCATTATTTGCTGCGGATATAAGGGATATGTGATAAAGGAATATTTTGCTGATTACTATCTTCATCGTTCTGATGTGACATTTGACTTTTCTAATAAAAATGAAATGATCATACATAATAACGTAGCGGAGCCATGGAGAGTTACTGTGGTAGACACTGGGCTTAATACCCAAACAGGCGCCAGAATAAAAAGAGTAAAGGATTATATTCACGGCGAACGATTTATGCTTACATACGGCGACGGAGTTTCAGACGTGGATATTAACAGACTGCTTGACCACCATGAGGCGGGCGGAAGATATGCCACTATGACGGCAATACAGCCCGGCGGAAGATTCGGAGTTCTGGATATTGATAACGGAAGCGTAATCCGAAGATTTACAGAAAAAAGTAAGGAGGACGGCGGTTGGATAAACGGCGGTTTTATGGTTTTGGAGCCGGAAATTTTTAATTATCTAAACGACGATCCTGATCTTGTTTTTGAGAAAAAACCTTTGGAAAGCATGGCGATTGACGGTCAGCTTTCCGCTTATAAGCATAACGGCTTTTGGCAGTGTATGGATACATTGAGGGATCAGAATATATTGAACAGCCTGATTGATGAAAATAAAGCCCCGTGGATTAAATGGGAGTAAAAATTTATTGAATGGAGATTGAGGTATGGTAATCAGAGCAAAGACAAAAATGCTTTTTGAGGGAAAGCCTCTTACAGAAAAGCAGAAAAAAAATACAGAATTGAATTTAAATGAGATCAGAGAAAATAAAACGATACTTGAATCATATCCGAGAAGACTTGTTTTCGAGCTGACTAACGCCTGTAATCTGAATTGTATTATGTGCGGAAGAAACGCCGCCGATTTTAAGCTGACATCATTTGATATGGATATATTCCGTTCCTTTGAACCTATGATGGACACCATAGAAGAGGTTACGCTGATGGGATGGGGGGAGCCTACCATACATCCTGATTTTAATGAAATGCTTGAGATTATCGACAGGCACAGCGCAAGGAAGTATTTCTGCACTAATGGAATGAATCTGAAAAAAATCAAGGAAAGTATATTTAAATATAACGTGGACGTTTTTGCGGTAAGCGTAGACGGAGCTAATTCAGAAACTAATTCAAGAATAAGAAGAGGTTCTGATCTGGAGATTATTACGTCGGATCTGAAAGATATAGTCGCTGAGAAAAAAGCAAGGGGTTTGAAATATCCTTGGATAAACTTTGTTTTTTGCGCTATGAAATCAAATATAAGGGAACTGCCGGATCTTGTAAGGCTTGCGGCTGAAATAGGAATAGAGGAGGTAAAGGTAGTTTATCTTACCGTATTCAATAACGAGCTTTTGCACGAAACTCTATGGGGAATGGAGAACGAAGTCAGATGTAAATTTGACGAAGCGGTCAGGCTTGGAGACGAGTTGGGAATAGTTTTAAAGCTTCCGCATATTGCCGGCGAGGATATAGCCGGAGATAATATGCACAAGGACTGCTTTGTAGCTTGGAGAGACTTTTTCCTTGGCTCCGACGGATATGTAAGACCTTGTATGTCAACTCCGGTTAAATTCTTCAAATATGACGGCGGCATGAGCTTCATGGATGTATGGAACGCTCCGGAATATCAGAAATACCGTGAAAATGTAAATACGGCAGGTATGGATTCGCCGTGCCGCAGATGTTATCAGTCGTCGCACTGCAATTGGAATAAAAGAACGTCTTTTATTCAGGTTGGGGAGGAATTTTCACCGAATTGGGAGAAAAAGGCGGCGGATAATGTTTGAAAGGGAATTTTTTAAAAGTAGGAAAATTCTTCTGACAGGTCATACGGGCTTTAAGGGAACCTGGATGTCGCTTATGCTTGAAAAGCTCGGCGCAGAGGTATACGGCTATGCGCTTGAAAAAAGCGAGAGCACGCCGTTTTTCTCACAGGCTTCGCCTCAAATGGCGGGAAGTTTTTTAGGCTTTATACAGGACAGAAAATGTATAAGGAATTATTTATGCGAGGTCCGGCCTGAAATAGTTATTCACTTCGCTTCTCATTCAACCCTTAATAAAAGCGCTGAAATAACAGATTACATATTTGATACCAATATTATAGGAGCCGTTAATCTGCTTGAAGCGGTAAGGGTAACAAATACGGTAAAAGCGGTTTTGGTTGTAACAAGCGATAAATGCTATAAAAATCTTGAGAGCACGTTAGGCTATAAAGAGGATTCGGTATTGGGCGCTCAGGATCCTTATTCTACAAGCAAGGCGTGTCAGGAGTTAATAACCGAATGCTACCGCAGGTCGTTTTTTGAGCGGAGTAAGCTTAATATTCCTATTGCTACGGCAAGAGCCAGCAATGTTATAGGAGGCGGAGATTATAACCTTACCAGACTCTTTCCTTATCTGTTAGATTGTTTTTCGCAGAACGTCGTAGCCGAGATACGTAATCCTAAGGCTATAAGACCGTGGCAGAATGTATTGGACGTGCTGGGAGGGTATCTGGCTCTGATTCAGAAATTGTATGAAAGCGGAAACGCCGATTCGGATTATTCGTCTGCCTTTAACTTCGGACCGGAACCTGTCGGGTTTGCTACAGTTGAAAGAGCGACGGATTTGCTGTGCGGTCAATTCAGCGGAGCGGAGTATAAAATAAGCGGATCCCTCGATAATGTTATTGAAACTAATATTTTAAAGCTTGACAGTACAAAGGCTAAAAATATGCTTGATTGGAGACCGATTTACAGCTTTGAGGATACTGTGAAAATGTCTGCTGAATTTACAATGCGTCAGAAATCCGGTGAAGGCGTGAGAGCTATTGCATTGGATTTTATAAACAGGTATATGAAAGGAGTAAGTAATGTCTGATAATAATTACAGGGATATTCAGCAGTTTGCTTTGAATGTGAGAAAAGATGTTGCAAAAATCCTGCACAGAACGCGGGATTCACATATCGGAGGAGGATATTCCTCGATAGATATATTATCGGTCTTATATACGAGAGTTCTGGATATAAGCCCGGAAAATCTCGATGATCCTAACAGAAATGTATTTATTCTGAGCAAGGGGCATATTGCCGCGTCGCTTTATACGGTTCTTGCACACAAGGGGATTATACCGATGGAGGATCTTGAAAAGCATGTTGTCGATGGTGAAAACTATGCGGGGCATTCAAGAAGATATGTTGTTCCGGGAGTTGAAATGTCGGCTGGATCGCTTGGACATGGGGCAAATGTCGGTATAGGCATGGCTTATGCTAAAAGGTGCATGGGTTATAACGGAAACGTGTATGTTCTTATGGGCGACGGAGAATGCAACGAGGGCTCCGTATGGGAAGCTGCGATGTGCGCCGCTCGTTTCAGTCTGTCAAATCTGGCGCTTATCATAGACAGAAACAGGCTTCAGTCCTACGGCAGCGATGTTGAAGTCATGAATATGGGAGATATGGCGCAGAAATTCAGAAGCTTCGGCTGCAATGTTCAGGAAATAAACGGTCACGATTACGGACAGATTCTAAAGGCGCTTATGACCTCCACGGCAAGAATGCCTTCGGCTCCTACGGTAATAGTCGCCGATACAATCAAAGGCAAGGGCGCGTCGTTTATGGAAAACCGTCTGGAGTGGCATTTCAAATCGCCGAACGATGAACAGCTTGAAACTATTTTAAAGGAGCTTGAATCATGAGAAATACGTTTGTTAGGGTTCTCGACAAAATTGCTGAAAAGGACGAAAGGGTTATCTGCGTTATCGGCGATACCGGATTTTCGGTGTTTGAGGAATTTGAAAAAAAATACAAGGATAGATTCGTTAATATCGGTATTGCGGAGCAGAATTTTGTCAGCTTCGGCGCCGGTCTTGCCGCTATGGGAATGAAGCCTTTTATCTATAATGTTGTATCATTTATGACATATCGTGCTTTTGAGCAAATAGAGCTTGACGTCAGCTTTCAGGAAAATCCGGTAGTGCTTGTAGGAGTAGGAGGCGGTCATGCGTACGGTCCTGCCGGACCTACTCATCACGGATATTTCGATTTGTCGCTTATGACGTCTTTGCCGAATATGACTGTTATATGCCCCGGCGATCCGATTGAAATGGAGGCGGCTATGTATGCCGCATATAAGCTTGATAGTCCCGTTTACTTAAGAATCGGAAGAAGCGTTGATCCTGCGGTGCATAGCGGACCTGTAGATTTTAAAATCGGTAAGGCAATAGAAATGAATAAAGGAGAAAGGGCGGTTTTGCTTGCTGCTGGAACTATGCTGAAGGACGGCGTCAGGGCTGCGGAGCTGCTGAGACAATCAGGAATAAATATTTCTCTTTACAGTATGCCTACGATCAAGCCGATTGACAGGGAGCTTATTGAAGAATGCATGAAAACATATGACTTTATTTTTACACTTGAAGAACACAGTAAAAACGGAGGTCTTGGATCCGCTGTCGGAAATGTAATTCTTGAAGGCGGCGCGGGTTCTCATGCAAGACTTGTAAAGCTTGGTTTTCCTGATTCATTCGCTCCTGTTACAGGTTCGAGGGAATATCTTAATAAGCTTTACGGAATTGACGCTGAAAGCGTTGCGGAAACAATAAAGTTAATTCTTGACGGAGAAGAATAATGAACCGTATTGATAGTATTTACGAGGAATTTGACAAAATAAGATCTGAAATTGAAATAAGCATAGAAAAAATGAAATCTGATCTTGGGAATATGATAAATAAGATTGTTCTTTACGGCGCAGGCAGCGCAGGTATAGCGTTTTTGAAGTATCTGAATGACGCAGGTATTTATCCTGTCTGCTTTGCCGACGGCAAGCCGGAAAAGCAGGGTCAATTCTGCGAAGGGCTTGAAATTATTTCTCCGGAGAATATCGCCGCACGGTTTGGAGCGGACGCGCTTGTTATAGTTACCATTAATACCGACGGCAAAAGATACTGCAAAAGCTTTGAAGAGGCTTTGAGAATCGGCGGGCACAGCGGTGTTCACAGGCGGCTAAGCGAGGCGGGCTGCAGAAACGTAATCGACTATACATATTTCAGAAGATGTCACAGCCTTTTTCATGGAGATCCGTATAACCTACCGTCCTGTTCTGATATAGGTGAAATGCTTAAAAACAGGGATAACGTAACTCATGTATATGATTTGCTTGACGATGATGTTTCAAAAGAAACCTATGAAAAGATAGTAAGGTTCAGACTTATTGACGATAGTACAGAGGTACCGACGATTACACAGGAAAGCCAGTATTTTGAGAAGGATTTTTATAGAAATGAAACAGACGCGTGCTTTGTTGACTGCGGAGCCTTTAACGGTATAAGTATGGAAACTTTTTTGAAAATAAACGGCGGCGTTTTTGAAAGGTATTACGGCTTTGAACCGGACTCGTATAATTTTCAGCTTTTAAATAAGTTTATTGACGGACTGCCGTTAGATATAAGAAAAAGGTCTGAAATTTTTAACGCTGCCGTTTATGGCGAATGCGGAACAGAAACTTTTTATTCTCTCAAAGGTCCGGGAAGCTTTATGGCGGATATTGGAAACGAAAGTGTCAATACAATAACGATAGACAAGGCGTTGGAAGGAAGAAAAGCTACATATATCAAGATGAATATCGAGGGGTCTGAAATTAAAGCGTTAAAGGGAGCTGAAAATACTATAAAAAATTTCAGACCGTTGATAGCCGCAGCGGGTTACCATAAAACGCGGGATTTGTGGGAGGTTCCTATGATCATAAAGAGCTTTAATCCGGATTACAGATTTAATCTTCGTTCGTATATGAATCATTTGTCTTTTATTTATTATTGCTCGTAAACGATTTTGTAATTGAAGCATCCTTTATTTTTATGAAGAACGGGAGGCGTTAATGAATACACCTAGACTTGAAACGGATCGTTTGATATTGAGGAAATTTACGGAAAACGATTTGAATGCTTTGTTTAAAATTTTCAGCGATATTGAAGTTAATACGTTTTTGCCATGGTTTCCGTTAAAATCAATTGAAGAAACAAAGGATTTTTATGATGAAAGATACGCTAAGGCTTATTTACAGCCTTGCGGTTACAGATATGCTGTTTGCCTAAAGGAAGATAATATTCCTGTTGGTTATGTTAATATAAGTACAGAAGTCGGCCACGATCTTGGTTATGGATTACTGAAAAATCTTTGGCATAAAGGCATTGTAAGGGAAGCGTGCAGCGCAGTCGTTGAACAGGTAAAAAAAGACGGTATGTCATATATCACTGCAACGCATGATATTGATAATATTCGAAGCGGTAATGTAATGAAGGCGTTGGGAATGAATTATATGTATTCTTATGTAGAATTATGGCAGCCTAAAAATTTTTTGGTTACTTTCAGAATGTATCAATTAAATTTTGATAATAATTACGAATTTGTGTATAAGGAGTATTGGAATAAATATAAAAATCACTTTATTGAAAATATATGATTTCTTTTTATGCGGCAGGTTGTAAGGCTTTGTGGAATCATATATATAGAAAAATTTATTTTAAGCGGTGAATTTATTATGAACGATTGGTTTAATTATGAATAATATATTGCTGTTGGGCTCTTCAGGTCTGATTGGCACATGCCTGTGTAAAAATCTTCTGAATATGGGCTATTGTATTGACGCCGCAGGGCGAAAAAAAACTGATAATAAGAATATTAATTTTATTGAATGGGATATATTCGGCAGCGACATTGGTCGGTCAGGCAAGCTCGTTTCTTTCTATAAAGCGGTTATCGTTTCAGCGTGGGCCGGCAGCGGAGCGGAAGAAAGAAATAATGAAGATATAAATATGTCTTGCGCCGTCGCACTTGGCAATCAGGTAAAAAATATAATGGAAAAATGCCGTATTGATCAGATCATACTTATAGGAAGTCAGGCGGAATACGGCAGAGCTTACGGTAATGTCGGAGAGGATTATGTAACGGATAATAACACACTTTCCTCTTATGGCAGAGCTAAGCTTTATTTATATGAGAGTCTGAAAAAATCTGCAAATGGCGTTATTCTGACAGAGCTTAGATTTCATAGTGTTTTCGGAGCGTTTCCGGCTAAAAGACAGATGCTTCAGAACTCGCTGTATAAAATGATAAAGGGAGAAGATATAAAATTTTATTCCGACGGAAATCAACACTATGATTTCATTTGCGCTGACGACGCGGCCTGCGCGGTGATAGCCGCTATAGAAAAGCAGGCTGAAGGCGTCTATAACGTCGGCTCCGGTCAGAATTTGCTTTTTCGGGATTATCTGAGGATTGCGAACAATATTGCCGGAAATAAAAGCCGCCTAATTTTCGGAGAATGCTCTCAGTCCGACTTTTCGTTTGATTCAGATAAATTCAGAAGAACTACCGGCTGGAAATGCAGGTATACTTTTAGTGAAGGTATTAAAAAAATGATTTCAGATCTTAAATACAGTCAATTACAGAAAAGCGAAATCATTATTTACGGAGCAGGTTTCTGCGGTTTGGTATTTTCTGATATGCTTTTAGAAAACGGAATCAAGCCCTCTGTTTTTTTTGATTCTGACAGAAATAAGCATGGAATGCAGTTTAATAATATAAATATCTCGGAGCCTTATAAATGCAGAAATTCCGAATGTATCGTTATAGTTTGTATGCTAAACAGGAAATTTTATCCGGGTATAAGAAAATATCTGAATGATTTAGGATATATTGATGTCAGATGTATTTATGAAATATCAGATATATGCGAGTTGTTTAAAAATCAGCCTCTTATTTTCAATTTACCGGATAAATGGAGAGAAAACAATGCGGATAAGCTTAATTTGGTGAAAAACAATTTTCGCGATGATTTATCAGTAGAAACATATGAAAATATTATTGAATTTGCCTGTGGTAAATATGATTCATTCATAAATTCATTTCCTATAGAAGAACAATATTTTGCCTATGACATTTATAAGAAAATATCGGACGAGGTATTTATAGACTGCGGAGCATTCCGAGGAGACATATTAAGATATTTTACTGAAAACAGCAGCGGGAATTATGAAAAATATATAGCTATTGAGCCTGATCCCGAAAATTACAGAAGAATAGAAAAAATGAACGAGGCAGCCGATTGCCGCGTAAACGTTATAAAATGTGCCTTATCTGATAAGCCTGATATCCTGAGAATGAAAAATTACTTGAACGAAAACTCACTGATAGGCAAGGAAGGCTTTGAGGTTTATGCGGATACGCTTGACAATATATGCGGAAAGTATAATATTAAGCCGACGTTTATTAAAATAGATGTAGAGGGATTTGAAGAAAAGCTGATTAACGGAGCGATTGAAACTATTAAAAAGTATAAGCCTTTGATTGCAGCGGCAGTATATCATAAGCCTGATGATTTATGGAGGCTTCCGCTGAAAATAAAAGAAATTTTACCTAATCACAGCTTTTTTCTGAGAAGCTATATGAATCTGAATGAAACGGTTTTATATGCCGTACCTAAGGAGAGACTGATTAACAATGAAATATATAAATGATACAAAAATATCTAAAATAGGTCTTGGAACAGGCAGATTCGGGACAAGGGTCTCAGAGGCTCTTTCCTTTGATATGCTTGACTGCTTTTATGAAAACGGAGGCACGCTTATAGATACTGCAAGAAATTATTATGAATGGGTTGAAAACGGCAGAGGTAAAAGCGAGGAATGTTTAGGAAAATGGCTGGATTCCAGAGGGAATCGAAATAAGATCTGCTTGTCTACAAAATGCGGAGTAAGAAACGAGGGTAAGAACTGGTTTATAAATCTTTCTAAAGAAAATCTTTGTCAGGAGCTTTGTGAAAGCCTTGAGGCGTTAAGGACAGATTATATAGATATATATCTTCTCCATCGTGACGAACCGGACAGACCGGCAGAGGAAATTATTGAGACTATGCAGTATTTAAAAGAAAAGGGCAGGGTAGGAATAATCGGCGCGTCAAATTGGAGTACGGAAAGAATTAAAAGGGCGAACGCCTATGCGGTCGAGCATGGAATGGAGCCTTTTCGTACCATTCAGACGTGGTGGTCATTAGCGGAATATAAGTATGAGATGTGGAACGATCCCAACACTACGCATATGGACAGTGAATTATATTCCTATATGTCAGGAAGCGGAATGTTCGCAATGGCATATACTTCTCAATGCAAGGGCTTTTTTCAGAAAGCAATAACGAAAGGTCTGGAAAATATAGACGAGTTTTTAAAGCGGCGTATTGTCACCGAAAGCAATTTGAAAAGGCTTGATTATATCAGAGAATACTGCGGGAAGAGAAATGTTTCGCCTACGGCGGTTGTCAGCGGATATATTACATCAAATGCTCTTGAAGGAACCGCTCTTGTAAGCTGCTCTAATATCGAACAGCTTATTGATATCCTTGATAACTGCGATTATGAACTGGAAAAGGACGTTATAAGCTATATTGACAGCTTGTAGAAATTTAACGGAAAGGAATAGCTATGATATGCAGAGTATGCGGCTCGGAAGCCGGCTTATATGATACGATATGGAGTAATATTACTGACGTTACAGGCTTTTATAATAAGCCTGTAGAAAAAATTGAAGCTGATATAAAAATATATAGGTGCCCCGGCTGCGGTCATATACAGACTGAATCATTTTTGAATGAATCCTATTACAGTAATTATAATATAATTTATAAGCCTGAACCGGGTGAGGATTCAGGTTATCCTGAAAAGCTTATGGGCTATTATCATAATTGTTTTGAAAGAATGCGAAAATTATCCGATGATAATGACAGCGTGCTTGATATAGGCTGTGCGGCGGGAGATATGCTTTCAATATTATCGGAAATGTATAATTACTGTATTGGAATAGAGCCGTCCGGACGTTTATGTAAGGCGGCTGAAAACCGTGGATTTAATGTTTTAAACGGGTATTTTGGAAATAGTACCGTATTTGACCGTAAATTTGACGGTATAACTTGCTTGATGGTTTTAGAGCATATTGAAAATTTAAGAGAATTTATGGATTCTGCGTATGATAATTTAAACGATAATGGAATTATGCTTTTAAATGTTCCTAACGGACAGAAAATTTTTGATACTGCTTCATACAGTGATATATTTCCTGAGCATATAAATTATTTTACTCCGCAAAGCTTGACTCAACTGGCTTACAGTTCTGGCTTTGAGATTTTAAATCTGGAGGAAGGTTTCGGAAACGGTTTTCATTTAACCGTATGGCTTAAAAAATCTTTGCCCTGCGGTTTATTCTCGGCAAAGAAAAAGGCTGATAATAGACTTCTAAGCGACCTTATTAATGGCTATAATAGGATAGGCGTTTTCGGCATCGGAGTAAGAGCCAGAAACATATTAAATATGATAAATGACGATGAAAGTAGGATAAGGCATTTATTTGATAATAATATTTTCCTGAACGGAAAGTATATACCGGGAATGAATCGCTCGGTGGAGCGGCCGTCAAGGGAAGCGTTAAATGAATGCGAGCTTATTTTAATAACATCGTCTGAATATTACGAGGATATAATTACAGAGCTTTTAGAGCTTGATTATAGCGGAAATATTGCTTATTTGAAAGACGGCAGATACACTCTTTTAACCGAACGGAGATGAAAATGATAATTATAAATTCTGATAACCTTGAAAAGCCTTTGCCGGAGCTTCACTATAAAAAGGCGAGAGCTTATATATGCGGAGAAGAAAATAACGGCGTGTCTATTGTTGTTCAGGCATATGGTCGGCTTGAAAAGACGCGAAACTGCGTTAAAAGCATACTTGAATATACCCGCGGAGAATATGATTTGGTCTTAATGGATAACGGTACTGCTGATAATGAATTAATAGATTTTTTTGAAAGCGTGGAGCGCCGCAAAAAACAGATAATTCGTATCACCAAAAATATTACAGGCGTTTATGCAATCAATAATGTTCTGCGCAGACTTAATACTAAATATATAGCGGTTGTTAATAACGATATTATAGTAACCGAGGGTTGGCTCGATAACCTGCTTACCTGCGCCGAAAGCGACGATAGTATCGGCATGATATGTCCTGCTTCTACTAACGTAAGCAATTATCAGCAGGAAAATCTGGGCGGCTTTAATAATTCGGAAGAAATGCAGATGAAAGCAGCCTTGTTTAACAAAAGTAACCCTGCTAAATGGGAGGAAAAAATAAGACTTATTCCTACAGCCGCGTTATACAGAAGAGAAGTATTTGATACGGTAGGACTATACGACGCAGGTTTTATGCATGATTTCGGAGACGACGATTTTACGTTCAGAGTACGCCGAGCCGGATATAAACTGATTCTCTGCCGAGATACCTTTGTTCATCATGATCATAATCAGGAAGCTTTGCCTCCTGAACGATTAGCTATAAGTCAACGCTCCAGAGAATTTTTCAGAGAAAAATATTTTGGGGTAGACGCATGGGAGGATACCGGTAATTATATTAATTTTACCTTTGAAAATATAGATATAACGAATAAAAACGGTAAAAGTATATTGGCCGTTGATGTAAAATGCGGTACTCCTGTTCTGGAAATGAAAAATTACTGCCGAAGCTATGGCGCGGATGTTTTATATTCAAAAGTTTATACTTCTGATATTAAATATTATGCGGATAATATCAGTATTGCCAGCGAGGTTATATGCGGTAATCCTGAAACGCTGATTTCAAGTGAGAATAATAAATTTGATTTTATAATTGTAGGACGTCCGCTGAATTCATATAATAACCCGTTTGGGTTTCTTAAAAATCTTATATCAAAGCTCGGCGGCAGCGGATATATAATATTCTGTGTAAGAAACGCAAACGATGCAAGAAGCTTTCTTTCTATGTTAAACGTTAATATCGGAAGTCAGCCGATTGAAATAAAGGCGGTAAACTACAGTGATTTTCTTGATAAGCTTTCAGAATACGGATGTACAAATGCGGATATTCATACTACCACGCTTCCTGCCGATAAGAAACTTAAAGAGACCATTGCAGGACTTGTAATAAGTATGAACATCAACGGAGATAAGGATTCTGTTTATCAGAATATTATGACTGAAGATTATTGGATAACTGCGAATTGATGATGGAGGAAAAAATGACTGTATCAGAATATATATTTGATTTTCTTGAAAAAAAAGGAGTAAAAAATGTATTTATGGTATCCGGCAGCTCGGCTATGTGGCTGACGGACGCACTCAAAAGAAATGACAGACTGAACGCTTATTGCTGCCATCATGAGCAGGCGGCAGCCATGTCCGCGGATTGCTGTGGACGTGTCGGCGATGTTCCGGGGGTATGTCTTGTAACTATAGGTCCTGGCGCAACAAACGCTATAACCGGAGTAGCGGAAGCGTATTTGGATTCGTCTCCTATGTTTGTTATTTCAGGTCAGGCTAATTCAAAAATACTGCAATATCAGATGGATACGGGAATAAGACAGAAGGGTACTCAAAGCTTGGATCTTGAACCGATGGTATCTTCTATCACTAAATATTTTGCGGCCGTAATGTCGCCTGATAGCATAAGATTCCATATGGAAAAGGCATATTATTCGGCAATGGAGGGCAGAAGAGGACCGGTATGGCTGGACGTACCGATTGATGTGCAGAACAGACAGGCGCCTGAACAGATGAAGGGATTTGATATTCCGGAGGATAAAAAGACTGACGCGGAAATTTCATCCGAAGCGTTGGAAAGACTGGCGAAATCTGAAAAGCCGCTTGTTCTCGCGGGTTTTGGTGTGAGAGCGTCCGGCAGTGCGGGAAAGCTGCTGGAATTTTGTGATAAGCAGAATATTCCTGTTGTGACGTCCAGGGGAGGAATAGACGTTATTACGACAGATAACCCGTTGTTTGTAGGCAGACCTGGAAGCTATGGAGACAGAGCGTCGCATTTTGCCATTCAGGAGTGTGATTTTATGCTTATTCTGGGCAGCAGACTTTCAGTATCAACAATCGGATATTATCCTGACCGTTTCGGAAAAAACGCCTATAAGGTAATGGCAGATATAGACCGGAAAGAAATTGACAAGAGAGACGTTCCGGTTGATGAAAATTATAATTGTGATTTGTCTGATTTTATTGATAATCTGTCGGACAGAGCGGATTCCTCCTATAATGCTGACGCAAGAAAAAGGTGGGTTGATCACTGTAAGGAGCTGCGCGGAAAGTATCCTGTCGTACTTCAGGAATATCGTGATTCGAATATTATTAACAGCTATTATTTTACGGAGAAATTATCGGAGCATACTTCCGAGGGCGTTAATGTAGTGGTAGACACCGGAAGCGTTTGCAATATAGTATCGCAGACATGGAAGCTCAAGGAAAATCAGAGATATATTATATCGGGAGGGCTTTCTTGCATGGGATTCTGGGCAGGCGCAATAGGATTATCGACCGTTTCCGACAAGGTTATTGCGCTTTCCGGCGACGGAAGTACTCAGATGAATATTCAAGATTTTGCGACGATGAAATATTATAAGCTTCCGCTTAAGCTTTTTGTTTATAATAATAACGGTTATATGCTGATACGTCATAATCAGCATAACTATATGAATGATCGGTTTCTCGGAGTAGGTCCTGACAGCGGCTTACAGACGCCGGATTTTTGCAGGGTTGCAGAAGCTTACGGTCTAAAGGCTGTAAAGATACGCTCTAATGACGAAATAGACGAGAAGCTTAACGAAGTATTCGGATATGACGGTCCCGTTGTATGCGAGGTAATGGTTGAGGAGTTCGGTACTATCGCTCCGAGGATAGCCTCCAGAGTGATGCCGGACGGATCGCTTAAAGCGGCAGAATTTGACGACCTTTGGCCGTTTCTCGAAAAGTAAAAAAGGAATATTCCCGACTATGAAAAAATATGATGTTTTAGTGATAGGCGGAGGCCCGGCGGGATTATCCGCGGGGTATACGCTGAATAAAAGCGGCGTAAGAGCTGCCGTTTATGATAAGAACAGGCATGCCGGCGGTCTTTGCCGGAGCTTTAAAATAAAGGGATATACTTTCGATACGTTCGCACACGTAAATTTCAGCAAGGATCCTTACGTTACTTCTATGCTTGAAGGGAAAACGGAATTTATTATTCATAAACCGGAGGCATATAATTACAGTCGAGGCGTTTGGATAAGAAATCCCGTTCAGAATAACCTTATAGGGCTTGACGTTGAAGAGAGAATCAGAATTATTAAGGGTTTTATAGACAGAGAGGATTTTGAGCCGAAAAATTATGACGAATGGCTCAGAAAGCAATACGGGAATTATTTTGCAGATAATTACCCTGCAAAATATACGCGTAAATATTGGACTGTTGAGCCGAAGTCGCTTGAGACCAAATGGGTTGAGGGCAGAATGTATACGCCTTCAATTGATGAGGTTCTGCGGGGAGCAATGACTGAGAATACGCCCAACGTTCATTACAGTAAGGAAATGCATTATCCCTTAAACGGCGGTTATGGCAGCTTTATGGAGTCGTTTTGCAGAGACGCCGGCTATAAACCGTTAAAGGAGCTTGCGAGGCTTTTTATTAAGGATTCCTGCGCCGTTTTCAGCGATGGAGAGGAGGTAGGATATAAAAAGCTTATATCAACCGTGCCGTTAGAGATTCTTGTAAAATCAATTGC
Organism: uncultured Ruminococcus sp.; assembly: GCA_900538575.1. GTDB lineage: Bacteria > Bacillota > Clostridia > Oscillospirales > Ruminococcaceae > Porcipelethomonas. The sequence goes on from UPZA01000012.1 coordinate 23,056, forward strand.
CGATGTGCGGGTTCCGGAAAATATTATTAACGCAGCTGAAAGGCTTGATTATACTTCCGGAGCAATGGTGTCGGTGGGACTTGATAAGCCTCACAATTCACCGTCCCTATGGTTTTATATTTATGATGAAGATATTTTGCCGGCAAGGATTTATTGTCCGGATATAAAATCTCAGAATAATGTGCCTTCCGGGCGTTCAGCTATGCAGGCGGAGATATATTATTCAAAATATAATCCCCTTAAGGTATCCTTAAATGAGATAAAAGAAAAAACGGTTTCCGACATGATAAAAATGGGACTTTTTAAAGAAAAGGATATTGTTTTTACAGATATAAGAACTGAAAAGTACGCTAATATAATGTTTACCGGAGAAATTTACAGCGCAAGAAGAATAATACATGATTTTCTTGATAGCTTGGATATTATATATGCGGGACGCTTTGGGGAATGGGATTATCTTTGGACGGGACAGAGTATTATCAGCGGAAAAAAAGCTGCTGAAAAAATAAAATTTTAATGGCAAAATATTTTTGTTTAAAAGATATTGTAATATGATCTGATTTGTGATACAATAATAAAGAAATCAGCGTCTGAAATTATAAATTTTTGTCGGATACAGTCGCTGATAATAAGTTTATTTGATAAACATAGTGAAGGGAGAAAGTTATGTTCGTACACCTTATTGTATGGGGAGTAGTTTTTGCAGTAATGGTGATAGCGGAGCTTGCTTCAATGCAGCTTGTTTCAATATGGTTTGCCGCCGGAGCGCTGGCTTCGTTTATTATTGCCCTATGCGGATTCGGAATGGGTTTGCAGATGTTTGTTTTTGTCGTGGTTTCCATAGTTTTACTTACCGTTACAAGACCTCTTCTTAAGAAATTTACAGTGCCTAAGATTCAGCCGACAAATGTTGAACTGGATATTGGAAAAACGGCTGTTGTAATCGAAGAGATAAATAATAAAGTTGACGCAGGACGGGCAAGACTCAACGGTGTTGATTGGAAGGCCGTTTCTTCAGACGGCTCTGTAATACCGGCGGAAAGCATTGTTAAAATTGATAATATAAAGGGGACTAAATTATATGTTACCCTTTATGAGGATAAAATAAAAATAACTAAATAATGGGAGGAAATTATGGGCTATATCATTTTCGGAATTATAATATTTATTATTATAATTTTGATAACACGAATCAAAATTGTACCGCAGGCTCAGGTTTATATTGTTGAACGTCTCGGCACGTTTTACTCTGAATGGAGTACGGGACCTCATTTTCTCGTTCCGTTCCTTGACAGAGTTGCAAAAAAGGTTTCTATAAAGGATCAGATTGTTGACTTCAAGCCTCAGTCGGTTATAACGAAGGATAACGTTTCTATGCAGATAGATACGGTAGTATTTTTTCAGGTTACAGACGCAAAGCAGTATGCCTACGGCGTTGAACGTCCGATATCTGCAATTGAAAATCTTACCGCCACAACTCTTCGTAATATTATCGGAGATATGGAGCTTGATGAAACTCTTACCTCAAGGGACAGAATAAATAAGCAGATAACGGCTATTCTTGATGAGGCTACCGACCGCTGGGGTATTAAGGTGAGCCGTGTAGAGCTTAAAAATATACTTCCCCCAAGAGAAATACAAGATTCGATGGAAAAGCAGATGAAAGCTGAACGTGAGAGCCGTGAAAAGATTCTTCTTGCCGAGGGTGAGAAAAAATCCAAGATTCTTGTGGCCGAGGGCGATAAGGAATCGCAGATCCTGCGTGCCGAGGCAGCTAAGGAGGCGGAGATTTTAAAAGCCGAGGCTGAAAAAGAAGCGATGCTCCTTCGTGCAGAAGCAATTAAGCAGAAGAAAATACTTGAATCAGAGGGCGACGCGCTTGCTGTCAAAAATGTTCAGAACGCAAAGGCTGAGTCGCTTGAAAGACTTAATCAGGCTGCTCCGACTGAAACGGTGCTTAAATTCAAGGCTATCGAGGCGTTTCCGAACGTTGCGAACGGAAGAGCTACAAAAATCATCATTCCAAGTGAAATTCAGAGCATTGCCGGTCTTGCCGCAGGCTTGAAAGGAATTATCAGCGACGGGAACGCTGAGAAAACGGATAATCAATAATTTGTGAAAGTTAAACAAAAAATAATATGATATTTTTAAGGAGTGGCAAATGTCACTCCTTTTTCTGTAATATTTAATCGAAAATTGTATATTTTGCGAAAATTTTTAAGCGGTATTGCAAGGACGATATTTATGTTGTATAATGTTATTATAGTTGAATTTTATAGTTAATTTGACCTAAATTTCAAATAAATTATGTTGAAATAAGCAATATTTTTGTTAATTTTCATACTTTTGTATGTGCATAATTGTTAAAAACGGCAAAAATTATCTGTAAAATTTAATTATATAAAAATTAAAATAAAAGATAAATTAACAAAAGAAAAAAATATGTATTGGAGCTGACAAAATGGTATTTTCAAGTCTTTTCTTTCTCTATTTCTTTCTGCCTCTTTGCGTTATCTGTTATGCCGCGACAAAGCGCATTTATTACAGAAATATGGTCTTGCTTGCATTTTCACTTATTTTTTATGCCTGGGGCGAGCCGCTTTGCGTTTTTTTGCTTATAATAAGCGCTGCCGTCAACTTTCTGTTCGGATTGGTTATAGACCGTTACAAGGGGAGGACAGGCTCAAAAATAGCGGTTACTTCCGCTGTGATTTTTGACGTAGCCGTTTTGGGGATATTTAAATACAGCGGTTTTATAGTTGAAAATATTAACGCTGTTGCGGGTCTGAATTTAAATGTTCCGGATATAAAGCTTCCTATAGGTATAAGCTTTTTTACGTTTCAGATGATATCTTATATAATTGACTGTTACTGGGAAAAGGTTGAGGTTCAGAAAAGCTATTCAAAATTTCTGATGTATGTTTCTTTGTTTCCTCAGCTTGTTGCAGGTCCCATAGTCAGGTATAGTACGATTGAAAGCGAGATTAGTTCAAGAAAAACTACACTTGACGATTTATACAGCGGTATTTCACGAATAGCTGTAGGACTTGGAAAAAAGGTTATAATCGCCAATAGTCTCAGCGCTGTCGTAACTTCGCTGTTTGACGGCGAACTTAAGAATATTTCAGTTGTTGGAACATGGTTGGGAGCGGCTCTATATGCTCTTCAGATATATTTTGATTTTTCCGGTTATTCTGATATTGCTATTGGTTTAGGAAGAATTTTCGGTTTTCACTTTGATGAAAATTTCAACTATCCCTTTATATGCAAGGATGTTTCAGAGTTCTGGCAGAGATGGCATATTTCTTTAAGTACGTTTTTCCGCGATTATCTTCTATACGTTCCGATTTTCGGCAAGAGAAGAAAATACGGAGGACTGTTTCTTGTATGGTTTTGTACGGGATTATGGCACGGCGCAAGCTGGAACTTTATTATCTGGGGTATTTATTTCGGGCTGTTTATTTTTATTGAACAGATAATAGGCAAAAAGAAAATGAAAAAAATTCCGATAGTTGTAAGACATATATATAATAAAATAGTTATTATAATAGGATTCGGTATATTTTATTTTGAAGATTTAGGCAGGCTCGGTAGCTTCTTTAAAAATCTTGTAGGTTTAAACGGAAACGGCTTTATTGACGAATTTACAAAGCTTGCTTTCACCAATAATCTCTATTTGATTATAGCGGCTTTATTATGTTCTTTCCCTATTGCAAAGCTTATAGAAAAAGCGGCGAGAAAATCTGCGGTCGCGGCATATGCAGTCAGCGTTTCAAAGATCGCGGTCAATTTATCGCTTATACTGGTTAGCAGTATAATGCTTGTGGACGCGACTAATAATCCGTTTTTATATTTCAGATTTTAAAGGGAGGCTAATATGAATAATAGAGACGATTTTAATATAGATATAGATCTTCGCCGGAAAAAACGAAAAAGGGTAAAAAAGCGCTATACGGTCAAGCTTTTAAAGAGAATTAACGTTATAGTATGCGCGCTTACTTTTATGGTTATTGCGGTTTGTCTTATAGTTTTAAAACGTCCCGAGGTTTCTGAAATAGAAAACAGGATGCTTGCAAAGTGGCCCAATTTTTCTTTTGCAGATTATTTTTCAGGAAAATATACCTCGGAGGTCGAAAATTATTATAACGATACGGTTCCGGGACGTGAAACATTTAAAAATTTAACCGCTTCGATTAGAGATTTATTCGGTATACAGTCTCAGGATGTAAAGATACACGGAACTCCTGTAAAACAGGACAGCCGTCCGGATAATGAAAATGCGGCAGTTACAAGACCGACCGAAACCGGGGAGAGCGCTGAATATACGTCTGCTTTGACTCAGCCGACGCAAGCGCGGCAGACAACTGTTGCCACGACTACACAGGAACCCGATCCTCTTGATGACCCGGATATCGAGGGAGAGATAAGCAACAATATTCTGGTCTATAAAAACCGCGGAATAATGCTGTTCGGAGGAAGCTATTCAAATGGAAAAACCTATGCTGAATATGTAAATAATTTTAAGCGGGATTTAGGGATAAATGTTTATTCAATGGTTTGTCCGACGCCTGTTTCGTATTATCTTCCTAAAAAATATGAGGATCTAACTGCGAGTGAAAAGGATAATATTGATAATATAAACGAGTACCTTGACGGAGTTATCCCGATTGACGCGTATGGCGCCCTGATGGAGCATAAAAGCGAAGATATTTATCAGAGAACCGACCATCACTGGTCTCAGCTTGGCGCTTATTATGCAGCTATGGAATTTGCGGAACAGGCCGACGTCCCGTTTGCAAAGCTCAGCAGCTACGAGCATATTGAAAAGGAAGGGTATGTAGGAACTCTTTATGGATATACCGGCGACGCTGATTTAAAGAACAATCCTGAAACGTTCTCTTACTACAAGCCTATGAATAATTATTCCACGACATATTATGATACTGATATGTCTAATGAAAGGGAGGGGAATCTTCTTATAAATATTGATAATGTTGATCCTGTAAGCTGGTATCTTGTATTTATGGGCACTGACGAGGCTGTCGCTCATATTCATACCGATGTTGGAAACGGCAGAAAGCTCGCTATAGTCAAGGATAGCTACGGCAATGCTTTAGCGCCGTGTCTTACCGGTTCCTTTGAGGATATATATGTAGTTGATATGAGATATTTTGAAGTGAATGCAGTTTCTCAGTTTAAGGAATGGGGGATAACTGATCTTCTCTTTGCAATGAATACCTTTAGCGCGACCGGAAGTAATTTTGAATGTATAGAACAAATCAGGACACAGTGAGGAAAACTTATATGAAGGAGCTTCTTTATCCGTTTGACAGCGGATTTATAAAGAAAAACAGAAAGAAAATAAAAAAATCGCTTTTGTCAGCGAATTGTGAGAGAATCAAAAAGAAAATAGCCGTTTTAGGAGGATCGACAACCGACGATATTATAGCCGTGCTTGATTTGTTTTTACTTGAAAACGGAATCGAGGCAGAGTTTTATCAGTCGGAATACAATAAATACTGGGAAGACGCCATGTTTGGAAACAGCGAGCTTAGCGCGTTTTCTCCGGATATTATTTTTATTCATACTACCTCCAGAAATATTACCGACTATACTTTTGATTTGAATTTGAATAAGGAATTTATTGACGCTGCTCTTGAAAAGCAGTACGGACGCTTTGAAGCAATGTGGGATCGTCTGAATGAAATTTATGACTGTCCGGTTATACAGAATAATTTTGAACTGCCGCTTTTCAGAACTCTGGGAAACCGCGACGCATGGGATTATCACGGACGAGTTAATTTTATTAGCCGTCTTAATATGAGGTTTAATGAATACGCATTGATCCATGATAATTTTTATATAAACGATATAAATTATATTTCGGCTCAATACGGGCTTAAGGAATGGTCGGATCCTAAGTATTGGTATATGTATAAATACGCTATGTGTCCTCAGGCAATACCTGAATTTGCGTTTAACCTTGCAAATATAATAAAATCTGTTTTCGGAAAAAATAAGAAAGCCTTGGCTCTGGATCTTGATAATACTTTATGGGGCGGCGTGATCGGAGAGGATACGGCTGAAGGAATAGAATTGGGCAATGAAACTCCAATCGGGGAAGCTTTTCTTGCATTCCAGAAATACGTTAAGGAGCAAAGCCGGCTTGGAGTGCTTCTTACAGTATGTTCTAAGAATGATGAGGAAAATGCGCTTGACGGATTGAATCATCCTGACGGATTATTAAAGCCGTCTGATTTTATTTCAATAAAGGCGAACTGGGAACCTAAAAGTGCGAATATAGCGGCGTCGGCCGAGGAAATAGGAATACTTCCCGAAAGCTTTGTATTTGCGGATGACAATCCTGCCGAAAGAGAAATAGTAAGGTCGCAGCTTAATATCAGTGCGCCTGAAATATCTTCTCCGGAGGATTACATCAGGATTTTTGACAGAAACGGTTTTTTTGAGCCTACGTCTATTTCAAAGGACGATATCTCAAGGAATGAGATGTATAAGGCAAATGCTGAGAGAACGCGGTTTGCGGCAAGGTTTGAAAGCTATAGCGATTATCTTTTAAGTTTGAATATGACAGCGGAAATAGAACCGTTTTCATCCGTTTATCTGCCAAGAATAACTCAGCTCACAAATAAAAGTAATCAATTTAATCTTACTACGAAACGGTATACTCAAAATGAAATTGAAGAAATTTCAAGGAACAGAGGATATATACATTTATACGGCAGATTGGAAGATAAGTTTGGCGATAACGGAGTGGTTTCCGTAATTATCGGGAAAATAGAAGGCGGGGATCTGCATATTGATTTATGGCTTATGAGCTGCCGGGTGCTTAAAAGAGATATGGAATATGCGATGCTTGACTCTCTTGTGGAGAAATGCAGGGAGAAAAATATAAAAAATATATATGGGTATTATTATAAAACAAAGAAAAATTCTATGGTCAGCGGACTTTACAAACAGTTTGGGTTTATTGAATTATATGAAAATGAAAAAGGGGACAGCAAGTGGCTGCTTGATATATCCGTATATAAGAACAAAAATAACGTTATTTTAGTAAAGGAAAGGGAAGAGACAAAATGAATAAGGAAGAGCTTTGGAAAAGACTTAACGAGGTTTTCAGGGACGTTTTCGACGATAAAAAAATAAATGTAAACGAAAATACTACATCTGAAGATATTGAAGACTGGGACAGCTTAGAGCATATTAATCTTATTGAAGCTGTGGAACAGGAATTTTCCATGCGGTTTAAAATGAAAGAGGTATCCGGAATGAAAAATGTAGGAGAAATGGCGGCAATTATTTCAGAGAGAGGAAAATAATTTTTATATTATGCAAAAAAATGAAATTATAGATATTGAAATAACGGATATTACAACAGAGGGAAACGGCGTCGGCAGATATAATGGAATGGCGGTTTTTATTCCCGAAACGGCAGTGGGAGATGTAATCGAGGCAAGGATTGTAAAGGTTTTAAAAAATTATGCATATGGAATAGTAAATCGTATTATAAATCCGTCTGCTGATAGAATAAAACCCGATTGTCCGCATTTCCCGAAATGCGGAGGCTGTTCATTCCGTCATATAAGCTATGACGCAGAGCTTAAAATAAAAGAAAAGTTTGTATATGACGCATTTACAAGGATCGGAAAAATAGATTGTGAATTTATGCCTATACTTGGCTGTGAAAATCCTGATGGATACCGCAATAAGGCTCAGTATCCCGTATCAGAAACGGATGATGGAAAAATAATATGCGGGTTTTACGCTAAAAGAAGTCACAGAATAATCGGGGGAAGCAAATGCAGGCTTTTGCCTGACGAGTTTTGCAGTATTGCGGAATATATAGTTAATTACTGCTTTAATCATGGCGTAAGCTCATACAGTGAAAAAACGCATAAAGGTATATTAAGACATATTTATCTTAGAAAGGCTCCGGCAACCAGAGAAATAATGGTATGTTTGGTTGCAACGAAAAACTATAATTTTGACGAGCTTTGCGGTAAGCTGACCGAAAGATATAGTCTTATAAAAACGGTGGCTTTAAATATAAATCCGGATAATACAAATGTAATACTTGGAAAGGAAACAATAATACTTAAGGGCAGCGGAAAAATAACTGATATTATGTGCGGGAACGTTATAAGTATTTCACCGGAGACTTTTTATCAGATTAATTCACCGCAGGCTGAAAAGCTTTATAGAATTGCAGAAGAATTTGCAGAACTGAATGGAAATGAGAAACTGCTTGATTTATACTGCGGTGCAGGAACCATTGGACTTTCGATGGCAGACAAGGTCAGCAGATTGATCGGAGTTGAAATAATACCTCAGGCGGTTGATAACGCAAGGGAAAATGCAGAAAACAGCGGAGTTAAGAACGCGGAGTTCATATGCTCGGATTCAGGAAAGGCGGCTGAATATTTTGCTGAAATAGATGAGGCGCCGGACGTTATTGTGTTGGATCCGCCGCGAAAAGGCTGCGATAAGCTCACTTTGGATTCAGTTATTAAAATGAAGCCTCAAAAAATTATAATGATTTCATGTAATCCATCAACTGCCGCAAGAGACTGCTCTTACTTTTCTGAAAACGGTTTCGATGTTAAAAAAGTCAAGGCTGTCGACCTCTTTCCCAGAACTGCGCATGTGGAGACGGTAGTACTGCTTTCCCACAAAAAACCCGACAGTCATATCAACGTAAAAGTTGAGTTTGGCGAGGGTGAGGGCAAAGTTCCTTTAAAGGAAATCTCCGAAAGGGCAGAAGCCTATAAGCAAAAAGAGCGAGTCACCTACAAAATGATAAAAGAGTACATAGAAGCAAAATACGGCTTCAAAGTACATACTGCATATATCGCAGAGGTTAAGAGAGATTTAGGTTTACCGATGTATGATGCCCCCAATGCGGTAGAAGAATTGAAAAGGCCGAGGAAATATCCGACAGCGGAGAAAGTAGAAGCTATAAAAGATGCGTTGAAGTATTTTGGAATGATTTACGTGGGAGGGCATGATGAATAGAAGAATATATCAGAATTATAATACTAACGCTGATATAGTATTTCATAATGGAGATACTATGAAATTTATAAAAAGTTTGCCGTCTGGATTAATAAAGTTAATTATCACATCACCGCCATATAATATCGGTAAAGAATATGAAACAAGAGATTCTATAGATAATTATTTAGATAAACAAGAAAAAATGATAGATGAACTTACAAGAATTCTAAGTCAAGATGGAAGTATTTGTTGGCAGGTCGGAAATTATGTAGATAATGGAGAAGTATATCCATTGGATATATTCTATTATAAGATATTTAAGGATAGAGGATATAAACTCAGAAATAGAATTATTTGGAGATTTGGGCATGGTTTACATGCTTCAAATAGATTTTCTGGTAGATATGAAACATTATTGTGGTTTACAAAGTCAGATAATTATATATTTAATCTGGACGATGTTAGAATTCCTTCAAAATATCCTGGAAAAAGATATTATAAAGGGCCGAAAAAGGGGCAGCTGTCTTGTAATCCAAAAGGAAAAAATCCAGAAGATGTTTGGGAATTTATGCAGGCAGAATGGGATATATCTATTTGGGACATTCCAAATGTTAAATCAAATCATCCTGAGAAAACCATTCATCCATGCCAGTTTCCGATAGAATTAGTTGAGAGATGTGTGTTGGCTTTTACGAATGAAGATGATATTGTTTATGATCCATATGCAGGTGTTGGTTCTTCAATCATAGGAGCAATTAAAAATAATAGAAGAGGTTTTGGCTCAGAGAAAGAAAGACAATATGTTGATATCGGGAAAGATCGTATTAGGTCATTGCTTCATGGCGAATTAAAAACTCGAACAATAGGTACTGAGATTTATGTGCCAGATAAAAATAATAAATTGGCACAAATACCATCAGAGTGGGAAAGGTGTAAAAAAAATGAAGATAGTTGAAATTTATTCACATTTAAATGGTTTAGAATATTTACAGGTTCATTTGCCGGAGTTATGGGAGGAAATAAAGGAAGTTATAGAATCTGTAGATGCAGAAGTGTGTAAGACAAAAAAATCAAAAGAGAAAAATAAAGTTGGAAAGTTACTTTATAGTCCAATTGAGATGAATAAAAAATTTAAAGAGTTATTGGAAGATAAGAGTTGGAGAGAAAGTCGAACGCAATATTATGTTACTGCTAATGTTAAGTTGGCAAGAGAAACTTTATGGTATGAACCAGTAAAACAAAAAGAAATAATAGAAAGTGGCGGTTCAGAGGCTCTATATACATATAATCAAACAGATTTTGTAAAAAACAGAGTAGCTGTTGAAGTGCAATTTGGAAAGTATTTTTCTGTTTCGTATGATCTTTTTGTTAAACATATGGCTTTTTATGTCGGCGATAAAATTGATTTAGGAATTGAAATATTGCCTATGAAAGTATTAGCAAATGAGATGTCGTCTGGAGTTCCATATTATGAGGGTGAATTGTATAATGTCATTAGACAAGGAAGAAATACTCCGGCAGTACCTTTAGTAATAATAGGAATATCGCAATAAGAAATAGCATATTGACTAAAGTTGATATGTTTCGATTTGTGATGTATGTCGAGACCGTAGTATTGATGTCAAAAGTACAAAAGTGAATATTGAAAATGGAGGAATAGTACTATGGTAAATTTAGGAGAATTAAAAGAAATAAAAGACTTACGAAAGGTTTGGCCGAATGAAGCATTTGATTTTACCCCCTTGGCTTGCGGAAGAAGATAATCTTGCGTTGTTGGCGGATGCTGTTGGAGCAGGTTTATGGCGAACCTGCAAATGAAATAATAAATTAATTTTAATATAGAAATCGAAGGCTGCGGGGTATTTAGATGCTAAAAAAATATGAGTTCGGTTTTGACGTTGGTTGCTTATTGCTATTCTTAATTATCATGATACCTAATTTTATTTGGTTTGCTGCTCCGGCGCCAAACGATGTATTGAGAATGGAGAAACACTTGATTCAGTGGCTTCAATATGCCAAGTATTGATGATTACTATTCTGTGTGTTTTTAGAAATAGAGAATGTAAAAAAATCTGTATATCACCGTTAATTATAACTGGAATCATTTGCTGTTTTATGTATTTTATAAGTTGGATTGTTTATTATATTGGTGTTGTAAATGCGTTTGTTATATTAGGCTTGACCGTTCCTCCATGTTTGGCATTTTTAGCGTATGCTATTGACAGAAAGAATAAAATAGCAATTATTCCAATTTCAATTTTTACAGTTTGCCATTTAATATATGGAATTGCCAACTTTATAATTTGACAGATTCTTATTTATCGGGCAGCCGCACAAAGCGTTAACGACTATTCTGATCAATAACTGAGGAGAACGGGTAGTGTTAATTTTCTACAATCTGTAGGGTAAGCTGAAGCACGGTATATATTTTCTGACGGTAAAAGAAAAATACGGCGAAAATGATTCCGTCAGATAAATTTATAAAATATAAGTCTCAGATATGTATTTACAATAACGTTTGGAGGAAACAAAAATGAGAAAACTTATCGCTTACTGCGGACTTGACTGTGAAAAGTGCGACGCAAGGCTTGCAACGCTGAAGGATAATCATGAACTGCGTGAAAAAACCGCAAAACTTTGGAGCGAATTAAACGGAGTCGCGATTACCGCCGATATGATTAATTGCATGGGCTGCCGTACAGACGACGTTAAAACGCCGTTTTGCAGTAGTTTATGTCCGATAAGAAAATGTGCGCTTGACAAAGGCGTTGAAACTTGTGGAGACTGTGAAAATATAAAGCAATGTCAAATAGTCGGAAAAATAATTGAAAACAATTCTGAAGCATTAGAAAATCTAAAAATATAGTTTTTACATAGATTGTTATTTTTCGTCATGGCATAAGCAATTTCGGGCGTTTGGACAAGATATTTAGTTAAATGGAGGCGCATGAGGTATTATGAAGGGATTTAACAGACAAAATCAATTACTGTCCCTCTGCGGATTGAATTGCGGGCTGTGCCCTATGTTTTTGAGTAAACATTGTCCGGGCTGCGGTGGCGGGGAGGGAAACCAGTCTTGTAAAATTGCAAGGTGCAGTATGGAGCATGGCGGCGTAGAATATTGTTTTCAATGCGGCAAATACCCTTGCGGGAGATATGAGCATATAGAGGATTATGACTCATTTATTACTGCCCGTCGCCGGAAAAATGATCTGGCAAAGGCCAGGCAGATTGGAATAGACGCCTACAATGCAGAGCAGGCAGAGAAAGTAAAAATACTGAACATTCTCCTGTCTGGATATAATGACGGCCGGAAAAAGACGCTCTTTTGTGTGGCTGTAAACCTCTTGGAATTACAGGAGCTGCGAAATGTGATTGAACGGCTCGAAAGTAATTCTGAAATGAGAACGCGAACGCTTAAAGAGAAAAGCGCTTTTGCCGCAGGATTGATTCAGGAAGCAGCGGAAAGGGCAAATATTGAGCTAAAGCTCCGCAAGAAAATGTGACGATTCTTTTTTAGGCGAGAATTCGAAGAAAGCAAGTGAAAAAATGGAGAATAGAATCTTGCAGGTTGACGATGAAAATGACATTGCCGATTTGGTGAAAAAGCGCTAAGTTAAGAGGGATTTATGTGAAATTCGAAAAGTATTAACGGCAGAGAGACTGTGGAGGGCAGTATAATATCCAGCACGACCACGTCCGGCTGGAATTGACATAGACGGGCTGGAGTATATTGATAATGTAATAAAAATAGCTTCACAATTTTATAATTGTGAAGCTATTTTTATAATTATAAAGCTAATTGTACTGATATCGGCGTTCAGATAGTTTTATTTATTCATACCTCAAAGCGTCTATAGGATTAAGATTTGCCGCTTTTACAGATGGAATAAGACCGAAAACTATACCCACAGCCATTGAAAATACTACTGAAATAACAATGGAAACGCCGCTTATTGCGACAGGTACTTCTGCAAATTTTGATACTATCTGAGCCAGGCCTATACCGGCTCCGACCCCTATTATTCCTCCTATGCTTGTCAACACCGAGGCCTCTGTCAGGAATTGTCCGAGTATTCGGCGCTTTCTTGCACCGAGAGCTTTTTTTAATCCGATTTCCCTGGTTCTTTCCGTTACGGAAACCAGCATGATATTCATAACTCCAATTCCTCCTACCAGCAATGAAATGCTTGCTATCCAAATAAGCATGCTGTTGGTTGAAGAGCTTAAATCCTGCATGGATTTTGCCTGTTCAAGAAGGCTTTCGCTTTTGTATTTTATATTAGATTCACTGTTTACTGTTAGATTTGCATTGAGAATATCGGCGGTTTTTTTACCTGCTGCCGTCATACTGTCCGTATCGGAAGCCTTTGCAACACAGCTTTGAGGTTCGTCGTAACCAAAGGTAATCGGCCATGATTGCGAGGGAATAAATACCTGGCCGCTTGAATTAGTCATATATGTGTAATAATCCTCAATTGAATTTATAACAGGCTCAAATTTGCTGCTCTGAACCGCTACGCCGATTACAGTAAAGGGCTCTCCGCTTATATCTATTGATTTGCCTATCGGATCTTCTCCCAGAAATAAGCTTTTTTCAGCATTAGTATCAATTATAGCGACCTTTTGATTTTGACTATGGTCTTTCACAGAAAATCCCTTACCGGATTTTATTCTTAATCCTATTGTTGAAAAATAGTCTTCGTCTACCCCTATTACAGTTCCGCCTGAAAGCTGATTGTTAAGATAAAAAATGCTGTCGCAGTATTGTCTTTGTCTGTATAAAGTAACTTTTTCTACTTCGTCAAGCTTTTTAAGCTTTTCCTTAGTTTCACTTTCGATTACCGGTATGCCGGCGGGAATTTCCTGATATTGAAAATCAAAAACACTATCTCCCTGATAAAGCTGAACCTTAACTGTATTATTTCCTGAGCCGATCAGATTGTTTTTAATTTGCTCGTTCGTTCCCTTTATTGTAGATACAATTGCTATAATAGCGGCAATTCCAATGATTATACCAAGCATGGTCAGCAGAGAACGTATTTTATGAGAAAAAATCCCTTTAAATGATAATCTGATATTTTCAAACATATATTTTGCCTCCTTACCACTTTACTTCGTCGATTACACGGGTTTTAACGCCTTCCTTGACGTTTTTGCCGTATGGGAAGCATATTGTATCGTCGTTTGAAAGTCCGCCTTTTATTTCTATTTCGTTACCGTAAATAATTTTCCCCGTTTTAATATACTGCTTTTTAAGTTTGCCGCTGTCATCGGATTTCATTACGTAATACTTTCCGTCTAATTCACGGGTATAGTGCAGTGGGATATATAGACTGCCGTTTTCTTCGGCTTCTGAAATTGTTGCCCCTACCCAGTTTCCAACGCTGAAGCCCTCGGTATCTTCTGTGATTTTTGCTTTAAAGCTATATGTGCTGCTGTTAGGGTTTTCATTCCAGTTTTCCGACGTATATGAAACCGGCGTCATATCTATAGATGTTATTTCTGCTTCTGCCATAGCGCCGGTATCGTAGGAGGTAATATTGACTATATCTCCGACTGCTATCTTATCGAGATTCAGCTCGCCTATTGAAATAGTAACGCTTAAGCCTGCGCTGCCTTGAATGACTACCAGGGGAGAAGTAGAATCGGCATTTTCCGTACCCATATTGACTTCTGTAACGATTCCGTCAATACTGCTTTTTACCTGTCCGCTTTCCTTTTTATTAAGAGCCTGACGGTACGCTATATCAGCCGACTTTTTATCAAGCTCTAATTTCTTTATTTCGTCCTGTTTATCAGAAATCATTTTTGCTATTTCAGCCTTTGAATAAATGTAATCATCTGAACCGGATTTTATATAGCTTTGCTCGTAATCACTCTGTGAAATGCTGTTGTCAAATTGTTCTTGTGGGTAATCGTCTTCGGTAGAATAGGTTTGAAGAGTACCGAATACCTTTTTGGAAAAATCAACTGTTATACTGCCGTTGCCGTTTACAATAACGTTTTTTCCAACTGTCCAGTCTTCCGTTTGTTCCTCTGTTATATCGCTGCCATTTACTTTCCAAGCATATATAAGAATGTCGTTTTCATATATATAAAAATCTGCGTATGATTTTGACGATCTAAGATGATTAAGAAAAGAGGCGGATACGACAGTGTCGCCGGAACAATTAAAGATAAACGGATCATCAGCGTTTCCGTTTCCGGATATCACATTTGATGTATCTTTAATGGCTTTGACGGTTTGAACTGTCGGACGCGGCTGTGTAGGAGGTTCGGTGGGCTCCGGCATAGGAGGAATTGCTTCGGAAGGCTTAAGATTCTGAAGACGTCTGATTTCCTTATTAGCTTGATTTATATTATCGTCTATTACGGCAAGATCGTTTTTCTTTTGCGCCGCGTCAAGCTCAAGCAGCGTCATGTCATATTTTAAAATCGTGTCGCCTTTTTTTACAGCGTCGCCTTTTTTAACAAGTATACTGTCGACAAGCTGCGATTCGTCCTGCATGATTTTCTGTACGTCTCCTGAGCTGACAGTTCCTTGTAGTTCGAGATTATCTCCCCAGTAGCTGTTTGACATATTGCTTACGGGTGTAACGTCAACTATCGCTTTATTTTTCTTTCTTATCTGATTGTATTTATATCCTCCGAATGTACCGCTTACGGCGACTACTGCGCAAACGGCTGCAATAATGACCTTTTCGGCAGTTTTCATTTTACTCCACCCCCATTGCTGTCGTTATAGATTTCTCCGTCGCGTATGGTCATTATTCGTCTGGCGTGCTCGGCTATTTCACGTTCATGAGTTATCATAACTATTGTGACGCCTTCTGAATTAAGCTCTCTGAAAATTTCCATTACCTGTTCGCCGGATTTTGTATCCAGCGCTCCGGTAGGCTCGTCTGCCAGAAGTAATCTTGGGTTATTTACAATTGCCCTTGCAATTGCTACTCTTTGCTTCTGACCGCCGGAAAGCTGAGTCGGTCTGAACGTCATTCTGTCTTTAAGTCCTACTTTTATAAGCGCTTGTTCGGCTAATTCACGACGTTCCTTTTTCTTGATTCCGGCATATAAAAGAGGAAGCTCTACATTTTCAATAGCCGATTCTCTTGGCAGAAGATTAAAGTTTTGAAAAACGAATCCTATTTTTCTGTTACGGATTTCAGACAGCTCTTTATCGCTGCATTCAGCAATATCTATATCGTCAAATAAGAATATACCGGAGGTCTGTTTGTCAAGACATCCAATAATGTTCATAAGAGTAGATTTGCCCGAGCCTGACGGTCCCATTATAGCGACATATTCTTCTTCGTCGACGCACAGACTGATATCCTTTAAAACCGAAACGGCGTCTTTTCCCTGCAAATAGTCCTTATAAATACTCTGCAACTCTAAAATCATAAAAACACCGCCTATTCTGCGATTTTGTCAACAGCGTCGTCTGCGTCGTCAGCTCTTTCACCCTCTGCGTCCGCGTCGGGAACGTTGAAGCCATCGTCAATACCGTCGCCGACCTCTGGTTCTACAGCATTTTCATCTCCGGGATCGGCGTCCCAGGAATTATCTACATCATCTATATTTGTAACTGCCCTCATTCCTTCTTCAAGATCGTCGGAAGGATAAGCTATATAATCATTTTCTCCCAGTCCGGAAACTATTTCACAGTCTCCGTTTATTTCATCTGTCTGTCCTGTTTTTATAAACCTTTTCTCAAGCCTTTTATCCTTGTCTGCCGCCCATACATAAGGCTTGTCGGTATCATAATCAACAATAAAATCGCTGTAAAGCCATATACCCGATTTTTCAACCGCATTGCTTTGACCGTAATCAATTTCAATAAGAACATGCTGACCTAAAACAAGTCCGTCAGTATTTTCAGGATCAATATAAAAAGCATAATTTGAGGAGGCTGTTTCACTATCCGATCCGCCTTCGACAATTACGCCGCTGTTATTAGCTTCAGGTTCATTTGACACTTCCGATACCGAACCGTTCCATGTAATGGAATCGTCTAATCTTGATCTTATTATTACAGCCTGTCCTTGAGTAATAGTTCCCATATTCTGCTCATTGAATTTGCCCTTTATTCTGAAGCTGCCCGACGCGGTTATAGTCATTATAACGTCTGCGCCGGACTCCTGAAGCTCTTCTGTTGTTTTTAGCGATTTAACAGTTCCGGAGGACGTAGCTTTAACGGCAGAATTTTCAATTGAATTATTAAGCTTTTCAAGAGAAATATTCTTTACTTTTATATCGTATTCCGTTTTTGCGATATCCGTCTGTAATGCCTGTATCTGCGTAGTGTAAGAAACCTGGGCGTCGGCTCCGGCATTTTTTTTCTCGTTCTCCAAGTCCTTGATCTGTTTATTGTAAGAAGCGATATCATTTTCCATGCGCTCAACTTCTATCTGACCTTCCTCAAGCTCAAGCTTCATAGCTTCAGAGTCGTATTTAAAAAGATCGTCTCCTTCCTCAACGGAATCGCCTTCTTTAACAAATATTTCCTTTACTGTTTTTTCAGAATCAACTTTAATTTCCTCGGCTCTCTGCGCCTCAACAACTCCGGCAAAACGATTTCCGGGTATTGAAAAGGCAGATGCGGTATTGCATTCGGATACGGAAGTTACATATGCCGTTCCTTTGCCGTCGTCGTCCTTTTTAAAAGCTACTATTAAAATGATAATTATTAAGGTAATTAAAGCAATAGTTATTGCGGATATAATAGCTATTTTTTTCCTTTTGGTCATTCTGCTGCCTCCATATTTGTTTTTATGTTTTAAATTAGTTTATCCTTATTGTACCATATTCAAATATGTTGTCAATAGCTTTCGGCAAAGATTGTATTATTTATATTAATACGGATAGTTCACACTGTAGAATCTGTAAAATTCGCCTAAGTCACTTCTGGTTTTCAATAAAATCCCTGATCGCTTTGTCCACAGTTTTTACTTCCTCATAAAATTCAGATGCGGAAACTCGGTAGGCTCCGTTTCCCAGAATAATAAGCTGCTCCATACCGTCTGACGTTGCAACTCTTACCTTCCTGTCTTTTCCTATCTGACTTGTCGCCTTTTGTATATACATATCGGCTGTTTCCGCTTCCTTTGTATAGACAACGCTTATATTATGGATTTTTTCTATTTCACCGGTATTGCCTTTGACCTTATAGGCGTCAAAAACCAATATAAGCTCACATTGCTTAAACGCCTGATAATTGCATAGGATATTGATAAGCTGACTTCTTGCAAGGTCAAGATTATTTTTTGCGATACCCTTTAAATTATCCCATGCAAAAATAATATTATAGCCGTCAACAAGCAGATATTCCGGTCCTTTGAGAACAGGCTTTATTTTCTTGTTATCCGTTTCCGCAGTATTTTTTCTTCTGCGCTTGAACGCTTGTATTTTATCCCTGCGTACGGGACCGTAGGTTCGCTCAAAGATTTCCATAAGCTCTTTGTCGTCTGTAATACGTGAATAGTAGGTTTCCGTTTTTTTCAAAATATCTATGTCTGAAGAGCTGTCATGTATTTTAAGGTAACGTTCAAGGTGCATATTATCATAAACCTCATTCCACTTTACGACATGTCCGGAGCCGTGAGAGCAGAAAACAGAATCCGCAGTGTTTTCAGTGTCAGAATCGCTGTTGTAGCCGATTTCATCAATTACCTTTTCGGAGTTTACGCACGGCTCATAGCCTTTGAAAGATAAATAAATCTTTCCTTTTCCACGGGTATATGCTTTTATTTCGTTTTGATAATCTCTTATTGAAGCTACCGGAGCGCTGCCGGATATTACAGTTAATTCCCCGTTAGAAGCCGGCGTTTCAAAACTGCCGTTCATTTGCTGAATGTCTGAAAGAGCCCGTCCGGTATTTTCGGAGGGAAGCCCGATTTTAAAACTGTACCAGGGCTCAAGAAGAATACTTTCCGCGCATTTAAGACCGTGACGTACTGCACGGTAGGTTGCTTGCCTGAAATCTCCGCCTTCAGTATGCTTGGCATGAGCCCGTCCGGAAACCAGGGTTATTCTCATGTCTGTTATAGGCGATCCTGTTAATACTCCTATATGCGTTTTTTCTTTAAGATGTGAAATAATAAGTCTTTGCCAATTCTTATCCAGTAAATCCTCACGGCAGTCTGTTGAAAAAATAAGTCCGCTTCCTCTTTTAAGAGGCTCTAAAATGAGATGTACTTCAGCATAGTGACGCAGCGGTTCGTAGTGCCCAACGCCTTCAACTTTATTTGCGATAGTTTCTTTATACGCAATACTTCCAGGACCGAATTGCACGTTTATATCGAATCTTTCGTAAATAATGTTTTTAAGGATTTCAAGCTGAATTTCGCCCATAAGCTGTATATGTATTTCCTTATGCTGTTCGTTCCAGATTATATGAAGCTGGGGATCCTCTTCTTCAAGCTTTCTCAGCTTTTTTATAACTGCATGAGGATCTGTTCCGTCCGGCAGTTTTACAGAATATGTAAGCACAGGCTCAAGCAGGGGATCGTCGGAATCAGCTTCCATGCCCAGGCCCTCCCCGGAATATGTTTTGGTAAGTCCGGTAACTGCACAGACTGTTCCGCTGTAAACTTCATTTGCGGTTATAAACTTTTCTCCGGAGTAAATGCGTATCTGGTTAATTTTTTCCTCCCAATCCTTTTTGTCCTGAGAAACTCCGTGAACGGCCGATCTAACTTTAAGACTTCCTCCGGTTATTTTAAGGTGTGTAAGACGGTTTCCGGATTCGTCTTCGGTTATTTTGAACACCTTGGCTCCGAAGCTTTCAGAGTTGGGGGAGGATGGCGCATATCGGCAGAATATTTCCATAAAGCTTTCGATTCCGTTCAATTTAAGAGCTGAGCCGAAGCAGCATGGAAAAAGCTCTCTACTTCTGACAGCGTTTAAAATGTCCTCTTCTCTGACATTTCCATTGTCAAGATAGTATTGCATAATACTTTCGTCGCATTCGGCAAGTTCTTCATAGAGGAGGTCTTTATCAGAGTTTTCAAAATCGACGCACCTATAATCCAGCTTATTTTTCAGATCGATTATTATATTTTTACGGTCTATTCCCGGCATATCGGTCTTGTTTATAAAAATAAATACAGGTATGCTATAACGTGTAAGAAGGCGCCATAAGGTTTCAGTATGACTCTGAACGCCGTCCGTGCCGCTGATGACAAGTATCGCACAATCAAGTATCTGGAGAACTCTTTCGGTTTCCGTTGAAAAATCAGCATGTCCGGGAGTATCGAGCAAGGTTATTTCGGCGTTGTCAAGCTTTATAATTGCCTGCTTTGAAAATATAGTGATCCCTCGTTCTCTTTCAATACGGTCGGTGTCTAAATAGGTATTCCTGTGGTCTACACGTCCGGGCTTTCTTATAGTTCCTGTATGGTAGAGCATGGCCTCTGAAAGAGTGGTTTTACCTGAATCAACATGAGCAAGTATACCGGCTACTATACGTTTCATTTTATCTTTCCTTTATTGTTAAATTAAACGACACCGCTTTTCAGACGGTGCCGTTATAAAAATATTACATTATTATTTTAGGACAGGTATCATTGATATAACGTCCGCTCCATTTGCTTCAAGCTTTTCCTTTAATTCATAGGCATGATTCAGCGTCATTTCTGAGGTGATAAAGCTTATCTGACCGGCTATACCGTTTATTTTTTCAAAATTCTTAATTATATCAAGTATATTTTCAGGTTTTTCAACTCTGAAATAAACCGAAGCCTTAAAGTTATGCCAATCCTCTATAAAGGAATTGTCCTCTGCCGGTTCCCATGACTGAGAGAATACGGTTTTATCATGTTTGACCGAATCTATAACGTCGCCTAAAACGGCGCTGGCGGTGGGCAGCTTACCTGCGCCTCTGCCGTAGAACAGCGTTTTGTCTATTGCGTCGCCGCTTACCAATACAGCATTGAAAACGTCGTCCACTCTTGAAATAAGATTGTCGAACGGAACAATCATGGGCATTACAATCGGAAGTATTTTTCCATTGCCGACAGCGGATACCTTTGCAATAAGCTTGATTGAGCCGCCCCATTTGTTGACGATTTGAACATCTTCAAGCTTAATATCAGATATGCCTTCAGTATGAACGCTGTCAGGATATACGTGCTTTCCGTAGACAAGAGACGATATAATGCATATTTTGCGGCATGCGTCATGGCCTTCTACGTCTGCGGTCGGATCCTTTTCAGCATATCCAAGCTTCTGCGCCAGTCTGAGTGCGTCCTCAAACTTCATACCGTCGTAAATCATCTTTGAGAGAATAAAATTTGTGGTTCCGTTTAGTATTCCTGCGACGCTGTCAATGTCGTTTGCGGCAAGGCATTTATGAAGAGGTCTTATAATCGGAATAGCGCCGCCAACGCTTGCTTCAAAGAAATAATTGCAGTTATTTGCTCTTGCGATTGCCAGAAGCTCGTCTCCCTTTGCGGCAACCAGTTCTTTGTTTGAAGTTGAAACGCTTATGCCTCTTTCAAGGCATTTTTTTGAAAATGTATAGGCGGGCTCTACTCCGCCCATACATTCAGCCACAGCTTTTATTTCATTATCGTTTATAATTTCATCTATGGTTTTAACAAATTTATTTTTGTATGGACTATCAGGGAATTCCCTTATGTCAAGAATGTATTTTACGTCCATTGGACGACCGGCTTTTTTTTCTATTTTGCTTTTGTTTTTATAGAACAACTCCACTACGCCTGATCCGACAACGCCGTAACCTAAAACTGCAAATTTTAACATAGTACCCTCCAATAATATTTACTCGCCTGAAAGAAGCTGTATATCTACAACGCCTCTTAATTCAGAGATAATTGATTTCATAGCGACCGCTTCCTCAAAGCTTTCGTTTAGCCTTAGGGATATTGTAACTGTTGCGACGCCGTCAATAGGAATGCTTTGATTGACAGTCAGTATATTTGCGCTGAGGTTGTGCAGTGAAACCAATACGCTTGAAAGTACTCCGGGTTCGTCCTTTAATAGCATATAAAGAGTGATAATTTTCTGCATAAGCTTTTCCTCATAGGAATAAACGCAGTCGCGGTATTTGTAATAAGCGCTTCTGGATACCCCTACCAGCTTGCAGGCGGCGGCTGAGCTTTTAGCCTCTTTATTAGCCATGATTTTTTTGACTTGAAGAACCTTTAAAATAACCTCAGGCAATACTGAAGAATCAACAACTATCAAATGAGATTTATTCATTATAACTCCTATTGAACGTATAATATAATTTAATCAGTCCACCAATGAAATACAATTGTTTTTCAAAATATAATATAACATATAATCTGAGAATTGTCAAGTTTAGAAACAATTTAATAAGCTTCGACGGCTCTCCCGGTATATTTTCCGTATTTATACTTGTTTATTTCACATAATAACCACAATTATATGTGAAAATAAATACAGATAAAGATAAATCACAGGGGGAATATTATTATATAATATTTTAGGGTGTGATTTTATGAACAATTCAAAAAAACTGGCGATAGTGATTTCAACGCTTATTATTTGCGCGTTTTCGATGACCGGATGTGAAGAAGGCGGCAGCGGTCAAAGCTCTGTTTCTGAAGCGGATTCCGTACTTTCTGCGGAAAATGCTTCTGCGTTGTCCGCAGAAAGAAATAATAAGGAAACCGGCTCGGAGTATTTTGACAGCGATGATTTGAACGATACATATGATGATATAACGGCCGTCATATCATTTACAGGAGACAGCGCAGATATAAACGGCGGCGGTGCAGAATTCTCAGACGGTAGAATAATTATAGAAAGCGGAGGGACATTTTTATTTTCCGGTACGCTTTACGACGGACAGATTTATGTAAATACCAAGGATAAGGTTCATCTGGTTTTTAACGGAGTAAAAATATCTAATTCCGTTTCGTCTGCGGTATATATAGAAAATGCGGATAAAGCGGTCATAACAGTTGCAGAAGGCAGTGAGAATAATTTAAGCGACGCTGCCGATTATGTATATGATAACAGCGAGGAAAATGAGCCGGACGCGGTTATATACAGTAAGGACGATCTTTCTGTAAACGGCGGGGGAACTTTGAATATAACCGCTAATTACAATGAAGGGATTACAAGCAAAAATGATCTGCGTATTAAGGATTCGGTAATAAATATAACATCTGTAGGAAATTCAATTAAGGGAAAGGATTCCCTTGCGATCATGGGAGCTAAGATAAATGCTCAGTCGCAGAGCGACGGTCTGAAATCCTCAAATGCCGAAGAAGACGGAAAAGGGTATATCGCTATAGAAAGCGGAGAATTTAATATAACTGCCGTTTCGGACGCTATACAGGCTGAAACGGAGCTTATTATAAATGGAGGGACGTTTGATATAAAAACAGGTAACGGCTCAGGCGATACTAACGCGGCTTCGTCCGATCAGATAGGCAGAGGTTTCGGAAGAGCGTCTGAAGGAAATTCCAATAAAACCGAGGACAGTGAAAAGGGTGTTAAAGCAGGAAATAAGCTTATTATAAACGATGGAACAATTACAGCCGACTGTACGGACGATACAGTGCATTCCAACGGAAATATAGAAATAAACGGCGGTACGTTGAATCTTTCTTCCGGTGACGACGGTATACATGCTGACGGAGAACTGACTGTCAACGGGGGCGAGATTTCTGTATTGAAGTCCTACGAGGGAATGGAAGGAACGGTTATTACTATAAACGACGGTAATATCAGCGTAACTGCCAGCGACGATGGATTTAACGCGATCGAGGGATCTGCTGATGATGACGCTGAAAGCAGCGGTCAGAATATCGGCAAAGGCTTCGGCGATGTGTCTGAAAATTGTATTTTAAACATAAACGGCGGTTATATTTATGTTAACGCAGGCGGAGACGGTCTTGATTCAAACGGCGTTATGAATATAAGCGGTGGAACCGTCATTGTTGACGGACCGGTAAACGATGGAAACGGCGCGCTTGATTCAGGTACGGAAATAAATGTCAGCGGGGGCATTTTAATAGCTGCCGGAAGCTCGGGTATGGCGGAGTTTCCGTCCGACACGTCAACTCAGCCGTCTCTTGTCGTAGGGTTCGAACAATCATTGGACGCAGGGACGATCGTTTGCGTTCAGAATAAAAACGGTGAAAATATAATAACGTATTCTCCGTCTAAGAAATTTTCGTCTGTGATAATAAGCTCTCCGGATATAATACAAGGCGAGAGTTACAGTATTTATTACGGAGGAAGCAGCAGCGGGACTGCAAAAGACGGTCTTTACAGCGGAGGAGAATATTCAGGCGGAACATTGCTTGAAACTGTTACAGCCGAATCAGCCGTAACTCAAGCGGGAACAGGAACTTTTGGACAAATGGGGGGAATTGGCCGCGGAGGTATGCCCGGTAATAACGGAAGTTTTGATCCTGAAAACGGTGAAATGCCGGATAACGGTTTTACTCATCCCGAAGGGATGACGCCTCCTAACGGCGGATCGTTCGACAACGTAACTCCTCCGGCTGAAGGCTACGGATTTGACGAAAAATCAAGCAGTGAAAATATTTAAAAAAGCTATAGGTATAAATAGTATATTGTATATTGGTAAAACCACAGTAAACTAATAAACGCTTACAAAGGAGTATTCAGCTCTTTTGTAAGCGTTTTTATATTTTATAAGCGACCGGAAAATCATTTATTTAATTACCTGACGAGCAGTTTCTTGTATCAATGGTCAATTTGGTTGGAAGGCGGGCGGCAAACATGGTTTTTGCATATATAGTAGGTCGTTTTGTCATTTAATAATGGATAATTTTCACATTCAGTTATTGGTATTATATTGATAAGGAGTTTAGGGATTTTTTTAATTTTTTCGATATCTTGCATTTCCTTCACAACAGCGATAATATGCTCCGGAGGATTTTCGTAAATAAGCTTAGCAAGTAAAAACATACAGTGACCTGCGGGATAATTCCGGGAGGATACGGACATGAATTTATTTTGACGTTCAATTAAATCTCTGTAAATATCTTTTTCTGTCAGTTGATATAATCTGACAAAGTTGTATGCCATAATCGAATTACCGCTGGGAACTGCTCCGTCAAAGGTTTCCTTTGGATTAATAAAGAGTTCACAGTTATTTATTTCACTGAGATAAAATCCTCCGTTTTTATTATCTGCAAAAAGCTTTACGGCTTCTGAGCAGAAAAATTCTGCTTTATTAAGATAATCTTTGTTTAAAGTTGAGTTGTAAAGCTCTGTCAGCGCCGAAATATAATAAGCGTAATCGTCAAGAAAGCTTTTGCCGGAACGGTTTCCGTTGCGAAAGCTTGTATATATCCTTTTATTTTTACATAAATTGTTTTCTATAAATTTTTGGGATTTTTTCGCTGAGTTCAGATATTTTTCATTACCGGATATTCTGTAAAGAATAGATAAAGCAGAAATCATCATAGAGTTCCATGAAACCAGAATTTTATCGTCAATGCGTAGCTTCATACGGTTTTTACGGTAATTGTAAAGCTTTTTGATTTCTTCGCTGAGGTCTGATGTCAAATCGTTGCTTTTAAGAAGATTTGGAATATTCCCAGATTCAAAATTGCCGGCTTCTGTAATATCAAATAAACCGGCGAATTTTCTGCCGCCTTCTTCACCTAACACAGATAAAATTTCTTTTAAAGAAAACGTATAATATTTTCCTTCCACACCCTCGCTGTCGGCATCCTGCGCGCTGTAAAATCCTCCTTCGGTAGACGTCATTTCTCTTAGTACATAATCCGCTGTTTTTTCAGCAGTGTTAAGATAAATATTATTTTTTGTTATGCTATATACTGCTGAATATGAAATAATCATCAAAGCATTATCGTAAAGCATTTTTTCAAAATGAGGCGTCAGATAGAGGTTATCAGTTGAATATCTTGAAAAGCCGCAGCCTATTTGGTCAAAAATACCTCCCTTACGCATTTGAATAAGCGTTTTTTCAACCATATGAAGCGCTTTATCGTTATTTGTAAGATAGGCGTACATAGTTAAAAACATAAGATTGTGGGGTGATGGAAACTTTGGAGCGGATCCGAATCCGCCGTTAACGCTGTCAAAGCTTTCTGAAAAAATCTGCACCGCTTCTTCAATAGGATTTCCGTTCACAGGTTTATTGTGAATGTCCTGCATTTTTAGCTGTTTGATTATCATATCGGCCGAGTTTATGAGCTTATATCTGTTATTTTGCCATTGACTTGAAATTGCATTAAGCAATTCAAAAAAGCCCGGCATTCCATTACGTGAATAAGGAGGAAAATATGTTCCAGCAAAAAACGGTTTTTTATCCCATGTCATAAAAATACTCATTGGCCAGCCTCCGCTGCCGGTAAATGCCTGACAAACAGACATATAAACGCTGTCAATATCAGGACGTTCATCTCTGTCGACCTTAATTGATATAAATTTTTCGTTAAGAATCTCTGCCGTTTTAAGGCTTTCAAAGCTTTCATGCGCCATAACGTGACACCAGTGACAGGAGCTGTATCCAATACTCAGAAAAATAGGCTTATCCTCTGCTCTTGCCTTTTCGAATGCTTCCTGACGCCATGGATACCAGTTGACAGGATTTTCTGAATGCTGTAAAAGGTAAGGGCTTGTTTCGTTTTTCAGCATATTGCTCATTTTATTCTCTCCTTCAAATTATGCTTAATATCATGTTCTGCGGATTTATATTTGATATTGTTTTCATTTTATCAGAAAAAATTCGCGTTGAATATCTTTCAAAATAAACGCTGAAATAATTGTAAGTCAATATAAATTTATTGAAAAACGATAAAATGATATTGACAAATAGTAATTAATATGCTATAATTTCAGCAATAAAAGGAAAGGAAGGATATATATGCGAACTAAAACAAAATCATTGATTCTTTCAAGGATACTTACTGCCGCAGCAACCGTTCTGATTATTATAATGACTTTTTTTGTTCCGTTTCTATCTCAATGGTATAATGAAAGCTATGTTGTTAAGGGATTTATCAAAAGCGTTGATATTACCGCAGTAATGATAATATTGCTTTATTTATGTGAAGCGTTCGGACTGACAGCTATATCCGCTTTGCACATTTTGCTTTCAAATATATCCAATGACAATGTTTTTGTAATTAAGAATATAATATGTCTCAGGGTAATATCATGGTCTTGCATGTTTGCCGGATGCGCGTTTTTCATTCTCGGCTTGTGGAGCTTTATTTTCTGGACTGCGGCATTTTTTGCTTTTATGCTTGGTCTTATTATAAGAGTTTTAAAGAATGTATTTGAAAAAGCTGTTGAAATCAAATCGGAAAATGATTTTACTATTTAACGGAGGTGATTTAATGCCTATTATAGTTAATCTGGATGTTATGATGGCAAAAAGGAAAATTTCTTCCGGTGAACTTGCAGAGAAAATTGGTATTACTCCTGCAAATCTTTCTATTTTAAAAAACGGAAAAGCCAAAGCGATCAGATTTTCAACACTGGATAAATTATGTAAGGCTCTCGAATGCCAGCCCGGAGATATACTTGAGTGGCGTTGTGAAAACAACAATATTAATAAATAAACGGAAGGAGAAATATTATGACGTCTATTGACAGCGAATATACGATTAATGAAAATAAAGGCGAAGTATATAAGCCGGATAAAATACAGTTTTCAAAATTGGAGTATGCGTTTTCAATAATTATTTTAATATTATCATTTATTTTCGTCAAATTTGCGGTGTTTAATACTGCCGGATTTATAACAACAGGAGTCTTTGCTTTTATAATAACCTCGGCAATCGCTTTTCTGAAAAAAAACGGCTGTAAATTTTCCGGTTACAGTAAATTTTCCGCTGTGGTCCTTTATTTTTTCAGTACGGTTTATTCAATAACCGATAATCGTCTAATCAAAATATTAAATACTGTATTTATGGTTGTAGCGGGAGCGTATTTTGTATATGCCTCAGCTTTAGGCGCTAAAAAAATTGAGCGTTTTTTGCCCTTTGTGATTATGAAATCAGTTTTTGAATATCCATTTTCACAATTTGGAAGAGAGATTCATGCTGTTAGAGACACGACGATGAATTTAAGAATTAGCGGTAAAATAAAAACCGTAATTACTGCAATAATCGTTACAATTCCTTTGACTTGCTTTGTAGCCGCGCTTCTTATGTCCGCAGACGACGGAGTAAGAAATATTCTTAAAGACGCGTTAAATTTAATAGATCCGGAAAATATAGCAGTTCTTGTTGTGCAGCTTGCACTTGCTTTTCTATGCGCCTGTTATTTATTTGGCATGCTGTATTCAAATATTCATATTGATAAATCCAGAATGCTTGATGAAAAGAAATGCGATGAATTTATTACTTCAGTTAGAAAAGTGAAAAATACGGCCGTATGCGCTTCTATTACTCCGATTTGCATACTGTATGTAATTTTTTTCGTTTCGCAGACAAATTATTTTCTTTATGCATTTTCCGGAAAGCTTCCGACCGGCTATAATTATTCCCAGTATGCAAGGCAAGGTTTTTTCGAGCTTTGTATCATAACCGCAATTAATTTACTTGTTATTGCAATCGTTAATGTAATCGCCGAAAGAGAAGGTGGAAATAAGCAGTTTTCGCTTAAAATGTATAATATTGTTCTTTGTGTTTTTACACTTTTTATGATAGCGGTAGCAATCAGCAAAATGTTTATGTATATATCAAAATTCGGGCTTACAAGGCTAAGAATTTACACTTCGTGGTTTATGGCGCTCTGTGCTTTTATTTTTATTCTTATTATTATAAAACAATTTAAATTAGATTTCAGATTATCAAAATGGAGTACTGTAATTTTTACTGTAATGTTTGGTATTTTATGCTTTTCACGTCCTGATTTTGTCGTAGCAAAATATAATATTGCAATGTACGAATCGGGAGAGCTTGAGGAACTGGATATTTATCAGCTTACCGGAATGTCGGATGATTCTTGGGAGGTTCTGCTCGAAAGCGACTGCTTTAACGTTGAAAATAGAAAAGATTTTGAAGGTATAGCTGAATTGAAAAAGCGTGAGCTTAAAGACGATTCATATGAAAGACTTAATATATCGTCTTTAAAAGTCCTGAGCTTTTTAGATTAAAAAATCCTGCGTTTTCCTTTATATGGGAAACGCAGGATTTAAATTTTTAAACAGCAGCTGACAACGATAATTCGATTGTATTTACAAAGTATATGTTAATTTTTACCCTTGATAACTATAACTCCGATACCTATTCCGGAGCAGTTGTCTCCCACAGGTATGGTAATAACCGGAGGTTTAATTACTGTACAATTTGTTGTAGTAGTTATTGTGGTTGTTGTAACTATATCCGTAACCGGGATAACAGTAGTTATAGTTGTAGACGTAATAGTCTCCGGAACGTCGGTTGTTTTAATAGTCGTAAAAATTTCATCCGGCTTTTCATCGTCTGCTTTTGCAGTAGTGGTTACCGACGTTTCTGCCGGAGATGTTGTTTTTACAGCAGTAGTTGTAGTTTTTACAGTTGTAGACGTATGTACCGCAGTGGTTACAGGGGCGGTTGTAACGGGCGTTTCGCCCGGAAGGTAAGATCCTTCATATAATTGGTCGGACGCAGCAAATAATTGAGTCCAGTAATACATTCCGTTTTGGAAAGTAACTCCTACGCCTATGTAATCCACATTTTTATTCAGAATATTCGAACGGTGTCCTGAGGAATTCATCCATGCGTTCATTACGCTTTCCGGATTTTTTTGTCCATACGCTATATTTTCACCGGCCGTTCGATAGGAAATTCCAAGCTCGGTCATAGCGGTAAAGAAGCTTGAACCGTCAGGTCTTGTATGTGAAAAGCTTTTCGGTAATTCGCCTGATCTTATTAGCGCCGCTTCGCTTAGCAGCGGAGAAAAACGGAGAGGATTCAGTCCGTTAGACTTACGCTCCTTATTTACAAGAACAGCTACCTGTTGAGCATATTCTTTTAAATTTGCGTCGGCATAGGAAAGCGCGGCTGTTTCATGTTCGTCATTTGGCTTATTTACTGCATTTACACTGAACACAGTACCGGATATAAGCGTAAACATTGCTATTACAGAAATAATTTTCTTCATTTTCATTACTATTCCCTCCATATGTAATGATTAATTTTGTGTGTACAATTACTATAACATGTTTATTGATACGAAACAATGCAAAATTTCTGTAAAATTTTCTGCCAATATATCCGGAGGACAAAATAATAAAGAAGCCCGAAATTTCGGACTTCTTTATTTATAAATAAAAAACTTATTGACAAAAATTAAAAAAATTTCAAAGCCTGCATTCTTATTTAACTAATTCTTAACAAAGATTAAAAATGATCTATAACCTGTAGAACATAATTTGTAATTGCCTGTACATCTTCATTATTAAGCAGAGGATTACCGTTTGCGTCATAGTCTAATTTAGTATTTGCCGCAAGGTAAGCGTCTTCATTTACTAAAGGATACTTTTCAGGATCTGTAAGGTATTTATTAAGAATAACTATATCAGTTGAATTTACATATCCGTCCTGATCCACATCACCTACCAGAACAGCATTCAACGTGATTGAATTTGGGTTAATATTTACATTATTACTGTTTCTTATGGTCGCACTGTATGAAATTTCATTGAAAATGTTTGAAACTGAATTAGGCGTATAGAAATCAGTTGTAATTGCGATTCCGCTTTGAATTGCATTTCCAAGATATGTACCTTGAATTTTATCATTATTTGATGAAACAAAATAACCGTTATTTAGAAGAGGGGTTTTATTACTTGGATTTGCAATTATGCTTGAGGAATAGTTCATTACGTAATCAATATAAGTGATGTTATCGGCGGAATTAACGTTGTGGAAAACTCTGTAGGTTTTCATCATTTCTGAATCTGCGTTTGCTGTAAATAAAGAGCAAAGAGAGATTGCGGAAACAGTGACGGCAGTTAGAGTTGCCATGAATTTTTTTGCTTTTTTCATAATATTTCTCCTTTTACTTTTTTATTTAAAATCCACTAATTAGTGAATTTTTAAACTAATATATATGTTTTACTTTATAACTATATAAATTATATTCCAAAAAAAGACAAAGGTCAAGTATTTCACAAAAAGTTCATAAAAAGTTTACAATTATTTTACTTTATTTTCCAAATTAAAATAAATTATGTTTATTTAGAAAGTCAGCAAAGCGAGAACTTCACTGCTTAATGTCATTCCGTTAGTTTAAAACTTATATTAATCAGAGTTTTAATCTTTTCATAATCGACGCTTCCGTCTAAAGCGACAGAAATCCAAAATTTTTTATTCATATGATATCCCGGATAAATTCCTGTTTCCATTTTAAAGGATTCAATCATAAGGGGATCGCATTTAACGTTTAAAATCTCAATTTCACTATTTTCTGATAAACCAAGTTTTTTCTTTGAAACATTCATAACTAAGGCAAACCATTTTTTATTGGCATTATGTCGAAAAACCGCATAACTAGGAAATTTCAACCAAGGAAATTCACTGTTCACATTGTAGGTTTCACAAATATAATTTTCTAATTCTTTTCTATTCATTCTAAACCGCCTTTAATCAGTTTTGGTATAATATACATTTTTTCTAATTATATCATGTCAGTCAATTAATTCCGGAGTAATTTAAAGTATAAACAAAATCCCAACGATAGAAACGTTGGGATTTTTAACTTTCTCAAAGTTTCCCCCTTTGAGAAAAACAAGTTTCAATTAATTTTGACATGACTTTGTTTTTTATTATATCATTTAAAACAGATTACTACAATAATTAATATAGCTTTTTTTATTTTTTTATGAAAATTTCATCTTTTTTTACCAATTTTTACATTTATTATGAAATTCTTTATACAGAATAACAATAAAAGGATTTTGATTCGTCAAAAACATCGTCAAATTAGGAGGATTAAAAAATGCCAAAAAAAGAATCAAATATTTATCACAGAAATGATGGCCGCTGGGAGGGACGGTTTCATATAAGCGGTACTAAAAAATATAAATCTGTTTATGGAAAAACTTATAGCGAAGCCAAGGAAAAGCTTCATAAATTACAATGTGAAAATTCAATTTCAGAAAGTAAATGCCGCTTATCATTTAATGATATAGCGCAGAAATGGTTCGCTTATGAAAAATCAAAAGTAAAAGCAAGTACTCTATGCTGCTATAAAAACAAGCTTGATAATCATATTATGCCTTTTTTCTCAATTAAAAAGTATACGGATGTCAGCGTCGATGTAGTTGAAAAATTCAAAAAGCAAAAATTATTTGAAGGCTTTTCTTCAAAATATGTTTCTGATATGACTGTAATTATAAAAAGTATTGCTAAATGGGCAAATAAGATATACGGATATGCAAATAAGCTTTCATCTGTTGAATTGCCTAAGGCTAAAAGAAAGAAGCCTGATTTGCTTTCCGAAAGGGAACAGGCCGTTCTTCAGAATTATCTTTTCAATAGGTCTGATAATACTTCGCTGGGTATTCTTTTGAGCGCTTTTACCGGTATACGTATCGGTGAGCTTTGCGCGTTAAAATGGAATGATATTGATCTGGAAAACAAGATTTTGCATATTAATAAAACTGTACAAAGAATTAGCGCTCAAAGCGTTACAGAAAAAAGTAAAACCGTGGTCAATATTTCAGCTCCTAAAACCGAATACTCAGTACGTGATATTCCTATACCCGAGTTTTTGATAGAAAAATTAAAATCTAATTACAGTTCTGACGAAAAATATCTTTTATCGGGAACATGCAAGCTTGTTGAACCGAGATGTCTTTCCTATAGATTTAAGAGTATTCTTAAAAAAGTAAATTTGCCTTCAATTAAATTTCATTCACTACGGCATACCTTCGCAACAAATTGCTTGCAGCAGAATTTTGATATTAAAACTTTGTCCGAAATTCTTGGACATAGTGACGTTTCAACTACAATGAAAATTTATGTTCATTCATCTATGGAAAGAAAATGCGCTTGTATGAGTATGCTGAAGCTTGCCGTATAAATATTTGCTTCGTCAGTTTTTTTGTCTGCCTTTATTTATAACTCTGATTTTCCGGGTATTTTAAGAGTTCTTTCTCAAAAGGGGAAACTTTGAGAAAACACAAAACGGATATATACATAGTATACCTCATACTGTGAATTTATACGAATCATTTAATAAAGAAAGGGAAGATTTAATTCCATGAATAAAAAATTTACTTTAAAAGACCTTATATACCTACTTTTCGGCAGAATACCGTATCTTATTATTGCAGCTATTATCTGTGCAGGCTGCTTGTTTTCAGTATCAAAATTTATGATAGCGCCTAAATATCAGTCAAACGTTTCGTTGTATGTTAAAAACAGCAATAATAGCGCTGATTCTCTATCGCAGGGAGTAAACGCAAACGATTTGAATGTTTCTAAGTCTCTGGTTGAAACTTATATTGTTATTCTAAATAATGATATTGTAATGGACGAAATAAGTAAAAAGCTTCTTGAAAATCATTCGGCCGACGATCTTTCTGATTATTTTGAAATAAAAAACGGACAAATAACAAATAAGAGTCTTAAAAGCTGCTTTTCAATGTCGGCAGCCAATGAAACAGAAGTATTGAATATTACTGCGACTACTAAAAATGCCAAGCTTTCACAGGAGCTTTGCAGTATTATGGCCGATGTTGCGCCGAGTTTCCTGATTCGCGTAGTAGGTACGGGGTCGGTTGAAAAAATAGGCGACGCTAAATTATATGAAGAGAAGGTATCTCCGAATGTAATAAAAAATACCGTTTTCGGTGGCATTGCAGGATTTTTGATAGCTGTTTTTATAGTATTGATGATTGACTTTTTTGATAATTCCATTAAAGATACTACCGAACTCCAGGAACGTTTTCAAAAACCGATTTTAGGAGAAATTGCTCATATCGGGGGCAAAACAAAAAAGAAGGACATAGGCAAATCAAGCGATAGAAAAACTAAGCTTATTTATAATAATAAAATCCCATTCAGCGTGGTTGAAAATTATAAATCAATGCGTACAAATGTAATGTTTTCATTATCTACAGAAGAAAACAGAATTCTGGCGATAACAAGCTCAATGCCGTCCGAGGGAAAGTCCGTTACTATAGCAAACCTTGCTGTTACCATGGCGGAAGCCGATAAAAAGGTTCTGCTTGTTGACGCTGATATGAGAAAGCCTGTGCAGCACAAAAATTTCAATCTTCAAAATAGAAAAGGTCTTTCAACCATACTTTCACGCGAATCGGCTTTTAAGGATTGTGTTCACCGAAGCGTTATAAAAAATCTTGATATTCTGACTTCGGGAGTTATTCCTCCGAATCCGTCGGAACTCTTGGCGTCGAAAAAAATGCGTGAGATGACTGAAAAAATCAAATCCGAATATGATTACATATTAATAGATACACCGCCGATCCTGCAAATGACAGACGTTATCGGTCTGTCGGATATTATTGCCGGAGTTGCCGTTGTTTTGTCATATGGAAGTACAAGCTATTATGAAATTCAAGAGGTTCAGAAAAAGCTTCAGCTTGGTAATTGTAAGCTAACCGGTTTTATACTGAATGATATTTCCGTGAGTTCAGGTAAGGGTTACGGATATAAGTACGGCTATAAATATGGTTACAAATACGGCTACAAATACAGGTACTATGCGCAGAATTACAGATATGAACAGACAAAAGCGGAAACGGAGGAAGATGAAAAGCAATGCTGACTGATTATCATTGCCACATACTTCCTAAAATGGACGACGGTTCAGAGTCTGTGGAAATGTCAATAAAAATGCTTGAAATGATGAAATTACAGGGTGTGGATAGGATTATTGCAACTCCGCATTTTTATGCTCACAGGGAAAGAAGTGTAGAACGTTTTCTTGAGAGGAGGCGGAAATGCTGCGAAAGTCTGATGTTAAAAGGTCCGTTGATAACTAATATTTTATTAGGAGCAGAAATTGCCGTTGAAAAGGATATATCCGATCTGGACAATATTGAAAGACTGGCAATACAGGGAACGAAATTAATTCTTTTTGAACTGCCGTATAAGGCTTTTTCTGATTGGATGATTGAGGAAATCGAAAATATTTCATCGGAGCATAAATTGATTCCTATTATTGCTCATGTTCACCGTTATTTACCATATTACACTAAAGATGATTACGAAAAAGTACTTAAAGCCGACGCGATATTTCAGGTGAATGCTGAAGCCTTCGGCAATTTCAGAGAATTCAGGTTTGTAAAGAAGCTTATCAAAAATGAGTTTCCATTAGTATTGGGAAGCGATGCGCATAATGTAACGGATCGAAAGCCGGATTATGATTTAATTATGAAAAAATCCGATAGGAAAATAATAGAAAACTCAAATGAGATACTTGAGAAAAGTAAAAGGGTGATATGATGTATTTAAAAATAAAAAGAAGTTTTGATATTTTATTTTCTTTTATCATGATTTTGCTTCTTTTGCCTGTTTTATTTGTTATTTCAGTTGTAATTAAATTTGAATGTCCAAATTGCGGAATAATATTCAGGCAAAAAAGATATGGAAAAAATTCTGAAGCGTTTGTAATTTATAAATTTCGAACGATGAAAAAAGACGCTCCAAATATATCTGCTTGTGAAATGGTAATCAATCAGGATAAATATATAACAAAATTTGGGAAGTTTCTGAGAAAAACAAGCTTGGACGAGCTGCCGCAGTTATTCAATATTTTAAAAGGCGATATGAGCATTATCGGTCCAAGGCCTGTTATTTTAGCAGAGGAATATCTTCAAAATCTGAGAAAGCAAAACGGCTCCGACAATATACTTCCAGGGTTGACGGGTCTTGCACAGGTAAACGGAAGAAATTCTTTATCAGATGATGAAAAAGCAGAATTTGACGCTGAGTATTATTATAAAATCTGTTTTTGGCTTGATGTGAAAATTTTTTGGGGGACCTTATATAAAGTTTTGAAGCATGACGATATAGATTGCATTAATAAAGAAACGAAAAAAGAGGGAAGAGAAAAAGTTAAGGTTGGGTGAGAACGAAGAATGAATTATAGCGTGTTGATGTCAGTTTATGATAAAGAAAAACCGGAATATCTGAAGCAAAGCATAGAGAGCATGCTTAATCAAACTGTTAAACCTGAACAATTTGTAGTAGTTGAGGACGGCGCTTTAAATAAATCATTATCTGATATTATTGATAAATACAAGGCGGATTTTAACGAGCTGTTTACCATCGTCAAGCTGCAAGTAAACGGCGGCTTGGGAAATGCCCTGAATCAAGGATTAAAGGCCTGCCGTAATGAACTGGTTGCCCGCATGGATTCTGACGACATTTCTTTGCCAAGGCGTTGCGAAAAGGAACTGAAATTATTTCTTGATAATCCTGAGCTATCAATTGTGGGAACAAATATTGAAGAATTCTGGGATAATCCAAATGAAATAAAATGTTCCCGTATTGTGCCGTCGTCATATGAGGAGATAAAGAAAAATATTGGAAGAATTCAGCCGTTTAATCATCCTACTGTTATGTATAAAAGGTCTGAGGTATTAAAATGCGGCGGTTATCCTACAACAAGAAGAAATGAGGATAGAAAATTGTTTTCTGTAATGATTATGAATAATTGTAAAGCAGAAAACATAAATGAATCGCTTTTATTATATAGATCAGATAAAAATAATTATAAACGCAGAAAGTCATGGAGAAACTGCATAGGGTGCATTAAAGTTTCATATAGCTTATGGAGAAAAAATTTGTGTCGGTTTAGTGACTTTATTTATGTATTAGTCGGACAAATATTTTTATTTATTTTACCATTATTTTTAATGAAATTAGTGTCGGATAAATTATTAAGAAGATAGATTTAAATGGAGCCGAGATGAAAATATTATTTTTAATTCCAAGAATGAATAATGGCGGAGCAGAACGTGTTATCGCTTATCTTGCAAATGAATTTTCAAAAAACAACAGCGTAAAAATACTTACCCTCGTTGGAAATAAATCATTTTATGAGCTTAATAGCAACGTGAAATTTGAAAGTCTGAATTGTGTAATTAATAGAAAAAATAAAATAACGAGAAATTATTCGATGGTGAAAAATTTTATTGAAGCTTTGCGTTTTATTTCAAAAAAAGTAAATGAATTTAAGCCTGATGTTGTTATTTCATTTTTGTTTGAAACAAATTTAATTGTATATTTACTTAAAGTATTTGGAAAATTAAAAAGTATAAAATGGATTAGCTCTGAAAGATGTGATCCGAAAAAAGGAAATTTGTTAGTCAGGAAATTAACGAATATTATTTTTATGAAAACCGATTTGCTTGTTTGTCAAAGCAAAGCTGTCTTAAATTACTATAACAGGATTAAAAATAAAATCGTTATAAGTAATCCTATTGATATATCGTTGATCCCCAAACCGATAACCGAAGGAAATACTTTGAAAATTTGTGCTGTCGGCAGACTTATGGCGCAAAAGAATTTCTCACTTTTAATAAATGCGTTTTATTTGCTAAAACAGGAAGCAAATGAAAATGTAACACTTACAATTTATGGAGAAGGCGTTTTGAGAAACAGGCTTGAAAATCAAATTTGTTCTCTTAATCTTGAAAAATCAGTTTTTCTTCCGGGCAAAAGCAATGACGTTTTAAATGAAATAAAAGACAGCACAATATTTGTAATGTCTTCAGATTACGAGGGGTTTCCTAACGCCTTGTTAGAAGCAATGGCTGTCGGACTGCCTGTTATTTCAACAGATTTTCCAACCGGTACCGCAAGAGAGCTGATACATAAAGAAAATGGAATAATTGTTCCCTGCGGAGACAAAATTGCTTTGAAAAACGCCATGTTGGAGCTTTTGAATGATAAGGCGAAACGGGAAAAAATGAGAAAGAACAATCTTTATGTTCGAGATAAATATTCCGTTGAGAAGATTTGCAGGCAGTGGGAAGAAGCTATAGGGGTATTAGCTAATTTCAAGGAGTAAAGAAAAATTGTGATAATATATCTTGTTTTATTTTTTGGCTTAATATATTTATATATGTGTGAAAGATTAATTGAAGGTCGGCGCCAAATAAATGTATTCAATTATGACTGGAAATACTTTTACACTATATCGTTTATTACAGCGCTTTGTATTTTATGTTTTATTGCGTCTTTCAGAGCAGATATAATAGGAGCTGACCACATTAACTATATATATGAATATAAAAATATTAACAAAACGGGTAATGCGTATTTCAGTGAAAAAGGATATGTTTTACTTTGTCGGATAATTTCTGAATTAAGTCAATGCAATATAGCTGCATTGAATTTTTCGGTTGCTGCCTTAACGCTTGCAGGATTTTATTGCTATATAAAGAAATATGTTGAACCGGATTATTATATTTTAGCATTAATAATTCTCGTTTTTAATCCGTATATGTTTATTCAAAGTACGTTTAATATTATGCGTCAAGGTTGTGCGATTGGAATACTATTGTTTTCTATTAAATATTTAAAAGATAGAAAATGGATACCGTTTTTAGCTATTGTTTTATTTTCCTCAATGTTTCATAAATCAACTATTTTCTTTGCCTTTTTGATTTTATTCAGAAAAGTAGATTTTAATGAAAAGAAACATCTTTTTATTGCGATTATTTGTATAATTGGAAATTTAACCGGTATATGCAATTTGGTGTTTGAATTAACAAATAAGTTGTTTAGTTATGGTTCTGTAGGAGTTGAAGCGGATGTTTCTTTGCTTAATAATATCTTGTATAAATCAGCCATATTTATAATAATTCTCTATTTGATTTTAAATTACAGTAAATTATTCAATGATGAAAATCAAAAATTCTTTATTGATATTTTGATTTTCAGTCTTTCGTTTTTGATTTTTGCCGTTCAAAATGACATAATGTATCGAGTATATATTGAATTGGCTTTTATAGCTATTCCAGGAACGGCGACATTATGCGTCAATACCAGGAAAAACAATAGGTTGATTGAAGTGGGAATTGTTATATATTATTCTTTGTTTTTTATAGGCTATATATTAAGATGGTATTTAAATAAGGATATACATTATTATCCGTTTCAATTTCAATTTTAGGAGTTCATATGGTGAATAAGATAATAGAAAAAATAACTGATCCATATAGTTTGATATCTTCTCTCGGAGTAAGAGGTCTGTTTAATTGGATGAGCGATGAGAAATATTTGAAAATGCTATGGAGATTAAAATTTCATAAATCCTTGAACCTGGACAACCCACAGACTTTTAATGAAAAACTTCAATGGCTTAAAATACATGACAGGAAGCCGATTTACACGACAATGGCGGACAAGTACGCGGTAAAAAAGTATGTTGCAGATAAAATCGGTGGGAAGTACATAATTCCAACTCTCGGCGTATGGGAAAGTTTTGAAGATATTAACTTTGACATATTACCGAATCAGTTTGTTTTAAAATGTACGCACGACAGCGGAGGTATTATTATTGTTAAAGATAAAAATAACTTTGATAAGAAGTCGGCAAGAAAGCTGCTCGAACGAAACTTAATACGTAATTTTTACTATTGCGGACGTGAATGGCCTTATAAAAACGTTCCTCCGAGAATCATTGCGGAAAAATATATGGAGGATTCACAGGATAAGGAACTTAGGGATTATAAATTTGACTGCTTTGACGGCAAAGTTCATGCTTTGCTTTTGGTTACAAATAGACATGGCAAAGGGAAAATGTATTTCGATTACTTCGATTCGGAATTTTCTCATTTGAATTTAACTAATCATTGGCATTCAAACGCACCGGTTACGCCCCGCAAACCTTATTCGTTTGATACGATGATAGAGTTAGCGAAAATATTGTCAACAGGGATTCCGCATGTTAGAGTTGATTTTTATGAAATGAACGGAAGGGTTTATTTTGGTGAAATGACATTCTATGATAACAGCGGCTTTTTGAAAATACATCCTGATGATTGGGAAATCGAATGGGGCAATTTAATTAGACTTCCTCAATAAAACGGAGATTAAAAATGAATCGGAAAAAGAAGCTCATGCTGAACACAATTTCGTCACTTATATTTCTATTTACAAATTTCATATGTGCGTTTATCCTGCAAAAATTCATATTAAAAACATACGGCTCCGAGGTAAATGGACTTGTTGAATCAATAACCCAGTTTCTTGGCGCTGTTACGCTACTGGATATGGGCGTTGGCGCTGTTGTACAGTCGTCGTTATATAAGCCTCTTGCGGAAAACGACAGTAAGATGATAAGCCGGATATTTGTTTCGGCAGGAAAATTCTTCAGAAAAATAGCTTTGATACTACTGATATATGTTATAGCCTTGATGTGTTTCTATCCTTTTTCAGTAAATAAAAGCTTTGGAATATTATATACGGTGTTGTTAATCGGGTCTATGTGTGTTAGTTCATTCGCACAATATTATTTCGGAGTTGTAAACGGTTTGCTTTTAACAGCAGATCAAAAAGGCTATATTCAATATACTTCTAAATCGGTTACGCTTGTTATTAACACATTAGCATGTGTAGTGTTAATTCAGTTAGGCTGTTCTATTCATATTGTTAAATTGACCACTTCTTTGATTTTTCTATTAAGACCAACTTATTTGCAGCGGTATGTAAAGAAACATTACAGTATAGATAGAAAAATAACCTATTCCGAAGAACCTATTAAACAGAAATGGAATGGAATGGCTCAGCATTTTGCTTCGTTTGTTTTAACCGGAACAGATAGCATTGTACTGACACTTTTCTCTTCACTTTCAAATGTCTCTGTTTATTCAGTTTATAATATGGTGTGCATTGGTATGAAGAATATCGTTATATCATTTACTAATGGAATGCAATCTTTAATCGGCGAAATGCTTGCAAAAAAAGAAATGGATAAATTAAAAAAATTCTTTGATTATATTGAATGGTTAATACATACGGTTACAGCTTTGGTTTTTGGGTGCACAGGAATTTTACTTTTGAATTTTATTCGTGTATATACAAAAGGAATAACTGATATAAATTATATTCATCCATTATTTGCAGTATTAATTACAGCAGCCAATGCGGGACATTGTTTCAGACTCCCGTATAATATTATTATACTTGCCGCCGGACATTATAAACAGACTCAAAGTAACTATATTATAGCAATGATTATGAATATTTTTATTTCCGTTGTAACAGTAAATTTTTTCGGCTTGGTCGGCGTGGCGGCCGGAACATTGGCGGCAATGACGTATCAAACCGTATGGATGGCCCGGTATAATTCAAAGCATATACTTCATATTGATTTTAAATCATTCTTAAAACATATAGCTATTGATATGATAAGCGTTGTGATTTCTGTCATAATAACGTTTAAAATTCCAATGCTGTCGGTTTCTTACCTATCGTTTTTTATATTGGCCTTTGAGGTTTTGATTTGCTGGATAGCAGTGTCTTTAATAATAAACTATATATTTTATAAAGAATATATAATAAGAATATTTGAAAAAGCAAAGAGGAGAAGCTGATTATGAATGTAAATCTTAATACTAAAGCTGTTCTTGTCACCGGATCTTCCGGTTTCATAGGGGCTAATCTTGTGATTAATCTTTTAAAAAGCTATGAAAACCTACGGATTATCGGTATTGACAATATGAATGATTATTATGACGTATCCTTAAAAGAATATCGGTTAAAGCAAATTGACAAATGTTCGAATGGAAGATATAAATTCATAAGAGGCGATATTGCGGATAAAAATCTTATTAACACAGTATTTGAGCAATATAGACCTCAGATTGTTGTAAACTTCGCAGCGCAGGCAGGGGTGCGCTACTCAATAACAAATCCTGATTCTTACATACAGTCGAATTTAATCGGATTCTATAATATTCTTGAAGCCTGCCGGCATTATCCCGTCGAGCATCTTGTTTATGCAAGCTCGTCAAGTGTTTACGGCGGAAACAAGAAAATACCGTTTTCAACCAATGATAAAGTGGACAACCCTGTTTCGCTATATGCGGCGACAAAAAAATCTGATGAGCTTATGACGCATTGCTATTCTAAGCTGTATAATATTCCGGCGACAGGTTTGCGTTTCTTTACAGTTTACGGACCGATGGGACGTCCTGATATGGCATACTTCAGCTTTACAAACAAGCTGAGGAACAATGAAGCAATAGAAATTTTCAATTACGGAAATTGTATGCGCGACTTTACATATATAGACGATATTGTGGAAGGCGTTAAGAGCGTAATGCAGTCTCCGCCGGAAAAGAAGAACGGCGAGGATAATTTGCCGATACCTCCGTATAAGCTTTACAACATAGGAAACGGCAGCCCTGAGAATTTGCTTGACTTTGTTCAAATTCTTTCTCAAGAGCTTGTCAGGGCGAAGGTTTTGCCTGAGGATTATAATTTTGAAGCGCACAAAAGGCTTGTACCGATGCAGCCGGGAGACGTTCCTGTAACATATGCCGATACAGCTATGCTGGAACGTGATTTCGGGTTTAAGCCGAATACGAGTCTGCGCGAGGGACTTAGAAAATTTGCGGAATGGTATAAAATATATTATCAGGCGTTTTGCAGGAATGAGGAGCAATTAAAATAAAGGATTAAAAAAACCGTTATATAAATTAAAGGAGATATTATATATGAAGATAGCAGTTGCCGGGATGGGATATGTCGGACTTTCACTTGCCGTACTTCTTGCACAGCATAATCATGTCACCGCAGTAGATATTGAACCTGAAAAGATTGAGAAAATCAATAATAGGATTTCTCCAATTCAGGACGATTTCATAAAAAAATATCTGACTGAAAAGCAATTAAATCTGAAAGCAACCATTGACGGCGAATCCGCGTATAAAGACGCTGATTTTGTAATAATTGCAGCGCCCACTAACTATGACGGAAAGAAAAATTTCTTTGATACATCGGCTGTCGAAGAGGTTATTGAGCTTGCGCTGAAAGCTAATCCGAATACAATAATAGTTATCAGATCTACAATTCCAGTTGGATATACAAAGGCTGTCAGAGAAAAGTATAAAGCTTCAAATATTATTTTCAGTCCGGAATTTTTACGTGAATCCAAAGCGCTGTATGACAATTTGTATCCGTCAAGGATTATTGTAGGAATAGATTTGAGCGACAGAAGGCTTG
The DNA here is from genome assembly GCA_900538575.1 of uncultured Ruminococcus sp. Classification (GTDB taxonomy): domain Bacteria; phylum Bacillota; class Clostridia; order Oscillospirales; family Ruminococcaceae; genus Porcipelethomonas. The sequence goes on from UPZA01000012.1 coordinate 66,216, forward strand.
CTGAATCGGCGCATATTTTTGCAGGTCTTTTACAGGAGGGAGCAATTAAAAAAAATATTGACACTATTTTTATGGAGTTTACAGAAGCGGAAGCGGTTAAGCTTTTTGCTAATACATATCTTGCGCTTCGTGTCAGCTTTTTTAATGAGCTTGATACCTATGCCGAAATGAAAGGCTTGGACGCAAAGGCAATCATCAACGGCGTATGCCTTGATCCTAGAATAGGAACGCATTATAATAATCCGTCTTTTGGCTACGGAGGTTACTGTCTTCCGAAGGATACTAAACAGCTTCTTGCTAATTATGCTGATGTTCCGGAAAATTTGATTGAGGCTATTGTTGAATCTAATCGCACACGTAAGGACTTCATTGCAGATCGTATACTTGAGATAACCGGCTATTATTCGTCAAATAGTAATTTTAATATCAACAGTGAAAAGAGAGTTGTAATAGGAGTGTATAGACTTACGATGAAATCTAACAGCGATAATTTTCGTCAAAGCTCTATTCAAGGCGTTATGAAACGTATAAAGGCAAAAGGAGCAACGGTTATTATATATGAGCCTGCACTCAAAAATAATTCTACTTTTTTCGGCTCGGTTGTTGTAAATGATTTTGATGAATTTAAAAAACAGTCAAATGCAATTTTAGCAAACCGTTATGACAGCAGTCTTGATGATGTAATAGAAAAGGTTTATACAAGGGATATTTTTAAAAGGGATTAATATTTGAAAGGTAAAATGACTTGGCTCATAGGCTGTTTACGGCATTAAGTACAGTATCATTAAGCTTCCAAGCGGCTGTAAACGATGCTTTTTTATTTAAAAATATTTTTAAGAATCGAGATTTTAATTCTCGGTTCTTTATTTTTTTACTATCTGCTTGGGATAATTTTATCCGTGTGTACAATATATTCAGAGCCTAAGTATTAACGGAATTATTATTTATTGATTTTTGGCATTCAGGGCGATATTTTAGCATTCGGGACAAATGCCTTGAATTTATTGACATATTAAGATATAATTAAAATAGATATATTAATTTGCGACATTTAAGTTGTATTTTGTAAATTTTGATATTATAGATACAGAAATACATTATATTTATTGTTGTATTAGTTGGATTTCAATACTATCGCGCGGAGTATTAAAAATTCAATTATTACATAAATTTTTAAAAAAGGAGATCTTTCCGAATGAAAAAAACAAAAAAAATTTTAGCGGGTTTAATGGCTGCGGCTTCTCTTGTCGTTGGAATTTCAGGAATGAGCGCAAGCGCATACACGCCACAAAAAAACTGGAACATACTGGTTACACCAGAAGCTCCGGATAATCCGGGTCAACATCGAACGTATACTTGCACCATAGATAAGTTCGGCGGCGGCTATCAGACCTATTGTTCCAGCATTAGCGGTTCAAATGATCGCTCTGTAAAAGTAACTCCCAGTGGAATAAACATTACAACAACAGGATATTCAAGAGTTGTCTATACTACTAGTAGCAACCTCAGCATTACATTTACATTTACTGGTGTGGGCAATAAAATTGTTGCAAATGGCACTATAGGCTACAATCTTTAAACCATAGGCTATTCTCATTACATTAAAATTAATATTTTCATAAGAGAGCTTTATAGCTCTCTTATGAAAAAGATATTCGGAGGGTTTTCTATGAAAAAATTTCATTTTACCGCTATATTGGTTATTGCTGCGATAACGTGTACGTTTTTGGGATGTACCGATAATAATGAATCATCAAACGAAAAAAGCAATATGCAGAATATATATAAATCTATTGTGCAGCAAAAGGATAATGTTATAAAAAGGGAGTTTGAAAACCTAAAATTCAGTAAGGATTTTAGTGTTGAATTTCCTGATACTGATTCGGTTGAAACCTTTGAAATGACGGGAAAGCCGTCATTATCAGGCGAAGAAGTCTACAAGCGGTTTGATGATACTGTTGAAAAATACTTTCCCGGTTTTCTTACTGAAGATGAAAAAAAGGAATTATATCTCGTCAATATTGATACGGGAGATGTTAATCAACCTTTGGTGGGAAAATTTTCTGATTATAAAGACCAAATCTTAAACGGGGAACTTGCTTCGCCTTTAATGTTTGTATATAATTCTAAATTATTTGTCCAAATGGCCCCGAACGGGAATATTTTTTCAATTACAGGTTCAAGGGCATTTGAGATTCAAAACGGCGAAAAAGGCAAAACGGTTGCTATGTATTGCGCTGCCAATGATAATAAAATAACAGATCGGATACGAATGCCGTTTGGTTCAGATTTCAGCGGCGATGACAAATATAGGTTATTTGATAAAGAGGTTGCGCTTGCAGACGCTGTAAAGTTTACCAAAAAATATTTGACTGAAGAATTTGACAAGGGCGCTGTAAATCCTAAACTTTATCCGGATATTACCGATACCTGGATTGTTGACATGGGTAACGGTATTTTCGGGTATCATTTTTTACTGACGTCGACTTATAATAACGTTAGATTTGATTATTATCCCATGAAAGAAGCGATGAGTTTTAGTACCGTAAACAGTGAAGCTTCTGCTGATTACCAAATTTATCCGGGACATGCTTTTATGATTGAAAGCGAAAAACTTGATTCGATAATGTCATATGGCAGAGCATATGATATACTTGAACCGCAAAAGCATGATGAAGTAATTACGTTTGAATCGGCAGTTGACGCTTTATCGAACGAGATGTCCGGCGTAGTACAATTGACAGTTAATCGTGCAGAATTTGTCTATGTTCCAAAATATATAGAAGAAAACGATAATCGTTTAGACGTTTCGGCGTGCTGGAAGTTCATGGCAAGAAATTTGAATGACCAATTAAACTATGTTATCTATATCAATGCTGTTACAGGCAGTTGTGAATACTACAAGTATGATTAATGAGGTTGACTATGAAAATTATTAGGCTTGTTTCCTCAAACTTTAAAAAAATCCTTACAAGCCCCGGCTTTTACGCTTGCATTTCATTGACCGTTATTTTGTGCTTTTGTTCCGAAGTATATTTTGACGCGCAAAAAATGCAAGCGTATTCTGTGATTAGCGTATTGATTGATTTTGACAGGAAAGATATTCTTACAGATCCTCAATTGTGTTCTTTCGCTGTGTTCAGTGCGGGAAACGGAACGTGGGTTTTGATGTTTATACCAATAGTTGCGGCATTTGCTTTTGTACCGCTTTTATGTGATGGACGCGAATCAAAAGCGTTACGCTATTCTGTATTCCGTACATCGAAATGGAGTTTCAGCACAGGAAATTTCCTCACGGCATTTTTATCCGGCGGGTTTGCGGTTGTTATAGGATTTATAATTTTTGGAGTTTGTATTTTTTTAATGTTCCCAAACATTTCGGAATACTCTACAGATAAAATTGCAAATTATGAATCGACGCTTACATATTTTTACCCGGATTTTTTACAATACGGATACCCTTTTTTAATTAGTGAAAAAATTCTTGGAATGTTCGCATTCGGTGCGGTATCTGCAATACCTGCATTTTTTCTGACAGGATTTATGAAAAATAAATATCTTATAATTTGCATACCGTTTTTTGTGAAATACGCACTTATGCAATCCAATGGAATACTTTCGGCACAAGCATTCTCAAATTATGAAAATCCGAACACAAAACTATTAAAAATACTATCAATAACTGATACCAATGCTTTGGGTAATCTCTTTGATTACAGCGCCGATATAAAATATATTTTATTGTTTAACGGTATAGTTTTATGTGCCGCATATTTTATATATTGCTTTTTAATGAATAGGAGGCTTGATTATGGGGAGTAAGTTTTCTATCCGTGCTATATGGAATACAGCCCGCTGTGAGTTTATAAAACTTATAACAAATCCGCGTATAATTATTGTCGGAATTATGCTTGTATTTATTAAAACACTTGTTATTGAACCGCTTGTAGGACGTGCTGAAAAATATGGTGAACCATTGAATATTTTAGAACCGTTTATAGCGGTCGGTAATTCAGGAAAGCTTGTTATGTTTATGCCGTGCGTGTTTCTTATACTAATAAGCGATTTTCCGATAATGGGAGGAAATACGCTGTTTTTTATAAAGCGAACAGGAAAATTGAACTGGTTTTTAGGACAGATATTGTCTATCATAATGAGTATTTTTACTTATATTGCTGTTATTTTCACAAGCTGCTTAATTATGGGCAAAGGTGTTTGGAGCAATCATTGGAGCAACTCCATAACAAAATATGAAGCGGCTTTTCCGCAAGAATCAGGAAATTTCGTATCGCAATTATTGCCTTCAAACTTGTATAATCAGATTCCGATAGTCACTGCGGCAATCCAAACTATAATTTTGCTTTCAATGTATTTTTTTCTTTTATCATTAATCCTGTGCATGTTAAAGATGTTGTATTTGCGTACAGCGGGACTTTTTACCGTATTTTTAGTGATTGGTTGCGGGGTAATGACCTGTTCAATTAAGGCTCCTGCAATGTGGATTTTCCCGATGGCTAACTCGATAATTTGGCTTCATTACAAAGAAATTCTTAGAGAACCGATAACTCCTGTTGCAAATTCATTTGTCTATTTTGCAGTTATTATCACGGTAATATTCATTGCAAATCTCGTTGTTTTACGCAGATTACAATTCATAAATACGGAACAGGAGGGAACGTAATATGATTATTGATATTAAGAATGTTAGTTTAAGAATAGGAAAAACTGATATTTTGAAATCTATAAATATTTCTTTTGAAGAAGGCAGGATTCATGGTCTTATCGGCAGAAACGGCAGCGGAAAAACTATGCTGATGAAATGTATCTGCGGATTTATCAGACCTACATCAGGTATAATTACAGTTGGTGGAAAGCAAATTGGAAAAGATATAGATTTCCCTGAGAACATGGGTATTATTATTGAAGCTCCGGGATTTATCCCATATTATTCCGGCTATAAAAATTTAAAATTACTTGCAGGATTAAGAGGGAAAATCGGTAAAAATGAAATTATTAAGTCAATGGAACAGGTCGGACTTGATCCTTATCTAAAACGTCATGTTCGTAAGTATTCGCTTGGTATGCGCCAAAGGCTCGGACTTGCTCAGGCTATTATGGAAAATCCTGATTTACTTATTCTCGACGAGCCTATGAGCGGTCTTGACAAGGAGGGTGTTTCCGATATGCGCGGGTATTTAAAACTTTTCCGAGAGCAAGGAAAAACTATTCTTATAGCTTCTCATTCTGCTGAGGATATTTCTATTTTGTGCGATACGGTTTGCGAAATGGATAAGGGGGTGTTGAGTAGTATGGTGATGGATTAAGAGGGAGCTGTATTTATAAAAAAGTAAGAAAAAAGCTTTGAAGTATTGGGGAAACGAGTCGGAGATCTAATATTCCGGTTTCTTAAATAGTTAATTTGCATATGTTTTCCTACTCCTTTTTCCCTTGTGCTTCTAACATCTGAGACATTCTTTCATCTATTCTTGCTCTATTTTTATTATTAAGCCGACTGAATTTTTCAGTAAAAAGCGAGGGAGATATATTACTGATAAATGTCTTGTCATTTGTTCTTCCGGCTATATAGTCCAGTGAAACGTTATAGTAATCAGCTAATTTAATTGCTTTTGAAAATGGTATATCAGTTTCTCCGCGTTCGTACTTTCCGTAATGATTAGCGGAAACTTCAATTATTTCGGAAACTGCCGCTTGAGTTAAATCCGCGTCCTCCTTTAAGTCCTTCAATCTTTGATAAAACGCCATAAATATGACCTCCTGAATTATTTACTATATAAAATTCTATCATATTTATAGGTTTAATATTTAATTATCAAATATATTTGGTATATTATGTCAAAATATTGATTATATTTATTGTTTTTGTAGATATAATTAATAGATTATAATTCCCTCTTGGGCATGGGAGAATGTACAAAGTAATTTATTATTGTTCATAGGTCTATAAGCATTCTTAAACGATTGTCTTCATTGACTTCTGCGCTGCCCGAATCATAATCAATGCTTGAAAGCATAATACCGTCGAGCCTTCGATGAATAGCCGAATCGGAGAAAAAGGCATATTTTAAAAGAGGAAAGTGAAAATCAAGCATTGATGGTATTAAAACGGTTAGTTTTTCCTTATTTTTCATTGAATTTTATCCTCCTTACGGTATTTAAAGCTTCCTTTTTTTTAAAAGCCTTGCGTTTATCCTGTTCAGCAGGAGATTTCAGCCAGCAGGCGTTTCATTTTTTTTACGCCCTGCTTCTGTGAAGCTATAATCGCCTCCAGTATAGGCTTAAGCTCCGGACATATATTGAATTTCAGCGCGTTTTCAGACATTTGTATCGCCCCCTGATGATGAGGTATCATTTCGCGCATGAAATTTGCGTCTATGCAGTTGTCTGAACATGCCGTTTTCATTCTGCGGAACATGGTATTAAGTATTTCGTCGTTATTGAATCTGTAATAGGAAAGTTCATTTTGGCAGTTGAGCGTTTGTCTGCATTTACTCTCAGACGCAAGCATATTTTCAATGCTTTTCCTTTGTGAAGCTATTATATTTAGAGCAATATTCTGCAAAGGACAGTTAATAGTATATTTAAGCAGGTTTTCAGACATTTCAATCGCTGCAAGGTGATGCGGTATCATTTGCGCTATAAAATCCCCTGAAATACTTTCCGTAGGCTTTATATCGGTCATTTTTTTTATCATTTCAACAAGTATACTTTTAAAATCACAGAGATATTTATCTGTGTTTATGCTTAGCTTCATATTCTATACCTTCTTTCTTATTACATATTATGCCGCAGCATTGTGTTTGTAACAAAAAAGCTATGCCGTACTCTCCGGAGTACATAAGCTAAAGCTGTTTTTTATTTTTATCCGAGCGCGACGTCGAGTATCATCATCAGCACAAAGCCGATTGCCGCGCCTATTGTGGCGGTATTGCTGTGTTCTCCCGACTGCGCCTCGGGGATAAGTTCCTCTATTACAACGTAGAACATTGCGCCTGCCGCAAATGAGAGTATATATGGTAGTATCGGCATTATAAGAGACGTCAGCAGAATTGTTACAATCGCTCCGATTGGTTCAACTATTCCTGACATCGCTCCGTATACAAAGGCTTTTCTTTTAGAAATTCCTGTTCCCATCAGAGGCATAGATATTATAGCGCCCTCAGGAAAGTTCTGAACGGCGATTCCTATTGCAAGCGCAAATGCGCTGGCCACGGTAATTATCGGACTGCTGCCGACCATTCCGGCAAATACGACGCCGATTGCCATACCCTCGGGAATATTATGGAGCGTTACAGCAAGTATAAGCATAACAGATTTTTGAAGTCCGGATTTTGTTCCCTCCGGTTTATCGGAGTTTATGTGAAGGTGCGGGATTAAGCTGTCAAGCAGAAGCAAAAAGGCTATTCCGGCTGTGAAACCTATTGCCGACGGCAGCCACGCCGCTTTATTGCCGTTTTTCTCCGCCATTTCTATTGAAGGAATTATCAGCGACCAGACAGACGCCGCAATCATTACGCCGGAGGCAAAGCCGAGCAGAGCCTTCTGAACATTGGGGCGTATTTCCTTTTTCATAAAGAAGACCATGCCCGCGCCTAGTACCGTTCCCATAAAAGGTAGGGATAAGCCCAATAGAACGCTTTGAATATTATTCATTTTTATTCCTCCTCAATTCGTCTGTAATTATTATATAATATCATAAATTTGTTATTAAATCAAACAGACGGAATATAAATTTATTCTTGACAAAAACCTGGTTTATATGTTATTATATATTCGGTAAGCATATGCTAACTCATGCGGTCTGACAACGGCATATTACTGCCGTCGGCACGACGATTAATAAATATTTATGAAAGGAGGATTTATGTGTCACAGGAGGAATGCCGCCGTTTTGAAAATAAGCTTGCATATCATGCAGCGCCGTCGCTGCTGGGAATAAAGTGCGCAAATCTTATATCATTGGAAAATGACGAATTTAATATTCTCGGACAGATAGAGCGATTCAATGAAATTGCAGGAGGCAGGAAACTGAAGATCAGGCTTATGTGCCGATGTAAAAAAAGAACGCTGCTGCTGCTTTACAACGAAAAGCTGCTTTTAAAGTGCTTATCAGAACCGGCAAGACGGGAAATTCTTAAAGCTTACGGTTACGGCGGCTCGTTATTTAAGCTTGAAAGCGATCTTGAAAGGCTTGCTGAGCGTATTTCATCAGAAAACGAATTTCCTCACGAAATAGGGATTTTTCTTGGGTATCCTGCGGAGGATGTAAAAGGTTTTATTATTCATAAGGGGAATAATTTCAAGCTGTGCGGCTGTTGGAAGGTTTACGGAGACGAGGAAAAGGCAAGGCGCAGCTTTACAAATTATGACAAATGCAGAAAATTTCTGTGTAATAAATTAAATCAGGGCAGCGATATTTATCGTGCGCTCAAAATATCATAGGAGGTTTTATTATGAAAGCAGCGGTTATTTATTGGAGCGGTACAGGAAATACGGAGCAGATGGCTGCGGCGGTTGCAGAGGGTGCAAATGCGGAACTTTTCAGCGTGTCTGAATTCAGTGGAAAACTTTCGGATTACGACAGACTGGCGTTCGGCTGTTCGGCTATGGGAGCGGAGGAGCTTGAAGAAAGCGAATTTGAACCTTTTTTTGCGGAAGCCGAGAGCGGTCTTAACGGAAAAACCATTGCTCTGTTCGGATCCTATGGCTGGGGAGACGGCGAATGGATGAGAAGCTGGGTAAAGCGCGCAGAGGATGACGGCGCGGTAATTGTGGGAGGAGAAGGGCTTATTGCCAACGAAGCTCCGTCAGACGATGATCTTGAAAAGTGCAGAGAGCTGGGAAGGGCGCTGATAAAATAATCTTCGGAAGAGAGTATTAGCGTATAGCTTTAGAGCAGATTCCGACGCATCTTATGTAAGCAGGTAATTTATGAAGTAGAGTTACCTAAAGCTAACTAAACGGTGCAGTTTTATATAATTTCAGATAATATCCCCGCTTATGCGGGGATATTTTTTCAGTTGCCGCCGGGACCGTCGTGACGTTCACGTTTGTCGGGCTTGCTTTTTAGGTGAGTTTCGGTCCATTGATTGTTACCGGCGGTTTTTTCATTATTGTCCTTTTTAGGTTTATCAGCCATAAATTTGCTCCCTCCTTAATTTCTTTGGCATTATTATATATTAATATTTCGTTTTTATACTTAGGAAAATTTGAGGGCGGAAAATACCTTTGAGCTATAATTGGGGATTTTTATGGTTTGCTATATTAATGCCAGGCGGATAAAAATGATTTAAACGGAAATAATAAAGCAGAGGTGATAAAAATGGCAAAGCAAGGAATGAGCCGCCCGGAAACAACCCACACAAAGCCGCGTAATGACGTTTCTCCCGTAGCTGAAATACAGGGAAAGGCAAAGCACGGAAAAGTACGCGCCAATCCTATTATAGCGGGAACAAAGGCGCCTTCACAGAAGGTTTATCATGCAAAGCCTTATTCTATGCAAAATAAGGATAGCTTGGACAAGCAGGCAGAAAAGTCGATATCCGACGTTTATGCCGCGATTGATAACGATCTTGCAAGGGATAACATAGAAAATGATATTCCGGCGGCGGATCTACAGGATTTATAAAGGCAAAAGCCGTATCGTGCTTATATGATACGGCTTTTTTGCCGATAAAATCTGTGACGGTTTACAATTTTTTAATATTATGATATAATTAATTTGTAAATTTTGTTTGAACGGAAAGAGGACGGCTATGGTTAATATTCCCTCATATGTATTTACGGTGGTAAAGCGGCTGGAAAGCATCGGATTTCAGGCTTATCTTGCAGGCGGCTGCGTCAGGGATTCTATAATGAATATTGCTCCTAATGATTACGATATTACGACAAATGCCCGTCCGGAGGAGATTAAAAACGTATTCAGGGACTTTAAGCTTATTCTGACGGGAGAAAAGCACGGAACGGTGGCTGTTATAACAAACGGCGGTATTATTGAAATTACTTCATACAGACTTGAAAAGGGCTATACAGACGGACGTCACCCGGACAATGTGGAATTTACCTCGTCGTTGATTGAAGATCTCAGACGCCGTGACTTTACCGTCAACGCTATGGCCTATGGTATACACGACGGTCTGATTGATCCTTTTAACGGCCGGGACGATATTAAAAATAAAATTATAAGAACCGTAGGAGCTCCTGAAAAAAGATTTGAAGAGGACGCGCTCAGAATACTGCGCGGTCTTAGGTTTTCATCAAGGCTCGGGTTTTCGATAGAAAGCGGTACCGCGGAGGCTGTCCATAATCTGCGCCTTTTGCTGAAAAACATTTCAGCCGAACGCATAAGGGATGAGTTTGTTCAGATTATACGCGGACAAAACGCAGGCGAGGTACTTAAATCCTACAGAGACGTTATATCAGTATTTATACCTGAAGTAATACCGTGCTTTGATTTTGAGCAGCACAGTCCCTACCATAAATATGATGTATGGGAGCATACCGTTAACGCTGTTTCAGAATGTATTGACAAGGAAAATGTAAAATTAGCGATGTTCTTTCATGACATCGCTAAACCGGAATGCTTTACTGTAGATTTCTCCGGAAGGGGGCATTTTAAAGGACATGCGCAAAAAAGCGCGCTTAAAGCTGAAGCTGTTATGAAGAGAATGAGGTTTCCGAAAAGCGTTATTCTTAATGTAAAAGCCATTATATATCATCATAGCGATGAGCTGAATACAGAATTTGAGTTAAAAAAAATTCTTAATCAGATAGGCGTCAGGAACGCATTTGATTTGATTGACGCCCAACGCGCCGATTCCTTGTCTAAACAGGATTTTTGCAGGGAGAGGCTGAAAAAATCCGATATGCAAGAGCAGTCTTTAAGGGATATATTAAAAAGGGGAGAATGCTTTAGTATAAAAATGCTTGATATAAATGGATACGATTTAATTGAGCTTGGATTTAAGGGTATTGAAATAAAAAATGCTCTTAGCTTATTGCTTGATAATGTTATGCGCGGAATTGTTGAAAATAGTCGTGATTCTTTGATGCATCGTGCAAAAAGTATAAAAAACGGCTTATAAATTGTGCGATTTGACGAATCAAATTATTTCTATTGACATTCTGAAAAAAATAGTGTATAATAATTAAGCTGATTAAAGCATTGGAGAGGTGTCCGAGTGGTTTAAGGAGCTGGTCTTGAAAACCAGTGATCCCGCAAGGGACCGTGGGTTCGAATCCCACCCTCTCCGCCATTTTTATATTTTGATTTGTTATCATGGAGAAGTACTCAAGTGGTGACGAGGCGCCCCTGCTAAGGGCGTAGGGTGGGAAACTGCCGCGAGAGTTCGAGTCTCTCCTTCTCCGCCATAACCTCTATAAATTGCGTAAATGCGCCGTTTGTAGAGGTTTTTTTATTTAGATTTTAATTGTTAAATATATCGCTAAATTGCTTTTGATAAAGGTAAAATTAGGGTTATTCCTACTCTATTACTACTCCTTATTATTCATTGCTTTTTCAAGGTTTTTCTTCAACGACTGAACGTCTATGTGGGTATAATTTAAAGATGTGTCATATTTCTCATGACCTAAAATATCCATTATTATTGCCGGTGGAATATTAGCCTCAGCTAAAGCAGTCGCGCATGTATGCCGACTACAGTTAGGATCTAATTCATCTCTTAGACCTATTTTAGCTTTTAACTCATTCCAAACTTTATAAAACTTGTATTCACTAAGTTGGCATAATTTTTCACCGTTGGTTTTCATAAAATATTCAACGATGGGCTTTATTTCATCCAAGATAATGATAGGGCGTTTTTTACCCTTTTCGGTTTTTATGCCTCCGTACATAACCTGTTTGTCTATATCTATGTTTTGAATAAGTATATTTCTCAATTCTCCGGTCCTTATCCCGGAATAAATCATAATTAAAAGATAGCCAGACATCTCATCTCCGTTATCCCAACTATCCCACAACTTTTTTATATCATCTTTATTAAAAATAATTTTATCAGCTTTTTGGCTTTTAGGAAGCTTAATGTACTGCGCTAAGTTTTTCTTACAATAATCTTCAATTAATGCATATTCGTATATTTTATTTAAAAGATTTTTTACATCGCGCTTAGGATAAAAGCCCGTATCGATACTGTCTACTAAAGCTTGTATATCTTCGAGAGATAGATCTGATATATTAATATTTGATATTTCGTTTATGCGGTTGTATGCGGTTTTGTAATGTGATTGTTTGTCTTTGCTTAACTCGTCGAGTTCTCGAACTTTGACAATTTCATATAGTTCACTGATTTTCTTTGTTTCGGCTTTGGGGGTAAATCTAATTTTAGAAAGATAATCAAGTGCTTCTTTTTTAGATTTGAAACCAGATTTTGTTCTCGTAATACGTTTCTTTTTTCCGTTTTCAACGATATATTTTTCCACGTATTCCACGCGCCAAGTACCACAAGGCTTACGAAAAACAGTTCCCTCCCCATTGCCCCGCCTTTTAGGCGCGTGGGGAGGGGACTGTTGTTTTTTTCCGCACCAATTGCAAAAAGGGGAATCATCCGGTATTTCTTTCTTACACTTTATACAAAGCATTTTATCGCTCCTTTACATGTTAATATTGCACAAAAAAGCACTGTTGAAACCCACTTCCAAATTTTACTGCGACAGTATACGCGTATTTCACGACAACGCTATTGCAATCCTGAAATTCATGAGTATAATAAAAAATGTAATCATGATTCGACAATAAATCGAAAGGAGTGCAAAAGATTGCTATTTATTTGTGTATTTCTCTTGTTCTGACAAATCGGTTATATACTCGTTAGCTTTTTGCTTGCCGGTATCATTTAAGCTGTCGTATTTAGATATGGTATCGTTTCTTAAATAATTAGCAGAATCTACAGACATCTGCAATACCTCATCAGGAGTAGCTTCACGCCGTGTTATTTTTCCGTTTTTTGTATCTTCGTCAAGTTGATGGGTAGTTTTAATTGCTTCAATTATTTCCGATCCATTCAGAACTTCAAGGGGAACGCGTAAACCGTCAGAAAGTTTAAACGCAATATTTAAGGCCACTGTCTTTTGCTTTCTTGTAATTATGCTCCTGACTGTTGAATCGGATAAATTACATAATCTCGCCACTTCGGGTATAGACAAGTCCTTACTTTCCATAATTTCTTTAAGCACTTTATAAAATTCCATATTACTATTCTCCTGCGTGTTTTTTTTATATTATACCATATATATTCACGCATTGCAAGAAAAATTTTTATAAGGCTATTGACAATTCATGCAAAGCGTGATATACTTACAGTATCAAGTCATGCATTGCGTGATTAAGGGGGTGAAAATATGCAGTCTAACATAATGTTTTCTAATTTAAGGGCAGAAATGGCAAGGTATAACATAACTATTCAAGACATTGCCAAAGCTTTAAATCGCACCAGAGAAACTATCAGTAATAAGTTAAGCGGAAAAAGTACTCTTAATCTTGATGAGGCGTTTAAAATCAATGATACATTTTTCCCGCAGTACGATTTACGAACGTTGTTTGTAGAACTATTGGATGATAATTCGAAATCCGCATAGCGGCAGAAAGGAAAAATTGAAATGAATGAAATTGTAATTAACAACC
>UPZA01000013.1 GCA_900538575.1 uncultured Ruminococcus sp.
CCCTTCTTGTAGCCCGTTTTGTCCAGTACAGGCTTAGCAGACGAAACACTGTCAGTCTTAACCGTTATTCCCAGAGTTTTCAGAATACCGTCCGCATAAGCTCTCGCTATCTTACTGTAATTTGCCTTGATATAGTCTGCGTCCGATTTCGTATCTACAAATCCGCCCTCCAGCAAAACGGCAGGCGCGGCGGTCAGCCTGATTATTGCGAAGTAGTCTCTTCCGATAGAATCAAGCTTTGTCTTTACTCCTCTGCTTTTCATAAGCTTTTTCATTTCCGTATTGATGTTTTCGGCAAGCGTTTTTGAAGTACCGCCTACACGGCTGTAATACACTTCAAAGCCTGTTCCGCCTCCCGCATTGTAATGAATGTCTATTACAAGATCGGGATTGTACGCGTTGCACATTGCAACCTTGCTGTCCATATCGGTATCTACATCCGCAGTTCTCGACAGCTTATATTCCACTCCCGCCTCTTTGAGATACTGGGCTACAAGCTTTGCGGTCTTTAAGGTATAGTCCTTTTCGGTTATGTATTTGACAGCTCCCGGATCATTTCCTCCGTGTCCTACTCCTATAAATACTTTTTTACTCATAATTATTTATCCTCCTTTTTCTCATTCTGCGTTCCGAAATAAAACGCGATAACCGTTGTGAAAATCATTAAAAACTGTTCCCCTGATATTTTGCCTTTTAAAGAAAGCGCAGCAAATACCACTGTCAGCGCTATTGTTACTATACTTTTAACATTAATTAGTTTCATGATTTTACCTGTCATTTTCAAGTCTCCTTTCAATATCCTCTATTCTGTGATTGACCGTCTTTACCTGTTCTTCTACTACCGGCATACGTCTTGCGAAATTGTTATGCTCTGCAACCCGTCCTTCAAGCTGCTGAAGGCGGTAATTTGTCATTTTTGACGACACAAGAATACCTCCCAACGAGCCGCCGAGCGTTCCAATTAACGCTATCAGCGCTACTATTATATCTGTCATAAAACACCTCCATATTATTATTCATCTTAATTATCCGTTTTACCTCCCAACAATAATGCTGATAGTAGATATTTTTGTATTAAAATATACAATTAAGAAAATTTTGTAATATTTCTGTAATAAAATAATAAAAACGACGGCAGACCAATATGGTCTGCCGCCGTAAACAAATCTATTATTTATTCAATATCCCGTTACTTCATTGCTACAAAACCCTCAGGAACATCTCCGACAATTATATTCTCTGCCAGAATACAGTTAAGATTCACCGTTATTTCTTCACTCCCTGAAGGAAATACCGCTTTAAGCCTCGCCTTGACATCAAGCGAAATTTTATGGCATGTCTGATTAATTCCGGCAGACACAAACTCGCTTTTTAATTCCGTATCCGCACTTCCCACAGGCAGCAGCTTTACGGTAATTTCAGGTCCTCTCCCGTTTAAAAGGTAAAAACCGCTCAACGTACCGAGTGGTATATTTATTTCACTTTCAGAAAGCCGTTCAAAGCTGCTGTTTATTTCTGTAATTATCATACTTTGAAGTATATTTAAATTCTTGGTGCAAAGCTGGGAAGACGAAATCTTTCCGTCTTCATCATAAACTGTAACTGACAAATCAGAATATTCCGCGCCGGTTTCCTCCATTACAGCTTTTACAGAGGAGCTGATTGCTTCATTCGCTTTTGAATGGCAGTAATATGTACCCATCTCCTCCGAAAAGCTCCGTATACGCCTTTCTATACAAAAAAGTGTAATAGCTATTGTAGCAACAATACAAATGACGGCAATCAGCATTTTCTTGCTTTTAGGCAGCGAATCCGATTTATTTCTCATATTTTCCTCATAAATCAAATGGACGGTCGGTCAGACCGTCCGATATTGGCTTATTCCGAACAACCGCAATCATAGTCGTCAGAAATTTCACCCACAATTGGAGGCGGATTTATTCCAAACGTATCCATAGTCTGACATCCGCAGCAGCCGTTTCCGTTCCCGCTGTTATCTGAAATCCTCGGTGAAAACTCTTCAACCGGGAATCTTATCTTATCGAATACTTCGCACGGACTGTCTGTTTCAGAACAGCATTCCTTTTTAGGAATAGTATAGTTATAGGTGGGAACCATTATAGTAACCGGACGTATCAGTTCCACTACATAAAACAAACCTATTGTAAGAGCAACTCCTCTTGAAGGCTTTCCTCTTTCCGCAGAATCGCCATCAGTAAGAACCGTGCATACGCATCCGCAGTCGCAGCCCCTGTGTGAAATAATTTTAGATTCAAGAACCAACGGCGATACTACCTGCACAAGAGCGGTAGGCGGGTTCACAGTATCACAGCAGCTTCCAGTCGTTCCTATAACGCTTCCTTCACTGGAGAAGGTTTTGGAATTTGTTTCGCTTCCGTAAAGAATACAGCTTTTGCTTACGGTAGCCTTACCTGAAAGAAAAGTAGGCGTTCCGCAGGCACGGTCATAGGCCAGAAGCTGCACATCAAACGTAAAGGTGATATCTACCGAATAAAATCCTTTATTAAAAGGAATCGGCTCAACATTCATGCATACATTCGATACTGTTATACATCTTGATTTGACTATAGTTGCAGACGGCGGTACCGGCGACGTCAGAGCAACCTGAACTCCGGTAATACAATCCTTATCGCTGCAGCTGTCGAACACTCTGTTTACCTTGATAGGCACAGCGTCTCCGTTATTACAGCCGCAGTTATTTGCATATTCGCTCATGGAATATCCTCCTGTTTCATATTTGTATTCAGAGTTTACAATTTGAATACTTCAATATATCTTATTCACAATATGTTTATTTTGTTACTGAACGGGAGGAAAAATTTTATAAAAACAATAAAAGGACGCTTTATATTAAAGCGTCCTCACATTTTAAGTATTCTTATCAACCTGATGAAATTTTTTAAGATTTCCTATTTTTTCATTTCTTTCGTCCAGAACCTTTTCCACATCCGACCATTCCAGCCCTTGATTAACACATAGAACCATTATGTGATAAAGCAAATCGTTAATTTCATTTTTAAGCTCGTTATTATTCTTATTCTTAGCGGCAATTACAGTTTCTGTGGCCTCTTCTCCGATTTTCTTGCATATTTTATCAACGCCCTTTTCAAAAAGATAACAGGTGTAGGAATTTTCCTGAGCGGTACCGCTGTCAAACTCAGCCTTTCTTTTCTTAATAACCTCAAAAATTTCTTCATATACCGTCATATTTATACTCCGTTCCGCCGCAATATATATTAAAATGAAAATCCTGTGCGGCATCTTAGGAATTATCATTTTTTAATACACTGAGAATGCCTATTATTTCTCATCATTATATATTTCATTAAAAAAGCAGCTATATTCCCCCGTATGACATGCGACGCCCGTCTGCCTGACATTTACCAGCAATGTATCGTTATCACAATCACCGTAAATGCTTACCACCTTCTGTAAATGACCGGAAGTCGCTCCCTTGTTCCAATATTCCTGCCTTGAACGGCTCCAAAACCATGTATAGCCCGTTTCAAGGGTTTTCCTCAGACTTTCCTTATTCATGTATGCAAGCATTAAGACCGTCTTTGTGTCAGCCTCAAAGCAGATTGCCGGAATAAGCTCGCCCTTGATAAAAAATTTATCTATCTCATTCATATTAATTTTAATCATTTAATTTACCTCTAAAAAATATTTATAACAGCTAAAATAACAAGTAAACACAACAAACATAAAGGTAAAAACATAATTATAAGCAATAAAAATTCCAGAAGAACAGCTTTGATTTTATGTTCCAGTTTTTTAATAAGCATTATATTAATAATAAATATATAGAAATCAATAAAGAAAAAATGTAAATTAAATTAATATTATATGTTCATTTTTGCTGACTTCAAATATTTAACTATTATTAAAATAACTGCTTAATTGATTTATATTTGAAAAGAATTAGCATAATATTACGCAGAAGTATCATCTAACGATAACGCCCTTGCCTCTGCAATGCTCCTTAACCTCTCCGACAGTCAGTTCTCTGAAATGGAAAAGCGACGCCGCAAGAGCCGCAGTTGCACCGGTTTTCTCAAAAACCTCAGAAAAATCATTTATTTTTCCTGCGCCGCCGCTTGCAATTACAGGTATGCTTACAGACCTGCACACAGCATTTAGCATTTCAATATCAAATCCGGCTTTCGTACCGTCCGCGTCAATTGAATTAAGGCAGATTTCTCCTGCGCCAAGCCGTTCGATCTGCTTTACCCAGTCAATCAGGTCAAGCTTCATGTCTACTCGTCCGCCGTTGATGTACACCGTCCATTTTTGATCCGCAATCTTTTTGGCGTCAATGCCCACGCAGATACACTGACTTCCGAATATATCGGCTCCATCTTTAATAAGACACGGGTTTTGTACAGCCTGAGAGTTTACAGAAATTTTATCGGCTCCCGCTCTAAGCGTTTCTCTGATATCTTCAACAGTTTTTATTCCTCCGCCGACAGTAAGCGGTACAAAAACCTTTTTAGCAGTTTCTCTAACAACGTCAAGGAAAACTCCCCTGCCCTCAAACGAGGCGGTAATATCGTAAAAAACAAGCTCGTCTGCACCCTGACGGTTATATTCCTCCGCATATTCTACAGGATCTCCAACATCCTTTATTCCTTCAAAATTAACTCCCTTTACAACCTTTCCGTTTCTGACGTCAAGGCAAGGAATAATTCTTTTAGCAAGCATATAAACCTCCATTATCCCGCTTTTAAATCAAAAAGGCAGTAACCGGAAATCTCCCCGCAAAACAGAGAATTCCGGCAGTAGAAATAATAACTCCGTTATTCCTCGCCTATTCTGACGGCTTCTCTAAGATCAAGAGTTCCCTTGTATATAGATTTTCCGCAGATTGTTCCGTATAGTCCAAGCTTTTTACACGCTATAATATCCTCAATCGTATGTACTCCGCCGCTTGCAATAATATTGCAAGCGTTTCCGACCGCCTCGGATAATTCTTTGAGCTGTAAAGTGTTGACGCCTGAAAGCGTCCCGTCCTTTGAAATATCAGTTACAATAAAATATCTTACGCCGATTTTTATCATTTCCTTTGCAAGCTGTATATAATGAACGTCTGAGGATTCCAGCCAGCCCTCCGCAGCAACCATTCCGTTTTTAGAGTCAATTCCAACGGCAATTTTTTCGCTGCCGAAATTTAAAACCGCCTCTTTCACAAGCTCAGGATTTTTAAGAGCCGCTGACCCGATTATAACTCTTGAAATCCCCATAGATAGATACTGTCTGATTGTATCAATATTCCTGATACCTCCGCCGACTTCTACCTTCAAAGAGGTTTTATTTGCTACGTCCTTATATATCTGAGTATTGACGGGCCTTCCCTCTTTTGCGCCGTCAAGATCAACCATATGTATCCACGACGCGCCCGCTTTCTCAAAGCCTTTTGCAGTTTCCATATAATCTGCGGCGACCTTTTCAGCAGTTGAAAAATCCCCTTTAAACAATCTTACGCAATTTCCGTCCTTAATATCTATTGCAGGCAATATTATCATTTTATCAGCCCTCCGAAATTCTTCAGAATTTTCAGTCCTGTTTCTCCGCTTTTTTCAGGATGAAACTGTGCCCCGTAAACAGTTCCGCCGTCATAGACAAGGGCGGGAACTTTGCCGCCGTAAACAGAATAAGCGGATATATTTTTATCATTGCATTCCGCCTTGTAAGAATGAACGAAGTAAACGTAGCTGTTTTCTTCGAGTCCGCAAAGCAAAGGACAATCATTTAATATTTCAAGCTTATTCCAGCCCATATGGGGTATTATAAGCTCAGGCTCTTCCATCTTTTTGACTTTTCCCTCAATAAGACCTAAACCGTCGCATGCTTCAAATTCATAACCCTTATCAAATAAAAGCTGCATTCCAAGACATATACCCAGAAACGGTTTTTTCCTTGCCTGTATTTGAATAGTTTCTATCAATCCGCTTTTTTCAAGCATATCCATAGCTTTAGGAAACGCTCCTACTCCCGGAAGAATGACGGCGTCGGCGCTTTCAATGTCCTTTGCGGAGCTTGTAAGCCTATTTTCCATTCCAAGAAAATCCAATGCGTTTTTAACGCTGAATATGTTTCCTGCGCCGTAATCTATTACAGCTATCATTTATATCATTCCTTTCGGTTTTATTATAGGATTCCTTTTGTTGATAAGGTTTCTCCGTTTTCAAGCTCCCTCACAGCCAATTTAAGAGCATGAGCGGCAGCCTTGAAAATCGCTTCGCATTTATGGTGATCGTTAGCGCCGTATACCATATTGATATGCATTGTTATTCCGGCATTGAAAGCAAACGCTCTGAAAAATTCCTCCGTCAGACTAACGTCATAGCCGCCTATCATTTGATTTGTAAATTCACCCTTAAAAATAAGAAACGGTCTGTTGCTTATATCCAAAGAACAGAAACCGAGAGACTCGTCCATAGGGATAAAAGCCGTTCCATACCTTGCAATACCTGATTTTTCTCCCAGAGCCTTGGAAAGAGCCTGTCCCAGAACTATTCCGGTATCCTCGACAGTATGATGACCGTCAACCTCAAGATCTCCCGAAGCCGATATTTCCATACTTATTCCGCTGTGCTTTGAAAGAGCGGTCAGCATATGATCAAAAAAACCGATTCCGGTAGATATATCAGAATTCCCTGATCCGTCAAGCCTGACCGCAACCTTAATATCAGTTTCACGGGTTTTTCTTTCAACAGTCCCTGTTCTCATATTTTTTCCTTTCATAACAGAATTTCCTCAAGCGCCTTGATAAAATAATCCATTTCATTCTCTGTGCCTATAGTTATTCTTAGGTAATTATCAATTTCCGGCTTATTCCAATATCTTACAAAAATTCGACGGCTTTTCAATTCCTCGAAAATTTTGCAGGCAGGCTTTTTACAGTGAGAAGCAAAAATAAAATTGCTCATGGAATCCGGAAAACTAAAGCCAAGCTCTGAAAGTCTGGCCTTGGTTTTTTCACGGGTTGCGATTATCTTATTTACAGTAACTCTGAAATATTCCTCGTCCTCTACAGCCGCGGCGCCGCATATTTGAGTTATGTGGTTCATTGTGTATGAATTAACTGAAAACTTCACGTCATTGAGATATTTTATAAGCCTTTCATTACCCACAGCAAAGCCTATTCTCATTCCAGCCATAGAACGAGATTTTGAAAAAGTCTGTACAACCAACAGATTATCATACTTATCAACAAGCGGCAGACAGCTTTGACCTCCAAAATCAATATAAGCCTCGTCAATAATAACAACCGACTGAGGGTTTGCCTTAACTATCTCTTCAATGACTGAAACGCTTTCGAATACGCCGGTCGGAGCGTTGGGATTCGGAAATATAATTCCGCCGTTATCATTCATATAATCGGACGGATTTATTCTAAAGCTGCTGTCAAGAGGTATACGCTTATAAGGAACTCTGTAAACCTCAGCCCAAACATCATAAAATGAATAAGTTATATCAGGAAATAAGATTGGCTTATCAGAATTAAAAAACGTCATAAACGCCATTGAAAGCACATCGTCCGAACCAACACCAACAAAAATCCGCGATGGCTTTACCTTATACCTTTCTGCAAGGGCGTCAATAAGGACGGCGGAACCAGGATCGGGATAAAGCTTCATTCTGTCCGTATTAAATTCTCGGAGCGCTTCCGATACCTTCGGCGACGGAGGATAAGGGTTTTCATTAGTATTTAGCTTTATAATATTTTTTTCCTTAGGCTGTTCTCCCGGAACATAAGGCTCAACTCGTCTTATGTTGTTTTCCCAGCTGCTCATTAAGACCGCTCCTTTCAGATGTCTAAAACCATATAAATACTACATTAATCTTCAAATCTTACCTTAATTGCATTTGCATGAGCTGTCAGACCTTCCTTTTCAGCAAGAAGTACTATATCGTTCTTTGCTTCCCGAAGCGCCTCTTCCGTATAATAAATATAGCTTGAACGTTTAATGAAGCTTGAAACTGAAAGCGGTGAAAAAAATCTGGCGGTTCCGCTTGTAGGAAGAACATGGTTAGGACCGGCATAATAGTCTCCCAAAGGCTCGGACGCATATTTACCAAGGAAAACAGATCCTGCGTTATCAAGTTTTCCTATATATTCCGTAGGATTTTTCATAAGCACCTCAAGATGCTCCGGAGCAATAGCGTTTGCAAGTTCAACAGCGCAGTGCGGACAGTCGCATACAATAACGGCGCCGTAATCCTCAAGCGATTTGCGTATAATTTCCTTTCTTGAAAGATACTCTATCTGCCTTTCAAGCTCAGCTATTGTCTTATCTGCAATTTCCTCGCTTGTAGTAATAAGTATTGACGAAGCAAGCTTGTCGTGCTCCGCCTGAGACATTAAATCCGCTGCAATAAATTTCGGATCGGCAGTTTCATCTGCCATAACAAGTATTTCGCTCGGACCGGCGATCATGTCGATATCTACTTGACCGAAAAGAAGCTTTTTAGCGGTAGTAACAAAAATATTTCCCGGTCCTACGATTTTATCAACCTTAGGAATCGTTCCGGTACCGTATGCCATTGCCGCAACAGCCTGTGCTCCTCCCATAAGAAATACTCTGTCTACTCCGCATACCGCAGCCGCAGCAAGAATATCCTTATTCGGAGCGCCGTCCTTAAGCGGAGGAGTAACCATTATAATTTCCCTGACTCCGGCAATTTTCGCCGGAATAGCATTCATAAGAACGCTTGACGGATAAGCCGCCGTTCCTCCCGGGACGTAAAGTCCAACTCTATCAAGACCTCTTACTCTCTGACCGAGCATAACTCCGTTATCCTTTGTATCGGTAAATCCCTGCTGACGCTGACGATTATGAAACTCTGCAATATTTTCCATTGCATTCAAAAGCGCATTTATAAAATCTTCGTCTGCTTCTTCAAGAGCGTCGTTTATAACCTCCTGAGGAACCTCGGTATACTCCGGAAGACCTCCGTCGAATTTAATAGTATACTCATTAACGGCTTTATCGCCGTTTAACCTCACATTTTCAATTATCTCGTTTACAACCTGAGTTACCTTCTTATCAGTTTCTCCGCTGCGCTTTTTCAGTTCCTCAAGAAATTCAAATTCATCACTGCCGTTAGCATATATTTTCTTTATCATTACAGATTCTCCTCAATAATTCTGATTAAATCCTCTATTTCCCTTTGCCTTAATTTAAGACTTACCGTATTAACGATCAGCCTTGCTGAAATAGGCGCGATGTCCTCTATTACCTCAAGACCGTTTTCCTTTAAGGTAGTGCCTGTTTCAACTATATCTACAATGCCGTTGGATAATTCCAGCAAAGGCGCAAGCTCAACTGATCCCTCAATTTTGACTATATCCACATCCATGCCCTTGCCTTCAAAAAATTTCCTGGCAACATTGGGATATTTTGTTGCAATGGTCTTTATTCCGTAGCCCTCATAAAAATCTGCTCCCCTTTTAGCTGCAAGAGCAAATTTACATCGTCCAAAACCGAGGTCGACAAGCTCGAAAAACTTTCCGCTCATTTCCATAATCGTATCCTTGCCTACTACGCCCATATCGCATACTCCATGCTCTACATAGGTTATAACGTCGTTGGCCTTTGCAAGTACGACCTCGATATTTGCGTCCTTTACAGGTAGAATAAGCTTTCTGCCTTTTTCCCTGACAGATGTGCAGTCATAACCAGATTTTTCAAGAAGTCCAACAGTATCCTTTTCCAGTCTTCCCTTGGTAAGCGCAATTCTCAAAGGCTTCTGCATCTTACTGCTCCTCCTTTCCGCCGACAGTCAAAATCTCGGATATATTCTTTTCTTCAGCGTATTTAACAGTTTCGTCAATACTATCAAAAAGTGAAATTTCAACCTTTTTTCCGCTTTTCCTCAGATCGTCGGACTTTTTCAGCGCCTCCATTTCATAGCCCTTCTCTGCAAACACTATAACGTCTGCGAGAGCCGCCTTTAATGGACGCCTTTTCAGTTCAACCTGCGTCACGGCGTCGACATTTACTGCAAAGCCGGTAGCGGGCACATCATATCCGAAATCGGCAATCAGCTTGTCATATCTTCCACCTGACAAAACCTCTTCCCCATACCCTTCAAGATAACCCTTTATTATAACGCCCGTATAATAATCCGTTCTGTTTACCATGCCAAGGTCTACCGTCAGATTACCGCTGCCGATAATAGCGGAAACATTTTTATAAAGCTCTTTCAGACCTTCAAGAACCGAATCAATCTTATCGTCTGAAAACAGCTCGGCGGCCTTATCAAATACCTCTTCCCCGCCGAAAAGTCTCGGAAGCCTTTTAAGAGCATGGGTAATTTCGTTTTTTCCGATACTATCCAGCATATCGTTTAACGCAGGATAATTTTTAGCTTCTATATAATCGCGTATAGTTTCCTTTTGTTCGTCCGTCGCGTCAAGCTTTTCTACAAGCTCTCTGAAAAACCTGATATCTCCGATTTCAAGTGAAAACTCTCCGTCAGAACAGGAGGAAAGCACTTCTATTGCAGTGGCTATTACTTCGAGATCAGCCATTTTGGAAGACGAGCCGATAAGCTCTATTCCCGTCTGAACCGTCTGTGCGCTTCTGCCCTTCAGCGACGGCTCCATTGTAAAGACACACTGATTATAATATAAACGTATAGGCAGAACCGCGTCCTTCAGCCTTGTAGCAACTATTCTTGCTATCGGAACCGTATTGTCGGGACGCAGAACAAGAAGTCTGCCCTTGCAGTCCGTCAGCTTAAACAGTCTTTCCTGAGGAAAATATCCGGAATTATGGTCAAATACATCGTAAAATTCAATGCTGGGAGTAATAAGCTCAGAATATCCTCTGCCCTTGAAAATATTATGAACCTTTTTTTCTATGCTTTGTCTTATAATACACTCGTCGAATAACAAATCCTTAGTACCCTCCGGGGTAATCAAATCATTACTTCTCATTATTATTTCCTCAATTCGCTTTAGTATGCTAACATGATATCACGTCATTCAAAAGAAGTCAAGCTAAAATAACGTCATTTGACTCGTTTTAGGCAAATTGCCCAAAGCCCCTAGCTTTTCAAGAGCTTCCATTGTTGTTTTTGACGCGCCGCTTTTGTTCTGAAGCTCCTCCGCAGATATATAATCCTTTTTCTGAGCAGCCTCATAAAGTTTTACAGCAGCATTATCGCCTACGCCGGAAATGGCATTGAATGGTATTCTTATTTTTCCGTCTTCTATAAGATATTTTGTCGCATGAGATTTGTAAATGTCAATAGGCAGAAAATCGTATCCTCTTGCCATCATTTCATTGATTATAAGAAGAAGGTCGTAGGAATCCTTTTCCTTTGCACTTTTTTCATTTCCCTTTGCCCTCAGCTCTTCAATCTTATTCCGAACAGAATTGATACCCATATTAACCGTTTCCACATCAAAATCAGCGCCTCTCGTTGTAAAATATGTAGCATAAAATTCAAGAGGCTTATAAAGCTTAAACCATCCGAGCTTTATTGCGGCAATAACATATGCGGCCGCATGGGCTTTCGGGAACATATACTTTATTTTAAGACAGCTTTCTATATACCAGTCCGGTACATTGTGCTCTTTAAGCATTTCTATAATTTCCGGAGTAAAAAATTTAGGCGCCTTGCCCTTTCGCGTCCATTCCATAATATTAAAAGCCATCTTAGGCTCAACGCCCTTGTAAAGCAGGTATGTCATAATACTGTCACGCGTACCTATAACGTCTGAAATAGTGCAAGTACCCGAATCAATCAGATCCTTTGCGTTACCGAGCCATACGTCCGTTCCGTGTGAAAGTCCGGAAATCTGTAAAAAATCGCTGAATTTTTTTGGCTTGGCGTCTATTAGCATCTGGATAGTAAAACCGGTTCCCATTTCAGGTATGCCAAGGCTTCCCGTCTGACAATAGATTTCCTCCGGAGAAACCCCCAACGCTTTTGCAGAAGTGCACATTTCAATAACCTTTGGATCCGAAGTAGGAACATCCTTTATTTTTATTCCCGTCATATCCTCAAGATGTTTATAGAGAGTAGGCACAACATGTCCCAGTTCGTCAAGCTTCAATATTGTATCATGAAGCGAATGGAAATCAAAATGTGTGGTAACAACGTCTGAATCCTCTGATTCCGCCGGATGCTGGATCGGAGTAAAATCATAAACCTCGTAATCCGACGGAACGACCACCATACCGCCCGGATGCTGTCCGGTCGTCCTCTTCACTCCTGTACAACCAATTGAAAGCCTGTTTTCTTCGGCGGGATTTGCCGTCTGTCCTACCTCTTCAAGATAATGCTTTGCATAGCCAAAGGCCGTTTTAGACTGCACTCCGCTTATCGTTCCTGCTTTAAACACGTTTTTTGGCCCGAACAACTCTTCAGTATATCTATGCGCGCTTCCCTGATATTCACCGGAAAAATTCAAATCAATATCCGGCGCCTTATCGCCGTCAAATCCCAGAAATGTTTCAAACGGAATATCATGACCGTCGCGATGCATATCAGCTCCGCATTCAGGACAGTTTTTCTGAGGCAGATCAAACCCGGAGCCTACGCTTCCGTCAGTAATAAATTCACTGTGTCTGCACTTCGGACACACATAATGCGGCGCTAAAGGATTAACCTCTGAAATTCCCGCCATAGAAGCTACAAACGACGAGCCGACGGAGCCTCTTGATCCCACAAGATATCCATGCTCCTCAGAATTCCAAACAAGCTTCTGAGCAATTATATAAAGAACTGAAAATCCATGCTTAATAATGGATTCAAGCTCTCTGTTAAGTCTTTTTCCGACAATTTCAGGAAGCGGATCGCCGTATATACTTTTAGCCCTTTCATTCGTGATTCTGACCAGATCTTCCTGCGCTCCAGGAAGATCTGGTGTAAACGTTCCCTTTGGAATAGGTCTTATACGCTCTATCCAGTCGGCTATCATATTGGTATTTTCAACAACAACCTCATATGCCTTGTCTTTTCCGAGATACTCAAATTCCTCGAGCATTTCATCAGTAGTCCGCAGATAAAGCGGCGGCTGATTTTCACCGTCCTTAAAGCCGTTGCCTACCATAAGTATCTTTCTGAAAATACTATCGTCCTTATCCATAAAATGAACGTCACAGGTAGCGCAAACAGGAATGCCCAGCTTATCCCCCAGTTCAACTATTCTTCTGTTATAGTCCCGCAGCTCTTCAATAGAATCGGCCTGTCCCTTTCTCACCATAAATTCGTTGTTCATAACAGGCTGAATCTCCAGATAATCGTAAAACCTTGCAAGCTCCTCTATTTCCTTTTCAGGCCGTTTATCAATAACCGCCCTGAAAAGCTCTCCCGCTTCGCAGGCGCTTCCGAAAATCAGTCCTTCCCTATGCTTCAAAAGCTCTGATTTCGGCATCAAGGGCCTTTTATAAAAATAATCAAGCTGGCTCATGGAAATAAGCTTATACAGGTTCTTTAATCCTACATTATTGCGTACAAGTATAATCTGATGAAAATATTTCAGCTTTTTAACGTCTATTTTATTTACCTTTGTATTAAGGTCTGCAAGTATCTCTACTCCGTTATCGTTTACAAGTCTTTCTGCAAGCTTTATAAATATCTTCGCTAATATCATAGCGTCGTCGCAGGCGCGGTGGTGCTCGAACTTACCCAGCTTTAAATGCCTGGCCACGCTGTCAAGAGTATGCCTGCCAAGCTCCGGCAGCATTGCCCTGCTCATAATAAGCGTATCAATGCTTGTATATTCATGCGAAATATTATGACGTCTGCACACCGCGTCGATCATCGAATTATCAAATCGGGCATTATGAGCGACCATAACAGGATTATCGCCGCAGAAACGAAAGAATTCTTCTACAGCCTGTCGCTCCTTCGGCGCATTAGCAACCATACCGTCATTAATTCCGGTAAGCTCGACAATTTTCTGAGGTATAGGACGTTCGGGATTCACCATGATATTAAAGCTGTCTATCACCCTGAGATTCTTGATTTTCACAGCTCCGATTTCAGTCAGCCTGTCCCTGTCAAAATTAAGTCCGGTAGTTTCAACATCATAGATAATAATTTCATCGTTAATGCTTCTTTTATCTTCTTTTGTTACAATATTCAGCGGAACTATATCGTTTACAACATATGCCTCGCAGCCGTATATTACCTTAAAATCGTCCATACCTGCCGAAGCGTTCATAGCGTCGGGAAATGCCTGAGCTACACCGTGATCCGTAATTGCAATTGCCCTATGCCCCCATGAATGAGCCCGTTTTATAAGGGTACCGGCGTCGGTTATGGCGTCCATAGCCGACATATTGGTATGCAGATGAAGCTCAACTCTCTTTTTCTCTGCATTATCAGTTCGTTCTTTCTTTTTAACAGCAACGATAGACAGAGGACGTATAGATACGTCTCTCGAAAAGGTATCGAATTCTATATCGCCGTAAACAATAACCGTAACTCCCTTTTTGAGTTTTCCGGTATCCGTTTTATCCTTTTCAGGATCAATAAACAGCTTCATCTGTAATGAGCCTGTATAGTCAGTAAGATAAAAAACATGAATTTCCTTACCGTTTTTAGTGGTCTTAACATCGGCCGCGTCAAATATATCTCCGATTATCGTAACCTTTCTGTCAAGCTCCTTTACCGCTTCTCCTATCGGTTCGGGTTGGGTTCTTATATTCTTCCCCTTGATCTGCAATGCAGAATCTGATATTATATCAAACGGCAGATTTAATCCTGACATATCCGCTCGCCGCGCTTCCTGCGGTTTTCTTTCCACGGGAGGAGCCGCAGAAGCAGAAGGCGCGAACGCAGTCGGTTCCGGCCGCTTTGGAAGAGAAGCGCGTATTTCCTCCATCATTTTATCATGCTCCTCGACGTCAACGCTATGCTCTCCGGTAAGCTCCGTTTTTATATCCAAGTTAAACTCGTCTTTTATCAGCTTTGAAAGCTCGTTGCAGAAATTTGCTTTCATCAGCAGATCATAACCGCCGTTTTTTATGCCTATTGTTATAAGTCCGTCCCCATACTTCACGTCGGCGTTATCAAGAAAGCCGTTGACTACCGCAAGCTTTCTTTTCAGCTTCGATATAAGTTCGCCGTAATAATCCATCGTAAAAAGCTCGGGAGAATACGAGCAGTGAAGATTTATTCGATCAAGATGAAATATATTTTCAAGGCGCTTTTCAAAGGTGATAACATCGTTGTATGGAATCAGCTTTGTAAATCTTACATAAAAAGAAATTTCTGTTTGATTTGAAGAATATGTAAGCTTATAAATCATACCGTCCTTCGTAATCTCCGGTATATCGCACGTATATTCGTTTAAAAAATCGCCCAGTCTTATTTCATTCATCTCAAAACTCCTAAAGCTTTTCTATTTCCTTAAGTAATTCGGGAACGATTTCATCCTCGCTTATCTTTCTCAAAACCTTTCCCTTTTTAAATATCACAGCGCATTTATCGCCTCCGGCGATACCTATGTCGGCTTCCATAGCTTCACCCGGTCCGTTTACTACGCACCCCATAACCGCGACCTTAACGTTTTTGTCAATATCCCTTACGGCGTCCTCTATCATTGAAGCGGCTCTTACAAGATCAATCCTTGTCCTGCCGCATGTCGGACACGATACAAGCTCAACGCCGCTTCCCTTGCCTACCGCCTTAAGAATGTCCTTTGCGGCGGATACCTCTTTTAAAGGATCGCCTGTAAGAGAAACCCTTATAGTTTCTCCTATTCCATCTGCAAGCAGGGAACCGATTCCCACCGCCGACTTTATTATTCCCATTCTTTCAGTTCCCGCCTCCGTAACGCCAAGATGAAGCGGATAGCTGCACCTGATCGACGCCAACCGATAGCTTTCTATCATGGTCTTAACATCAGATGACTTTATTGAGATAACTATATTGTCAAAATCGAACTGTTCAAGGATTTTAACATGCCTGAGGGCGCTTTCCACAAGAGCCTCGGGCGTGGGAGAGCCGAATTTTTCAAGAATATCCTTCTCAAGAGATCCGGAATTTACGCCCACCCTAATCGGAACTCCATGCTGCCGGCACGAATCCGCAACAAGCTTAACTCTGTCCAGACCGCCTATATTTCCGGGATTTATTCTTATTTTGTCAACTCCCGCCTCCGCTGCGGCAAGAGCCAATTTATAATCAAAATGTATATCGGCAACAAGAGGTATTCCTACCTTTTCCTTTATAGCAGGTATAAGCTTAACAGCGTCCATATCCGGTATAGCTGCGCGGATTATATCGCAGCCTGCCTTTTGAAGCTCCTCAGCCTGTTCAACACTTCCCTCGATATCGTCAGACCTTCTGTTGAGCATTGACTGAACATAAATTTTCTCGCCGCCGAAAACGCAGTTTCCGATCTTGACCTTTTTTATATTTCTCATAAAAATATCCTACCCAAATAATTTTTTTATATCGCTGAATGTAACCGCAATTATCAGAAGCATTAGCAAAGCCATTCCTATCAAATGCACAGCTCCCTCATGCTCAGGCTTAACAGGCTTTCGTCTTATTGCCTCTACAACCAAGAAAATGAATCTGCCGCCGTCAAGCCCCGGTATAGGAAGCAAATTGAAAATACCGAGGTTAATAGTAATCAGCGATGTCAGGCTGAACAGAGACATAACCGATTCCTTGATATTTATTCCTGAATCGGCAGCGTCGCCGATAGCGTCAACAAGCCCGACTGGTCCGGACAAATCCTTAAAGCCGTATTTTCCGGTTACAAGATCCTTTAGTGACAGCCACACCAGCTTAGCTGTTGAAACCGTATCCTTAGCGGAATACGATAATACGTTTAGCGGCGTTTTCTTAT
Source organism: uncultured Ruminococcus sp. (assembly GCA_900538575.1). Lineage (GTDB taxonomy): Bacteria > Bacillota > Clostridia > Oscillospirales > Ruminococcaceae > Porcipelethomonas. Next base: position 16,847 of record UPZA01000013.1, read on the forward strand.
GCGCTTTTATATAAAAATCCACCAGTGAACCGGTTGATTTATCTTTAAATACGACATCGTTAAGCTCTGTTCTTTCGCCATTTCTCTTAACTACAAGATCATAGCTGTCATTTTCGGAGGAAATAAGCGCGTATTGAAGATCCTTTACTGTCATTATATCCATTCCGTCAATTTCAATAATTTTATCTCCTTCGCGCAAACCGCAGTCATAGCTTGAAGCCGAATATTCTGAGGCTGATTCGGAGGCTGTATGAAAAGAATCTATAACGGTTGTAGGAACTGATGTGTCCATGCATGTAAGAACAACTATTACAATAAATCCCAAAACTATATTCATAAACGCTCCTGCTAAAACGACAATCATTCTCTGCCACACAGGTTTGTTTCCGAACGCGCTGCTGCTGTCGCTTTCAGCGTCTTCTCCCTCCATAGCGCAGAAACCGCCTATCGGAAACAGCCTTACTGAATATTCTGTTTCTCCCCATTGCTTTTTCAGCAGACACGGGCCCATGCCCAAAGCGAACTTATTCACTCTTATTCCGCATAGCTTTGCCGCGGCAAAATGTCCGAACTCATGAATAAGTATAATAATTCCGAATATCACAATAGCGAGAATATATTTCATTGCTGCCTCCTAATTTATCTTGCTTAACACATAATCTCTTGCTTTTTTATCCCATTCAATCACGTCCTCAAAACACGTTATATCATGATACTTAAATTCCTTAAACGCTCCGTTTACAAGATTTCCTATCTGATTAAAGCTGATTTTTCCGCCGAGAAAATGCTTTACAGCCTCTTCATTAGCGCCGTTTACTATACACGGATAAGCTCCCCCCATAGTAATTGCACCGACGCAAGCAGAGAGACATTTAAATGTTTCATAATCGGGCTTTTCAAAGGTCAAGGTTCCGCAGTCGGTAAGAGAAAGGGGCTTGCAGTCGCATTTAAACCTGTCCGGATAGAGCAGGGCATATTGTATAGGTATTTTCATATCAGGCGTCCCCATCTGAGCAATTACAGAATTATCGTTATACTCAACCGCTGAATGGACCACGCTTTGCCGGTGAACGACTACTTCAATCTGCTCAGGCTTTAAATCAAAAAGCCATTTTGCTTCAATAAATTCAAGTCCCTTATTCATGAGAGTAGCGGAATCGATAGTTATTTTGTTTCCCATGCTCCAGTTAGGATGGTTCAATGCCTGCTCTATCGAAACGTTTTCCAATTCACTTAATTTCTTACCGAAAAAAGGTCCTCCCGAGGCCGTTAATATTATTTTTTTTAGCTGCTCTCTCTTATTACCCTGCAAGCATTGGAATATTGCTGAGTGTTCACTGTCGACCGGATAAATTTTTACATTTTTTTCAGCCGAAAGCTTCATAACAAGATTTCCGCCTGCAACAAGAGTTTCCTTATTGGCAAGCGCAATATCCGTCCCGCTCTCAATAGAGGTAAGAGTGGGAAGAAGCCCTATCATTCCTACAACAGAATTGACAAGCATATCAATTTCCCGGTCCGCCGCTATTTCACAGAGTCCTTCCATACCGCTGACAACCCTGACTCCGTATCCGAACAGCGCGTTTTTCAGATTAACCGCATATTTCTCATCGTATACACAAGCGGTTTTTGCTCCGGTTTCAATACACTGCTTTGCAAGAAGCTCCCAGCTTGAACGCGCCGCCAGTGATTTAACAGAAATGTTATGCTTTTTTGCAACTGAAAGAGCCTGAGTACCTATTGAACCCGTTGATCCTATAACAGAAATCATTTTCACTCTGCCCATATAATTATATGCCGTAAAACGGCATAATACCATCCCTTCACGATATTTTCGAAAAAAGGGGCTTATCAGCCCCTATTTCATTTATATATACTTATCAAAGAAACAAACGCATAGAAACAGGGAGCGACAAAAAGTACGCTGTCAAACCTGTCCATAGCACCGCCGTGTCCCGGCATAATATTTCCATAATCCTTTATTGCGCACTGCCTTTTCAGAACGGACGCTGAAAGATCTCCTATAGTTCCGACAACCGCAAGAGCCATTCCAAGTAAGCAGACTTCAAAATAATTAACGCTGACAGTACTGTCCGTAACGAGAGGAAGTATCTTTGAATATCCAAAGTTGATAAGCATAAACAGCAGACCTGTAACAACAATTCCGCCGATAAAGCCCTCCACAGTCTTTTTGGGACTGACCTCCGGGCAAAGCTTATGCTTTCCGAAAAAAGTTCCTGCAAAATACGCGCCTGAATCAGCGAGCCATGCGCCGCAAAGTCCCATTATAAGATACATAAGACCATGCGTTTTATCCATACCGTTTAATATAATAAGACAGCTCATTGCTTTGCTCACTAAAATTGTACAGGATAAAATGAATAACAATCTGTAATATTTAAGCGTTTTATGCTGCGCTATATAAGTTATGAAAATACATAATATCAATATTAAATTAACTGCAAACCTATATTTGGAAGCGGATCCGTATGCTAAAAAAGGAGAAACAGCGCCGTAAATAAAAGCCGGAATGCAGGTCAGCCGCAGCCTGAGACATCTTCCTGCCCTGAAAAGCTCAAAAAGCATCAGCAGCGTTACTGCCGCAATTGCAAGCTTAAGCAGTATAGTGTTGTGCAGTATCAGAATAATAACAGCAATAACGATTCCGACTGCTGCGGAAATAAGTCTTACCCCCATGTCATACTCCTCCGAATCGTCTTGAACGGCCGGCATAATCGATCAGAGCCGCTTCCAGTTCCTTTTCCGAAAAATCAGGCCATAAAACGTCTGTAAAATAAAATTCGGCATATGCGGACTGCCATATCAAAAAGTTTGAAATTCTCAGCTCTCCGCTTGGCCGTATCAGCAGATCCACGTCCGGCACGTCCCTTGTATATAAATTTGCTCCAAACGTTTCCTCTGTTATATCCTCAGGACTGATTTCACCGTCCGCCGCTTTATCGGCAAGTATTTTTGCAGCATGAACAATCTCGTCTCTACCGCCGTAATTTATCGCCAGAAGCATAGTCATTTCCCGATTATCCTTCGTATCCTCTTCGAGATCGTTCATTTTCTTTTGAAGATCTTCGTCAAATATGGATTTATCTCCAAGAAACAATACCCTAACTTCTTCTCCGATGTAGTTTCTTACGTCTACAATATATTCCCTGAACAGCTCTATAATAGCTTCAACCTCGTCCTTAGGCCTTTTCCAGTTTTCAGTGGAAAAAGCGTAAAAGGAAATATTTTTTATGCCTATATCCTTGCAATATCGAGCTATTCTCCTGAAATTTTTAGCGCCCTCCCTATGGCCGAATCTTCTGGGCATAGCTCTTTTTTTAGCCCATCTTCCGTTGCCGTCCATGATGAAAGCTATATGTCCGGGCAGGTTATCGGGGAGACCGCCCGTTTCATTTTTATTTTTTTTGAAAAATGCCATTATTCAGACCTTAAAGACTCATGATTTCATGTTCCTTTTCAGAAACAAGAGAGTCAATGTTCTTACAGAATTTATCAGTCAGGTTCTGTATCTCTTTTTCACAGTCCTTGAGATCGTCCTCAGTTATTTCAGAATTTTTCTTCATATTTTTAAACGCTTCCATAGTATCACGGCGTATGGAACGAACGGCAACCTTTGTCTCTTCGCCGTACTTTTTTATTTCCTTGCATAATTCCTTACGTCTGTCCTCTGTCGGCTGCGGGAAAACAAGACGAAGCGCCTTACCGTCGTTTGTCGGAGTAATGCCTACGTCAGATGTTAATATAGCCTTTTCAATAGCCTTTATTGAAGAAGCGTCCCAAGGCTGTATAACCAATATTCTGGATTCGGACACCGAAACCGCAGCCATCTGATTAACCGGAGTGGGGGTTCCGTAATAATCAACCATAACCTTATCAAGAACCGCAGGATTCGCTCTGCCGGCTCTGATAGATGAAAATTCGCCTTTAAGTCTTTCTGTTGATTTAGTCATTTTTTGTTCAGCTTTTTTAAGTGTATCCTTCATAATTTCAGTTCTCCTTAATAATCGTTCCTATATTTTTGCCCATAACAGCGTCGTAAATATTATCCGGTCTGCTCAGGTCGAAAACCAGCAGACTCATATTATTGTCCCGGCACATTGTAGCCGCGGTACTGTCAATTACGCCAAGTCCCTGATTCAGCACATCGCTGAAATTAAGCGTATCGTATTTGACCGCGTCGCCGTATTTGTTCGGATCCTTGTCATAAACTCCGTCAACCATCGTAGCCTTAAAGAATATATCCGCCTCAATTTCCACAGCTCTAAGAGCGGCGGCAGTATCAGTTGAAAAAAATGGATTACCTGTGCCGCAGCCAAATATAACGACTCTGCCCTTCTTCAGATGACTCATAGCCTTAAGCCTTATATAAGGCTCTGCAACCTGCTGCATAGTTATAGCTGTCTGAACCCTGACGTCTATATCCAGAGATTCAAGCACGTCCGCTATTGCCAGAGCATTTATAGTCGTTGCCAGCATTCCCATATGATCGGCTCTGGTTCTGTCCATTCCCCCGCTTGAACGGCCTCTCCAGAAATTTCCTCCTCCTACAACAATACCGATTTCAACACCTGCGTCCAAACATTTCTTAACGCTTTCGCATATATTTGTAATAACGCCGTAATCGAGCCCGAATTTATTTTCTCCTGCAAGCGCCTCGCCGCTCAGCTTTAATAATATTCTCCTGTATTTGGGTTCCATTTTTACACCTCTCAAATTATTCTTTATATTATTTTACACTAAAATCATAAATCTGTAAAGTATAATTTCATATTTTTGCAAAAAAGAAACTCAAAATTATATTTTATTCTGCTTTTATAATTATTTCACTTTTTGGCTCGATATAATTTGCATAGATATTAAATGCGTCGTGAATGGTAAGCCAGTAATCATAGGACAGGACTGTTACTGAAACATATTCCTTCCCCCCTTTTGTACCAAATGTAGCCAGACAGTTTTCCGCTTCGTCCGTATACCCGGTTTTTCCTCCTTCTATCAACGCTCCGGTAACCTCGTCGCCGTACATTCGGCCGAACATGGTGCTTTCAAGAAGAATTCCGTCGGGATGCTCTTTGGTTTTCGAAGTTGTATACTGATAAGTGGAGAGAATTTTTCTGCATAGCTCGTCCTTCATAGCGTATTCCATAATCATTGCCATTTCAACAGGCGTACTGTAATGATTTTTATCATGAAGCCCGCTTGTATTAATAAAATGCGTATTTTCAAGGCCCATTTCACTCACCTTATCGTTCATAAGATCTACAAAGCCTTCCTCCGAGCCGCTGATTGCCGTCGCAAGACCGACCGTTGCGTCGGCGCCGGACGGCAGAACCGCCCCGTAAAGCATATCCTCCATAGTCACCGTTTCATTTTCCTCAAAGCCGGCCCGTGAAGCGTCCGCGTCAACGAGCGGTTCAAGTATTTCATGCGTCATAGTAAACGTATCGTCAAGAGAGCTTATATTTTCGGCTGCGACGATAAGCGTCATTATTTTAGTCATGGACGCCGGATAAATAATTTTATTCTCGTCCCGTCCGGCAACAATAGTGTTGTCGCTGACGTTTATTAAAACGCCGGCCTTGCTTACTATATCTCCGCCGAATAATGTTACATTCCCCGGATTTTCCGGATATTTAATTTTTATAACAGGTTTTTCAGTCGGATTTTCTATAATAATTGATTCCTCTGCCCATGAACCGTTTTCTCCGGCAATTCGCTGCTCTGATTTTTCAGTCCTGAATATCATTTTTACGCCGGCCAGCAACAGCGCTATAATCAGAAAAGCAAGAAAAATACATAATACTCTTATACCGCTTATTTCCTTTTTTCTTCCGTCACCTGACATATGCCTATATTTTCCTTTCCGTTTCGTAATACCGTATTTAATTTTATAACATTTAAATTCAATTGTCAAATATTGCTTTCAGCCTTTTAAAAAAACTACCTGTCGCCGCAAAACAGCGTCAGGTCTTAATTAAAACTCACTACTGAATATTTCGTTGGTCACAAGCAGTAAAACTGTTACATAAGCGGTAATATTATATGTGCCGGCGCTGTAAAAATAGATTATAAGTAACACTCCCGTCAAAACTGCGGCAAGCTTGAGTACAATTCCACACAATTTCCCATATCCGCCTAATACGACTCTGATTATACTTCCTCCATCAAGACTGCCGAAGGGCAAAAGATTAAATAATCCGAGTATCAGATTTATTCCGAAGGCGGAGTTCATGCCGCATACGGCATAACCCGCGGCAAATATAAAATTGAATAAAGGACCGCAGAGCAGTATAACGGCTTCATCACCTGCGGAAATAAGCCTGCATTCTCTCCGCATCTGTATACCGCCGGACCAGAATGTTATCCGGCTCATCTTAACGTTAAGAATAACGGCTGCAAGGCAATGTCCAAGCTCATGTATAACGCATGAAGCAAGCGCCAGAAATGCAAGGGCCGGAGAATTTAAAAGCGCCGTAAGACTTATTATAAACAAAAATCCGAATGTTACGGCTATTTCAAATCCGAAAACGCTAAATTTAATCATTAAAATATTTTAAAACTGTAAATACCGCTCTTTCAAATATCTTTTCAGTTTCACCGCCCGACATTTCTCTGAACTTTTCAGCGTACCATCGAGTAATATCCGATTCCAAAATATTTATAACTGCAAAAACAAGCAGCAGGATAACGCATAACGTTAACTGCATTACCAATACGTCTCCTATGCGTTCCGTTTTTATGCTTACGTTATCATGCTTGGATCTTACAAGTTCAATCAGATCGACCGGCTCGTCTCCTCCGCTTTCTGCCTGCGTTTTTTCCTCTGCTTCAAGCTCTTCCATATAAACACCTCTTTATGTTACTGATTGATTATATGCCGTTGTGGAACCGAATATGACTTAAAAAGAGCGTTTCTTTAGAAACGCTCTTTTTGTAATATAATCAATTAAAAATTCAGATCTGCCCCTTCACTTTTGCAAGGGCGCCTTTTTCAAGTCTTGAAACCTGAGCCTGAGAAATGCCTATTTCGTCGGCCACCTCTACCTGGGTTTTTCCCTGAAAAAAACGAAGGTAAAGAATATTTTTTTCTCTTGGCTGAAGAGCCTTGATAGCTTCACGAAGCGAAAGCTCGTCCAGCCAGCTGTCAACATCGTTTTTATCGCCTATCTGATCCAGAACGTATAACGTATCTCCCGAATCCGAATAAACAGGCTCGTAAAGCGATATAGGATCGCTTATACTCTCCAGCGCCATTACTACGTCGCATTTTTCCGCGCCTACAGCTTTCGCTACTTCTTCAATAGTCGGTTCCTTCTGATTTTCCGCTGTAAGTCTTTCCTTTGCCTGCATCGCCTTATAAGCCAGATCCCGCATAGAACGGCTTACCTTGATATGGTTGAAATCCCGCAGAAATCTGCGTAGCTCTCCGGCAATCATTGGCACGCAATAGGTTGAAAATCTTACTTCCTTTGTCAAATCAAAATTATTAATTGCCTTGATTAACCCGACAACCCCTATTTGAAAAAGATCGTCGACGTCCTCGCCTCTGTTGGTAAACTTCTGAATAACGCTCAAAACAAGTCTTAGATTACCGTTTATAAGCTTATCTCTGGCTTCCTTGCTTCCTGTCTTCTGTATTTCCTTTAAAAGCGCGATTTTTTCGCTTTCTTTTAATACTGTCAGCTTAGATGTATTGATACCTGATATTACAACTTTATTATAAGCCATAGTCAATACCTCACAATATTTTTCTATTGTAATTATTGACATCTCCGCCATTATAATACATGTAAAGGAAAATTTGCCTAAATATTTTTTATAGCTTCTTTTTCTGCTAAAATAAAGTTTATTTTTGCTTTTCGACTTATTTTTTTACTGAGAAACCGACGAATGGAAAAATTTTTAGAATATAAATTTTTGGCATTTATTAAAGCTTTTCCAATTCAAGCTTAAGTCTTTTGATTATTTTTTTCTCCAGTCTGGATATATAGGACTGGGAAATTCCTATAAGGTCTGCAACTTCCTTCTGCGTTTTTTCTTTCCCGTCAATCAGACCGAATCTCATTTGCATTATCTGCTTTTCACGGCCGCCGAGGGTTTCAACTGCGTCTCTGAGCATGTCTCTTTCAGCCTCCGTTTCAATACCCTTGTTCACTATATCCTCGTCGGTGCCGAGAATATCGGACAGCAGCAGTTCATTGCCGTCCCAGTCGATATTAAGCGGTTCGTCGATAGAAATCTCATTTCTGTGCTGTGAGGACTTCCTCAGAAACATTAATATTTCGTTTTCAATACATCTTGAAGCATATGTGGCAAGCTTTATATTTTTATCCGGTCGGAACGTATTGACAGCCTTTATAAGACCTATTGTTCCTATCGAGATAAGATCCTCTACGCCTACTCCTGAGGATTCGAATTTCTTTGCTATATAAACGACAAGCCTTAGATTATGTACAATCAACGTTTCTCTGGCTTTAGGACTTTTTTTTTCAAGCAAACTGAAGGCCTCCGCTTCCTCTTCCTTGGTAAGCGGAGGAGGAAGAGTATCGGAACCGTTAATATAAAAAACTTCATCCCGAATTGATTTTCTCTTTTTGAAAATAAGTCTGTAAATCCTGTATAAAAATCTTCTGCACCAATTCATATCATAACAGTTCCTTTCATTTCAGCATAATAATTTGGGATTAAATATAGCGGGAACGTCTTTTTCATTAATCCCCACCATAGCGTCCACGCTTCTTTTTCTTCCTGTTTCTTCGTCGCAAATTAGTATCTCATCAGGAGTAAATACAGGAATCATTCCAAAATTACCTATCGTAGAATACGGTATAAATCTAACCGAATTTTTTTCATAGGCTTCTTTTGCATTTTCAAAGCTAATATCATATGAAAAATCTATAATTTTATAAAGATCGCTTCTTCTGCATATAATTACAGGCTTTCCGCTGAAGGAATCCACAAGGGAATTGCCGGAATCAGCTATTGCGTCAATCAACGATACATTATCCCCTTTTCTGATTACAACCTTATAACGATGCTTCATATCACATCCCTTATCCATAAAAAATCTAAGGGCAGTTACTGCGAAATACGCTGCCGCTGTAAATACAACCAAACTAAGTAATGAAAAATCAATATAAAAATATGAATTCCCCATTGCCATAAATTTCGGCTCAAAAATATTATACAAAAGCATAATAACTCCGCCGAATATAAAATTCACTATGTAAAAATAAGCCACAAGCTTCAGCGTATGCCGTTTATCCTTGATTCCAAAGGCCAGCGCCGTTATTATTACCGCTGCAATCGCCTTGATAAGAAGCGGGATAATAAAATATATATCCGGAAGAAATATGGTAAGTGAAAACAAGCTGCCTACCGTTGCGGAAATAAGGCATCTTGAGGTTTTCAGAGGAGTGTGCGTCAGTTTCGACGTCGCTCTTAACAGAAAGAAATTAACGTAGATGTTCAGCACAATGAGTACATCAACATAAATGCATTTCATATTATGCCCCTTGCTTTTTTATTTATTATAATACTCTATTCCCAAAATTTATGTCGATTAGTGAGAACGCATTATTTTTGTAAGATTGCACAAATCGGCAATCGCTCCATAATAAATAAAAACAGAGGTTATTTTCATATGAAAATAACCTCTGTTCAAAATCAAGCCTGAAAACTTTATTTATTCTTTTTTTTATCCTCGCATAAAGCATTTGAACATCCGCTACAATTTTTACAGCATCCGCAGCCTCTGCCCTTTACCTGATTGTAAATATTTTTGATAAGCATAGCAACGCCAAGTATAATAAGACCAATACATAAAATTATAACCAAAACACTTATCACATTCATAACCGCCCCGCCTCACATTATTAAACTGCCTATTTGAAAAATAAGCAAAGACGCTATATAAGCAACGCTTATCTGTATAGCCGCTATTCCTAACGCCCATTTCCAACTGTTCATTTCACGTTTTATAGTAGCGAACGCTGAAATACACGGTACGTACAGCAAACAGAATACCATAAATGAATATGCCGAAAGAGGAGTAAATATTCCTGATATAATGTTTGTAAGAGCCGCGGTACTTTCAGCCGAATAAAGCACGCTTAACGTCGAAACAACCGCCTCCTTGGCGACAAGACCGGATAAAAGCGACACGGCGGCCTGCCATGTTCCAAACCCCAGCGGTGAAAAAATTGGAGCTATCGCGCCCCCTATTGCGGCGAATATACTGTCTGAGCTGTTATCAACCATTTTTAGTGTCGGAGAAAAATTTTGCAGAAGCCATATAACTATACTCATAGCAAATATTACAGTACCGGCCTTAATAATAAATCCTTTCGTCTTTTCCCATGTATTTTTAATAACTGATTTCACAAGAGGACGCCTATACGGCGGAAGCTCCATTATAAACGGCGCTTTATTTTGTTTAAATAAAGTTTTCTTAAACAGCGCCCCCATAACAACGGCTGTCAGCATTCCTATAATATACATACTGAATACCACAAACCCTTTATAAGCGCCGAAAAACGCTCCTGCAAACAAGGCGTAAATAGGAAGCTTTGCTCCGCACGACATAAAAGGCGTCAGCATAATCGTCATACGGCGCTCGTTAACATTTTCCTGGGTCCTTGCCGCCATGACAGCCGGAGTAGTACAGCCGAAGCCCATAAGCATCGGTATAAACGACTTGCCTGACAAACCCAGCTTACGGAGAAACCTGTCGGTTAAAAACGCAGCCCTCGCCATGTAGCCGCTGTCCTCCAAAACAGACAAGCATAAAAAAAGTATAGTGATCTGCGGGAGAAATACAAGCACTCCGCCGACTCCTCCTATTATACCGTCGGCAATAAGCCTTGACGTCCATTCCGGAGCTGAAACCGATTCAAGTAATCTGGAAATGCCCGGCGAAATAATATTATTGAAAAAATTTTCAATCAGGTCGCTTAAAAATGTTCCAACGGATCCGAAGGTAAGCATAAACATTACAAGCATTATAAGAGCAAATACCGGAAACGCAAGAAACCTGTTAGTAACAACTGCGTCTATTCTGTCTGAAACCGTAGGCTTATCCGACGATTTAGGCTTGATAACAGTCTTTCTTACAAGCTCTTCTATGTAACGATACCTTGCGTCTGCTACCAGCGCCTCCCTGTCGTTATATGGCGAACGTTCCTCGTATTCCTTTGCTATTTTATCAATTTCATACTTCTGTTTATCGTCAAGCCTTATATAACGGTTTACAAAGGAGTCTCCCTCAAGCAGCTTTGACGCATAATACGGATACGGCTCGTCTGCCGCCTTGCTTCTGCTTACGATAACTGCGAAAATGCTGTTGAGCGCGTTTCTGGTTGTAAGATTATAATCTATTTCACAGGGCTTATGCTGATGATTAATAACATGACGTATTTCCTCTGCTATCTTATCGGTGTTTTCAGCTTTTCTGGCAGAAATCGGTATAAAAGGTATGCCGATAAGCTCTGAAAGGTATTCACAGTCTATATCTCCCCCGCCGGCTCTTACATCATCCATCATATTAACGGCTATAACCATCGGCTTGTTCAGCTCTATTAGCTGAACTGTAAGATACATGTTTCTTTCAAAATTTGTTCCGTCTATAATATTTATTATAGCGTCCGGATTTTCTTCAAGAAGAAATTCCTGCGTAACCCTTTCCTCAATAGAATAAGGCGAAAGAGCATAAATACCGGGAAGATCAACTATCTCGTAATCCGAGTCCTTCATCATTCCCGTCTTTTTTTCAACGGTAACGCCCGCCCAGTTGCCAACATATTGATTACTTCCGGTCAAGAGATTAAAAAGCGTGGTTTTACCGCAGTTAGGATTTCCTATAAGCGCTAATTTCCGGGACATTTATAGCTCCTCCTTATTCAGAGGTCTGACATTTATATTCTTAGCCTCTGAACGCCTTATCGAAAGCTCGTATCCGCGCAGTCTGATTTCAATAGGATCTCCCATAGGAGCCGTCTTTTTGACCTTTATTATAACGCCGGGAGTTATCCCCATATCAATAAGCCTGCGCTTAAGAGGCCCCTGTATTCCAATCCTTGTAACCTGCCCGCTGTGTCCGATTTTTATATTATCAAGAGTGATTTCTTCCATTTTATCCTCCGATTGGTTAGCCTATATTTACTTTTATTATACCATTCGCAATAATCAAAGTCAATCTATTAATTTTTATTCAAATAAAGCAAAAATATTTCAGGAAGTATTCGATTAAAAGATATTAAATCCTCAAAAATTATATGTATAAAAAAATTTTAATCATAAACACAATAAATTAAAATAAATATTTTTGTATTTTCACTAAATTTTCACTTTACAAAGTTCGCAAATTGTTATATAATTACAAGTGTAAAGGAGTATAAGCTCCCTATGAACAAAAAATTTATATTTACGGAGGATTAATACAATGGCAAGATTTACTTTACCCCGTGACCTCTACCACGGCAAAGGTTCTCTTGAAAATCTCAAAACCTTAACTGGTAAAAAAGCTATCGTAGTGGTCGGCGGCGGTTCAATGAAAAGAAACGGCTTTCTTGATAAGGCAGTAGATTACCTTAAAGAAGCCGGAATGGAAGTCAGATTATTTGAAAACGTTGAACCGGATCCTTCAGTTGAAACTGTTATGAAGGGCGCGGCTGCGATGACAGAATTCCAGCCGGACTGGATCGTAGCAATGGGCGGCGGTTCTCCCATAGACGCCGCAAAGGCAATGTGGGCGTTCTATGAATATCCGGAAACCACCTTTGAAAATCTTATCACTCCATTTAACTTTCCTACTCTTCGCACAAAGGCAAAATTCTGCGCTATTCCGTCAACATCCGGCACCGCAACTGAAGTTACGGCATTTTCCGTAATAACAGACTATTCAAAGGGTATAAAATACCCCCTTGCAGATTTTAATATTACCCCTGACGTAGCTATCGTTGATCCTGTTCTTGCCGAGACTATGCCGAAAAAACTGACGGCTCATACAGGTATGGACGCTATGACTCATGCTATCGAAGCATATGTTTCTACGCTTCACTGTAATTATACCGATCCGCTTGCGCTGCATGCTATAAAGATGATCCACAGCGATCTGAAAAAATCCTTTGACGGCGACATGACGGCCCGGGATAATATGCATGACGCTCAATGTCTTGCCGGAATGGCATTTTCAAACGCGCTTTTAGGTATCGTTCATTCCATGGCGCATAAAACCGGAGCCGCATTTTCCGGAGACCATATAATTCACGGCTGTGCAAACGCAATGTATCTTCCGAAGGTAATCAAATATAATTCTAAAAATGCGGAAGCAGCGGAGCGTTATGCTGAAATAGCTAAATTTATTGGATTAACCGGAAATACAAACGAAGAATTGGTTAACGCTCTGATTTCAGAACTGCGGTCAATGAACGATCAATTAGAAATTCCGCAGGCAATTAAATATTATGGCGCGGGCGGCGTAAAATCAGAAACAAGCGTAATAGACGAAAATGAATTTATAGAAAAATTACCTGAAACAGCAAAAAATGCTATTGGCGACGCATGCACAGGATCTAATCCGCGTCAGCCAAGTCAGGAAGAAATGGAAAAGCTTCTTAAGGCATGTTATTATGACCTTGATATTGATTTCTGATAATTATTTAAATTCAAAGCTCAAAGCAGCGGCTGAACTTCTGTTCAACCGCTGCTATTTTTATAATTAATATTTTATGTACATCGGCGCCGACTTTTCTATGGGACAATCATTTTTATACGGACATGCATTATGATAATAGCTGACATAACTGCACTCGCTTTTTACCTTTACATAATAATTGATTTCCTTTAACTTATATCCTATATTAACAAAATACGTAGTATCCTGAACAGGGCAATAACCGAACTGAATTATGGACTTATCCATTCTTACACATCCTTCAACTTACTCATAGTTTAATTATAACCCATATGGGATATTTTGTCAATGACACAATTCGTCTTTATAATTTTTAAAGTAATAACGCCGGATTATCAGGCATATAAATAATTGTAATCAAAAACAAAGGAGATTGTAAAAATGATCAATGATGAAAAAAACAACGTCCACAATGTGATTCTGGAGGGAAGAAAAAATCTGACTATATCCGGAGTTACCGACGTAGACAGCTTCGACGAACGCTGTATATCTCTTTACACGCAGCTTGGCGAATTAGTAATAAAAGGCCGCGAGCTTCATATCAATTCAATGAGCGTTGAAACTGGAGATATGACCATAGAAGGAGATATATGGGCGTTAAATTACGGCGATAAAGATAAGAAAAGCTCCGCGACGTTTTTAGGCAAGCTTTTCAGATAAAACAATCGTAGGAGGATTATAATGGATGGACTTGAAAGCTTTTTTACCGCTTCGCAGCAGCTAAGGCTTTTTGTTCTTTCCTGCGCCTTCGGCATACCTATCGGTATATTATTCGATATTTTCCGGGTTATAAGAATGTTTTTTCCTCATGGAAAAATATTAGTGGCGGCAGAGGATATACTGTTCTTTATATTTTACGGTATTTTTCTTATGTGCTTTACAATTACCGCGGCAAGAAGCGAATTCAGATTTTATTTCTGCGCCGGAAATTTCTTAGGATTTATTCTTTATCATTTTACCTTAGGAAACGCGGTTTCATCAGCTATAAAAAAGACAGTAATGGTTATTAAAAAGGGATTATATATTATTTTACGTCCTGTAAGCAGAAAGATTGTACTTTTATGTGAAAAATATACGGCTTTTTTTGTGGGAAGTTTCAAAAATATCAAATTGAAGAAAAAAAATACCGAAACCCCCTTGAAAGTAAGGCATGATTTAGTGTATAATAATAAAGTACATAAAAAGAGCAAAAGAAAGAACGTGAAAAAAGTTGAAAAGAAAACCGGGTAAACCCAAACGCAAAAGCTTATTCAGCTTTATATCAAAGTTTATAACTATTGCCGCAGTAATTGGTTGCTTTGCGTCAATTATTATAACACAGTCAAACCGCGCGGAAATGCAGAAGGAGCTTAATTCAATCAACAAGAAAGCTGAAGAAATTGAAGCCGAAAACGTTGAACTGCAAAGAATCCTTGAAGATGATGATATGGACGCTTATATGGAAAAGCTGGCTATCGAAAAAATGAATTATGCATATCCTGATGAACGCAGATATTATGATACGTCAAGGAACTAAAACAGCTTGAAAAGCTTAAATATAATCATTATAGGGGGATCTTGTATACTATGCAGCTTGAAATCGGAAAGATATACGATGGTAAAGTTAAGGGAATTGCTCAATACGGAGCTTTTGTAGAAATTGAGGGCGCCGGTACAGGAATGGTTCATATTTCTGAAATTGCCAATTCGTTTGTAAAGGACGTTAAGGACTATCTGTCAGAAAACCAGATAGTTAAAGTAAAGGTGCTTTCAATAAGCGACGATGGTAAAATCGGTCTTTCTATAAAAAAGGCCAATGAAAACGACGAAGAACAGCTTAAACCGACTAAACGGCCTGAAAGAAAGCCAAACGTTTGGGAGCCTAAGAAAAAGCCTCCTGTTACCGAACTGGGATTTGAAGAAATGCTGACTCGTTTTAAGCAAAACAGCGAGGAAAAGATTTGTGCGCTGAAGCGAAATACAGAGCGGAAAAACGGATCACGAAGAAAATAATTATCGGCGGACTGTCTTAGGACGGTCCGTATTTGTAACCATAATAAATATTCCGCATAAAATAATAATGGGGCTTAAAGCTCATTTATACTTATTTATCGGAGATTATTTTTATGGAAAATATAAATTACACTATGAATAGTCTTGAAGAGGGGCGCTGGGGCCGTGTTATACGGTTAGATACCAAAGGAGATATGCGCCGCAGACTTCAGGATATCGGACTTGTTGAAGGAACAATGGTTAAATGCCTTAGAAAAAGTCCGTCAGGAGATCCTGTCGCTTACCTTATAAGAGGCGCGGTAATAGCTTTAAGAAGCGCAGATTCTTCAGAAATATATCTGGCTTAAAATTAATTCAATGAGGGCGTGTAACAGCCCTCATTTTTATTTGACAAAAGGAATAAAATATAGTAAAATGAATAAAAGTCATTTTAGGAGATGAATAAGCTTGAATCTGAAGGATTTTTATAAAGGAAACCTCTTTGATTGCTATAATTTCTTTGGGGCACATAAAGAAAACGATGAATTTATTTTCAGAACATATGCCCCGACCGCCAAAGAAGTAATGATATTCGGGAGCTTCAACGACTGGAAGGAAGAAGAAATGAAAAAAGACGAGGGAGGTATATTTTTATTTAAAACAAATAAGGCCTCCTTCGGTGATATGTATAAATACGTTATCTATTCTAAAGACGGTCATAGATATGAACACTGTGATCCTTACGGCTTCGGAATGGAGCTTCGTCCCGCGTTTGCCTCATATATAACGGATTCTGACGAATATAGATTTACTGACGAACGGTGGCTAAAGAATAGAACAAAGAATTTCAACAGCCCAATGAACATATACGAGTTGCATCTTGGTTCATGGAAAACTCATAATAACCAATGGTATAACTACAGCGAGCTTGCAGATATTCTTATCCCCTATGTAAAGGAAAATCATTATACACATATTGAATTCATGCCAATATCCGAACACCCCGCCGACTGCTCTTGGGGCTATCAAAATACAGGTTTTTTCAGTCCTACGTCCAGATACGGCAAGGCGTCGCAGCTTATGGAATTAATAGATAAATGCCATAACGCCGATATAGGAGTTATCCTTGATTTCGTTCCGGTTCATTTCGCTGTGGACGGATACGCTCTTGCACGTTATGACGGAACATACTTGTATGAATACCCTCCGTCTGATGTAGGTATCAGCGAATGGGGCACTTGTAATTTTAACCATGCAAAAGGAGAAACTCGCAGCTTTATACAGTCCTCCGCAAACTTCTGGCTTGATAAATTTCATTTTGACGGGCTTAGAATGGACGCTATAAGCAGAGCCATCTACTGGGGCGGAGATCCGGCCAGAGGTGTAAACGGATATACGGTGGAATTTATTAAAAATATGAACAAAGGATTGCAGGAACGCCACCCTACCGCTATGCTTATTGCAGAGGATTCGACCTCGTATCCTAAGATCACTGCTCCCGTTGAATATGACGGACTCGGCTTTGATTACAAGTGGGATCTTGGCTGGATGAACGATACTCTTGATTATTTCCGTACTCCCCCATGGGAAAGATGCAATCATTATCATAAGCTAACGTTTTCTATGGCATATTTTTATAACGAGCTGTTTCTTCTGCCTTTTTCTCACGATGAAAACGTTCATGGAAAAGCTACTATAATACAGAAAATGTACGGAGATTATGAGGAAAAATTCATGCAGTGCAGAGCGCTTTATATGTATATGTATACTCATCCCGGAAAAAAGCTTAATTTTATGGGAAATGAATTCGGTCAGTTCAGAGAATGGGACGAAAACCGAGAACAGGATTGGGAAATCCTTCATTATCCTATTCATGACGCTTTTCATAAATACATTAAGCAAATCAGCGGCATATATTGCTCCAGAAAAGCCCTGCATTGCGGCGAATATAATATGAAAACATTTAATTGGCTTGTGGCTGACGCTGCTGAAAAATGTGTTTATATCTATGAAAGAGCTTTTGAAAACGATAAAATTATCTGCGCATTTAATTTTTCCGGAATTGAACAGGAAATCAGCTTTGAATTACCTGAGAAATCCTCACTCGAACTATTTATACACAGTCGGTGGGATGAATACGGCGGCGATGTTTCAAAAAGCAATATAACTATTAATACGGAAATTAAAAATAAAAAGAACACCATAACGCTGAAAATTGAACCGCTTTCCGGTATGCTGTTTAATAATATAATATGCTGAAATTTTTCATGGAAATAAATATGTTCATAATTTAAAATTATTGGAGATTAACATGAAAAGAAAAACAATAACCGCATTATTCATTTTAACGGTAAGTATTATAATACTTATTTGCGCAGTAATCGGTAAAAACAAGAATGAAAAGCAATCTATAAATAAAAATGAAGTTATTGATAACAGTCAGGATATTATAATTAATACAGAACCGGAAATAATATTAACTGATAAAAACATCGTTGAATCAGACGCTTCAGAAATACAAGCACCTGAAAGCTCCCCTTCAGATTATTATGAAAATGTCGAAATAACTACATCCGAGAGTAAAGAATATGAAAAATACGATATAAAAATTCCGGAAGGTAAAATTACCTTACCGGAAAAATTTAGTCAGAATATTAAAACTAAAGAAAATCAAACAGATGAAAGTTCCCTTTTAACATCTGAAAAAACTAATAAAAATGAAATAGAGCTTCCTGTTGTTCCTGTAAATTAATGAAAAATACCGCTTATTTAAAATAAGCGGTATTTTTTTAATTACCCTTAAGCATTTCCCAATACATATTAATATATAAATCGGCCGAATTATTCCAACTGAAATCCTCATTCATATCGCGTTTTATAACGGCATTCCAGCTTCTTTTATCTTCGTAAAGCTCCTTTGCTCTGAGACAAGCATTAAGCATATCATGGGCATTATAGGTTTTGAATGAAAAACCGTTGCCCTTTTCACCGCCGCAATCTCTAACAGTATCTCTCAGACCGCCGGTTTCACGAACAATCGGAACTGTTCCGTATCTCATGGCAATCATCTGCGCCAGACCGCAGGGTTCACTCTGAGAAGGCATAAGAAACATATCGGCGCCTGCATAAATCTTACGTGAAAGCTCCGGAATAAATCCAAGTGAAACGCTTACCTTATCCCTGTAACGCCATTCCATTTCCTTAAAGAAATCCTCGTAAACTTTTTCACCGCTTCCCAATATTGCAAATTTAAAGCCTGCTTTTATCATATCCTCAAATACATAGCGAATAAGATCGATACCCTTATGTGAAACAAACCGCGTTACAATGCCGATAACAGGCTCCGTTCCCTCCTGAAGCCCCAGCTCCTCCAGTAGAGCCGCCTTGCATATTTTTTTACCTGTGATACTTTTTGAAGAATAATTTTTTGCTATAACCGGATCAGTTTCAGGATCGTATCCGTCTATATCAATTCCGTTTAAGATACCGCAAAGCTTATATTGCTTAGGAACAAGGGCTCTATCCATTCCGTGAGAATACCACGGATCAAGAATCTCCCACGCATAGCTTGGACTTACTGTAGTCACCTTATCCGAGGTTTCTATCGCGCCCTTCATCATATTTATATTTCCGTCATATTCCAGCAGACTGGTATGGTACATAGGAATGCCCATTACTTCATTTAAAACTTCCTTGCCGTAATTTCCTTGGTATTGAATATTATGAATAGTAAATATAGTTTTTATATTTTCATAGCCCTGCTGATATTTATAAAATATTTCATAAAACACCGGTATCATTGCTGCCTGCCAGTCATTAGTATGAATAATATCAGGCTTAAAATCAATACAGCGAAGCATTTCAAGCACGGCTCTTGAATAGAATACAAAACGTTCGCAATCGTCAAAAAATCCGTATATGCCGTCGCGTCCGAAATAATATTCATTGTCGATAAAATAATACGTAACGCCGTTGCAAATGGAAGTAAAAATTCCGCAATACTGCTTACGCCAAGAAACATCAACCGTAATATGTGTTAAAAAAGTCATATTAACCCGAAATTGAGGCTTAACGCATTTATATAAAGGAATAACTACACGGCAGTCATGCCCTTTTTTATTTATAGCCGCCGGAAGAGAACCTGCAACGTCCGCAAGACCGCCGGAAGCAATGAACGGATTAGCTTCGCTTGCCGCAAATAAAATATTCAATATTTTTCATCCTTTCAAAACGTCATATTACCGCATTTTTACCTATGTAAAGAGGATAAGACGCCGAACCCGTCATTATCTTTTCATCTCCTATTTCCACGTTTTTATCAGTAATAACAGAGCTTATACTACATTTTTTGCCAATTACAGTATCCTGCATTATAACGCAGTTCTTAACAATAGCGCCCTTGCCTATTTTAGCGCCCCTGCATAGAACACAGTTTTCAACAGTTCCGTCGATAACGCATCCATCAGCTATAAGCGAATTTTTAATATCCGATTCAAGTCCGAACTTTACCGGACCGTTATCACGTATTTTCGTATAAATAGGCGAAGATTTTATAAACAGATTATCTCTGTTTTTAGTATCAAGAAGCGCCATATTTGCGTCATAATAAGCTCTCACAGAATCAATTTTAGAAAAATATTCCTTATGCTCATATCCCATTATTTTATATTCGTTCTTTTTGGCCTGAAGGACATCCTTTGTAAAGTTATATTCGCTTCTGCTTGCTGAATTAACTACAATATTTCTTAAAACCTCCTTAGCTATAACGAACATATTAAGAGATATTGAACATTCTCCTGCAATCTGAGGATTTATCATAACATCGTTAATTCTTCCTGTTTCATCAAAACCGAGTATAGTTGCCGTCTGCTCATTGCTGCTGTCATAGGGATATTTGCCGTAAATAACAGTTATGTCCGCACCGTTGAGCTCATGAAACGCCACCGCCGCTTTATAGTCTATAGTAGTAACAACGTCACAGTCAGACATAATTACATATTCCGCATTTGAATGCTCTACAAATTCCCATACACCGTTGAGAGCCTCAAGGCGGCCTCGATACATACCGCTGTCAACATGACTGAACGGCGGAAGCAGATGTAGACCGCCGTTTTTACTTGACAAATCCCATTCTCTTCCGGAACCCAGATGATCAAGAAGCGAACCGTAATTTGATTTTGTAATAACCCCGACTTCCTTGATTCCCGAATTAACCATATTGGAAAGCGGGAAATCAATAAGCCTGTAACGTCCGCCAAAAGGAATTGAACCCATAGTTCTTTTTTTTGTAAGATCTATAACGTCAGAATCATGCATACTTGCAAAAATCAAACCTAAAACATTTTTCTTAGCACCCATTTCTATTCTTTTCCTCCTTAGACGTTCTTGGATATAATATCCTTAGGAAGAACCTCTGCTCCCTCAGAAATATCTACATTATGTCCGATTACAGCTATGCCCCATTCGTCTCTGTTCTCAACGGTTTCAGGACTTAAACCGATTTTTGCGTTTTCATGAACAACACAGTCTTCTCCGACGATAGAATATTCAACAACAGCTCCCGACTTGATAACCGTTCCCGGCATAACTATACTGTAATTCACAGTTGCCCCCTCTTCAATCTTAGCGCCTGCAAATATAATTGAAAAATCCACCTTTCCGTTAATAGTGCTGCCCTCTGCGATCATTGAATTTTCCACCTCGGCCGTACTTCCTATATACTGTGGAGGCATATTATTGTTTCTTGTATATATCTTCCATTCGTTATCATAAAGATCCAGAGGAACGCTCGGACTGAGAAGATCCATATTTGCTTCCCACAGACTGTCAAGAGTGCCAACGTCCTTCCAATAGCCGTCAAAAGTATAGGCAAAAAGATTTTCCTTTTTATCAAGCATTGAAGGAATTATATCCTTGCCGAAATCCTTTGAACCGTTATTGGCATTCTCATTTTCTATAAGATATTCCTTCAGCTTTTTCCATGTAAACACATAAATACCCATTGAAGCAAGAGTCGATTTCGGCTCCTTTGGTTTTTCGGTAAAATCAACAACTCTCATATCGCTGTCACATGTCATAATTCCAAGCCTGGTCGCTTCCTCTAAGGATACTTCCTGAACGGCGATCGTCAGATCGGCGTTATTCTTTTTGTGAAAATCCACCATCTTAGAATAATCCATTTTATATATATGGTCGCCTCCGAGAACAATTACATACTCGGGATCGTATCTTTCAATAAAGCTCATATTCTGGTAAATAGCGTTCGCCGTACCCTCGTACCACGAAGCTCCCAACGAGGTCTGATACGGAGGAAGAACATGAACTCCCCCATGAAGCCTATCGAGATCCCACGGCTGCCCGTTTCCTATATAATCGTTCAGCACCAGCGGCTGATACTGCGTTAATACTCCTACCGTATCAATTCCGGAATTTGTGCAGTTAGAAAGCGGAAAATCTATAATCCTGTATTTTCCGCCGTATGGAACAGCCGGCTTTGCCATATCCTGTGTGAGAGCATAAAGCCTGCTTCCCTGACCGCCGGCAAGAAGCATGGCGACACATTCCTTTTTTATATACATAATTTTTCCTCCTGACTTTGCCGCACCCTTGAAACGGCAAAATTTATAATATTTATTAAAAAAATGTTAAAGCATCGTATTATCGTTAATAATCTTATCAGTGATCTTTTTCTTTTTTCCTGTAGTCTTCTTGCGCTTTTTATCTTCTTTATCAGGAATAAGCATACTCTTCGGCTTCTGATAAGGATAAGGCTTCAGATAAATAACCGAAAGCGGAGCCAAATCAAGAGAAATACTGTCGTCAAAACCATGCATAGGATAGGATTTTGATTTCATTAATTCTGACGTAATGCCCTCTCCCCCGAATTCAACTGCGTCCGAATTAAAAACAAGCTTATACTCTCCTTCAAAAGGCACGCCGATTTTATAGTCATTTCTCTCAACCGGTACAAAGTTGCATACGACAATAAGCTCTCCGCCGTTATCGTCAAATCTTCTGAATGCAATAACGCTCTGCCGGTAATCATCGTTAGATATCCAGCTAAAGCCCTGCCAGGAATCATCATTTTGCCATAAAGGAGCGTTTTCATAATAAAACTTATTCAGCTTTTCCGAATAAAAATGTATTTTTTTATGCTTATCCTCTTTAAGAGCGTTCCAATCCAACTGAGACTGATAATTCCATTCGGCAGTCTGAGCAAACTCCTGACCCATAAAAAGAAGCTTTTTACCCGGATGTGCCATCATATAAGCCAGAAAAGCACGGTATGAGCTGCATTTCTGCTCATAGCTCCCTGGCATTTTTTCAAGCATAGAGCATTTTCCGTGAACCACTTCGTCATGTGAAATAGGAAGAACATAATTTTCAGAAAAGCAGTAAAAAAATGAAAAAGTAAGCTTATCATGATTGAATGCTCTGTAAATAGGATCAAGGGACATATATTGCAGCATATCGTTCATCCAGCCCATATTCCATTTGAAGTTAAATCCGAGACCGCCTATATCCGTCGGTTTCGTAACCATCGGCCAAGCAGTCGATTCTTCCGCAATCATTAACACGTCCGGATTTTTAAGGAAAACCGCTTCATTCAGGCGCTTTAGAAATTCAATAGCCTCAAGATTTTCCTTTCCTCCGTAAATATTCGGACACCATTCCCCATCACGCCTATCATAATCAAGATAAAGCATGGAAGCTACCGCGTCTACGCGAATCCCGTCTATATGGAACTCGGAAATCCAGTAATTAGCGCTCGATATCAGAAAAGAACAAACCTCGCCTTTTCCATAATCAAACACTCTGGTACCCCAGGATTTATGCTCGCTTTTTCTTTCGTCTGTATATTCATAGCAGCAAGTGCCGTCAAATTCGTATAACCCACACGCGTCCTTAGGAAAATGAGCCGGAACCCAATCTATAATAATACCTAATCCGGCGTTATGGAACATATCTACCATGCGTTTGAAATCGTCAGGAGTACCGAATCTTGAAGTCGGCGCAAAATAACCGGTTACCTGATATCCCCATGATCCGTCAAAAGGAAATTCTGTCAGCGGCATAAGCTCTATATGCGTATATGACATTTTCTTCATATATGGTATAATTTTCTCAGCAAAGCTGACGTAGCTTAACGGATTATCGTTGTCGTCGTGCATCCACGAACCGAGATGAACCTCGTATATATTAACGGGACTCTTATATATTATTCTTTTTGATTTTTCAGAAATCCATTTCTCATCAGTCCATTTGTATGAGCATTCATAAATTTTTGAAGCCGTTCCAGGTCTTGTTTCAAAATGATGCGCATAGGGATCAGATTTCAAAAGGAATTTTCCTTTAGGAGTTTCAATGCAGTATTTGTATGAGTCAAACTGAGAAAGACCGGATATAAACGTTTCCCATACTCCGTCGGCAATCTTTTCCATATAATTTGCATTCCGGTCCCATTTATTAAAATCACCGACTACTGACACATTTTTTGCATTCGGAGCCCAGACACGAAAGCAATGACATTTGCTGTTATTATTTTCTGCCGAATGTACGCCGAAAAATTTGTAAGCTTCGCTGTTTTTCCCCTGGTAGAACAGATATAATGGAAATTCGTAGGTTTCCGGAATATTACCGGATTTAGCTGTGTTCATGTCAATTCCTCCTTATTACATATATTTTAACATTTTTCGTATCAGTATTCAAGCTTTTTATGCAAAATAAATAAATTTCATAAATTCTATATAGTTTCACTTGTATATTTTAGTGCAATTGCCACAAACTATATGTTTAAATTTTTCACAATAAATTTCATTATGAAAATACAGCCGTTTTTCTTTTATCAGACTGCCTTTCAATTATTTTAAGTGCGGCTACCGTTATATCATCTCTGAGCATGGCTTTACTCTTTTTTCCCGCGCTCTCGCAAACGTTATCCGCTATTGTTTCAAGCTGCCCTACTGTCATTAGCTGTTCTTTAATATAAAGATAAAGCGATTCGTCCACACCATCTGAAAGCATTACCAAAATATTTTCCTTGCTGAAATTGCATGTTCTTGAAAAAATCTGCGTATCCGGAATTATGCCTATCGGATTTGACGGCGAATTGAACATCATTACCGAATCGTCATACTTGATAAGTGTTGAAGACGCCCCGGATTTATATAATGTAAGCTCGCAGGTTTCAAGGTCGATTCTTGCTATATCCAAAGTAGCAAAGCTTTCCTCTTCGGATTTTGTTAGCATTATTGAATTTATCATTTTAACGGCGCTGCTGCAATCTATACCGGATTTGATAAGCCTTTTAAACAGCTTGGACACTATTGCCGAGTCAAGAGCAGCCTGCTTGCCGCTTCCCATACCGTCAGAAATAAAAATGTATGCATAGCCTAATCCGTCTTGAAAGAATCCCCAGCTATCTCCTGACGGCTGACCGTCCTGCGCACTGCTCTGTGACGCTGCAAATTCAACGGTGTATTTTGTCTGCCTGTTGAAACGATATCTTGTTTCTCCGCCGCAGCTAACAGGCTCCGACGCTTCCATAGGAACATGAAATTCTTCTGAAAGGATTTCCGCAAGCTCAGTTTCAGTTTCCTGAGGCTTTTCCTTTACATATATTTCTGCTATAAGACGATCATTATTGTTAAAATACGCTATTGCAGTTGTATATTCAATATCCGACTCTTCAAGAATGCTGCATAACGCCTGAGTCATATTTTTGCTGTAGCTGAAATTCATTTTATCAGACAGCGAGGACAGAATTCCTTCGGTCGTTTCCATCTGGGAAAATAAAAAGCTTCTGCTTTCGTTAAGCCTTGCCGAAAGCATTTTATTGATTGCGTCCTCTTTCCGGCATCTCAGAAAATTTTCCACAATATCGCGCTTCCGGCTGCAATGATCGAGTCCTCCCGGAAAATTATCAACGCTTGGCAGACTCTGCTTTTCAAGCCTCAAAAAGCAAGCGTTTGTCTTTTCATAGTTATTTTCCCAGCATATAAGCTTGTTACGGCATTTTCCGCATACCCTTGCACTGACCTCGTTTACCGTATTAAATGGAATCGTATTCTTTTCAAGACATTTTATAATGTCCTCAACATTCTGACGCACGTCTACCAAAGCCCCCGCTACAAAATCCATTCTGGCTTTAACAAGCTGTTCGCCGCCGTCCTCGCTGACGTCCCTTATAACCTGCCCGTACATAATATACTTTTCCGGTATGAGCATAAAGACGATACAGCCTATTACTGCGTCTGCCTGAAGAAAAAACGAAGCGTCGTTCATGCCCGTCAGCAGCTGGCCGCAGAAATTTACCGTAAGAAAAGCGGCTCCAACGCTTACCTTGCTGTAGTCAGCCGCGAAGCCTGCCGCAAAGCCCGCTATACCGAGAAATGCGGCCGGAAGTCCAAGCTTTGAAGAACTTAAAAATATTCCGGCAGTAGTCAGGACTCCGCAGATTACGCCTCCGGAATGCCTGAAGCGTTTAGCGGCGCAGAGAATGACTGCTATTCCTGCTATTCTGCCGATATTAATTACAGATATTTCAACAGAGCACAAAGCCGAAACCGCAAGCATAAAAACAACCGCCGCCGACGTTTCAGTTTTACGGTCAAGCTTAAAGGGCTGGTCCATACAAATAAGTATACTTGAATTATATATGAAATATACCGAAATGCCCATGAGAATAGCAAGTAAAATATGTATAATAACAGACGATATACTTCTTTCTATCAGCAGTCCGAATATCAATCCGGAAAAGGCCAAACTGATAGCGGCAATACCTCCGCAGAATACGGGTGAATCCTCATCTCTTATGATCCATTTCCCCACCGTAATAAGAAGCAGCGCGCAAAGAACCATCGCAGCGCCGCCGATACCTCCGGATGCCAAATATGTAATCAAACTGCCGGCCAGCACCGCCGCAGAATATATCGGCGGAACCGCCGCTGCAAGAGCGCAGTTCAGCGGCGACGGACCGCCTCCCAGCGTAGAATATGCAAGAAGCATAGACGCTCCGAGCGTCATAATCATCAGAGGAATATTTAACCTATTCCCGCTTTTTTCCAAAACCATTTCTTTAAACATCTTTTTAACCACCTGCTATAATTATTTACTGTGATATTTAACAGTATTCTATATAATTATATCCAGTTTTACAGCAAATAAATGTCATTTTAACACATAGCTTTTAGACGGGAAATAATGTATTTAAGGCAAAACAGTATATTTCTGCTAAGTTCTGATTAAATAACATTTTTAAGTCGGTTTGCAAATAAAATCAGTTCTTCCATAGATAGCTGCTCAGCCCTGATGTTCTTTTCTATACCGCAAAATTCCAGACATTCAGATAATAAACTTTTTGGAACTCCAAGCACAGACGAAAGGGAATTTACCATTGTTTTCCTTCTTTGAGAGAAAGCTCCTCTGACTACTTTAAAAAACAGATCCTTGTCGTCAACCATGCTTCTGTAATATTTATCAGGCTTTATTCTTATAACTGCGGAATCCACATTAGGCGAAGGCATAAAGCTTCCTCTTGACACCTCAAAAAGCAGCTCGGCTTTTCCGTAAAACTGAACCGCTGCGGTAACGGCTCCGGCCTGCCTTGTTCCGACCTTTGCACATAATCGCTGAGCCGCTTCCTTCTGAACCATCACAGTTATCGCTTCAACGGGTATGCCGCTTTCAAGTAAAAGCATAATGACCGGAGATGTAATATAGTAAGGAAGGTTTGCACAGACGGCAGTTTTCATTCCGGCAAATTCATCTCTAATCAGTTTTTCGAGATTTATTTTCATTATATCGCCGTTTATAACGTTTATATTGTCAAATTCTGAAAGCGTTTCATTTAAAACAGGCATAAGTCTCTTATCTATTTCCACTACAGTTACTTTATCAGCCCGTTTTGCAAGCTCTGCAGTCAAAACACCGAAGCCCGCGCCTATTTCAAGTATTCCGTAACCATTTCCGGCAAAACCGAATTCGGCAATTTTAGGACAAACCGTCGGATTTATCAGGAAATTCTGTCCCAATCCCTTAGAAAAGTAAAAACCATATTTTTCCAAAAGCTCTTTAATAACGCCAATATTAGTAAGATTTTTCATAATTGCATTTCCTTATTACTTTATTTTCGTACTATTGCATAATGCGCCGAAATTTTATATAATTAAAGTATAAACTCTAAAAAATCGGAGGTCATTATGAAAAGACGTGACAAAATTAACTACTATCTTGATATTGCTGAAACAGTTTTAGAGAGAAGCACATGTTTAAGACGCAATTTCGGGGCAATAATAGTTAAAAACGACCAGATCATATCAACCGGCTATAACGGCGCGCCGAGAGGACGCCAGAACTGCTCGGATACCGATATATGCAGCCGCGACAGATTAAACATTCCAAAAGGACAAAGATACGAGCTATGCAGGGCTGTCCATGCCGAGGCAAACGCTATAATAGCCGCTTCGAGAGCAGACCTGATAGGCTCAGATATTTATCTCGCCTGCCATGACGCAAAAACAGGAATGATCGACGGCAACATAGAACCTTGTATGATGTGCAAACGATATATTATCAATGCCGGCATTTCCCGCGTCATCGTAAGAAAAACCAAAGACGAATATAAAATAATCTATGTCAGCAGCTGGATAGAAAACGAAGAAACCATAGCCGAAGCCGGATATTGATAAAATTGTTTTATTATACGTTTTTATTATACCATTTTTTTATGAAACAGTCAAAAAAGTTTGATTAATTTAACATGTATTTAACTGTTGACATATGTGCGGAAATATGTTATATTTGATACGCAGACACAAGATATAGTATGTTAGTTGTTGCTAACGACACTATATTTAGTGATTTCAAAAAAAAAAGGAGAAAAAATATGATTTTCAAGAACGGCGAATGGAACGAAAAAATCAATGTGCGCGATTTTATCGTCAGAAATTATACACCGTATGAGGGCGACTCAGGATTTCTTGCGCCTCCGAGCGATAAAACCGTTAAGCTGTGGAATGAAGTTTCCGATTTAATGAAAAAAGAGCGTGAAGCAGGCGGCGTTCTTGATATAGATGTAGAAACAATTTCTACAATAACCTCGCATAAGCCGGGTTATATTGACAAGGAGCTTGAAACGATAGTAGGTCTGCAGACCGACGCTCCGTTAAAAAGAGCTATTATGCCGTTCGGCGGAATCAGAATGGTCCGCAGCTCCGTAGAAACCTACGGAAGAAAGCTTCCGGATTCTGTTGAAAATGTATTTAAATACCGGAAAACTCATAACGACGGCGTTTTCGACGTTTATACAGACGATATGAAAAAGGCAAGACACGCCGGAATTATAACGGGACTTCCCGACGCTTACGGACGCGGAAGAATAATCGGAGATTACCGCCGTGTGGCTCTTTACGGAGTTGACAGACTTATAGAGGATAAAATTGCCGCTAAAAAATCACATGATTACGATCCGATGTACGGCGATACCGTAAGAGATCTTGAAGAAATTGCGGAACAGATAAAGGCTCTCAAAGAGCTAAAGCAAATGGCGGCTTCATATGGCTTCGATATATCAAAGCCGGCTCAAAATACAAAAGAGGCTATACAATGGCTTTATTTTGGCTATCTCGGAGCAGTCAAAGAACAAAACGGAGCGGCTATGTCTCTCGGCAGAGTTTCAACATTCCTTGACATCTATGCCGAACAGGATCTGGCTGACGGTACGTTTACCGAAGATGAAATACAGGAAATGGTAGATCATTTTGTTATGAAGCTACGCCTTGTAAAGTTTCTGAGAACTCCCGCCTATGACGAACTGTTTTCAGGAGATCCCACATGGGTTACGGAATCTATTGGAGGAATATGCGAGGACGGTCGCCCTATGGTAACCAAAATGTCCTTCCGTTTTCTTCACACCCTTACGAATCTTGGTCCGGCTCCAGAACCTAACCTTACTGTTTTATGGAGCCACAAGCTACCTGAAAACTTCAAAAAATACTGTGCTGAGGTTTCTATAAAGACATCGTCCATACAATATGAAAACGATGAAATTATGAGAGAAAAATTCGGTGATGATTACGGCATCGCTTGCTGCGTTTCAGCAATGAAAATAGGAAAGCAAATGCAGTTTTTCGGCGCAAGAGCAAATCTTGCAAAGGCTTTGCTCTATGCTCTCAATGACGGCCGTGACGAAAAAACCGGCGAAATGCTATGCGAGGGCGTCGGACCGATTTCAGACGGGCCGCTGAAATATGACGAGGTACTTGAAAAATACGGTTATGTTTGCGAATGGCTCTCAAAGCTCTATATCAATACTCTGAATATAATTCACTTTATGCATGACAAATACTGTTATGAACGGCTCCAGATGGCCTTGCATGACGAAGAAATAATAAGAACCTCCGCCTGCGGTCTCTCAGGTCTTTCAGTTATAGCGGATAGTCTTTCGGCAATAAAATACGCTACCGTTACGCCTATTAAAAATGAAAACGGACTTATAGTAGATTTTGATATACAAGGAGATTATCCTAAATTCGGAAACAATGATCCAAGAGTAGACGAGCTTGCCGTTGGAGTTGTCGAGAGATTTATGAAACGTCTTTCCAGACGCAGAACCTACAGAAATTCTATACCGACAATGTCTATTCTTACTATTACTTCAAACGTTGTTTACGGTAAGAAAACCGGTTCTACCCCTGACGGCAGAAAAGCCGGCGAGCCTTTTGCTCCCGGAGCCAATCCAATGCACGGAAGAGATTGCAACGGCTGCGTAGCTTCGATGATGTCCGTTGCCAAGCTTCCTTACGAAAGCTCTGAAGACGGAATATCGTATACATTCTCTATAATACCTGAAGCGCTGGGTAAAACAGATGAAGAAAAAATCAGCAACCTAACTACCCTGCTTGACGGTTACACTCGAGAAACAGGACATCACATCAACGTAAACGTACTAAACAGAGAAACCTTGATCGACGCAATGGATCACCCTGAAAAATATCCGCAGCTTACAATTCGCGTAAGCGGCTATGCCGTAAATTTTATCAAGCTGACCAGAGAACAGCAGGAGGAAGTGTTAAAAAGAACATTCCATACTAAAATGTAAGGCGGAATTTTAATGACGTACGGTTACATTCATTCCTTTGAGAGTTTCGGCGCTGTAGACGGACCTGGAATAAGATTTATAGTATTTCTTAAGGGCTGTCTTCTCAAATGCCTTTACTGCCATAATCCGGATACATGGCGAGGAGAACAAAGCTTAAAAATGACTGCCGTCGAAGTAATGCAAAAAATTATACAGTATAAAAATTTTATATCCGGCGGCGGAGTAACCATTTCCGGAGGCGAACCGCTGCTTCAGCCGGAGTTTTGCCGCGAATTGATAGATCTATGCCATACGGAAGGAATTCATACGGCGATTGATACAAGCGGAGCCGTTCCTCTTGAAAAGTCCGGCACAGCAATTAAAAAAGCCGACTTGCTGCTGCTTGATATAAAGGATATCGACGAAAACGACTGCGTCGCTCTGACGGGAAGGTCTAATAAAAATACGCTGAAAACACTTGATTACTGCGAGGAAATTTCAAAGCCTGTATGGATAAGGCATGTAATAGTGCCGCAATATACGTTATGCTATGAAAAGCTAAAGCGTACTGCCGAATATTTAAGCCGTTACAACTGCATTCAAAGAGCGGATATTCTTCCTTATCATTCTATGGGAAAATACAAATGGAACGAACTGGGACTTGATTATAAACTTGATAATATTCCCGAACCGACTAAAGAAGAAATTGATTCCGCGCGCAGAATATTTAGAAAATACAATATCAACGTAATATAAGAAAAGGGCGCTTTATGCGTCCTTTTGCTTTTTTACATTTTTCTTTTTTAAATTAAATTTTAAGCTGTTTTATAATATCAGAAAAAAATGATTACACTAAAACATCTGTGTCGGTTTTGAATAAAGATAGCCTTGAGAAAAACGTATATCGTTTTGTTCTACAATTTTCTGAATCTGATAATTTTCAACAAATTCCGCAATGATTTCCTTTGAATGCTTTCTTGCCCAATATGAAATCATTTCAAGGAATTCAAGCGCATAAATATCGCTGTTTATATTTCTTATAATTTCACCGTCAATTTTTATATAATCGGACTTTATTTTGAAAATATGTACAATATTTGAAAATCCGCTGCCAAAATCGTCTATAGCAATTCTGCCTCCCGCCTGATGAACCTTCTCAACAAATTCGAAAATAACCTGATAATCGTCTATTTCTTCTGTTTCTGTCAATTCAAAAATAAAATTTTCAGGATGAGACGAGGATCTGAGAGAGGTAAGAATCGCATGTACCACCTTATAATTATAAATATCGCTGATATTCATGTTTATTGTTACCTGCTCTGTTCTGTCACAGAAAATTTTCATTACTTTATTTATCATTATATATGATATATCGGCATAATATCCATATTCCTTTGCAATTTCCATAAAGTGATAAGGAGTATATACATTTCCCTCCGAATCCTCGATGCGCATCAGCGATTCATACATTTTAATAACGCCGCTCTCATTATCTCGTATACCTTGAAAATAAGGAATAACCAAATCATTTGAAATCGCATTATTTAGAATCATAATCATTTTCATTTTCTGCGCATTAAATTGTTCCAACCCAAGCTCGGCAGTATACAGCAAAAAACAAAGCTTTTTATTTCTCATCCTAACCAGCGTCAGCTCCGCCTTTTTTATCATATTATCCTCATGCATCACAACAGAAAATTCACTTACAGGAACATAAGACGAAAACTTGAATTCAGAAAGATAATTTTGTAATATTCTTAATTTTTGTATAAAATCATCGTCAGGAATATCCGAGTTTGCAGTTAATATCAAGCAAGTGGCTTTATAGACATAAAAATCATAATCATCATTATTTATAAAATTAATGATTGTTTTATAAAAGCGATTAAGATGCAGAATAAATTTGGTTTCACTCATAAACGCTTTCAGCAGATTTTCATTTTTCATGGTTATCATGCACATTTTATCAAATTTACCGGTATTATAATCAAATAAAAATTTAGTGACATTTCCCAATCCGGTAACGCTGTCTATGAACAAGGTTTTCTCTATTTCATGGCGTCGGGCAATTCCTTTTTCAAAATCTGTATGGGAAATAAGATAATCTATAATATTAACTTTATTATTTATCAGTTCGTCAGCACGGCTTTTTAGTATATCAACATTAAGCTTAACTCTGCTTTCGCTTTCAGAAAGCGACGCGATTGCGAAGGAAAAATTGCAAAAACGGTTTATATTCTGAATGTTTCCTATTTCTCCGGCAACAAGCGCACCGCACAAATTTGTCTTTGAAAACGGAAGCAGTTCCCATTTAGCGCAATTGCTAAATATATCCTGACGTGAAACGCAGCTATATCCGATAATAACCTCCGACGGATATCTGTTAATATTCTCGCATACCGATTCACATACATCAATAGTTTTCTGAATACTTGAATAAGATATTCTGACTATATCCCCCGCTTTTGCCTCGCTTGGAA
Organism: uncultured Ruminococcus sp.; assembly: GCA_900538575.1. Lineage (GTDB taxonomy): Bacteria > Bacillota > Clostridia > Oscillospirales > Ruminococcaceae > Porcipelethomonas. The sequence continues at coordinate 50,088 of UPZA01000013.1, forward strand.
CATACATAAGAGGCTCAGGTTCATTGGGAAATACTGAATATTGTTCATTCTGAGGAGAATAGGTAATAGCCCAAGGCACATTGCTTCTTTCAACCTTAACCAAAGGAAAAAGAACCGTTGTGCTTAACGCCTCGCTGAAATCAGCAAAATTTATTCCCAAAAGCTCCTGATACCAAACCACCGCGTCTACGCCGTCAACCGATCTTATTATATTACCGTCCGCCTCTGTAATAGTATGAAGCTCTCCAACCGGTTCTGTTACATATATGACATCGCTGTATACTGAAAGCTTTTCAGAGTCTATTACTAATCCGGCAATTGAATTACGGTAAACTCCGTTTTCATTAAACACGAAGCTTTCAGGCTCAAGCATATCCAAAAGAGGCGTTTCATTAGTGTTAGCAACTCCTCCTATAATCTGCACCTCGGAAGCGTTTTTATTAAGACGCTCCACAAAATCATCAATCTTCATAAACGGACGAGAAGCCATGATAATCATAAATTTTGATCTGCTGCCCAATACACGATCAGTTAGTTTATCCGCTATATAAACGCCCTCCAGATCTCTTCCGGCTTCATCAACAAGACTGAATTCAAACGACTTTATATTCGCGCAATTAAAATCTGTTATAGAAACAAGACAGCAGTCAGTCAGTATTTCTCCTTTGTATATCACACCCGACGTACTGCTCCCGATTATTTTAGCCTTCGGAAAATAAGTCAGTATTTTATTTGCAAAATCCATAATTGACTCATATCTGTGAACACATGTATGAATTCTTATTAAATATTCTCCATTTTCTGAAAGCTCGTTAGCTTTTATCAGTTCTTCAAACCTCTGATCTGTTGAATATATAAATCCTATATTTTTCATACTAACCTCCATTCCGCCGCTGATAGTAATATAGCATAGAATTTTTCTCCAGAAATTAAATTAATATGCAGTTCAAAATCTTTTATTTTAATTATAGCATATATTGTATACTTCGTCAATTTTTCTTACCATTATTAATTTAATTTTATCATATTTCACAATTTAGCTTACAATATATATGCAAATTAACTATTGTCTTCTAATTTTAACAAGCGCAAATAATTTAACATATTAAAATTAAATTATGTATTGACATCTAAAAAAAATTGTGATATAATATTAAAGTTGTTGGTTGAAGATATAATCTTTTTAATATGCAGGTGTGGCGAAATTGGCAGACGCGCCAGATTTAGGTTCTGGTTCCGAGAGGAGTGCAGGTTCAATTCCTGTCACCTGTACCAACGTGAATACGCCCTTTGAAGTAATTCAGAGGGCGTTATTTTTTATTTAAAAATCAAAATAGTGCGCCGTTTATATAAAAAGCTATTGAAAACGGCTGGAAGTAATATCTATATTTGGTAACTCCTTTTTATTTTATTTGGGTTTCTCCCTTGACTGTATCTATATTATACACTATTTCCCGTGATTAGTCAATTGCCAATGTACACAAACATTCACGGAAAATAATGTATATATTGTACATTGAAATCCGTGAATAATTGTGATATAATGATAATGGGATAAAATAAGGTTAAAATAATATCGCAACATAAAAGGAGAATTATAATGCCGATAAAATATAATAAATTATTAGCTTTAATGAAAGAAAAAGGATTGACCACATATAAAATCAGACAAGAAAATATTATTTCTCAAAGTGCATTAACGGCTATAAAAAATGGTAAGAGCGTTACTACTGAAACAATATCCAAACTCTGTAAAGCGTTAGACTGCCAGCCTGGTGACATTATGGAGTATGTGGAGGACAAAGAATGAAGATATATACAATAATCGGCGGAGTTAACGGCGTAGGCAAAAGCAGTCTTACTGGAGTTTTAGCTGCGGAAAGTAATGATTTAGGCGTTATTATTGATACTGATAAAATAACCGCTGCATTAGGCGGAGATAGAATAAGGGGCGGTAAAGAAGCAATTAAACGTATTAATAACAGTCTTAAAATGGGAATTAATCTTACACAAGAAACAACACTTTCCGGCTCTCGCACGTTGAAAACTATAAAAAAAGCAAGAGAACTTGATTATTTTATACGTCTTTATTATATCGGGGTTAATTCTGCTGATGAAAGCATTAAACGTATAAAGAATCGTGTCGAAAAGGGAGGGCATGATATTCCGGAACAAGACGTTAAACGAAGATATAACAAACGCTTTGAAGATTTAGCAAATATTCTGCCTTACTGTAATGAAGTTAAGCTTTATGATAATGAAAACGGATTTGTTGAAAAAGCTGAGTATAGAAATGGTGAATTATTAACCAAAAATAAAGATGTTCCAGAATGGATAAAAAGTTTGAAGCAATATTTAGATAATAAATAAAATTAAGGAGCAGGAATAAACCTGCTCCGATTTTTATTTTAAAGGGTACGTGACAAAAAGGACAGAAAGGACAAAACTGTCATAAGCGGCTTATTTACGTGTTTTACAGCTTAATATAAAAATGTGACAATGCGTGACAAAATTTACTTGAAACGTGACAAAAATCACTTTATTTAATCACAATTTTATGTTGATTCTTACCCCGTAGTTTTCCAGCTCTCCATGTCCTCCAACGATTGAAAGAGTGTCGGCATTAACATTTATACCCTTGTCCATTAAGGCGGCTATAACGCTTGCTACGGCTTTCGGGAGATACCCTATTACTGCACTGACCTTCCCCTTAACTGCGGCTGTAACCGTTATAGCGTTTCTGTCAAAGGCATTCAGACGGTCACGGATAAGCTTAACAGCAATATCAGCAGGATTGTATTTGCAAAGGAGCTGGAGAACATTTTGACGGTTATCGAATGATGTGCCGTTTACCTTAGTTTTCAATGCTCTGTAACGAATCAGCTTCCAGGCGGTTATCATTGCATTGGCTCTTACATAACCTTGGCCGACCAATCTGTTAGCTATTCTCATAACCTTGCTCCTGATGTCCTTTAACATAACGGTTTACCTCCTTTTTTAATTCAGCCGTTCCCTTGACTGTATCTATATTATAGCATATCGAATGCAATATATCAATTAGCATAATACACAAATATATTGAATGCAATATGTGAATTTTGTATATTGCATTCAATATGTAGTTATGATATAATATAAGTATAGAAAGAGGGTGTATACATGGCTCCCGCAAGTAAGGCACAGCAAAAAGCAGTAGCTAAATACATGAAAGAAAACTATGACGTTTTTCAAATCAGAATGCCTAAAGGCAAAAAAGATATAATAAAGACTGCTGCCGAAAATCAGGG
>UPZA01000014.1 GCA_900538575.1 uncultured Ruminococcus sp.
AACTGCTAAAACGATATTTGGAGGAACGCGCTGATGAATGGAACGAATTGTAATGGCAATGAGCGCGGCTTGTTACCCTACCCGGTCATTTTAGCCGCGACAAAGGGCGATCCCGACGCCATGAAAATTGTAATGCAGCACTACCAAAGCTACATAGCCCACCTGTCTATGCGAAAAATCCGTGACGAGAACGGCAATACCTATTATGGCATAGACGAGGACTTGCGCGAACGGCTGCAAGCAAAGCTCATGCAGGCTGTCCTTAGTTTCAAAATTTATAAGGACTAAAGCCGTATTTGCAAAGTGTTTCCCCTTTCCACTTTGCGCGGCTAAAGCACCTTGACAAAGAAAGCGGCGCAAGATAACGGCGGCGCAGTATAGGGTAAATCAGACACGTTCCTTTTGCGCCGAGCCATGCGGCGGGTGCGCCATGACGCAATCCCGGCGGGACTTCCCCGCCCCGGATTGCCGAGCGACCAACACCGACGCCGGAAAACAGGTATAGCAGCCTGTCGGCGATAACGCGCAAAATACATAATGATACTCCCTTATAGCCACAGTCCGAGCGTTAAAAGCGTCGCAGGCAATGGGTAGGGCTGCGCGAGAACCACGCAGGGGTGCAATTCCCGTGAGGTTGAGAAGCGAATCGACCGTCTGATTAAAACCCATTTTCATTTGTAATAGTGTACTTGCTGTCTTTCATAAGATGTAGTGTCCGCCATGTAAAGGGGGTATCTTTATGACTGACAACATCACTTATCAAATTGATAAGGCAAAAATTTCAGAACAGAAAATGCAATTTAACATTATCAATCGCCGCCCAAAATATCCGGCAGGAGAAAAGGAAACCGTAAAGGCTGATATTGAAAAGCAGCTTTTTGCGGTTTTTTGTAAATATGCGCGTCCATAGAATTGAGAACTGGCGGGGGACGTGGTATAATATGAATGTGGGCGGCTCAATTCAATACATCGTTATGGAGGTAAACGATGTATGACGCACTTTATACCCGCCAGTCGGTAGAAAAAGTAGACAGTATATCCATTGAAAGCCAGCTTGAATATTGCAAGTACGAAACGCGCGGCAATCCGTATAAAGAGTATATAGACCGGGGATATAGCGGTAAAAACACAAACCGCCCCGCCTTTGAGGAAATGCTTGAGGACATTAAGCAGGGTAAAATCTCAAGGGTAATCGTCTATAAGTTGGACCGTATCAGTCGTTCTATTTTGGATTTTGCAAACATGATGGACATATTCCAAAAGTACAATGTGGAGTTTGTTTCATCAACAGAACGATTTGACACTTCAACGCCTATCGGACGCGCCATGCTGAATATCTGTATCGTATTTGCACAGTTGGAACGTGAAACAATCCAAAAGCGCGTTACTGACGCATACTACTCACGTTGCAAGCGCGGTTTTTATATGGGCGGGCGTATTCCTTACGGATTTGCAAAGACGGAAACCGTCATTGACGGGATAAAAACGTCTATGTATGTGCCTGTCCCGGAAGAAGCCGAGCAAATGCGCCTTATGTACGCTCTGTATTCTAACCCAGAAAATTCATTAGGGGATATTATCAATTACTTTAATGAACATGGAATAGAGCATTTACGGGGTGGTATGTGGAGTACAGCAAGAATTAGTGATATGCTCCGTAATCCTGTATATGTGAAAGCAGACGCAGATGTGTACGACTTTTTCAAGGCGCAGGGGGCAAATGTAATCAATCCCGTATCTGACTTCACAGGCTACAATGCCTGCTATCTGTATAAGGGTACGGTATCGACGACACGCAAGCAATGTGATTTGACCGATAAGGAAATTGTACTTGCGCCCCATGAGGGAATTGTATCATCACGCGATTGGATAAAATGCAGGGTACGCTGTCTAAACAACAGACAATCAACAAGAACCTGTAAACCGAAAAACTCATGGCTTGTAGGGAAAGTAAAATGTGGTAAATGCGGTTACGGTTTGACGATTGCAAAGGCAAATACGAAATGGCACAGATATTTTATTTGTGCTACGGCACTTGCCACCAAAAAGGCAAAGTGTACAGGTACAGGCGGTACAATTTATGCCGACGTACTGGAAGAATATATGCTGAACGCAATCCGGGAACGGTTAGCCGAGTTTACAACTCTCTCTAAGCAGGAAGAAGCCCATACAAGCCCTAAAATCAATGAGAACAAAATCCGCTTGGCTGAAATCGACAAGGCAATAGAGGATTTATTATCAAAGGTAGTTGGCGCAAATGCTATCCTAATGGAGTACATAAACAACAAGGTAGAAACATTGGACGCAGAGCGACGGAAACTTCAAGAAGAAAATCTATCTCTTACCTATCAGCCGGATAACAACTCTTTGAGCGTTATATCCGACCATGTTCAGAAATGGGAGGAAACAACCTTTGAAGATAAGCAAGCCGTTGTTGACGCTCTTATCAAAGTCATTACCATAGCGGACGGAAACATTGAAATCACATGGAATATATGACGCTTTATACAGCGTCGTTTTTAAGGATAAATTTACTTGTATCTTCCCGTTTCGGCGAAGGGTTAAGAATAACACAGGATAATCTAAATTCCCGTAATTTTTATGCATGTAATCCTTCATTTGATAAGAATTGCGGAAGAAACTGCCGTAGAAGAATGAATCAATAATACGGTTTTTTGAATTTCTGTTTCGATAGATAAATAAAACTGATTTCGTTATTTAAACGAAATCAGTTTTAAGTTTTGTATTAAATTCAGGATATTAATCTGCGACAAGTACTTCATAATCTGAAAGTTCCCATTCCTTGCCGGCATATGGGATACAAATACCTTTTGCCAAATGAGTTCCTACCTTACCAGTAATAATCATACCTTCATATTCAGTTCTTCCTATGTAAAGCAATTTTCCATCAGCTTCTCTTCCTGCGAGAATGGCGCCGTCCGGTATCTGATGATTGTTACACTTTACCCACTTGACATTACCAATATAATATTCGAAATCTTTAACACCGTATTCTTTTCCTCCGTAAGATACATAGCATCCGAAATTATCGACAAACTTACACGGATGAATACCGCCTTCAAACTCTGTACGTGCAATAAATACACCGTTTTTATTTTCGTATCCTGCCATTGGCGCGTCTAATGGTCTGATGGTTCCTTGAGCCTTTTTCCACATAATTTTATCCTCCGGTGATTAAATTTAATCAATAAATGATTATATCTACATTTTACCATAAATACCGACAAATTGGCGTACAAATTGTTAATAAAATATGGACAAAATGTAAATTAACAGAAAATACCTTTATATATTACTATTTTAAAATTTCAATCGCTTTTTGCAGCTGAGTATCTTCATTTTCCGGTATATCATCGGATTGATTTTCGGAATATTTATCAGGAAGCGCCGTTTCATAATCTGGTTTTAAGCCTACTCCGTGGTAACATTCTGAGTTAACCGTTCTGTATTTTGCGACAGTAAGCTTGAGTCCGCCGCCGTTATCTAAGTTATATGTGTTTTGCATTATACCCTTGCCGAAGGTATTTTGACCTACTAATACAGCTTTTCCGAAATCTCTTAATGCCGCTGCAAATAATTCTGCTGCGCTTGCCGAATATTCATTTACAAGAACTGCCATTGGAAGATCTAATTCTATTTTGTCAGATTTGCATATAACTTCGGTGCTTCCGTCTTTAAATTCGGCAATAGCAATATCTCCCTCCGGCAACAGCGGATCAAGGCAGTCTGAACATGCCGATACCAATCCTCCGCCGTTATTTCTTACATCAAAAATAATAGCGGAAGCATTATTTTCAAGACATTTTTTGAGTTCGATGTTAAACTGATGCGAGGTGTTTTCCTTAAATCCCGTGATTTTAATATAAGCTATATTATTTTCCAGCATACGGCTTGTTACTGTTTCAGTCGTTATTTCTTCACGCTTCATTTTAAACGAAATCTCTTCATCTCCGCGTTTTACCGCTATATTTACTTCAGTTCCTGCTTTTCCTCTTACAAGATTTACAGCGTCCGAATATTCCATTTCATTAACGTTTTTTCCGTCAACTTCAATAATAATGTCGTTGATTTTTAATCCGGCTTTCTCGGCAGGTCCTTTTTCTGCAATTTCAACGATTTTTATTTCATTATTATCACCTTTATTAACTGTAATACCTATACCGGTAATAGAGCCTTTAGCGTCAATAAGATTCTGTTCATATTCATCAGGAGTCATATAAGCGGAATATTTATCATCAAGAGCGCTTACCATTCCCTTAAGAGCTTGATCTACTATTATTTCCTCGTCATAGCTGCCGTAATAATATTCGTCTATATATTGGTCTACAGTGTAGATATCTTCAATAGATTTTGCTTTCTTTCTTAGTGTGGCAACACTGTCGCTGCATATCTGGAATGCCCAGAAAGAGGTAACTGAAAATGTTAGAAGTGCGGCTGCGCCGGCTATTAATGCCGCTGATTTGACACTGATTTTTTTCACAGATATTACACACCTTTCTAATATATCATATAAATTTTTGTTTTCATTGCGAACTATAAAACAGGGCAAGATCGTCTTGCCCTGTTTTATATAATATGTATAGCTTCTTATTAATATAAATAACCGGTAGGATCAACCGTCGAGCCGTTTATTCTTACTTCAAAATGGCAGTGAAAACCGGTAGACCAGCCCGTGCTTCCCACAGAACCTATGGCTTCGCCTCTTGAAACCGATTGTCCGACAGATACATATACGTCGGCGCAGTGACCGTATAAAGTAGAAATTCCGTTTCCGTGATCGATCATCACATAATTTCCATAACCGCCGTTACAGCCGCAGCTGCTGTCCTTGCCGTAGTTATGAGTACATCCTGTTTTTACTAATACTACAGTACCGCTTTCAGCCGCCGTTACAGTTGCGCCTGATATACCGCCTCCGGCAATATCAATTCCGGCGTGAAGCGATCCCCACCTGTAGCCGTATCCGCTTGAAATACTGTAGAATCCCGGTACAGGCCAGCCTAATGAGCCGTTGTAGCTTCCTCCGCCTGTTGAGCCGGAGATTTCTCCGTCGCCGGATTGATCTCCTCCGCCTCCGATAGCGCTGCTGTCTGAACTGCCGTTGTCTTCCTGCTGCTGTTGTCTTTCAAGTTCCGCCGCAGCCTCTTCTTCTGCTTTTCGCCTTGCTATTTCATTAATTTCTTCAATTTCATTGTCCATAGCCTCGTTATCAGCTTTAAGAGACTCTATATCGCGCTGTCTTGATTCCATATCGGCTTCTTTGCGATCTATATAATCCTGTGTTTCCGCATAATCCTCATTGAGCTGTTTGATTTGTTCATTAAGCTCCTTTTTATTTGCTTCCTGTTCCTTCAGATCAGCGTCAAGCTCTGTTTTTTCAATATCAAGCTGAGCCTGGGCCTCTTCAAACTGCTGGAGCTGTGTCATAAGAGAATCTATAAGCTCATCGTCATGCTTGGCCACCTGGGAAATAAGCTCTATTTTGGACAGCATGTCATAAAAATCGGTAGCTCCTACAAGCGCTGAGGCGAGACTGTCGTTACCGGAAACATACATAGCCCTTAAACGATCCTTAAAAAGCTCCATTCCTTCATTTATATCAGTTTCCTTATTGGAAATATCAATTTCAAGCTGTTTGATTTTTTCTTCTTTTTCATTGATTTTATTATTTAGGTCGTTTATTATTGTATTTATATTATCAATATTTTCATTCTGTAAATCAATCTTTTTCTGAAGCTGCTGTTGAATAGCCTCCTGATCTGCAATGTCGCTGTTAAGGCTGTCAAGCTCTTTCTGGATTTTTTCGATTTCTGCTTCATTTTCAGCCTTTTCAGATTCCAGGTCAGAAATAGTCTTTGCCTCGGATTTCAAAGGGCTGCTGTAATTAACATATGTTAAACTTCCGGCTGTAATAATAGCGCAAAGAACCAGCGCCGTTACCTTAAGCTTATTTTTTCCAAATGAAATGTTCATAATTTTCGTCGTCTTACCGACTTAAACACCACCAATCTTAAATTTCGCAATATTTTTATACGTTCAGATGCTTTCTTGTACTGAGCACGCTTCCTAAAGCTCCGACAAATGCTCCGGCAAGAATATATGATAAAGCAACCTTTAACACTATGTCGCTGAATGAAACGATACTTCCCATTCCGATTATATTTAGAATGTTCACTTCGTTTGTCAGAAGATCAACGACTGCGTCATAACCGAGCCATGTTATGACTGTTGCCGCAATACCTGCAGCCATTCCCGTTATCATACCCTCGACAAAGAATGGGATACGTATAAACGTATTGGTCGCTCCTACATATTTCATAATGCTTATTTCATTTCTTCTCGCAAATACGCTTGCTTTGGTTGTATTTGAAATAATAACCATAGATACTATAGCAAGCGCTATAATGATCGCAGATGCGACAAGAGTTATAATTTTTTTCATCTCCGTAAGAATATTAACAAAATCATATGGCGCTCTTATTGAATATATATGATCTAATTCGTTAATAAGAGTAACTGTTTCGGACGTCAGGGAAATATCCTTTATCTTTATTCTGAAGGAATCCACAAGAGGATTATCGTCGCCCAGCGAGTCGAAAAGCTCCTCATATTCACTCATGCTTTTCTTCATATCTTCAAAGGCGTCGTCCTTTGAATAAAATCTGACTTCGTCGATATTATCAATTTGCTTTAGAAGTACTTCAGTCTCCATGGTTTGCGCGGGGGTAATATTTTCGTCTAGAAAGACGATTACTTCGTTTTTGTTCTCAATTCCTCCTATTATGGAGTTAATATTGATATAAAAAAGAATTGATAAACCAACCAGCAGAAGAGAAACAAGGAGAACGCAGAAGGACGCGAACGCCATCATTCTATTTTTCCAAACGTTATCAAATCCCTGTCTTGTCAGATACCTTACACCGCTAAGCTTCATTATTGCCTCCAATCACTTCATCAAAGACAATTTCACCGGCGTCGATATTTATTATCCTCCCGCCGAAATGACGTACAAGGTCATGCTCATGGGTAACCATAAGGATAGTTGTGCCGCATTCATTTATGCCCTTCAGAAGGTCTACTATTTCATAGGACAGCTCCGGATCTATATTTCCCGTAGGCTCGTCGGCAATAATGAGCTGAGGGTCGTTTACAAGCGCTCTTGCAATAGCGACACGCTGCTGTTCTCCGCCGGAAAGCTGGTTTGGATAAGAATTTGACTTGTCCTGTAATCCCACCAGACTTATTACATATGGAACGCGTTTGCGTATGTATTTTCTCGGAGCGTCAATTACTCTCAGAACAAACGCGATATTTTCATAAACAGTCATTGACGGAATAAGCCTGAAATCCTGAAAGACGAAACCGATAGTACGCCTGAAAGAAGGGATTTTTTTTCTTTTCAAGTTGCTGAGATTATAGTTATTAACCATAACCACACCGTTCGTAGCGTCTATCTCCTTTAAAATGAGCTTGATCAGCGTACTTTTTCCGGCGCCGGACGATCCGACGACAAATGCGAATTCGCCGTCGTTAATCTTAAGACTTACGTTGTTGAGCGCGTCAACGCCGGTTGAATATGTGACTGATACATTCTTGAGTTCTACCAAAAGGGACACCTTCCTTTAGCCGATAATCCGGCATAAATTGTTTTGTCCGATCCTGCGCTTATATTTAGAATTTAACCGGATTAGCCGATAAATATTTTTTTACCATCAGAGCAATTTTGAATATAATCGCATGATCGAATTCTCTCAGATCGAGTCCTGTCAGCTTTTTGATCTTTTCAAGTCTGTAAACCAGGGTGTTTCGGTGAACAAAAAGTTTTCTTGAAGTTTCTGAAACATTGAGGTTGTTTTCAAAAAACTTCTGGATAGTAAACAGGGTTTCATGATCAAGAGATTCTATACTTCCTTTTTTGAATACTTCATGAAGGAAAGTTTCGCAGAGAGTTGTCGGCAGATGATAAATAAGTCTTGCAATTCCGAGATTGTCGTAGCTTACTATATTTTTGTCCGTATCGAAAACCTTTCCGACCTCCAAAGCCATCTGCGCTTCTTTGAATGAGCGGGCAAGCTCCTTTACGCCTATAACGGACGTACCGATTCCTACGTTTACCCTTGTGTAAAACTCGCTGCTGAGCGTGTCGGATATTGAGCGTGCAAGCTTTTCAAGGTCCTTGGAATCAACCGAGCTTTTGATTTCCTTGACAAGAACAATATCGCTTTCAGTGATGTTGAAAACAAAGTCCTTGTTTTTGTCCGGGAAAAGGTTCTGAATAACGTCATATGCGGAAATATCGTTCGCTGAAACGATTCTGATAAGAAAAACCACTCTGCTTATTTCAGCGTTGAAGTGAAGCTCTCTGGCCTTGATCACGATATCTCCGGGAAGAACATTGTCCAGAACTACATTTTTGATAAAATTATTTCTGTCGTATTTTTCGTCGTAATATTGTTTTATGTTCGACAGGCTGATCGCCATTATTGTGGCGTATTTAGCAGCGTTGTCGTCTACTCCTTCTATAAAAACCGCATATTCCGGCTTTACTCTTGAGCCGAACGGTTTATAGGTGTATCCGTCTCTAATAAAAATATCATGAGAATCGTTTAAGTCTAGGGAAACAAATTCGTTTGTCGTGCCGACTTTGGTTAAATCGCTGCATGCGATAATAGTAGCGGTTTCGTCGACAACTCCGATAACGGCGTTTACAGCATCTCTCATTTGATGCACAAGACCTTGAAATAATCTGTTAGACATATCAGCATTTCCTTCCTGTTTTTTTATTTATAATGCTTCTTAATGCCTTAATATATTACAAATTGTAACACATTCAAGACGCGTAAATGTTAACAAACTGTTAACAAATTAGGGTTTTATAAAATAGTGCACAAAAATACTGCGTTGAGATTTGTCGGAAACTTACAAATGGTTAATTTATTTGTAACTAAAATGTAACTTGTAATTATATAATATCACATTTTTTCCGGTCTGTCAATTTTTAATATTGCAAGAGAATTTCTCAGCGTCTGCAAAACCGCTCTGCAAAGAATAAGCCTTGCCTTTTTCAGTTGTTCGGTTTCAGCGTTTTTTACGCTGCATGCGTCGTAAAATTTATGAAAGAGAGTTGCAAGCTCAACGGAATATTTTGTGATCCTTGAAGGGTCGTAGGTTTTAGCCGCGTTGTCAATCTCTCCGGGCAGCGACGCAAGATGTCTGATGAGTTCGGTTTCCTGAGGCTTGTCCAGAATATCAAGCTCTTTCTTATCATACGAAGCGGCTTCAAATCCTTCGTTTTTAAGGTTTGTAAGCAGACTGCATATTCTTGCATGAGCATATTGAACATAATATACCGGATTCTGGGACGACTTTTCAACGGCAAGATCCAAGTCAAAATCAAAGTGAGAATTCGGCTCGCGGAGATTAAAGAAAAATCTTGCGGCGTCAATTGGGATTTCATCCAGCAGAGTTGAAAGAGTGATTGCTTTGCCTGAACGTTTAGAAAGCTTGTATTTTTCTCCGTCCTTAACTAAATTGACCATTTGCATTATTACTATATCCAGTCTGTCAGGATCTACTCCGAGAGCCGTAAGAGCGGCCTTCATTCTTGGGATATATCCATGATGATCAGCGCCGAAAATATCTATAGCCTTGTCAAATCCTCTTGTTACAAGCTTGTTATAATGGTAGGCAATATCTGGAACGAAATAGGTGGGAATACCGTTTGCGCGGACAAGAACTCTGTCCTTTTCGTCGCCAAGCTCTGAGGATTTGAACCAAATTGCTCCGTCAAGCTCATAGGTATATCCGCTGGCAGTAAGCATATCGACTATTTTTTCAACTGAGCCATCCTTATGAAGATCGCTTTCCCTGAACCATGTATCATATGTTATCCGATATTTATTAAGATCCTCTTCCAGCCCTGCGATATTTTTCGGAAGAGCATATCCGACAAGCCGCTTTCTGCGTTCTTCTTCAGGCATTTCGGCAAGACCGCCGCCGTATTCGGTAAAATAATTATGAGCGTGAGCTATTATATCCATTCCAAGATAAACGTCTTCGGGCATAGGAAACGTATCGGCGTTATTATATATCGCTTCGCTTATCGCTCCGGTTTCGTTATTGCATTCAGCCAAAACCTTCAGACCGTCTTGGCTGCATATTTGCATATATCTGAGATCAAGTGATTTTCCGAATTTTTCAATCTGATTTCCCGCGTCGTTTACATAGAATTCTCTTTCAACGCTGTAGCCTGCCCAGTCAAGTATTTCGGCAAGACCGTCTCCGATTGCGCCGCCTCTGGCGTTTCCTATATGCATTGGACCGGTAGGATTGGCTGAAACAAATTCAACAAGAGCTTTTTTACCATTGCCCATATCCGTTCTTCCGTAATTTTCGGATTCTTTTATTACGGTATCGACGGCTGATGAAAACCATTCTCTTGAAAGAAAGAAATTTATGAATCCCGGTCCGGCTATTTCCATTTTTTCAAAAAATGTACCGTCAAGTACCGCCTCTTCGCAGATAAGCTCTGCAATTTTTCTGGGCGCAAGTCTGAATGACCTTGCCGAAACCATTGCGGCGTTTGCCGCAAAATCCCCGTGGGTTTTATCGGCCGGTATTTCAACTATGAAGTCCGGTATCGGCTCGGCAGGGAGTTTTTTTAGGGAAACAAGCCTCCCCAGTGAATCAAGTATAATATCCCTTGCCTGCGACGAGGCAAGTCTGATTAAGTCTGACATATGTAAAATCAACCTTCCTATGCTTTTTTGATGTTCATTATTATTTCATTATCCGACATATAGCTTGTGTTTATGTCGATAGTATATTTCATATAGAGATTACCGCCGTTATCGTTCAGATTGTTTTCAAGCTTATGGGTATAGATACCGATAACCATTTCTCCGTAGGGAGTGGCGTAGTGGCAGTGATGCTTTTTACCCGGCTCTATTACAAGATCTGAGTTGGCGCTGCCTCTTCTTATAATGGAAGCAATGCTGTTGCCTGTTACGGAAATTTCCGTTTCGGAGCCCTTGAAGCCGGTTGCGTCCGAATCCTTATAGCTAATTAGAAAGGATTCGTCGTCGCGTCTGAATTTTCCCGATGTAACAAGCTCGGTTTCGGTTTTATCATTATAAATAGACTGAATACTTTTCATTTCAATCATAAATTTTTCTGAATTCAATTTTTATTCCCCTAAATTACAGCTAAACACCTCTCCGTTTACGGGATGCTCAAGAAAATGTTTAGCGTTTTCTTCAAAAAGCTCCTTGCTGTCGCTTACGTAAAAAATGTTTTTGCCGCAGCGTCCGCCGTCGTTTAAAAGATCCGCCGACATCAGACAGCTCTGAGCATATTTCGCGGCTTCCGCTCCCGATGAAATAAGTCTTACGCCGTCTCCCATTATGTCGGCTATTACTTCCTTTATAACAGGGTAGTGAGTACAGCCCAGAATGAGCGTGTCTACTCCTTCCGCTTTAATAGGAGTCAGATATTCCTCTGCGGCGAGTCTTGTTATTTCGCAGTTCTTAGACGTATATCCGTTTTCAACCAGATGTACGAAAAGCGGGCAGGCATTTCCGATAACCGCCGCGTGAGGATTAATTGCTTTTATAGCTTTTCCGAAGCTGCCGCTTCTTATTGTAGCCGGAGTGCCTATAACTCCTATTTTGCCGTTTTTTGTGGCGGCGCAGGCCGCCTGAGCCGCCGGAAGTATAACTCCGGTAAACGGCATATTGTCAACCAGAGGCTTTGAGCCTATAACAGAGCTTACCGTTCCGCATGCGGCGATTATCATTTTTATATTGTGCTTTAGCAGAAAGCTTACGTCTTCCTTGGCGTACTTTAACACAGTTTCACGGCTTCTGCTGCCGTATGGGATCCTTGCGGTGTCTCCGAAATATATGATGTCCTCGTCGGGCATAAGAGCGTTCAGCTCTTTAACAGCTGTCAATCCGCCCATGCCGGAATCAAAAACTCCGATAGCGTAATTATTCATATAAGAAATTCCTTTAATAGTTTCTGTCAGCATTATCAATAGCTTGTTCTATCAGCTTATCTATAAGATAGCCGTAGGACATTCCCAGATCCTCCATCAGCTTCGGATACATGCTTATGGATGTGAAACCGGGCATTGTATTCATTTCATTTAAAATTACCTCGCCGTTTTCAGAAAGGAAGAAGTCAATCCTTGCAAGACCTTTACAGCCCATAGCCTTATATGCGTTTAAAGCCGTTTCTCTGATTTCTCTGGCGCTTTCGTCAGGTATTTTTGCGGGGATATAAAGATTAACGGAGTTGTTAATATATTTGGAATCGTAGTCGTAAAAATCATTGTTCTTTCCGATTTCGCCTACAAAAGACGCGAATGGCGAATCATAACCGAATACAGCCACCTCAAGCTCCTGTCCCTTGATAAATTCCTCTATAATAACCTTGTTGTCGTGGGAAAATGCGATTTTGACGGCCTCCTTTAGCGATTCTAAATCAACAGCCTTATTTATGCCAATGGAAGAGCCTGCGTTTGCCGGCTTAACAAACATCGGAAATCCGAGATCGTCCGCTATATCCGCGCATTCTCTGTCAAGATGGTTAAGATTTCTCAAACCGAGCGCACGCCATCTGGCAGTTCTTATATTGTTGTAATCCAGAATGGAATGAGTATGGGTTTTATCCATACATGCCGCGGACGCTAAAAGTCCGCATCCGACATAAGGTATTTTCGACAGGTCAAGAAGCCCCTGGATTGTACCGTCTTCGCCGTTTTTTCCGTGAAGAACCGGAAAAACAACGTCAACCTTTCTTATTGTGTATTCACCGTTTTCAAGCGTTATGACGCCTTTGTGAAGAGGATCCGGAGAAATCACCGCCGATGAACAGTCGGGATCCTTTTCCCATTCGCCCGAAGCGATATTGCTTACGTCACCCGGATAATAAAGCCATCGTCCTTTTTTTGTAATGCCTATGCAGATCGCCTCATATTTATCTTTCGGCATGTTTTCAATAACATTTGTTGCTGAAATAAGTGAAATATCATGCTCGCTCGAGGCGCCGCCGAATATGACTGCGACTTTTATTTTTGACATTAGCTACAACTCCTTAAATTTAATATCTTTATAAACGGTTATGTATCAATATATTTTAACATATTCCACAAAAAACTTCAAGTATTTTTCATAAATTAGATACCGCCGCTTAAAAATTAGTTTTATACTATTATATACTTTTATTTATAAAAAGATTCGGAAAATATTATTTCAAGACCTTGACATTTATAAAAAGATATGATATACTTAATTTACCTCTTTTAGGGGTTTATTTTTTTGCATTCGTTTCTGTTAATCAGCCCTAAACTGAGGGAGGCAAACTATTTATTTTCCGTATAACGGAGGAATATCGTCAGGAGGTGCCGATATGAGAGTAAAGGTGACTTTAGCTTGTACAGAATGCAAGCAGCGCAATTATTGTACGAAGAAAAACAAGAAGAATGATCCTGACAGACTTGAAATGAACAAGTTTTGCAAGTTCTGTAAGAAACATACTCTTCACAAGGAAACTAAGTAAATCGGAGGTCTTATAAATGTCAAAAGAAGAAACTAAAAAAGAAAAAAAGACCTCGGACAAGTCCAAGAAGAAAAAGCCTAACAGAATTGTTAAGTGGTTTAAGGACTTAAAAAGTGAATTTAAAAAGGTAGTATGGCCGACCAAAAAGCAGGTGTTTAACAATACGCTCGTCGTTTTAGTAACGATGGTTGTTTCAAGCGTTTTTGTAGGCGCTCTTGATTTCGGTCTGCTTAAGCTCTTTAAGTTTCTGCTGGATATCGGCTGATAAAGAGCGCAGAACAAAAACTTTTAGGAGGATTTTAAATGTCAGAAGCGGCTAAATGGTATGTAATTCACACATATTCGGGCTATGAAAATAAGGTTGCGCAGAATATTGAAAAAGTTGTGGAAAACAGAAAGCTTCACGACCTTATCCTTGAAGTAAGAGTTCCTACCGAAAAGGTAACGGAAATTACCGACGGCAAAACCAAGGATGTTGAAAGAAAAACTTATCCGGGCTATGTTTTGCTTAAAATGGTTTATACTGACGATTCATGGTATGTAGTAAAGAACACCAGGGGAGTTACAGGATTTGTCGGCCCTGCGTCTGAACCTACTCCTCTTTCAGAAGAGGAAGTGAAAGCGCTGGGAGTTGATCTTGGTCCGGGCACAGTTGAGGTGAATTTCGGAGTCGGAGATCAGGTTCAGGTTTCAGGCACCGCTATGGACGGTTTTGTCGGTATAGTTCAGAAAATTAATATTGAAGACGGAACAGTTGAGGTTTTGGTTTCTATGTTCGGTCGTGAAACTCAGGCTACCTTGGCTCTTAACCAGGTTATAAGGCTTGATGATTAAAAAATAAACAAAAGCTGCAAATGCTTATAGGTGGGAGAGGCAAAAATTTTTCATTGTCTCGGTGTTACCACAATTTTTGGAGGTGCGAAAAGCATGGCACAGAAAGTAGTCGGCTATATAAAGCTTCAGATTCCGGCAGGCAAAGCAACGCCTGCACCGCCGGTTGGTCCGGCGCTCGGTCAGCACGGTGTAAACATTATGGCGTTTACAAAGGAATTCAACGAAAGAACAAAGAATGATATCGGTATGATTATTCCTGTCGTTATAACTGTTTATGCAGACCGTTCTTTCTCATTCGTAACAAAAACACCGCCGGCAGCGGTTCTTATAAAGAAGGCATGCGGAATTGAAACCGCTTCAGGCGTTCCTAACAAGAATAAGGTTGCCAATATAACTAAAGAACAGGTTCAGAAAATTGCTGAACAGAAGATGCCTGACCTGAATGCTGGCTCGCTTGAAGCGGCAATGAGTATGATTGCCGGAACAGCCCGTTCAATGGGTATCGTTGTAGTTGATTAATACCTGACGGATGCGAAAGCTTTTGTCTTTTGTTTTCCGAAATGGTGGGAGGAAATTTCCGCTAACCGGATTTTGAGCGATTAAGCAGTCCGGTATTACCACTTTATATGGAGGATTTATAATGAAACACGGCAAGAAATATATGGAAAGCTGCAAAGCTGTTGACAGCACAAAGCAGTATGATTCTGTTGAGGCTCTCGATTTGGTCTGCAAAAATGCCAAGGCTAAATTTGATGAAACTGTTGAGGCGCATATTCGTCTGGGTGTAGACTCAAGACATGCGGATCAGCAGGTCAGAGGCGCGGTTGTATTGCCTAACGGTACCGGTAAAAACGTTAGAGTATGCGTATTCTGTAAGGAAGACAAATATGACGCCGCTAAGGAAGCCGGAGCCGAATATGTAGGCGGTATGGATCTTGTTGATAAGATCATGAAGGAAAACTGGATGGATTTTGACGTTGTAATTGCTTCACCGGATATGATGGGCATGGTAGGACGTCTTGGTAAGGTGCTCGGTCCCAGAGGACTTATGCCGAACCCAAAAGCAGGCACCGTAACTCCTGACGTTGCTAAGGCTGTAACTGAAGCCAAAGCAGGTAAAATTGAATATCGTCTTGATAAGACAAACATTATTCATTGTCCTATCGGAAAAGCGTCGTTCGGAGCTTCTAAGCTTGAAGAAAACTTTGCAACTCTCATGGAAGCAGTTGTTAAAGCTAAACCGTCCGCTGCTAAGGGAACATACATTAAATCCTGTACTGTGACTTCTACTATGGGCGTCGGCGTACCTGTTTCTACTGTTAAGTACGGCGCTTGATTATTTTTATTTTATTGCGGACCAAATAACGAAAGTCCGCAAATGTTTCCGTAGCTCAGCTGGATAGAGCGACCGCCTCCTAAGCGGTAGGTCGGGTGTTCGAATCACCTCGGGAACGCCATATGCAAAACCGAAACTGCATTGTAAAGCAGTTTCGGTTTTTTTATTTAGTAACCATCAATCCAATTGCTGTATTCCTTTAAAAAAACAAAATAATGGCTTATGTAGAGAAGGTCTGTCATATTTTCAGATATGTTTTCATAAGCATTAATAAGACAAGTCGGCTTGGTCCGCTTTATTTTGCAGAAGTAGGTGTGCTTATGAAAAAAATTAATAAAAAAATATTTAAAAGAATAGCGGTCGTATCCGCGGCTGTAGCTGTTTGTGCAGGAGTTGTTTTTAGCTCCTACCGGTATATGGAAAGAGATTCTTTACCGGCGGTCGGCTCAGTGCAGAGCGATAAGCCGGTGATTGTACTTGACGCAGGTCACGGTGCATATGTCTTAAACAAGGTCTGTTAATTTTTATAATATCACATGTATCTTACTTCAACTTCATTATTAAGAACGATGCTTTTTTCTGTTACAATTGTATCAAACGCCGCCACATTTACCCCGTTGTCGTCGCACTCTTTGAGCTTGTCAGCAAAGGCTTTATGAGTGATATAATTCGGCATAAAATATTTTGCATTTTCCATTTGGATCACAAAGATAATATATGCTTCGTATCCTTTCTTTTTAACTTCAATAAGCTCTGAGATATGCTTTAATCCGCGTTGCGTAGGTGCGTCGGGAAACATAACAACTCCGTTATTTTCAAGTGTGGCTCCTTTTATTTCTATAAATATTTTTTTAAATGGAGTTTCAATATAAAAATCAAAACGCGAATTTAAGAATCTGTATTCGGGCTTTATTAATAATATATCAGGTAAAAATTTACCGCTTTTAGCCCATTCAAGGAATATTTTGTTTGGCGCCTGACTGTCAATATTTATTATCCTGTTTCCTTTAATTACAGAAATTAAGTCATAATTTGTTTTTCGGGTTTGGGCATTGAATTTTTCAAGAAAAACGGTTGTTCCGGGAATTAAAAGCTCCTTGCAGCGTCCGGTGTTCTTTACATGGACCGTTTCAACTTGTTCGTTTATTTCGCATCGAGCGATAAATCTGTTTGGCCGGTCTATGAATACGGCTTTAATAATATTTTTATAAGTCATGATTTTTCTCCTTACAGAGATATTTTATCATAATCATCTTCATGAATCAATAGTTTTAATTTACATTAGCGTTTATACATAACTAAAAAGCCTGAACCAACGGTTCAGGCTTTTTTTCATAAATGGCTTATCAGAAATCGTATCTGCATGAGCAGCCGTTTTCAGAAGCAGTATCAGTAAATGAAGCTTCGGGAGTCTCAGAAATGCAATCGCATTCTCCGGAGCTTGCGGTACCGCACGAAGCAGTCGCTGTTCCGGTTCTTACGTCGGCGCCGAATGTGATTGGGACTTCAACGCATATTGTTTGTCTAACGGTAAATGTGCATTCGCTTCCTCCGGTGCAGGGAGAGGTTCCGCTTGTAACAACCGGTTCACCGCAGCAGACGGTAGTAGCTTCTCCGGCTATTGCAAAAGGCCTTACCGTTACAGGTACGCAGACTGTTTCCTGCTGAAATACAGTTTGAGTACATCCCTGGCTTGACGAGCATGCAGGACCGCATATTGACATGCCTGTTTTGGTTGTATTTCCGCCGAAAAGACATACGTTAGTAGGTCCTACCGGTGAAACGCTGTTTAGTTCAAAGCATACATGCATGACGTTTCCGGTTTCCTTGTCAAGAGGAAAATTAATTTTAAGTCCCGAACATTGAGTCGGATGATCGGGTTTTTCAGGCGTTTTGATTTCTACATTTCCGCCCCAGATTACTGTCTGGGGAACTCCGTTAATCGTAACCGTAACGGAATGGAAATCTGCCTGAGTAAGATTAGGACATATCCCGAGTATAAAGTGGCTCAGATCAGCAAAGTCTGAGTTATCGGTACCGGTTGCCTCTACGTCATAGCAAAACTTCTGAAATTCACCTTCTTCAGGCGATAAAACTGAATCGTCTGTAAGAGTAAATTTAAACGGAAGTATTCTATCATTTGACGAATCGTTTGAGTAATCAACACTAAGATTGCATAAAATTGCCATTGGTATTCTCCCTTGAGTAAATTATTATGAAGAAAGTCTTCACAACTCATTATATGTTCCGGCTTTGGGTTTTGCTACCGTCTTGATTGATAAGTTATACAGGCTTGAAATTAAGCATATAATAATAACATTAAGGAGGGATAAATGTATGGAACAATTTCTTATAGTAAGTAAATTTAAAACAAGACCGGAGGATATTCAGCTATTGCAGGAAATCATAACCCGCAAGCTTGAAAGAATTATTAATCTTGAGCTTAAACGGATTACATAAACGCGGCGGCAATAGTTGCAGATTTAATTGTGATATGGTATAATTATTTAGATTTATTTCTTATCCAGTATCATATCATTTTTCTCTTTATTCGGAGGTGGAAAATTTATGGTCAGCGCCGCAGTTTATCTGAGGCTTTCAGATGAGGATAGGAATAAAAAATCCGAGGCGGACGAAAGCGAGAGTATTCAGAATCAGAAATCACTGCTTACCGATTACTGCCGTCAGCGAAACTGGGATATTTTTGATATTTATTGTGACGAGGATTACAGCGGAACGGATTTTTACAGACCTGATTTTCAGAGAATGCTTGCCGATTGTGAAAGCGGCTGTATAAACGTTGTTCTCTGCAAATCGCAGTCAAGATTCTCAAGAGATATGGCAGTAGTCGAAACATATATACATGATAAATTTCCCGAATGGGGAGTACGGTTTGTCAGTATAATAGATCATGCGGACAGCCTTGACGTAACCAATAAAAAGACAAGACAGATCAACGGGCTTGTAAATGAATGGTATTGCGAGGAGGTATCTGCAAATGTCCGCAAGGTATTGCAGCATAAAAGGGAGGAGGGAAAATTTACCGGATCCTTTGCTCCCTACGGCTATCTTGTGGATCCTGAAGATAAAAATCATCTTATTATTGACGAAATAGCAGCTCCGGTTGTCAGAGATATATTTTCCTGGTATCTTCAGGGATGGGGATACCGGAAAATTGCGGCTGCGCTGAATGAGGCGGGAATACCGAATCCCACATCTCATAAACGCCGGACAAACAGCAGGTATGTGAACAGTAATGAAAGCAAAAGCTCGTCGAAGGGGCTTTGGACTGTCAGCACCATTTATAATATTATACGTAATGAAACTTATACCGGTACGCTGGTACAAGGCAAATCGCATACGGTAAGCTATAAGAATAAAAAAAGAAAAAGGACGGCCGAGGAGGAATGGATAAAAATATCGGGTAGCCATGACGCTGTAATAGACGCAAAAACTTGGGAAATGGTCCGGCAAAAGCTTAAGAGCAGGGTAAGAGCCGGCAGGACGGATCAGGAGCTGTCGCCGCTTGCCGGAAAGGTGAAATGCGCTGTATGCGGAAAACCGATGAAGAGAAACGTATATTATAATAAGAAAAAGACTATCCGATATTACAGTCTTATATGCGGTACATATAAGACCGGAGCTATGAATTGCTCCAATAAAGCTTCTATAAGCGGTATGGCTCTGGAAAGGCTTTTATTAGAACAGATAAATAAACTTATAGAGAATTACTGTCAGCAGGATAAAATAAATGTGGTAAACGGTATTGACGAAAGTATTTCAAGGCTAATCAAATTATCAGAATCGGTTTGCCGAGATGTTTCTGAAAATAATGAAAAGCTTATACGGCTATATGAGGATAAGCTGGACGGGACAATTTCAAAGGAACAATACATAATGATGAGCAGAAGATATACCGATAAAATTGAAGGGCTAAAGGCTCGTAAGGAAAGTATTAGGCATAGTATCGAAGAACTGGAAGAAAAAAGATCTGCGACTGAAAAACGTGATATGATAATAGACAGGTATTCCAGAATAGAGAAGCTTACCCGGACTGTTGCTGAGGAATTCATAGAATCTGTTCTTATAGGTGAAAAAAATGAAAGCGGACAGAGAGAAATAACTATAAACTGGAATTTGTAATCGACCTTGTTTAACACATACGCATGCCACGGCGGAATAGACGGCGGCTGTTCTTCAGCAGACGGAGTTCCTGAAAAGGGTATAAATCTTAATATTGTTTTATGTCTGAGAGATTTGTTTACTGCAAACGGCTATGATGTAAAGCTAACCAGAGATGACGACCGTTCTATACACGACGACGGTATAGAGGGAATAGCAAATCAGAAAAGCTCGGATATGGATAACAGACTTGAAATTTTTAACGAATATCCTAACGCAATATGTATTTCAATTCATCAAAATCAATTTACAGACCCTAAATACAGCGGCGCTCAGATGTTCTATTCCGATACGAATTCGGAAAGCAAGTATATTGCTCAGGCTATACAGAATAAAATAGTTGAATATATACAGCCGGATAATGACAGGGAAATAAAGCTTTGCGGCAAGGAGCTGTTTTTATGCTACTTCTGTAATAATCCTACTGTTATGGTGGAATGCGGATTTCTGTCCAATCCTCAGGAGGCGGAAAATCTTAAAGACGAGGAATATCAGAACAAAATCGCCTTTAGCATATTTGCGGCTATAAATGAATATCTGGCGAAAAAATAATAAATTATTGTGAGGACGTTTAAATGGCAAAATCAAAAACTATATTTATATGTAATCAATGCGGTTTTGAAAGCGGTAAATGGAACGGCAGATGCCAGGAATGCGGAGCATGGAACAGCTTTGAGGAAACAGAGCAGGCGGTTTCAGTAAGAACAGGCTCGGCGCGCAAGACATCAGATTTGACAGATAAAATTATGGAGCTTTCAGAAATAGACGTTGATTCCGACGTAAGGTATGAAACAGGAATAGGAGAGCTTGACCGTGTTCTCGGAGGAGGACTTGTAAAAGGCTCTCTCGTTCTTCTTGGCGGCGCTCCGGGAATAGGAAAAAGTACCTTGCTTTTACAGGTCTGTCAGTATCTGGGGCAGAATTATTCTGTTCTTTATGTTTCAGGAGAAGAGTCCGCAAGGCAGATAAGGCTTAGAGCCGACAGGCTTGGAGTTGATACGGATAGTCTTTATATCCTGACTGTTACCGACGCCGAAGCCATATGCGATACGATTGTTTCTGCCGATCCTGATATAGTTATAATAGATTCTATACAGACAATGAACATAACCTCTGTTACCTCAAGTCCCGGAAGCCTTACACAGGTTAGGGAATGCACAAATCTTTTCATGCATACTGCTAAGAATAATGAGATACCTATTATAATTGTAGGGCATGTAAATAAGGACGGAGCTATCGCAGGCCCTAAGGTAATGGAACATATCGTCGACGCGGTTTTGTATTTTGAGGGCGAAAGAAATCTGAGCTGCCGTATTCTCCGCACGGTTAAAAACCGTTACGGTTCGACCAACGAAATAGGCGTGTTTGAAATGCTGGATAAGGGACTGTGCGAAGTTGAGAATCCTTCTCAGATGCTTCTTTCCGGACGTCCTGAAGGCGTATCGGGTACATGCGTTACGTGCACTATGGAGGGACTGCGTCCTATACTCGCAGAGGTACAGGTGCTTGCCGCCAAAAGCGGATTTGCAACTCCGAGGAGAATGTCTAAGGGATATGATTTTAACCGTATGGCAATTATTATCGCCGTAATGGAAAAACGTGCAGGGATGTTTTTCGGTAATTTAGACGTTTATCTGAATGTTGTCGGCGGTTTTCGTATTGATGAAACGGCAGGGGATCTGGCGGCCGCTATGTGCCTTTATTCCGGTATAATGGATAAACCTCTTCCGGA
Organism: uncultured Ruminococcus sp.; assembly: GCA_900538575.1. Taxonomy (GTDB): domain Bacteria; phylum Bacillota; class Clostridia; order Oscillospirales; family Ruminococcaceae; genus Porcipelethomonas. Next base: position 21,666 of record UPZA01000014.1, read on the forward strand.
GGGGCTTATTGCGTTCGGAGAAGTCGGTCTTGGCGGAGAGGTAAGGGCAGTTTCAAACGTAGTTCAGCGAATAAAAGAAGCGGAGAGAATGGGCTTTGATATTTGTGTTCTGCCTAAGCAATCGCTTGCGTCTGTAAAACAGGAGGATTTTAAAATTAAGCTGGCAGGCGTATCTGATATTAAGCAGGCGTTTTCACTGATTTAATTATTTTTGACAGGCAATTTAAATTGCCTGTTTTTGTTATATTAACAAAAAATAATGATAAAGTTTAAAAACATCTGTGAATTATATTGACTTTTACGCTTATGTGATGTACAATAAATAATGTATTTGATCGACCGTAAATCGGCGACATAAAACCCCAGAGAAAATATAGTCTTTTTTAATAAACGGAAATTATTTTAAAACGGGTTTTCATTTGTATTTTTTACAGTTGGTTTAGAAAGGGGGATTACTGTGAAGCTTCCGCAAGATCCGGCAATATTACTAAGCTTTGTAAATACGATGCTTCGTGATAAATATAAAAATCTTGGAGAGCTATGCGAGGATTACAATATAGAAATTTCTGAGATAACGGAAAAGCTGAAATCCCTCGGATATGAATACTCAGAAGCGTATAACCGATTTAAGTAATAGAGGTGGATTATGAAAATTTTTAAAAGAATTTTTTCTCTTACGGCAGCAGTCTTACTTTCTGTTCCGACGATTACCGCTCCGGCGTCCGGCGCAGAAGCTTCTGAGGACGGAAGCGTGGAAGTGTCGGCCGTTAGCGATTACAGCGTGTTTGAAGCTATAAAAATACGCAGAAGTATTATAAATCAGGACGGAGTTTATACTTTCAGTGATTATAAGGACGTTTCTACATATCTTGTAAATAATTCATTAAAGAATATCAGATATTTTACCTTGTCCTATGATACGGAAGGCGCGGATACAAGCGCATATGCCGATCCGTCAGTTCTTGACGCTGATACCGTTGTGTATAAATCAAGCGTAAGAGTAGCTTCAGCAAATTTGTATAAGGACGGGTATATTCATTACGGTTGGTATTTTGACGGTCAGATTTATAAGGTAGGAGATTACATTAAAATTCCTGATTGTGATGTAGTTTTCACTCCTGTATGGTACAAGCGTTGTCAGATAAATTATTATGCCGGAGATTATGATGATATTAACGGAAATTCTTCAGCTTATGTTATGTCTGCTGAAAATGCACAGATTACTATTGCTGAATCAAGCCGTTTTTCCAGACCTGGTTATACTGTATCCGGCTGGAAATGCTCCTATGATGATAAAGAATACAAGCCGGGAACGCAGTATGTAGTTCCGGGAGCAGATAATATCGACTTCACAGCAGTGTGGGCTCCCGCACAGTATAATATCAATATATCGGCTAATAACGGTAATTCAGCGGATAAAGTAACGGTTAAGGCTTATTATAATGATGAATTTGTATTGCCGGAATGCGATTTTACATACGACGGAAAGGTGTTTGCCGGCTGGAAGTATAATGGCGTTATTTATCAGCCCGGCGAAAGCTTTACGGTTCCCGCTTTGCTGTCCGGTGAAAAAATTGTTATAGTTGCTACATGGAAATAAATTTTATGTTGACTTTTAAGCCCTTATGTGATATAATTAACCATGAAAAAACTTTAGAAGAATTTAAATTGGTTATTATTGCTTGTTAAAAGGCTGTTCGAATAAAAAAGATTAAAGCTTTTTATAATAATTGCCCCGAAAGCCTTGCTTGTCGGGGCGTTGTTTCCAGTAATTTGCTTTATTAATTTAAAGCAGTGCATTATTTCTGCTGATTGCGGTTAACAGTCTTTTTACAGATAGTGACGGAAATGGAGTAATTAAAATGAGTATGCATTTTAAAAGAAAACTGCCGGCCCCTAACGAAATAAGGGAGCTTTATCCTCTGCCTAACGAGGTGCTTGAAACCAAAGAAAAAAGGGACAAGGAAATTATAGATGTTTTTACCGGTAATTCGGATAAATTTCTTTTAATAATCGGTCCGTGCTCTGCTGATAAGGAAGAGCCTGTAATGGATTATGTGGGAAGGCTTGCAATATTGCAGGAAAAGGTAAAGGATAAGGTAATAATCGTTCCAAGAATATATACAAATAAGCCGAGAACCACAGGAGAAGGCTATAAGGGAATGATACATCAGCCGGATCCTTCAAAGGCTGAGGATATTCTGGAGGGACTTATACACGTTCGTCACCTGCATACGCGGGCTATTGCCGAAACAAAAATGACATGTGCAGACGAAATGCTTTATCCTGAAAATTACAGATATCTTTACGATCTTCTTTCCTATGTTGCCGTAGGAGCGCGTTCTGTCGAGGATCAGCAGCATAGGCTTACAGCCAGCGGCATGGATATTCCGGTAGGTATGAAAAATCCTACGGGCGGAGATTTATCAGTAATGCTTAATTCAATAATTGCAGCACAGGGAAGCCATAATTTTCTTTATAGGGGATGGGAGGTCAGCACCGACGGAAATCCGTATGCTCATGCGATTCTCCGCGGAGCAGTCAACAAGCACGGTCAGAATCTTCCAAACTATCATTATGAGGATTTAAGACTGCTTTACGAGCTATATTCTCAGAGAGATCTGGCTAACCGTGCTGTTATAGTCGATACGAATCATTCCAATTCAGGAAAAAAATATCTTGAACAGGTAAGAATAAGCAAAGAGGTGCTTCATAGCATGCGCCACAGCGAGGATATAAGAGGATTTGTAAAGGGACTAATGATTGAAAGCTATATTGAGGACGGAAATCAGAGCGTCGACGATTGCGTATACGGAAAATCTATTACAGATCCCTGCTTAGGCTGGGAAAAATCCGAAAGGCTTGTTCTTGAAATCGCGGATCTGCTGTAAAAGAAATTATTCTTAATTTAATATCATATATTTATACCCCTTCCGGAATTTTTATTTGCGGGAGGGGTATTTATCGTATAAATTCTGCTGAAATCTATTGCAAAAAATCATCTTATAGTGTATACTAAATAGCAAATTGTAATCGGACAGAGGTGCTTTATGAATCAGATCAGCTATAATTATTATAACGTTCCCATAGGAGGAGGCGGATATGTAACAGGAATTGAGTTCGACGGCAGCAAAGAGAATATACTTTATATAAGAACGGATATAGGGGGATTATACCGCTTTGACAGATCTGTCGGAAAATGGATAAGTCTCATGGATTTTGTTACGGAAGACGATTTATCTGAAACATATCCGGCGGCTGTGTGCAGTGAAAACGGAGCGCTTTATTCTATATGCGGCGTCGGCGATTATAATTCTAAGCTATGTATATCGTACGATTACGGAAAAAGCTTTGAATATAAAAGAGTGCCGGCAAGGGTTCATGGAAATTTTTCAGGAAGAGGAACCGGCAGCAGACTTACGGTAAAAAACGGAATAATTTATTATGCTTCGTCTTATGACGGAATACTTAAATCGGAGGATAACGGGGAAAGCTGGGTTTCTTACTATCCCTTTGGGGAACGCTGCATGACCTTTATACATGCCGATGACTCCGGAAAAAGAATTATTGCATCATCAGCGGGACTTCAGAATATGCCGTCTGACAAAATGAGGGGGCATAGCCTTTTTGTTTCCTATGACAGTATGAAAACCTTTGAAAAGCTTTCTCAGCCGGATAATATTCTTAATAGATCTGTTCCTCTTTCCGGCTTGACGGGACACCGTATTTCATCAGATAATAATTATGTTTATATAACGATGAATTGCTCAGGTGATGCAAAATGGAATATTCCAATGGCATATAGCTGTGACGCAGGCTGCATAAACAAGGGAGTGGTTCTTAGGTATAAAATCGGCAAGGACGGCCGTTTAGGCGGCTGTGAGGACATTACTCCTAAAATCGGCAAGGAGTGCGGATTCGGCGGTATTTCCTCCGAGCACGGTATTCTTGCTGTCTCAACTATGTATTCAGATGAGGAGCATATTTATATATCGTATGACTGCGGCGATAGCTGGACGTCTGTTTTGAACGGAACTGACGATGTTGAATTTAAAATACCGTATATGAAACCCGAAAACAACGAAGGAAGCTCTATTATTCACTGGATAAGCGACGTAAAAATAAATCCGTATAATAAAAACGAGGCTTGGTTTAATACGGGAACCGGAATTTTCAGGACGGAAAATCTTTGCTCAGATAAGCCTGCTTTTTGCGACTGCTGCTGCGGAATTGAAGAAACTGTGCACCTCAACGTTTACAGTCCTCCTTCAGGCGATGTAATGCTTATCGATATACTTGGGGATCTTGGAGGATTTGCATTTACGGATATACGAAGGTTTGCCGGAAATACGTTTACCGACGAGGATAACAAAAGATATATAACATGCATTAATGCGGATTTTCCTGATAATAATCCGAATCTGACCGTAGTTACGGCAAGAGGAAACTGGAGGGGTACTACAAGGGGAGGATTGATTATCAGCCGTGATCAGTGCCGGACATTTGATTTCCGTCCGGAACTGCCGTTCGGGTTATCTGAAAAGCTTGACGTTTTGTTTCACAGAATAGAAAGGCCTAACGTTAACGCAGGCTGGGCGGCTATATCAGCCGATGGCGTCAGTATAGTATGGTGCGTTGCAGACCGAGGAAACATACTGCCGTCTGATTGTGTGGTTTACAGCAATAATATGTGCGAAAGCTATGGGATTTCATTGTTTCTGGATAGGTCAGGAAAGAAATTTATAGGAAATGTCAAGGTTTTCTCTGATCGGCTGAAGCCTAAGGCGTTTTATGGGTTTGGCAGTTATGGTACATTATTTATCAGTGAAGATGGCGGAGCTGTATTCAGGCAGATAGACTCTGATTTGCCGGATATTGATTTCGGCAGAATAGACGGCGATAATAAAACAGATATAAAGCCGGATATGGGAAAATCAGGCGTGTTTTATGTTACTGCGTGCGGAGTATTATACAAGCTTTGCTTTGAGTTAAATGAATGCAAGGTATTACGGCTTTCAGCCAGTGGGGACAGAATTATGAGAATCGGACTTGGAATTAAAGGAAAAAAATATTTGGGAGCAGACAAAATGCTGTATATTACCGGATGGATCGGAGGAAAATACGGCTTCTACAGTTCCGATAACGACGGGAAAAGTTGGATAAGAATAAACACCGATATGCAGATGTTCGGCGAAATTAACGCTGTTGAAGGAGACAGCAGGGTAGAAGGACGGTTTTATCTCGGAACGGGCAGCAGAGGACTTATATGCGGGGAAAGGATTTAATTAAGATAAAAAATCCGCCCTTTAAAGGCGGATTGATATCATATTTTGATTTTGTTTATAAAGCTTTCAAGCTCTCTTTTTAAAGATGAAACGGGCAGTCCCACAACATTAAAATAATCTCCGTGTATTTTACGTACAAATAATGAACCTTTTCCCTGAATGCCATAGCCTCCGGCTTTGTCAAACGGTTCTCCTGTTTTGATGTATTCCGATATTTCATTTTCGCTGATGTTATAGAAAACAACGTCGGTTGCGGTTGTGTAGGAATGTCTGCTGCCGCCGTATATCATGGATATACCGGTAAAAACAGTATGAGTTCTTCCGGAAAGCTGAGTTAGCATATATCGGCATTCTTCCTCTGAGGAGGGTTTTCCTAAGATCTGATTGTCGATTACAACTGCCGTATCGCAGCCTATTATCAGTTCCTTATTATCGGATACTGCCGCCAGAGCCTTTTTAACGGAAAGGTATTCGGCGGCGTTTTCCGCCGATATGCTCTCCGGTATGGTTTCATCGCAATTTGTTACTCTTATTTCAAAATCCTCGGTTATAAGTCTAAACAGCTCGCGTCTTCTGGGCGAGCCTGACGCCAAAACTATTTTCATCAAAGCAGATCCTTAGGATCATAGTTCGGTTTCTTTATCAGAAACGGATTTTCGGTTACCTCTATTTTAAATTGTTCCTGCCATTCCTGTGGAGTGAAATCCTCGACAGACACTGAAATATGGCTTTCTGAGCAACCGATAGCGTCTATTAGAGCCTTCGAAAGCTTTTCTGCTGCCAGCTTCTTTTGCTCCTCTGTTCTTCCTTTAAGCATTTTAAGTGAAATATGCGGCATTTTTAACCTCCGTTATTTTTTCAGTATTTTTTTAATAAAAGCGGCTTTCTGCAAGTTGCCGCTTACGCTTATTTTTCTCGTTATCAAAGCTTTTTCTATGCTTAGTTCCTTATTGATAATTTTTTTGAGTGTATCTGCCGACGCTTTAATCAGCAAATCCCTGTCGTTGTATTCATATGGCTCAATAGAAATTTTTCCGTCCCTTACTTCGACATAGAATACTCCTTCGCCCGTTATCTGAAATTCTGCTGCAAATTTCTCTTTTATGCTGGAAATGTCGCTTGTTTCAGCTTTTTCCCTGATCATTCTTATCAGAAGCGTTATTTTATCCTCCGGCATATTTACCTCCCAAAGATTTGTATTTCTGTAATCTCTTTTTTATTTTGTTCAATAATAGCCGTTTTATTTCATTGGCCTTAAAAACGTCATATAATATATTTGGAATCATTATTAATATTATATCATACCTGTTTATTTTTTTCAATAATTTATTTTTCCTTTGTTAAAAAACAATTTTTAAAAAACATCTTTTCAAATTGTTGATAATATGGTATAATATAACTTAATAGGTTGATTTTCAGTGAAATAATTCGGCTTCTTTAAATTTTTTGCTGATTTTTACGGAGGGATAAATATGGATATCAAAGAGCTATACAAACTATGGTGTGACAGCGCAGTTGACGATTCAGATCTTCAGCGTGAGCTGGAGGACATAAAAAATGACGACGAAGCAATTAACGACAGATTTTACAGAGAACTTGAATTCGGCACAGGAGGACTGAGAGGCGTTATAGGAGCCGGTACCAACAGAATGAACATATATACTGTCAGACGCGCGACGCAGGGATTTGCAGATTATATAAACGAGGCGTTTTCTTCTCCAAGCGTAGCGGTTTCTTATGACAGCCGTATTAAATCGGATATTTTTGCCAAAGCTGCGGCAGGCGTTTTTGCGGCAAACGGAATCAAGGTTTATATTTACAAGGAGCTGATGCCTACTCCGGCGCTGTCGTTTGCGGTAAGAGAGCTTGGATGCAGCGCGGGCGTTATGATTACTGCAAGCCATAATCCTTCAAAGTATAACGGCTATAAGGCATACGGCAGCGACGGATGTCAGCTTAACCTTGAGTCTGCTGAAGCCGTAATTAAAAAGGTAAACTCCCTTGATATTTTCAGAGACGTCAAGAACGTCAGCTTTGAAGAAGCTGTCAATAACAAAATGGTAGAATACATTTCAGACGATGTTACAAACGAATATTATAAAAACGTTCTTAGTCAGGGTATCAATACGTCTCTTGTAGCAGACAGCGGTATTAAAGTGGTATATACTCCTTTAAACGGAACGGGAAATAAACCTGTAAGAAAAATTCTTGATATGATAGGAATTAAGGATGTTACTGTTGTTCCTGAACAGGAATTGCCTGACGGAAACTTCACAACCTGTCCGTATCCGAATCCTGAAATAAGAGAAGCACTTGAGCTTGGTCTTAAGCTATGTGAAAGCGTCAAACCGGATCTGCTTCTTGCTACTGATCCTGATTGTGATCGTGTGGGCATTGCGGTACCTGATGAAAATGGAAGTTATGTTTTGTTTTCAGGAAATGAAGTCGGCGCTATGCTTCTTGAATACATCTGTAGTCAAAGGTCAGAAAACGGTACCATGCCGCCTGATCCTGTAACAGTTAAAACGATTGTTACAACCGATATAGTTAAGAAAATTGCTGAAAAGTATGGAGTCAGGGTTATAGAGGTGCTGACGGGATTCAAATTTATTGGAGAACAGATTGGTATTCTTGAAAAGAATAATGAAGAAAATAGGTTTATATTTGGATATGAGGAAAGCTACGGTTATCTTGCCGGAACATATGTAAGAGATAAGGACGCTGTTATAGCGTCAATGCTGATATGCGAGATGACCGCCTATTATAGAACTCAGGGAATTTCACTGATACAGGCGCGAGAAAACATGTACAGGGAATACGGCGTTTTCGCTCATACTCAGCATAGCTTTACCTTTGAGGGGGCTTCGGGAATGAAAAAAATGGATGATATTATGACCAGTCTCAGAAATAATATTCCAGATAAAATTTCGGGATATAAGGTTGAAGGATTTGATGATTATCAGACAAGAATTTCAAAAAATATACTTACAGGCGGTACATCGAATATAGATCTTCCTGAATCGAACGTACTGGCATTTCGGCTTTCAGACGGCGCAGGAGTTATAATTCGTCCTTCAGGCACCGAGCCGAAGATTAAGGCTTATTATACTACGACAGGTAAAACAGAAGCTGAGGCTTATGAATATAATAAAAAGCTTGATTATGATTTTACTAAGCTTATCGGCTGCTGATAATAAAATTAAAAGCGTTCACATTTAATGTGAACGCTTTATTTTTTATAAAAGCAGCATTCTTCTCAATAAAACAAAATCGAAAACATTTATTTCATCGTCTTGATTTATATCGGAAAGCGTATATTGTGATTCGTCAAGCTGTATTGTGTTTATAAGATATTTCTGAAGTAAAACTGCGTCGGCAACGTTAATAGAGCCGTCCTTATTGAGATCGCCTATTTCATATTCCGGAGCTTCTATGCCGTCAATTATAGAATAGTAGGCAGGTTTAGCCGTAAAATCCTCATTGAAAAGGAGAGGAAATTTTGTAGAACGCCAACTTTTGTCATCGGTAGTTCCCCAGAATACTACTGCTGATATACTGTCTGAATATTCAACGCAGGCGTCCATTATATCGCTGTAAAGCTGTGCCTGAGTATTGAAGCCGGATTCTGAGTCGCTTGTTGTAATGTCAAGCTCAGTAACTTGTATATCAAGACCGGTTTCAGCAAAAGCTTTTAAAGCTTTTTTATAAGCGGAGGCAGTAGGGAAACCAACGTCAAGGTGCGACTGCATACCTATACCGTCAATCAACCCTTTTTCTTTCAAATCGTTAGCCATATCCACCATTGCGGTTGTTTTTTGAGGCATGTATTCATTAAAATCATTATAATAAAGCATACATCCTTCGGGAGCATATTTTCTGGCATATTCAAATGCCGGTTCAATAAACGAGTTATCGCCGAATATCTTTACCCATGGGGAATAATTGGAATTTTCTGATTGACTTCCTCCTGTACGTGGACTGCCATTGTCAAGAAACGCTTCATTTACTACGTCCCACGCATAAAAGTCTACAGTTGGATATTCTTTTTCAAAAGTTTCAAAAACATTTTTAATGTAATTCTCCATTCTCGTAAGCATCAATTCTTTGGAAACCCAGTTTCCATCGTCTTTAAAGCCTTCTTTAAAGAACCAGTCGGGAGTCTGACTATGCCATACCAGAACATGTCCCCTTACAGAAATATTATTATCACGGCAGAAATCAAGAATTTCTCTGGCACCGGAAATGTTAATCTGAGGATTTGTATCGTCTCCGTTCTCTGCCATGGCGAGCGACGCTTCTTTATCAAGCAACGCGTCAGGCTTTAATTCGTTTCCGGGTGTAATGCTGTTATAATGTTTTTTAATAAGATTCTGTGCTCCCTTTATAGCGAGTTCAGAAGTTGTAACGGCTCCTCCTATTTTAAAATAAGAAGAGTAAACGTCTTTTAATGATGCGATATCATATTGTATATCGTATACGGGAGCGGTTTTTATTTCAAAATCATCAATATAAATATTAGCGCCGTCATTACATTCAAAGTATAAAAAAGGATTTGTAACATTTTTCGGAACATTAAATTTTACTTCCGAAATCTCAACCCAATCTCCCTGAGAAACGGCTGATTTGAGATTTGTAAAATGACGTGTTCCAGAAGAATCCGTATATTCCATACTCATTTTAATATCATTATACCAATCGGCCTTTACCCATGCGCTGGCGATGTATTCAGTACCCGGTTCAAGTAATCCGTCGAGCGGGAGCTGCGGACCGTGCCAGCCTTTGGTTCTGTCGCTTACGCACATTGAAGCGCTGCCGCTATGAGATTGTTCCGTTGTGGATTCGATTGTTTCCACGCCTCCGCGGCCTGAAAACGCGGAAACGTCGCCGTCTTCAAAATCAGTTGAAAATATTATATCCGACGAATCCGATGAGTTTTCAGCATATGCGTTAAAATAATCTCCCGAAGTAAAATAATCTGCGACCGGTACGATAGAACAAATCATCATTGCGCTAAGTAAACCGGCAAGAATTCTTTTTTTCATTTAAATACCACCCTCCGCTAATTTAAATTATTCTATTTTTTATTTTATCATATTTAAATTAGGCTGTCAATCTATTTATACAAAAAAAATCGCAAAATATTAAAAATATATTATATTTTATCCAAATCTAATTATAATTAAATATAATTTATACAGATTAAGATATATATATTGATTATATGATTATTTATCATAAACTTTTATATTTTAAATTACGTCTTCTAAGTTTACTTCATATAATTCTAATAAATTTTTTGCAAGCTCTGAATTGCTGGAAAGAGGTCTTCGGCCTGATTCTACACATCCCAGCAAAATCGGAGGTATACCAAGACGGTTTGCCGCATTATTAATAGTAATTCTTTTCTTTTTTCTTGCATATGCAAGCTTTTTACAATCGATTCTCATTTTTATACTCCTATTTTCTTAAATTTTATAAATAACATTATATACCAATAAAATACCTTAGTCAACATTAAATATGATTATTAATAAAAAAATTACAATTTTTTCAGAATAATAAACAGTACCGTAATACATCACCAAATGGTATTATTTAAAAATCCCGTCTGATTACTTCAGACGGGTCAATAAAGTACAATATATTTTAAGTATATAACATTTTATATAAGAAATCAAGCAATTATAGGATTGTTAATGGAATATTTACATTCTTTTTTATTATTACTTATTCTTTTCTAACCAAATTTTCGCATACGAACAGGCGGCTGTAACCTTTCCGTTTTTTTCTTTAATTTTTTCAACTGCTAATCTCATTAGCTGGTCGGCAATTCCTTTACCGCGAAGAGCATTGTCTACAAATGTATGATTAATACAGAATACTCCGTTATCTATTTCAGGAAAAGTTATTTCAGCAAGAAGCTTACCATTTTCGTCCTCACTGTATATTCTGTTTGTTTGAATAGTATATTTCATATCTTAATTCTCCTCCGTTAGTTTTTCCGTATTACATTATATGCTTTTACCCTAACCTTTCAATCGCCTTAACAGGGCATTTTTCATAGCATGCTCCGCAGTGCAGACAGTTATTCTGACGAATTTTATACGGTATGTCTTTTTCAATACACCTCTGGGGACATACTTTTTCGCACGCTCCACACCCTATGCAGTTTTCTGAAATTTTGTAACCTTTAAAAAATATTTTCTCGTTGCCGATTGTATAAAGCTCTCGGAAAATAGGATTAACGCCAAGATTGAAATATTCAATTTCCGCGTTCTTTACACAAAAGACAATGCCGATTTTACGGGTATTATCAGGATATACATTAGAAAGATAAGGCTGTTTGGAAAAGATAATGTCAATCCACTTTTCCTGTTCGTTATCTGGAGCAGGTACGGTCTTTCCCGACAGTCTAATCATTTCATTAAATTTCGTATGCGCAAGAACCTGCACACTATTGTTTTCAAGAAGTTCACGGCAGAAATTTTTTCCTCTTGCTGTAAAAAAATACATCGCATTAATTTCATAGTGAATTGCACTCACACAACGTATTTGTGGTTTTCCATTTCTATCAACCGTAGCAAAGCTCAATGTTCCCACAAGCCTTAGCTTGTTTATACAAGTTTCAGCGTCCATATTATCACCTATTCAATAATTCTTACCCTTCCTGCTTTTCTTGGCTTTGTGTGCGGCTGTTCGCCGTCGATATAACCGAGAATAACAAAGCAAACCGCAGAGTAATTTTCGGGGATTTCCCACTTCTTAAGTAATTTTTGCCCCTCTGCACTTAAAAATGTTTCAGATCCGCGGGAAATAATGCAGGACGCAATGCCAAGCTCTGTTGCCTGTAGAACCATATTTTCAGCGCAGCAAAAAGCATCCGCTTCACGAAACGAAAATCCATTCTGCCCGAAAACAGCCACGACACTCGGCGCTCCGTAAAAACCATTTTTAATGGTTGGATCATCAATAGCGCTGGGTTGTTCCTTTGAAACGTAAGAGCCGGCGAGGTTACTGCGGTCAAATTTTGAAAGGTTCATTATACCGATTTCAGTTGTCATTTCTTTGTTATGAATTCCGATTAAAATACTGCGCTGACCGCCTCCTGCATTGGGAGCAAAATTACCTGCTTCCATAACTTTCTCCATATCCTCACGGCTGATTTGCTCATCTGTATACTTTCGGATAGAATGGCGAGCTTTAATAATATCCATTAACATAATTCACACTTCCTTCCAACACTGCGGATCCGCCGCATAAAAATTACCGTCTTTACCGCTTGCCACAGCAGGGCAGCCGCGGCACCACGCTAAAAGCTCACATTTTGAGCATTTTACAAATTTTGTATAGTCACGGTAGTTTTCCATTTCACAAACCCATACGTCGGCAAGTCTGTCCTCAAATACATTTCCTACCTTGCTGTTCTGTACTCTTCGACAGGCGAAAATATCTCCCGTCGGAACTATGGTCAAGTGACAGTTACCGCAGTTACAGCCTCCGTATATCGTTCCGTCTTCTACGGCTTCAGGAATTTTAAACTCGCCTGTTTCATATTCATACAGCGTCCATAAATGGTCTTTCTTGTTAAAGTATGTCCGACACCCTTTCGCTTCATATTCCTTAAACTTTTTATCGCAAGCGGCAAGTAAATTACGGTATTCCTGCGGCGTCATTCCCGTATCTCTTTCCTCGCTGGTAGGACAATAGCGGGCAAACGCAAAAACATTTACGCCGGCCTTTACAACCGTATCAATAATATCCGGTATTTCTTTGATGTTCATTCCTGATACTGTCGTCATAACCGCCGAACGAATGCCCGCACGATTGATGCACTCGATTTTTTCTAAAGTACATTCAAATGATCCCGGCTTACGAAACCAGTCGTGTGTTTCACGCATACCATCAATCGAAAGCTGATATTTTTCACAGCCGTATGCTTTTAGATTCCTGCAAACATCATCTGTTAAATGAAATGGATTGCCGAGAATAGTAAATGGAATTTCATGTTCTTTTATAAGCTCAAGCAGCCGCCAAAAGTCTGGGTGTAAAATTGGGTCGCCGCCCGTGATATAAAAATACGGCAAACGATCATATACCTTACAAAAATCAAGGCAGTTATAGAAAGTATCCCGCATTTGCTCCCAATTCATCATATCGAGTTTTTTGCAGTTGTTTTCGGAGAAAATATAGCAATGCTTGCACCTTTGGTCACATTCGTCAGTAATATGCCATTGAAAAGAAAAATATTGTCTCATAGTAATTTACCTCATATAATAAACGGATAATCCGTTTTGTTTTTAAATGTTCCCGACGAAAATACATTCATCGGGAACCTCGGTTTGGAGCAATTATTTATCGCTTGCTCCGCAGGCAGAACCGCAAGCGGCAGGAGTTTCAGCGGGCTTGTCTGAAGCTCCGCAGGCAGAACCGCAAGCGGCAGGAGTTTCAGCGGGCTTATCGGAAGAACCGCAAGCAGAGCCGCAGGATGTGCCTGTCTTAGTTTCCTCATTATTGTTCCATGCAGAAAGATTTGAAAGCGCCATAACAAATGACCTCCTTGATAAATTTCGCAAAGCCTTTGCTTTCCGTAATTCAAGAATAGCATACTCGGAATGTTTCCGCAAGTACGCACTTTTAAGTAACCTAAGTTACTTAAAGGTGACTATTGCGCAGTTTTAAGGAAAACGCAGCAAAATATAAATGTAATTAAAGGCTTGACATTGTACTGTCATTACAGTATAATTTTATGTAATATCAATTTTTGATGTATTGAGGAGGGAAACGTTTTGACAAAGTCAAATAAATTACCGGAATGTCCTGTTGAAACGACTCTTATGCTTATTGGCAGCAAGTGGAAATTACTGATTATGAGAAATTTGCTTGTCCGTCCGTGGAGGTTCAATGAATTGCAGAAATCTCTTGTGGGAATAAGTCAGAAGGTGCTGACGGACAGCCTCAGAGCAATGGAAACGGACGGAATTGTTATCCGTACTGTTTTTGCCGAGGTTCCGCCGAGAGTTGAGTATTCGCTCTCAGATTTGGGCAGGTCTATGAAGCCGATTTTGGATTCTCTGGCAAACTGGGGAACCGACTATCGTAAGCAGGTCTGTTCTTCTGAAAAATAATCTGGAATAGACAGCGCACATATATCATTATATAAAAAAGCCAAAGCCCCTGTATCGTTTGATACAAGGGCATGATTTATGTAATTCAGATATTTTTACCCATTTCATAGGCTTTTTTTAGATTGGAATGTTCCTTAATATCGCCGGGAGCATTATTACTTTATTATAGACACATTTCGTAAATCAACAGCGCCGCTGATAAAACTGCCGAAGTAAACTAACAGAGTCCTTTTACCGAAATTCAGCAATTTTTCGGACGAGCGCTCCATAATTTCACGTCGGATAATATATCTTGACATGATTGTGGAAACAAAATCGTTCATTGGCTGTATCTCCGGTTTATTGAAGGCTTTCAGCCCATTTTTTCAGTTCACTCGTGGAAGCGCTTGCAGAAAAACGCTTACCGGCTTTCAGTACCGCACCCTTGCATGAGGGCGCAAGCTCGGCATTGGTATTTCCCATGCCGCTGCCGCCCGATGTTGCAAACGGAATAACTGTCTTGCCGCTTAAATCGTACTGTTCAAGAAATGTATTAATGATTGTGGGAGCCACGTACCACCAGATTGGAAATCCCACATAAATTACGTCATACTCAGATATATTATCAAGTTTGCCCGAAACAGCGGGACGGAATGATTTATCGTTCATTTCCATGCTTGAACGGCTGTTTTTGTTACGCCAGTCAAGGTCTGCCGCGGTGTAGGGCTGCTCCGGTTTAATTTCATATAAATCGCCGTTTACTGCCTGTGCCAGTGTTTTTGCAAGCTGTGCCGTAACGCCGCTTGCGCTGAAATATGCAACTAATTTCTTGCTCATATTGAACTCTCCTTATTTCAATTTAGAATACATTTTATCATCTACCGCTTCAAGCCATTCGTTTGAACAGTTTTCACCCGGAACTTCAACCGCAAGATGTGAAAACCAGCTGTCTGCCGCCGCGCCGTGCCAATGCTTTACTCCCGCGGGAATATTAACAGTATCTCCCGGATGAAGCGTCTGCGCTTCTTTGCCCCATTCCTGATACCAGCCACGTCCCGAAACGCAGATAAGAATCTGTCCGCCGCCCTTGTCGGCATGGTGAATGTGCCAGTTATTCCGGCATTTTGGCTCAAAGGTTATGTTGTAAATTCCAACCTGTTCCGTTGAAATCGGTGCAAGATAGCTTTGGCCGACAAAATACTGCGCAAAGCCGTCATTCGGTTTTCCTACAGGGAAAATCATACTGTTTGCATGAACCGACAATTCATCGCAGATTTCCTCCGTCCAGACCTCTTTCGCCATTCGGAAAACCGCCCAAGCCTTTGACCAGCCCATATAAAAAGCGGCGTGTGTAAGAATTTCAGCAATCTCCGTTTTGGAGACTCCGTTTTTCTTTGCGGATTCAAGGTGATATTTCAGGGAACTGTCGGTAAGTCCCTGTGCCGCAAGCGCCACGACTGTCACAATACTGCGGTCACGCAGAGACAGCTTATCCTTTCTTGACCATACCTCGCCGAAAAGCACATCATCATTAAGCTGTGCAAATTTCGGGGCGAACTCTCCTAAAGCTGTTCTGCCAGCGGTTTGCTTTAATTCCATAAAAATTTCCTCCTTTTTTCTTGTGAAGTAAATATTTCTGAACATTATTTTTCAGAGCCTTACCGAGGTATTCCTCGCTTGTTTCTGAGGAACAGCAGTTTGCTGTATCGAAGAAGTCTATTCCAAGGTTATATGACTTTTCGATTTCTTTCTCATTCATAGTCCGGTCGTGCATCGTTCTTATTTTAACGAAGCCAAAGCTTTGAAATCCGAATTTCGGTGTTTTCGATTATTGGCTGTTTCATAAGTGTATTTTCTTTTTCTAAAAGATTCTGACTTTAGAAATTCATATTGTCAACCCAATCCGCAATATCATCATGCGAAGAGCTTTCCAAAAAACGCTTACCCTCAAGCCATACAGAATCGGGACATATTTCCTTCAGATTGCTTTCACTTTCAGAAATTCCGCTGCCGCCCGATGTGCAGAAGTCAACCATTGTCTTTCCTGAAAAATCGTAGCTTTCGAGAAAAGTATCAATAATTCTGGGCTCGATTCCCCACCATATCGGATGACCGATAAACACAACGTCATATTCGTCTATATTTTCTATTGTGTCTGATATTTCAGGACGTGCGGTATCATCATTTTGTTCTTGATTTGCACGGCAGTTATCATTACTGTAATCTAAATCTTCTTCTGAATAGGGCTGTACGGGAACGATTTCAAATAGGTCGCCACCTGTTACATTTGCAATTTCCTCCGCTATTGGTCGGGTTGTGCCCGTCGCAGAAAAATATGCAACGAGAATTTTGGATTTATTATCTGTTTTCGATTCGGATTCAATTGTAGTTTCAGAAGAAACAGTTTCGTTGCCGGAAGCATTTGTTTTTTCTGAGAATTGTTCCGTTGTTTCAGATGATGAAGAGAAATTAATTTCATTATCTGTAGTTTTTCCGCAGCCAAACATAAAAAACGGTAAAATGAATGTCATATACAATAACGCAAGTTTTCTCATTAAAAATCTAACCTTTCTGTTTTCTGAATTAAATAGTCAATCACATCAACCTGCCGCTGAGCATTATGCAGGCTGTCCATAAGCAGTTTGCGCTGTGCTTGCAGCAGCCGCAGGCGTTCGTTTTGCTGACCGCTTTCCAAATATTTAAGATACTGCACTTTCTGTTCTTCGGAAAATCCGCAGTCGTCAAGACAACGACGGGTATATTCGGCGATTTCCTTTTCCATCTCCTCCGCCTCCTATAATTTATTATACAACAGGTTTTTATAGATTGCAAATAGTTATTATGAATGATAAATTATCGTTGACGGGAATGATAAGATGCTGTATAATCAGAGTAAAGGAGTGAAGTTAAAATGATTGAAACAAGACTTCTGCACTATTTTCTTGCTATTGCGAGAGAGCAGAACATTACTAAAGCCGCAGAAACCCTGCACGTTACACAATCAACTCTTTCAAAGCAGATGATGAATTTGGAAGCACAGCTCGGCAAACAGCTTTTTATTCGTGGAAAACGTAAAATAACGCTTACTGATGAAGGCAATTTCCTGCGTAACAAGGGGCAGCAGATTCTTGAGCTTATGAGCAGCGCCGAGTCGGCATTCCTCACCGAGGGCGAAATTATCACTGGAGATATTACCATTGCCTGTGGGGAAACAGCGGCTATGGACTTCATCACTGAAAATTATCGCAAGCTGCATGAACATTACCCGAATGTGAAGCTTCATATTCACAGCGGCGATGCAGACACAGTCATGGAACGCCTTGATAAAGGTCTTGCAGATATAGGACTGCTGATTGGTTCTATAAAACAGGAGAAATATGACTACCTGAATATTCATCAGAATGACGTTTTCGGATTGCTTATGCCGCAGGACTGTGAGCTTGCGCAGGAAAAAATTATCCCCATAGAAATGCTGAAAAGCCTGCCTCTTATCTTTTCGGAGCAGACTTTTCTGGGACATCAGAATATAGACTGGTTCGGCATTAATTATCATGAATTAAATATTGTTGCAACCTATAATCTGATTTATAACGCTACTTTTCTTGTTGAAAAGGGCGTGGGTTATGCGCTTTGCCTTGACAGGCTTGTAAATACGGTAGGACGAAATCTCACGTTTCGCCCAATTAATCCTGAGCTTTCCCTTGAGCTTTATCTTGTCACGAAAAAGTATCAGACATTTTCGCCTGCGGTTAAGGTGTTTATGGAAATGATAAAGGCAAATATTAATGTATAGAATTATTATGCGCTCGATGAACTGATGAAAGAGATGTAAAAACTGTGCTAAGAAAAGAAATACTTGAAATTATGAGGGAAAGACTCGTCCGTTTTGACGAGCGTACCGCTGAAGACGAAAAGGCGCTTTGCGAGCTTAATAAAAAACGTAAAATCTTCAGGGAAAAGAAGAGGGAAGAAAAATACGTACCCTGTGCGCCAATTACGATTTTGGAAACCGTCTTTTATTGGACGACAGTGAATCCCATGTTGGCTCGCAGACTATATCCTACTCTCTGGTATGCAGTGTTTTTACTGAAATTCTTTATTTTTTCTTACAGCATAATAAAGCGGACTTTCCATTGCCATTATTTCTCTTACACTAATACTTTTGAAAAGTGGTTTTTTAAGTTTAAGTTTCGTCCATAATATCGCATATATAAACAACAATACAAATAAAATGAAAAACAATATAAAAATTTTATGTTTTTCAGCAGAATCAGTCGAAATATTATACATCATGTAGATCGTACCGATAATGCCTATTATTTGAAGTATAGGAAATAGCGGAACTTTAAATGTTCTCGGAACCGTTTTTAATTTTTTTCTTAAAACTATTACATCAAAGTGATATGTGATATAAGACAGCATAAGAAAAATAGAAGAAGTTAAAATCATAAACTGAACAGCATCACCTGATGAAAGTCCTGTCGCTTCTATTATAATTGTTATTATTCCCATAAGAAGTATTGCAACATAAGGAGCGCCTTTCTTATTTTTCTTTTGAAATATTGCAGGTAAAAGATTGCTTTTTGCCATTCCGCAGCAAATTTCAGAAACACATCCGATAATTGCGTTTTGAGTGCTTACCGCGGCAAATAAAGCGACTGCTATTATCCAATATTTTCCCACTTTTCCAAGCATATTTACGGCATACAAAATATGAGGAGAATCAGCTGTACCGAGCTCTTGATATAAAGTATAATTTTTGAATCCTAAAGAAAGAAATATTTGAATTACACACATTATTCCAAGACTTAAAAACATACTTAATGGCACTAATCTCGGATTTCTCATATCCTTACCTATCGGAACAATAAATTCTGAATCAATAAAAAACCAAAATGCGACAGCGGTTAATGGTAAAACGTCTTTTATTCCGACATTTAATTCTACAGTTTGTGTAACCGTTTCACCGCTTCCAAGACCAAATGCGCCGATTATTCCCAAAATTAATAAAGAAATAACCATAAAAGATGCGATTATCGACTGAACAAGCGCCGACATATTAACGCCCATTAAATTTATTACTACAAGAATAACCGTAAGCGATACACTCCAAACAGCAGGCGGTATACCATTACCTAAAAAATCGTTCATAACATTTGCAAACATTGCGCCTTCCGCAGGTGCGGCAAAAATATTTGCAATAATATATCCGCCGAGCATTGCTATTATCGTTGCTACAGGTCCAAGTCCCGCAAGCATATATTGCGCGAGACCTCCTGTAAGATTTGGCATTACTGCATTTAATTCTGATATTGAAGTAATGACAATCATATTAAGTAAACAAGCTGTTACAATTGCAATTATAAATGGCGTCCCGACCATACTTGTTCCGCTTGCAAGAGAAATAAAGCAGCTTGTTGCAACAAGCATACCTACTCCCGTTGCTACGGCGCTGAATAAACCAAGTTTCTTATTCATAACTAATCACTCCTAATTAATTCAATCAAGTTCTGATTTATTTAAAGCTTTCACTCCTTCTTCACCTGTTCTTACTCTATAGATGTTATCAATACCGGAAACAAAAAT
Source organism: uncultured Ruminococcus sp. (assembly GCA_900538575.1). Lineage (GTDB taxonomy): Bacteria > Bacillota > Clostridia > Oscillospirales > Ruminococcaceae > Porcipelethomonas. The sequence goes on from UPZA01000014.1 coordinate 41,641, forward strand.
TTTTCCGTCTCCGATATGTCCCGTGTAAAGTTCTTCTTCTATTAGCTTTATCAAACCGTCAACATTTGATTTCTCACAAATAATCATAATCTTGCTTTTGGGAAGCAGCTGAAGATTTGAGTTTGTATCTTCTTCATATTCCAGAGAACCAAGCTGAACCCCGCATCCAAGTACATTCGATACTGTTAGGCCAGTTACGCCAAGCTTATTTAATTTTTTGATAAAGCTTTTCTGACCGAATTTTTCTATAAGCTCATTTACTTTTGACATTCCGCTTATAATTTCTACCCTTGAAAACTCCATAACTTTTCCCTTTCTGAAATAAAGACATGACGATAAATTATCAAACACGCCTTTGTATCTATTATTAAAATTTCTTTTTATCTGTTATTTCTTCGGAATTTTGGACAGCATATTGTTCGCACAAAAATCCTTTCGCTTTGCTTCCGTCGGCAAGCTCCACCGTGCCGATAACAAGCGGTTCAAGAACACTGCCCGAAAAAATTCCAAATGATTTTTTGCTTATTCTGTAAATATCAACTTCAATCGACTCTCCGCCGCCGCTTTTGATAAGCCCCGGTTTAACTGGCGATGTATTCAGCTTAAATAATTTATATTTTTTAGCTGTCGCATCATGCCTTAAAAATTCTGCACCAAGTTCAGAAAGCTGATATTCCAAAGGATAACCTTTTTTATGAAGTCCGCAAACAGCGAATTCGATATATTCGCTATCAAGAAATTTGTCTGCAGCTTCAATAACAAGATTCTCCGAATCGCTTAATCCAAATATTGTAATTCCAAACGGTAAATTTTTATCAGTACTGTTTTCGGGAATTGCAATTGCGGATAAGTTCAAAAGATTGCAATGATTTGTATATAGTCCCATCATGCTGTTTGTTTCAATAGGGTTTTCTCTTACTTCATCTCTTGTGAAACTTCCTCCGGCTGTAGGCATAATCATGACAGAATTTTTAAGTAATATACTAGCTTTATGTCTGTAATTTTGCAAATCATGAAGGTTCTTAAATAATTCCGCGGCAGTATTACTTTCTTTTGCACCGCTTCTTAATATAATTTCGGTTACCGGAAAAGTCTTATTAGGGTTTTTCTCCACAAATTCTTTTAAATCAAGCCATCTTTCAGCTACATATGCGCCTTCGTAAAGAATCTTTGCGGCAGCGTAAAAGAAATCATAATCTATATATTCGATTTTAATCCCGAGATTTTTAATTCTTTCCGCCGCGTTATTCCATTTTGTTCTGTAATTATCGGAATAAGCTCCGAAAAATATCGGTTCGTCTTTCGGAAGATATATTTTTTCGGGTAACTTTTTTCCTTTTAATTCAATAGCTTTACTCCAACGGCAATTTTCATCAAAACCACGTACAATTTTGTTTACAATTTGAGTGTCTTCAAGATTATTTGCAAATACGGTAACACAATCTAAACTTGCGCAAGCGGGAACGACTCCGTCTGTTGACCAGGCGCCAAGCGAAGGCTTATATCCAACTATGGTATTTAGCATAGCGGGAACTCGTCCCGAGCCTGCGGTATCTGTTCCAAGTGAAAACGCCGCCATTCCGAGTGCGACAGCTACGGCAGAACCCGAACTTGAACCTCCGCTTATCATTTTTTCATCATGTGCATTATGTACTTCTCCATAAGGACTTCTTGTACCTACAAGTCCCGTTGCAAATTGATCGAGATTCGTTTTACCGATAGGTATTGCTCCCGCATTTATTAATTTTTGTACAACTGACGCGCTTTTTTTCGGAACATATGAAAATTCCGGGCAAGCAGCCGTAGTCGGAACGTCTTTAAGATCTATATTATCCTTTATTGCAAACGGAATACCCCATAGAGGATGATCTTCGGCGTTTTCAGGTAAATTTGCAATATAATTTTTGATTAATTCCATACTCGGTTTTACAATCCATACATTACATTCCGAATATTTTTCCGATCGTTTAATTATTTCTTCAATAAGTTCTGTTGGTGTAAACTCGCCGTTTTGATAAGCTTGTTTTATATAACTTACGGTAAATTTTTTTGGAAAAAACATTTTTATTTCCTCCGATTTTTAATTTTGTATTTTAATCGCGGCAAGAACCTGTCCTGCATTAACTTGTTCGCTTTCCTTGATATATATTTTTTTGATAACGCCGTAGTTATCCGCAGAAATAGGGAACTCCATTTTCATGCTTTCAAGCACGGCTATATCCTGCCCTTCTTTTACATAATCGCCTTCCTTAACAAGTATTTTCCAAACGCTGCCCGGAATAGCGGCATTTATACCTTCGCAATTATCAGGCAAAACAATATCTTCGAAAGTATTTACTTCAGGTTCTTCGGAAATGAATTGGTCAAGCCCTTGTTCCTTCCATCTGTTTCTTTCGGCTTCAAACGCCGCTTCTTGATGTGCTTTAAATTCCGCACTGCTTTCTTTTATACTTTCAAGATACGCCTTATATTCACCTAAGTTAAAGGTTGTTTCTTCTATTTCTATTTTAAACTCTCCGCGAAGAAAATCTTCTCTGTATTTTAAAATTTCATCCGCACTGCATGGATAGAATTTAATTTGATCAAAGAAATTTAAAAGCCAAGGCTTATCATCTGAAAAATATTCTGTTTCCTGCTTAGAATTCCACATCTGAACAGTTCTTCCTACAAATTGATAGCCTCCGGGACCCTCCATTCCGTAAACGCAAAGATAAGCGCCGCCGATTCCAACCGCATTTTCGGGAGTCCAGGGCCTTGCCGGATTGTATTTTGTGGTAACCATTCTATGACGCGGGTCTGTAGGCGTAGCGACAGGAGCGCCTAAATAAACGTCTCCAAGTCCTAGAACAAGATAATTTGCGTTAAAAACAATATTTTTTACATCTTCCAAACTGTCAAGACCGTTTATTCGTCTTATAAATTCGGGATTGCTCGGGCACCAAGGCGCGTCGGGTCTTACCGTTTGCTGATAACGTTTCGCGGCAATTTGTGTTTGCGGATCGTCCCATGAAAGAGGCAGCTTTATTATTCTTGACGGAACAGTTATATCTTCTATCGCAGTAAGTTTTTTATTTATTTCAGCTGCCTTTTCAGCCGTTTCAATTGCATTTGTTTCATACACATCAAAATGTATCTGTAAAGAACGAATACCCGGCGTCATATCTATTATTGGTAAATCTGATTTTTCAAGTTCTTTCATAAGAATATGAACTCTGAATCTAAGCTCGATATTAAGCTCCATTTCACCGAATTCTATTAAGATGTTTTCTTCACCGTCAAGACGAATCATATAATCGATACCACACGCTTTTCCCTTATCAAGAATCGCATAAGACGAATCTAAATCATCTGATTGGTTTGGCAAAATAACCTTTGTATATTCAAGGCTTATGTTTTTGTCTACGGCGTCTCGTATTTCTTTAGCCTGTTCCAAAGTTATAAGTCTGAAATGAACTTTATCTCCCGGATGAAGCTGCCCAAGTTTCCATTGTTCTGCTTTTGCTGTAGTTACAGGGCAAACAAATCCGCCAAGGCTCGGACCGTCAGGTCCTAAAAGTATTGATTGGTCTCCTGTTAAATCAAGCGTTCCTACAGCGTAAGCGTTATCATGAATATTTGACGGATGAAGGCCTGCTTCTCCTCCGTCTTCTCTTACCCACTGAGGAATCGGGCCGTTAAGTCTTATACCTGTTCTTGCGCTGTTGAAATTAACCGTATATTCCGATTCTGTAAGCGTTTTTAAATAATCGGATTTTAAATATTCTTCAGTAGGCTGGGGGCCCGGAATAACTCCTATTATCCATTCGTTTGAAATTTCCGGGATATATTTTTCATCAAACGTTTTTACTTCATTTGTTCGGCAATTATCAAATAATCTTAAAACATCGCCCGTTCTTAGCGTTCTGCCGTTATGTCCGCCGAATTTTCCGTCAACGAATGTCGACCGGCTTCCCATAATTACAGGAACATCTATTCCTCCTTTTATCAGAAGATAGGTTCTCATTCCTTTTTCACAAGTTTTAAACTTTAAAATCTGCATAGGCGCTGCATTTACAACAGAATACGTTTTTACAGGTACTCCGTCAAGCGTAGCCTCCATATCGGCTCCTGTAATGCAAAATGAAGCGGATGTTCTGAAACGATAGCTTCCTCCCTTTAGCGTAAGCTCTATACCTGCCGCATCCTCGGAGTTTCCAAGCAGCTTATTACCGATTCTGAATGAATAGTTATCCATTGCGCCGCAAGGGGGAACGCCAACGGTCCAGTAGCCAATCATACCGCGGTAATCCTGTACGGTTGACTGAACTCCTCCGTCAAGAACTTCTATGGCTTTTTCCTCGGGAGCAAAATTTTCAAGCATTTTGGTAAAAAGCTTGCCCTTATGGTAATTTTCAGTGTTTATAAGCGCTTTTAAATACTGTGTATTGTTTGTTACGCCATAAATTTTAGTTTCACAAAGCACATCATTCATTTTCTTTACAGCGTCTTTACGGTTATCTGCATGAACGATCAATTTTGCAAGCATAGGATCATACAATGAGGAAACTTCAATATTTTTTCTTATCCATGTTTCAACACGTGCCTTGCAGCTTAAACAAACATCGTCTATTTTACCGCTGCTCGGACGAAAATTATTTATACAATCCTCGGCATATACTCTGACTTCTATGGCATTTCCGTTCATAGAGTAATCTCTGTCAATATCTTTTAATTCATCTGCCGCTTCTTTTATCATCCATTCAACAAGGTCGATTCCCACAACCTCTTCGGTTATTCCATGTTCCACCTGCAAGCGAGTATTTACCTCGAGAAAATAAAATTGTTCCGCTTCCTCATCATATAAAAATTCGACAGTTCCCGCATTTCTGTATCCCGCCGCTTTTGCAAGACATCGAGCGGATTTATACATTTCTTTTCTCACATAATCCGGAAAATTCGGAGCAGGAGCTTCTTCAACTACCTTTTGATTTCTTCTCTGTACAGAACAATCTCTTTCGCCCAGTACAGCAATTTCTCCGAATGTATTACCGAAAATCTGTACTTCGACGTGACGCGCTTTTCTTATATACTTTTCGATAAATACGCCTGAATCATTAAAGTTGCTTTCTGCAAGGTGCCGTACATTATCAAACGAATCAATAAGTTCCTGCTTATTCTCACAAATTCTTATACCTATACCGCCGCCGCCGGCTGTGCTTTTAATCATAACAGGATAGCCGATTTTTTCAGCAGAATTAACAGCAATGTCTGTATCCGATATAAGTCCTGTTCCTGACAAAAGCGGAACATTTGCTTTTTCAGCAATTTCTCTCGCTGAGTGTTTCAATCCAAAAAGTTTTATTTGATTTGAATCGGGACCTATAAATTTTATTCCGTTCTTTTCGCATTCGGCGGCAAATTCGGTATTTTCACTTAAAAATCCGTATCCCGGATGAACAGCTTCCGCGCCTGTTGATTTTGCCGCGTTTATTATTTTTTTTACATCAAGATATGTTTCTTTTGCTGTTCCTTCACCGAGATAAACCTTTTCATCTGCGTTCAATACATGAAGGCTGTCTCTGTCGGCTTTTGAATATACAGCAACACTTTTAATACCCATTTTAGCAAGAGTTCTTTCTACTCTTACGGCTATCGCGCCTCTGTTTGCAATTAAAACTTTAGTAAACATTTATGTTTCCTCCAAAAATAAAAAGCTGCCATAATTTTATATGTTCGCCGTTGAACTAAAAATATGACAGTTTAATAAAATTTCGCTATATTAATTTAAATTGACTCAATCCCAAATAAGCAGTCTTACAGGCGTAGGATTATATGCATTGCAAGGATTATTTAATTGCGGACAATTGCTTATTAAGATCATTACATCTTCAAGAGCTTTCATCTCAACATATTTCCCCGGAGACGATACGCCGTCATCAAATTTCAATCCGCCTTCCTTTGTCACAGGAACATTCATAAAAAAGTTTATATTTGGCGCAAGGTCCCTTTTTCTGATATCTTCACCGCAATCTGCCAGCTGAAGCATAAAACTGTCACGGCAGTTATGCATATATCTTTTTTCTCTCGCATATCTTACCGTATTACTTTGTGATGAACAAGCGCCGCCAAGCGTATCATGTCTTCCTGTTTTATCTGCAACAATTTCAAGAAGAGGCTTTCCTGATTCAGCTCTGAGAATACTGCCTGTCGTAAGATATATGTTTTTCTGCATTACAATAGTTTGTACGGCGCTGTAATGATCTTCAGGATTTGTCAAATCATAAAAGGTCGTATCTACAGCTTGATTGCCTTCAATATCAAGTATTCTGAAAGTCTGACCCTTATGTAATTTATGAATCCAGCCAAGCCCTGCTTCAAGAACCTCATTATATACTGCGTTTTCAATTTTAAGATTACTGTCTTTTTCTTTAAATCCAAACATACATTTTCCTCCCTATTTTCCAAGTAAATTATTATAATCCCATGTATTTTCAAAAGCTCTGTAATTTTCGTTTCTGAAATTTACACAGTAATCTGTTAAATCAACCGGCGGAGCATCATAAACTTCCATTATTACAGGAACCGATGGATATTCATTTGAAGGATCAAGCGGATTTGGCGTGTTCGATACTATGAACAAAATATCCATTTCTGTCCTAAGCGTTACGGTAGCTCCTTTTTTGCAATGATTCTCATCATAATGCATACTTCCGTCTTCTTCAACATAAACCTTTGAAAATAGATTTACACAAGGAACGATATCTCTTTTACTCATATTGTTTCTAACAAGCTCTACCTTGAAGTTCTCTTCACCGCATCTGTAATAATCGTTGCCTTGCTTTTGATATGATGTTTTTCCGTATTTTTCATCTGTCAGGATTCTTGTTGTATGTCCCGATATTGAATCGTGCCATCCAAGACTGTCTTCGACAATGCTTGCAAGAACTCTTCCGTTATCGCTCATGAGTACGTTACCTCTTGTAAGATGAGCTGTATATTGAGCCTTTAGAGTATCAGGCATATTGTATCTTTCCGATCTGTCTATAAGATTATAAAGTAAAACGGATATATTTGCATTATCTCCAAGTGACTTGAAGTGAATATACTTACCTTTGCCTATAAATCCCGACCATTTTTCACCGGCTTTAAATTCCTTTAAGAATATCTTCTGCATAATTTTCTCCGTTCCGATGACTGCAAATGCCATCTGATTTATTTCTTTATGTATATTATAACAGAAAATAATTTTTATACAATTAGCAAAAGTATTGATTTTAAATATAATTATCTCATACTTAATATTATTTCTTAATACTTAAGTATGAGAAGACGAAAAAATTATATTTCGAGAATTAAATTTATAAGACCGGTACGGCTTTTAACTCCTGTCTTGATATACAAATTATATATGTGAGTTTTTACAGTAGCAAGGCTGATACATAACTTTTCCGAAATATCTTTATTAGAATATCCCTGTACCAGAAATATCAATATTTCTTTTTCTCGTGCAGTTAGTTCATATTTTTGAGAAATTTCATCAATAATAATATTATTGATTTTTGCGTTTTCGGAAACTTTTAATGCTTTAGATACAATGTTTTCAATATGATTTTTGAATATATTAAGTATATAAATATCTTTTTCGGTAAAATCTCCAATGTCTTTATTTCTGAATATATTAAATATTCCTAATATATCCGAGTTTCTAATCATAATAATGCCGCAGCCATATGTAAAATTTCCCGGCTCAAGAAAATTTCTGTAGAAATTTGTCTCTTTTCTTATACTTTCGTCAAGAATATCTGTATCACGATATACAACGGTTTCATTGGTAAGATCGTATAAATAGTTTAAATAATCTTGTTTATAGTATATATTTATGTAATCTCTCATTATTCTCTCTTCCATGTTTTCACTTACAATTTTATTTATTATTATATTTTTATTTTTATCAAGCAGCAGCATATAGCCTGATGTATATTGTATTAATGTTTTTATTATTTTGAAGAATTTACTTGCCAAATCTTCTATGCTTTCTGTCATATATAGTTCAAGAAGTATGTTATTAATCATTTTCCACTCTGATTCCTTCAACATAATTTATCAACTCCATAAATAAAAAAAGAAGCATATATCAAGTGTAACATACTCGATATATGCTTCTTTGCATTAATATTACTATTTGCATTATAGCATAATTACATACGATTGTCAATATGATTACTGTATTTTGCGCGCTGGCTTCATCGTGCAGCGCCTTTTCTCTTAATCTTGCAAGCTCCTGTATCTTTTCATCCTCGCTCATCTGGTGTATTACCACTAATTGCGTGATTCACAAGTGAAATATCCATACCGTCTATGGATATTTTACCGCCCTCCGGCAAATAAAGTCTTTGAATCAGCTTTG
>UPZA01000015.1 GCA_900538575.1 uncultured Ruminococcus sp.
TGCCGGATAGGAACGGCAAAATTTTTTACACTTCTATTACTTCTTTATCACACATAAGCAAAGAGCCAGGGCATGAAGCAGCTTATGGCGGGCGGCGGCGTTGCCCTTATCGGCATGACCCTTGTACCGCTGCTTTCCGGCTTGTTCGGTTAAGAAGCGCGGGTAAAGGCTTATGCAGAGCATACTTGACGCGATTAACGAATGGATAAAGGAAATCCTCATAGGAGCCATAAACGGTAATCTGTCAACTATGTTCGGGGACGTAAACGAAAAAGTCGGAACTATCGCCACAGAGGTAGGCAAGACCCCGCAGGGGTGGAACGCAAGCATATTTTCCATGATACAGACGTTATCGGAAAATGTGATTGTACCCATTGCGGGGCTTGTCATTACCTACGTTCTATGCGTGGAGCTTATCAGCATGGTAACGGAAAAGAACAATATGCACGATATTGACACGTTCATGTTCTTTAAGTGGTTTTTCAAGGCGTGGGTAGCGGTGTACCTCGTTACCCACACCTTTACTATCACTATGGCGGTGTTCGATATGGCGCAGCACGTCGTTTCCGGCGCGGCGGGCGTGATCGGCGGCAATACAAACATTGACGTTGACGCCGCGCTGTCGTCCATGCAAGCCGGACTTGACGCTATGGAAATCCCCGAACTGCTTTTGCTTGTCATGGAAACAAGCCTTGTGAGCCTTTGCATGAAAATCATGTCGGTGCTTATCACGGTTATCCTGTATGGCAGAATGATAGAAATTTACCTTTACTGTTCGGTATCGCCTATCCCGTTTGCGACCATGACAAACCGGGAATGGGGACAGATAGGCAACAACTACTTAAAAGCCCTGTTTGCTATCGGCTTTCAAGGCTTTCTGATTATGATATGCGTCGGCATTTACGCCGTACTTGTGAATGACATGATAATCGCGGACAATCTGCACAGCGCGATATTCTCCCTTGCAGCCTATACGGTTATCCTCTGTTTCTCCCTGTTCAAATCCGGCGCACTTGCGAAGTCAATATTTTCAGCGCATTAGACGCGCAGAAAGGAGGTTTTTTACTTGGCGTATGTACCCGTACCAAAGGATTTATCCAAAGTCAAAACAAAAGTCGCTTTCAATCTGACAAGGCGGCAAATCATTTGTTTTGCGGCGGCACTCTTAGTCGGACTGCCGCTTTTCTTTTTGCTCAAAGACAGCGCGGGGACGAGTCTTGCGGCAATGGTAATGATTGTCGTCATGCTGCCCTGTTTTCTCTTTGCCATGTATGAAAAGCATGGACAGCCCCTTGAAGTGGTGGTTAAGAACATCATTCACACAAGGTTTACCCGCCCAAAGGAGCGACCATACAAAACCGAGAACAATTACGCTCTTTTGGAGCGTCAACGAAACTTAGAAAAGGAGGTATCAGCGATTGTCAAAAGGACAGACAAAAAAGGCGCAGGAAGCCGCAGGAAACAGGCGTAAGCTGACCCGCGCCGAGAAAAAGCAGATTGCCGAAGTGATACGCAAGGCAAAGGGGGACGGGAAAGCCCGCAGCGCACAGCAGACCATTCCCTACCTTGCCATGTACCCGGACGGTATCTGCAAGGTAACAGAAAAGAAATATTCTAAAAGCGTGGTGTTTGAGGACATCAACTATCAGCTTGCACAGGCAGACGACAAGACTGCCATTTTTGAAAACTGGTGCGATTTTCTCAACTACTTTGACGCTTCTGTTTCGGTGCAGCTCTCTTTCATCAATCAAGGGGCGCAGCGGGAACAGGCAGAAAAGGCTATCAATATCCCTACGCAGAACGACGCTTTCAACTCTATCCGCGACGAATACCGGGATATGCTTAAACATCAGCTTAGTAAGGGCAACAACGGGCTTGTGAAGCACAAATACATTACCTTTACCATTGAAGCGAACAATCCGGCGGCGGCAAAGGCAAAGCTTTCCCGCATTGAAACCGACGTACTCAACAATTTCAAGGTGCTTGGAGTAGCCGCCCGCCCCTTATCCGGCTATGAACGCTTAAAGGTGCTGCATGGGGTATTCCACCCGGAGGGCGAGCCGTTCTCATTCTCCTTTGACTGGCTGACCCCGGCGGGGCTTTCCACAAAGGATTTTATCGCCCCGTCCTCTTTCCGTTTCGGGGAGGGCAGATATTTCCGCATGGGTAGAAAAATCGGTGCGGCGAGCTTCCTTGAAATCCTTGCCCCGGAGTTAAACGACCGTATGCTTGCCGACATACTGGACTTGGAAACGGGCGTTGTTGTCAATCTCCATATCCGCAGTATCGACCAGACGGAAGCTATCAAGACCATTAAGCGCAAAATCACTGACCTTGACAAGATGAAGATTGAGGAACAGAAAAAAGCGGTACGCAGCGGTTACGACATGGATATAATCCCCTCTGACCTTGCCACCTTTGGCAGCGAAGCAAAGAACCTGTTGCAGGATTTACAGAGCCGCAACGAGCGAATGTTTTTACTCACGTTCCTTGTGGTAAACATGGCAGACACGAAGCGCAGACTGGAAAATGATATTTTCGCGGCGGCGGGCATTGCTCAAAAATACAACTGCCGACTGACCCGCCTTGACTATCAGCAGGAAGCGGGCTTGTTATCAAGCGTCCCTATTGGGGAAAACCTTATCCCCATTCAGCGGGGCTTAACCACAAGCAGCACCGCCATTTTCATTCCCTTTATCACACAGGAGCTTTTTCAGACGGGAGCTGCCCTTTACTATGGGCTGAACGCATTAAGCAATAACATGATACTCTGCGACCGCAAGCAGCTTAAAAACCCCAACGGCTTAATCTTGGGAACGCCGGGAAGCGGAAAATCCTTTGCGGCAAAGCGGGAAATGACAAATGCTTTCCTTATTACCGACGACGATATAATCATCTGCGACCCGGAAGCCGAGTATTTCTCCCTTGTGCAGCGTTTGGGCGGGCAAGTAATACGCTTATCCCCAACCGGGAAAGGCATGGACGGCAAGCCCCAGTATGTGAACCCTATGGATATAAACCTTAACTATTCCGAGGACGACAGCCCCCTTGCCTTAAAATCCGACTTCATTTTGTCCCTCTGCGAGCTTGTCATTGGCGGCAAGGAGGGCTTGCAGCCCATTGATAAGACCGTCATTGACCGGGCTGTCCGCAACGTGTACCGCCCGTTTCTTGCCGACCCCGACCCGGCAAAAATGCCGATTTTGGGCGACCTTTACAACGAGCTTTTGAAGCAGCCGGAGCCGGAAGCTGCCCGCATTGCTGCGGCATTGGAGCTTTACGTTTCCGGCAGTCTGAATGTCTTTAACCACCGTACCAACGTAGAACTGAATAACCGCCTTGTCTGCTTTGACATTAAGCAGCTTGGGAAGCAACTCAAAAAGTTAGGTATGCTCATTGTGCAAGACCAGACGTGGAACAGGGTAACAATCAACCGGGCAGAAAAAAAATCCACACGCTACTATATGGACGAGTTTCATTTATTGCTGAAAGAGGAACAGACCGCCGCTTACAGCGTGGAGATTTGGAAGCGTTTTAGAAAATGGGGCGGCATACCCACAGCCATTACGCAGAACGTCAAAGACCTTTTGGCAAGCCGCGAAGTGGAGAATATCTTTGAAAACAGTGACTTTGTTCTCATGCTCAATCAAGCACAGGGCGACCGTACTATCCTTGCAAAGCAGTTAAACATCAGTCCACAGCAGATGAAATATGTGACCCACACCGAAGCGGGCGAGGGGCTTATCTTTTACGGAAACGTGGTGCTGCCCTTTGTAGACCGCTTCCCGAAAGATACCGAGCTTTACCGGGTAATGACGACGAAGCCGGAGGAAGTCACAGGAAGCGAGGTGTAGCCCATGAAGCAATACAAACCCCGCGATAAAATCACGCAGAAAATGACCCGTGACGGAGCTATCGCAGAAAATCAGACCACCGGGGAAGCCGAGCGTATCAGCAAACGGACGCAGGACGCAGATTTTGGGAAATCCCCGGAGCAGCAAGCCCAACAGGACGCAGCGCAGCTACAAGGTGCAGCTTCCCCCACTTCTCCCTTGCCCCATGCGCCGGGAGCTGCCCCGAAGCCGGACACCGCCACCGCAGAGCGCGTCATGGAGCATTTGGACGGGGCAAAGACCCGAAAAGCCAGTAAAAAGGCGGTACGAAAAGCACAGGAGGAAGCCACCGCGCAGACAAAATCTTCCCGCTTGCAGTTTACCGAAGAAGAATTGTCTGCCCCGGAACTGGAACGCTACATTGACAAATCGAATAAAGCCGCTGACCGCTTGGACGCAGCAAAGGCAGCTATCCCAAAGCAAAAGAAACTTGTAAAAGAACGCACCTTTGACGAAGCCACAGGCAAGGCAAAGACCCGGCTTCACTTTGAGGAACGGGAAAAGCCTATCCCCGGCGGCAGGAAAAGCAGCCCCTTATCCCGCCCCGCGCAGGAAGCGGGTATTTTCGTCCACAACAAGATACATTCCGTTGAAAAGGACAATTCCGGCGTGGAGGGCGCACACAAAAGCGAGGAAGCCGCCGAGCGCGGCGCAAAGTTTGGGGCGCGGAAGCTGAAACAGGGCTACCGCAGCCACAAGCTGAAACCTTACCGGGAAGCGGCAAAGGCAGAAAAGGCGGCGTTCAAGGCAAACGTGGATTTTCAGTATCACAAGACCTTGCAGGAGAACCCGCAGCTTAGGAGCAATCCCCTGTCCCGCTTCATGCAGAAGCAGCAAATCAAACGCCAGTATGCAAAGGCGGCAAAGACCGGGAGCGCAAAGGGTATCAGAGCCGCAGCGGAGAACACAAGAAAAGCAGCACAGAAAACCGCAGAGAAAGCAAGACAAGCGGCGGCATTTGCGGTACGACACCCGGCGGGCGTTGTGATTGCCATTGCCGCGCTGCTTCTCTTTATCCTCATTATGTCCGGGCTGTCCTCTTGCGGGGCAATGTTTTCCGGCGCATTAAACGGCGTGGTGGGGACTTCCTACACGTCCGAGGACAGCGACCTTGTGGAAGTGGAAAACAGCTACGCCGGACTGGAAAACGAGCTGCAACAGGAAATTGACAATATTGAAAGCACCCACCCCGGCTATGATGAATACCGCTATGACCTTGCCAGTATCGGGCATAACCCCCATGAATTAGCGTCCTATCTGACCGCAAAATATCAGACCTACACCCGCGCCGACGTACAGGCAGAACTACAAAGGCTTTTCAATCAGCAGTACACCTTGACGCTGACCGAGGAAGTGGAGATACGCTACCGGGAGGAAGAACGCACCGACACATGGACAGACGAGGACGGTAACGAGCATACGGACACCTACACCGTACAAGTGCCTTATGAGTATTACATCTTAAACGTCAAGCTGACGAACACCCCACTTTTTACGATTGCACAAAGCAATCTGACCCCGGAGCAGCTTGAAATGTACCGGGTGTATTTACAGACAAGCGGCAACAAACCGCTGATTTTCGGCGGCGGCTATGCCGATACTTCCGCGTCCGAGGATTTAAGCGGCGTACAGTTTGTAAACGGTACACGCCCCGGAAATACGGAACTTATCGACCTTGCAAAGCAGCAAGTCGGCAACGTGGGCGGTTATCCCTATTGGAGCTGGTACGGCTTCAATTCCCGCGTGGAATGGTGCGCCTGTTTTGTGTCTTGGTGCTACAATCAAGCCGGAAAAAGCGAGCCGCGCTTTGCCGCCTGCCAGTCACAGGGTATTCCCTGGTTTCAGTCAAGGGGACAATGGGGAGCGCGTGGGTATGAAAATATCGCCCCCGGCGACGCTATCTTTTTCGACTGGGACTTAGACGGCAGCGCAGACCATGTAGGGCTTGTTATCGGAACAGACGGAAGCCGGGTATATACCGTCGAGGGGAACTCCGGCGACGCTTGCAAGATAAAAAGCTATGACCTTAACTACCAGTGTATCAAAGGCTATGGGCTGATGAACTGGTAAACACACTTTTTCAAAATCGAAAGGAGAACAACATTTATGGCAAACAGCAAGATTGACCGTATCAATAAAGAAATCGCAAAGACCCGCGAGAAAATCACAGAGTATCAGAACAAGCTGAAAGGACTGGAAGCACAGAAAACCAAAGCAGAAAACCTTGAAATCGTGCAGCTTGTACGTTCCATGAAAATGACCCCGCAGGAGCTTAACGCTATGCTGAAAGACGGCACTATCCCCGGCATGACTGCCCCGGAAGCTGCTGACTATGAAGAACAGGAGGACAATGCAGATGAAGAATAAAATCATTAGAAGCATTACCGCACTTTGCGCCGCCCTTATGCTTGTGGGCGGCTTTTCTGTTACCGCCTTTGCACAGACCCCGGCAGATACCACCGACGACAGCAACGTGGTTGTGGAGCAGCCGCAGGAGGACACGCCGCCCCTTACCCCAAAAGGCAACGCAACTTTGGTTGACGACTACGGCGGCAATAAGCAGCTCATTACTGTTACCACAAAAAGCGGCAACTACTTTTATATTCTTGTAGACCGCGCCGCCGAGGGGGAAAACACCGTACATTTCCTCAATCAAGTAGACGAAGCCGACCTTATGGCACTTATGGAGGACGGGGAAGCCGCCACAGCACCCGCGCCCGCTGTCTGCAACTGTACCGAGAAATGCGAAGCCGGAGCAGTCAATATGACCTGTCCCGTCTGCACTACTACTATGACGAGTTGCACAGGTAAGGAAGCCGCCCCGGAGGAAACCGAGCAGCCGAAAGAAAAAAGCAATGCAAGCGGGCTTCTGATTGTGCTTGTCGTGGCACTTCTTGGGGGCGGCGGGGCGTTCTATTATCTGAAATTCATTAAGCCGAAGCAGAATGTCAAAGGCGGCACTGACCTTGACGATTTTGATTTTGAGGACTACGACGAGGACGAGCCGGAAGCAGACGACGGGGACGGAGCTTTGGAAGAACAGGAGGACGAGGAAGCATGACCCTCTTTACCGACAATCCCCTTGAAAGAATGATGATACAAAAGCCGGACAACAGGAAGCGGGATAAATCCCCGCCCGCTTCCTTTCCCCCGCGCTGCGCGGGCTGCCCCTACAAAGGGCAAGCCCCTTGTGTGGGGTACTGTATCAGAAAGATAAAAGAACATGAGCCGGAACGCTGAAAGGAGGAATTTTAGATTGATTTTAGTTATCGCAGAAAAGCCCAGTGTGGCGCAGACTATCGCCGCCGTACTTGGGGCAAAAGAAAAGAAAGACGGATTTATCACAGGAAATGACTATATCGTTTCTTGGTGTGTGGGACATTTGGTGCAGCTTTCCGAAGCTGCCGCCTATGGGGAGCAGTACAGGAAATGGAGCTATGACAGCTTACCCATTCTGCCGCAGGAATGGCAGTACACCGTAGCCGCCGACAAGGGGAAGCAATTCAAAGTATTAAAGGAGCTTATGCACCGGGGCGACGTTTCCGAAGTCGTCAACGCCTGCGACGCGGGGCGCGAGGGCGAGCTGATTTTCCGTTTCGTCTATGAAGTGGCGAAGTGCAAAAAGCCCATGCGCCGCCTTTGGATTTCCTCAATGGAGGACGACGCAATCCGGCGCGGCTTTGCCGAACTTAGAACAGGCAGCGAGTATGACCCGCTTTATGCGTCTGCCCTTTGCCGCGCAAAGGCTGACTGGCTTATCGGTATCAATGCAACCCGCCTGTTTTCCGTCCTCTACAATCATACCTTGAATGTGGGACGGGTGCAGACCCCGACCTTAAAAATGCTTGTTGACCGGGACGCGGCAATCAGTACATTCAAGAAAGAAAAGTATTACCATGTGCGCCTTTCTCTATCCGGCGGGGACGCTGCCAGTGAAAGGCTGTCTGACCGAGCCGAAGCCGACAGGCTGAAAGCAGCTTGCGAAGCGGCGCGGGCAGTCTGTACGTCCCTTGTGAAAGAGAAGAAAACCGCAGCACCGCCGAAGCTCTTTGACCTTACCGCTTTACAGAGGGAAGCAAACCGACTGTTCGGCTACACCGCGAAGCAGACCCTTGACCTTGCACAAGCCCTGTATGAAAAGCGGCTTTTGACCTATCCGAGAACGGACAGCGCATTTCTGACCGACGACATGGGCGACACTGCAAACAGCATTATCGCGCTGCTTTCCGGCAAGCTGCCTTTCCTTGCGGGCGTTTCCTTTACGCCGGAGCTTTCAAAGGTGCTGAACAGTAAAAAGGTATCAGACCACCATGCAATCATTCCTACTATGGAGATTGCAAAGACTGACCTTGCTGCGCTGCCGGAAACCGAAAGAAATATCCTTACCCTTGCCGGGGCGCGTCTTTGCATGGCGACCGCCGCGCCGCATATCTTTGAAGCGGTTACGGCGGTTTTTGATTGTGCAGGACAGCTCTTTACCGCAAAGGGAAAGACCGTACTTTCTGACGGTTGGAAAGACCTTGACCGCCGCTACCGGGCGACCCTCAAAGGAAAGCCGGAGGACGAGGAAGCCGGGAACACGCTGCCACTCTTTACCGAGGGGCAGACCTTTGACAATCCGGCGGCGACGGTAACGGAGCATGACACCACACCCCCGAAGCCCCACAACGAAGCAAGCCTTTTGTCGGCTATGGAACGCGCCGGGAATGAGGACACCGACCCGGAAGCAGAACGCCGGGGACTTGGGACACCCGCCACCCGCGCCGCTGTCATTGAAAAGTTAGTGGGCGGCGGCTTTGTGGAGCGTAAAGGCAAGCAGCTACTTCCCACCAAAGACGGTATCAATCTTATATGCGTCCTGCCGGACAGTCTGACTTCCCCGCTTCTGACCGCAGAATGGGAAAACAATCTAACGCAGATAGCAAAGGGCAAAGCAGACCCGGAGGACTTCATGGCGCGTATCGAAGCTATGGCGCGGGAGCTTGTGCAGACCTATCCGTTTCTTTCCGACGCAGACAAGGGGCGTTTCAAATCCGAAAAGCCGGAAATCGGCAAATGCCCCCGCTGCGGCTCTCCCGTCTATGAGGGAAAGAAAAACTATTATTGCAGCAACAAGGAATGTAGCTTTACCATGTGGAAAAATGACCGTTTCTTTGAGGAACGAAAAGTAGATTTTTCTGTAAAGATTGCCGCCGCGCTTCTGAAATCCGGCAAGGTAAAAATCAAGGGCTTATATTCCCCGAAAACAGGCAAGACCTACGACGGAAGCGTTGTTCTAGCCGATACGGGCGGGAAATACGTCAACTACCGCGTGGAGCTTCCAAAGAAGAAATAACTTGAATAGCAAGCATAGGAAAAGAGTACCCTTTTCCGTAAAATCCCCCTTTTCTCTGCCGAGATGAGCGGGGATTTTTGCTTGTTGGGAAGTTTCCCAAACCCTCTGAAAAACGAAAGGAGTGAACGAATGGAGGAATTGAAAACAGGCTATTCCAGATACGACCGCGACGAATTGAAAACCGCTGACAAAATGCGGATTGACCGAAACATTTATTTTAATGAGGACAGCGCGGATATTTCCACCTTGACCGCCCTACCGTTGGAGCAGTTACAGGCACTACGGGAAGAAAGCACCGCCGCAGAACAGACCATTTTTGAAGCCTTGCAGGGGCAGGCGGCAGCATGGGAACAACAGGCGGGAAAGACCCTGTTATTTGAAAAAGCCATTGAATACGCAAGAACGCCCGAAGTCAAGCACACCGCTAACCAGTGGGAAGCCACCGACTACGGACACCACATTAGGAGCAACCGCGTATATCAAATGCGTTACCATGTTTATGAAAATACCCGCTATGACCGTACAGCGGAAAAATCTGTCCCGTATTCCTATTCCCTGTCATGGAGCATTTACACCAACAGCCCCGACAGGAACGAGCGAAAAAAGATAGCCGGACAGGATAAGAAAGTCTTTGCAGACAAGACGGCTATGGAAAAGTATCTGAACGGGCGTATCAAAGCCCATGCACATTTATTTACCGAAGTGTCCCTGCCTATCCCGCCGGAGCTTGCCGACTGCTTCAAGGTAAACGGGCAGCTATTACCCGGCTACATGATTGAGGGCGAGGAACGGACACAGCCCCCACAGGACATAGAAAAAACAGACGACACCCCGGCAGAACAGACGGCAGAGCCGACCACCGGGCAGAGAAAGGAGCGTGAAACTATCAACGAACAGTTTTCGATTTTGATTGACAGCCGCAGTCGCTTTGAAACAGGCGAGCCGGGCGGCGTGTGGCTTTCCATGCCGACCACCACCGAGCAGCTTCACGAAGCTATGAAAAGCGTCGGCATTACCGCAGACAACCCGCAGGATTTTTTCATTAACGGGTATGCTTCCCCGGAAGAAAAGCCCCTTGCGCTGCCTTATAACATGGTATGCGCCGCAAAGGTGGACGAGCTGAATTTTCTTGCGTCGCGGATTGCACAGCTTGACCCCGCCGAGGTGGAAAAGCTGAACGCGGCAGCACAGCAAAAACAGGGCTTTGAAAATATCGGGCAGCTCATTGACTTTACCTACAATGCCGATTATTTCGTCCATATCCCGGAAGTACATACGTCCCGCGACTTGGGCGACTACTATCTGAATAAATCCGGCATGGTACAAATGCCCGAAGAATGGAAAGGCGGCGTTGACCTTGCAGCTTTTGGGAAAAATGCTGCTGCACAGGAACAGGGCAGCTTTACCCCGTATGGCTACCTTGTGAAAAGCGGCGACGAATGGGAAAAACAGTTTGAGGGACGCGACGTGCCGGAGGAATACCGGGTAATGAGCTTCCCGCAGGAACAGGCGTACAAGGACGCAGCACCGCCAGAAGCGGTAAAGAGTGCAGAGCCGAAAGAGCCGCGCCCGGTTATCCCTATCGTGCTGACCGCTGATAAACCCGCCGAGAAAATGAAAGAGATAACCGACCGTTTGGAACAGGGTATCACAGAACTGTTTGACAGCGAGCGCTTCAAAGACTATCTGCAAGTCATGTCAAAATTTCATAATTATAGCTTTAACAATACGCTGCTTATTGCCATGCAGAAGCCCGACGCTTCCCTTATTGCGGGCTTTAATGCTTGGAAAAATAACTTTGGGCGAAACGTGATGAAAGGGCAAAAGGGAATAAAAATCATTGCTCCGTCGCCGTTCAAGGTAAAACAGGAAATGCAGAAAACCGACCCGCAGACCGGGAAAGCCATTATCGGCAAGGACGGAAAGCCTGTTACAGAAGAAAAAGAAGTCACAATCCCCGCCTATCGGGTAGTGACTGTCTTTGATGTTTCCCAGACCGAGGGACGGGAGCTGCCGCAGCTTGGAGTAAGCGAGCTGACCGGGGACGTTGACCGCTATAAAGAGTTTTTCGCAGCCCTTGAAAAGACTTCCCCTGTCCCTGTCGGCTTTGAAAAAATCGAGGGCGGCGCACATGGCTATTACCACTTGGAGGACAAGCGGATTGCCATTGACGAGGGCATGAGCGAATTACAGACCCTAAAGACCGCTATCCATGAAATCGCCCATGCAAAGCTCCATGACATAGACCTTAACGCCCCGAAAGACGAGCAGCCCCGCGTTGACCGTCGCACCCGCGAGGTAGAAGCGGAAAGCGTCGCTTACACCGTTTGCCAACACTACGGGCTTGATACGTCGGACTATTCCTTTGGGTATGTTGCCGGTTGGAGCAGCGGGCGGGAGCTTGCGGAACTGAAAGGCTCATTGGAAACCATACGCAGCACCGCAGCCGAGATTATCAATTCCATTGATAAAGAAATCGCGGAGCTGCAAAAGGCGCAGGACAAGGAACAGGCTGCACCTACACAGGAAGCCCCGGAGCAGCCGGAAGCCGACAAAGACACCTTTTCCATTTATCAGTTAAAGGGCGGGGACGAAACGCGGGACTTGCGCTTTGAACCTTACGACCGCCTACAGGCGACGGGGAATGTAGTTGACCGGGTGAATTATGAGCTTGTCTACACCGCACCCCTTACGCCGGATATGACGCTGAACAGCATTTATGAACGGTTCAATATCGACCACCCGAAAGATTTTAAGGGACACAGCCTTTCCATATCGGACGTGATTGTGTTTCATCAAAACGCACAGGACACCGCCCACTATGTAGACCGGGGCGGGGACTTCCGGCAAGTGCCGGAGTTTTTACAGGAGCAGCCGCAGCTTACCCCGGACAGCTTGATAACAGGCGAGAAAATCCAAACGCCGAGGGGGAGCTTTTCTTTCACTTCTATGAGCGTGGAGCAGATGAAAGCCGCCGGGTATGGGCTTCATCATACTTCCGACGACGGAAAATATCTGATTATGGGGAACGGCACAAGGGCGTTTGCCGTTGCTGCTGAACAGCCGGAAAACTACTTGAAAACTGCCGAACAGACTACCGAGCAGAATTACAACATGATTGACGGAAAGATAAACAACACGCCTACGGTTGACGAACTGGAAGCAAAAGTAAAGGCAGGAGAAACCATTTCCCTTGTTGACCTTGCCGACGCTATCAAAGCTGATAAGGAACGGGGCAAGACGGCAAAGCCGGAAAAGAAGCCCTCTATCCGGGCGCAGCTCAAAGCAGATAAGGAAAAGGAAAAGAAAAAACCGCCAAAAAGCAAGTCGCAGGACTTAGAAAGGAGCTGACCGATTGGGTAAATTAAATAAGTTTGAGAATGTGGACGTTATTGCTTCCCTTGAAGCGATTATGAAACAGAATACCGCTTTTTATCAGAGTGATTTTGAGATAGACAAAAGGATTTTGCAGGAAGCGGCGACAAGACCCGCTGCTGAAGAAAAGCGGCTGCTATGGTTTTCCCGCCCGTCGGGAACGTGCTGCTTCCGGGAGCGCGACGTTTTCCTAAAGGACACAAGGCAGCATAACACATGGCGGTTTTACGGAGAACAGACCCGCGATAAAATCCTTGCCTATGCGGTGGAGCTGACCGGGAAAGAAAACGGAACAATCAAGGGCAATCTCTATGAGCTTGACTATCCGCAGCACTTCCGGGAAGTAGTTGAAAAATCTCTGCCCGCAGATAATTACACACTTCTCTATGAGCATGGAGAACGGGTGCAGCCCGCCGGAGCGTATGTTGACGGCAACCCCGACCCGCAGCTTGGGAAGTTTGAACGCTTTGAAGCGCAGCCCAACGACCCGGAAGCCTTGAAAGACCTGTTGCGGGAGCAGCGTCACAGCTATGAGCAGCAAAAACCGGGGGATTTTAAGGCACATATCGCCACGCTGCATGACAGCCGGATTGAAGCCGAAGCGCAGCGTATTGCGGAAGCCATGAAAAGTCTTACTGACCCCAACAGCCCCGGCAAGACACATTTCATGGTGGAGCTGTCGCCTTACTTTGTAAAGACAGCTTCCAGAAAGGACACTGACCGCCTGTTTGCTATGCTGCCCTATAAAACCCTTGCTTTCTCTGCAATCAAGGACAGGCATGGTACTTATGCACTGGTAGACAAAGCCGAGGACAGAACCCGGAATATCCGAAAAATACGTCCCTCTGTCCGGGCGCAGCTTACCGCAGACAAGAAAACAGCCGCACCTAAAAAGGCAGCGGCAAAGTCAAAACATCACGATATGGAGGTATGAGCATGAATAGATTTACTGTTGAGGAAATAAACCTTTTGAGCATTTACCATGAGGGAAGCAAGGCACAGCTTATAGCAAACATGACCGCTGCGCTGCCGTTCATGGACGTTGGATTACGGGAGCTTGCAGAACGCACCCTTTCCAAAGTAACCCTACTGACCGAAGCGGAGTATGCGGAGCTTGCCGTTTACGCCGCTGATGAAGCATGATTGCGGTTAAGCGGCTCACGCCGCCCCAAAGCCGGAAAGTCAATTCCCTTGTACGCCGGGAGTGCTGCAACTGCGATAGCGGACACTGTATTTTGCTTGACGACGGGGAGGAATGTGTCTGCCCGCAGCTCATTTCCTATTCGCTGCTTTGCAAGTGGTTTCGGATTGCCGTACTTCCCCTTGATAAGCTGCTCTTTGCGGAACTTTACCACACCGAGGACAAAAAGAAGTGTATCGAGTGCGGCGCGCTCTTTGCGTCCACCTCTAACAGCGTCAAATACTGCCCGGATTGCCGGAAGCGCATTAACCGCAGACAGGCAGCGGAGCGCATGAGGAAAAGACGCGCTCTTGTTACGCAGTAGGGGCGAAAAAAGCCTTGATTTAAGCGGCTCTGACAGCCGCTTTCTAAGGTGGTAAGGACTTAATACCTTTCCCCTCAAAATCGGGCTTCTACTGCGTAACAAAAAACATTTGTACCCATAAAGAAAACCGGGCGCGGTAGCCAAATTGTCGGCTGCTGCGCCCGGTTTTTTCTTACTTAAAATCTTCTGCGTCAATAACTGTATATCCGGCGTTTATTAACTCTATTGCAAAAAGCCCTTGTCCTTTAATTAACCTACCTGTAAAACTTCCGTCATAAATACAATTAACTCCACATGTAGGACTTCTTGACTGTAAGATTACCAAATCAATTTCCATACCCACAATTTTTTCTAATGCTAATTGGGTAGCATTACGATAAGCCATATCGACATTATTACCATCTATATCCATTACAATGCCGTTCACTATTTCTGCGCTCGGTCTTGGAATTGGCATTTGGGCGAGTAATTCCGGGCATATATCAATTATTTCTTTTCCTTGCAGAAATTCAATCACTTTAGGATTGTAATTGTTTTTACCATTGTATTTACAGTTTTTCCCCAAAACA
The DNA here is from genome assembly GCA_900538575.1 of uncultured Ruminococcus sp. GTDB lineage: Bacteria > Bacillota > Clostridia > Oscillospirales > Ruminococcaceae > Porcipelethomonas. The sequence goes on from UPZA01000015.1 coordinate 14,678, forward strand.
CATGAGCTTACTAATACTTTCATTGTTATGACCTCATAAATCCTACTATTGGAATTATTATATCATACCCAAATAATCAAATCTACCCCCGTTCAGTTTCCTTTTCCCGCCCCGGCTCTTTCTCCTGTCTTAAAATGCTGTCAATGTTCTGCCGGATAACGTCGTATTCCTTGACCTGTTTTTTCAGCTTGCCATAATCAGCGGAAAGGGCTTCTTTCTGCACTTGGAGCTTTGCATATTCTTCTTGAAGCTCTGCAAGATTAGGGAGCTTGGAAATACCCGCCGCCCTTAGTGCCTTTGCCGCTGCTTCGTGTAAAATCAGCTTATCTTCCTGTCCGGCGCGGAACTGTTCTTTTTTCTTTGCCTTGCGGTATGCGTCATAGACAGGTTTTGTCTTTTGGTAGGTGGCGACGTGCTTCATCAATACCGCCATATCTGCAAGACGCTTTTCCACCGCCTTTAGGCTGTCCGCTGCCTGTTCACTGGCGGCTGTCACTTCCTCAATCCGGCTGACTAAATCTGCGTACTGCTCAATCTTGTGTTCTGTCAAGAAATTCATAGTTTTTGCCGCCTGTTTCAAATTGTGGATTTTCGCCCATTGCTCATAGCCCCGGCTCTGCGCTGCCTTGATACTGTTTTCAATGTCAATAAGTAGGGAAACGCCGCCGCGATCTGCGCGTGGAGCTTTCGCAGCGCGGACACGTTTTCCCTCTATCCGTTCTCTGATTGCTTCCTCTGTATAATCTGCGCCGAGGGTTTTTAAGCGGGTAAACCGTTCCTGTCCGGGAGCGCGGCAGGACACATATTTTCCCGGCTTTATCTCATAGCCCGCCGTCTGTAACCTTGACAGCAATTCTTCAAAACTTGATACTTGGGGAATAAGTGCGTCAACGGCAATTTTCAGCTTGCCTTTCCAACTTGCACCCACCTTTTCGGCTTGGTATTCCGCATAGCTTTTTCCCTTGCTGCCTTTGCTTGGAACAACGACAGACAGCCCGTTTTCCCGGCACAGCCTGTCGCTCATGTTCCGTATGCCGTAATAGCTGCGTTTGTTGGAATTGTACTTGTGGTGGTCTACAAAATTGACCGCACAGAAAATGATGTGATTATGCACATGACCTCTATCTATGTGAGTAGTGAGGACATATTCGTGCTGTCCTTTAGTTACTGCGTCGGCAAGCTGCTTTCCGATTGCATGGGCTTTCTCATAGTCCACCTCTCCCGGCTCAAAGGACTGTATCAAATGGTGGGCGAGATTGTTCCCTTTGTCTATGGCTTGGTCGAGGGTAAAACCGAACTCAATATCTGCCGTTTCTGCCGAGCAGCCAAAGGAGGACACAAGCATTTTACCGTCTGTCTTGTCCGGGTTTTGGATATAGTCAAGGGCTTTGCTCAACGTGCTTTTAATAGGCTTAATCTTTGTAACCGCCATATCTCCGCAAGCACCCCCTTTATTTCCTCTATGTCCTCTTGGTAGACGCTGCCCGTCGCATTGACGCGCTTTGCAATCTGATTGATGTTCACGCCGATTTTCTGTAATTCCGCTGTCATGGCTTTTATGTCGCTATGGTCTACTTGAACGATATATCCGTCAATGGCGATTTTCTGTAAGTATGCCGCCATGTTCCGGGTGGGGACGAGCTTCATTTTCTGCTCAATCAACGCTTTTTCTTCCTCTGTCACATAGAACTTGACTTGTATAGTCCGTTTTCTTCCGTTCATGCTCTGACGCTCCTTTCCGTTCCGAGGGTTTGGGACACTTCCCAACAAGCAATTTTCAACCGACACGTCGCAGTGCAGAGGGCGAAAATACGGAAAAGGGTACTCTTTTCCTATGCTTGCTAAGAATGTTTTTTATCTTTTATGCCCTTATTTCCCTCTACGGAGAAAAAGCCATTTTGCCAAACTTATATAAAAGAAAAACGCTGCAATCTCAAAAAGATTACAACGCTTCCTAAAATCCATATTCAATTTTAACGGACGTTCTCATTTGTCCTCTTTTTCGACTTCCTTAATTTCTTTCGCCGTTGCGGTTACAATCCGTATTCCCTTATTGCTCATAGTATCAAGCAATGTGTCGAGCTGCCGACGTTGCGTGTCTTTTGTGTCCGGCTTCTCTAAAAGAAACTGGTCTACGGATATATCATAACGGAGCATAAGCTCAAAAAAGATTTGCAGACTTGGGTGTTGCCCATTATTCTCAATGTTTGCAAGATAGCGAGGGGAAATAAACATTTCGTCGCTTACTTTCTTGCGGCTCTCTTTTCTCCCTGTCCGCGCTGTTTTTATTGCTTCTCCAAAAGCCTTGAAGTCATATTTTTCTACTGGTCTTTTTGCCATATTTATTCACCCAGTTACATTTTACTGTTCTCCTTTCCTGTTGGATATGTCTATATAGTTCCTATAATTAACCAGAATAATTCATATATATTGACTTTGCTGTTCTAAAACGCTATAATGTTTTCAATAAAGAATAGGCGGTCGTTATTATGCAAGTATTGAAAGATGAAATTCAAGAAGATATTTTGAGTTCCGCGAAAGATTTATTTTTGACCTTTGGATATGAAAAAACATCTATGGACAAGATTTCCAAAAAAGCGGGTATTAGTAAAAGTAATTTGTATAACTATTTCAAGTCGAAAGATGAAATATTTTGTGCCTTAACTGACAGCGCAGCATTTCATTTTCAAAAAGTTATCAACTTCTTTGATGAAAACAAATTTAATCCCAAATTTGGAGAGCATGGTTTTAACGAAATGCTATCCAAATATATTTATGATTTAATTGTTGATTACAAAGACGGGCTTATATTGATTATGAAATGTTCATGTGGAACAAAATATGAAAATTTTAGGGAGCAACTAATAAACCAAATAGCAGAAAAATTTTTACGCGATTATGCTACTGAATTTATACACGCAGATATGCTTGTAAGAGTAATTACAGAAAATTTATTTGATGGAATTACAACTATTGCTATTCAATTTAATACGGAACAGGAATTGAAAAAAAATCTCTATGGTTTTATAAAATATCATTCTTATGGTTTTTTAGGACTTACCTCTCACTAAAGAGGGCTTTTTTACCGTAATAAAGAATGGCTGGTCGTTATTAAGCGAAAGGAGCAAATAAATATGAAAAAAATTGAACTCATAAAATCAGCAAACACAAATTGCTATCTTCTGAATACAGGTAGCCAGATAATTTTAATTGATACGGGCACCACTGCGGATAGCAATTTCCTTAAAAATTTAGGGGCAAAAACAAATCTGTCAAAAATAGATTTAGTTGTTTTAACACATGGACATTATGACCATGTAGGGTATGCTTCAATATTACAAAAGGAATATGCCATAAAAATAGCGGTTCATAAAAATGATATAGCTATGGTTGGTAGTGCAAGTATGGACTTTCCTAAAGCAAAAGGCGTTTTGAGTTCATTGATTAGAAAACAAACTTTATCCCACATAGAAAAAGCCACATATTCAGCATTTATTCCAGACATTATTATTGAATCAGATATGCTTGCAGATTATCCAGACATACAGTTTATATCATTGCCGGGACATACTTCTGGCTCTATTGGAGTGATGTACGAAAGCAATTTATTTGCCGGAGATTTAGTAATGAATATGCCGCTTCCCTCTTTATCTTGGTTTGCAGAAGATTTTACGACCATGAAAAAAAGTCTTAAACAAATCCAACATTTGAATATCAAGCGAATTTATCCGGGGCATGGTAAAGATTTTTCGGGAAAGTGGTTAAAGCACATAGGATAAGATTCTAAAAATCTAATCAGATATTTTGAAATGGGGTGATGTAATAATGAATAGTGAATGGATATTATGTCCTATATGTCAAAATAAGACCCGGATTAAAATACGTGAGAACACAATACTTCAAAATTTTCCGCTATTCTGTCCCAAATGTAAGCAAGAAACGTTAATCAATGTACGACAACTGAATATTTCAGTTATCAAGGAGCCAGACGCACAGACGCAGAGCCGATAACAAGCAGAACTTTTGAACTGCTGTTATCGGCTCTTTCTTTGATAGCAAATAGCAATCTGCCGAACGACGGCAAAAGAAAAAAAGCCGTCGTAGAGCAGACGTATTTTCACGCGCCTTTTCTAACTTCCGGCGGCTTTGATTTTTCAGAGCCGCCGTTTTTTCGTCTACTTATCCCACACTTTCGACGACCCGAACACCACGAACTGACACGGCGGCATTTAGGAGGTTGCCGCTGTGTCTACTTTGGTATTCCATAATACCCATGAGCTTCATCAATTAAAAAAAGCATAGCTCCACCACCGGGCAAGTCTACCTATGAATATGAACTGTCAAATCATCTGAATACAGCTTACATTTCCTTTGCGTCTGTCTGCGCCTTGCAGACGGGCGCTTTTTGTTTGTTCAAAAAAATTTTTGAAAAAATTTCCGGAAATGTTCGGCGTTTTTTCAAAACGCAGTATTGCCCGACGAAAAGGGGGAAGCACCACCAACTTTCAACGAGAAAGGAGGTGAGAATGTGGAACCTGAACGTAGGGAATTTTATAAGCAATGTTCTTTTCAAAAGTATTGTAATACGGTACTGCACAATGAAGCCTGCGACGCTCACAAAGAGCTTCGCAAGCATAAGGCAAAGGAAGTTACTTTTTCCGACTTGACCTTAGATGAAGCGCGGCAGCTTCATACGTTTGATGAATATTTCAAACGGGAAACTGTCGAAACCGTCTTTGAAAAAGCCGGAAAGAAAATCACGCCGAAGCTGCTTCTTGAAGCAATCCGTACTTTACCGGAAGAAAAGCGCAAAGCTGTACTGCTGTACTACTTTGAGGGAATGAATGACAGCGAGATTGCGGAGTTGTTCAATACGTCGAGAAGCACGATACAGTACAGGCGGACAAGCTCTTTTGAGCTGTTGAGAAAATACTTGGAGGAAAATGCTGATGAATGGGACGAATGGTAATGAACCCGGCTACCCGGAAAAAGCCCTTATTCCTTATCCTGTCATTGTGGCAGCGACAAAGGGCGACCCGGACGCTATGAAAATGGTCTTGCAGCATTTCAGCGGTTACATAGCCCGCCTCTCCATGCGGAAGCTGTACGACGAGCGCGGTAACGTCTATTTTGGCGTAGACCATGACATTCGGGAACGGCTGCAAGCAAAACTGATGATGGCTGTCCTCAATTTTAGAACAGAGGAATAACCGCAATCGGCAACGGAATGTCTTTACTCCCCCCCTTTTTCCATTCCATTGCTAATGCGGCAGCACAGCCATTTTGAACCTTGACAAAGAAAGCGACGCAAGATAACGGCGACGCAGTATAGGGCAAATCGGATACGTCCTTTTTGTGCCGAGCCATACGGCGGGTGCGCCATGACACTTTTCCTATGGGAAAAGCCGAGCGACTACCACCGCGCCGGGGAGCAAGTGTAGCGGCTTGCGGGCAACGACGCATATTAAGGGTAGACAAGCCTTTATCGCCATAGTCCGAGCGTTTGGAGCGTCGCAGGCAATGGGTAGAGCTGCCTTAACGGGCAGGGGTGGAACTCCCGCGAGGTTGTGCTAACAGCCGTCCGATGAAAGCCCCTTTTGATACTTATAAATTGTTTAACCATTGAAAGGGGGCTACAATTTTGAATATTACTGATGTGCCTATCTGGGAAAAATATACTCTTACGATTGAGGAAGCGTCTAAATATTTCCGCATTGGAGAAAACAAGCTGCGTAAATTAGCCGAAGAAAATCCCGCCGCCGGGTGGGTCATTATGAACGGCAACCGTATTCAAATCAAGCGGAAGCAGTTTGAAAAAATTATTGATACCCTTGATACAATTTGATGAAATCGAGCCTTGAATGTGGTACAATGTACCTAAGCATATCAAGGCTCTTTCCGTCATGGAAAGGAGCATGGCGCGAATGAAGAAAAAAACAACGTCGGAAAAAAGACGCGATAATAAAAACCGTATCTTACGCACAGGAGAGAGCCAGAGAAAAGACGGGAGATATGCTTACAAATATGTAGATACCTTTGGAAAACCGCAGTTTGTGTATGCTTGGAAGTTAGTACCTACGGACAAGACCCCGGCAGGAAAACGGGAAGATATTTCGTTAAGGGAAAAGGAAAAAGAAATCCAAAAAGACCTTGACGATGGTATCGACCATTTAGGCAAAAAAATGACGGTCTGTCAACTTTACGCAAAGCAGATACGTCACCGGGCAAATGTTAAGGAGGGTACAAAACAAGGACGTGAACAGCTCATGCGGATTTTGCGAGAGGATAATCTTGGAGCTTGCCCGATTGAAAAAGTAAAGCTGTCTGACGCGAAAGAATGGGCTTTACGAATGAAAGAAAAAGGATATGGTTTCAAGACAATCAATAACCACAAGCGTTCTCTGAAAGCTGCTTTTTACACAGCCATACAGGACGACTATATCCGCAAAAATCCGTTTGACTTCCAGTTGAACACAGTCATTGAAGATGATACGGAGCCAAAGATACCTCTATCCCCTACACAGGAAGCGTCTTTCCTGTCCTTTGTGCAGAATGATGTTGTCTATCAGAAGTATTATGACGAGATTATCATACTGTTAGGAACAGGGCTTCGCATTTCTGAACTCTGCGGGCTGACTGAAACCGACATAGACTTTAAGAATAAGCTAATCAACATAGACCACCAGCTTTTGAAGATTGCAGGTATTGGTTATCATGTTGATATACCCAAAACCAAAAGCGGTATCAGACAAGTACCTATGAGTAAAAAGGTATATGAAGCATTTGAACGAGTGATGAAAAAGCCGAGGTATGGAACGTCGTTAATCGTTGGAGGTTACAGCCGTTTCCTGTTCCTTAATCGGAATGGGCTGCCAAAGATAGCGGCAAACTATGAAGCTATGTTCCGGGGGCTTGTAAAGAAGTACAACAAGCACCATGAGGAAGCCTTACCAAAGGTAATGACACCGCACACCTTACGTCACACGTTCTGCACCAACTTAGCAAATGCCGGAATGAACCCGAAAGCATTACAGTACATCATGGGACATTCCAACATCAATATGACGCTGAACTATTACGCGCATACCACTTCTGACAGTGCAATCGCAGAAATGGAACGGTTGGTTGCTTAGTAGTAAATGCAGATTTTACTACTTACTTTACTACCTTTGAACATAGAAACATGAGGGGATATGAGAACATATAAGAGTTTCTCCCGTAATAAAAAATGCCGGAAAGCCTGTAAATACAGGCTATAACGGCATATAAGAAGTTATGAAAAGATAATCAGAAATTACTATTTGATTTATTATAAATTTCTTTATTTTACTATTTTTTCAATCCTGAAAGTATGCTTTTTATAATCACTATCAGCCTCAGTTATATCCTTTTGTAAATTTTCTCTTTTTACTTGTCTGCTTTATTGACTATGGTTCAATGATCCAGAAAATAAAAAGATGCTCAACTATTTAAAGGGCTGTCACAAGTGTAACAGCCTCTTAGATTTATTTATCACTTTTCCAATTCTTAACAAATAGCAATTTATCCTTTGAGAGTTGCAATACTTTATGTTCATTGATAATTTGTGCTGCTTTTTCATCATACGAACTCAATTTATCTATAGCAATAAATATTTGTTTTGCACTCCTACTATAAATTGATATAATATTTTCCAAAGCTGCATTTTCTATATTTTTTAATAATGGTAAATCATGTGCTAAAGCTGGTAAATGAGTTAATTCCAATACTGAAAGGTCAAAAGATATTAAGTTAGCAAAAGCTGTACCCGTTCCTGTATCACCTGCCGTATTGAATGAGTACTTACTTCCATGAATATTTAATGTTGGTGCTCTCCTGCCATTAACATATATCTTTTTATTCAATTCATACATTTTAACATTTACTTCATTACATATCTCATCTAATGCTTTTTCCTTTAATTCACTCAAATCATCAGTAGCTTGAGATATGTCCTTCTCCAATTGTTTTTTCTTCGTATAATATCCATTTTCATCATTAAGTTGTTTGATTTGTGCAACCAAATCCACCACTTTGTCTACCGCTAATTTGGGTGCTTCTTTTATAGACAGCTTTTGTTCAATCTCCTTATCTATTTCACTAATACGAATATTAATCTCAAGGATTTTAGATTTCAACTCCTTTTCCACCACTACTAGTTCGCTCTTTAAAATTTTAGTTATATTTTTATGAAAATCCTCCACCTTATTTATCTGCTCTATATTAAAATCTGGAAAATAATCCACAAACTGTTCCAACTCCGTGCCTATTTTTATAGGCTTATTTTTTATATTATTTTGTGTTCTTAATAACCTACTCTGATATGAATTTAATTTAATAGTAAGCTGACTTTTTTCACGCCTAAGTTTTAATATTTCTTTTGAAACCATTGATTCTAAATCAACAGATGTCGTAACAATTTCTTTTTTGAGGTTTTCCAATTGTACATTAAGTTCCTCAATCTTTTTTTTATTTTTATTAAATAAACTTTTAGTGCTAATATTGGGTAAAAAGTTCTTTTTTGCAGCATCGACTAATGTAGTTTTGTCTTTTCTTAGTTTTTCTATCTGTTCTTCATATGCTTTTAAGAATTTGTATTTGTCAAACAATTTTAAGAGAGCTAATATAGATTTAGGTGCTGTCTCCTTCTCAAAATATTGAATAGGTTTTTTCTCATTTAAATTTTCCTTCCCATAAATTCTAAAATACCTACCCACTATACCTCTAAATGATAAAGATTCCAATTGACAATCATATTTTTCTTGCAACCACGCTGTAAATTCTTCCGTCGCAATGCTTTTTAAAACCTCAAATTTTTCATCACATATAGATACAAATTTGTATTTATTTGTACTTCTAACAAAGAAATAATCCTTATTATTAAAATTAAATACAAATCTAAAATCATGATGCCCTAAATTATCTACCACATCATGATTTTTATTAATGTAATCATCTCCTCCAAAAACAAAGTCGATAATCATAAGCATAGTAGATTTTCCTATCGAATTAGAAGCCACATCATCCCCTACAATCGCATTTAAACCTTCATAAAATTTAATTTCCTTCTGCAAAAATATATCACAAATTATTTTTTTCAACATACTGTATTACCTGCAAACTTTCATCAAATTTTATTTTCCCAAGAACATATAGGACATCCAAAGCCAACATATATTCATTTAAATCTTCAAAATGAGTTTCCACCTTTTCATATAACTCAATTACCGAAAAGTCTGAATCACTTATTTTCTCTAATATAAAAATTGTCTTTGCCAAAATACAATCTTTAAAGCTTATTAACTTATTCGGTAAAATCATGAAAACACCTCACAATCCTGTATAAAATATGCAATTAAAATTTCACAAGCTCTCCTAGAATATAAACCTGTCTTTTCATTAATCCAATCAACCAAAGAAGCATATACAAATTCCTGATTATTTTTTAACTTCGCATCTTGCAACAATTTATTTTTAAGTCTTACCCATGAGCGATATTCTTCTACAGTTCGAGGCGTATCAAATTTTTTGTGACATATTCTACATACAGCTATAACGTTATCAAGACTATTAACGTCCTCACTTAAACGTTCTTCATCCGCTAATATTTCTACTTCACTTGAAAGTGGATTTGCGGGATATATATGTGCCACTTCAAATATTTTAATAATTTTTCCATTTTTGGTATTGGTCAAAGGGCTTCCACAAATTGGACATCGCCCATTGACCTCATTAAACAATACCATTTTTTCGTTATCACTAAAAATTCTTCGATTGTCTCCCATGTTTACCACCTAAATTTATAAAATCGTATTTATATTCATTAAGAAAATTTGTATATTACAGTATAATTACTTATATCAAGACCTAACATTATCCAATATACCATATAAAAATATGATCTCATCATAAAGTAAAAGCATTTGCAACAGCTTTAAATTTCGTTCATATAAGTCAGACGCTTACGAAAGTGAACCATAGAATGTATCCGCAGAGTATTGCAGATATAGATTCTCCAAAATCTGCAATAAAATCAGTAATTGTTTTCGGATATTCTCATTCTTATAACCAATTATTTTTGTGCAATAACAGCAATCCACTCAACATTTCCAGATCTCTCCTCTACTTCATCACAAATATGTAATATATTGAATTCATTTCTCTACAGCAATTCGTTTATTGATTCATGTGTATTGAATTGGAACACTCGCCCGCCTAATCCTTCTCCAGTATCAACAAATTGAAGTGAATCTCCTTTTTTCACAAAAACATAAAACAAGCCCTCTGTATCTTACCTTTCGGAAATAGAATGTGTCTTTAATATATTTGAACGCATGCTCGACCTTGCAGCGTACTGCGGACTTTCTGTAATCAATATATCTTTCCCAATCTACAGCGTTATCCGATACCTTCGGAAGTCTCTTAGGACGACGGTTTATGCGGTATTCTATGCTTGAAAGATGCTTGTCATTTCTGATTTCTTCACGCTTTTCTATGCCGGTATATCCCGAATCGCCGTAAACCACCTCATCATCTTCCCGTATCAGCTTACGCGCCTCTGTGATGTCGTGAACATTTGCGGCCGTTGCGGTTATTGTATGTACAATATCCGTTCTACATTTCATGCCGAATTTTCATTCGTTTCCCTTCTTGGTCTGGTGCATTTCAGGACCCCGTTTCTTTTCGGCGTTCTTGATGGAACTGGGGGCATTTATGATAGTTGCATCAACAATTGCGCCACCGTGCATGACATGTTCTGTTGCTTCCATCACATGATTGATTGCCTTGAAAAATTCTTCCCCGAGATGATTTTTTTCAATCATATGACAGAATTTCAAAAGTGTTGTTGCATCGGGAACCTGTTCGCTTATGAAATCTATTTTCATAAATTTGCGGAATGCATTGCTGTCATAGATTGCGTCCTCAACGCCTTCGTCAGAGAGGTTGAACCATACCTGAATCAGATACATTCTGAGCATTTTTTCTATTCCCTTTGTAGGTCTGCCACGCTTTCACGATGGATAATATGGGCGCACAAATTCCACCCATTCTTCCCATGGGATAATTTCTTCCATGATGTCAAGAAATTCTTCTCGCTTTGTGATACGCTTTCTGTAATACTCTATATCACTGAATGTGGTTTGCTTCATGACTTTTTCCTCACGGATTTTTGTGGCTTTTCGATTTCTTCTATTATACCACATTTTTGAGCGTTTGGGTAGATTTAATCAGTGAGTCCCTAGATTTTCTAATGTATCTTCTAATACTTTGGAGTTCAAATTGTGTTAGACTTATCATCTCTAAAAATTTTAATAGATGAGGTCTATAATCATAATACGTAGGATAAATGATCAGTTTATTCTAACACTTGCTAAATAACAGACTACCCTTATGAAAAACACTTTATAAAGATAGCCTGTCTTATACAAATTATAACTAATATTTAGAGGTATATAAACCTGCTTAGATATCAGTCGTTTAAATTATTAATTCAATATCCACTGTTGATTATTCCCATTTCCAAAATCCCAAACCTGAAGCTGATTAGTTGTACCTCCATAACTATACTCTAAGCATTTTTGACTATTTAACATAGGAGAAATTACATAATTACCATTATCCAATATATTCATTGTCCATTTTTGATTATCATTTATTTCAACATTATTACTTAAATATACTTTACTTCCGTTTGAAACATCGCTTAACGTTAATCTTCCGTTTGAATTATAAATAATATAATAATTTTCATATGGTTTTATAGTCCATTTATAACTGCTGCCTGATATCGATAAATTTTCTGATAGATAATTATTATAATAAGGAATTTTCATAGTTTTACTTATAGCAATGTTGTCTTTTGTTAATGTCCATTTCTGATTTATTCCGCCTACAAAATTCCACATTTGAGCTTCATTATATACACCTCCATAAGCGTATTCAAAACACTTATTCGGATCAATAACAGAAGTTATCCTATATGAATTATCATTGAGTTTTACTACGATCCATAACTGAGAATAATCATAAGTATTTTCTTTAAATTCTATTTGTCCCTTAGCAGAATTTTCAGGAAGACTAATTTCTTTCACACTCAAAGGAGTATCGTAATTTAATGCAGGTCTTATTTTAAAATAGTCTCCCACTTTCTCAAATACCCAATTATCTGCCAATGTATTATTGTTGACTGAAAGAGACAGTGAAGAACCAACATTATAATTAATATATTTATTATAATAATTATTTCTTATGTTATATGTACCATTAGTAAAAGTCTCGGCATTCTCAAAAGACCATTTTTGATTATTTCCACCTACATAAACCCACATCTGAGCTTCGTTGACAACTCCACCATATGCATATTCAAAACATCTGGCACTATCAAGTTTTGAAACTATTTTATATTGATTTGTATCAACCTTTTTTATCAACCATTTCTGACTACTGCTATTATCTGCCGCAGCCAACTTTATGGTTCCTTTATCAGGTTGTGATGACAAGCTTAATGTATCAACAGTAAGTCTTAGTGATGTATTATTAAGTGGTGTCAATTCGTAATAACCATCAACACAACTTATGTTCCAATATTCATTAACTTTACTCTTCTCCGATACATGACTTAAAGTTGTGTTATCCTCCTTTAAATATGGATTAGAAGTGTAATAATTATTTTTAAGGTTATAAACACCACTTGGTATCATTTCTGTATTCATATGATATTCCGAAACAGTTCCGTCTTTTAAAATGCTTATGCTCCTATGTCCCCAGAATCCTGAATTGTAATGCTGAACCTGATCATTTAAAACGTCATAATACCACTGATATTTTACATTTAAATGCTGGTAAATCGGCGGGCTCTGAATATTAACCTTTTCAACATAATTTTTATTATTGCTTTTGTTTATATTAGACATATAATAATCATAATATGAATTATAAGATATTCCGTTTATTTTTATACTTTTATCTCCGTCTGAATCATAATCAAACCCCGTTTCATAATGATCCAAGAACGGAGCTTCAGAATTTAATTTTGATTTACTTAAATATTCTATATAATGTATAAACTCATGACATATTCCGTCCACTGGAGCATTATACTCAGTTGGAAGACTTCCGGCCGCCAACCCCTGATCTATATTCGCAACACCTTCTGCTGAGTAACAAACACCCATATATGGTGTTTTGCCTTCTATAGATACTCCAGCATTTGCTGGCATTAAAACAAATACAAAATCATAATTTTGCGGCTGACTTTCCACTACATTTTTGATGTCGCTGTAATTTGCATACATATTACTGCCTGAAAAATGCAAGTTTGACAATGTACCCGGAAATATTACTGTTGTATCTGTGATAATTTTAGAATTAGACAATTCTTTCATTTCATCATCAAACATTTTCATTGTTTTTATAACAACTTCATTAGTAATTTCAGATTTTCTTTCAGAATAGTATCTTATATTATCATACGTAGCATCAATTCTGTCATACGCTAACATTAATACTTTTGTTTTTTCAGGCTTGTCCAATCTTATGTTATCAAACCAAACTGTGTCTGCCTGATCAAAATCAACATATAATCTAATCTTTACACTTGTATTTGTATTAGTTTTAAATCCAACACTTGTCTCTTGCCATTCATTATCCTGACCAATTGAAGTATAACTTTCAATAGTTTTGCTTCCATCGATTACAATAATTTTTGTTGGCATAACCTGTTTAGTATTAAAACCAGTTTTAGACGCTGTTTTTGTGAAGGTACTTTTTACAAAAGCATTTATAACATAATCTGTATTTTTCTGAACCTGAAAGGTTTTCTCATAATACGCAATACGACTACCAGATAGATTTCTGATTGCCAATGAATATGGAACTTTATTTTCTTCATAAGACTTTGGCGCTTTATTATTTGAATCAGGATAAAACAAGATATTTTCATCATTTTGAGCTGAAACACCCCAGGGAGAATTGCCGCTATTAGCTGCTTCAACTTCTAAGGTAAACGAATCAAATCGTATACTGGATACTATTATTGTCATTAACATTAAAATACTTATTATTCTTTTCATATAAATACTCCTTGTATAATATATTTACGGATAAAATTTCAAGCTAACCCCCGTAAAATTTAATAGCTAAAAGCTAACAAGTTCTTCCTTATCCATAATATAATGATGATAAGTCATCAAGGACAAGTTCTCATTCTCCTAGTTGAACCGAAAGGTTACTTCAATTGAAGTCCGTTCCCATGTATCGGAAGTTAACTGCAAACACAATGGCTGTTTATCAAAGCATAGCAGTTCCTTCTTGCAGTGAGGATTTGCGTTACGGCACTTTGAGTGAATTCTAATAAGCGAGGTTGCTGATGCTCCGATTTTATGGGTAAGAAATAGCTTGTTGACTTAAAATACGACAAGAATGGAGGTGTTACTATGAACATGCTTTTCGTTGGAATTGATGTAAGCTCCACATCAAATGTGGTTTACTTTATGAACCCCGACGGGTCAAAACATTCATCTTTCTCTGTACAAAACAAACTCAATGGTACTAAAATGTTATCAAAGAGAGTTGTCAGTGCTATGAGCAGTGATACGTTCAGCAATGTTATCTTTGGCTTGGAATCAACTTCCGTTTACGGCGATAATCCTATTAATTTTCGCGTGAGGATTTTTCATTATCTGATTACGATAGGGTTATCAGGTCAAATGACATTAGGTTTACCTACAATTGTACCTCCGATTAATAATGTGCTTATAATTCCCATGATCTGCAATCCTTCTTTCATAAATTTTATAATTTTGTTGCTTTGGTGGCTTCAGCAAATGCTTATGATACAAAATAATTGTAAACATAGAATAATATACAATTATCGATGCTTACCATATTTCGACTCATTAATAATAATTTCTATATTTTATATTATATAACAATTTTTTAACTTTATCAACATTTTTGGGAAATTTCCACTGTTGTTCTTATAATTTTGTGCAATTTCATATTTTCGTTTAACTCGTTTTGTAGATATTTACCATAAATTAATGAACTTAATATATTCCTTTTCTTCACAGTCGATATAATCCTTAATCAGCTGTTCAGCCTCGTAAATATCATCTTTTAGGATTTCAAAACCAACTGCAATTGAAATCCCGTCAAGCTTTATTCTTTCTTCTGAATCATAAATCTCAACTCCATAGCCTTTGCATTTAACGGTACTTCCCTGCTTGTCCTGCCGAATCAAATTATCGGCAGTATTTATTTTTATATAAAATCTTTTGTAATACATTTTCTCACCTCATTCCATTGTCATCTGAAAACCTTCTTCAAGATTTTCATCCTCTTCTATTTCTTCCTGCTCACTCTGCCGCTGTAAATATAACGAATGTTCCAACGCTTTTATAAGATAATCAGTATTAAGACCATTTTCCCTATATCCCTCTAAAATACAGTTAAAATACCTTTTACTCGGCGGAGATATTTCACCTCTGTTCATCACATAAGCCATACATTTTTGAGTTTCTCCGTTTATTTCTACCTCAATATCTTCTTTACGATATAGATGGGGAAATCCCTCATATTTATCAAGGTTTAGTTCATCCTGACTTCCAAGCTCCCAAACAAGAACCGGAACCTCAGAACCCTCTTTCGGCTCAATCGTAGCTACCTGTCTGAACTGCAATTCATAATCAGATATCATTCCGGCTGTTACAACCTTTGAATCAGGGCAGCGATATGCCATCTGCTCCAGATTAATGTTTGAACCGTATGCTAAATATAGTTTTTTCATTTATAATCCTCCCATTTCTATTTTACATTGCCATTTCCATGCCAATTTCCTCAGTTTCTTCAAGTTCTTCACATTCGCTCTCACAGCTTTCTGAACTTTCATCGGGTGTTATATCTGCCTCTTCCGAAGGAGCCGACAGGCTGGCACACGCTTGCTCACGTTGTGCTATACGTTCCTGTCTTAATCTTTCACGCTGCGCTATTGCATCCTCAGGATGCCTCCAAGCAATATTTCCATCCAGATGTTTCAGTAAATGTGTTCGGCAGTTTTTGAATTCATCCCCTATCATTCCTAAATTTAAAAGCCAGACTCTGAAACTGTACCTCATATTATCGCTTTGCGACACTTTTGCCGAACAATATTTCTTCGTCACGGCAGCATTGCTTATTGCAAGAGCCAAAGTCAGATATGATCTGATAACACCGGCGTGCAAAGAGCTGTTACAGCACCTTATCTCAAAATGCCCTCCACAAAAGTAGCTATGTAAATTGAGAGCACGATATCTCGATGAATCATAATGATTGTTTCTTCTGCTTTCACCGTTATACCAAAGCTTCTCTATGCCTTCTATAGTCTTTGGCTTCTTTTGATTCAATTCTCTTAAAAAACGCTGATCAACCTTTTCACAGTAACCTGAACGCATTGAAGATACTTGTAATGCCTCCCACAGAAAATCCTCTTTGCTCGCAAATATATTTACCAGGTTTCTCAGGCTTCGGGCATCAAAATCATCTGCTGAAATATGCAGATGAATACCGCATCTATATTCAGGTCCCGTAACAGCTCCGGCTTTTCTGAGCGCTCTCACAACTTCCTGAAGCAAAGGAATATCCTCATATTTGAGTACAGGCGAGTTAAGCTCAACGCTGTAAAGCTTTGAAGCGGAGTTCCTGTTTTTATCCACGCACTTTATACTTCCGTCATATAAAATTGACAACTTTCTGTCCTTGCTGTCTTTTATAGTATACTTATCATAAAAACCGCCTTCATTTACCGCTTGACTTTCTAAAGTCTTAGCAATAGCCTTAGCTGCTTGATTCCTTGTAATCCCGGTACACTCGATTTCAATTCCGTACCCCCTTGTTTTTATTCCCTCAAAATTTCCTGACATTCTTTCACCTCGATTCTAATTGAAAATAAAAACGGTCTGCATCTCTGCAAACCGTTATATATAAAAATAAGGATACGATTTTTTTCGTATCCTTGATTTTTAACATTATTTAATTATTTTTCAGTTCCTTATCAATATCACGACCGCCGTACATAATTATGTTAATTATATAAGTCATATGCCATAATCTCTGCGAATGTCATCAAATACCTTATCAACTGATTCAGTTCGTCCTGCAAGCATATCCGCATATCCCTTCTCAATCTCTGAGTCAAGTTCTTCCATAGTTAACTCGTTTATTGAAACAGGCTTTGCAGCAGGAAGTTTCACATCAAACGGCAGACCTCTCTGTAGAATAATCTGCTTATAGAACATATTGATAGCGCCTGATACCGGTATTCCAAGTGCGTTCAAGATATTCTCTGCCTGTTCTTTCACATCCGGTTCAATTCTCGCATACAAATTTGCTGTTTTTGATGCCATAACATTTAACTCCTTTTCAAAAAATATTCTTTTCTATATTATAACCGATTGTGCGTACAAATGCAATACAAAACTAAAAGAATTTGCAAACCATATATAAAAATAAGGACACAATTTTTCGTATCCTTAATTTTATAGTATTAATTTTTTCAGTTTAATAAGAAACACCTATATCTTTACTATACTTTCAAATATACTTTTTAACATACTTAAATCTCCCTGTGCCGCCTTAATAGTTGCTATCATAAGCAAATCACTGTCACATTCTGCAAAACTAATATCACGTCCTGTGTTTCTAACCAATAATGTTATGAATAACCTCAATGTTCTTCCATTACCTTCTCTAAATGGATGAAGCATATTCAATTCATTATAAAGTTCAGTCAATTCGTTAAAAAAACTACTTTCATCCATATTGTTCAAATAATTTAATTTAACTAGCCTTTTAAATTTTAATTGTCCTATTTCTTCAATGTTATCATGCTTACTGAAAACAGTTCCCTTCTTTGAAATATTTATTGTTCTGACTGTCCCTGCCCAATCATAAATATCTTCAAAAAGCTACCTGTGAATCTCCTTATAATAATTAAAATCAACATTGGAAAAAACTGCATTTCTTTCTATCTCTGTACCTTTTAACAACACAATTTGTCTTTCAACAATATCTAATTTATTTTGATCCTTTAACCCAAACTTATTAATAAGAACTGTCGATCCCGGATAACAATTTTCCTGAGTGCTTTCCATTGAATAAACAGCCATATTTACACCCTTTTTATCTTAGAAGACAATGACTCAAAAAAATCTTGATAGGTAATTTCACCTTTAAGATATCTTTTAACATTTTCTATTTCATCTAATTCAAAAATAAATCCTTCCATTTCAGCAGAAGCAATTTGATTTTCAATTGCCTGTTCAATTGATACCTTTGCCATTCTATCACCCTTCTTCAATATTTTTATTATCTATATTAATCATATACCGTTATCTCTAAGAATGTTATTTTTTTAATAATACAGTTTTGTTACATCAAAAAAATTTCATTTATATTATAACCTATCTTACTGGCAAATGCAATAAAAATGACTTTATTATCAAAAAACAAGGACACAGCTTTATATTTTCACTGTATCCTTATTTTTGGGCGCTCTAATCAATAATTCATTTTTAGCTTGACAACTATCCCATGACATACAGTACAACACTGCTTCTGCATCAAGGCAGAAGCAACATTGTTCTGCTATTTAGGAATTACTTAGAAGACGGCGCGTCGCATAACTTATGCAGCAAGGATGCAATCTTGAATTTTCAGAACTATCGTACAGTCACTTTACGCAATTTCTTATTCCACTTACTGTATACCTTAACTGCGTTATTATTAGCGTCCTTGTATGTAGCATACGCTCTGACTCTTACAAAGTACTTCTTTCCGCTCTTGAGCTTTTTGCTCTTGATTGTGAGCTTTTTCTTTGTAGTTAGCTTATTAAGTATTGTCTTCTTGAAATTTTTCTTAGCCGAAATCTGTACCTGATAGCCTACAGCTTTCTTTACCTTCTTCCATGTTACTGAAATCTTCTTTTTTGCCTTGCTCTTGGCGGTCAGTTTTTTGATCTTAGCCTGCTTCATAATCTTTTCAGCGGCTGTTTTATCTTTCTTGACTGCGTCTGCGCTTCTTGCTGCTTTAGTTGTAGGAGAAGCAGTTGGTTTCGTAGGCTGTGGCTTTTCAGGTGTTGACGAAGCAGTCACACTTGGCTTAACAGGCTCTTTTAAATTCTTAATTGCTGCGTTGATTGCATTTATCGCTGAATTTAATTCGTCTGCCGTTGCTTCATCTGTCAATGCTTTTGCCGATTCGATTGCTTTTGTCAGCTCGGCCGCGCTTTCAGAAGAATACGGTTTTGTATCAATCTTTTCGGCTTCTGCAATTAAGTTTTCAAGCTCCTCTTTATAAAATATCCTGTCGTTGTAGCTCTTTATTACGCTTCCGGCTATGTTTATAAATTCAACCTTTGTTATGCCGTATACATAATCCTTAGCGTTGTCCCATGCATATGTAAACGCACTAAGCTCAACATCGTCACCCTCGCTTATTGTATCTGTAAGCACTAATTCTTCAGACCATGTTTCTCCGTTCTTGTATGAGGAATCTGTTCCTATAAACTTTTTATATGTCTCTTTTCCTCCTACAACTGCTTTGATTTCTATTGAAGCATTAGGATTATACGATACATCGTCAGCACAGTCGAATGTTACCCTTATTTTTGTTGCATTTGCCATATCCTTATCAGCTGTTGTCTTTACAACTGTTGCAGTTCTGCCCTTCGGATAAACCTTTGCAAACGGCTTTCCTGCAGACACAGTCGGCAATTCTATACCCGAAAGTCCTTCCAATGCGGTTCTGAGCTTTTCAATTGCCGCATTATACTCTGATTTCAGTCCGTCATTAATAGCTTTAGCTTCGGTCAATGCTTTTTCAGCTTCTGCCCAGCTTTCTTCCGTAAACATATAGCTTTCAAAAGATTCTGCCTGTTCTATAAGTTTATCCAATTGTGCTTTTTCTTCGCTGACATCTGCTTTAGTTACAGCTTCCTGTGCTGCTATTAATTTGTCCTTTATATCGTCAAGCTGTTTTTGTGTAAGCTTGTCCGAATTATAATCGTTTTTTGCATATGCTAACAATGTTGTAAAACTATCGAAATTATCATAATCAATTTCAAGCTTACCTTCTTTGAATGCTTCGGCTTTATCAATAGCTTCTTTTAATGCTGTTTTATTTACTATCGGCTTCATATTATCACGTGCAGCATTTAAATCTTCTATCTCTTTATCAACTTCTTCTTGTGTTGCCGTATCACTATTATTAACTGTTTTTGCATGAGCAAAAGCTGCTTCAAATGCTTCCACATTAGTATATGTGGTCTTATCTATTTCGCCTAGAATCTTTTCATAATAGTTTATCCACTTTACCAATTCTGTTTTATCTGTTAATTTCACATTACTTAGCGCCGATGTTAAGGCTGTGACCTCATTATCGACTTCTATTTGTGTCGCAGAAGCATTTTCATTAACAGCTTTAGCGTTTGCTATTGCTGTTTCCAATGCCGCAACATTATTATATTTACTCTTGTCTATTCCTGCTAAGAATGTTTCTGCTTCGGTTATTTTGCTTGATAGTGCAGTTTTGTCAACTTTTTTTGTTGTATTTTTCAATGCGTTATACAAGTTTAAATATTCGCTATTTACTTCTTCCTGAGTAGCAGAATTATTTTCATTAACTGTTTTAGCATTTGCTAAAGCTGCTCTCAGTTCGTCAGATTCATCATCTACACCTGCAAAAAATGCTTCAACCTCTGCTATTTTGCTTGTTAAATTTGTTTTATCTATACTTACTACCGGTGTTTCACTCATGTTCGGATCAACTACAATTTGTCCCGGCCAGTTTACCAATTGCTCCTTAACTGTTTCATTCTTCACATATGCTATAGCTGAAACTGGCACATTTGTAAAAACAGTAGATAATGGAACATTATATAAACTTTCTGCATATACATATATTTTTTCTAATGATGTACAGCCCGATAGTGAATTGGCGTTAAATCTAAATTTATCACCACTATATTTAAAGCTAATTGTTTTCATTGCTGTTGCATTAAAACAAAATTTCCCTGAAATACTTTTATATAAATTTGATAAAGTTACTTTCGTTATATAATCATTTTCCTGTAGGAATTTGGTTTTTGCAGAATTCAATTCACAGTTATATTTTACTCCTGTTTCAGCATTAACATAAACATTAGGCAATATTAATTCTGTTGAACCACCTAAAAGTTCCTTATAATTGTCGACTAAACCAATTAAAACCGCTTTACCATTTTCCCCTTCAGCAGTTGGTTCAGTAAAAGAATATGTAAATAAATTTTGCTGTTGATTTTCGTACTCTGTTTCATTAACAGCAAAAACATTTGTTGGTATCATTGATAACAGCATCATCAATGATACTGATAAACTCATTAGTTTCTTCATTATATTTTCCCCTCTTTCCATATATAAAGCCCTCAGTGAAAACTGAGGGCTAAAATTATTATTTCTATACTATCGCTCCAAGCAAATAATCTCCATTTTCAGTTAAAGAGTTGGTTGCCCTGTCAAACAACGCAAATCCATTCGGACCATCATAACCGTTGTCCCAATAAGCTGTTACTATTTTATATAATTCAGCTATAGTATTTAACTGATCCAAATAATCGTATCTGCTGTCTAAATTATCTTTATCAATAGCTCCGTACTCACCAATTATAACAGGCATGTTTAGACCGCTTGCAAACGCAGAAATTTTCTGCATTTGAGATGATATATAATCTGTGTCACCATCCCATTCTTCTGTATCTTGATCATTCAGAGTAAAATTATAAGGATCATAATAATGTACAGAAAGCATAAGTCTGTTATCCGTTGTATCTGTAGGCTTTTTAAACAGTCCGCTTATTGTTAGGTCAATGTTTGTATTGTATCCGGGAATAAGCAGACATCTGTCTGAGTTACCCTCGACATTTCTAACAGCATTTACAAATGTCTGATTTAATGCATTAATGTTTTCATATGCAAGTGAAGAAGTATATCCATAACTTTCACCTATCATTACCTCATTCATACTTTCAAAAACCAAATGCTGATCATAACCTGCAAATGTTTGTGCAATCTGTGTCCATACTGCTGAAAACTTATTGAGCATTGCTGTTCTTTGAGTTCCTTCAGGCAATGAAATATCTATCCATTTTCCTGTTACATCCTTGCTTCCATCATGGTGCATATCCATAATTACAAACAAACCTGAATCAAGAGCATAGTCTACTACAGTCTTTACTCTGTTCATCCACGCTGTATCAACGGCATATCCACTTTCGGCAATGCCTATCTTATCCATGAATGATACCGGAATTCTAACTGTATCAAATCCGGCTGTTTTAACTGCGTCAAACAACCCTTGATTTACAGTAGGATTATTCCAAAGTGTTTCACCGACCGTACCGTTCTTTGTTGAATCAAGAGCGTTTCCTAAGTTCCAAGCCTTGCCCATCATAGATGTCAGCTGTGAAGCTGTTCTGTTATTAATCTCTGTAATATCAGCTGAACGGTTATCGTAGATTCTGATCTGTGTTACCGTACAAGCGCTGAAACGCAAGCTAATTGCTGTCAATGCAGTGCTTAATTCGTAGGTATATACTTTTTCTCCTGTTTCATTAACATTAACTAAATCACCTGCAACTTTATCATTACCGCTGTAAATTTCAGCTTGAACGCTTTCAGAAGTATCAGCATAGTTTGCCGTCACTTCAATCGTTGGATTAAAGTATCTGTTAAGCGGAAGATTTGAGATAGCTATATCCTCTGTTCCGCCGTTAACATTCACTTTATAATCGCTTGAAACCATTTCAGATTCAGTTCCCATTGTCCAATTTCCTGTTATGGTTATGTCAGCGGGAACTTTGTCATAGACCTTGATCTCTGTTACTATACAAGCGTCAAAGCAAGCAAAGAACGAATGTCTTGTCGGTTCTATATTAAAAGAATATGTAACCGTCTGTCCTGCTTCTGCTTTCTTATACTCCAATTCTTCTACAGGCGTCCATGTTTCATCAGAAGTCTGATAACCGTCAACATAATATAAGCAAGCCTGTTTGTAAAGGTCATCGCCTAAATTTTCATTATAGGTAACTGTAACGTCAGCAGTTGGATTTGTAAATCCATAAGCCGAGAAACCTGAAACGTAAATATTATACGGATTAGCGTCAACATTTACGTCCTCATCACCTGTTACGCTCATTGCAGATTCAGTTCCCTTAACCCATGATCCTGAAACGGTAACTTCCTCGCCTTGTTTGTCGTTAAACTTCACATAGTTTAACTGAACCTGACCTGCACCGAAATTATCGGTTACAAGGTTAAAGCCTAAAGCGTCTTTTCCTGTATTCAGAGAATTTTCAACCTGATCAAGACTTACAATGCTTGTGTAGTCTACGTTTACTTCAGGATTATTTGGTTGTCCTACCGAAGTAGTTGTCCAGCCGTTCCAATCAGTATCAAATGCAATCAGACCAAAGGTTGCAGACGGCTGTTCAGGCAGCGTTGTATACCTATAGCCCAATTCAACAGAGCCGTAACCCTCATAGTCTGTACTGAGAAAAGTTTTGATGGTACTTCCTTGTGAATAAGTACCGCTAAGACCTGTATCTTTTACAGCGAGCACAGCACTTGAAGCACTCACTGCCATTGAAACAGCAACCGCCGCTGCTGATAAAACTGACAATAGTTTCTTTTTTAACATTATGTCCTCCTAAACTGTCATTTGGCGGATTTTCGTACATTTTATTGATAATATATCCGGATAATATTTCAATCAATTAAATTATCGGCTTTTAGCACCCTTAACTATATTTTGATGTCAAGCTTCATTAATTACAACACAAAAAAGTTTTACAATTTATACAAAAACAAATTAAAATATAAACCATGAAGTAAATAATTTCATTCTTAAAATATTTTAATTATTTCAGGAGGAAGTATAAATGTTTAGTATTATCGGCAATTTAGGAAACAAGAAAAAACTTACCCTTATGGAGATTGGTGAACTTTGGCTGCAATCTAAGAAAAACTGTGTGAAATCATCTACTTACTGCAATTATAAAAGAAATCTTGAGGATTATATTTATCCGTCAATCGGCGGTTTGAAGTATTCCTTGATAACCAAGCAGCAGTTAAATGGTCTCGTTGAAAAACTTTTAGTTTCAGGCAGAAAAGACGGTAAAGGAGGACTGTCTAAAGGAACTGTAAAAGATATTATCACAATCTTAAAATCAGTTTCCAAATTTGCACACTACGAATTTAAGCTGAAAAATATATGTGAAAACCTAAAGCTTTTTAAAGTAAAAAAAACGAAATTCAAGCGCTGTCCAATAACGAAAGAAAGAAACTTGAAATCTATCTGCTCGACAATATCAAGCTGTCAAATATCTGTATTATATTAAGTCTTTATACAGGATTGAGAGTCGGTGAAATCTGCGGTTTGCAATGGCAGGATTTTAATTTTAAACAAGGAAGTCTTTCGGTAACAAAAACCGTTGAGCGAATATCTCTTGGCAACGGAAAAACTAAGGTAGTAGTTGAACCTCCTAAAACAGAATCATCTATAAGAAAGGTTTATATGCCTCCCTTTATTACCGCTTTGCTTAATGATCACAAAGATACTCCTGAAAAGTATGTCCTTACAGGAAAATTAAAACCGTCCGAGCCAAGAGCTTTACAGTACAAATTTAAACGAATATTGGGCAAGACTAACATTCGGGATATGTCATTTCACTCTTTAAGGCATACATATGCTACGCTTTGCATCGAAAAAGGCATGGATATAAAGACTTTAAGCGAACTGTTAGGTCATTCAGATGTAAAAATAACGCTTAACACTTATGTTCATTCATCTGACAGTCTAAAGAAAAAATATGTTAGGCGTTATAAGCCCTTAAATACGGCGTTTTCATTACTTTTATATATTCATAAAATAATTCATTTTATGAATATTCAGGCATGTATCTTCGTTGATACATGCCTTTTTTAATTTTATCTTATTTTTATACTAAGCACAATATATTGTGTCCGAGTCCAAAATATTTTATATTATTAACAAAATATAGGAAGTCATTCTATTTTGGCTCTAACCTCAACCCCGCCTTAAAAAATTATAAGCAGTTCTTCTTTTGAAATCACCTTTACGCATTCAATCAGCTTTCGGATTATGATATTATCAAATATTTCAAGCTTAAATTTTTCCTTTTCTATCAGCTCCATTGCAGAGTCGATTCTGTTCTGAGTGTCGGCTGAGATTTTTGCTTTTTGCTTTAGCTCTGTTAATCTTATATTTATTGCTTGTTCCTCATTAAATATCTTGGCAAATTCAGAATCAAGCTTGTCCTCGTCACATCCGCCGGAGGCTATAAGTGATATGAGATCGTTCCTTGCCTTATTTAATTCCTTCAGTCTTTTTTCAAGATTTAATATTTCCTGCTGTCCCTGACATTCAAGTACCGAGCCTATATTTGCTTTAAGTATTTTGGCTATTTCATCACGGCAGCCTAAGTATTCGTTTACTGCCTGCAATATCGCCTTGGTCGGAGACTGTGAACAATATTTCGTTCCGTGTTCAAGGCGGCTTATGCATCTCCATACAATTTGCTTTTTACCTCTTGCAGCCCATGTTGTCCTGCGGTACGGCGTCCCGCAGTTTCCGCATATCAGAAGTTCTGAAAGAGCATATTTGCTTGTATATTTGCCCTGCTCGGTAATCGTTTTATCGCTTATTTTACGCTTGCTAGTTCTCCTTGCAAGCTCCTGCTGAGCTCTGTTGTATGTATCACGGTCTATTATAGGCTCATGATGATCGGTAACAAGATACATAGGTCTTTCTCCATTGTTCTTTTTAACCTTTTTGCTTATGCAGTCCACTGTAAATGATTTCTGCAGTAATGCATCGCCGACATATTTTTCATTTTTTAGTATTGACCTAATAATTTCCCTATGCCATTCAGTTTTACCATGTGCGGTTTTTCTTTCAAGTAAAGTAAGTTTTTTAGCAATATCCGTCATACTGTAACCGTCAAGAAATAAATCATATATCATTCTTACCGTTTCCGCTTCTTCGGGTACTATTTCAGGTTTGCCGTCCTCACCTTTTCTGTAGCCTAATAAGTGCTTATATTGAAACGACACCTTGCCCTCCGCAAATGCTTTCTGCTTACCCCATGAAACATTTTTGCTTATAGATTCGGATTCCGCCTGAGCGAACGAGCCATGCAGGGCTATCATAAACTCTGAGGTCATGGTCAGAGTATTTATATTTTCCTTTTCAAAAATCACACCGATTCCGAGACCTTTAAGCTGTCTGACATATTCAAGGCAATCTACAGTATTTCGGGCGAATCTTGAAATCGACTTTGTTATCACAAGGTCGATTTTCTGTTTTTTGCACATCCGTATCATTTTTAAGAATTCGGGACGTTTTTTAGCTTGAGTTCCGCTGATCCCTTCGTCAGCAAATATGCCAGCCAGAGTCCATTCCTTTTTGCGGTTTATAAGGTCAGTATAATACATTATCTGAACATTGTAGCTGTTCTGCTGTTCTTCCTGATCGGTTGATACCCTGCAGTAAGCCGCTACACGAAGCTGATTATACTTATTCGTACTTTCAAGAGGGTTTATGACCGCAGGTATGACTTTAACATTCGGAGCTGTCTGTATCATCTTTATCTGTCCTTTCAGTAATATTTTTTATTACCACGCCGTTTATAAATTCTATTTCTATGGTATAAAAATGACCTGTCAAAATCCTTGACACACAGGATTTTAACAGATCAATATCTAACGTATTCAATTGTTCCCTGCCTGAAAGCAATTCTTTCAGATACTTTGTTTTCATCGGACCTTCATCATAAGTGCAGCAGTTGTATTTCAGTTCTGCCATCTTTAATATTTCTTCTTTTGCTTTTTCAAAGTCAACGTCTGAATTATCAGTAAGTCTGTTTATCTCATTTTGCTGATGTTTCACTTCTATGCTTGGCACATAGCTGCTTATTTCTAAATCTGTATCAATTATCTCGATATTTGCAATTACACAATTCAGCACATCTAAAATCGTACCTATTATCATATTATCGGTCAACCGATATTCAAACCTTGAACATTCGGGATTCCGGCAATCCCACCTTTCAGAATGAGTATTTCCTCCGAGTCTTGAAATCCGGTGTCCACACTCGGCACAATATGTTAAACTTCGAATGACTTGCAATTCTTTTGGGATTTCATTAAAAGTCGCCGCTTTAATCTTCTTTTTAGTATTTGCACTTATAAATACATCCTCTTCAATTAAGGCAGCATATTCGCCTTTTCCAAGATACCTTTTATTTTCCAAGATCCTCTTGACCATATTTTTGTTCCATTTTTCCGAAATACCATTATATGAAATTCCTCTAATGCTCATTAAACTAGCGATTGCCGACATTGAATTTCCCTTTATGTATTCATAAAAAATATCTTTTACTGCCTGACTTTCGATTGGATTTGGGGTTATTTCACCCTTTCGCATAACATATCCAAACGGTATGATTCGATTTTTCTTCATTTTATATCTCACCTCTTACACTCAACAATACCACAAGGTCTTTGATATTTCTATTACCAAAGGCAACAAAAAAGCGCCTTGTGTTTTGTACACAAAGCGCAGCTTCATATTCTTTCTGTAAACTTAAGACCGCCGTATAAATTAAATTCAAGATCCATCTGGTTTTTTACTATGATTTTTTTCACAAGGCTCTCAAATATATCCTCATCAAAGTCCGTCATTATTTCATGTCCGTTATCTATAATTAAGGCGACCTCCCTAATTTGATCAATTATTTCATCTTCATCGTCGAGCTTTACAATTTTACGAATCTCTCCGTACAGCTTATCAATCTTCGCATTGATTTCTGTGACCTGTTCCAGGTATCTGCTTTCATCAAGAAATCCCTTTGTTTTAAGCCTTGCCAGGACATGAGTCTGTTCCTTAAGCTGCGCAGTTTCCTTGTTTATTTCTATGTACTGCTTATTACCGCTGTATTTTCTGTTTTTCAGCTCCTGAAGCTGCTGCAGCATAGGATGAAAAATCACATCATAATTAGTTTTCAGCTTATTATACATTACTACAAAAGCGTCATAAAATTTCTGTTCAGGAATCTGCTTTATCCCACAGTTCTCTGCGTCATAATTGTGACCTCTGCACACCCAATATACTTTTTCATTATTTACCATTCTTCTGAATATTGAACCGCAGTTACTGCAATATATATTTCTGCTTAAAGGATAATTCTTGATTAAATCTTTATTGGGACATTTTCTTTCTTTTATAATTTTCTGTACGGTTTCGTATTTCTCTGCTGATATTATCGGCTCATGCGTTTTTGAACAATAAAACTTTTCAAGCTCCCCTTTATTTCTTACCTTACGAAACGGCAGCGATATATTATAGCTTTTCTGCCACAAGCTGTCCCCTATATACTTTTCATTAGTTAGAATATATTGGACTGAGGCAGGAATCCATTTTGTACCCTTGTCATCTTTTAAAATTTTGCTTTCATTCAGTTTTCTGCATATTGCCAGATACCCCATACCGTTTAGAAACATATCAAATATACTTCTGACAATTTCGGCTTCGGCATCGTTTATTACTAACCTGCCGTCTTTAAGATCATATCCGAACGGTGCAGAATTAAACTTGACTGTACCGTTCTGCATTTTTCTGCGTATACTCCATTTAATATTATTGGAAATCGAAGTTGATTCTTCCTGCGCAAGTCCGCCCATCATGGTTACCATTATCTCATCTGATAAAATGGCGGTATCTATATTTTCTTTTTCAAACATAACAGAAATGCCTAACCCTTTAAGTTCCCTTAAAACGGTCAGGCAGTCCTTTGTATTTCTTGCAAATCGGCTAATCGATTTAACTATGATACGGTCTATTTTCCCCCTGCGGCAGTCCTTCAGCATTCTCTGAAAATCCTCACGCTTATCCATTCGGGTTCCGGTTATTCCTTCATCGGCGTACACCGAAGCCAGTGTTTCTGTTTCACTTTCAGAGAGGAAATTTTCATAGTACCGCAGCTGTGCCATATATGAATTAAGCTGATCCTCTGAATCTGTGCTCACTCTGCAATAAGCGGCTACTCGGATTTTATCTTCCTGCTCGTCAATCTTTATCGGATTAATTACCGTTATATTTGGATTCATTTTTATACTCCTTTTATTTTTTCACACAACACAATACTATATTTCTCTTAATATATCCAGCTTAAATTTCACCAAATTTATATTGACAAAGCTGTACAGAACTGACTAAAGCATTCCTGCTTATTCAATTCATCAAGACGTTTGAATTGTTCCTCTGTAAGGATTTTTTCTTTAAGCATATTTTCTGAAATCTTTTTTAACAGATCATAAGCATACTCGGCTTGTCCGAATTTACACATAGTGTTTTCCCTCCGTACATTTATACCTTGAGCAGAATATTTTTCCCGACTCTTTATCTGCCCAAACACATTTTTGGCACTTTTCTGTATCAGCAAAACTTATTTCTTTATTTGAATTAAACTTTTTTCTAATATCATCCCAATCTCTTTTGTTTTTCAAATTATCACTCTCCTGTTTTTCTATATAACTTAAACACAGGAGTTTCCTGTGCTTGAGTTATATCCGCACCTATGCTTGTTTTGGTTTTCTTACAGAAACAAGAACATGGTGCGGTATAACTTTAACCATTTTACCTTTATCTGATTGCTCAGATATACTCGTGATATTTATCCTTAATACCCGTCACGCCGGAACATCAGAAACAATGAACAGCTTATTCATCTCATGAGCTTCTCACTCCGCTATGGTTCTCATAACGCCGCCCTCATTGCCTGATTCCGATTTCACTCGGTGCTGTGACTGGACGGAAGTATCATTATCCTCCTGCGTTTCATCGCCGTTCCGAATAGCTGTTCCGGATTTTGAAACTTCATATTTATCGCAAGCGTATGGCTTCTTTGGCTGCCGAGATTTTATACCGGCCGCAGGATTAACGTATTTCTGATGCTGTTATTCAATTTTCAAGTTACCTTCTAAAAGAGCCTTATTTCCCCTTTCACTTGTATAGGGGTATTTGCAGGAGTTTTGATACCCCTAAAATTTATAGTTTTTTATGAGTTTGTTGAGTTTGCACAAAATCCGCTTTTTCTTTTTGTTGATATTTTTCTGACTAATATCATAAATTTCAGCACACTCACGTTCTGTTTTGTCCTCAAAATATATCAGTGATATTAGTTTCAATTCGTCATTACTCAGTTGTTTCATTGCTTTGAAAAGTATTTTCAATTCAATATTCAACTCAGCAATTTCTTCTATATCTTCTTTTGAATTCATCAGCTCCTTGAAATTTTCTATTGCGTCGTCGAGATTTCCTAAAAGCACTGAAAACTGAATCTGATGCTTAAAGAACGAATCATTGTTATCTTTGATGTTCCAGCCTGTCCTCATATACGCTGTATACACTTCCTCACTGACCTCGATATTTTCATATTTATCCGTAAACGTGTTTTTCACGTTTATTATGTATTTCTTCATCTTTTCACCTCCGATCTGATAAGTTTTAAATCAGATCAAAGGCTAAGGATATTCGGCAATATAGCACTGCCATTTAAAAACAGACATAAAAAAACTCCATCCCGCTTTTAAAGCGGAACAGAGATAAAAAAATAAGGAGTTAACAATGCTTTAAAAGCTTGTTATTCCTTAAATTATATTTCTTATTTCTTTGGATTTGTGTAGATATTTGGCTAATACTGTTGATTTTTACATATTTTAAGTATTAATAAGTTGTTTTTAATTCTGATTCTGGGTTAGGTATAAAAAAATGGAGCAAAACAAGCTATAAAACTTGTTTGCTCTATAAAAATCATAAAATAAATTTTTTATCTGCTAACTCTATTAATTCTGAATCATGAGTAACTGGTAAAAAAATTGTTTTATTTTCTTCTCTTAAGAGTTTTATAAATTCATTGATGTTTAACCTAATTAATTCTTTGCTCAATTCTTGTGTTATATTAGGAAAACAAAAAATCTCTTTATTAAAAGCATATGCTATTGCTAATGATGCTCTCCAATGCTCATTATTCCTGTCATATAATTCCATTTCATATTTTCTTTAAATTTATATAAATCAAACGAAAAAGAGTAAAACAAACTTAATTGTTTGTTTTACTCCAAAATAGTTATTAATCTACATTAACTGATACTTACTGCCATCAATATCAATAATATAGTTATCTGTACAATTTTCTACATAGGATACATAATTGTTTCGCATACTGGTTTTTGAAAAAAGTTCAAAATTTGAGTTTTGATTATCAGTTACGGATTTAATATCAGGATCAACAGCTATCATTATATAAAAATTATTGCTGTTTCTTTCCCTCGTAATCAAAACCGTTTCATTATCTTCTAAACTTAACAAGTCCTGATCAGAAGGCCAAAAGGGACCTTTCCACTTTCCATTGCTATAATTAGTAATCATTGCTTTTGTTGTTCCATTATCACTATAAATTACTAAAGCTGTTTTTTCTTCTTCTATTATTTTGATAATATTATAATTATTACCACCATAATTAAAAGCTTGCTCAGGAGTATCAAATTTTAAAAATAATATTTCAAAAGGCATTATTAAAATAATTAAGAAACCTATAATGCACCCTATGCCTTTTACTATTTTTAGTTTTAACCCTTTTTTTCTAAAAAGATAAATTGCATAAACCAGCAAAGCAATTGCCAGCAAATATCGTAATGATCTAATCATTTCTCACCTTGTTTATATATTAAATTTGTCATGTTTTTATTGGGTATAATCAACCTACAGGTAAAAGAGGCGGCGGCCCATATGGTATTCCCTGAGGAAATCCATATAATGCCCCAAATAATAATGGACCGTTAACTGAAGCGTTTCCTCCCGTTGTCCAACTATTATTATCCTCCGTATAGACATTTCCAACCTCACAACCTACGCTCAAATCACTTAAGGATGCGCTACAACCAACATAAGTAGCGTTATTGTCATCATAAGTACTGCTTAAGGAAATACCAATATTTTTAAAACCTAAGCTCAAATTAAAGGACTGATTAAATATATTGATTTTTATTCCGGCACTGCTCCCAAGCCAATCACTGCTATTACCTATGCAGTACACAGAAAAAGTTTTGCTTGAATCCCCCATTTTTGATATTACTTCCGTTTCTTTGTTAATCAATGAAGCATTAACAGGAGAATAGTATGGTAGTAAATCATATCCAAAGTCTACCTCTTTAACAACCGTACATCCTGCTCCAAAGTTATTTTTAAAAAATGATAATATACTACTACCAATACTGGAGAAAAATCCTTGATCTTTTTTTTGCAACGCTGCTAACTCTTCCTGAGTGTAAG
>UPZA01000016.1 GCA_900538575.1 uncultured Ruminococcus sp.
CTCATCTGGTAGAGCGCCACCTTGCCAAGGTGGAGGTAGCGAGTTCGAGCCTCGTAATCCGCTCCAGTATGGCGCTATAGCCAAGTGGTAAGGCATGGGTCTGCAACACCCTGATCCCCAGTTCAAATCTGGGTGGCGCCTCCATACTGATGCTGATTTATCGTCAGCTAAAAGATCCGTTTTTAAACGGATCTTTTTTTATGCTCTGAATTATAATTATTGCAGCGGATCAAGATTTTTTAAATCTTGATCCGCTTAGTCTAAATTACACTTTTATACTACATATACAATTTCTGCGCTTTTAAATCTATTCTTAATTTCTTTTATCAAAAAAGCTTCTGCCTCGTCCCTGTATTCTTGTCTGTAATAATATTTTCCACGGCCGCGGCCTGTCATTAACTCCCTATTATATAAGCGCAAAGCGCCGGGAAACGCCTGATTATTAATTGCATTCTGAACATAGCTGTATGTCATAAAAATCACTTCTAAAAACATTTCGCTTTTAACCTTATCAGAAAGCCTTTCAAAAAGCGTATTCAAAAGCTCAACATATAATTCCTTCCAACTGTCAATTAATATTACAGGAGCAATAAGCAAGCCTACCCTATACCCTGCCTCGCACATTTTATTTACCGCTTCAATTCTTTTATTAAGAGATGAAGTTCCAATCTCAACTTTTTTTATTATCATCTCGGGATTAACGCTCATTCTGAATATAACTTTACCATTATGATTTAAATTAATAAGCTTGTCCACCATATTAAATTTAGTAGGAAATGTAATAAATCCTCTACCCTTGTTGCCAAATTCCTCAATAGTCCTTATAAGATTTCCTGTAATTTCATTTTCCAAAATCAAATCGCTGTTGCTTCCTATTTCAAAAGCACTTATTTTTTCAGTTTTGCGGGACTTATTAATTAAATTATCAAGCATCTGTTCAATATTTACATAAATCCGCAGATAAGAGCATTTGTTATAATTACAAACGAGATAACAGTAAAGACACATAGCGCTGCAGCCGGAAGAGGAATAAGGTACAAGATAATCGGAAATCTTTTTGTTTTCATTATATTTATGGGTTTTTCGTATACCGACTATAAGATACTTTTTTAACTCAGTAAAATCATAATTACTTCTTGTTCGCAGCTCTTCAATATTATTATGGCTTTTTATAGGAATCCATTCCACATTGGTATACATATTTTTTAGCTTTTTTCCCAGCTCATATTCAAGTGCCTCAGGCTCATAATAAATTTTTTTAGGATACATATCGGCTCCTTGCTTTAACTTTTTTATTATACTCTGCATTTATAAGTATTATATTCATTTTAAAACATAAGCCTGATATTTTCAGTAATTTTTCTTTATAACATAATCGGCTCCTTTGATTCTTCAATATCATCCTCGCTTTCAGGAATCCATGCTTTACTGAACTTTACGTCCTTAAACAAAGCGGCAAGGCCTGTAATCTGCTTTAATCGTAAAATTTCATCCTTTTCCATTCCCAAATGCTTTGAAATCCACGAATCAGATCTTCCCAACTCATGCAGTTCTTTAACTATGTTACTCATAAGATCCACATCATGTGCTCCTCTTGCCCTGTTATGGCGTATCGTACTCGCCATTCTCTGATCAAGCGGTTTATTTATTACAGAAACAGGCAGCAATCCCTTTTCCCGTCTGTATATATCCTCATGCTCAAGCATAATGCGATACCGATGAAAACCGTCAACAATAACATATAAATCCTGCTTTTTGGAATAATAGCACACCACCGGCATTGTATATCCATCCTCCTTTATGCTATCATAAAGCAACTTCAGTTCCGGCGGTGCAACGGCATTTGGGTTATATGTATTCGGAATAATCTTGCTGATCGGTACAGCGATAACATTATAAACCGGACTTTTAAATTCCATTATAATAATTCCTCCAGACTTTTATACTTTCTCTTTATTCTGTCTATCCTTTCCCTTTGTTTTTTGGTTTCGCCAAAGCCCATTGTTTTACAATTATGGTCATTTTTAAGTATACATGCGCACATTCTCTTCCAGCTTGGGACAGATCTGGAAGTCATAATATCATCAGTATCGTCAGGTATATTTCCTATAAATACAATTCTCGATTTTTTATCAAGAGTATAATTTGAAATACCGTTTCTTTTTATATTATACCCATTCTCCAATAATTCTCTTATAGTCTCTTCAGACAGTCCGCCTCCTGTTTCATGCCAGAATTTAATTGAGGTTTTGAATTTTTCTTCATACCCCCTGCGTAAACGAGCAGGAAGCGTGTCCAGC
The DNA here is from genome assembly GCA_900538575.1 of uncultured Ruminococcus sp. Taxonomy (GTDB): domain Bacteria; phylum Bacillota; class Clostridia; order Oscillospirales; family Ruminococcaceae; genus Porcipelethomonas. The sequence continues at coordinate 2,301 of UPZA01000016.1, forward strand.
AAAAACATTGTGTACGATTTCCAAGTATGCCCTTCCGGCAGCTTGATATTTCTATAACCCAAAGCCTTGGTTCTGCCGTAAATAGCAGTAAAATTCACTCCCTTAACTCGCCCCAGCAGTCTGCACCAAACTTCCGGCTCAAGTACTCTGTATAAATGCAGACTATCCTTTGCATAATCGTTGAACGGCGACGCAACCCGCATTTGATCCGGTTTTAATCCGGCTTTATAATACAAATCATAAAGCGGATTATAATCATAGCCGAATTTATAATTTGCAGCCCATACATCGTTTACAGACCAATCGTACATCGGAGATCCGCACCAGACATTACTGAACATTTTTGAAATAAAGCACATTCCGTAATAGCCGTACTTTTTATTTATAATTGAATTATATCGCTGAAGAGATTCCGAAGCTCTTATTCCTAACAGACATATAGTCTTTCCGCCGCCGTGAATCTCATGATACCATCTCCCGAATTGTTTTGCCAGTTTTTCCTGATGCATTTTATATTTATAATAATAAAACGGATTATTTTCAATATTTATAACATATGGCTTTTTAGGCATATCCCTTATCCAGATATCTTTTTTGGTGTCATCCCACGGATACCAGTACATCTCATAGCTGCTTAAAGCAGTTCTGGTTGCCATAGGAAGACATACCCAATAAGGCTCTATTTTATCAAGGTTTTTTTCAAAAGTATTTAATATATATTCTGTCGTAACTGAATATTGAGCCTCAAAGTCCTGATGGAATACTCCGATCTTTTTTTTAATATTGTTTTTTTTCGCATAATCAAGAACTAAATTAAGTAAAAGACCGCTATCCTTTCCGCCGCTGAAGGAAACATATATATTATCAAACTCTTGAAATATATACTCCATACGATTCTGAAAAGCCTCATATACATTAATATCCAAATTTTTTTTAATCATATTACCCACTCTTTAAAAATTAATGAAATAAGCTGATCCTGAAATATACAATGCACATTAAAATTTATAATATGATTATACACCTAATTTATACCAATTTCAACACTTTTTAATATATAATTTAAAAATAAAATGAATAATAACATTTATACAGGTGATTTTTTTGTATACAGGCAATTTGTTTATATGATAATAAAATATAAAACAGAAAAAAATAATACCGCCGAAAAGCTTTACCCGGCGGTATAAATTCTTATTATTCTATTTTTTATTTTTATATTTTTCACCGAAAATCTTTGGTTTGAGATATTTTATGTAAAGCTCAACGCATCCTGTAAGCGCATAATCATATATAAAGAAAACAAAGTTACAGAAAATCCAGAATATATAAATTCCATATTTTCCAAATGTCGCAAAATCATCAGCCATATCCGAAACTCCGAGTATATAAAGCGTTATCTGATAGTCTATTACAGCAATAATATTAAATAAAATAAATTTTATCAGAACTCTAATCAGCCTGAATCTGAGCTTCTCTATCGAATCCTTTATAATGGGATAATAGCCGAAAAGGAGAATAAATATTATAGCCGCTTCTTTATTCGGCGAAACAAAAATTGAAAGCAGACTAACTGCGGCATAAGTCAGAAAAGCCCATGATTTATTTACTTCAACTACAATTATCGTCATTAAAGCTCCGGCTATCATGGGAAGCGTCAGATAAAGAAAGGGCATAACGCCTGTCAAAAACATGGAAAAAATACAAAGGGAGGAAACAACGCCTCCCAATGCCACTCTATAGCTTACCTTATTCATATGCAATCGCACAGGCAATCTGCACAGATTAAAAACTGGCAGGCATTACACAGACAATTTGCCGTATTAGCGTTATTCTGTCCCGTATTATAAGGATTTCCATACATCTGACCGTTTCTTTTATTTTTCATCTGATTAAATGCAGCCTGATACTCCCTGTTAGAAGGCTCTATTCTTACCGCCTTTTCATAATAGCTATAAGCATCGTTGAGCCAGCCTCTCGACAGGCAAACAGTGCCCTTCAAAAAGTTCCATTCAGCATTTGAGTCCTGACGGCTTCTTTCAAGCATATTATCAGCGTCAGTATAATTCCCTCTCTCAATCATGCTTCTGATCTCAATATAAGGATTTGCATTTCCCGTATTGCTTCTTCTCTGATTCATTATCTCGTCATATGCGGCGTTTATATCCGCCATCTTTTCGTTAGCAATATCCTCCATAACACTGTTCCCAGACTGCATATCCGGATGATATTGCTGCGAAAGCTTTCTGTAAGCCTCTTTGACCTCCTCGTCGGAAGCGGAAGGCGAAATGCCTAAAACCTGATATGGATCTGTCATTTTTTAACTCCATTCTGCCGCTGTGCTAATATTTTTATAACCATGAAAATTTAAAAAACGGCAAATAAATATTTTCTGTCTTAATATAATTAACTTTTAACGTTCAAGTCCCGAACATCTTATCTCATCAGGATTATATGTGCAAGGAAGCAAATTGTTGTCATGAAGGCAATAGGCGCAATAAAATACAGGAATAACATATTTAACGCAGCAGCCAACGCAACAACCGCAGGAAACAAGACCGCAGCACACACACCCTATATTCCTGATATGTTTTTTATCAAAGCAATGGTAACGCATTTTAAATATATCAACATAGGCCTTATGATAAACTCGGTTATTCGGTTCAAGCTTGTATGCTCTTTTATAATGTCCATACGCGTCGTTCATCCAGCCTTGTTCATGTCTAAACAACGCATATACATAATTCCATAACGCATAATCCTTCAGATTATAATTATTAAGAATTATCTGAACCTGATTAAACTCTTCTTTGTTTATCAAATCAATAATTTTCAAATATTCTTTATCAAATCTCTCTCTGTCCCCGATATTATTTTCATTAATCAAAATATTATACCCTACAAAACTATTTCACTGTTTTCTTGTTTTCTTAATCTTCGTTTTTTAGGCAAACTAAAGCTTTTTAAACCAAGATAAATAACGTTATCTATAATATCCTTGAATCTCTGTATTTTCATTTTACTATAATATTCTGCTATCATACACAGACTCATATTTATATTTTCATCAGCAAGCTTCTTAGCGTCGGAAACCCTGCTATGATACTTGAGAAGAACATTATAATTATTATGCTTTAAATCGTCTTCTGCGTCGTCATATGCGTCAGCAAGATAAACAAAACGTCCTAAATGATAACCGAATCCTTTAAGCTGTTCTGACTGTGTTGAATCTGACGATATTTGAGCGGCAAGCTCTGACATAATAACTGCCGTAGGCTCGCATGCCTGATCTATTGATTTACAGCTTTCGCTTTCAAGCTGAAGCTGTCTGTTCATTTCTATCTGAATTTTCTCAGCAGTTTCAGGATATTTCATAGCGGCCTTATTATATCCCTTAACCGATAATTTTCTGATAATTCTATATGGTATTGATTTTATAAACGAACAGTCCGATATGCTGTCACAGAGCTTCTGATATACAGAAATAACGGCAGCGGCCGCCGTAAAATCAAGCGCTTCCGTATTTTTTAGGCAAAGCCTTTTTTTTAAAGGATGAACTATACAGCGCTGAGGTTCAAAATACAGAGGATCAGTATTATAAGAATTTGAAAGTATACCCAGAAAAGCGAAATCATAGCTTAGCATCATTCTGTATAGCTGGCCGTAATTCTCGCCGAGATTTTTACAAAGACCGCAGTAAAATCCTCCGTAGACCTGATACTCGCTGTATCTCATATACGGCTTGAAGGGACGGATATATCCAAACAAGTTAATCATCCTTTAAGTTTTTATATAATTCATTTTAACAGAACTGCTGCGCATTGTCAATATAACCACAAAATTTTCATATTTTATTTATCTTATTTTCAGAATTTCTTCCGGAAGATTTATTATTATATATGAACATCAGTATTGCCGCCGTTATTATTACCGCATAACCGACAAAACTGAATTTATCCGGAATTTGACCGAATAAAACATATCCTATTGCCGCTGCAAATATTATCTGGGAATAATCATAAACGGATATTTCCTTTGCCGGAGCATAGCAATAAGCCGCCGTTATTGAAAACTGCCCTCCGGCGGCAGAAAGTCCCGCGCATAACAGATAAATCAACTGCCGAATCTCCATCTGCTGATAATTGAAAATAATATAGGGTAAGGTTACAAGACACGAAAATGCTGAAAAGAATAAAACAATAAACGGTCCTTTTTCTCCTTTACTTCCCAGATGCCTTACGGCTGTATATGCCGCGCCGGCTCCCATACCTCCGAGAAAACCAATAAAACCCGGTAGGAAGTCTATTCCCGTAAAGCTCGGCTTTATAATAAACAGGCTTCCGATAAATGCAGCGGCTACAGCTAAAGTCTGAAAAACCGATATTTTTTCCTTTAAAAATATAAACGAAAAAATAATGGCAAAAAAAGGCGACATTTTGTTAAGCATCGAAGCGTCGGAAAGTACAAGATGATCAATCGCATAAAAGTTACATAGTATACCGAGAGTTCCCGCTGCCGAACGTAATAAATGAAATTTAAGATTTCCCTTTCCCCATCTTATAGGAATATGATTTTTCTTTAAAACAATAATTGCAAAAATGACAGCGACAAAATTTCTGAAAAAGCTTTTCTGTATTGTAGGAAGATCTCCGGAAAGTCTTACAAACGTATTCATAAGCGCAAAACAGAACGCCGAAACAATTATATATAATACTCCTAAATGCTTTTTATTCATAATATCCCCTCCCCTGTAAAATGCACGTTCAATTTAAGAACAGGCATTTTTTCATCTGATTATGTATGAATCGTAATCCATACGTTTAAAAGCTTCCGCCGCTTCCCTTTTATCTGAAGAAGTCAATGATTTTCCGGTAAGCTCAGGAATGAAGGAAGTTTTATAAATATAAGTTTCCGCAATATCGCATACCTTTTCCGCCTTCTCTCCGGCGCTCATTGATGAAAAATCAATATTTTCATCTCCGCATTTTACAACCGATTTAAAATCCTCAACGTTTATTTCCAGAACTATTTTTTCAGTATCAAGTAAAATCGGCTGAAAAACCTCGCATGTCCCGTCAAACATTTCGGCAGCAGAAATCTCTATCCACATTTCACTGTTATTTGAATCGGCGGCAGCGGCGGTTTTATTCACAATATCTATTAAATCAAGATACCTGTTTTCATTTGTAACAGATTCTCCGATAGCGTCCAGACCAATTCGGCTGAACTGCGGAAATTCTACGTCTGCGGCAATTATGAATTCGAAGCCTGCCCCGGCAATTTCAGCGGTCAGAGATGAAAGATAATTACCTGAGGATGAAGCCGACGGCGAAAGCCACGGCTTTCCGCCCTTATTTTCATCCGCGTCATACCAAAGCTTACCGCTTTTTTTATCAATAAAGCCCGCCGACTTATCAGCTCTGGGATACATATTATCATTAAGCAGACTTAAAGAAGCGGCAGGCTTAAACCCTCGTGACTTTATTTTACTTACAATATCGTCCAGTTCAGGCTCAGATGTAACCTCCGCCATAATAGCGCCCTCGTTGGAGGAATTATAATTGAGCATTCCTCCTTTAATTTTTAGAGGAATAACTACCGTATTGTATGAATCGTCGATTCTGTCAAGCATACGCTCAAGCGTATCCATATCTTCAATTTCAGCCTCCGCCAGCCAGTAAGCTACGGTATCGTTATCGCCCGGAGCAGTATACGTTTCTGTCACCGGAACGGTTTCCGTTTCTGCTCCGGAAACGCTTTTTTCCTTTTCCGCTTCTCCGACCTTTGCAAACGGTTTTGCTACGCTGTAACCAATTAATGTAAAAAAGGATACGAGCGCCAGTGAAAACAAAATTGTAAACATATTATTTACAATATTAAAATTTCTTTTTGGCTTATAGACGTTTTGTTTTTTTCTCATTTTGTGCTCCAATAAACATACACCAATTTTTTACATTCTGTATATACTGTTATTATCGAACATGATTTTTATATTCAGTCTGTTTCAGACAGACGAATTTTTTACTGAAAAAGTGAAACGATAAATTAAAAAGGAGGAACGGGATTTAATGAAAATAGAAAAATTAAGCGATTGCTCCGTGAAAATTGTTTTATCCCAAATAGACCTTTACAATTACGACATACAATACGACGACTGGGACAGCGACAAAGCCACCGAATTCATACTATCCGTTGCTGATGAAATAACAGAAAAGCTTGGAGTCGATATAACTCGGGAAAAGCTATATGTCGAAATATTTTCAAGGATAAACGGATGTCTTATTTTTATATCGTTTCCACCTAAAACTACGGCGTCAAAGCGCAGAAAATGCCGTATTGTCTGTACATTTGATGATTTCGAAGCCCTTCAGGAATTTTGCCGTTTTATTAATGAAAAAATACCGGATATTATAAAATCCAGTATGCTTTTTTACAGCTCAAATTCATTAAGACTTATTATAGAAACATCCGAATCATATAAAAGTTTTATTTCAAATTCGATAAAGGGCCTTGGATCGGCTCAAGAAAGCGACGATTTCACAGATTCTGCCATGCAGGAATATTATGTTTGCGCAGAATGTAAGGACGCCGTTAAAAAAATAGCGTCCGTATAAATTATCGTATAGATTCAACCGCTTTTTTCATATTTTCCGATCTGAACAGATAATTTCCGGCCACAAGTATATCCGCTCCGGCTTCGGAAGCGGCTTTTGCGGTATTTTGATTAATACCGCCGTCAACCTGAATTTTTACATCCAGATTATTTGCTTTTATATATCTGTAAGCTTTTTTGATTTTATCAGTCATTTTATCAATATACGCCTGTCCTCCGAATCCCGGTTCCACAGTCATTATCAAAAGAAGATCTATATTGCTAATAAAAGGAATAACTTTTTCAAATTCTGTATTAGGTTTAATCGAGAGTCCCGCTCTGATTCCGCATTTTTTTATCGTCTCAATGGTTTTCTCCGTACTGCTTTCGCTTTCCAGATGGAATGTAATAATATCGGCCCCGGCTTTTGCAAACCTTTCTATATACTTAATAGGCTCAGAAATCATCAAATGAACGTCAAGACATATGTCGGTGCATTTTTTTACTGCCTCAAGCATAGGAAAGCCGAAGGAAATATTATTGACAAAAACGCCGTCCATAACGTCGAAATGCAGCATATCCGAACCGCTTTCCACCACTTTTCCGATTTCATTTTTCAAATCCAAAAGATCCGCGCTCAATATAGATGCAGACACCAAATTTTTCATTTTATACTCCATATACTGCTGAATATTCAGCTCCGCTCATTATGGCCGGCGGCTGACCTGACTTGAAATAATTTACTATCATACATTATATAATATTATTCATAAGCCGTCAACCTCTGAGGCGTCATTTAACCTATAAATTCGCGGATAAGCGAAGTTTCCGGTACATTTTTTTCGCTCATCGGCAATATGAATCTAAAAAATTCAACAATATTTTTATAGTAATCATTATTGATTAATCTGTCCCGAACCTGTGTCAGCTTATTTTCCAAACAATTTTTATATACCGGCACCTCATAAGGCATAAACGTATCTATCTGAAAATCAGCTCTGCTCTTAAAAGGCAGAATATACTTATTTTCACCCTCGGAAACGCTTTCAAAATAGCTGAAAACCGATTCAATATCCCGCCCTCTGAACAGGCAGTCTCGGCATAATCTTCTCATTAACCTTATCATTCTGGGATGCAGAGTTCTGTTATTATCTGATTTAAGCCTTGTGCGAACACTGATATACGCGCATACCGCAAAATCGCCGCAATCTCCTGTAACCAGCGGATTCAATGCGTGTATACCTTCCAATATAGCTATACTGCCCTTATTTCTTTTATATGGTATATAACCGCTTCTTTCCTGAGATTTGAAATCAAATACAGGCATCATAAATTCTCTTCCGTTTTTCAAAGCGTTAAGATGCTCCTTCAAAAGATCAAGATCGGTACAATATGGCGATTCAAGATCTACGTTGCCATATTTATCTTTAGGCATATCGGGCGAATTATTTGAACGAAAATAATTATCAAGAGATATAACGCTGCTTTCGCAATTGAATTCCCTGAATAATAAATTCGATATTTCATTGGCGGTAGAAGTCTTTCCGGAACCGGACGGTCCTGATATAAGCAATACCGGATGAGTATCCTTTTTTTTCGTTACATTACTGCAAAGATTCAAAATTTGATTCTGGTAATTTATCTCCGATTCACGGACTAGCCTTTCGGCGTCCTCATATATTATTTTATTAATAAAATTAATATTCAAACATTTCATAATTTAAGCGGCCTTTCTATGTTAATGGTTTTATTATACAATAAATTTTCAGTTTTATCAACATAAATCTAAAAATTCATTTATCTTAAATTAAGTAATAATGTACAAATCAATACTTCAAAAATCTACAAAAAGTTACAAAATAACTTGTTAAAATCAGAAAACTATATACTTTTTTATAAAAGAATGATATAATTAGATGATAATCAATGCTTATGCATTTTTACATCAAACGGAAAGAGGAAAGTAAAACAATGTTTTTTCAAAAGGACATCGAAACAATGCCGCGAAAATCAATCGAAAAAATACAGCTTGAAAGATTAAAGTGGCTTGTCGATTATTGCAACAGAAATGTAAAATTTTATCATGACAGACTTGAAAGAGCCGGCGTTACGGCGGATAAAATCAAGTCTCTTGAAGATATACAGTACATACCGTATACCACAAAGGAAGATATCCGCGACAACTACCCTTTCGGTCTTTTCGGACAGCCTGTTAATAAAATTATAAGAATTCACGCCTCAAGCGGCACTACCGGAAAACCGACCGTCGTGGGGTACACTAAAAACGATATTGAAAACTGGAGCGACTGCATGGCAAGACTCTGTATGGCGGCAGGAGCGTCTGAAGACGACATAATTCAGATAGCCTTCGGATACGGTCTTTTTACCGGAGCGCTTGGACTTCATTACGGTCTGGAAAAAATAGGCGCGACGGTTGTGCCGACCTCAAGCGGAAACACGGAAAAACAAATAATGCTTATGCAGGATTTTAAGACATCGGGACTCGTATCCACTCCGTCCTATGCGCAGTACATAGGAGAAACCGCAAAGGAAATGGGAGTTATAGATAAAATAAATCTGCGTCTGGGTCTTTTCGGCTCTGAGGGCTGCACAGAAGAAATGAGAAGTCAGATCGAAAAAACGCTCGGTCTTTTTGCGACTGATAATTACGGCATGAGCGAGCTTATGGGTCCGGGTGTTTCGGGAGAATGCGAGCTAAGATGCGGAATGCATATCAACGAGGATCATTTCCTTGCCGAAGTTATTGATCCGCATACTCTTCAGGTTCTTCCCAAAGGAGCTCAGGGAGAGCTTGTTGTAACCACGCTCTCTAAGGAAGGTATTCCTATGCTCAGGTACAGGACAAAGGACATTACCAAAATAGACTATGAGCCTTGCAAATGCGGCAGAACCTTTGCAAGAATGGCTAAAATTATGGGAAGAACGGACGATATGCTTAAAATCAGAGGCGTTAACGTATTTCCGTCTCAGATTGAAAGCGTTCTTATGGGCTTTGAGCAGATTGCTCCGCATTATCAGCTTGTTATAACAAGATCGAATTTTTCTGATCATTTAGAGGTAAAGGTCGAGCTTGCCGATAGCTCTCTACTTGAAAACTATGCCGCTCTTGAATCGCTGAGATGTTCGATTCATCATAATCTAAAAACAGTTCTGGGCATCGAAACAAAGGTATCTCTTGTTGAGCATAAATCCCTTGAAAGATTTCAGGGTAAAGCCAAAAGAATACTTGATTTGAGAAGCCAATGACCAAGACTCTATTTGTTTCTGATCTTGACGGTACGCTTCTCAACGAAAAAGCAGATATCAGCGATAAAGCCGCGGAAATACTCAACGATTTAATTGAAAATGGACTAAATTTTACTTTTGCTACGGCAAGAACCGCAGCTTCCGCTTTGAAAATAACCGAAAAGCTGAATTTAAAGCTTCCCTGTATTCTGATGAACGGAGTAAGCATATACGATACCGTTACCGGCAGATATATGAAAAATGAATACATAAAACCAGAAAATGCGCTGGCTGTGTCAGAAATATTCAAAAGGCATAATCTGCATCCCTTTATGTATAAAATTGAAAGAGATATGCTGTATGCCGTATATTCTGATTTTTCAAACAGGGCTATGAAAGATTTTTATGCTGTCAGAAGGGATAAATATGACAAACCTTTTATCAAATGCAGCGATCTTTCTGAAGCGGCAGACTCCGGTACCGTATATTTCACCATTTTAGACAGCTACGAAAAACTGCTTCCGGTTAAATGTGAAATAGAAAAAAACAAAGGCGTAAAGCTCGCCTTTTACAGAGACGTTTATCATAAGGAATACTGGTTTCTGGAGGTATTCGGCTCCGCAGCCTCAAAATATAATGCCGTGGTTTTCCTGAAAAATTACGGGGCATACGAAAGTATAACGGGCTTTGGAGATAATTTAAACGACATTCCTCTGTTTAATGCCTGCGACAGAAAAATTGCCGTAGGAAACGCAAAAAATGAACTGAAAGATATTGCCGACTATGTAATCGGAGATAATAATTCCGATTCGGTCGCTTTATGGATAAAAGATAATTATCTGAAAGAAAGGATTTGAATTAATGAAAAGATTAATGCTTGGCAATGAAGCCTTTGCAAGAGGTTTATATGAAAGCGGATGCCGGCTTATTTCAAGCTATCCGGGCACTCCATCCACAGAAATTACAGAATACGGCGCCAAATACGAGGAAATGTATGCAGAGTGGGCGCCTAATGAAAAGGTGGCTATGGAAACCGCTATAGGAGCGTCAATTGCGGGAGCAAGAAGCTTTTGCGGAATGAAGCACGTCGGCCTAAACGTTGCCGCCGATCCGCTTTATACCGCCGCATATACGGGAGTTACCGGCGGACTGGTTATTGCCGTTGCAGATGATCCGGGTATGCACTCTTCGCAGAATGAACAGGACAGCCGTCACCATGCGATAGCTTCTAAGGTACTTATGCTGGAACCCTCCGATTCTTCAGAATGCAAGGACTTTGTAAAGACCGGCTTCGAGCTTTCTGAACAGTTTGATACTCCCGTTATTGTCAGACTTTCAACCAGAGTATCACATTCACAGAGCATAGTAGAGCTTTGCGAAAGAAAAAATGTTCCGGTCAAGCCCTATGTTAAAAATCCTCAGAAATATGTAATGATGCCCGCGTTTGCAAAGGGACGTCATGCGGTCGTTGAAGAGAGAACAAAAAAGTTGATTGAATACGCTGAAACCTCTCCTCTTAACAGCACGGAAATTAACGATGGCGGCATAGGCGTTATAACAAGCGGCGTCGCTTATCAATATGCAAAGGAGGCTCTAGGCGACAGTGCGTCTTACCTGAAATTAGGTATAGTAAATCCCCTGCCTGCCGATTTAATAAAGAATTTTGCGAAAAAATTTAAAACAATATACGTTATAGAAGAGCTCGACGATATTATAGAAACGCATTGTAAAAAGCTTGGAATAAATGTTATCGGAAAAGAGCTTTTCGGATTTATAGGGGAGCTTTCCCAGTCCATTATCAAGGAAAAGCTTTTAGGCATAAAAAACGAATTTACAGAATTTTCAGCGAACGTTCCGGTAAGACCTCCGGTTATGTGCGCAGGATGTCCGCACAGAGGCTTATTCTATTCTTTGGCTAAGAATAATATCACAGTTTCAGGAGATATAGGCTGTTATACGCTCGGAGCCGCGGCTCCCCTTAATTCTATGGATTCAACAATTTGTATGGGCGCTTCCATCTCCGCTCTCCACGGCATGAATAAAATAATGGGTAAAGACGGAGAAAAGAAAAACGTTGCAGTTATAGGCGATTCTACCTTTATCCACAGCGGCATTACAGGACTTATCAATATTGCGTATAATGCGACAAATTCAACAGTTATAATACTTGACAACTCCATTACCGGAATGACCGGTCATCAGCAGAACCCGACAACAGGCTATAACCTTAAGGGCGATCCGGCTTCAAAGGTATCGCTTGAAGCGTTATGTAAAGCTGTCGGAATCGAAAGAGTAAGAGTTGTTGATCCGTATAATATGAAGGAAACTGAAGCCGCGGTACTTGAAGAGCTTGAAATTGAAGAACCTTCCGTTATTATATCAAGACGTCCCTGCGCGCTTCTTAAATATGTTAAGCATAAGCCGGCTCTTAGCGTAAACAAGGATAAATGCAGAACATGTAAACTATGTCTGAAAATCGGATGTCCGGCTATTTCAATCAAGGACGGCAAGGCTGATATAGACAAAACCTTGTGCGTAGGCTGCGGAATCTGTACTGAAATGTGCAGGTTTGACGCTATTACTGAATAAGACGGAGGTTTTAAAGAATATGGAAACTAAATCAATTATGATAGTCGGCGTCGGCGGTCAGGGCAGTCTGCTGGCATCCAGAATAATCGGAAACGTTCTGCTTTCTCAGGGCTATGACGTAAAAGTAAGCGAGGTTCACGGTATGTCTCAGAGAGGCGGCTCCGTTGTAACTTATGTAAAATACGGCGACAAGGTTTATTCTCCCGTAATCGAAAAGGGTGAAGCAGATATCATCGTTTCATTCGAGTTGCTCGAAGCCGCAAGGTGGGTTTCTTATCTGAAAAAAAACGGTCATCTTATAACATCAACACAGACGCTTGATCCTATGCCTGTAATTACCGGTAATGCCGAATATCCGGCTGATATAGCGGAAAAAATCGAAGCGCTTGGTATAGATATAATAGCTGCCGACGCTCTTTCACTCGCTGAGAAAGCAGGTAACGCAAAGGCTTCAAACGTTGTTTTAATGGGCGTTATAGCTTCAAAAATGAGCTTTGATGAAAACGTCTGGAAAGACGCTATAAGAACCTGCGTACCTGAAAAATTCCTTGAGCTTAATCTTAAAGCCTTTGATCTGGGAAAAAATTTCAAATAAGGGAGCGGCGGATTTATGAAAAATTATTGGAATAAAAGTATGGAGTGCGCAACTCATGATGAAATGCGCGCTCTTCAGAGCTTCAGGCTTTCTCAGACAGTAAGACGCGTATATGAAAATGTTCCTTATTACCGCGAAAGAATGGAACAGGCCGGTGTTTCTCCAAAAGATATACATGGAATAGACGATTTGAAAAAGCTGCCGTTTACCATGAAACAGGATCTCAGGGATACATATCCGTACGGATTGTTTGCCGTTCCTATGGAAGACGTCGTAAGGCTTCATGCCTCCAGCGGTACGACGGGAAAGCAAATTGTCGTCGGCTATACGGAAAACGATCTCGACATATGGGCGGAATGCTGCGCCAGAGCTCTTACTGCCGCCGGAGCTACAAATAAAGACTTTATGCATGTATCATACGGATACGGTTTGTTTACCGGCGGTTTAGGACTGCACGGCGGAGCTGAAAAGGTGGGTATGACGGTTATTCCGGTATCAACAGGAAATACTAAACGTCAGATTAATATAATCAAGGATTTCGGCTCTACTTTTATCTGCTGTACGCCGTCTTATGCCCTGTTTCTCGCAGAAACTATGGAAGAAATGGGTATATCAAAGGATCAGATAAAGCTTAAAGCAGGACTGTTCGGAGCCGAACCTTGGACAGAGGAAATGCGTACGGAAATTGAACGGAAGCTCGGATTAAAGGCTCATGATATTTACGGTCTTACAGAAATAATAGGTCCCGGAGTAGCTTTTGAATGCAGCGAACAAACCGGTATGCATATTAATGAGGATCATTTTATCGCTGAAACCATTGATCCCGATACAGGAGAAACGCTTCCTGAGGGAGAACAGGGAGAAATAGTGTTCACCTGTATTACAAAGGAGGCCTTTCCCCTGCTGAGATACAGAACAAGAGACATCGGAATACTCAAACGCGAAAAATGCTCGTGCGGCAGAACCTTGATCAAAATGATGAAGCCAGCCGGCCGTTCAGACGATATGCTTATAATCAGAGGTGTTAACGTATTTCCGTCTCAGGTCGAAAGCGTATTGCTTCAGCTTGGAAATACTGCTCCTTATTATCAGCTTATCGTGGACAGAATCGACAATACCGACACTCTTGAAATACAGGTTGAAATATCCCCGGAAATGTTCTCGGATACTGTAAAAAGCCTTGAGGATCAGGAAAAAATAATCAAAAACGCAATAGATTCTACGCTTGGCATTTCTGCAAAAATACGTCTTGTAGAGCCCAAAACCATTCAGAGAACTGAAGGTAAAGCGGTAAGAGTAATCGACAGACGCAAATAAAGGAGGATATCTAATGATTAAACAAATTTCTATTTTCGTTGAAAATAAACCCGGTAGGCTTAAGGCTATGACTAATATACTCAAAGACAACAAGATTGATATCCGCGCTCTTTCAATTGCGGATACCAAGGACTTCGGAATTTTGAGACTTATTGTAAACGATCCTGAAAAAGCATGCGGCGCTCTAAAGGACGCCGACTGTACCGTTACTATTACCGATGTGCTTGCAGTCGGCGTTGAAGACAATCCAGGCGGACTTGCCAAAGTTATGGATACGCTTTATGCAAATAAAATAAGCGTGGAATATATGTATGCGTTTGTAAGCAAATCCGAAAATATCGCCTATGTTATATTAAGAGTCGCCGATAACGAAGCGGCTGCCGAGGTTTTAAGCAGCGCAGGTATTAAGCTTTTAACAAGTCAGGAAATTTATGATATGTAATATTAAGGGAGGACTTTATGGGAATTTTTAATAAGATCGGCGACGCTGTTAGCGACGCCAGCCGAAATATGAATGAAAAAACAAAAAACCTGTCAGATACAGGAAATCTGAAAAGAAAAATTATTTACGAGGAAGAAAGAATCCTTGAAATATTTTCAGACATTGGAAGAACTTATTATAAAACGCCTGAAAATATTGATGAATTGAAGGCTTACTGTGAAGATATTGATACGCGTAAACGCAGAATCAAAAAAATGAAATTTGAGCTGCAAAGCCTTAAAGGCGTTAAGGTCTGCCCGAAATGCCAGTCGGAGGTAATGGACAAATTCCAGTTCTGCGGCGTTTGCGGCGCAAAGCTTCCCGTATCCGAAGAGGATTTCGATTAATATTCAATAAAAATATCCCCTTTTGCCAAAAAAGCTGATTTATAAATAAACAGCGACAGCAAAAAGGGATATTTTTATTTATTCAAAGGAGAAAGAACTGTTTTTCCGCGAGTCAGCGATTCCTTTACAAGTATAATTCTCTGATTCTCAGAGCCTCTGAATTTAAGGCATAAATTTCTTTGAGCAAGAATAAATTCACCGTCAACCAAAACGTCAATCATAGAAATAAACTCGTCCGTAACCTCGCAGTGCGCCTTTCCTTTTTTATTCAATATATCGGTTTCAAAAGTATAACCACTATAGCACCATATATTTTTTTCAGGATAAAGTCCTTTTATTTTTCTTAAAAGATCTATAAGACATCTCTGATTACAAACCTCAAGAGGCTCGCCTCCTATTAAAGTCAATCCGGAAATATAAACCGGTTCGACTGCTTTTATTATTTCACTGCATGTATCCTCTGTAAAAGGTAAACCATAATTAAAATCCCATGTTTTCTCATTAAAGCAGCCCCTGCAACGATGTGTGCAGCCGGAAACGAATAAAGATACTCTGACTCCCGTTCCGTTAGCAATATCTGTTTTTTTAATTTCGGCGTAATTCATAATTAATTCTCCGTAAATAAAAGACTGCCGCCTATTAAGCGGCAGAGCTTTTCTTATAAATGCATTACTCTTTCTTTTATTTCCTGAGTACGTCCCTGATTCCAGAACTGAGTACCTATATAACCGCAGGTTCTTCTGGCAACATTCATTCTGTCCTGATCTGTATTGCCGCAGTTTGGGCATTGCCACACAAGCTTTCCATGTATATCGGTTATTATCTGTATTTCACCGTCGAATCCGCATTCGCGGCAATAATCGCTTTTCGTATTAAGCTCGGCATACATTATATTATCATAAATATGCTGCATTACCGCCAGAACGGCTTCTATATTATTCTGCATATTAGGAACCTCAACATAACTCACCGCTCCACCCGGCGACAGTTTCTGAAACTGAGCCTCAAAGGTAAGCTTACTGAAAGCGTCAATATCCTCGGTCACATGAATATGATAGCTGTTAGTTATATAATTCCTGTCTGTAACTCCGGGTATTATTCCGAAACGTTTCTGAAGACATTTTGAAAATTTATATGTGGTAGATTCCAAAGGCGTTCCGTAAAGACTGAAGGCGATATTAGTTTCCTCAGCCCACCGGCTGCAAGCCTCGTTTAAATGCTTCATAACAGAAAGCGCAAAAGGAGTAGCCTCCGGATCCGTATGTGATTTTCCCGTCATATATCTTGTACATTCGCAAAGTCCGGCATATCCCAAGGAAATAGTCGAATAGCCATTATAAAGAAGCTTATCAATAGTTTCACCCTTTTTAAGACGCGCAAGAGCTCCATACTGCCACAAAATGGGAGCAACATCCGAGGGTGTTCCAAGCAGCCTTTCATGTCTGCACATCAGAGCCTCCCTGCAAAGCTCAAGACGTTCATCAAATATTTTCCAGAATCTTTCTTCGTCTCCGTCCGACGAGCACGCTATATCCACAAGGTTAAGAGTAACGACTCCCTGATTAAATCTTCCGTAATATTTAGGAGCGCCGTTTTCATCAACATAAGGAGTCAGAAAGCTCCGACAGCCCATACATGGATAGCAATTACCGTTGCCGTTTGCGTCTATCTTAAGCTCCAGCATTTTTTTCTCTGATATATAATCCGGAACCATTCTCTTTGCCGTGCATTCAGCAGCCAATTTAGTAATATCCCAGTATTTTGTTCCTTCGCGTATATTGTCCTCTTCCAGAACATAAATCAGTTTAGGAAAAGCAGGAGTTATATAAACGCCGCTTTCATTTTTTACGCCCAGTATACGCTGACGCAGCATTTCCTCTATCACAAGCGCAAGATCATCTCTGAGCCTGCCCTCTTCTACCTCGTTCAGATACATAAAAACAGTTACAAAAGGCGCTTGTCCGTTGGTAGTCATCAAAGTAATAACCTGATATTGAATCATCTGTACTCCGCGTTTAATTTCTTCCTTTACACGCATTTCGGCTATTTCATTTATTTTATCTTCATTGAGAGGTATTCCGGCTTCTTTAAATTCATTATATACTATTTTTCTCAGCTTTTGTCTGCTTACGTCGACAAACGGAGCAAGATGCGATAAGGTAATGCTCTGTCCTCCGTACTGCGAGCTGGCTATCTGAGCGATACTCTGGGTTGCGATATTACATGCAGTCGAAAAGCTCTTAGGTCTTTCTATCATTACTTCGCTTATAACAGTGCCGTTCTGAAGCATATCGTCAAGGTTTACCAAACAGCAGTTGTGCATATGCTGAGCAAAATAATCGGCGTCATGAAAATGTATAATTCCCTCTTCATGCGCCTTCACAATCTCCTCCGGCAAAAGAAAACGCCTTGTTATATCCTTGCTGACCTCTCCCGCCATGTAATCGCGCTGCACGCTGTTAATAACCGGATTTTTATTGGAATTTTCCTGCTTTACTTCCTCATTATTGCATTCTATCAGACTAAGTATCTGCTCGTCTGTTGAATTAGATTTTCTTACCAGACTTCTTTTATATCTATATGTAATATATTTTCTGGCAACCTCGAAGGCCTGATATTCCATGATCTTATTTTCCACAAGATCCTGAATTTCTTCAACGTTTAAAGTTCTTCCGATATTCTCACATAAATTCTTAATATATTTTGAAATATCTTTTATTTGTTCAACGGTCAGCCTTGCATTTTCGGCCGCTTCCCTGTTTGCCTTAGATACGGCGGAATCAATTTTTGAGGCGTCAAAATCCACCTCAATACCGCTCCTCTTTATAATTTTCATATAAACCTCCCTCAAGCCAAAACACAATATGTAGTGTTTTAAATTTCTGTAAAACACTACATATAGTATTATACCATATAAACGTTAAAAGTCAAGGCTAATTGGAAAGAAAATATGCACATATAAGATATATAAATTTCTTACACTTTCCATAATGGCTCACAGCAAATATAGCGACCGTTATTATATTTATTAATTCAGAATCTTATTTGAGTCAGCTTCCTGCCGTTTCCGCATCTTTGACCAATTCACAAAACCGTAAATATCGTTTACAAAAAACATAATAAAACATATAACAACAGATAAATAAGATATATCGGTAAGCGCCGCCAATATCCATAAAATTATCAACACTATATCGTTGGCCGCATAGGCGGCCGCATAAAACGCGCTTCTTCTGAAGGTCAGATAAACCGCAAGAAAACTGGTAGTCACGGATACAGCGCTTGGTACTAAATTGGCCGTATGAAAAAATAACAGAATATAATAAAATATAAAAGTAACAGCCGCTTCCAGAATTATCATAAAAGCAATTTCCTTTGTTTTTAACCTATTTACCTTGACTTCCTTCTTGTTTCCGTTATAAGGATTTTTTAACCATGAGATAAGTGCAAAAACCGCCATCGGCGCAGTCATTCCCAGATAAGTTATCATTTCTCCGTAATAAGCGAAGGTAAAGGATATAAAACCGTATAGGGCGCTGAAAATAATCATCAAAAATTGACCGACCGGATTCCCCTTTGCATTGTAAATCAATGATGTAACTCCTATCAGCGAAGCTATGAGGATCAATATGTTTTCCCTGTCAAATGCGAGGAAAGAAACTACAATAAGTACGGAAGACGTAAACCAAAGCATGAGTTCCTTTTTTGTAAAATAAAAAAGATGCGATTTAAATTTTTCAAATATCATATATTTATCCTCCAAACCAAAATAAGCGCCCGTTACACATCTTCCAAGACCTAACGATGTGTAACGGACGCTTCCGCTTTTCTACCCGGTGGCAGAAAATATTTTTTTATATTATATCAAATTGAAAGGTTAAAGTCAATAGTTGTTTTAAAAAATTTCTTCCGTTTTTAAATATCCAATTCCGATATAACCTTTTTAAGGGTTTTAACAGAATTTATAAGTCTTTCGTTTTCCTCTTCGTTCAACGGTATGTCCAAAACCTTTTCAATTCCATTGCTTCCGACAATAGACGGAACTCCTATACATAGATCAGAAAGTCCGTAATGTCCGTCAACATAGCCCGAAACAGGAAGAACTGAATGCTCGTCTCTTATTATCGCAAGCACTATTTTTGTCACAGCCATTGCTATACCATAGTAGGTGGCGCCCTTTCTTTCAATTACCTCGTAGGCGCTGTCCCTGACATTTTCATAGGTCTGATTAAACGATACCTCACGACAGCTTGAGCATAATCCATGAAAGTCCTCCAGATCTATACCGGAAACATTTGCACTGCTCCAGACAGCAAGCTCGCTGTCCCCATGCTCGCCTATAATAAATGCGTGTATGCTTCGGCTGTCAACGCAAAGCTGCTGTCCAAGATGATATTTCAGACGCGCCGTATCTAAAACGGTGCCGGAACCCAAAACTCTTCCCGCAGGAAATCCGGAAAGCTTTATTGTACAGTAGGTCAGAATATCGACCGGATTTGAAACAACAAGTAATATTGCGCTGTTATTATACTTTGTGATATTAGGAATTATACTCTTGAAAATCTCCACATTCTTGTGCACCATGTCAAGACGAGTTTCATTGGGCCTCTGGGCTGTTCCGGCCGTTATAATTATAAGGTAGCAATCCGCAATATCCTTATAATCGCCCGCATAAACTTTCATTGGATGTGCAAAAGGAAGACCATGACTAAGATCCATAGCTTCACCCTCTGCCTTAGCATGATTTGAATCAATCAATACAAGCTCTGAAAAAAGACTTTTCTGAGTCAGCGCAAACGCTATAGTCGCGCCAACGAAACCGCAACCGATTATTGCGCATTTTTGTTTATTCATATCATATTCTCCTTAATATTCATTTAATGCCCAATTAATATTTCAATATAATATATTATTATCATCTTTTTACATTCAATTCACGCAAATTTTGAAAAAAAGACTTGATTAAGAAAGGAAAATGTTATATAATAAGTACATATGCTGTATTAAGACTGTTTGAGGTCTTAAACGAAAGGAGTAATTATATGATTTATTCTCATGAAGTAGAAAACATGTGCACTGTTAGACAGGGCGTTGCTCACGGCGCTGCTCCAATTCCGGAGGAAGCAAAATGGGTAAAGGCAACTCAGATAACCGATATATCAGGACTTACTCACGGCGTAGGCTGGTGTGCTCCGCAGCAGGGCGCCTGCAAGCTGACGCTTAATGTAAAGGAAGGTATAATTCAGGAGGCGCTGGTTGAAACAATCGGTTGTTCCGGTATGACGCATTCCGCAGCTATGGCTGCTGAAATTCTTCCCGGCAGAACTCTGCTTGAAGCTCTTAACACCGACTTGGTCTGTGACGCTATCAACACTGCTATGAGAGAACTTTTTCTCCAGATCGTTTACGGCAGAACACAAAGCGCATTCTCAGAGGACGGTCTTCCTATCGGCGCCGGTCTTGAGGATCTTGGCAAGGGACTTCGTTCACAGGTAGGAACAATGTACGGTACGCTTAAAAAGGGTGTTCGTTACCTCGAAATGGCTGAAGGCTACGTAACCGGCATTGCGCTTGACGATGAAGATCATGTTATAGGATATCAGTTTGTAAGCCTCGGAAAATTCACAGACTTTATTAAAAAAGGCGACGATCCTAATACTGCCTGGGAAAAGGCAAAGGGTCAGTACGGCCGTGTTGAAGACGCTGTTAAGATCATCGATCCCAGAGCAGAATAAGGAGGTAAATTATAATGGCTTTATTTGAATCATATGAAAGAAGAATTGATAAAATCAATTCCGTTTTAAACAGCTATGGAATTTCATCTATTGAAGAGGCAGAGAAAATTACTAAGGATAAAGGTCTTGATATATACGAACAGGTAAAGAAAATTCAGCCTATATGCTTTGAAAACGCTTGCTGGGCTTATATCGTAGGCGTAGCAATCGCAATAAAGAAGGGCTGCACAAGAGCGGCAGACGCTGCCGCTGCAATCGGAGAAGGTCTTCAGGCTTTCTGTATACCAGGCTCTGTAGCCGATCAGCGTAAGGTAGGTCTTGGTCATGGTAATCTAGGCAAAATGCTTCTTGAAGAAGAAACGGAGTGTTTCTGTTTCCTTGCAGGTCATGAATCCTTTGCCGCCGCAGAAGGCGCTATCGGTATTGCCGAAAAAGCAAACAAGGTAAGAAAAAAGCCCCTGAGAGTTATCCTTAACGGACTTGGTAAGGACGCTGCTCAGGTAATCTCAAGAATTAACGGATTTACTTTTGTTGAAACCGAAATGGATTATTCAACCGGCGAGGTCAAGGAAGTTTTCAGAAAATCCTATTCTGACGGTCTGAGAGCCAAGGTTAACTGCTACGGCGCTAACGATGTTACGGAAGGCGTTGCTATAATGTGGAAGGAAGGCGTTGATGTTTCTATCACAGGAAATTCAACTAACCCCACAAGATTCCAGCACCCTGTTGCAGGTACATATAAAAAGGAATGTATCGAAAAAGGTAAGAAATATTTCTCTGTTGCATCAGGCGGCGGTACCGGACGTACTCTTCACCCTGATAATATGGCGGCAGGACCAGCTTCTTACGGCATGACCGACACTCTCGGCAGAATGCATTCTGACGCACAGTTCGCAGGTTCATCGTCTGTTCCGGCTCATGTTGAAATGATGGGACTTATCGGCATGGGCAACAACCCTATGGTTGGAGCTACAGTTGCCTGCGCAGTTGCTGTTGAGGAATCGTGGAAACGCTAATAACGAAGGACTTGCATTTACCGAAGGCTCGTTTAATTTATCGTTAACTGATGTATTCCGGCAAAAAGGATTGAAGTTATTATATTATAATTGTACAATCTTAATTGGATAATACACTCCCCCAGGCAACGATGACGAACTCGGAATATCATATCCACGTTTACAAAACGGTTCAACCTATAATATAATGGTACAAGCAGAAACTATCAATATTATATAGGGATTTTATTAACCGAAATAATTTAAAGCCTGTAAAGATTTAAGAGTCTTTACAGGCTTTTTGTTTACGTTCTGGATGTTAACAGCAATTAACGCAATGCGTCAACGCTGGAAGTTTCAGCAAATTTTGCAGTAGATGTCCGGCTGTTTGCGGTAATAATTAACTGCTCCTAATCCACATTATCATCTTCCTTTATATCAAGGTTTAAACTGTCGATCCACTTTGTCACATCTAACTTCGATGCATTTCCCGAAAAGCGCATACCGTCAAGCCATGTCGTACCGCCCGAAGCGAGTGAATGCAGATTTGACGCGCTTGAACCTATAGGACTGCTTCCCGACGTGCAGAACGGAACAATAATTTTATCCGAAAAATCATAGCTTTCAATAAATGTATAAATTATTTTCGGCGCTTGTCCGTGCCATATAGGATAACCGATAAATACAATTTCATAATCATCCATATTTTTCACACTGCCTGAAATTTCAGGGCGTGCTGTCGGGTCGTTCTGTTCTCTGTCCGCACGGCAATCGGTGTAATATTTTAAATCGTCTTCAGTGTATGGAATTTCGGGAACTATCTCATAGATGTCTGCATTCAGATAAGAGGCGGTATATTCCGCAATTTTTTCCGTATTGCCCGTACATGAAAAATACGTCACAAGAATATCCATATCGTTTGCAGTCATATTTTTCATAACCTCACGCTTTAATAAACACAGGTCAAAAACATTCCATACGCCGTCCTTGCATAAATCAAAATCCTTGCCGTTACCTACAGTTCGTCTGCCGAGGAGAAAATCCTGTAAAACACGGACATCTTCAATTGCGTAGGTTTCATCAGCCAGTCCGGAAATCTGTGAAGCATTAATCTGAACAGCAGCTTTTGAATTTACAAAAGCTTTTGCACCGGAGCAGCCACATAGAATCACTATCAAAACTGTGAAAACAGATAATATTTGTTTCATATTGTACCTCCGATTTCTTTGATTATTCTTGCCGGATTGCCTGCAACAACCGTCATTGGCGGAACATCTTTCGTGACAACCGATCCTGCGCCAACGACTGCATTTTCGCCTATTGTAATTCCCGGCAAAACGGTAGAATTTGAACCTATCCAAACATTTTTACCTATATGTACAGGTTTTGCAAACATATTTCTCCGCTTTTCGGGAATAAAATTATGATTTAGTGTAGCAATTACCACGTTATGTCCTATCTGCGCGCCGTCATCAATGGTAATTCCTCCGTGATCCTGAAAACGGCAGCCCGAATTGATAAACACGTTCTTTCCCACAATAATATTTTTGCCGAAATCCGTTGTAAATGGTGGAAACAAGCTGAATGTTTCGTCCACGTCCTTTCCGATCAGCTTGGAAAAAAGCTGCCGTATTTCTTCAGGGGTGTGATAGCTGTTATTCAGGCAGCAGGTAATCTTCATATCTTCACTGCTCATAATCCCCATGAATTTATGAATGTCGGAATCTACTGTTATCTCCTGACCGCTGCGGATAAATTCGAGAAATTTTTCAATTGTCATTCCAATTACCTCATCATCAATTTAAAGCGTAGTTAAAACGGGATTGTTCAGATAATTATACAAACGATCAATTTCACTTGGTTCTGAGCAATCAAGCATAGACGGACAATTTTTATCAAGTGCGTTGATTTTCCGCATATCTTCATCAGACAGTTCAAAATCCCATATTGAGATATTTTCCTCCATGCGGTTTTTGTGAACCGATTTCGGAATAATAATAACACCTTGCTGTATCTCCCAACGAAGTATTACCTGTGCAGGCGTTTTGCCGTATTGACCAGCAATTTCAGCCAAAACAGGCTCCTGAAACATTCCTTTCATACCCTCGGCAAACGGCGCCCACCCCTCTGGCTGAACTCCAAGTTTTCTCATTAGTCCCAATTCATCATGCCGTTGGTAATGAGGATGACGTTCAATCTGATTTACCATTGGCTTTATTGTTGCATTGTAACACAAATCCATAAGCCTTGCAGAGTCAAAATTGCATACGCCTATACTTCTTATCCTGCCTTGTTCATATAGTTCTTCCATAGCTCTCCACGCTCCGTAGTAATCCCCGAGCGGCATATGAATAAGATACAAATCAAGATATTCGAGACCAAGATTTTTCAGGGAACGCTCAAAGGCCCATTTGAGATTATCATATCCCATTTCCTGAATATAAGCCTTTGTAGTAATAAAAAGCTCATCGCGGCTTACGATACACTCATCAATCGCCTGCTTTACAGCATCGCCGACAGCCTGTTCGTTTTTGTATGAACTTGCGGTATCTATCAGACGATAACCGATGTGTATCGCGTCAAGAACTATATTTTTACATTCCGTTTCGGATATTTGAAATACGCCGAATCCCTCCGTCGGCATTTCAACACCATTGAAAAGTTTTATAGCGGGAATATTAATCATGAGAGCATTGCCTCCTTTATTTAAGGTTATTCCTGAAAAATGTTTCTATCTTATCAAACGGAATTTTGGTTATATTGTCATAAAGGTCAACATGATTGCAGTTAGGAATAACAAGCAGTTCCTTAGGATCATTTGCATTGTCATATGCCGTATCGCTGAAAAAACGACTTTCAGCCTGTTCACCGACTATAAAAAGTATCGGACGAGGAGAAATTTCATCAATGTGCGCAAGCAACGGATAATTTATAAACGCAAGGTCGCTTGTCGTGGTAAATCCGCCGCGAGCATTGCGATGATGACCGCGATTTGTTGCATAAAACTCAAAAAACTCTCTCCATATGCCCTGCATTTCGTCAGGAATTTCCATTACTGCTTCTTCGGGAAAAGTCGGGATATATTCAGGATAGTTGTTTTCTGCATCTTTCCAACGCTGTAAGGAAAGCTTTTTCTTTGTTTCCGATATCTGTTCGGGAGACTGTCCTGCACGGGCGGCAAAACTCATATCGTACATACTTGCAGTAACAACAGCCTTGATACGCATATCAACGGCAGCCGCAGAAAGAGCAAATCCACCGCTTCCACAGATGCCCAAAGCGCCTATCATTTCACGGTCAACATAGCTTTGAAGTCCGAGAAAATCCACACCTGCACTGATATTCTCACTGAACATATCGGGCGATGATACATGACGAGGTTCCCCTCCTGATTCGCCCATATAGCATGGATCGAATGTAAGAACTACAAATCCACGATTGGCAAGTTCATTTGCATACACACTCGGTCCTTGCTCCTTTACCCCGCCATATGGAGCGCCGACCACAATTGCAGGATATTTTTTTGATTTATCCATGTCTTTTGCAGCATAAAGATCGCCTGCAAGCGCAATCCCATAACGATTGTTGTAGCGGACATGGATTCTTTCAACATTTTCATTAAGTTGACAAATATAATTATTCATAAATCATTCTCCTTTTTGTTTGGTTTTGCAGATAAAGCAACCGCAGGCATTCATTTTTTCAGAATCTGCAAGGCTGATATAATAACGTTCTCTGCCGTTCTTGAAACCCACAGTCTGCAAGAAAATATTCAATTTTTTTATAATATTATTCCTTTGACTTTATTGTATATCATATTTCTGAAAATTGCAAATAGTTATTAGCAATGGTTTATCATCGTTTAAGGGAATGATAAAATGAAGTAAATTTCTGAAATAACTATTAATTATGTAGACATTTTAAACAAAATCATATTTTTTAATTTGTATATATAAACAAAAATTCAAAAATTGTTTTAGTAAAATGTTGTATCTTAATCAAATTTATGATATAATAAATACATAATTTGAAATCTATACAATAGCTAATGTAAAACAAACGATCCTTTTAATAATACAGAGTATTAAAAGAAATCAAATATATAATTTTTACTAACCGTCTTTTATTAATATACAGTACTTCATTAAGAAGTAATAACAAGTATAGGAGGATAAATAATTATGAAATTAAAGAAAATAATAGCTTCAACTATGGCATTATTATGCTTTTCATCTGCAAACATGATTACATATGCAGTAGAAACTGATATTGAAGATGACGTTTATGTTGTAAAATCAGGAATAGTCACACCTTTAATTCCTGAAGATATAGCTTTATCTACACAAATACAAATTATACTGAGTTTAGATGTAAAATGGGAAGAATTATCTAACGGAGTTTTAAGAGTTTTTTCATGTAACCCAAACTTTAATGCCATACCGGATTGTTGTTCATATGATTATTTTGGCGAACCGTTCATGGGTTATGGTGCAAATTGGCCTGATTCATGCACAAAACTTGTAATAGAAGATAGTATAAAAACAATAGGAAAATCTGCTTTTGATGGATGTTCTTTTGACGAAGTAGAAATTTATTGTCACGAAAGCGGAACCATAGTTGATATGGAAGCATTTCATGATACTAAGATAAATAAACTAACTGTATATGGAGAACGCATAGAGTTCGAAAAGGGAGCGTGTATTGTATCAAAAATTAATACGCTTGATTTATCTGAATGTGAAAGAGCGGATTTAGGTGAATGTTCTTTCCAAACTTGTGCTTATTTAATTAATATATTGCCTCCAAAAGAACATTTTTATATCGGTGAATCTGCTTTTAGTCTCTGTGACAATGTTAATATAAGTAATATTGACTTTTCACAAACTCCAACATATATTGAAGACGGAGCTTTTTCGGATTGCAGGTCTATCCCTCAAAAAGTTATACTTCCTGAAAGCATAATGAGTATTGGTAGGTCTGCGTCTGCTTTCAGATACACAGATGTAAATACCTGTGTTATCTTAAATCCCGATATGGAAATAAACGATTGGAACGATGATATCACTATTTATGGTTACAAAGGAAGTACTGCTGAAGAATATGTAAATTCACATGATGAATGTAATTGTATCTTTATTCCATTGGACGATATAAAGGGAGACGTTAAAACCGACGCAGAAGTCAATATAAACGATATTGTATTACTTCAAAAGTATCTGGTTAAAATGGATATCCTTAATGAAAAGCAATTTGCCGCTGCTGATATCAATAACGATGGAACTGTAAATATATTTGATTTAATGATGCTGAAAAAAATCATTCAAAGCGCTCAATAAAATAAAATTACCCGCTTAATACTAAGCGGGTAATTTGAACATTTAATTACAAATCTTTTATATTGTTATCCGTAAAGAAATTAAAATAATTATAAAAAATCCGCGCTCATAAAGAGTGCGGATTTTGTTATATATATCTTATTTTATAATTAAAAATTACAAAAATTATACTGTCATTTATTCTGCAATTTTAAAAACAGCTCTTACAAAATTATACATATGAGGCCGAATCGTATAACCGCCGTGATCGCCTCCTGAAACATAGTGCCATATATGATTTGTATCATTCTTAAGCATTGCTTCATGGTATTCTACAGGTGTCGACCAAACAATCTGGTCATTCGATCCCGCGCTTACCATAAGTAGATAAGGCTTTATTTCGTCGAATTTTAGTTCAGAATATGAAAGTAAATCTGTTGTAAGACCGGGTGCAGGGCACATAGCGCCTACATAGCCAAACAAATCGGGACGAGAAAATCCGATGTAAAGCGATTCTCTTCCACCCATTGAAAATCCTGTTATTGCAGTGTTTTCCCTGCCGATTTTAACGGAATAATTCTGTTCCATATACGGCATGATTTCTTTGATAAGAAGATTTATAAAGTTATCGTATGCAGCGTTGTTTTTGGCATCAAGCCCATCGCATTTATCCTGTGTTTCGCTTGCATAAATGTCGGGAAAAACTACTATCATATCCTCAGCTTCACCGTCTGAGATAGCATTTCCGATAATCTGTCTAAGCCTAAGCGACACGTCTCCTGCATCAAGCAACGAGTCCTCATTTCCCCAGTACCCGTGAAGAACATACATAACGGGATACTTTTTTGACGAAGTGTAGCTTGCCGGAAGCAGAACATTAAAGCTTTTGTTACGTTTACATACATTGGAATAAATAGTTTTCTTTTCGTATGTGCCGTATTCTGTCCCTGATTTTTCAATAATTGCTTCACTTGGTTCGTTTTCTAAAATATTTTCTCTTATTTGATTCATATAATTATCAGGCGTTATTGTTATCTCTGATAACGTAAATTCTTTTCTTTTACCGAGAATAAAATCCTGAAGCTGTTTCAAATCGTCCTCGTCAACTTGGCCGTTTAAGTTAACGTCGGCTGCATCAACTGACAAATCATTTTCGAATCCACTAATAAGACCTCTTCTTACAGCAACTATGTCAAAGCTGTTAATTACTCCGTCAAAATTCACATCGCCTTTTATTATGCTCTGCTGATTTATGGCTAACACCACGTAGTTTACAGAGTTACCGTTTCCGCCGTTAGTACCGAGAGTAACAATCTCTCCAGCGCCGACATTTTTCTTAAAAAGTTCCAGAGTGAGGTCATTTGATGTTTTCATGGTAAAGTTAGTTTTTGTCCAGCTATTCAGCCACAAAGGCAAAATTTCTGTGACTCGAGAGTCCATAGCAACGTAAACAGTAATATTATCGCCTGCTGTAAATGAACCTAAATCAGTTGTCACAAGCTTAGAATCGCAGGCTGTCTTAATAACCTCTGCACTAATTAAATTTGACGGTAAAGCCGTTACCGTAAAATCACGATCGCCAAATAATGTTGAACCTATATTAAAATCCCCGTTATCATTAATTGACCAATTACCAGCATTCAATGTATCAGTGACAGTAAGATTTTTTATAAGCGTCCCATTCAGTATTTGTGGTTCTGTATCTCCAAAATCTCCGTTTAATGTAAAGCAATCAATATAAAGCGTACTTGGAAGAGCAGCATTAGCTTTTAGTTCAATTTTATTATCGCCTTTATTAAGAGTAATCTGCTGAGATATTGTTTTCCAATCGCTGAGTGACGAACCCTTTGACAATGAAAGAGTATTTACCTTAGAACCGTTAACATACAAGTCAACATTATTGGTATCAGATGTCACTGAATATCTAAGAGTCATATTAAATGTTCCTGATTTTTCGGTAGAAACAGTATCTTTTACAGCAGCATTCGAATTAACGCCAAACTTCATAAAGCCCTGTCCCCAAAAATTATCTGTACCGCTTCCGCAGCCGTTTGTCACATTGCCCTCAATATTTTTATAATCGAAGAATTCGCCTTCGTACTGACGTTCCCCTTCATAAAAATCGGGAAATAAGGGTTCAACAAGCTTTGCTGTCTGATAGAAAATTTGTCTACCGATTTCATTTCCGCAACAGCTTACGGACAAATCTACAGGACCGTTATGTTTGACTGTAATTGTATAGGTACCGTTTGAGTAAGAAGATGATATATCGCTTAACGTCTGATTGAAGCCTCTATCCTTCTGAATTTTTATATTCGGCTCAGACGAACAGCCTGAAATTTTAATCGTAGTAGTTTTCAGAGTAGTTTTTGCATCCTCGTCATAATTATTAAGGTAGAAGTCGATGTGATCCGAATATTCATTCATAATACCGGAACCGTATGCTGTAAATGACATGTCCACCTCTTTACAGGTGTTGTATTTCAGCAACATAACGCCTCCTGCCGCAGTTCCGTCCTTGTAAGGATTATAAGCAATCCATGTGTTTTCATTTCTTCCAACATAGCAGTTGCCCCAGTATTCGGAAGCGTAAAGCTTATTGAATTCGTCCTGTTTTGCGGCAATAGTACTCCATCTTGACGCAATTTCCGACTGCTTAACCTGAACGGGAATTGACTTTGCAAGGTCGTCCTTTAGCGCATAAACAGTAGGAATTGTTTGATAGCGTCCGGTACTCTTATAAAGGTTATGGTTATCTTTTAAATTTCCATCTCCGGGCATACGATAAAGCCCTTCAAAAAGTGACGGATATGTACTGTATTTATCATCATTGCTTCCCGAATTGACATCTTGAATTATAACAACCTTTGTACGTTCAATAACCTCTTCACGATCAGGAATACGAATTGTACCATCCTGAACTTTACGGAACATATCAATTACCGTATTTTGATATTGGTCATACATATCCCACTTACGAGTTGTATAGCCCTCGCTATCAGCAGACGGCCATAATTCCTTAAAATCATCTGCCCATACAAGCTCGGGACCGTCTATAACAGTAGCGCCATTTAGAGCCATACGCTCAAGATGAATAGGCAGTCCGGTAGAAAGACGATACTGATCTTTAGAAGAAACGCCTGTACCCGACCACGTTGAATCAGTCCAGCCCGTTTCGTCATAACGAATTCCAAAGTTTCCGCAGTAACCTGAAATATATGCGCCGTATACAGTACTTTCTACATCGGCAATATAGCTCGCCTGTGTATATTTTTCTTCAAGAATAAGGTTATCGGAATAAAGACGGCAAGATTCTTCCCATGAAGGAACACGCTTCAGCATTGCAATCGGATTTATATTAGGGCTCCACTGGTTTGCACACCAGCTTATATCAAGATAACCGCCATACTTATTACAAAGCTTTAAAAGTTGTGCAAAATGTTCATAGCGCTGAACTGGTGTAATCGGGAAATCCCCCTGCTGTTCAAAACCCCAGAACTGTTCGCAATAATTATAACCGATAAAATTGGGGTAATCACGGAAAAATTCACCGTAAATAGTATTATCGAGGTCTCCGCCGCTACTGAAAACAAATTGATCCTTATTTATAAAATCAACAATGTTTCCCGACTTATCATAATCAGGAAAATGGCTTTGACCACCACTTGAAGGCTGAATCATTGTCCAGACGCCCCTGTCGGCGCAGGTTTTCAACCACGATTTAGCGCACTCATAACCGTTCTGAATCATCAGCCATTTATTTGTTTCATGATTCCAGTTAATAGAAAGTGATATGTTAAATACAACATACGGCAGTACATCATCAGGAATTAAGTCGATAATTTTTTCTGGATCAGCGTAATTCCACGAATCAATATGAACAATCCACATGGGCGATTCTGCCGAACATGGCCGGCGCATAGTACCGGCCGCATTTACCGAATAAGGCGTTACCTCAAACAGCCCGCTCAAGGCTGAAAGCGGATTTTCCGAGGTTGCTTTTGACGCTGGCAGGGAAATTATCATACCTAACATCATCACAACCGTCGTTAATACTGAAACAAATTTTTTTAACTTCAATATAAACTCCTCCTTAAAATTATTGCTTTATTCATTTTGATTCAAACTAAGCCCTATAATTAATATTAAATGTTTTATGTAACATTTTTGAAATAATTTTATAATCCTATACTATCATATTATCACTAAAACTACAACTCACATAATGTACTAATAGTGGATATTATGTATAAACTCGTTGACTTTTTTCTACTATTATGATACAATATCATAAAATACGCAGGTGATGGTATGAAATATAAAAATAATAAAAGACCAATATTTGGGGTTATTGCCGCACAAGCCGCCGATATGGAACAGCATCAGATTTTAAATGGAATTATCGAACAAGCACAGAATTTTAACATTGATATTGCTGTATTCACAAATATCTATAATCCTAATGAGCCTAATCCCTCTTTATACAGTGAAAATGAGATTTACGATCTAATTCTTTCGCCGGAACTCGATGGAATTATTTTGATTTCAGAAGCAATCATTAATACTGACCTCCAAAAACGAATTAAGCATAATCTCGAATCAAGGAATCCTATTCCGGTAATATTAATCGGCACACCGCTTAATAGCTTTGATTTATCTGATTTGACAGTAGTTAATACAGATGATGAAAATGATATAGAAGATATAACAAACCATCTAATTGAAGCTCATGGATTCACTGATATTCATATCCTTACAGGACATAATTTTCTTGAAGCCTCGAATTTAAGAGTCAACGGATATAAAAAATCTTTAGAAAAGCATGGAATTCCATTCGATTCAAACAAGGTTTTTTACGGAGACTTCTGGATGAACTCCGGAACTGCGCTTGCTTGCAGATATATAAATGGAGAACTAAAGTTTCCGGAAGCTATTTTATGTACGAACGATTATATGGCTTACGGTCTTTTGGACAAGTTTATGGAATGCGGTATAGACATTCCTGATAAAGTTACTGTAATCGGATACGAATATGTCCGTGAACGGTTATACCATTATCCGATTCTTACCACTTACCAAAGAAACAGAAAAGCATTAGGAATAAAAGCAATTAATCTACTTTTAAAAAAAATAAATATGTCCGCTGATACTGATATTTTATTAAAAGGTGAAATTATATATGGAAAAAGCTGTTCCTGCGGCATTAAACAAGATCAATTTTTTAAAGAACTTCAATCAGCGCGCACAAAAAAAACTTATGATTTTCTAAACCTGTTCAGCCAGATGGATCATCGTCTTACAGAATGTAAATCAATATCGGATTTTGTAAACGTACTTCATGACTTTATTTTTCTTATCCGAGACGTAAATGAAGTTTATCTTTGTCTTTCAAAAAATTGGTACGACGACAATCCCGACAGCAGTGTTATGGAATGTTATAAAATAATATCGAATAAAGATAAAGAAACGCTATCAAAGATTGATAAATATAGTTTTACAGATATTTTCTCACGCGTTCCCTATTCTGCGGCATATTTTTTTAATCCTCTTTTCTTCGCAGATAAAATGATGGGATATGTGATTCTGAGATATGATTATCCTGACACCTATGATCATATTTTCAGAAACTGGCTCAAATCCGTATCTAACGCACTCGAATTTCTACGAATGAAAAATGATATTCGTTACCTATTGCAATGTCAGAATATCTCCGAGCATTATGATTCTTCAACGGGACTTTATAATCTGACCGGATTTGAAAATGCAGTTAATTTCGCTGCCTTAGCTGCACCAAAGAAATCGCTTTTTTTATTGATTTTAAAAACTGAAATTTTCTCCTCAGAAATTCGGTTCGAAAAGCAAGATATAATAGTTTCAATAACTAATGAAATTGCCGACGCATTAAAATCTCTTTCAATAAATAAAAATGACTTATTTGGAAGAATTAACCGCAACACTTATGCCTGCGCTTTAATAGGTTATTTCGCCGACGATTATGCAGACTTAATTACTGATAAACTGAAAACGCTTATTTTGCACAAAACACACTATACAAATGAATTTGGAATGGATTCGTTTATATGTTGCTGTAGAATTTTTAATAAGATGCAATATTTTAGTTTAAAAGATGCGCTCTCTGAAATAAATAATATAATAAATGAAAATATATTAGAACGTTCTAAAAAACGTTCAATGTTTCAATATAAAGAGTTCCAAGAGCTCAGAGACAGTATTTATCTTAATCCTGCCGAAAAAGTTAATCCTGAAGTTTTATGCCGAGAGCTTAATATCGGAATCGCTCATTTCAGACATGTTTATAAGAATTTCTTTGGAATAAGCTTTAATCAGGACTGTATTGCAAGTAGAATGTCGCTTGCTAAATTTCTGCTGTTTACTACGTCGTTTGATGTAAATACTATCGCCGCAAAATGCGGTTACAGCGATGAAAAATATTTTATGCGGTTATTTCAGAAAAATACTTCATTTACACCAAGTCAGTATCGTAAACGCTTTTACTTAAATGTATAAACGTTATCTTACTCGACTTAAAACACACTAAATTTAAGTTGACGGCTTTATAATAAAATATTTTCAGCCCACATTAAAAAAGCCGTTTAATGCAGTAAATATAAGAATAAAAAAATAAGGCCGGATTTTATCCGCCCTTATTTTTTATTAATTTCCTCGCATTTTGTAAACCTTATTTGAATTTCGCTACCGAAGCCGTATGCCTGCAATTATCATCTGATGGTATAACGGCTTTAAATAAATTATGACAAGCGACCTTTAAAATCCTCGTATCCGAACTGTCTTATGATTTCAATTCCTCCGTCTGTTCTCAAAACTGCAATAGACGGTAAAGGCATTCCGTTAAAAGTATTGTTTTTAACCATACTGTATATTGCCATATCCTCAAAAACAAGAATATCACCCGCTGAAAGAGGAGAATCAAACGAATATTCTCCAATCATATCCCCTGCAAGGCAGGTCTGCGATCCAAGACGATAGGTGTAGCTTTTTTCTCCGGGAATTCCTGAACCGTAAAGAGGAGGACGATAGGGCATTTCAAGAACATCCGGCATATGACATGCAGCAGAAGAATCTATAATTGCCGTCGGCATATCGCATTCAGTAATATCCAAAACCTTTGTTGCAAGATATCCTGCGTTTAAAGCTACCGCTTCGCCCGGCTCAAGGTAAACTTCGACTCCGTATTTCTGACGTATTCTTTTAATACAGCGTATTAATCTCGGTATATCGTAATCGGAGCGCGTAATATGATGACCTCCGCCGAAATTCAGCCATTCCATATCGCCGATATACTGTCCGAATTTCTCTTCAACAGCATTCAGCGTTGCTTCAAGAGCGTCTGAATTCTGCTCGCACAGCGTATGAAAATGAAGTCCTGAAACGCCCTTTAGATTATTCGACTGAAAGCTTTTAATCCTTATTCCGAGACGTGATTTCGGCGAGCATGGATCGTAAATTTCATGTCCATTCTGCGTAGACAGTTCAGGATTTATACGCAGTCCTATTTTTTTCCCCGCTTTCAATACTTTTTCACGGTAAAGTTCCAACTGGGAAAACGAATTAAAAATAATATGTCCGCAATAAGAAATAATTTCATCAATTTCTTCAGCTCGATATGCCGCAGAAAAAACATGATTTTCTTTACCCATGCATTCATAGCCAAGGCGCGCCTCGTAAAGACCACTGCATGCAGTTCCGCTTATATACTTACCGATAAGCGGATAAAGTGAAAAAGCTGAAAAGGCCTTTTGTGCAAGCAGTATTTTACAGCCGGAGGCGTTTTGAACATATTTAAGTATTTCAAGATTTGATATAAGCCGTTTCTCATCAATTATATAACACGGCGTTTCAATATTTTTTATATCAAGCATTTCAATTCACAAATCTAACCGCAGTACCGTAAGCCATAACCTCCGCGGCGCCCTGCATAACCTCTGCCGAAGCATAACGGATATTGACAATTGCGTCTGCGCCGAGGGCTTCCGCCTCCTGCGCCATTCTTTTTGTAGCAAGCTCGCGGGCTTCCATCATCATAATGTTATAATCCTTAAGCTCTCCTCCTACAATGGTCTTTAGGCTCTGCATAATATCCTTTCCTATATGCTTTGACTGTATTGTCGAACCCTTTACAAGTCCGAGCATTTCAAAATCTTTGCCGGAAATATAATCTGTGTTTACTAAAATCATCTTTTCATCTCACCTTTATTAGTTTTCAGTCTACCAAAACCGGATCAAAGTTTTCTTTCCAAGGAAGCCCCCATTTATTCAAAGCCTCCATAAAAGGATCCGGATCAAATTCTTCGACATTGTAAACTCCGGCTTTTTTCCATTTTCCAGTAAGCACCATCATCGCGCCGATCATAGCCGGAACGCCTGTTGTGTATGAAACAGCCTGTGATCCGACCTCTTTATAGCATTCCTGATGATCGCATACATTGTAAACATAGTATTTAACAGGCTTGCCGTCCTTTTGCCCCTGATAAATACATCCTATATTTGTTTTTCCCACAGTTCTCGGACCAAGTGAAGCCGGATCAGGCAGAACCGCCTTTAAAAACTGAAGCGGTACAATCTCTCTGCCTTCGTACATGATAGGCTCTATTGAAGTCATTCCAACATTTTCAAGGCACTTCAGATGCGTAAGATAGCTCTGACCGAAAGTCATAAAAAATCTGATTCTTTTTATTCCCTTTATATTTAAAGCAAGAGATTCAAGCTCTTCGTGGTGAAGCAGATACATATCCTTTTCGCCTACCTGATCGAAGTTATATACCCTTTTTATTTCCATAGGCTCCGTTTCAATCCACTTTCCGTCCTCAATATAGCTTCCCTTTGCGGAAACCTCTCTTATATTTATTTCAGGATTGAAATTTGTTGCAAAAGGATAGCCGTGATCTCCCCCGTTACAGTCAAGAATATCAATATAATTTATTTCGTCAAAGTAGTGCTTCTGAGCATAGGCTGAGAAAACTCCCGTAACTCCCGGATCAAAGCCGCAGCCAAGAACGGCGGTAATACCCGCCTTTTCAAAGCGTTCCTTATAAGCCCACTGCCATTTGTATTCAAACTTAGCAGTATCCTCCGGCTCATAGTTTGCAGTGTCAAGATAGTCTGTTTTGGTTTTAAGGCAGGCGTCCATAATAGTAAGATCCTGATAAGGAAGCGCAACATTGATTACTATATCCGGCTTTTCTCTATTAATCAGTGCGACAAGCTCGCTTACACTGTCCGCATCAACCTGTGCAGTAGATATTTTTGTCTCCGTTTTTTCTTCAAGCTCTTCCTTGAATTTATCGCACTTTGATTTAGTCCTGCTTGCAATGCATATTTCAGAAAAAACCTCGCTGTTCTGACAGCATTTATGAATAACCACACCGGCTACTCCCCCGGCGCCTATAATTAAAGCTTTAGACATTTTTATCAAACCCTTTCAAAATAATATTTATCAATAGCAATCCCAGTTATACATAACTTCGCTGAAATCGAGATTTTTAAGCTTTTCTCTGTTTATAAAGAAATTGCAGATTCCCGCGTCTCCCCACATAATTTTATCTTCGCCTTCTCCAAATTCGCTGTCAAGCTGAAGCAAAAGAAAATCACAGGGGGAGTATTCGTCTCTGGGATCTTCCTGAGTAAATCCCGGATACCCTCCGATTTTGTGACCGAATGCAGTTTCTCCAAGCTTTTCAAAGCTTTCCAGCTCACCAATATCAGTATTAAGGTCGTATGGCGATTCTATTGTTTTAGGCGGATTAAATGAATTATATGCATCGCAGAATTTAAGTCTGAATCTACAATCGTTATCGCTCAAGGATTCCTTTGAGTATTCAAACTGCAATCCGTACTCGCCGTTTACAGGCATATAATTTTCTCCGCTGTCAGCTTCATATTCATTGGGAATAATTTTAGATTTTATTTCTTCCTCGGTAACGCTTTTATCCGTATCGGGATAGTAAATTACACGGTGACAGTCATGAACGGTACTGTTTTCAAATTCAAGTCCCCAGCAATCGTCGTCTGAAATCCAGAACTGCAAAAGTCCCCGCTTTGGAAATTCCTCAAGCTTTACTTGCGAACAATCAAGCTGTGCTAAAAGCCTCAGTTGATTACCCTTGCTGTCAGCAGGAAAATTGCCGTCATGGGGAATATATCCCAAACCGCCGACCTTACTTTCAAAAACAGTCGGCTTTGTTTTAGTCAGGGTAAGGCGAACGCATGGGGTTTCCGTATCTGAAGCAATGATTTTGAGAGCTTTTTCAGCCAAGTCTTTTTCAACTTCATCGGATTTTAGGGTTTTATGATTTACCAGCTCTTCTGATAGCTCGTCGCTTTTTTTCTTTTTAAAGATATCAAAAAATCCCATTTTAGTCCTCCTTATAAAAATACAGCAGAATTTCTCTTAAAAGCTTGCAGGCAAGCGCAGTCGACGCCCCGCTTTGGTCGAGCGTCGGAGAAAGCTCGTTTATATCAAGTCCTATAACATTAAGCTCCGATACCTTCTCAATAGCCTTTATAAGCTCATTATAGCTCACGCCACCGGCCTCGGGAGTACCCGTTCCGCAGAAGCATGACGGGTCAAGAACGTCAAGGTCAAGTGTAAAATAAACAGGTCTGTCCCCTGTTTTCTCCTTAATTCTTTCTATACCACTGAAATCAAACCTATTTGTATATACATGCTCCCTACCCCATAAAAATTCCTCTCTGTCGCCGCTTCTAATACCAAACTGAAATATTTTTCCGTCGCCTAAAAGCTCATGGCATCTTCTCATAACGCAGGCATGGGAAAGCTTCTGACCGAGGTAATCGTCTCTTAAATCCGCATGCGCGTCAAAATGAACTATACGAAGATCAGGATATTTTTTAACCGCCGCCCTGACTGCGCCGAGCGTTACAAGGTGTTCGCCTCCGATCATAATAGGCAGCTTACCGTCAGATATAATATTTTCAGTCATTTTTTCTATATCGTTAAGCGCGCTTTCAGGACTCCCGAAACAAAGCTCAAGATCGCCGCAATCAAAAATTTCAGCGTCAAGTAAATCCTTATCCTGATATGGACTGTAGGTTTCAATTCCATAGCTTTCATTTCTCATAGCCGAGCTTGCAAAGCGTGCTCCAGGTCTATATGATGTAGTACTGTCAAAGGGCGCTCCGAAAATAGCGATTCGGCTTTCCGCATAATCGCTGTCGCAGCCGATAAATGTATGTATATTTTTACTTATATTCATTTATGCTCTCCAGATTCACGAAGCTGATCCCTTACATTGTTGGGAATTGCGAAACAGCCTGTGTGAAGTATTGTATTATAGTATTTTGTTTTTATTCCAAGAGAATTCCACCATTCTGATTTCAGGTCGCTTCTCGGATCATATTTTTTCGAGGCGAAGCCGAAAAGCCAATGTCCGGACGGATAGGTTGGAATATGAGCCTGATAGACCAGAGCGATTGGAAACGTCGATTTGATCCGGCTGTGAGCTCGTTTCATGGAATTAGAATAAGAGGCGTAAAAGGTGCTTTCGTGCTGGTTCACCAGGATACCGTCGTCTTTTAATGCCTTATAGCAATTGCCGTAAAACTCCTTTGTAAAAAGACCTTCTCCTACGCCGAAAGGATCGGTTGAATCCACTATGATTAAGTCGTATTCATTTTCCTTACTTCTGACAAAACGCAGTCCGTCCTGATAAAAAATATGAACTCTTGGGTCGGAAAGCCTTGAAGCGGTCTGCGGAAGATACTCCCTGCAAATTTCCACTACCATTTCATCTATTTCAACCATATCTATGTTTTCAACATGGTTGTAGCGGGTAAGCTCTCTTACGGTCCCGCCGTCCCCAGCTCCGATAACAAGTATATTTTTTATATCAGGATTTACCGCCATAGGTATATGCGTTATCATTTCATGATATATATACTCGTCCTTTTCGGTAACCATCAGATATCCGTCAAGAGTCAGTATTTTTCCGAATTCCTTGGATTCAAATATATCTATACGCTGATACTCGCTTTCAGCGCTTTTTAAATGTTTGTCTACCCTTATAGAAAATTTAACATTATCAGTATGGTTTTCAGTATACCAAAGCTCCATGAAATCCTCCTATTCTACAACCACATTGATATTTTCAATGTTTATGTCCTGTGTACCCGTCATCATACAGCCCTTTTCTTTAGCATAGAGGATATAATTTATTATATCGCCCGTTATTTTTTCACCAGGAGCAAGAATAGGAATACCCGGAGGATAACACATGACAAACTCACCGCATATATAACCTCCGCTTTCTGTTATCGGAACAGACTTTTTATCTCCGTAAAAAGCGGACTGCGGCGGCATAATAACCTGCGGATCTATATATTCATGGTCAAACATTCCGGCCTTGTCCTTGGAATAAAGTCGTTTTATTTCATAGAGCGAGGATATTAGCCGTTCAATTTCAAGAGCCCTGTCTCCGGCGGAAATGATCGCCAGAACATTTCCA
Organism: uncultured Ruminococcus sp.; assembly: GCA_900538575.1. GTDB lineage: Bacteria > Bacillota > Clostridia > Oscillospirales > Ruminococcaceae > Porcipelethomonas. The sequence goes on from UPZA01000016.1 coordinate 42,016, forward strand.
ATATCCCCGAATTCAATCTGTATATTGTATTCATCGCGCAGAATATCGTAAACCTCTATTCCCGCAAGACCTATATCCCTTGTGTGTATAGAAAGCTTGGTAGGATCGAAGCTGAAAAATGAATCGCTTCCGCAAAGCTCGCTCCCGAATGCATAGTAGCCTCCGAGCTTATTGATTTCAGATCTTGCATACTCAGCATATTGCACTGTTTTCCTGAAAATTTCCCTTCCGTTGAGCGCCAAATTTTTTCTTGCTATATCCAAGGACGCTATAAGAAGATAAGAGCCGCTTGTAGTCTGCGTAAGATTGATAATCTGTCTGATATAACCGGCGCTGACATTTTTTCCGCATAATAGCAAAGAGCTTTGCGTAAGAGAACCGCCGGTCTTATGCATACTGACGGCTGCCATATCGGCTCCGGCAGCCATACCCGAAACAGGCATATTCTCCCCGAAATAGAAATGAGTGCCGTGAGCCTCGTCGACTAACGCAAGCATGCCGTTTTCATGCGCAAGCTTTACTATTTCCCGCAGATCGGAGCATACTCCGTAGTAGGTTGGATTGTTAATAAGCACAGCCTTTGCGTCCGGATTTTCTCTTATTGCTTTTCTTACGTTTTCTACCGACATTCCAAGCGGTATTCCAAGTCTTTTATTTGTACCGGGATTAACGTAAACGGGTATCGCGCCGTTGACGACTAAAGCGTTTATCGCACTCCTGTGAACGTTTCTAGGCATTATAATTTTTTCTCCCGCCTTGCAGGCGGCCATTATCATTGCCTGAACAGATCCGGTTGTACCGTTGACAACAAAAAACGCATTTTCAGCGCCGAAAGCCTCCGCCGCGAGCTCCTGAGCATTTTTTATGACGGAAACCGGATGACATAGGTTGTCAAGGGGTTTCATTGAATTTACATCGGCTTTTAAGCATGACAAACCCAAAAAATCAGTCAGTTCCCTTGTGCCGCGTCCTCCCTTATGACCAGGAACATCGAAGGGAACGACCCTGTTCTGAAGATGCTGTTTCATAGCCTCTAAAACAGGAGCCTCACTCTGTGAAAAAATCATTTTCCAAGCCTCCCTCATAAATATCAGTAAATATTCATTCCACTGAAAATCTCGATCATTTCCCTTCGTATGCTGTTTGTAATGTCCAGTCTCTCTTTGGGATGAAGCTCGTAGACGTCAGTATTAAAAAGATAATTCTGAAGCTGTATTTCCTTTATAAGCATTTTTGTATGGAATATATTCGACTGATAGACGTTAACGTCTATGGCGTCGTATTTTGTAAGAGTTCTTTCATCTATATAATCCTGTATCGAAGTAATGTCGTGATCAATGAAATATTTTTTGCCGCACATATCTCGGGTAAAGCCTCTTACCCTGTAATCTATTGTTATTATATCTGAATCAAAGCTGCTTATGAGATAATCAAGCGTATTAAGAGGCGATATTTCTCCGCAGGTTGAAACGTCTATGTCAACTCTAAAGGTACATACAGCGTTTTCGGGATGAGACTCGGGAAAGGTGTGAACAGTCACATGGCTTTTGTCAAGATGGGCATGGACAGTTTCACTCTGAGGCATACTTCCCTGATTACAGGATTTATCTATATTTTCCGGTGAAACATGCCCTTCGGCAATCAGAATATTTACCGAAGCGCCCTGCGGTTCGTAATCCTGCTTGGAAATATTAAGTATCGTAGCCCCTATCATTTTTGTCACGTCGCAGAGTATTTTGGTCAGTCTTTCCGAATTATACTGTTCGTCTATATATTGTATATAATCTTCCTGTTCGCGTTTTGTTTTAGCATAGCATACGTCATATATGTTAAAGCTTAAAGTCTTTGTAAGATTATTAAATCCATATAAAGCAAGCTTTTTTTCCAACCCTAACATCACGGCCTTTCAAATAAATATTATACAAGCTTTATTCTATCACATTTAAAGGGGAAATGCAACGATTATCAGGAATATTTATCTTATTTTTCAGCGAATTGTAATTTATATTGACATTACAATCAACGAGTGGTAAAATAAATTTAAAAATTAAGGAGAGAGATGCTATGAAGCTCATAAATAACTTTTTAAGTTTTATTACGGCAGCGGCATGCTCCGCCGCAATATCAGGCATTATGCCGTTTTCTTCATCGGCGGAAGCTTCCGCAACCTACGGCGATTTAAGCTATACTACGGTTGATTCAGACGGCGACGGAACAGACGATTATGTGGAAATAACCGACTGTTACGAATCGGTAACAGAAATTGAGATTCCGGCAGAAATTGAGGGACTGCCGGTAAAATCATTAAATAGTAATATTTTATCTTATTGTAAAAAACTTAAAAGCATTCACGTTTCAGAAAGTAATAATTATTATTGCAGTGCAGACGGAATATTATTTAATAAAGATCAAACAGCATTAATAAAATTTCCTCCTGCTAAAATTGTTCAAGAATATATAGTTCCAAATAATGTAATTAATATTGAACAATACGCTTTCCACAATTGTGAAAGTATTACTCAAATAACAATTCAAGAATATGTTTCTAAAATAGAAGATTACTGTTTTTCTGGTTGTTACAATCTAGAAAATATAATTGTAACAAATAATAATAAAAATTTCACATCATTATCAGGAGTTTTATATAATAAAGAATGTACTAAAATAATCCGATATCCAATAGCAAAAATTCAAACACATTATAAAATAAACGATAATGTTGTACATATTGAAAAAGGCGCTTTTGCAAATTGCGCTAATCTACTATATATAGTATTTCCTGAAAATTTAATTAATATAGGGGACTTTTCTTTTGCATCTTGTTGTAATTTATTAGAAATATCCATACCTGAAACTGTAACAATTATAGGTTCGTGGGCGTTTGTTAACTGTTATAATCTTAATAACTTAATTATACCCGAAAATATAACTAGTATAGGACAAAATGCATTTATTTATTGTGACGGTTTAACTAAATTAACATTAATCAACCCTAATTGTGAAATTTTTGACGCTAAGGATACAATTTCAGAAACAACCGCCATCTACGGCTATGAAAACTCAACGGCTCAGACTTATGCTGAAAAGTACAACAGAAACTTCGTTTCTTTAGGAGAATATACTGAAACACTAATCGGCGATATTTCCGGCAACGGCGAGATAGATCTCTATGACGCTATAGAGATAGCCAAAGCTATTATGGGTATGAGAACATTTACCGAAGAGGAAAAACTGATTGCCGATTTTAATAAAGACGGCACAGTCGACCTTTATGACGCGATAGAAATTGCAAGGACGCTGCTTCCAAAATAAACGCTTGACTCCCGCGCTAAAAATGCACGGGAGTTTTAATATAAATCAAGTGGCTATAAGCTTAGTTCCGTCGTTATCAATATGAAATTCATGAACCTGCCACCCGCTCAGTCCGGCGTTATCAAGTGAGAATTTCATCTTACCGGAAAAGTATTTGTTATTTTCGTCCACAATAGCTACTATAGTAGGACCCGCGCCGCTTATGTACGAGCCGTAAGCACCGTGATTATAGGCAATATCAAAAACTTCCCTTGCATTAGGAATAAGCTCCATTCTATAGGGCTGATGAAGCTTGTCATGCACCGCAGTACGCAGATTTGCAAACTTTCCGGTAAGAAGAGACGCTGAAAACAGAGCCGCTCTTGAAAGATTGTATACGGCGTCCTTATGCGAAACCTCAGAAGGCAGACAAGCTCTCGCTTTCTCAGTTTTTAATTCAAAATCCGGTATTATAGCTGCAAATTTCAATTTAGTATAAACCTCTTGTTTTACCCAATGAACCTTTTTACCGTCAAAAACCGCGGTTACTATACCACCAAGTAAGGCCGGCGCTGTATTATCCGGATGGCCCTCGATCTGTGCGGCAAGATCTACAAGATCGTCGGTTGACAGAGGATTTCCGAGCAGCATATTTGCACCGACAATTCCAGCCACTATACATGCTGAACTGGAGCCTAATCCTCTTGCCATAGGGATATTATTTGTCTGACGTATTTTAAGTCCCTTTAAATTTTTACCGCATATATTAAAAAGATCCTTCGCAGATATGTAAATAAGATTATTCTCGTCTGTTGGAATATTTATATCGTCTGAAGAGGAAATTTCTATTCTGTCCGATTCCTCCATCTCAACATAATTATAATAAGTAAGAGCAAGCCCTAAAGCGTCAAAACCTGCGCCCAGATTTGCCGAAGTTGCGGGAATTTGTATTTTTATCATATATGTTCTCCGTTCTGACGTTTTTGTCATTTAAAAATTTTCTTTCTTAAATTATATCATATTTTAAATGAAGATTCTATAAGGGATATTTCTTTATTTTCATTTATGATATTTTTGTTAAAATCGTATCAATTCGTATTAATATGTTGAAAAAAATGCTAAAATGTACAAAAGTAGTAATTTTTTAAAAAAGTTGTTGACTTTTTTATCAGAGTTTGATATAATATTAAAGTACTCAATGCGAGTGTGCTGGAATAGGCAGACAGGCACGTTTGAGGGGCGTGTGTCATTGGCGTACGGGTTCAAGTCCCGTCACTCGCACCAATTATACCTCAGCTTTATGCTGGGGTATTTTGATTATGGAAAGATGGCTGAGCTGGTCTAAGGCGCACGACTGGAACTCGTGTATACGTTGATAGCGTATCGAGGGTTCGAATCCCTCTCTTTCCGCCAAAAACAAAGCTCACAAGCGGTTTTCCGTTTGTGAGCTTTTCTTATGTC
>UPZA01000017.1 GCA_900538575.1 uncultured Ruminococcus sp.
CTGACAGTGTTTCGTCTGCTAAGCCTGTACTGGACAAAACGGGCTACAAGAAGGGAGATAAATCGGACGATATATTTTGTATGAAAATGCAGCTCATTATCGCTAAGAAACTGGGAATCAATAAATACGGTATGGATAAAAACATATGGTTTGGAGACGGGACTCTGAACGCTGTAAATTATCTACTGGGGCAATGGGGTTATAAACAGAATGGGATTGCCGGAGTTAATTTTCGCAAACGTCTAATAACGGAGATCGAAAAGAAGATGTAATAAGTTAAATCCCCTCGGACTTAATTGTCTGAGGGGATTTTTTTATACTTTGGAAATATCTATATTTTTCTTTGAAGAACTAGGGATTTAGATTTTCGAGCCGGCTTTCTGACGGATTTCACTCTTCCGGTCTAAGCCATACTCGCGCTACGAAACGGTTATTTTCCTCTGTAAATTCAGCGTTGCCGTTATACTTTTCAGCTCGTCTTTTAACGCTTTTGATACCAAGCCCATGATTTTTGACGTCGGTCTTGCTTGTTTTAAGGCGACTATTATGTGCTAGCACTGATTTTTCTATAGGGTTTGATATTTCAACCGAGTATGCTCCGCCAAACACATCAAGTTTTATTATAATCTCGTAGTCTTTAAAGCTGTCGGTATACGCTTCTGTGGCATTGTCGAGGAGATTACCGATAATAGTACAAATATCTATGATGTCAACATTTTGAAAGCCTTCTGTTTTGCTAAAATCGCCGCTTGCATGGCATTTTATATCTATCTTATCATAACATTCAGCATATTTTTGCTGAATGATTGCGTTAATATAAGCATTTTTCACACCTGTATATACCACACGGCCGCTATGTATTCTATTAACCAACTGTGAATAATGCTCACGTATCTTATCATACTCCTTATGATCTAAAAGACTGGTTGTTGTTACAGCAACATTTTCGATGTCATGCTTAATACTCCGTATCTCTTCTTCTCTTTTTATATACTCGTCAAGATTCTTTTTCATCGCCTTATTTTCAAACTGGTAAAATTTTATTTCCTCAGATTTCTGCTTATTTTGGGCAGAACGAAATATCCCGTACAGAGAAAGTGCATTAATCACTAACGCGATAAGAGAAGCAAACGTCATGATTAAAGGCTTATAACGGCTTACGTTTTGCTGAAAAACATATAACCCCATTGCAAACGAGGCGGCGCAAATAAAAAGCAGAGCTATCCACTCCGCAGAGCCGAAACTAAAGTCGGCGTTACGGAGATTTTTACGATACCATCTGTAAAAGCCGTATGAGGCAAGCGCAAACAGCAGCTTTGTTATAACTAAAATAGCTATACGTACCGCGCCTTGTATGTAAACGGCGGCGTGCAATCCGTTACCGTCAAGAAAACTATTAAACGCCATCATAACGGGAATGTTTATAAGAAATATCATATAATTATTTATAAATATTATATAAAATTTGAAAAATAGATTTCCTTTCAAAAAAAGTACCGCGAATATCATACTTATGATAAGTTGTGATATACCCGGAAGCGTTTCCGAAACTTTTGCCGGCAAATAATTTGCTAAAAAAGCAATATTTATGAAAGAAACAAGCGTATAAACTATATATTTTAAACATTTATGTCCGGGGCTTTTATAGCCCAATACCATTGTTGTAAAGCCTGTGATGATAACTGCTTCAGCCAGACTGGCTGAGTGTTCTATCAAGCTCCACATTATCTAAACCTTTGCCCCCTTAAGTAAATACATTTTTTTAATATGTTTTCCTTTTTTGATTGGCTGTACTTAAGCGTTTCTCCTGTTGTCAGATACACAACATCTTTTAAATCCGCAATAAACCTATAATTTACCATTAAGCTACGGCTTAAAGTAACAAACTTATCAAAACGCGAATCTATCTGTAGATTACTTAAAGTATTTCGGTCGTTGTAAATCCCAGATTCTGTGTGAAATAAAGCCTCGTGGTTTTTCATTTCGATGTATACGATGTCAGAAATTCGTACACTTATATTTTTCGTGTCATAGGTCTGTTTTGCTATTTTTTCTTCCTCTAATAAAAAATCAAAGGCGTTGTATAGTTTTGTTTCTCCGGCGCTTTTATATATGTAGGCACACAGGTCATACTCGACGGCTACATCGCCGCAAGTCTCATTACTGCTTAAAAACATCACGGGTAAATCCGGACAAATTTTTCGGATGTCCTTAACTAATTCTATCCCCGAATATCCGGGCATCTCAATGTCTAATACGGCTACGTCTATTTTATATTTTTGTGTTTCTATGTCTGTCATTAGATCGTGTCCGTTGAGATACTTTATTATTTGACAGGTCATCCCACGGTCATAATAGTAATAATCCTTGATCGTCTTTTCAAAATAGTCGAGAAAAAATTGCTCGTCGTCGCAGATTGCTATTAACATATATCCTCCTTTCTTGTTTTAAAATTATAGCAAAAAAGTCGAATCATGTCCAGAGGTAAATTTATGTTTAATAAATTCCGCTGGATTAAAAATTGTTGTGTATAATAAATATTAAATAGTCATTCCTACTCCGTTACTACTTATTGCTTAAAAACCGCAGTAAATACACGCGTCTGTAGCCCCTGCTAAGGGCGTAGGGTGGGAAACTGCCGCGAGAGTTCGAGTCTCTCCTTCTCCGCCAATGGTAAATCGAATTCCGTTTATAAAATGGAATTCGATTTTTTTGTTGTCTGAATTTTTAATGTTTATTTTCGTTGTTAGTATATCTTACCAGAAAGAATTGTTTATGAAGGATACAACAAAATGATTTCTGAAATTGAACCTGAAAAAATCATTTGTTACAGTTAAACGTTTTCTGAAATAAAATGAGATATTATTTATGTTAATTACGAAATAAGTTCGTGGAAATATCTCAATGACATCAAGGCCAATTCATTGACACGGCAGAACAAATCTGATATAATAATTAAAAAGTACGTTATGTTTGCAAAGGCGGCGGAAGTGCATATGGTGGTGAGTGGAAACCAAAAGATGAAAATTCTGCAAGACTTTTAGGAGAGCCTAACACTTGAAGAATTTATTAATAGTAGTCATTCTGGTAAAGTATTTGAATAATATTGAAGGAGATGAAAAATCAATGAAAAATTATGAGTATAACCCTGCCGACCACAAATTTGAAACACTTGCAGAGTTTAAGATATATCTTTCATGTGGGGCAAACGTTGGGTTTAAATATAATGGTATCTACTATGGTATTGAAGGTCATAATAATAATTTTGAGATATGGATTTACGATAAAGAAGATATAGCGGTCGGATTAACCCTTGAGCAAACTCTTGATTTTGAATTTGACGGCGTCAAACTGCGTGATTTCATTACCACAGACGATGTGGAAATTACTGAGAGAATAATGTAAATTTCATTCATCTATTTTATAATCAAAGATTCATAAACTCCGTATTTACGCTAAACGCCGCAGATACGGAGTTTTTAATATTTATAAAATCATTATAATAATATTTCTTGATAAAAATAGCCTTAAAATGATATAAACGCAACACGGTTTATTATTATAAATTCAATAAAAAGGGGTCGGAATTACCGACCTCTTTTTATTTCATAAGCACATATTAAACGGAATTCTGAATATCCTAATAGCGTTTATCTGAGGAGGTATACTCATAGTCATTATTCCGTTATAGAATATCTTTACCCTGTTATTGACGCGAAAATTGCAGGCAAAGCGCGTATTTACCGAAACTATCTGAGACGTTGAGTTATCCCGTACCAGCAGTCTGTCTCGTTGTACTTCCAAAATAGTAGCGCACATGATCATAATGAAATCACTCCTTAAACATGATCATAATATTATATGAATTTATCTTTTAAAAGGTGAAACGGATTTATGCTTCAATATCGGTTACTCAGACTAATAATTAAGAAATTTCTGTAATAATATATAATAAGAAGGAGAGAACGATATGTGTACGAGTATAGCGATTAAAACGCAGGATTTTTATTTCGGACGAAATATGGATTTGGATTATGAGTTTGGAAACGGAATAGTAATTACTCCCCGTAATTATCCCTTTGAATTTAAAAAAGCCGGTTCCTTGAGGCGTCATTACGCATTGATAGGAATGGCGGAAATTTATGAGGGATACCCGTTTTATGCAGAGGCGGCCAATGAAAAGGGACTTTGTATAGCTTGTCTTAATTTTCCGGGCTATGCCTTTTATTCAGCCGTTGAGGAGACCCATAGCGTAAATATTTCTCCGTTTGAGCTTGTTTCATGGCTGCTTGGCCGGTGCGGCTCCGTTAAAGAAGCCAGAGAGCTTTTATCAGATATAAATATTATTGATATTCCTTTTAGCGGCCGGCTGCCGCTGTCGCCTCTTCACTGGCATATTGCCGACAGTGAAAGCTCTATTGTACTTGAATCCACTAAGGGCGGAATTAGAATTTATGATAATCCTGCCGGAGTTCTTACTAATAATCCGCCCTTTGATTTTCAGATGACAAATCTCTGCCAGTATCTGAATCTTATAACTGAAAATCCTTCAAACGGATTAAGCAGCCGTATGGGACTTAAACCGTTCGGTCACGGTCTGGGGAGCCGCGGGCTTCCCGGAGACTATTCGCCGGCGTCAAGATTTGTAAAGGCGTCTTATCTAAGCATGAATTCAGTATGCCGGGATACCGAGCAGGGCAGTGTGGCTCAGTTTTTTCATTTGCTTGATTCGGTGGCAATGGTACGAGGCAGCGTAAAAACTACCGGAGGCAATGATTATATTACAACTTATTCCTGCTGTATTAACGCCGATAAAGGAATTTATTACTATAAAACCTACGGTAATAATCAGCTTACGGCAGTTGATATGAACCGTGAAGATTTGAATGCAGACGCGCTTATTAAGATTCCGCTTGTATTGTCGCAGCAGATTTTAAGAGCAAATTAAGATTTATATATATAAAATAACCGGAGCCGCAGGTTAAAGGCGGCTCCGGTATTAAAAAGCTTTATTAGCCCATATTGCCGTTTGAATTGGGAAGAATGTTGAAATTTTGATTGGGACGCTGGCCCGGGAGATAGAAGTATACAAATTTAATTGAGAAAATATCGCAGACTATATAATTATTGTTGGCATCATCATAAAGAGTAACGAAGCTTGTTCCCACAAAATACAGAATCCCCTGTTTTCGTGTGATTATATTAGTGCCTATCAGGAATTCTATCACAACGTATTCTCCTATGTTTTCGGCAAGTATCTTTTGCATGGAGCCTATCATTTCAGGGGTATCGAACGCCTGCTGCTGCGGAGTCGTGAAATTATGCTCATTTGGAATAGACGCGTTCTTATTGTCGTTGTTGTTTCGCGGTCTTACCGACGGGTTTCTCGATTGATTTACAATCTGTCTGAAGCTTTCGTCAAAATTGTTATTCATAAAACAATTCCTTTCATAGAAATTTACGTATCGGCATATGCGGCGGTGGGGTTATAGAAGCAGTGATCTCCGATACGGATTACAAATTCGCCGACGTTTGACGGGAAAAACTGCCGGCATGTCGGCTGAAATGGATTAAAATACCATAGCGCGAAGCCAAGGTTAGTGAGTCTGTTGCCTGCTATCGCCCAGTTTGCAATATCATAATGCTCCTGATCGGGACGCATATTATAAATATTCTGCATATTATAATTTCCCCGTATGGTTTCGCGGACGCAGTCAAATTGCCCGGGTTGATAAATAATTGCCCTTATTGTCTTTTCAAGCCTGCCGTATTCGCCGTAGGTTATATTGACGCGGTTCATTACAACGCATGCGACAGCCTTCATTCCGTTTTCTCCTTCACCTCCGGCTTCGCACTTTAAGATCCGGGCTAATATTTCCAAATCAGAAAATGCCATATTATACTCTCCTTTCAGGATAAATTACTTTAATAATAATATTCCTAATAATATAAAAATATTCATATGAAACCGCTGCCGCGCCAAAAAGCCGTTTCCCTTTATTAAAAGGAAACGGCTTGTATTTTATATAAAGAAGCTTTTCTTAACTTTTTCATTAAGCTTATGGTTTTTATCAATTATAATAAGAATAATTCCCAAAACAACAAATGTAATAAGAGGATAGTAAGACCAGATAAAATGCTCCTGCTCTGTAAAATTTCTGCTGATAAGAAATTCAAGCAGCACGCATTCGAATCCGATTAGTATAAGTGAAATAGCCGAAATCATAAGATTTGTAAAACGAGTAAAGCGCTTTAAGAGAAGTCCGGCTGATACAATTATCATAATTGAAATCATAACGGGCAATGCAAACGTTATAAACCAGCTTCCGAGGGTTTTATATTCAATGTATTTCAGGTAGCCGAGAATTACCGCAAAATCGACAAATAAATAAAAAAATACGTTTTTATTTGAAATTAGCAATGGGATAAAAACGGCGCAGAAGATTAACAGAGCTGCTCCTAACCCAAAGCCCGACCAAACGATACGCCGGCTTATGCTATAATCACAGACGAGACATAATAAAGCCGGAATCAGCAGAGCCAGGGCCGCAATAATCGTTTTGTATTTAGGATTCATTTTAGGCTGATTCAATTCTGCTGCGGGAAACGGAGGCTTTTCGTCTGTCCTGAGCTGTAGACCGGGATGATAAACCGCCGTCTGGCACAGCGGACATTTGTCGTCGGAATCGCTTAGCTTTACTCCGCAATTAACGCAATAAGGCATTTATGTCACCTTTCCTTTCTGATTGCTTTCAACAGTAACGCCTATTCCCATTTTAACTAAATTTGTGAAAAACAGTCTTTCAAGCTGCGATTCCTCAATATTTCTTATCAGGTTTATATACAGCTTATCCTTATAGGATAATATTCCGCAGTTGTTGCAGCCTGTAGACTGTACTCCCAGTGTAAAATCAAATCTGCTTACAAACGGCTCCATTTCTTGGGGTACTGTAACGACGCCGAGATTAGACATAGTAATACAGGATTTTTTTTCTCCGACCAGGGAAAACATTATTTTCATTCCGATATTTTTTAGAAAAAGAGGAAGAACCTTCAGAAGCTTGTTTTTTTCAGCTCTTACATTTGCGGTTATTCTTGTTCTCATCTGTTTTTCGGTTAGCTGGAGCTTCATCTGGTGGTGTATAGCTTCTACTATTTCATCAAAAGTAAATTCGCCCAGATTTGCTTCTATTCCCGGCGTAATGTAAAGTACAAAATTGCGCATGGAAATGCTGTCAAAATATTTCCTCAGATTAACCGGAATAAGAATTTTTATCGGCTTTTGTTTTCTCTTATCCGGTATGTCATGATCCTGCATCTGCATTATTGAAAATATCATAACCGAAACTATGAACGCTGTAAGGCTTACATGGCGTTTTTTTGATTCGGCAAGGACGTCGTTTAAGCTGATTATTCCGGTGGTCAGATAATGAAAACCGTTTGTTTTTGTACCGCGTATTTTATAGGCGGTTTTTTCACGTCTGGATCCCGAGGCGGCTCCATGATGCTTTAAAAAGCTGTCTTCAAGCTCGCGTTGGTCGGGCTTTTCCAAGCGGTTGAAAACACCGTTTACGGACGGAATTTCAACGCCGCTTTTTTGCTTGATGTATTCTGCCGCAAGCGTCTTTATGAATACCAGTCCGCCGTTTCCGTCGGTCAGTGAATGGAAAAACTCGACCGCTATACGGTTTTCATAATAAAGAACGCGGAAAGCGCAGGTCTTTATATCTTTTCCGGACATTTTACTGCACGGATACGGACGTTCGTAAATAACCTGGGGCGCCTTAGGAATTTCTTCAAGATAATACCAGAAGAAGCCGTGCCTGAGTCTCATGGCGACAGAGGGAAAGCGCTTTATAGTAGACTCAAGTGCGGATTGCAGAAACGCGGGATCTATTAGTTCCGTAAGCGTCGTCGACAATCTGAATACGTTGCTCCAGTTTTTGGTTCTTACCGCCGGATACAGCTTTGCCGCATTATCCAGCCGCATCCATAATCGCTTTTTATCAGTCATTGAGCACCTCTTTCAGAAACTCGTTGATTCTTTTATAGTCTTCTTCAAATTCCTTTAAATTATAAAGCAGATATACATGCCACATTTTCGGAGCAATATGCAACTGCGATCGGCAGCCGCAGGAAACGAGCCGTTCATGAAGTTCTTCAGAATCGCTCAACAGAATTTCGTCTCCTCCTGCAAAAATCAAGGAGGGAGGCAGATTTGCAAGATCTCCGAAAAGCGGCGATACAAGAGGAAGCTCCGGCTGATCCGTATAGCAGTCCGCATAGAATTTCAGGCGTTTTTTTGTCATAGACGGATCGTTTTCAAGATTTTTGTCATAGGATACGCCGGATAAGGTCAAATCGCTCCATGGCGAAACGGCTATAATCCCGCAAGGCATTTCAAGCTTTTCCTCCTTGAGTTTCAGCGCCAGCGCATAGGCAAGACCGCCTCCGGCAGATTCGCCGCAGAGTATAATATTTTCCGGAGAATATCCCTCCAGAATAAGAAAGCGGTAGGCGTTTAACGCGTCGGTCAATGCGGCGGGAAACGCGTTTTCCGGCGCCAGGCGATAAGCTACGCAGCATACGGGAATTTTATTCTGGCAGGCTAATATTGTTCCGAAGCCCTTTGCGTAATTCATTCCTCCCGATACATAGCCCCCGCCGTGAAGATATAAAATAATACCGTTTAATTTCTTTTCATCAGGTATAATATATTCAGCCTGAAATTCGCCGGACCGTATCTTTTCGTATGAAACTCCCTGCTTGTATTTACGCGCCATCAGCTCGCCTATCTTATCCTGTGCAAATCTTGATTTTTCAACGGAACATCCGTCGGCAAGCTTACTGACAATTGATATCTGCGTTTTCAATACTTTTGTAAAAAATTCCATAATACTTCCGATCTTTGTAAAAAAACACACCGCCGTCCCTTATAAGACGGCGGTGTCTTACTGTAATTACTTGTTAGAATTTGGATTTATATTATAACAGTATAAGCAAAAATTGTCAAGAAAATTTTGTCGTTTAAATTACTTCCCATTTATAAATTCTGAATTTATCTTACGGCGTTTTCACTTTCTTGTATTTTGCTGAGATGTTCATTTTCGAAATCATTCCAAGGCTGAGGTTTGCCGAAGTAATAGCCCTGTATGCTGTCGCAACCGCAGGTTTTTAAAAATTCTAACTGTTTTTTTGTTTCTATTCCCTCGGCTATAACCTTATAGCCGAGTCCCTTTACAAGAGATATAACGGTTTTAACAATATATTTTCCCTTGACGGAATCAAACGCTCTGTCAAAGAATCCCTTATCAATTTTAATTATATCGGCTTCAATATCCTTGAGCATATTAAGCGAGGAGAATCCGCTTCCGAAATCGTCCATGCTTGTCAGGAATCCGTGATTTCTGAGTTGCCTGAAGTGTTCCCTTACCTGTCCTATATCGTCCATAACCGCGCTTTCGGTTATCTCAAATTCAAGCAGCTCATGCGGTATTTCATATTTGTCGATTATTTCAAGGAGAGTTGTGAGATATGCTGAATTGAAAACGTTCGCTCTGGATTGGTTTACGGAAATAGGTACGCATTTTTTGCCCTCGTCCAGCCATTTTCTTAATATCTTGCAGGTGTGTTCAAGCATGTAAAGATCAAGCTTGGTAATAAAGCCGTTTTGCTCGAATGTCGGTATAAAAATGTCCGGGAACATAAATTTCTCATTTTTATATCTCCATCTTACAAGACTTTCTGCGCCGTTGAGAATCGGTTCACTGTCGACTATTGAATATTTTGGCTGAAGATAGACTAAAAATTCATTATTTTCAAGAGCTGTTTGCATATGGGATTCTATTTTAGCCTTTTGGCTATTTACTGTATATTCGTTGAAATCAAAGTAGTTATATGTGCTTTCGGATATATCCGTTATCATTATGCGCGCTTGATTTGCATAGTCTATTATAGTATCCGGCGTAAGTTCTGTATCGACTTCGTTTATCAGATACACGCCGCACCTGGCAATAAGAGTATATTGGGATTCGTTACTTTCGTTTAAGACTTTGCCGATTTCCTTGAAAATATAATTTATTCTGTTATTAAGACGTTCTTTTGTCGAATAATCTACGAGTAGAATAAACCTTTCGGCATAAATTCTTGAGACTAGTTCATCGCTTTTTATATTTGATGAAAAAATTCTGCCGAGTTTTATTATAAGCTCGTCGCCGCTTTGGTAACCGAATATATTGTTATAAGCCTTAAAATTTTTAATATCATACATCAGAACCGCGTGATGATCGTCATATAAATTACGGTGATTCTGAAGTTCAATAATAAATTTTGTTTTATTATAGCAGCCCGTGAGGGAATCCTTGAATGCAAGCGCGTATTTTTCGCGAAGATTCTTTTTGTGAATATTTATCACTGAGAAAATTAACATACATAAGGTAATCGACAGAATTACCATTAAGGCAACCGTATACAAAATGATGTTTATAACTTGGTTTTTAATAGAGTCAACCGGTATAACTGACGTTAAATACCAGTCGTTGATGTTAATTGGGGTATATGTCGAGTATCGTTCTTCTATACCCTTTAATTTGAATTTTGTGATTCCGCTTTTTCCGCTGCTGTAATTGCTTTTAAGCTTTTCCATATCGTCGATATATTCATAATCGCCTTCGAATATATTTTTTGCAACTCCGTTTTTATTGATGGTAGAACGGAAAACTATATTTCCGTCGGAAGATACTATATGAAAAAAAGCTTCGGTATTTTCATGATTTTTTTCATAATCATTTTCAAGCGATTTTATAAAATGGGATGTATTGTTCACTCCTGCTAAAATACCTATTATTTTATTGTTTGCGTCGTAAATCGGGACGCTTATAATTACCACGCTTTCATTTGACCATTGATCTTTGGAAGGCGCAGATACATAGCGTTCGCCTTTTATCGCTTTCCGATAGTATTCTCGTTCCCGCAAATTAACGTTGCTGTAATAAAGAACGCCCAGCTTATTGTCTTCTATATAGGATGAGCCGTCGGAAAGAACGAATCCTATACGCTTAAAAGCATTATTGTCCAGCGCATTTTTTATGAGATCGCTTTTAAAATCATCGTCTCCGGTATGGCTTGTTATAGCCGATGAAAGAGTCACAAGAGAATCTATATATCCGTTTATTTTATTATTTATAATTATTGCGTTTTTCTTATTGGTATCTACTTCATATTTCAGCAAATTATCATTTTCGTTATTCCAAATGAATGAAACATATCTGATACAAAAAGCTATAAGAAAAATAATCAACAAAGCGCCTATGATTATATAACGGGGAATATTATTTTTACTTTTTTCCATAATCAACTCCATTATTTAAATTTAACTCGTAATATTATATCACATTATCTTCCATAAATCAACAATAAAGCTATATATTTAAATTGGCAAAGTAAGCCATTGTAAACTGAAATGATTATAACAGAAAATTTTATAAAAGGTTCTTGACAAACATTAGGTAATGTGATATTATATGTTTAGTCAGCGTAAGCTAACCACGTGAAAGGAGTGCGGAATGAGTATTGTTGTGGTAGGCGGTAACGACCGTATGGCAACCAGATATAAAGATATATGCAGATCTTATAACTGCAAGGCAAAGGTATTTACACAGATGCCGTCGGATTTTGAAAACAAGCTGGGAACGCCTGATTTAATGGTAGTATTTACGAACACGTGCTCTCATAAAATGGTGAAAAGAGTAAATCAGAAATCCGCAAAGCATGATATTCCGGTGGCGCGAATTCATAGCGCAAGCGTCAGTGCGCTTAAATCCATTCTTGATAAATATTGCGGGTGAAGGCGCGGAAGCGCGTTATTTTACAGCAATCAGTAAGCCTTCACTAACAAATAGAGCGCTTTTTATGATAATAATTCCGATAATGGCAGACGATAAATAATATTTGCCGATCAATAGTCGGGATAACGGCGGCAAGGCAATACGCTTATCAGATTAAAAACGTGGGAGGAGGAGTGTAATGATGCCTTTGACATTAGCTAATATCGGCGAGGAGAATATGATTAAAAAGGTCGGCGGAAAGCCGGAAACGAGAAAATTCCTTGAAAATCTGGGATTTGTCGCAGGCGGCTCGGTCACTGTTATTTCTGAAATCGGCGGTAATGTAATTGTCAATGTAAAGGATTCAAGAGTTGCCGTTTCCAAGGAAATGGCTTCAAAAATAATGGTATGATATTGGAGGCAGGCATATGTCAACACTAAGAGAAGCAAAAATCGGTCAGACGGTTAAGGTCAGCAGGCTTAACGGAGACGGAGCCGTAAAGCGCAGAATTATGGATATGGGCATAACCAAGGGGACGGAGATATACGTCAGAAAAGTAGCGCCTCTGGGGGATCCTATAGAGATAACGGTCAGAGGCTATGAGCTTACTCTGCGAAAAGCAGACGCAGACCTGATAGAAACCAATTAATTTGCACATAAGTTAGCAAACGCTAATTAGAAAAGAGGTAGATTTATGGAAATTAAAATCGCGCTGGCAGGCAATCCTAACTGCGGCAAAACAACGCTTTTTAACTCGCTTACAGGCTCTAACCAGTTTGTCGGTAACTGGCCCGGGGTAACGGTTGAGAAAAAGGAGGGCAGGCTTAAGGGACGCAAGGACGTTATTGTTACTGATCTTCCGGGTATTTACTCGCTTTCTCCTTATACTCTTGAGGAGGTAGTCGCAAGAAATTATCTTATAGACGAGCGTCCCGACGCTATACTTAATATTATCGACGGTACGAACCTTGAAAGAAATCTTTATCTTACAACTCAGCTTACAGAGCTTGGGATACCTGTTGTCGTGGCTGTCAATATGATTGACATAGTGCGCAAAAACGGAGATAAGATTAATATTTCTCAGCTTTCTAAGGAACTGGGCTGCGAGGTCTGTGAAATTTCAGCTTTAAAGGGCGTCGGTGTGAAGGAAGCTGCCGAGAGGGCTGTGGCGGCCGCGGAAAGCAGAGAATGTACTGTGCCTCAGCATAGCTTCTGCGGGTGCGTCGAGCATGCCATCGCTCATATAGAGGAAGCTTTCCTGCATAATATTCCTGAGGAGCAGCAGAGATGGTATGCCATAAAAATATTTGAGCGCGATGAAAAGGTGCTGAGCCGTCTTTCAATACCAAAGGAAATAATGGAGCATATAGAATCTGATATTGCCGCCGCAGAAAGGGAAATGGACGACGATTCTGAAAGTATTATAACAAACGAGCGTTACATTTACATAGCGTCTATAATCAAGGGCTGCTGCAAAAAGAAAAATAAGGGAGGTCTTACCTTATCGGATAAAATTGATAAGGTCGTTACCAACCGTTTTCTTGCGCTGCCGATTTTTGCAGTCGTTATGTTTATCGTATATTATGTATCTGTAACTACGGTAGGCGACTGGGTGACGGGCTGGACTAACGACACTCTTTTCAGCGATTGGATAACAAACGGCGCAAACAAGCTACTTGAAAGCATAAACTGTGCGGCGTGGTTACAGGGACTGATTGTTGACGGTATAATTGCCGGAGTAGGGGCTGTGCTGGGATTTGTTCCCCAGATGCTTGTTCTGTTTATATTCCTCGGTTTTCTTGAGGCATGCGGATATATGGCGAGAATAGCGTTCGTTATGGACAGGATATTCCGCAAATTCGGACTTTCGGGAAAATCCTTTATACCTATGCTTATAGGAACGGGCTGCGGCGTTCCCGGAGTTATGGCTTCTCGTACTATAGAAAACGAGCGTGACCGCAGAATGACTATTATGACTACCACGTTTATTCCATGCGGCGCGAAGCTGCCGATAATAGGTCTTATTGCCGGAGCGCTTTTCAATAATGCCGGCTGGGTTTCAGCTTCCGCATATTTTATCGGAGTCGGCGCCATTATAGTTTCAGGTATAATGCTCAAGAAAACCAAATTGTTTTCCGGTGATCCGGCGCCCTTTGTAATGGAGCTGCCGGCATATCATCTGCCTACAGTAGGCAACGTTCTGCGCTCAATGTGGGAAAGAGGCTGGTCGTTTATAAAGAAAGCAGGTACCATAATTCTTTTGTCGTCAATTATTCTTTGGTTTCTTCAGGCGTTTGGCTGGGAAAACGGTTTTGGAATGGTCGACGATCTGGATAATTCTGTCCTTGCAAAAATCGGAAACGCGTTTGCGTGGATATTCGCTCCGCTTGGCTGGGGCGACTGGAAATCCGCCGTCGCGACTGTTACCGGACTTATTGCAAAGGAAAACGTTGTTGCAACGTTCGGACAACTATTTCACTTTGCAGGGGAGGAGCTTTCTGAAAACGGAGACGAGATATGGCCGGAGGTCGCCGCTGCGTTTACACGGCTTTCAGCATATTCTTTCCTTGTTTTCAATCTTCTGTGCGCGCCGTGCTTTGCGGCAATGGGAGCTATCAAGCGTGAAATGAACAATGCGAAATGGACCTTGTTTGCAATAGGCTATCAGTGCGTTTTTGCATATGCGGTTTCGCTTATAATTTATCAGGTAGGCTCGGTATTTACAGGAAATGTAAATGTTATCGGTCTTATCGCGGCGCTGATTCTGATTGCGTTTATTGTTTATATGCTTGTAAGGCCGTATAATGAAAGCAGTGCGCTTAAAACAAAAGTCAGGGTAAAAGCGTAAGCCGGTAAAATTTCTTTTAGAGCTGCGGGCGATCTTCCTGACGGAGAGAAAGGCGGAATAAAAGCGATGATGGATTATCTGATTTCAAATATCGGAACAATAGTGGTATTTCTTATAATTGCAGCTGTTGTGACGCTTATTGTAATGAAGCTCAGAAAAGACAAGGCGGACGGTAAATCCTCATGCGGCTGCAACTGCGGCTGCTGTCCGAATTCTTCTTTATGCCGCAGCGGTCAGAAAAACAAAGAACTTAACAAATAATAATCAAATAAAAAAATCAGGCTTTTTAAAGCCTGATTTTTTTTATTCTTCTCTATCGGAATTAGAGTGAAGCCCGTAAGCTAACGTCATAAGGCTGTCGGCCAGATGTACGTTTTCAACAATTATACTGTCGTTATGGTCCATTTTAAGATCGTAATGACTGAAATTCCAGAAGCCCTTTATTCCCAGCGTTACCAGCCTGTTTGCTATTTCCTGTGCTGAGGATTTAGGAATACACAGTACTGCGCATACAGGGTTATTATCCTTGCAGAATTTTTCAATAACGTCTGTATGGAAAACTTTAATTCCGGAAATTATCTGTCCGGTTTTTTCAGGATTACTGTCAAAAATCCCTATAAGCCTGAAGCCCCGCTTAGTAAAATCAATGTGAGAGGCGATAGCTCTGCCAAGATTTCCTGCGCCTATAAGTATCGTCCTGTTGCCGGCGTTGATTCCGAGTATTTCTCCGATGGCTTTATGCAGTTCTTTTACATTGTAGCCGTATCCCTGCTGACCGAAGCCTCCGAAGCAGTTTAGATCCTGTCTTATCTGCGACGCCGTAAGTCCCATTTTTTCAGAAAGCTCACGGCTTGATATTCTTGTAAAGCCTTGGTTTTCAAGCTCGCCTAAAAACCGGTAATACCTTGGCAGACGCTTTATTACCGGAGCTGAAATTAAGGGTTTTGACATGAAATCCGATCCTTCCTAAAATATATTAAACCATCTGAGAAAGTCTGCTGTTGATTTCCTCCAAAAACGTTCTTGAATCTACCTTTTTCTTATTTTCAAGCTTTGAAAGCATATAGAGATCGCCGGTCATAACGCCGTCCTCAATCGTTTGTATGGTTGCTCTTTCAAGCTTATCCGCAAATTCAGTAAGTTCGCTGCTGCCGTCAAGCTCGCCTCTTTTTCTTAAAGCGCCGCTCCATGCAAAAATAGTAGCGACCGAGTTAGTCGACGTTTCCTCGCCCTTGAGATATTTATAATAGTGACGCTGGACTGTTCCGTGCGCCGCTTCGTATTCATAAACTCCGTCAGGTGAAACAAGAACGGAGGTCATCATTGCGAGACTTCCGAAAGCTGTTGAAACCATATCCGACATAACGTCTCCGTCATAGTTTTTGCATGCCCAGATATAGCCGCCGTTTGAACGAATAACTCTTGCAACGGCGTCGTCTATGAGAGTATAGAAATATTCAATTCCTGCGGCTTCGAATTTTTCCTTATATTCGGCGTCAAAGATTTCCTGAAATATATCCTTGAATCTGTGGTCATATTTTTTTGAAATAGTATCCTTGGTTGCAAACCATACGTCCTGCTTTGTATCAAGGGCATAATTAAAGCATGATTTTGCAAAGCCTGCGATACTTTTATCAATATTGTGCAAACCCTGGATTATTCCGTCGCCGTCGAATTCATGGATAAGCTGTCTGGTTTCGTTTCCGTCCTTGTCGGTGTAGACAAGTTCCGCCTTACCGCCGCCGCTGACCTGCATTTCAGTATTCTTATATACGTCTCCGTAGGCGTGACGAGCGATTGTTATAGGATTTGTCCATGACGGAATATACGGCGTAATTCCTTTGACAAGAATAGGAGTTCTGAAAACGGTGCCGTCCAGTATAGCCCTTATGGTTCCGTTAGGGGATTTCCACATTTCTGTAAGATTGTATTCGGGCATTCTGGCTGCATTCGGAGTGATCGTTGCGCATTTTACAGCTACTCCGTATTTTTTTGTGGCCTCGGCGCTGTCGAAGGTAACTCTGTCCCTTGTTTTTTCTCTGTATTCGAGACCGAGGTCGTAATACTCTGTGTTCAGGTCGATATAGGGCTCAAGAAGAATCTCCTTTATCCATTTCCAGAGTATTCTTGTCATTTCGTCGCCGTCCATTTCGACCAGCGGTGTTTTCATCTGAATTTTTGCCATTGGTTTCCTCCCGTTAATTATAATTCGTCTATTTTGTGACCGTTGCTTTCTGCAGCGTCCGAAATTATATTGTAAACATCAGCCGAAACGATAATAAGCTCATAGCTGTCGCTGTCAACATCAACTGTGCATATCAGAGCTTTCCCGTTTAAAGCGGCGTTGATTTTCCTGCCCCATGACGTTACGTCGCCGTTTTCGTCCAAATCAAGAGACGACAGGTCGATATCGATAAGACTGTAGGTTTTTATCTGTTCAAGCGCCCAGAGAAAATCTTCAAGCTCGCATTTAAAGTCAACGCTGAACAGATACCCGCTTTCTTCAAGCTCAGATATCAGATTAATCCAGCCGAAATCCTTGCTGCCGTAATCAATGCCATTCGTTGCCCATTGTACTTCATATTCTTCCGGATTGCTGATACAATAGTTTATTTTCTCCATAACTTCAGCATTATCCGAGGTTATAAGAGCCGCTATTTCAGCGATATATGAAAAATCATGTTTCTTATCCTCCTTTTCGGGGGACTTAAAAAACTTACTAAATAAACCCATATTTTAACCTCGCTTAATCACATATATCTTAAAACCGCAAGCAGCGCAAGGTGCGCGGGATAGTAAACGTAAAAAAGCCATTTATAAGCTTTTCCGCCTTTTCTTACACCGTTATAGCTCATAAGCAGCGGTACCGCAAGAAATACGCCAAGCTGAAAGAGGTCGTGATACCATTGTCCCATAGCGGCGCAGTAGATAAAGTCCAACAGGATATATAACGCGCTGACCGCGCAGAAATTTTTCATCTGCCTTTTGCGGTCAAACCGGCAAGCGGAAAATATCAGTATCCAAATTACCGCGACGGCTCCCCAGTCGCCGACCATAGAAATGAGGCATATAACAAGAATAATCATGTTTTTTACGGTCGGCTCATATTTGGGACTGTCCCTTACGACAAGGGCGGCAAGTCCTAGAAGCAAGGGAAACATCACGCTTGTCTGGTGGATAAGATAGAATCTGCCGGAAGAAAAGAATACATACGGAAAATGAGAAATCAATGCGAATATGCCCAGTCTTATAGCATATTTTTTTACATTACGCGTTTTATAATAGCCTTCGGCAACCATAAAACACATTATCGGGGCGGTAAGCCGCCCTATAACGTGCATAAGCTGTCCGGCAATGCTGCCGAAGGGAACAAACGCCCATGCAATATGATCAACGGTCATTGCGATGATCGCGATAAGCTTTAAAAGGTCGGACGTTATCCCTGGTTTCCGCTTCTGCGGTATAGTGAACTTCCTTATAGGTCCGTCCGGACGTTTTGATATATCGATTGCCATTATTTCATAGATTCTCTTGTGTAGTCAAGCAGACCTCCAGCAAGGATTATATCCTTTGTGCGTCCGCTGAGCTCGCAGAGCGCCTTGATTTCCTTGCCTGTCGTTTTGTTTTTTACTGTAAGCTCGCTCTTTCCGGCTTCAATTTCCGCCCTTACGTTTGCAAGCTCGAGCTCGTCGCTCTGCGAAATAGAATCGTAATCAGCCTCGTTTACAAAAGTAAGAGGAAGAATACCCGCGTTAATAAGATTAGCTCTGTGAATTCTTGCAAAGGATTTAACCAATACGGCCTTGATTCCGAGATAAAGGGGAGCCAGAGCCGCATGTTCTCTCGACGAGCCTTGTCCGTAGTTTGAGCCGCCGACAATAATGCTTTTACCCATTTCCTTTGCTCTTGCCGGGAATTTTTCGTCGCATATTGTAAAGCAATGCTGGGAGATAGCCGGAATATTTGACCTCAGCGGCAATATCTTTGCTCCCGCCGGCATTATATGGTCGGTGGTTATGTTATCTCCAACCTTGAGAGAAACCGGAGCGGATATGCTGTCGTCAAGAGGAGAGGTTTCCGGGAAAGGCTTGATATTCGGTCCTCTAAGAATTACTACGCTGTCCATTTCCGATTCAGGTACGGGCGGAACAACCATGTTGTCGTTGATTTTGAATACCTCCGGCAGTTTGAACTCAGGCATTTCGCCGAGCTCTCTCGGATCCGTGAAAACTCCGGCAACCGCCGACGCAGCGGCAACCTCCGGAGATACCAGATAAATCTGACCGTCCTTGGTGCCTGACCGTCCCTCGAAGTTTCTGTTGAAGGTTCTCAGAGAAATGCCCTTGGAATTGGGAGACTGTCCCATACCTATACAAGGTCCGCAGGCGCTTTCAAGGATTCTTGCTCCCGCGTCTATCATTACGGAAAGCGCGCCGTTTTCAGCAAGCATATTAAGAACCTGCTTTGAACCGGGAGCTATAGAAAGCGATACGTCCGGATGAACGGTTCTTCCCTTAAGTATATGAGCGACCTTAAGCATATCCATAAGTGATGAATTCGTGCAGGAACCGATACAGACCTGATCTATCTTGATTTTGCCTATTTCACTTACCGATTTTACATTGTCCGGAGAATGAGGGCAGGCGGCAAGCGGCTCAAGCTCGCCTAAATCTATGGTAAGCTCCTCGTCGTATACAGCGTCGGGATCCGCTGAAAGCTCTGTCCATACGTTTTCCCTCTGCTGCGCTTTCAGGAATTCTCTTGTAATTTCATCGGACGGGAATATGGAGGTCGTAGCGCCAAGCTCCGCGCCCATATTTGTTATAGTAGCTCTTTCCGGAACCGACAGAGTTTTTACGCCTTCTCCGCAGTATTCGATTACTTTGCCAACTCCGCCTTTTACGGAAAGTCTTTTTAAAACTTCAAGTATAACGTCCTTTGCGGCAACCCAAGGCGAGAGCTTTCCCTTAAGCTCAACCTTTACTACCTTTGGACATGTTATATAATAAGCGCCGCCCCCCATTGCTACCGCAACGTCAAGACCGCCGGCGCCGATTGCAATCATACCGATTCCGCCGCCGGTGGGAGTATGGCTGTCGGAGCCGATAAGGGTTTTTCCGGGAATTCCGAAGCGCTCAAGATGTACCTGATGGCAAATGCCGTTTCCGGGACGTGAAAAATAAATACCGTGCTTTTTTGCAACGCTTCCGATAAAGCGGTGGTCGTCGGCGTTTTCAAAGCCGTTCTGGAGAGTGTTGTGATCTATATAAGCTACGCTTTTTTCAGTTTTAACTCTGGGTACTCCCATAGCCTCAAATTCCAGATAAGCCATTGTGCCGGTGGCGTCCTGCGTCAGAGTCTGGTCTATTCTGATACCGATTTCCTTTCCCTTGACCATTTCGCCGTCTACAAGATGAGCTTTT
Organism: uncultured Ruminococcus sp.; assembly: GCA_900538575.1. Lineage (GTDB taxonomy): Bacteria > Bacillota > Clostridia > Oscillospirales > Ruminococcaceae > Porcipelethomonas. Next base: position 20,098 of record UPZA01000017.1, read on the forward strand.
AATATTTTTTCTGTTAATGTTAAACCCATTGCAATCAGTCCTTTCATGATTTTCTCTTTTATTGTACATCAAAATCATACTGTTTGTCAAGAATTTCACATATAATAGCGGAATTTACATTTTATCTTTTATTAATAATTCCTCCTTGCGCTTTACACATTGAAAAATAAATGGTATAATTTATATATGCAATTCTTGAAATCAAAAAATTTGAACGTAAAGCCGTAATGGCTGCAAAACGGAGAAAAAGTTAATGTCAATTTCAGCTATAATAGTATGCGGAGGAAGCTCGTCCAGAATGAACGGAGTCAACAAGCTTCTGCTTCCGCTGGGAAATACAAATGTTGCGGGGAGATCGATGCTTGCGTTCGAGCAGTGTCCGGAGGTCGGCGATATCGTAGTAGTCTGCCGGGAACGCGACAGGAAGGAACTTGAAAATACTGCCGAAAAGCTTGGAATAGCAAAGCTCCGAGGCTTTGCAGAGGGCGGCGGGACAAGGCAGGAAAGCGTTTTCAGCGGATTGAAAAAAATAAGCCCGGAAACGAGTCTTATAGCGGTGCATGACGGAGCGAGACCTCTTGTAAAGCCTGAGCAAATAGTAAGGACCGCCCGCGACGCCGAGGTTTTCGGCGCGGCTGTTCTCGGAGTTCCGGTTAAGGATACGATAAAGGTGGTAAACGACGGACTTATAACTGATACGCCTTACAGACCGTCCCTTTATATTACGCAGACGCCTCAGATATTTAAACGCAGGATATATTTCGAGGCTGTGGACTTCGCCCTTGAGCACGGTCTTGATTTTACCGACGACTGTCAGCTTGCAGAGGCGATAGGCGTAAAGGTCTGCATGACTGAGGGAGGATATGAAAATATAAAAATAACCACTCCTGAGGATATTAAGATCGCAAATCTTCTTTTGGAGGAACAGATATGAGGATAGGACACGGATACGACGTACACCGGCTTGCTGAAAACAGGAGACTGGTTCTGGGCGGAGTTGAGATACCATATGAAAAAGGTCTTTTGGGACATTCCGACGCCGATGTTCTGACGCACGCCGTAATGGATTCTTTATTGGGCGCGCTTGCCCTTGGAGATATTGGCAAGCATTTTCCGGATACGGATCCTGACTTTAAGGGGGCGGACAGTATCGACCTTCTTAAAAGAGTATGCGGCTTGGTGCGGGAAAAGGGCTACGCCTTAGGAAATCTCGACGCTACGGTTATAGCCCAGTCGCCTAAGCTTTCGCCCTATATAGAGCGGATGAGACAAAACATTGCCGATGCATGCGGATGCCATGTTTCCTTTGTAAGTATTAAGGCTACGACTGAGGAAGGACTTGGCTTTACGGGAGACGGCTCCGGGATTTCCGCGCATTGCGTCGCTCTTTTGACAAAATGTAACAACAGTGAAGCGGTCTTCATATAATGGTATAAGCGGAGGGATAACTCTCTTTCGCTGAAACTATAACGGGTGACAGCGTGAATTTTCACGCCGGATTGGAGACTGATATGAACAGAACAACAGTTACTATGCCCTCTGTCACTCATGCAATCAAAGCGCAGAGAAAGCTTGCTTCAATGGGCTATAAAAGCGAGATAAAAAGAGCCTCCAGAATTTCTGAGAGAGGCTGTACCCATGTTTTGATTGTAAACGGTGATCCCGGGGATGTTATCGCATTACTGAATAATAACAAAATAGAATACGGAAAGCTATTAAGCGGCGCGGGGGATTAAATGATCGTTAATTTTGATAATGCCGCTACGACCTTTCCGAAGCCCCCGGAGGTTAGGCGGGCATTAAACGAAGCGATCCTGCGGTACGGCGGAAACGCCGGCAGAGGAGGACACCGGCTGACCTTGGCCACGTCGGAAAAGGTGTATGACACAAGACAGTCGGCGGCTGATTTTTTCGGAGCTTCACCGGAAAACGTCGTTTTTACCCTAAACTGCACATATGCGCTGAACCTTGCTATTCAGGGAATTATGTCGGACGGCGGCCATATAATTATAAGCAGTATAGAGCATAATTCGGTTGCAAGACCGGTTTATGCGCTTTCAAAAAATAAGAACGTTTATTACAGCATCGCTCCTGCCTACGACGACGACGGCAGGTTTCTGGAATCCTTGAAGAGTCTTATAAGGCACGATACCAAGCTGGTTGTATGTACAATTGCGGGAAATGTAACCGGCAGAATAATGCCTGTCCGGGAAATAGCGGAAATCTGCCGAAAAAATAATATCTGCTTTATTGCCGACGGAGCGCAGGCATGCGGTATTCTTGACGTCGGTCTGTCAGACGGAATGAATATACTTTGCACTTCCGGTCACAAGGGGCTTTACGGGCCTTCCGGAACCGGACTCCTTATAAGCGACGGGAAGTTCAGGATAAATCCTGTTATTCAGGGAGGAACGGGCAGCTCGTCAATGAATCTTATACAGCCCGATTTTCTGCCGGATAGTCTTGAAAGCGGTACGCTTAACACGGCCGGAGTAATAGCGCTTAAGGCGGGCATTGATTTTGTTAGGTCCAAGGGAACAGAAAATATTTACGCTCATGAAAACAGATTATGTGAGAAATTTATAAGTCTGCTGGACAGGGAAAAAGTAGACGTATACAGAACCGAGGGAGTTAAATATGCTCCCGTGGTATCTTTTAATATAAAGGGTATGGCTCCCGAGGCTGCGGCGGAGGCTCTGAGCGACAGAGGCTATTGTCTGCGCGCGGGCTTTCATTGTTCTCCGATTGCCCATAAAACGCTCGGTACGGACGAGGGAACGGTAAGATTTGCCCCGTCTGTTTTCAACAATGAAAAGCAGGTATACGGTCTTGCGAACGAAATCAAAAAATTGTGTGAAAATTTATAAAAAACATTGAAATTATCTGTATTTATGATAAAATTATAATATGCGGAAATTTAAGAGGGGGATAACCCCTCATTACATAAAACCTGAAAGGAAGTGAATTATGTACGCTATTAAAAATGCTCTTAATATGGTGTGGAATGTAATACAATCCATTACGTTTATGGATATAATTGATATTCTTCTGATGTCATATCTGGTTTATCTTTTAATAAAGCTGGTCAGGGAAACGAGAGCCGGTCAGCTTATAAAGGGCATACTTTTTATTATCGCGGCTTACATAATCAGCAGTCAGCTCGGTCTTAAAGCAATATCATATATTATAAAAAGCACTCTTGATGTGGGACTGCTTGCTTTGCTTATCATGTTTCAGCCAGAAATCAGACGTGCTTTGGAAAAGGCCGGACGAACCAAGGTAGGCATTAACTTTCTTTCATTCGGTGAAAATTCCGACGAAACTTCGAGATGGAACACGGCCATTGAGGCTATATGCGACGCCTGCGTGGATCTTTCCGCTACAAAAACGGGCGCGCTGATAGTTATTGAAAGACAAACCAAGCTTGGAGAGCAGGTTGAAAACGGAACTGTATTGAACGCTGTTCCCAGCAAAGAGCTTTTCGGAAATATATTTTTTAAAAATACTCCGCTGCATGACGGAGCCGTTATAATCAGGGACGGAATGGTATTGGCGGCAGCCTGCTTTCTTCCTAAACCTCAAAAGGAGGAGCTTATTAATAAAAAGCTCGGCTCCCGTCACAGAGCGGCAATCGGAATGAGTGAGAATTCAGACGCTATTGTTATAGTTGTTTCAGAGGAAACCGGACATATTTCTATTGCAGAAAACGGAGGACTTACAAGCGATTATACAAGATTCAGGCTTAATGAATATCTCCACGAGGCGCTCATACCCAAGCCTGCCGAGTCTAAGAAAAAACTCCCTATTAAAAGGAAACGGAATAAGAGGGATAAAAAATGAGGTACTTAAAAAATTTTAAAAATTATATTTTAAATTCATTAAATAATAATACGGCAATGATTATTTATTCAATTATACTTGCGATAATGGTGTGGTTTATAATATCAATCACCATTTATCCTACTACGCCCAAAACGTTCAGCAATATACCTTTGGAAATCGACATAACCGGAACCTCCGCGGAGGAAAATGATCTGAGCGTTATAAGCTGCTCTACCAAAAGCGTTACCGTGACCATTAAGGGAAACCGATCCAGCATAGGAAGCCTCACGGCAGACGATCTTGTGGCAAGAGCCGTCGTGGAGAATGTAAATTCCGCCGGTGAAAAATCTTTAGAGGTAAGCGTTAAAAGCAAGGATTCCAAGGTTAATTTTGAGGTGACTGAAATCAAGCCTTCGAAGATAGACGTAATGTTTGATAAAATAGATACGAGGGAATACGAGCTTTCTGTGAACGCTCCTAATATAACCGCGGCAGAGGGTCTTTACATGGACAGCAGCGAATTCAAGGCTACTCCCTCGGTAATAGAAATAACCGGACCGTCTACGCAGCTTGACAGCATTGACAAAGCGGAAATATATGTGGAGAACAAGCAGGAAATAAACACAGCCTATACCTTCCACAGCTCCGACGTCGTTCTTTATGATAAAAACGAATCCAAGATCAATACCGATAATCTGACGTTCGGTACTAAGGATTTTACCATTGATATACCCGTCTATATGCAGAAGGAGCTTGATCTAACGTATGATATACGATATGCTCCGGCAAACTTTGACATAAGCTCCCTGAATCTTGATCTGAGCGTTGATAAAATAAGCATTGCTTCGCCGAATACCGAGCTTGAAAAGATTGATAAATGGAATATCGGTTCTATACCGCTTTATGATCTTGACTGGGATTTTAACAAAGCGTTTACAATTAAAATACCTGAAAATTATAAGGACATTTCAAACGTATCAATGGTTACGGCAAAGCTGAATCAGGACGGACTCGCTAAAAAAACGGTAACTGTAGACGAGATATCTGTTCTGAACGCACCGTCCGACTATAATTGCACTGTAAATACATATGGCCTTACCTTTGATATAATCGGTCCGGAGGAGGATATATCGGAGATTACCAATCAGGAAATACTGGTAACGGTTGATCTTCTGAAATATACTGTACAAAGCAGCACGTTTACTGCCGACGCTACCATAAGCTTTCCGGATTATGACAAGGTATGGGCGGTCGGATTGCAAAAGGTATCTATTACCGCTTCTCCGGTTACAAAATCGTCCGCCGAGTAATAAATAAAAAACTGCGCAAATAATAAGCGCAGTTTTTTATTTATATATCAAGATCGGCGACGCTTTTGCTGTGAGATTTGACCTGATTTATAAGCGATCGGAAAATACCGTATACTCCAAGACCTGCGAACAGCAGTCCTATTATTATATTTTTTACAACTGTTGTCTGATATTCCGGTTCTTCTGTAAGCAGTATTTTTATATATTCGGGAATATCCGACAAAGAGCCGTAGAGCTCGCCGTTATTTATGTAATAGCCTAATTGAATTGCGTCTCCGAGAAACTGTGCGAATACAACGCAAACTATAATAATCAGAGCAAAAACCGGAATAATCGGCTTCTTGATTTTACCCCCGAATTTTTCATATCCTTTAACAACACCGAAGCCGATAAGCGCGCCGAGCCATCCTACAAACCATCCGAGAGCGTACACTATGGCCCACGGTATAGACGCCGCGAGACCGAATAAAATAGCTCCCGCAATTCCTTTTCCGGCGCCGGATTCGGCGGACGACGTCAGCTCCTCCGATTCTCTCATGCCGTTTATTATTTCTTCCGCACAGCCGCTGTGAAGTCTGACGGCACGTCCGCGAATAAGCTTTGCTGTGGCTGTCGGATCAAGACTGTTCTTGCAGTGAGGACAGACGTCCGCTTTTACGCCCCAGACCGAGAGCTCAGGAAAAAATTCATTGATAAAGCCGTCAATACGCTTTATAGTTCCGATACCGTCAAAAAATCTGATATAGATATATTCCGGCTTGATTTCAAAGGCGTTCAGCTTATATTTTTTTCTGAGGCTATCGGCGGCGGCAGAAATACATTCAAACGCCTCTCCGTCCGTATAAGCGGAAATATAAATATCCTTGTATCCGCCTCCGTCGCTGAGCGTTACGGTATATCCGCAAATTTTACCGCAGCATACTCCGTTTATTGCCTTCAGACCTTTTGCTGCGCCTAACTTCTTATAGGCTTTGCTTATCATGTAAAATTCCCCCATTTTTTAAAAATTTACAGACCTATAATAACATATTTTGATATATTTGTCAATAATTATATCTTAACTGCCAAATCGACGTTATTTTGAAAAATTTACGGAAATGTGCTATAATTATTTTATTATAAAAAAACGGAGGTAGTCCATATGAAAAAATTAATTGCCGTATTGGGAAGCTCCCGTCCGGGATCAATATCAATGAAAGCGGCCGAGGCTTTTATCAAGGGCGCCGAGGAGGCCGGTTACAGTACGGTCGTTTTTAACGTGAACGATATGAATTTAAAGGGCTGCACAGGCTGTAAAAGCTGTCGCAGTAACGGCGTCGACTGTGTTATCAACGATGATATGCGTAATTATTTAAATGAGCTTCATTCGGCGGACGCTCTGCTTATAACTTCGCCGAATTATTATGCTCAGATTGCCGGCCCGATGATAACCTTTATGAACAGGCATTATTGCCTGAGCAATCCGGATAAAACCTCAAGGATTAGAAACGGTATTAAGCTTTCGGCCATCTTTTCACAGGGTGCGCCGAAGGATTATCCTAAATATACGCCGGTATACAATTGGTATACGGGAACGTTTATATCCAAGGGAATGAACCTGTATTTTAAGCGGGTAATTGGAGGCGACAGCGACCTGGACGCCGTCTGTCTTGAGACCTATAATGCCGGAAGGCTGCTGTAATGCTTGATCCTGAAATAAGGGAAGCCCTTTTTCTTTATCTTGATTATAATTTTGGAAAGCACAGAACGTTTGAGGAAATTCCCATTAACAATTCCCGCGCAGATATTTTTGCCGTAACCGACAGGGGGCTTATCGGATTTGAAATAAAAAGCGACGCAGATACATATGCAAGGCTGAAGTCTCAGGTAAAAAACTATGATATATTTTTTGACTGCAATTATCTTGTAGTCGGCAAGAGCCATAGAAGGGGAGCTGAAAAGCATGTTCCGGATTATTGGGGGATAATATGCATTTCTGATGAATCAGGCGGAAATGTGGAAATTATAAGACATCATGGAAGCAATCCTAAATGCAGACTGAAAAAGCAGCTTGAATTTCTATGGAAGCGAGAGCTGAGCCATATTCTTAAAAGGTTCGGTATGCCGGCTTATTTACAGAAAAGCAAAGCCTTTGTCCGTGCCAAGCTGACGGAGAGGATTCCTGAGGAATTTTTAAGGGAGCAGCTTTACGAGGAGCTTTTTGAAAGGGACTATACGCTGCTGTAGTAAACAGGACTGTTACATGGTGAAGCATAACTGAGGATTTGAGAACAAGTGTAACGGACATTCGGTATGGCGGATTAATAGTATCTTGTCTTTTAGCTTTTATTATTACTCAAAGATATATATATGGCCAAAATGTCCGCGGACTTAGCATGATTAATATAAGCGAAAAGATTTTGGAACAATTTACCTTTTTACAGTATTTCACTCAATTTGTTTTTTCAAATTTGGTACGACGCATATTAAATTTAAAAGCCGACGCAGTTTTATCGGAATCATCAAACGAAGGCTTCCGATTTCTTGTTTTACTGCGTATCGGCTTTTTTGTTATTAAATTCTAATAAAGGGACGGAAAAATATTATAAGCGGCGGTACAGCATTTCAACTGCACCGCCGCCTGTAATAACAATTTATTATAATACCTCGGCTGAAATTTACCTTTTTTACACCTTTCTGACCGATACGATTATTGCCGTCAGCGCAGTGCATATAAGGTTATAGATAAGGAGCCATGAGGGAGAAAGATCGGCAAACGCTCCGAGCAGGCAGTGAAGAGAAACAAGTCCGAGTCCCAGCAGAGCGGAAACAGACTGTAGAATAACTCCCGCCGACACGGTTTTTCTAATGGACTTTGTTCCCAGCAGCAGCTGTACAAACGAAGTGAATTTACCGGAGCATGCCATAGAAGTACTGATCTTTTTTGTCCTTCTTGTTTCAGCGTCAAAATCCTTCATCATTCGTGTAGGAATTATTTTAAGCAGTTCGTCGGTAAAGCCGAACAGTTCAGAAATTCTGTTAATTGTTATAAAGGGATCGATAGTTTTTATAATAACCGCCATGTCATGCTTTTCAAGCTGTTTCATGGATTTTTTTATAGAGTCTCCGGCCGTTATTTCTATAATAAACATTGCCGCTAAATTTCCGGAAACGGAAAGATAAAGCGCGTCCTTGCCGTTTTCGGTAAACTCCGATTCCTTGGTCTTAGTCGGAATGCCCTCGATATTGTGACTGTTCATAAGCTCGCGGTTTCCGAAAAGTATCCGCTTGTTATTTATCCAGCCGCAGAGTCCCATAGAATCTTCGTAAACAAAGTTTTCCACGCGGCTTAGTATATTTTCCTTTCCTGATATGACGTCGGAGAAAAGCTCCTTGAGAATACTGCCCGCATGAGCTGTAAGACTTGCCGCGTCAAGCAGAGCCTCGTCTATTTTTGTATCGGAGAAAAGCTTTATCGAACAAAGGCGTATCGAGCCGGCAGGAAACAGCGTATCTGCGTCGATCATTACTGAGTTTGCGTCGTAAAAATCCTCGACGCTTTGGTAGCCGAGCATAATGCCGTGGTTTCTCATATATTTTTTTGACGCCTTGCCGAGAGGAATGTTGGCTATAAGCGGCATCGCCATACAAGAGCATGCGCTCAGATAAAGAGTGAAAATAGAAAGCGCAAAGACTGCTGCGGCAGAGTCGGCGGTTTGCACCTTTATAAACGTAACGGCAAGGGAAGCCAGCGCAGAAATGACGATTATTATGGGTACCAGCGCCCTGCAAAGCTTATCCCCGCTGTCAGTGGAAAAGGTGTATTTTGAAAAATCCTTAATAAAGTTAGTTCTTTTCATTGTGACTAAAACGGGAAAATCTCCTATCGTACCTCTGGTAAAGCTTTCCGCCTTGGCGTCGTCCTCGACGCATACGATAGCATGTTTGTTTTTATCCTTTGTTACAAAATCAAAATTAAGCTCGGCTCTTTGGAGAATAAGTCTTTTCCCCATAGCGTTAAAGAACATCAGCATTACCGCAATCGGAGTGTATATGTAGACGGCGCCGTCAAAAATAAGCTTTGGATTTATAACGCATGCAAGGGACGCCGCGGCGCAGGAGAGCGATGAGAACGCGGCAAGGCTGTCGGTATCCGCTTTGAATTTTATAAGATTCAGAAGTCCGCTTTTTACCGTATCCATAGAAACCATCATAGAAAGCAGTGCGATAATAAGCTGTACACAGGAAAAAACCGCGGGATTTTTTCTTGTAAGAAGCTCCGGCACAGGCAGGCTTATCAGCTCTCCCACTGAAATAAAGGTTACGAATACCAGAAGGACTGCAAGCACCGCTAATCTGAATGAAAGGCTTACCTTAAGATCGGTAATTGAGCGTCGGATTTCTCCTGCGTCTTCAAAGCTGTCGTAATCCTTGATGGCGCCGCTGTCCGTCTTGGTCTCGTTTTTCCTTTCATCCGTATTGACGGTGCGAAGGTTTGAAACGTCGATCTCCACGTCAAGAGCCTCGGGATCGGAATCGGCTGAAAGATTTACCGCTTTCTTCTTTTCGGGAGAATTTTTCCGTTCAGTATCTTCCGGGGCTACTACAAACTTAGCCTTTTTTTTCTGCGGTTTTGTATAAATGCCGTCCGGCGATTCCTTTTCATAGGTAAACTCGGGCTGTTTCTTTTTTCTGCGCTTGACGCGCATTTCCTTGGCGCGGGTTGAATCGCTCATCTTCCTTACCTTCGGAGCGTATTCCTCGTCGGAAGCGTTTTGCGTAACGACCGCGCCGTCGTAATATTTTATTTCATCAGTCGGCCTCGGCGGCAGATCGGCAGGATTTTTTTTCACTTCTTTAACGGAATTTATGTAGGATACGTTCGGTCTGCTGATATCCGCAACCTGAAATTTCCCCGATCTGTGACTGGGCGACGGTCTTTTTGCCGGAGCGTTTATCTGTTCAAGCTCTTTTACGCTGTATGTAATGGTTTCATCCGGAATACCTCCGGAGGGTATTTTAATATAACCCGTGTCCTCGATTTTTCCCGTCTGTCCATTGCTTTTAATTTCAGTTTTAACGGCGGTTTTATTCTTAACGGCGGATTTATGTTTCTCTTCGCCGGAATATTCGTTCAGTATATCGTCAAGCGTGTAATTTTTTGGCATCTTTATCAATCTCCAGTTATAATTTATTCCTTTGTCTTACAGCCTCGTACATAAAGATACCTGCCGCTACCGACGCATTAAGCGACGTGATTTTGCCGTGCATAGGCAGTCTGAGCAGGAAATCGCATTTTTCTTTTAAAAGTCTTCCCATACCGGAGCCTTCCGAGCCGATAATCAGAGCAATGCCGCCGCTGAGATCGACGCCGTCGTAGCTTTCGCCTGAGGCGTCGGTGCCGTAGATCCATACTCCGTTTTTCTTGAGGGTATCGACGGCGGCCGAGAGATTGGAAACCCGCGCGACAGGCAGCCAGCTTGCCGCTCCGGCCGAGGTTTTGAATACGGTGGCGTTCAGGGAAGCGCTTCTGCGCTTAGGGATGATAACGCCGTCCGCTCCGGCGGCTTCTGCGGTTCTTATTATGGCTCCGAGATTGTGTGGATCTTCTATTTCATCGCATATTATAATAAAAGGGCTTGTTCCCTTTTTAACGGATATTTGAAGGATATCCTCGACAGTTACATATTCAGCGCATGCGCCTGAGGCGGCTACGCCCTGATGGGATTTGCCGCCTGTAAGCTGGTCGAGCTTACGGCTGTCGACGTCTTTTACCACGGCTCCGGAATTCCTTGCCATCGCGCGTATTTTACCCAGTATTCCTCCGTTTCCGCAGATGTACACGGCGTCCAGAGGAGCTCCTGACCTAAGAGCTTCTAAAACCGGATTTCTTCCGCATATAATATTATTATCGTTGAAATTATCGTTGTTCATCAAATCAGTCTTTCATGTTATAATTTATTTGTCCGTCCGTAAAAACGGGCGGATATCCGAAAATATTTCAAATATCTATAATTATAACATTATTACAAAAAAATTACAAGTGCATAATTAAGGAGATTTAAGCATTATTTCACGAAAACCGAAAAAACAAGCCAGACTCCCGCGCCTGCGGCAAGAACGGCGGCGGTTATTAGCGACGCCTTCAGAAATACCGCGTATTTCGGCGGCTTGGGGCTTAAGCTTCTTATAAGCTCCTGAGCCTCATGCTTCATAAGCTTATACGGTATATTGGTCATATTCGGTTTTAAATATAAAACTGCCTTTTCGAAATACAAGCTCTGCGGATTATTGATTTCAAGCACTTTTTTGTTAACGCCCTTTATCATTTCTGCCTCCTGAAAGTTTTCTCGGTCTTATTGTTGCCTGAAATTACCTTTATATACAGATTGTAAAAGTTTTTTGTTCAATTAATTGTTGAAAACCTTGTGGAAAGGGTGGAAAACTGCCCGAAATCATGTTGAAAACTCTGTGGAGAAAGTGGAAAAGTCCGTAGTTTCCAAATTCTTAGGTTGTTGAAAACAAATATTACTTCCAGTAAATACAAAATGTAACTTTAATTTTACCGATTTGTAACATTTTTAAGCGGTAACAGTATCTTTTTTTGATTTTTCAAGGTTTCTTATATAATGGAATAGATATTGCTGGGCTATGCCTTCTATTCCCTTGGCCTCGTCGGGAAGTCCTTCAGGATAATAGTTATCCATTACCCGCTTTATCCAGACGTCGATCGGAAAGGCTTCCGTTTTATACATTCCGAACAGCAGAACGCATTCCGCAACCTTCGGTCCTACTCCTTTGATCGTCATAAGACGCTTTCTTGCGTTTTCTATAGTCATATCAGGTATCGCCTCAAGCTCAAGGGAGCCGTCCGCCGTTTTTTCCGCCGCGTCGATAAGGTATTTAGCACGAAATCCTGACCGCAGGAAGCCGAGGCTTTCAACCGTTTCTGACGCAAGCTCGGAGGGCGACGGGAAATGACCGTAATGCAGGCACAGCCGGGATATTATTCCCTTGATGCGCGGTATATTATTATTCTGGGAAATTATAAACGAGCATAGGCATTCCCATTTATCCTGCTTTAGCAATCTTATTCCTCCGGCAAATTCGCAGGCCTTACGCAGTGTTTCGTCGGCGGACAAGCGAATTTTTACCGCGCCGTAATCTGTTGAGAGATCGAAATAATCGGCCCAGACGTTTAGAAAATCTTCTTCGCTTGTATTATGAAGTATGAATCGATCTCCGTCGTGGGAAATAGTCAGCGGACGGTCGAGAAAATAGCCGGAATATGTACAGTCATACTCGCTCTGCACTTTTTCCCATCGAAACGCCTGACCGCAGTCGAGAGTTTCGTCAAGATCAAAATCAGGCTGATATAAAATTATTTCGTTATCATGTACTTTATAATTCATGGCTTTGCACCTCCGTTTATAAAATTATACATTATTTGCTTTAAATTTACAATATTTATATTTCGGAAAAATTATCATTCTGAAATTTTTCTTATACTTTGTTACGCCGCGGTTGACAAACGGCGCTTAAACCGATATAATCTTAATAAAAAAGGAGAGGGCTATGAAAAAACTGGTTATAATGATTTCGGCAATTATTTCAGTACAACTGCTGTTTTCGGCCTGCGATAAAATAAACGACAAGGAAGTTATAAACGGCGGAGCTGATATATCCGAATATTCCTCTGAAGGAGATGAAACACGGGAGCCTACGCTTGCACAGCGCGACAGGTCGGCGGACGCGGAAACGGATTTTGTTTTTGACGATGCCGGACTGCTGTCCGAATCGGATTATTCTAAGCTTAACGAATATACCGCGTGGCTTTCTGAAACCTTTAAAATAAACGCCGCAGTTGTAACAGCGTCTGATATAGGAGAGAAAACTCCGGAGGAATATGCGTCGGATTATTACAATGAGCTTTACGGCGGTTCAAACGGCGTCGTGTTTCTCGTGAACGACGATACCGGAGAAGATTATCTGCTGAGAAACGGCGCGCCGTCGCTGTTCATATCAGAGAGCGGTATTGAAATGCTGTTTTCTGAAATATCGCCTCTGCTGGTTACCGGTCAATATTCCGACGCTGTACAAAGGACTCTTGAATATATCGAGCTTTCCCTTCCGGAATTTGCTATTGACCGTACCAATGAGCTTTCCAAGGAGGATATTCTCGACATAAACGATATATTGTCTTCAGCCTGCGGCGACGACGAAAGCCTTTCAATGATATTTATCGGCGATATAGGCGACAGGAAGATTGAGGATTACGCCGAGGAGCAGGCGGACAAATATTTCAAGGACGGTTCTGACTGCGCTTTAATGATAGTGAATACTGAAAAGGGAGAGTATTATATTTGTGGTCAGGGAAGCTTCAGCTCATTAGAGGAGGGCTTAGACAGTATCGGCGATTCCGTAGCCGAGTGTATGACCGAAGCGGACGGTAAAAAAAGCTTTGACTGTTTAAAATCTGCTGAAATTTTTGCGAATTTTGCCGGTCAATGATATTTTTTTCACATTTTCCATTGCATTTTTTAATGATATGAGTTATAATAATTTTGTTAGTATTTAACGGGTCCGTTTAAAAGAATTTAAGTCTTTAATACTTAATCAGAGGACTGGCTCGAAATTTTAGGAGGACGAAAAATGTTAGTTTCAGCTAAAGAAATGCTTAATAAGGCGAGAGACGGAAAATATGCGGTTGGACAGTTCAACATCAACAATCTTGAATGGACAAAGGCTATTCTTCTGACAGCTCAGGAATGCAGTTCACCGGTTATTCTCGGCGTTTCAGAGGGCGCCGGAAAATATATGTGCGGCTATAAGACGGTCGTTGGAATGGTAGAGGGCATGATTAAGGAGCTTAATATAACGGTTCCTGTGGCTCTTCATCTTGATCATGGTTCCTTTGAGGGCGCGAAAGCATGTATCAACGCAGGCTTTTCATCAATTATGTTCGACGGCTCCCATTATCCTATCGAGGAAAATATCGCTAAAACCACAGAGCTTGTTAACGCATGCAACGTTCTCGGTCTTTCTATAGAGGCTGAGGTAGGCTCTATAGGCGGCGAAGAGGACGGAGTTATAGGCGCCGGAGAATGCGCTGATCCGGACGAATGCAAGGCAATTGCCGATCTCGGAGTTACAATGCTTGCGGCAGGTATAGGCAACATTCACGGAAAATATCCGGAAAACTGGGCAGGTCTTTCGTTCGAAACGCTTGCGGCGGTTAAGGAAAAGGTGGGAGATATGCCGCTTGTACTTCACGGCGGAACAGGAATCCCGTCAGATATGATAAAGAAGGCTATTTCACTTGGCGTTGCTAAAATCAATGTAAATACGGAATGCCAGCTTGCATTCCAGGAAGCGACAAGAAAATATATTGAAGAGGGCAAGGATCTCCAGGGCAAGGGATTCGACCCGAGAAAGCTGCTTGCGCCCGGATTCGAAGCTATCAAGGCTACAGTTAAGGAAAAGATGGAGCTGTTCGGTTCTATCGGCAAGGCATAATTACAAGCGGATATAAAGAAATTACCCGTCAGCGTAAGCTGACGGGTTGAATTTTTATAAAGACGTGAAAAAACGCTGTTTTACTTCGAACGTTTCTTCAGGCTTGATCTCACGATAGCCGGTAACATTGTCAGGAAGAGAAAGATTAGGAGCGTCGATCATAGCTGTCATAGGCTCGGGACAGAAATAACCGTTGAAACCCCTGTCATTCCAGATTATCCAAAACCCGTATTCGTCGGAAACCTCATAGCAGATTTTCTTTCCGCTTTCTATATCCTCGGCTATAACGCCGTGGAATTCCTGTCCCTTAAGACGGGCGGAGCCTGTAACGTACATTTCATTGTCAATATTCTGGAGAACCGGCATTCTCCTGCCTTCCACATATTCCTTATCCGTTTCCGAAAGCTCCGTCAGATTTTCTGTCGGCAGACAGCGGCTGTTAAGCTCGCATCTTTTTAAAGCGGGAACGGTCAGACGGATATTTTCTTCTTTTCCTCCATCGACAAACGGCGAATTGATCGTCGTATGAGTCGCGAGGGAAATCGGAAGCATTTTATCAGAAAGATTTGTTATATTGAGCTTGTATTCCAGTCCGCGGTCGGAAAGCGCAAATTTGAAATCTGCTCTGAATTTCAGCGGAAAATATTTAAAAAATTCATCGTTTTCATCATATAAGTAGCTTGTTTCCGCGCAAGCCCAGTTATCGTCTGAGCTGTGACTGACAAGCGTGTGCGCGCGTTTTTGCAGAAAACCGTGTATGTGGTTGTTAAACGGCGCTTTCTCATTTATAGGCAAATGATAAACGGCGTCGGAGGTTTTTAATACTCCGTCGGCAAATCTGTTGGGAAGATACAGTGTTGGAAGTCCCCAGACCTCTGCTGACTGCTTTATGGCTTCGGCAGGGTTATCCTTCTTGAAGCGAAAAAATTCGACTCCGTTTTTATCGTCGTGCAGACGAATTACATTTGAACCGATTTCATAAGCGATCACGGCGGTATAACCTCCGGCGGAAAGCTCGGCAACCGGCGTTCCGTTGAATTCGGTAAGCCTTGTATAATTCATAAGTTTAATTCCCCTTTTCAAAATATTTATAAACCTGCTGGACGTTGCCTTAATTTTATCATATGGCGCGTTTAATTTCAAGTAGATACCGATAATTTATTTTTATCCTTTTTTCTTAATGCCATAAATCATAAAAAAATGTTGTAAATTTACGGAATATATTATATAATGTAAAAAATAATTAAATTAAGGAGCCGGATATATGGAAAAAATGAATCCGCCGCAGATAAGCGGTACGTTAAGAAAATTTGCGTTAAGAGTTCCCGCTGTAATAAGCGAATGCAGCGGAATCATTATATTCGGGAAAAAAATTAAATCTCTCGTTTTTACTACGGACGTCTGTATAATCAGAAACGTAAACGCAGACGCTGTGATCGCCGTTTATCCATTTACTCCTCAGCCGATAATTACTCAGGCTCTTATGATGGCTGCGGATATACCTGTTTTTGCGGGAGTAGGCGGCGGACTTACAAGCGGAAACAGAGTCGTTAATCTTGCTCTTTTTGCGGAGATGCAGGGAGCCGCGGGCGTTGTTGTGAACGCTCCGACGTCAAACGACATAATATCCAAGCTTAACGCGCAGATTGATATACCCGTAATTGTGACGGTTGTTAATGAAAGCGTTGATTTTAAAGAACGCGTAAAGTCCGGCGCGACTATTTTTAATGTATCCGCCGCTAAAAACACAGCTTCAATTGTAAGAGATATACGCCGTGAATTTCCGGAATTTCCGATAATAGCGACCGGGGGCCCGACAGACGAGTCGATACTTGAAACAATAGAAGCCGGCGCGAACGCTATTACATGGACGCCGCCCACAAGCGGAGACGTTTTTAAGGGAATCATGGAGGCATACCGCGAAAATAAACCTCATCCCTGACGAATGAATATGAATATATAATTATTTATGCATAATTTATGCATAAAATTATAAATATTTGCATAATTATGCAATTTTGTACTTGACATTTGCTTTCAAAGGTGTATAATGTAAGTAACGACTGAAAGAATTTTAAATATGGAGGAAGCTCAAATGAATAAATCTGCATCAAAAAAAGATATAAAAAAGGTGGTTTTAGCTTATTCAGGCGGTCTTGATACGTCTATTATTATTCCGTGGCTTAAGGAAAACTATAATAACTGCGAGGTTATCGCCGTTTCAGGGGACGTAGGTCAGGACAGCGAGCTGGAAGGACTTGAGGAAAAGGCGTTAAAGACAGGCGCTTCAAAGCTTTATATAGAGCATCTTACAGAGGAATTTATTACAGACTATGTTTTCCCGACTGTTCAGGCGGGAGCAGTGTATGAAAACAGGTATTTGCTCGGAACCTCTTTCGCGCGTCCTATAATTGCGAAAAGGATTGCGGAAATTGCTGTTGCAGAGGGCGCGGACGCTATTTGTCACGGCTGTACGGGAAAGGGCAACGATCAGGTGCGTTTTGAGCTTGCAATCAAGGCCTTTGCTCCGGACATGGAGATTATAGCTCCGTGGAGAATCTGGGATCTTAAATCAAGAGACGAGGAAATTGATTATGCAGAAGCTCACAATATTCCGCTGAAGATTAACCGTGAAACAAATTATTCTAAGGACAAAAACATCTGGCATCTTTCACATGAAGGCCTTGACCTTGAGGATCCGGCAAACGAGCCTATGTATGAAAAGGAAGGCTTTCTTGAGATGGGAGTTTCTCCTATACAGGCTCCGGATAAGCCGACATACGTTACTATCCACTTTGAAAAAGGCGTTCCTACGGCAATCGACGGCAAGGAGATGGGCGCTGTTGAAATCGTGAAAACACTGAACAAGCTCGGCGGTGAAAACGGAATAGGTCTTGCGGATCTTGTTGAGAATCGTCTTGTGGGAATGAAATCAAGAGGCGTTTATGAAACTCCGGGCGGCGCTATTCTTTATCATGCTCACGAGGTTCTTGAAACTATTACCATTGACAAGGAAACTGCCAGAATGAAGCAGTATATCGGAATTAAATTTGCGGACATCGTTTATAACGGTCAGTGGTATACTCCTTTGCGCGAGGCTCTCAGCGCATTTGTTACCGAAACTCAGAAAACAGTTACAGGCGACGTTAAGCTCAAGCTTTACAAGGGAAATATAATAAATGCCGGCGTTACGTCTCCTTATACTTTATACGATGAAGAGGTTGCGACGTTTGACGCCGACGAGGTTTATAATCAGGCTGACAGCGCAGGCTTTATCAACCTGTTCGGACTTCCGATCAAAGTAAAGGCAAAGCTTGACCAGAAGAGAAATAATAAGCAATAATTTAATTCGAATATTTGAGAAGCTAATATAATATCAATAACGGGCGGACATATTCTGTTCGCCCGTACTCGCTTTAAATCATAAACCGAAAGGACTTAAACCATGGCAGACAAAATGTGGGCGGGAAGATTCTCTAAGGAGGTTGACGAAACGGTCAACGCGTTTAATTCTTCCATATCCTTTGACGGAAGAATGTACCGCCATGATATAAAGGGAAGCGTCGCTCATGCGGAAATGCTGGGTGAATGCGGAATAATTTCCAGGGAGGACAGCGACGAAATAATTAAGGGATTAGAGGGAATACTTTCCGATATTGACAGCGGCAGGCTTGAAATGGATACGACTGCCGAGGATATTCACATGTTTATTGAGGCCGAGCTTACAAAACGGCTTGGAGACGTGGGAAAAAGACTTCATACTTCCCGTTCAAGAAACGATCAGGTTGCGTTGGATACCCGTTTATATCTGAGAGATGAAATTGAAGAGATAAAAGGGCTTTTGCTGAAGCTGGAGGAAGTATTGTGCGAATTGGCCGGTAAGCATACCGATACAGTTATGCCGGGGTATACCCATCTTCAGAGGGCGCAGCCGGTAACGCTGGGACATCATCTTATGGCATATGCCCAGATGTTTTCAAGAGATCTCGGACGCCTTGACGATACCCGTAAAAGAATGAACGAAAGTCCGCTTGGCTGCTGCGCCCTTGCCGGTACGACTTATTCTATTGACAGATATATGACGTCGGACGCTCTCGGATTTGACAGACCTATGATTAACAGCCTTGACGGCGTTTCGGACAGGGATTTCTGCGTCGAGTTAAACTGCGCTATATCTCTTATTATGACGCATCTGTCGAGATTTTCCGAGGAAATTATTATGTGGTGCTCATGGGAGTTCAAATTTATTGAGCTTGACGACGCATACGCCACAGGATCGTCGATTATGCCGCAGAAGAAAAATCCAGATATAACCGAGCTTATCAGAGGAAAGGCAGGCAGAGTAAACGGAAATTTAATGACGCTTTTGTCGATGCTTAAGGGTCTTCCGCTTGCATATAACAAGGATATGCAGGAGGATAAAGAGGCTGTGTTTGATTCCGTTGACAACGTAAAGCTTTGCCTTAAAACCTTTATTCCTATGCTTGAAACAATGAGAGTCAATAAGGATAAAATGCGGGCGGCCGCGGCGGGCGGTTTTATAAACGCTACCGACTGCGCGGACTATCTTGTCAAGAAGGGCATGCCTTTCCGGGACGCTTATAAGATTTCGGGAAGACTTGTTGCGGAGTGTATAGATAAAGGACTGACGCTTGAAACTCTTCCGCTTGAAAGCTACAGGGAGCTGTCAGGGCTTTTCAGCGAGGATATTTACGACGCTATCAGCCTTGAAACCTGCGTTAAGGAGAGAAGCTCCTTTGGAGGCCCGTCGCCGGAGTCGGTTATCAGACAGATTGAGATAACCCGTGAACGGCTTGGTGTGTATTATGAATAAAAAACATGTCGGATTTATAATAGCGCTGACGATTGCCGCTATGCTGATTTGGATTATCGGCGAGGTTCTGATAGTAGCGGTGTTCAAGCTGAGCGGAAAGTTCTCTGTCGGCTGGACTATCATCATGATAGTCGTTACTCTTGCTGTCAGTCTCTGGAAGGGCTTAAAGGATGAAAGCGATAAAAACAGCAGAAAATGGTAGATGAATTGGAGAATTAAGATGGCTGTAAAGGTTTATATAGACGGTCAGGAGGGTACGACCGGACTGAAAATACTTGAAAGATTTGAAGGCAGAAACGATATAGAGCTTTTGAAAATTGACGGCGAAAAGAGAAAGGATCCGGCTGAGAGAAAAAGGCTTATCAATTCAGCAGATTTTGTTTTTCTCTGTCTGCCGGACGCGGCTGCAAGAGAGGCGGTTTCGTTTGTTGAAAACAATCATGTGAGGATTATTGACGCTTCAACGGCTCATAGAACCGATCCCGGCTGGACCTACGGCTTTCCGGAGCTTTCTCCGGAGCACAGGGAAAAAATTCGTAATTCAAAGAGGGTTGCCAATCCCGGCTGCTATGCCAGCGGATTTATATCCATTTGTTATCCGCTTGTTAAGGCCGGAGTTTTGCCTCAGTTTTACCCTGTTTTCGCGTATGCGACGTCAGGATACAGCGGAGCCGGCAAAAAGGCTATCGCCGCCTATGAAAGCGACGATAAGCCGGAGGAGCTTTTAAGTCCGAGACAATACGCTCTTGATATGAACCACAAGCATCTGCCTGAAATGCAGAAAATTTCAGGTCTTGCATATAAGCCGATGTTTAATCCGATTGTTGACAATTATTACAGCGGTATGGTTGTTTCGATTCCTTTGCAGGGCAGACTTCTCCAGAAAAGGTTCACTCCGGAACAGATCAGGGACGTTTTGTACGATAACTATAAGGATTCGAATTTTGTCGAGGTCAAGCCGGCGGGAAGCGAATGTGTGCCTGACGGATTTCTTACATCTAACGGTCTCAGCGGAACAAACAGGATGGAGATTTATGTGTTCGGAGACAACGACCAGATGCTTTTGTGCTCAAGGCTTGACAATCTCGGAAAAGGCGCGTCGGGCGCCGCGGTTCAGTGCCTTAATATTATGATGGGTATTGATGAAACTACGGGGCTTATATAATTAAAAACTAAATTCTTTAAGGAAGATACTATGATTGAAAAGGTTAAATTTGACGGCTTTAAATATATTGACGGAGGAGTTTGCGCCGCGCAGGGATTTAAGGCTAACGGAATACAGTGCGGATTGGCGCATGAGGGAGCGACTGTGGGAAAAAAGAAAAACGATCTTGCCGTTATTATAGCCGACAGGGTATGCTCGGCCGCAGCCGTATATACTACAAATAAGGTGAAGGGCGCTCCGATAGCCGTTACTAAGAAAAATATTTCCGACGGCAGGGCAATGGGCGTAATCGTAAATTCAGTGAATGCAAATACCTGCAATGCGGACGGCCCGGAGAAGGCGCGGAAAATGTGTGAGCTTGCGGCCGGTGAATTCGGATTGAAGCCCGCTGATTTCATAGTTGCGTCAACGGGGGTAATCGGTCAGCCTCTTCCGATAGAGCCGATTGAAAAGGGAATTTCGGAGCTTTGCAGAGGCGTTAGCTATGAAGGCAACGGCGCGGCTGTCGAGGCCATAATGACCACCGATACTCAGCCGAAGGAGGTTGCCGCAGTATTTGAAATCGGAGGAAAAAAATGCGTTATAGGCGGAATGCTTAAAGGCAGCGGAATGATACATCCGAATATGGCTACGACGCTTACGTTTATAACTACAGACGTTTCAATTGCTCCTGAATATCTTCAGAGGGCGCTGAACGACGTTGTAAAAGATACTCTTAATATGGTGAGCGTGGACGGAGATCAGTCTACTAACGATATGTGCTGCGTTATGGCGGACGGTATGGCGGGCAATAGTGAAATAAAAAGTGAAAATGAAGATTTTGAAAAATTTGAAAACGCTCTTTACGTCGTTATGATGAACCTTGCAAGAATGATGGCAAGGGACGGAGAGGGCGCAACAAAGCTTGTCGAGTGTATATGCGCCGGAGCGGACGACCTTAATACGGCCCGTATTGTTGCCAAATCAGTTATTACTTCGAGCCTATTTAAAGCCGCAGTTTTCGGAGAGGACGCTAACTGGGGAAGGATACTTTGCGCAGTAGGATACGCCGACGCAGAGTTTGATATAGATAAGGTCGACGTAGATTTGGCGTCGAATGCCGGAAAAATTGCCGTATGCAGAAACGGCTCGGGAGTTCCGTTTTCGGAGGAGGTAGCTAAAGAAATACTTTCGGAGGAAGAGATCAAGGTTATCGTTTCTATCGGCGAAGGGGAATATTCCGCCGCGGCGTGGGGCTGTGACCTTACCTATGATTATGTCAAAATCAACGGGGATTACCGTTCTTAAAAACGCGGGAGAATTTAGAATTATGGAAATATCAAATAATATAAGGGCAAAGGTTCTGATGGACGCGCTGCCTTATATACAAAATTATAATAATAAGATAATTGTAGTGAAATACGGCGGTAACGCCATGACTAACGATGATCTCAAGCAGGCCGTTATGAGCGACATTGTGCTGCTGTCTTTGGTAGGAATCAAGGTTGTGCTGGTCCACGGCGGCGGTCCGGAAATAAGCGACATGCTCAAAAGGCTCAATATTGAAAGCAGATTTATAAACGGACTCAGATATACGGATAAGGACACCATAGATATAGTAAAAATGGTTCTTGCAGGCAAGGTGAACAAGGAGCTTGTGGCTTTGCTTGCCGAGCATAAGGGAAATGCCGTAGGACTTTGCGGTATTGACGGAAAAATGCTTATCGCTGAGAAAGCGGAGGGTGAAAACGGGGAGGATCTCGGCTTTGTGGGAAATATAAAAAGGGTGAACACAAAGCCTATAAGAGACGCTCTCAGCAACGGCTGCATTCCCGTTATAGCTACCGTCGCATGCGGAACGGACGGTCAGACCTATAATGTAAACGCCGATACTGCCGCCTCCAGAATAGCCGCGGAGCTTGGAGCGGAAAATCTTATACTTATGACGGATATTGCCGGATTGCTGAGAAACAAGGAGGATCCGAATACTCTTATACCCTTTGTCAATGTCAGCGAGGTACCGTTTATGAAAAGGCAGGGAATTATTTCCGGAGGAATGATTCCGAAAATTGACTGCTGCGTAGAGGCCGTAAGACGCGGCGTGAAAAAAACGTCTATAATAGACGGAAGGGTTCCGCATTCTATTCTTATAGAGATACTTTCAAGCGAGGGTATCGGCACACAGTTCAGATAATATGGAAATGCTTTTTAAAATACTGCCGTTTGCGCTGGGGTTAATATTGACGCTGACGGGAGCGGTTATCGCTCTGTACCGCAAAAAGGTCGCAATTCATACAGACGGAATAATAACGGATATTGCAAAAAGGCGGAAAAGATATTCAAAGGTGACGGTTACTCTTGAGGCCCCGGTAGTCAAATACTCTGTTGACGGAAGGGATTACAGCGGAATATCTTCAAGGTTTTTTACCGAGGGAGTTATGGACTTTAAAAAGGGCGGCAGAATAAAAATAAGAATCAGCCGCCGTGACCGCCGCCGTTTTGTTCCGGCCGAAAGCGGTAAGACTGCGGAAAAGCTTATTATAGCCTGCGGAATATTTATGATTCTTGCCAATGCGGTTATCCTTTGGAGATACGGCGGATGAAAGGAATGATTTTTAATGAATACTATTGAAAAATTCGACAATTATGTTATGAATACATACGGCAGATTCGGAGTAGCGCTTGAAAAAGGAAATGAAAGAAGCTGTGTTGATGAAAACGGGAAAGAATATATCGATTTCGGCAGCGGTATCGGTACAAATTCCCTCGGCTTCTGCGACAGTAGTTGGGCGGACGCGGTCTGCGCTCAGGTAAGGTCAATTCAGCACACGTCCAATTACTATTATACAAAGGTTCAGGCTGATTTTGCTGAAAAGCTGTGTAAGACAGCCGGATATTCGAAGGTGTTTTTCGGAAATTCGGGCGCTGAGGCGAACGAATGCGCTATTAAGCTTGCAAGAAAATACAGCTTTGACAAATACGGCAGGGGACGGCACAATATAGTTACGCTGGTGAATTCCTTTCACGGGAGAACTCTGTGCACTCTCGCCGCTACGGGACAGGAGATTTTTCACAATTACTTTTTCCCATTTCCGGAGGGCTTTATTTATGCCAAGGCAAACGATATGACCGATCTTGAATCAAAGCTTGACGGCGCCTGCGCCGTTATGCTGGAATTTGTTCAGGGGGAGGGCGGCGTTATACCTCTTGAAAGGGAATTCGTTAATTTTGTATTCGATATATGCGCAAAAAAAGATATTCTTGTTATCGCCGATGAGGTTCAGACCGGAACAGGCAGAACTGGCAGCTTTTTAGCCTCGGAAAATTACGGAGTAAAGCCTGATATAACAACTCTTGCAAAGGGACTTGCGGGAGGAATACCTATAGGCGCGTGCCTTGCGTCCGAAAGACTCTCTCGGGTTCTCACGAAAGGAACTCACGGCTCAACCTTCGGAGGAAATCCGATTGCCTGTGCCGGCGGCAGTGCGGTTATTGACAGGATAACTTCTCCGGGATTTCTTGACGAGGTAAGAGCTAAGGGAAAATACTTTAAGGAAAAGCTGGAGGGGCTTGACGAGGTGGAAAGCGTTACCGGAACGGGACTGATGATCGGTATCAGCCTTAAAACCAAGTCCGCTTCCGATATTGCGGCAGAAGCCCTTGAAAACGGTCTGCTTGTACTGACCGCCAAGGATAAGATCAGACTTCTTCCTCCGCTTAATATAACCTATGGAGAAATTGATAAGGGAATGGAGATACTCAAAAATATTCTGGAGGGCTGAGCTTTTTATGGTTAAACTGAACATAATCCCGAAGGGCGGCAAATTTGACGTTATAGACTCAAAGGAGCGTGTAATTTATCGCATAAAACAAGGTATGAACGGAAAAATACATCTTCTTGATTCCAGCGGATATAAGCTTTATTATATGACTTATGATAAAAAGCAGAAAAAGCCGTCGTTTAAAATGTTTCTCAATGATAAGGAGATTTTGACCGCGGAATGTACGTCAATGTTTTTGGAGCCGGGATTTGAATTAAGAGGGGATAATATATTTCTGGACGTGCGAAGTAACGACAGGCGGGAATTCAAGATTATGGACGGTGAAAACCAGATTGGAGCAGTGTTCTCTGAAACAGAAAAAAAGGATTTCAGATATATAATTGAAATATCGGAAAATTCTTTTGATGATTATATTCCTCTGATTGCCGTTTGCATTGATATTGCTTTCGGTAAAATGAACAGGGGTTAAACTTAGTATAAAACCGGAAAGGAATGAATTAAATGAAACATTTATTAAAAATGCTTGACCTCTCTAAGGAGGAGATAACAGACATACTTAATCTTGCAGACCAGCTTAAATATGAGCTGAAGCACGGTATACCCCACCCGCATCTTAAAGGAAAATCCTTGGGAATGATTTTTCAGAAGGCTTCTACGCGTACGCGAGTGTCGTTTGAAACCGGAATGTATCAGCTTGGCGGATATCCGCTGTTTTTATCGTCAAGCGAGCTTCAGATAGGCAGGGGAGAGCCTGTTCAGGATACGGCGCGTGTGCTTTCGCGTTATATAGACGGAATTATGATCCGTACCTTTGATCAGAAGGAGGTAGAGGATCTGGCGCAATACGGCGATATTCCGATAATAAACGGACTAACGGATTTTTCTCATCCCTGTCAGGTTCTTGCCGATCTTATGACTATCAGAGAATATAAGGGCAGCTTTGACGGTCTGAAAATGTGCTATATCGGCGACGGAAACAATATGGCAAATTCTCTTATTGTAGGGGGACTTAAGGTGGGAATGAGCGTTTCTGCCGCGACTCCTGCGGACTATCGTCCTGCAAAGGAAGTTATGGATTTTGCAGAGGGATTCGACTGCTTTAAGATTACAGACGATCCGAAGGAGGCGGCAAAGGACGCGGATATTTTATTAACCGACGTATGGGCGTCAATGGGACAGGAGGCTGAAGCCGAGGCGCGCCGCAAAGCGTTTGCCGGATATCAGATTAACGACAGCATTATGGCTCTCGCAAAGTCGGACGCTCTTGTTATGCACTGCCTGCCTGCGCACCGCGAGGAGGAAATCACCTCAAAGGTGTTTGAGGAACATGCGAACGAGATTTTTGAAGAGGCTGAAAACCGTCTGCATGCACAGAAGGCGGTTATGGTTAAGCTGATGGGATAATCATGGTCATAAGAGAATACAATACGGGAGATCTTTCGGAAATATACCGGCTATTTTATGAAACGGTTCATTCAGTTAATCTAAAGGATTATACAAGGGCTCAGGCGGACGCTTGGGCCCCGTTTGACTACGACCGCGAGAAATGGAATAATTCTTTGATTGAGAATTATTGCGTTGTCGCGTCAGAAAATAATACCATAACTGGATTCGGAGATATTGATGAAAGCGGTTATTTGGACAGGCTCTATGTGCATAGGGATTTTCAAAATAGGGGAATTGCGACCGCAATATGCGATGAACTGGAAAGCCATTCGGAAGGCAATATTATACGGGTTCATGCTTCGGTAACAGCAAAGCCTTTCTTTGAAAAAAGGAATTACATTGTTATAAAAGAACAATTTGTTAAAAGAAACGAAATTTTATTAAAAAATTTCATTATGATAAAGACTAAGATAAATAATTTTAGAGATATGCGTTAAGCAGCAGTTATTTTGTATAATACGCTATAAATAGAGATAAAAAAGCTGAAAAAATTGTTATAAAAATGGAAACCTTTCCAAACCCATTGACAAAAGAGAGAGGAGGTGATATAATAATAAAGCTGTCGAACGAGAGAGAGCGAAGTCGGAAAATT
>UPZA01000018.1 GCA_900538575.1 uncultured Ruminococcus sp.
GGTTGTTAATTACAATTTCATTCATTTCAATTTTTCCTTTCTGCCGCTATGCGGACTTTGATTCTTTTTGAACTAACAAATAGTCAACGGGCACTCCAAAAATATCCGCCATTTTTAAAAGCTTATTCTGGGGGATTTTGCCTTTTATCCTCCAGTTGTAATATGATTTTCTGCTTACCCCCAGAAGACTTGCAAGCTGAGTTATTGTCAAGCCATTTCTTGCTCTTTCAGCCTCAATGTTAGGATACATAAAATCACCTCCTTGGTCTACTCGTTTCGGGTATATTTATAGTTTATACTCATTTCGGGCAGTTGTCAATATGCATAATACCCAAAACGAATACTATTAATTTGTATTATTTACCCAATTAGAAAACATCCTATTGACACACTTACTCAATTTGTGTATAATCAAATTAAGAAGGGTGGTACGAATATATGAATAGGATTAAAATGCTTAGGGAAGAAAAGCAAATGAATATGAGGGAAGTTGCTGACGCTTTAAAAATCCCTTATACAACTTATGTTAACTATGAAAAGGAATTGAGGGAGCCTAATTCTGAAATGCTTATATCACTAGCAAACTATTTTGAGGTCTCTATTGATTATCTTATCGGTAGAAGTGATTCAAGAAAAAACAATTTACTTAACAATGAATTAGAATCCAATTTTAATATAAAAGAAAAAAAACTCGTTGATTCTTACCGAAGCCACCCGGAAATGCAATCGGCAGTAGATAAACTGCTGGGGATCGATACTGAAGATTAATCGTTGCACTCCTTTCGATTTATTGTCGAATCATGATTACATTTTTTATTATACTCATGAATTTCAGGATTGCAATAGTAATGTCACAGATCGCAAAATCTGACATATTAGTGTCATAATGATTACAAAAAGATTACAAAAAGCAACGTTTTATTAGCAAAAAAGGCTGTTGAAAAAAATGTTTAAACTAAAATACCTGTGCATAAAAATTATAATGGGAGGAAAAAATGAAAACAGCGGCGGCATATATTCGAGTGTCCACAGAAGATCAGGTTGAATACTCCCCGGATAGTCAGCTTAAGGCCATAAGAGACTACGCCCGTAAAAATGATATGATTTTGCCGGAGGAATTTATTTTTGTAGACGAAGGAATAAGCGGGAGAAAAGCCGCTAAACGTCCCGAGTTTATGAAAATGATTGGTACTGCAAAAATAAAGCCAAAACAATTTGACGTTATCCTGCTTTGGAAATTCAGCCGTTTTGCACGTAACCGCGAAGACAGTATAGTTTATAAATCCATGCTTAGAAAGCAGTGCGGAATTGAGGTTATTTCCATCTCAGAACAGCTCGGTGAAGACAAAACATCTATCCTCATTGAAGCTCTTATAGAAGCAATGGACGAGTATTACAGCATTAATCTGGCGGAAGAGGTACGCCGGGGAATGACTGAAAAAGCTCAAAGAGGCGAGGTTGTAAGTACTCCCCCTTTTGGCTATGACGTTAAGGACAATGTTTTTGTGCCGAATCCTGAAACTGCCCCCATTGTTAAAATGATTTTTAATAAATATCTGAGTGGGCGGGGTTGCCTTGAAATTGCTAAAGAGCTTAATACAATGGGTATCAGAACAAAATACGGGAACAAGTGGGAAAACAGAGGGGTTGAATACGTACTTCGAAATGTGGTGTATACCGGAAAGCTTACATGGACTCCCGTCAAGAGTAAGACAAGAGACTACAAAAATGAAGCTACTATAATAACCCAAGGAAAGCACGAGCCGATTATCGAACAAGAAATTTTTGATAAGGTTCAGGAAATGATTCTCGAGAAGAAAAAGCTGTTTCCAAAGCATTCAAGGCAATCTTCCAATGAATTTATGCTTAAAGGCTTTTTAAAATGCAGTAATTGCGGCGGCGCTCTTGTCTATGCGTTAAACGACAGAGTTCAATGTAACAGGTACTCCAAAGGCACGTGTGAGGTATCGCACAGCGCAAGCTTGAGCAAACTTAACGCATCGGTGATAAACGCTTTAAAGAGTGACCTCGAAACTCAAAATTTTAACATATATAATATAAAATCTGCCGAAGAACAAAAGGGATCAGATATCACCCCGATGTTGATTGAAAAAGAGAAAAAGAAGCTGGAACGAATAAAAGAAGCCTATGCCGCGGGAATTGATACTCTTGAGGAGTACTGTTCCAACAAAGAAAAAATACTTAAGGCGATTGAAGAGCTTGATAAAAATAAAAAAAGCTCAGTAATTACTAAGGAAGATATGCACAAAAAATTAAGTGCGACAATACGTCAAAGCCTCGATATACTCGAAGATCCTAATTGCAGTGAGAGCCTTAAAAATATAACGCTCCGCAGCTTCGTCCGCCAGATTGTTTATGCAAAGAAAACACAATCGATTGAAATTTTATACCAGGTCTAATTCGCTTATTATCTCCTTTTACAATTTAGACCGCCAAGCTGACTTATTATAAATTTTGCCAGCTTAGGATTGGAATTCTTAATATTAACAGGATACTGCAATTTTTTCTCATATTGCCACATCAGTTAGCGCTCCTTTCCCATGGCCAAGGCTCGTGCGTCCATGTCCAGTTATCTCGGCTTTTCACCTGGTTTGCCGTTAGAGGTCCATATAGTCTGATATATTCCTCTTCTGCCTCGCGTCTTAAATCATTATACCTATGATAAAAATCAAGAGCGTTTCGGCAATTAGGGTGAGTATCCAAATAAAGCTTTATTTCATCAATAGCAAATCCATACATCTGAATTGCTCTGAACAGTTTATCTTTGTCCATTACAGCCTCCTTCGGGTTCAAAAGGAAGATTCAATTCAGGAAAAATTGTTCCCGCAGAAAATGCCGTTGCTTCATCATATGGCTCAGACCATTGCTGAAACGGAACATAAGCCATTCCTACCGGAGTATCTTCCGGAAAGCGGCTTCTCGTCATGTTATTCTGCGTCGTCATATGGCTTACAGATTGTCTCATTTCCGGCCTGAAGCTCATATTTTCAAACATACTGAAATCCAATATAATACCCCCTTGTCTTATTCGTACAAATTTATTGTACATTTATATTTTATGACATAACTCATGTTTTTGTTACTTGACGTATTAAAAAAATTGTGATAATATGAAAATAGCCGAAAATAATAATCTTTTCGGCATAATTTATATTTAAGGAGAATTTTTATGTTTGTTGCAGATGATAAGAGATATGATAAAATGCCATATAATAAAGTAGGAAAGTGGGGCTTGAAACTGCCTTCTGTTTCATTAGGTCTTTGGCAGAACTTCAGCTACAGCGATAATTTTGAAAATATGGAAAATATGTGCCGCACGGCATTTAATCTTGGAATCAATCATTTTGATCTCGCAAATAATTACGGTAATCCGTATAACG
Organism: uncultured Ruminococcus sp.; assembly: GCA_900538575.1. Lineage (GTDB taxonomy): Bacteria > Bacillota > Clostridia > Oscillospirales > Ruminococcaceae > Porcipelethomonas. The sequence goes on from UPZA01000018.1 coordinate 3,402, forward strand.
GATCAGCGGAAGAGAACTTCGGCAAGATATTAAAAAGAGACTTAAAAGTATATCGTGATGAACTCTGTATTTCAACTAAAGCCGGATACGATATGTGGCCCGGTCCCTACGGCGCTAAACACGGTTCAAGAAAATATCTTATTTCCTCATTAGATCAGTCGCTTAAAAGAATGGAACTTGATTATGTCGATATATTCTATCACCATGTCTTTGATCCCGAAACGCCTCTTGAGGAAACTGCTCTGGCGTTGGATCATGCTGTAAGGCAGGGAAAAGCAATGTATGTAGGCATATCAAATTATAACTCTGTTCAGACTGCTGAAATACAGAAAATATTCAACGAGCTTAAAACCCCATTCATTATAAATCAACCTTCATATTCTATGTTTAACAGATGGATAGAAACTGACGGTCTTAAAAATTACGCTGATGAAAACGGTCTTGGTCTTGCAGTATTCTCACCTCTGGCACAGGGCTTGCTTACCGATAAATATATCGGTTCCTCTTTAGCGGCATCAAAACGTTCTTGGATGAATAATACTCCGGACAAAAAAACTATTGATAAGCTGCATAAGCTCAATGAAATAGCTTCGTCAAGAGGACAAAAGCTTTCCCAGATGGCTCTTTCATGGGTTCTTCGTGACGGAAAGATTACAACAGTTCTTATAGGAGCAAGCCGGCCTGAACAGATTGCAGAAAATGCTGAATCCGCTTTCAAAACTTCGTTCACCTCAGACGAGCTAATTAAAATCGAAGAAATAATCAATTCATAAAAAAATTATCCGTATCATAAGATACGGATAATTTTTTTGAAAGGAGATTAAGACGATAGCTTATTTAAGCTAATAATCTTGCAAGATACATATAATCAAATACATTAACTTTTCCGTCGCCATTTAAATCTGCCGATTGATTATCTATTTCAAATCCTGATGTTTTAATACCTACCATATATTTTCTCAGCGCTTCGGCGTCTTCAAGCGTTACTTTTCCGTCCTTATTATAGTCGCCGCTGTCAATTCTATAATTAACTCTAACGGATTCAAGAACTAAATTTTCGTTATCGCCCCACCAATAGCTGATATTAAAACAGCCGTCCTCAGTTATCATTTTCTGAATTTCTTCAGATATTTCAACGCCTATAATTAATTGGCTGCAATCGCAGTTATCTTGAAAATCAATTTGTTCCCATCCATTGTCATTCCTCGATATACCAACACTAATTGTATAGTTATTTATTTTACGTCCGTCCGACGTAAAATTCAATTGAATACTTTCAACTATCTGATTAACAGAAAGCAGATCGCCGGCGTTTATAGTAATCGTACTGTTATTTTCTATTTCTGTATTAAAAGAAACAATTTTAGAATATTGAGAGTTCTTAAGAGTTGTGACCGTAGTAGTTTGTTCAGCGGTCGTAACCGTCGTCACAGGTTCAGAAGTCATTAAAGATGTAGTAACTGTAATCAAATTCTCTGGTACTGTTGTCGTTTCAATACAAGACGTCGTTGTCTCTGCGGTTGATACTATATTTTCATCCGAAGCCGCTTCAGACATTGTCGTTACCGGAGGAGCTGTTGTAACCGCTGACTCTGTTTTATATGTGACTGTTAATGAATCAATATAAAGAGGAGCGGTATTGCCCCACCAATATCCAACCTGTATGCTGCCGCCGTTAATTTTACCGCATATATCAGGATCCGCAAAATTTATAGTATAATTCTGCGACTGAATATTTTCATTATAATCTATCTGATACCACGATCCGTCTACCACAGTACCGATACCCGCAATGAAATTATTTATATTGCCGTTTTTAGACGATAAATTGATTTCAAGCTTTTCAATCGTTCCCTCTTCTGCAATTTCATCCATCTGGATATAATACATTTTTTTATCACTGTCATTAAAATCAAGCTCCGCATTCAGCTCATATTTTTTAATTAATGTACTGCCTGTACTATTTACATCAGTAACAGTTGCAGTTTCTGAAGAAACCGGCAAACTTTCAGTTACTGAAACATCCGTAGCTGTCGACGTAATTATCGGCGCAGAAGCCGTAGCTTCAGTTTCAGCAGAGGTTATAACTGTTGTCGTCTGAGTTGTCACTGTTGTTACAGGCGCTGTGGTTACTATATTTGAGGACTTCGACCATACTGCGGATATTACAATTTTTGCTCCGGAAAGTATCGCAGGTATTTCAAATTCATCTCCGGCGTTATAAGTTACTCCGTCATATTGCCAGCCTTTAAACTGATAACCGCTGTAAGTAAAAGGATTTTCAGGAAGAATCATAGTCGTTCCGTATTCGGCGTCAATATAAATATTAGCGCTTCCCTCATCGGTTTTTCCGCCTTTACCTGTAAAAGTAATTTTATATGTTTCCGGAACCCAGTTTGCCACAAAGGTAATGTCGTGATCAGGCATAGTATATTGCGAGCCGGTTCCTACCGTCTCCCCTGTTGACGGTACATACCATGATTTAAGATGATAACCGTTTCTTGAAAACCTTGACGACGCAGCCGCGTCAAAGGTTGTATTTATTATTTTCTGAAAGCTTACCTCAGATGCTCCTACAAGATTGTCTACATCTCCCGCTAAATATGTCAGCGTTCGGTAAGTATAAGTTTCTGCTGAAGCATTAGAAAAAATCATTAATATCATTACTAAAGCAGATAAAACTGCAACTATCCTTTTAGAATTTACCACTGTTTTCATAAATAAAATAACACTCCTTCATATTACGGCCGGATACACTCGTTATTTTAATAAAATAAAAAGCTGCGTCTTTTCATACAAAAAGACGCAGCTATAAACTCAATTAAAATAACAAATGTAAACTACAAGTGTTAGCAACCGGCTGTCATACCGTTTTTAGACGGCTTAGACCCTTAGCTTTGCGTCCTTACTTTTCAATAAGTTTGCCAAATATTAAATTTTAAATCGGAAAGATCTTCCTTATGTTTATATGATAACACTAAAACGTTTAATAGTCAACTGTTTTTTTCATTTTCTACCTTTCATACAAATAATTATCAACAAAACTGTTAAGGATAGAGCAATTTATAATTGTTTATACTATTTAATTATGTATATCCCATTAACATAATTATTAAACGTTTTCAGAACATAAAAATTAATTTCTTCAGGCAACTGAATCTGACAAAAAAGCTCACATAAAATATATTAAACTGTTATTAGAAAAATAAATACACTGTATATAAAAATAATATTTTACCAACAGGAAAAATATAACCGAATCTAAAAATTTCTTTAGGGAGGATAAAAATGTCTGTAAAAATAATCGAAGAAGAAAGCAGGACGGTTGCCGTATTGTCCGGTGAAATAGATCATCACAACGCCAAAAATCTCAGAATGGAAATAGATTTTGCTCTCAGAGAAAATCAGCCTCAGGAACTTATACTCGACTTCTCCGACGTAGGATTTATGGACAGCTCAGGAATCGGACTGGTTATGGGAAGATATAAGCTTATGCAGGAGCTTAACGGTAAAGTTACCGTCAGAAATCCGCCCAATCATATAAGAAAGGTAATGCGCCTTTCAGGAATCGACCGCTTAGCGTCAATCAGCAGCGGACAGGAGGGAATATAAATAAAAATGAATACTGAAAATGAAATGAAAATAAGTTTTGTCAGCAAATCCCAGAATGAAGGTTTTGCAAGAACGGCGGTCTGCGCCTTTGCAGCGCTTATGGATCCGGGGATTGAGGATATAGCGGACATACGGACCGCCGTTTCAGAAGCGGTAACCAACTGTATAGTACATGCTTACAGGGACACTGAAGGAATTATTGAAATTACCGGAAAAATACTCTCCGATAATGAACTTTACATAAGAATCAAAGATAAAGGCTGCGGCATTCCGGACATAAAAAAGGCTATGGAACCTCTTTACACAACCGCTCCGTTTGAAGAAAGAGCCGGATTAGGCTTTGCTGTTATGGAAAGCTTTATGGATAAGCTGACCGTTCGCAGTACAGTTGGCAAAGGCACTGTAATAACTATGAGAAAAAAGCTTGGAGTTAAAAGTGAATAAACCCATTGCCGAAGAAAACCTCGGTCTTGTTCACCTGTGCGCAAACCGTTTCAGAGGCCGTGGTATTGAATACGACGATCTTTATTCCGCAGGCTGTATAGGTCTTTTAAAGGCGGTTGAAGCCTTCGACAGCGAAAGAGGCGTAAAATTTTCAACCTATGCAGTACCTGTAATACTCGGCGAAATAAAAAGACTATTCAGAGACGGCGGCACAGTTAAAGTAAGCCGGAGTTTAAAGGAGCTTTCGCTTAAAACAGTAAGAGCCAGAGAAGAAATGTCCAAAAAATTGGGAAGAGAGCCTACGCTAAGCGAGCTAAGCAGTCAGCTTGACGCAGACGAATGCACAATTGCAGAAGCATTATCTGTAAGTCTTCCGCCGGTTTCTCTCACTGATAACTCAGATGAAAGCGGAAGTCAGATAGATATAGCCGTACCTGCGCCTGACACAGAAATCGGCGATATGCTTGCTCTTCGTCAGATTTTAGAGCTTATGGAGGAAAAAGACAGAGAGCTTATTTATATGAGATATTATAAGGGCTGCACACAATCCGCTACCGCCAAAAAACTCTCCATGACTCAGGTACAGGTTTCAAGACGTGAAAAAAAGCTTCTACAGTTTATGAGAGAACAGCTTTTAAAATAAGGGACATGTTTTTTGAACATGTCCCTTTTAATTTAATTATTTCTGGCTCTTTGAGCAGCCAACTGCGCGTTTAATTTTTCTATAATTTCCTTGACCTCGTTACTGTTTGTAAGGTTATATACGATCTGCATATAAAACAGCGTTTCCTGCGGAGGCGCATTATGCTCCATACAATAGCTTCCCAAAGAGTATGCGATGTTAACTACCTCAGGATTCGGACCGTTCCTTATCTTATATTTTTCGAACGCCGAAAGAACTTCTTCTCTTGTAGGAGGAACAACCTGTTTCCCGGTTATCGCTCTTATATGCTGTAGCTCTCCGTTTACAGCTTCATTCTGAGCATATATTAAGCTTTCATAATAAAAACATACTGCGCTGTCATAATCCTTGATTTCAATACAATAATATCCTAAATTCGTATAACAGCGAGCAATATGATAAGGCGTAGTAGAAATTTCAAGCGTATCCCTAACACAGGCAAAAAGCTGCTGCGGCTCATGCATGAGCTTAAAAGCCTCCGCAAGCTCAAATCTCGGTTCAACATTAACAGGATTATACCTTATAGCCTTTTCAAGCTTATCAACCGCCTCCTGAGGCTTATGCTGCTCAACAAGCAGATAACCATATGATGAAAAATACTGACAGAAGTCAAAAGGAGTTCTCTCATACTTTTTATTCGGTTTGTATATATGAGTATAAATATATTCGTCAAGCCTGTTTCTGAACGAAAACTTTTTGCTTGCCTCAGTTTCACTGAAATATTTATCCGCCTTTTTTTCAATCTCCGAAAAAAGCTTTTCAGCGTCTTCAAGCTTATTATCCTTCACAAGACCGTTAATTTCATTATAAACCTGATCAATGCGCTTTTCCTCTATAAACATTGCGTTTTTGAGATGTGCTTTACTTTCGTCAGGCAGCAGCTCAAAGGACATATCGCTCAATATTTTCAAAATTTCCGCCGAATCAGGACTATCCTTATATTTAGCAGCCTGCTCCTGAAGATACTGTATATCCTTCAGAGGATCGCCGGTAAGGCCTTTTTTTACTTCCTCTATAATGTTACTTACCATATTTTTTCTCCCGTCCAAGTTAATCAGTTATCTTATTATACATCATTTTCAATAAAAAATCAAGACAATAAGCATGAAATTATGTGATTTTTTCCGTTTAAAAGGAAATCACATATAATCAACCTTGATTTCTCCGTTTTCAGACGTGATTCCTATTCCCGCAACCTTACCGTTTCTGTCAATAATTATGTCGGCGATTTTCTCCTCTATTTCCTTTCTTATTACCCTGCGAATATCTCTCGCACCGTAAACCTTTCCAAACGATTTTTCAGCAACAGCCTTAAGAGCGTCGTTATCGTATTTAAGAATAATCCCCTTTTCAGAAAGAGGTTCTTTCATTTCGTCCAGCATCAGCGCCGCAATTCTTTCAAAATCCTCCTTGACAAGCGGCTTGAATACTATAACCTCGTCAATACGGCTCAGAAATTCCGGTCGTAAAAATTCTCTCAGCGATTTCATCGCCTTCTCCTTTGATATATCCTCCGCAGATTTATTAAATCCGACTCCGGTTGATTTATCGGTTGAACCTGCATTTGACGTCATAGCTATAATTGTATTCTCAAAATTAACTGTTCTTCCCTGCGCGTCGTTTATCTTTCCTTCATCAAGTATCTGAAGCAGGATATTCATTATATCAGGATGAGCCTTTTCTATTTCGTCAAATAACACGACGGAATAAGGATGTCTGCGAACCTTTTCAGTAAGCTGTCCTGCCTCGTCGTAGCCAACATATCCCGGAGGTGATCCGATCATTCTGGCTACAGAATGCTTTTCCATATATTCTGTCATGTCAAGACGAATCAACGGCTCGGTCGAATCAAACATCTCTGTAGAAAGCGCTTTTACAAGCTCTGTCTTTCCTACGCCGGTAGGGCCGACAAAAATAAACGAAGCCGGACGTCTGCGCTTGGAAAGCTGAACTCTTGTACGCTTTATTGATTCTGACAGCAGGTGCACCGCCTCGTCCTGTCCTACAATGTGTTCTTTAAGTTTTTCTTCAAGACGTAACATTTTGGAAAATTCGGTTTCAGCAATCTTATTAGAAGGTATACCCGTCCACAGTTCAATAACCTTGGCAATATCGTTTTCACTCACCTGAACAGCAGATACAACCTTTTCCAGCTCGCTTAATTCATTTTTCACTCTGATAATGTCTCCCTTGACCTCTGCAAGAGCTTCATAATTAGGCTCACTCTGCTCCTCTATGGATTTTTCCATATCCTCAAGAACCTTAAGCTTCTTAGTTTTTTCATCATATTCAGCAAGCTCCGGAGTTCTGATACATGTGCATGCACAGGCTTCGTCAAGCAGATCTATAGCCTTGTCCGGCAGAAACCTATCCTGTATATATCTTTCAGATAACACGGCGCATTCCCTTATCAGCTCGTCGTTTATTTTTACCCTATGATAAGCCTCGTAGTATTTTTTTATACCCTTTAAGACCTCGACAGTTTCTTCTATTGTAGGCTCGTTAACGGTCACCGGCTGGAATCGTCTTTCAAGAGCGCTGTCCTTTTCAATATATTTCCGATACTCGCTGAAGGTCGTAGCTCCTATAACCTGAACCTCTCCGCGAGATAAAGCCGGCTTTAATATATTAGCGGCATTCATAGATCCCTCCGAATCGCCCGTTCCTATGAGATTATGAACCTCGTCAATAAACAGTATAATGTTGCCCTCGGATTTCACTTCGTTTACAAGTCCCTTTACTCTGCTCTCAAACTGCCCCCTGAACTGTGTTCCGGCAACAAGCGCGGTCAGATCCAGAAGGTATATTTTCTTATCGGCAAGGTTAAACGGAACGTTTCCTTCGGCAATCTTCTGAGCAATACCTTCGGCAATAGCCGTTTTTCCGACGCCCGGTTCACCTATAAGGCATGGATTATTTTTCTGACGGCGGGAAAGAATCTGAATAACTCTTGCAATTTCCTTATCTCGTCCGACAATATTGTCAAGCTCCCCGTCCTCAGCCTTTTTGCTTAAATTCGTACAGTAATTATCAAGAAATTTAAGCTCCTTTTTTTTCTTCTTCTTTGTATCCTCCGCTTTGGCGGAACCCTGCTTAGATTTCCTTGCAGCGGGAGGATTTGAATCTCCTGATTCGTTCTTTTTAATATCCCCTAACTGCCCGTTGAGTAGATTCTGTATGTACGGAGGCAGCGTGCCGGCTCCGCCCATTTCAAAACCGTCGCCGTCCATAAGCTCCATCATCTGATCGGACATCTGCTCTATATCGTCGTCGGTAATTCCCATCTGCTCCATATATTCGGATACCTGCGGTATATTCATTTCCTTTGCACAAAGCATACATAGTCCCTCATTTTTCTTTTCACTTCCGTGCATTGATGTAATAAAAACAACCGCAGGACGTTTTTTGCATCTGCTGCATAATACCATAATCTTCACACCACGCCTAAAAAGGCGATGCTCCTTTCTGTTTTATTCTGTCGCTTCAGGTATAGCTTTTATCAGGTCATACTACTGAATCCGGTTAAATATATATTTAAAGAACTTTGTCTTTTCAACGGTTTCATAGCTTAAAAATGAGCCGTCGCTTTCAGCTACATTTATCATTATCTTAACAGCCACGGCTATAACTACCAGCACAGCCGCCGCATAAACGACTCCCAGCAATCCTCCGGCAAATCTGTCAAGTCTGTCATAGCCGTTGAGCAAGCCGAATCTGAACGTCCTGTTAATAACAACTCTTATAACGGTCATTAAAATAAGATAGCTGATAAGGAATACAAACGCCTTGACAAGCTTCAAAGCCGGTTTTCTTATATAGTTTTCTTCTATATATGAAGGAACGCTGTCGGGATTTTTAAGTATCATCTCGGTAGTTTTAACAAACAGCTCGTTATTTCCGGAAATTCTTTTTATCAGCTCATGGGTAACATACGGGGGAAGCTTGCCGCCTAACTGTTTTGCAAAAAGCTCTGTAAATCCGGCTGTCAATGTATCGGCAAAGTTATCCGGAGTATCTACGACTGTTCCGGCTGCCTGATTGGTATACTCATAGAGCATTTCTATAGAATCTTCTGACTCGAGTATTTTTCTGACACGGCTGTCCTCAAGAACTGCCCCGTACCCCTGATCCTCTATAGCTTCTCTTACAGACTGTGCCGGATCGTATCTTTCGATAGCGTCCCCGACAGCCTCCGTGCTCGTCTTTTTAATAAATTTATCATAGATAAAATCCGAGCACCTGCTGCTGATAACAGCGGCCAGCCATATTGAAACAACGCACCCGATTATCATTATCAGTATTTTAGAAAATCCCCTTTTAGCGCAGGCGCATATACTCAGTATAACGACTGCGGCAGAAACAATATCATATATCCACCAGAAATTCGTTCCCATTCTTTATCGCCTCATTCTTCAGCTCTTATAATCAATTCTGTCAATTCTGTCATAGCCCAAAAGGAAGATATAATCGTCTATATAAATCATTTCCTCATAGGAGCCCTCGGAGCTTATCTTTTTTTCGCTCCCCCCCTTGAAATTATACTGCGTTATGCCGTCCTTTCCGAGAACGCAAACATGTCCGTCTATAATACGGATACATTTCGCGTTATTATTTTCAAATTCAGAATAATTCGGTTCTTTATTTTCACTGTCAACAGTAGTTATATAGCTTAGTCTTTTAGTCTCATTCTGAAAAAGCAATGCTGTTTTACCGTTTTGGTAATCCCAATCAATCAATTTGGCCGGATATTCATATTCCTTCTGCATTTCGCCCTTGCTATTATAATATGCGTATTTAGTATCTCCGATTACCAGTATACCGCTTTCGCCTCCGTAAAGCTTAAGACACAATGTATCCAGCGGCTCAGATACCCAGTTATCCTTTTTGGAATCGAATGAAACTGAAATTATTTTAGAATATACATAACCTCCGCCGGCGTCGGCAGTCGCAAGAACACAGCCGGTCGCCTTTTCGTTGAACGCAAGATCAGTTACCCGTTCAACGCAGTTTCGAGTATAGATTTCCTCCCCAGACTCATCGTATACTATCAGCCGGCAGATATAAGTTTCCGAGCTTGTTATAACAGCGGCTCTTCCGTCATCGCTCAGGCGGGCAAAAATTATATTGTCCTCAAGCTTTTTGGAATATATTATTTTGCTCCTGCTTTCAACTCTGAAACGATTACCTCCGCTTTCATATACCATCGCTTTTTTTCCGGCAGTCTGAAGCATAGCGTTTGAATAAGCGTGCTGTCTTTCTTCATAAAGCTCGCCGTTATCGTTGTATATGTATAGATATGCGTCGCTTAATATCGCAAGATATCCGTTTAGGTTTCCGGTCTGATAATCAATGCCTCCGGAAATACTAAGAGGGAAGTTTCCCTCCGCAAGCTCTCCGTTTGATTTTACGCTCTGAAACCTGCTTCCTATTCCCTCAAGCTTCGGGAACCATACATCTCTTTTCGAATAAAGCATTACGGCAGTTCCGACGATAAACATAAAAGCTGTAAATTTAATGAGCTGCCGACGTCTTTTTTTTCTTTTTCTTAGAAGAACAATGTCAACGTCCCTTGTGTATCTGTCCATTAAAGTCCCTTTCAGTTCAATAAAACACCCTGTTGAGATACAGCCCGTGGGGCTGTGCCGTCTTGCCTGCAAGCAGACGGTTTCTTGACTTGATAATTCCGTCTATATCGTCCGGCTTAATTTTGCCTTCGTTTACCGAAAGCAGAGTACCGACGATAATCCTAATCATATTATACAGAAAACCGTCGCCTTTTACAAGCATTTTAACCGATTCACCATTAATTACTATGTCAAATTTCTCTATAGTACGGATTGTGTTCTGCTTTCCGTCATAATTCGAGCAAAAGCCGGCGAAATCATGCGTACCGACAAAGATTTTAGCCGCGTAAGACACCAGCTCCGCGTCAAATGGGCGTCGGTAATGATACTCCAGATCGGTAGTAAAGGGATTTTTACTTTCGCTGTTGTGAATAAGATAAATATATTCCTTGGCCCTGCATGAAAATCTTGCATGAAAATCAAGCGGCGCATCCTCGCATGAAAGTATTGATATATCATCAGGAAGTTCCCCATTTACGCCCCTTACAAAGCCTTTAGCCGGTATATTGCTTTCCGTCAGCACCGAAAAGCAATAATTATTTGCATGTACTCCAGCGTCCGTTCTTGAGCACCCGTTTATAATACATTTATGATTTAAAACCTTGGAAACATACCGTTCCACAACCTCCTGAACAGTCAGAGCATTATCCTGTCTCTGAAAGCCATGATACGCAGTTCCCCTATAAGCCATCATAACCTTGAGATTTCTCATTTATTTTCAGCCGTTCCTTCTCCTGACATAAACCTTTTCTTTTTAACCTTAGGCACAAAAATCCAAAGCAGTACAAGCGTAGCTACTGACAAAATTGAAATCACTGCGCCTACAACAAAACCCGGAGGACAGTATCTCAATTCAACAGTATGTTCCCCCGCCGACATAGGAACACATACAAATGCATTTTTAATTGACTGAACTTCCGTCTCCTTGCCGTCAACATAAGCCTTCCAGCCGCCGTCATACGGAATGGAAGTATACATTAGACAGTCGTCCTCAGCAATTATATTTCCCTTAATAATAGTATCGTCATATTTGGTAACGTTAAGAGCGCCTTTCAAAAGCTTCCGGTATCCTCTTTCAAATACATCGCTGTTTATCTGATACACATAAATAGTTCCGCTGCCGTTTTTCTGATCCTTAGCGTCAGCCTGAAACGATACGACGTCTCCCGCATTAAAGTCTCCCGCCGCAAAAATATCCATATATTTTCCGGAGCTGTGAGTGCGCATAACAGAATCTCCGACCTTTATTCTTACGTTCTTTATTTCACCGAAATCAAATGTTACATAAAGCGGACCGTCGTCCGGAACCGTATAATTGAATTTAAGATAACAATCCTCGCTTCCGTCGTCCGGAGCGCTGTACTGATAGCTGTAATTTCCGTAGCCCGACTTGATAACGTTAAGCCCTTTGTGCCCTACGTCCTTTATATCTACTCTGGTCAGAACGTCTTCTTCTATACCGGTTGCCAGTCTGAATAATTCGTTTTGATTATCAAACTGGATAAATGATTCGCCCTTGTATTCGCTGATACTGCTTTCCGCCGCAAAGCCTATGGGAAGATAACGATTGTTTTCATAAATTGAAACACCGTCTTTAGAAGCCAGCGGATCCAAATATGTCAGGTCGCCGGAATAGCTGTCGTGAGATATGAGATATTTAAGGTTTAAAAACATATTTATAACAGCCGTATTCTGATTGTAATAATACCTGTTGCCTGCGGCCGAAGCCTGAAGTCCCAGGCTCTTCATTATATTTGTAACGTTGACGTTTGCTGTTGACGAAAACTGGGACACGCCCTTATATCCGTAAAGAGCCGGATCGTTGATTGTATAATTGGACATGGTTTCTATTCTGTAAAAGCCGTTATCTTCAGATTCTACAGAGCCGATCAGGTCCGAAACGCTTTCGCTGTTTCTCGGATAATTGCTGTATCCGGTTACTGTTACCGTCTTAACTCCCGTATTTGCATTAATGCCCATTTCCACCAGACATACTGCGAACACAACATAATTTAAAATCTTAGAGTTAATGAGCTTTCTTTCATAGACAAACATTATGGCAACGAATATAAAACATACGATCACGCTTGAAAGCAACGCCTTTTCAGATTGATCCCTGTAGGATATAACGGCAATAATAAACGCCATTGCAGACATTGCTATCACATCAAATATATTCGCTTCTTCCCTCATCACAATGTAAGCTCTGTATGCCGTGGCAAGAAGGATAAATGATAAAAGAAAAGAGAAACGATACGGAAGCATATTAGTAAAATGAAATCCGTGCCACATATAATTCAAAACGTTCATATTGCAGCTTACAATAATAAACGCAAGATATACAACCGTTATTATTTTTTCCCGTATTTTAATTTTGGACGAACGCAGAAACACTCCAAGAAGAACCACGGCAAACATTCCGCAGTAAAAATTAGGAAGTCCCTCTTTTGCAGTCGGTTCATGAAAACCGATAACGTTTGATATCATTTTAAGCCAGTTTTCATAAAACGTTATAGTTTCCGGAAATTTATTGTCCACACTGTTGGTAAGCTGAAGTCCCAGAAACGCCGGCAGTAATACCGCTGCTCCCATACCGATTCCTATAACGGTAGCTCCCGCAATCTGTCCAAGCCTGCGAAGCGAATGTCTGAAGCTGTGCCAATCGGCTATTACAAGCGCGCCGAAAACCATAACCGTAAATATACAGGTAAAAAGTCCGATATAAAAACTTGATAACAGCGAAAGAGCTAAGGATATAGCATAAAGCTTATATTTCCCTTCTTTAAAAAGCTTTACAGTTCCCAATACGACGAGCGGCAGTAAAGCGACTGTGTCTATCCATATTATGTTCCAGTAATATCCCATGATGTAGCTGCAAAGAGCATAGCATAGTGCAAAGGCGGTTATTGAAATATCATTTTTATTGAATGTGTGCTTTAAAAATACCGCAAAGAAAAGACCGGCGCAGCCAATCTTTATAGTTAAAAACAGCGTCAGCGCTTCCCTTGAATATTCGATAGGGAAAAATACTGAAAGCAAATTCAGCGGACTTGCCGCATAATAAGACAAAAGGGAAATAAAATTCGTTCCCATTCCCGTATCCCATGAATAAAGCATAGAGGAAAAGCTCTGAAGCTTTTCATGCTCAACCCTGAAAAACGGATAATACTGATGCCATAAATCTGTTACAAGTATCTGCTTATCGCCGAAGGGATGTACCTCGCTTTGTATAAAAAATATCCAAATTATTAAAAAAGGCAGTATGAACGAAAGAATAAGAAATACCCTCGTTTCGCCTTTTCTGTTATAAAGCAGAGGATTTGGTTTTCCCGTTTTATTTTTTATTCGATCAGTTTTTAGCTTTCCTTTATTCATATGTCAGCCCTTTCTCAGTCAATAACATTAATAAATATTACAACGGCAAGAAAAAACAACGTTATAGCCAGAGAAATATAATCGGCTATTCCGCTTTTTAACTGCTTCATTCTGGTTCTTCCCTCTCCGCCTCGGTAACAACGGCACTCCATGGCAGTCGCAAGCTCTCCGGCTCTTCTCACTGCCGATACAAACAACGGCACTATCACAGGCACAACGGACTTCACCTTTTCCTTGATTCCGCCGCCCTCCATATCCGCGCCTCGCGCCTTCTGAGCAGACATTATCTTATCCGTTTCCTCAATCAATGTCGGAATAAATCTAAGAGCAATGGTCATCATCATTGCAAGTTCATGAACAGGAAGCTTAAATCTTTTAAGAGGACTCAGAAGTCTTTCAATAGCGTCGGTAAGCGATACCGGAGAGGTTGTGTATGTCAGAAGGGAGGTTCCCGCAATCAGGAGAAGTATTCTTATTATCATAAAAACCGAAGTTTCTACCGCCTCGTCTGTAATTGATATAAACTTCCATTGAAACAGCGGTATACCGCCGGTAATCATAAATAAATTAAGAATCGTCGTAAACAACAGTATCGGCAGTATAGGCTTCAGGCTTTTAGCTATCATTTTAAACGGTATAGAAGAGCACAGCAGCGCCGCTGCCGTAAAAACCGTACCGACCTCAAGACATATGGCGTTGCCGCCGATAAAGAGCATTATAATAAAAAGTAACGTAATAACAAGCTTGAATCTGGCGTCCAGATTATGCACGACGCTGCTTCCGGGAAAATACTGTCCTAATGTAATATCCTTTATCATTACAGCTTTCCTCCGCTTTTTAAATATTCAAGTATTTTTTCCTTGGCGTATTTGACAGTATAAACGTCATTTTCAATATCAATTCCCTTTTTTCTCATTAAATTAAAAACTCTTGTGATCTGAGGAACAGAAAGTCCTATTTTCTCTATTTCATCAGACTGCTTAAATACGTCCGAGGTTTTTCCGTAGCAAAATATCTCCGATTTGTTCATAACAAGGATTTTAGACGCATATCTGGCAACATCCTCCATGCTGTGAGAAACCAGCAAAACGGTGCAGCCCATATTCCTGTGATATTCCTTTATCTGCTCCAGAATAATGCCCCTGCCCTTAGGATCCAGACCTGCGGTAGGCTCGTCCAGTATAAGTACCTCCGGCTCCATAGCCATTACTCCCGCTATAGCCACACGTCTTTTCTCTCCGCCGGACAGTTCGAATGGAGATTTGCCGAGAAGCTCCTCCGAAATTCCTACCGCGGCGGCGGTTTGTCTGACGCGCCTGTCTATTTCGTGCTCGCTGAGCCTCATATTTTTCGGTCCAAACGCAATATCCTTATAAACGGTTTCCTCAAATATCTGATATTCCGGATACTGAAAAACCAGCCCAACCCGAAATCTTACCTGTCTTATTTTTGATTTATCCTCCCAGATATCCTGACCGTCAAGATATATCCTGCCCGACGTGGGCTTAAGCAGTCCGTTGAAATGCTGAATAAGCGTGGACTTGCCTGAACCTGTATGTCCGATAATCCCCGTAAATTCTCCCTTTTCTATTTCAATACTCACATTATTCACAGCCGTTTTTTCAAACGGCGTTCCCTGACTGTAAACATAAGTCAGATTTTCTGTTTTTAATATCGCCAAAATTAAAACTCCTCTTAGATTCCGAAGATATTTATGAAATCAGCTTAATAAGCATATCGGCGCATTCATCTTCAGTTATTATGTGGCCGTCAAGCTCCAGTCCGTATTGATTCAGCTCATATACAAGCTCCGTTACCTGAGGAACATCAAGTCCTACCGACTTTATCAATTCCACCTTTGAAAAAACCTCTCTCGGCGTATCGTCCAGTAAAACCCTTCCTTTATCCATTACGATTACCCTGCGGCACTGCGCCGCTTCCTCCATGTAATGAGTTATCAGTATAATGGTAATACCGTAATCCTCATTAAGTCTTCTAACAGTTGCCATTACCTCTTTCCTGCCGGCCGGATCCAGCATTGCCGTCGGCTCGTCCATTACTATGCATTTAGGTCGCATAGCTATTATTCCGGCAATAGCGACTCTCTGCTTCTGTCCGCCTGAAAGCTGATGAGGCGAATGAAGCCTGTATTCATACATATTTACAGCCCTGAGAGCTTCGTTTACACGTCTGCGTATTTCTGCCGGCTCAACTCCTAAATTCTCCAGAGCAAAAGCAACGTCCTCCTCAACGATGGTTGCAACTATCTGATTATCCGGATTCTGAAACACCATTCCAACCTTTTGCCTGACATCGAAAATACGGCTTTCGTCTTTAGTGTCTATTCCGTCTATATATACTCTTCCCCCACTTGGAAGCAATATAGCGTTCAGGTGCTTGGCAAAGGTAGATTTACCGCAGCCGTTGTGACCTAAAATTGCGGTAAACTCTCCCTCCTTAAAGACCAGATCAATATTATCAAGAACCGGAGATTCTTCCTCTCCGTATCTGAATACCAGCTTTTCAGCCTTAGCAAAATTCTCCATATTCAGCCTTTCTGCCATATAGCCGTCGAACCGCAGGGCAGACAAAGTCCGCTCTTTTCAACCGGAAGACCAATTTCATCAAACGATACTTCTCCGCCGTATTTTGAGCATACCGTTTCACCTAATATATATCCCATTACTGACGGCGAAAGTCCGGTCGTATAACTGTTTATAAGAAAAAACAACGGATCATCGCTTAAAGCTCCCGCACAAAGCTTTACCAAATCAAAAATACCGTCCTCAAGCTTCCATACCTCTCCGCCGGGCCCTCTGCCGTAGCTTGGCGGATCCATTATAATCGCGTCATACTTTCTGCCCCGCCTGATTTCTCTTTCAATAAATTTTCCGCAGTCGTCCACCAGCCAGCGTATCGGCTTATCAGCAAGTCCCGAAAGCGCAGCGTTTTCTCTTGCCCAGTTGACCATTCCCTTGGACGCGTCGACATGGCAAACGCTGGCTCCGGCTTTTGCGCAGGCCAGTGTGGCCCCTCCTGTATAAGCAAACAGATTAATTACGCTTACGGGACGTCCGGCGTTTTTTATCTTATCCATCATAAAGTCCCAGTTTACCGCCTGTTCAGGAAAAAGTCCGGTATGCTTGAAGCCGGTCGGCTTTATGTTGAATTTTAGTTCCCCGTAAGATATCTCCCATGATTCCGGCGGTTTTTTGGTAAAGCTCCACTTTCCTCCTCCGGACGAAGATCGGTGATAATGTCCCTGAGCCCTGTCCCACAAGGGGGATTTATGCGAAGTTTTCCATATTATCTGTGGATCGGGACGAATAAGCAGAATACCGTTCCATGATTCAAGCTTTTCCTGAGATGTGGTATCAATAATCCGGTATTCTGTCCAGTTATCCGCTATACGCATATACTGCATTCCTTTACTGTTTATTTTTCCACGGCCGGACCTTTCCGCACCAGCCCTTTTCTTTCCAGTATTCATCATCGACAGGGAAAAATCCCTTTTTATGAAGCTTACTCATAAAATAAAAAAGCGCTTTTGTTTTTACGGAGGGCTTAATCCTGCCGTTTCTGTATTTAACCTTTTCGGCGATTTTTTCAAGACTTTTATTTATTTCGCCCTTTTTCTTTTCCTTGACTCTTTCCCATGAAACCTCCTTAACAGCGGCCCCATAGGTATAGATTCTGCCTATGCCCCAGAAAAACATACTGTCTTTTATATCCTTATTAGCGGATTTCATACCGGCGCCGGCGGCAGTTGAAAGTATCGCCGCCTGTTTTGAAAACATTTTTTCCTCGGGACGGTGAACCATCCATCTCCAGCCGTAATGGTCAAGAAATGATTTCATAGCGCCGGTACAGTGATAAACATAAACAGGCGAGGTGAAAATCAAAACATCCGCCCTGTCAATTGCCTCCGTTATAGGCCTAAGCTTTTCGTAGTGAGGACATAGCATTTCGCTTTTTCCAAAGCAATTATTACATCCGCAGCAGAATTCGCCGAAATCGAGCGGCAGAAAAATTTCCGTAACATCGTCCGACAGCTTATCCGCAAGTATCTTTCCCATGTTATAGGTTGAACCCTTATGATTCTGACCGTTTATAACCGTGATTTTCATTTTCCTGTTCTTTCCCTGATTTTATCGGCAATAGCTACTGCAAAGCTGTTGATTTGCTTAAAATCACGCCCCTCAAGCATTACCCTTATAAGCGGCTCTGTACCGCTTTCTCTTACAAGTATTCTTCCGCCGTCGCCAAGCTCATTTTCATACATTTCTATAAGATCGGTTATCTGACTGTCGTTCTTCCATACCTCTCTGTTACGGGGACTGATTTTTACATTTATCATAACCTGAGGAAAATGCTCCATAACCGAAGCAAGCTCAGACATCTTCAATCCCGATTCAGCAAGTATTTCAAGCACCTTTGCTCCTGAGAGCTGACCGTCGCCGGTATTCGCTTCATCAAGGAAAATAATATGACCGCTTTGTTCTCCGCCCAGATTATATCCGCCCTCAAGCATTCTTTCAAGAACATATCTGTCTCCAACTTTAGTAGTCTGCATTTTTATATCATTATTTCTGGCGAAATAGGTAAATCCTAAATTGCTCATAACAGTCACGACGGCGGTATCCTTTTTAAGCTTTCCCTTTTCTTTATAGGCCTTAGCGCAAATTGCAATAAGCTTGTCGCCGTCTACAAGCTCGCCCTTTTCATCAACCGCAAGACATCTGTCGGCGTCTCCGTCAAACGCCAAACCGGCATGACACTTTTTATCAATTACAAACTGCATCAAATTATTTATATGGGTTGAACCGCAGTTCTCATTTATATTAACGCCGTTAGGAGAAGCGTTTATTACATATACGCTCGCTCCAAGTCCTTCAAAAAGCCTTTTTGCAGTTGCAGAAGCGCTGCCGTTCGCACAGTCAAGCGCAATTCTGAGTCCGGTCAAATTTCCCTTTATACATTTCATAATATATCTTATGTAGTCGGACTGGGCGTCACGGTAATAAGTTATTCTTCCGACTTCACCGTCGGCCGCAAGCTTCATATCCTGCGGCTTATCAAGAATAAGCTCTTCTATTTCTTCCTCTATATCATCCGAAAGCTTATAGCCGTCAGAGGAAAACAGCTTTATTCCATTGAATTCAAAGCTATTGTGAGAAGCCGAGATCATAACGCCCGCGTCAGCCTTTTTCTGCTGAACGAGATCCGCTACCGCAGGTGTGGGAACTACTCCCAGTATCTGAACGTTAGCTCCGACAGAGCAAATGCCGGAAGCCAGAGCCGCTTCCAATACGTCCGATGAAATTCTTGTATCCTTACCGATAAAAATAGTCGGCTTGTGTTTCGTTCTTTTTGTAAGCACTATAGCCGCTGCTCTTCCGATATTCATTGCAGTTTCGCATGTAAGCTCGGTTATGGCAACTCCTCTTGCTCCGTCTGTTCCGAATAGTCTACCCATTTGTCATATATCTCCTTAAGAATTTATAATTTTAGCTGACCGCTTTCATCATCGTCCCGATCCTTTTCAAACCCAAGATGGGCGTACGCCAGGTTTGTAGCAACTCTGCCTCTAGGGGTTCTGGCAAGAAATCCAAGCTGCATTAAAAACGGCTCGCACACGTCCTCAAGCGTAACGGCCTCCTCGCCGATTGCAGACGCAAGCGTTTCAAGTCCCGCCGGACCCCCGTTATATCCTTTTATTAGCATTGTAAGCATTCTCTTATCAAGACTGTCAAGCCCCAAAGAATCAATCTCCAGCCTGTTGAGCGCAATAGACGCTATTTCCGAGGTTATTTCGCCGTCGCCCATAACCTCGGCAAAATCTCTTACACGTTTAAGCAGTCTGTTGGCTATTCTCGGAGTTCCTCTTGAGCGTTTAGCAATCTCGTCCGCTCCGTCGCAGCTGCACGGAATTCCCAGTATGGAGCTGCTTCTTCTGATAATATCGCTTAGCTGCTCATGAGTATAAAGCTCAAGACGCTGAACTATTCCGAATCTATCGCGGAGAGGCGACGTAAGCTGCCCTGCCCGCGTGGTAGCGCCCACCAAAGTAAACCTTTCGAGATCGACTCTTATAGAACGAGCCGACGGTCCCTTTCCTATAACTATATCAAGCGCGTTATCCTCAAGCGCAGGATATAGAATTTCCTCAATTGCTCTGGAAAGTCTGTGTATCTCGTCAATAAATAATACGTCGTTAGCTGAAAGGTTAGTAAGAAGAGCGGCCAGATCCCCCGGCTTTTCAATTGCCGGACCTGTTGTTATCCTTAAATTCGCGCCCATTTCATGAGCTATTATTCCGGCAAGAGTTGTTTTTCCCAATCCCGGAGGACCGTAAAGCAGTACATGGTCAAGCGGTTCCCCCCTGCGCTTTGCCGCTTCTATATAAACCGCAAGATTTTCCTTGACCTTATCCTGTCCAATATATTCCTGCAACGTCTGAGGACGGAGAGTAAACTCCGTTTCGGTATCCGCTTCCGAATATTCGGGAGCTACCGCTCTTCCTTCAAACTCAATATCTCCTGTTTCTATCAATTTAATCTCCCGTTATTTCATCTGACTGCCGATAATCTTAAGGGCGCGCTTAATAATCTCTCCCGAATCGAGAGAGCTGTCGATTTTTGAAACCGCTGAAGCCGCCTCCGCCTGAGTATATCCTAAAACCATAAGCGCAGACATAGCCTCCGACACGTTATCTCCTGAAGGCGCTTCAGGTATTCTGAAGCCCTCGGCAAGCTCCTTAGACGAGGTTTCTTTTGCTATTTTATCCTTAAGCTCCAATACAATTCGCTGTGCAAGCTTCGGACCTACCCCCTTGGTTTTAGTAAACGCCTTACTGTCCCCGGAAGCAATAGTAAGCGCAAACCTCTGAGAATCCGTATCTGACAGAATAGCAAGCGCAGCTTTCGGCCCCACTCCCGAAACTGTAATGAGCATTTTAAAGCAGCTAAGCTCCTGAGTAGTATAAAAGCCGAAAAGCTCAATATTATCCTCCCTTACATATAAATATGTATAAAGACTAATTTCCTTTCCTACCGCTCCGAGCTGCGAGGAGGTTGAGCATGTGGTTCTGCACGCATAACCGACTCCGCCGCATTCAATGACGGCCAGAAACGGCTCTTTATGTATAAGCGTACCTCTTAAACTATATATCATTTTTATTTTAACTCCGTATAATTATTTTCTTATTCCTTTGCAGCAATGACCGTGACATATGGCAAGAGCCAGCGCGTCGGCGGCATCGTCGGGCTTAGGTATTTGTTCAAGCTTCAATATACGCCTTGTCATATCCATAACCTGCTTTTTTTCCGCCTTTCCGTACCCTACGACAGCCTGCTTTACCTGTAGCGGCGTATATTCAAAGACCGGGACGCCGTGTCTTACGGCGGAAAGCACTACTACTCCGCGCGCCTGAGCCACGTCTATGGCGGTTTTCTGATTATTTGTAAAAAACAGCTTTTCAATAGACATACAATCGGGAGAGAATTTTTCTAAGATATAATCTATATCGTCGGCTATACTTTTAAGCCTCCGCGGAAAATCGGTGTGAGCCTCCGTAAGAATCGCTCCGTATTCAAGCGGAGCGAAATTCATGCCCGAATAATCAGCAATACCGAAGCCGACTATAGCATAACCCGGGTCTATTCCAAGTATACGCAAACAAACTCCTCCAAAAATATATTTATATTTTATTATAGCATATAATGCATCAAAGTTTCAATAGAAATATGTGAATTAAGCTGTTTTTTTTAGTTTTTTTATTAAATGGAATAAGGAAAATAAGCTGATAAATCTTCCAAACTTGATTTTCAGCGTAAATTTATGTATAATACTAATTGAAATAAGGATTAAAACTGAAAGGAATTCCGATATGGATTTAAACGCTTTAAGGGATGAAATAGATTCCCTGGATAAGGAAATTCTAAAGGCATTTGAAAAAAGAATGGAGCTTTGCCGAAACGTCGCTCTTTATAAGAAAGCTAACGGTATGCAAATATTCCAGTCTCAGCGTGAAAAGGAAATAATAAAAAGAGTAAGAGCAGAAAGCCCGGAAGAATTAAAGGGGGCTACAACCGCGCTTTTCACTGAAATTATGGATATCAGCAAATGCCTACAGCAGCAAGCGCTGCTGAAGGGCAGAGAATTTCTAGAGCCTGTTCCGCTGAACATGAGCTCAGGCGGCATGGTAGGCTGTCAGGGAACCTCCGGCTCAAATTCAGAAACTGCCGCAAGAAAATTATTTCCGGAAAATGAAATAAGCTTTTACAGTGAATTTGAGGACGTTTTCAGAGCCGTTGAAAAGGGTGAGATAGAATACGGTATTATTCCTATACATAATTCTACGGCTGGCTCGGTTACCCAGAATTATGATTTAATAAGAAAATATAATGTATTTATAGCAAGAACGGTTAAGGTTGAAATAACCAATTGCCTTGCCGCAAAAAAGGGAATCGCATTTGAAGATATAAAAAAGGTATATTCCCATCCTCAGGCTCTTAAGCAATGCTCCGTATATCTCAGAGACAGCGGGTTCGAGCCTGTGGAATCCAAAAATACCGCTACGGCGGCTAAATACGTAAGCGAATCTAATTGCCCATGCGGGGCTATTTGTTCGGAAAACTGCGCCCGGTTATACGGCTTGAATATACTTAAAAGAAATATTTCAAACGTTATACCAAACTATACCAGATTTATCTGCATAACAAAAAACTTTCGTTTATCAGAGGATGCAAAAACAATTTCCGTAACTCTTGAAATACCTAATATCAAAGGAAGTCTTTACCGTCTTTTAACAAAGTTTTTCGTAAACGATATGGATCTTGAAAAAATAGAAAGCCGCCCTATTGCGGACGGCAGCTTTGACGTCAGATTCTTCCTTGACTTTGCCGGAAACGTCGGCGACGATAAGGTAAAATCGCTGCTTGTGGAGCTTACGGACGAGCTGTATGATTTCAAATTTCTCGGCAATTTCAGCGAAGAGCCTTAACCGCGTTCTTTTTTATGCTGAATATTATAAGTTATTGCGGATAAAAGCTTATTGGGCAATAGCCTTGCGCAGAAAACGCCCAGCTTTATATCCATTGACGGTATAATAACCGTTTTTCCGCTTAAGCATTTGTCTACGGCATATCTTGCGGCATATTCGCTGGAAACAGGCTTTACGCTGAAGCTTACTCCCGCTCTGCTGTTAAAGTTTGTATTTACAGGTCCGGGACAGAAAACGCTTATCCTTACATTGCTCTTTGACCTGCGAAGCTCCTCATGTATTGCCAGCGAAAGTCTGACAACATAATTCTTTGACGCATAATAGGACGAAAGAAGCGGTCCCGTCATAAATCCCGCGCTTGACGCTACGTTTAAAATACGGCCTCGGTTCTTTCTTTTAAAGTCTTTGAGAAAAAGCTTAGTCAATATATGAACCGCTTTGATATTAACATTTATCATATCAAGCTCGTCTTTAAGGCTTGTTTTATCAAACTCTCCGAAAATTCCGTATCCCGCATTATTTATAAGCAGATCTATGTTTTTTCCCGAGCAACGTTTATAAAGCTCAAAAACGGATTTTTCATCGGCAAGATCCAGCGGAATTATTTCTGTCTTTGTTTTAAGCTCAGCAGAAAGCTTTCGGAGACTGCTGATATTTCTGGCGGTCAAAACAAGCTCCCAGCCGAGAGAGGAAAGATATCTTGCCATATCTCTTCCAATACCGGAGCTTGCACCGGTAATCAATGCTTTCATATTAATATCCACCTTTTTTTATTTATATTATAGCACATTCTTAACGCTTTTCCCCGATTTTATTCTGAAAATTTTATGAAAATTTAGAAAAAAGCTGTAAAAGGTATGGACTTAATAAAAGTAATATAGTATAATTATATTTAAAAGTCCCGTTTTTTAAGGATTATAATTATTTTACGGAGGTTTAAAATAATGCTGAAAAAATTCAAGAGGATCATTGCGGCTGCAATTTCATCTGTAATGATTCTTACAAGCGTCGGCTGCACTACCGGAAAAAATACCGCTTATGCGCTGACTGTCGACGGCTATCAGGTTAAAGCCGGCGTTTATATCTATTATTCCTATACCGCTCTCACAGAAGCTAAAAATCTTGCCGCAAAGCAGGATGAAAATCTTGACGTCAGTGATGAAAAGTCCCTAAAGAAAATCAAAATCGAGGGTAAGGATTTTCTCACCTTCGTTAAGGATAAAACGACTGAAAGCTGCGTCGACCATGTAGCGGTTATGAAGCATTTTGATGAGCTTGAGCTATCCCTGACGCAGGACGAGCTTGATGAAATTGACGAATATGTTGAATCCAGTTGGCAAAATAACGAAGATATGTTTACCGAAAACGGTATAAGCAAGGATTCAATTAAGGAAATTATGACTTCAAGCTATAAGAGCGACGCCATCTTCAAAGCATATTACGGCGAGGGCGGAAGTGAAAACGTAACGGAAGATCAGCTAAAGGATTTCTATACCGAAAACAACGCCAGAGTTAAATTTGTAGATATGGATATGCATGATTCAGAGGGAAACGATCTTGACGAGGCAGGCAAAAAGGAACTGCAGGATATGGCGAAGGACTTCCTTAAAAGAGCCGAATCGGCTGACAGCGAAGAAGCCATGCTGGAGGAATTCGATAAATTTCAGGAAGAATACGACGATTATGTAGCTGATAAAGCTGCCGAATCATCGGGAGAAGAAACCACCGAAGCTACAACGGAGCCTGAAACTGAACCTGAAACTGAAACTACAACTACGGAATCCGACGATGAAGCGTCTGATAATACTGAAAATACGGAAGCAACGGAAAGCACAAGCAGTACCGAGGATGAAGCCGTTACGACTGCGCCCGAAAGCGATAATGAAGAAACAACATCAACAACCACCAATCCTTATGCAAATGAAACGATTATTCAGGTTGTGACGACCGCTGAAGGGGCTGAAGAAGAGCCTGACGAATCAAACTATAAGCCATCAAAAGAAATATATGACTGGATTTTTAACGACGCAAAAACAGGAGTTCCTGAAATAGTCGAGGACGAAGATACAATGTATGTTATCGTAAGACTTGATATTACCGAGCGAATGGACGAAGACGACCTATGGTCCGAATCAAACGTCGACAGCGTAAGATACAAGATGTTTTCAGACGATCTGCAGGATATGCTGGACTCATGGGGCGAGGAATATGAAGTTGTAAAAAATGATAAGGCCTATAAACGTTATGATCCGTTCAAGATCAAGGCTGAATAGTCTTAAAAAGCAAATGCTAAATTAATCAGAGGGGACGTTCCAGGAACGTCCCCTTTACAAAATAATAGAAAAACGGAGGATATAAAATGGAAAACGCAGTTAATGAAATAATAAGACTAAGAATGGAAAAAACCAAGAACGCTCTTGAAAATAACAATATGACCGCATATACGGTAAAAACCAAAGAAGAAGCCGCGGATATAGTCAGATCTCTTCTTAAAAAAGGAGACGTTATAGCAAGCGGAGGATCGGTCACTCTTAATCAATGCGGAATTACAGATATAATAAAATCTCCGGATTATATATATCTTGACAGAAATTCCGTTGCGCCTGATAAGACGGCTGAAATATTTAGGAAATCTTTTTCCGCCGATGTTTATCTTTGCAGTTCTAACGCTATTACAGAAAACGGAGAGCTTTATAATGTAGACGGAAACAGCAATAGAGTCGCTGCGATAGCCTACGGTCCGAAATCTGTTATTATTATAGCCGGATACAATAAAATCGTAAGAAATATTGAAGAAGCCTCAAATCGCGTCAAAAAGACAGCCGCTCCTGCAAATACCGTAAGACTTCAATGCGACACATATTGCAGTAAATCAGGAGAATGCGCAGCATTTACAAAAGAATCTCAAGATATAACGTCGGGCTGCTCGTCAGACGAAAGAATATGCTGCAATTTTCTTATATCCGCAAAGCAAAGACACAAAGGAAGAATTAAGGTTATTCTTGTAGCCGAAAATCTTGGATTCTGAAAATGGAATACATTCCGGCTAAAACAATTCTTTCAAAGTGTAAAAGCTCCGAATGGTTTGGAACCGATTATAACATGAATATTTACCGCGGCTGCTGTCACGGGTGCGTTTACTGCGACAGCAGGAGCGACTGCTACCATATATCCGATTTTGATATGGTTAAAGCCAAAAAGGACGCTCTTATTATTCTAAGGAACGAATTGAAGAGAAAGGTTCGTTCAGGAGTTATCGGAACAGGCGCAATGAGCGATCCCTATAATCCTTTTGAGAAGGAGCTTATGCTCACAAGACACAGTCTTGAGCTCATAGACGCTTTTAACTTCGGTGTTTCTGTAATAACAAAAAGCTCCCTTATAACTCGGGATATAGATATTTTAAAGAGTATTGCCGAGCATTCTCCTGTTATCTGCAAGCTTACGGTAACGACCGCTGACGATATACTTTGTAAAAAACTTGAACCCAATGTCTCGCCGTCCTCAGAACGCTTTGAAACGATAAGCCAGTTAAACGAAAACGGAATTTTTTCAGGAGTTGTAATGATGCCCGTTCTACCGTTTATAGAGGACGCTGAAGAAAATATTCACGAAATAGTCAGGGAAACGGCAGAATGCGGAGGAAAATTTATTTATCCGTCATTCGGCGTTACTTTAAGGCAAAATCAACGGGAATATTATTTTAATAAACTAAAACAAATTTTTCCCGAAGATAATTTAAAAGAAAAATATTTAAAGTCATATGGAAATTCATATATCTGCGTAAGCAAAAATGTTCAAAGACTATGGAAACTATTTGAAAACGAATGCAGAAGCTATGGAATACTGTATAAAATGAATGACATTATCTCAGCCTATAAAATCGGTTACGGTATGAGCCAGCTAAGCTTTTTTTAGCGTCAGAACATGCAAAAATCCTCCGTATATTTAACGGAGGATTTTTTTATTATAATTCACGCAGCGCTTTTTTTATTTCTTCAACTCTGTCCGTTCTTTCCCATGCAACGCCAAGATCCTCGCGTCCCATATGTCCGTAAGCGGCAAGCTTTCTATACTGAGGCTTTTTAAGATCAAGCATTTTTATTATAGCGGAAGGTCTTAAATCAAATACCTTTTCCACCGCAGCCGATAGCTTATCCTCGTCAGCCTTACCGGTACCGAAAGTATCGACAAGTATTGAAACCGGTCTTGCTACTCCGATAGCATAGGCAAGCTGAATTTCACATTTATCCGCTAATCCCGCCGCTACAATATTCTTTGCAATATATCTTGCCGCATAGGCTGCGGATCTGTCAACCTTTGATGGATCCTTGCCCGAAAAAGCGCCGCCGCCATGTCTTGAATATCCGCCATACGTGTCAACAATAATTTTTCTTCCTGTCAATCCGCTGTCCCCCTGAGGACCTCCAATTACGAATCTGCCGGTCGGATTAATATAATATTTTGTATTATCGTCAAGCAGCTCCTTCGGAACAACAGGCTTTATAACATATTCTACTATATCCTTTTTTATCTGCTCAAGAGAAATTTCAGGCGCATGCTGTGACGAAACAACAATTGTTTCAATTCTTACAGGCTTATCGCCGTCATATTCAACTGTAACCTGCGTTTTGCCGTCAGGACGCAGATACCTCAAAGTGCCGTCCTTTCTGACTTCAGTAAGCTTAAGGGCCAGCTTATGAGCCATTGATATAGGCATTGGCATAAGCTCGGGCGTTTCATTACACGCATAGCCGAACATCAGTCCCTGATCTCCGGCGCCGGTAGAATTATCGTCGTTCATATCGCCTTCTTTAGACTCAAGCGCCTCGTTTACGCCCATTGCTATATCGCAGGACTGCTCGTCAATAGTAGTAATTACAGAGCAGGTATAGCCGTCAAATCCGAACTTTGCTCTGTCGTAACCAATGTCGACTACAACCTGTCTTGCTATCTTTGAAATATCAGCATATCCCTTGGTGCTTATCTCACCCATGCACATAATCATTCCCGTTGTGCACACTGTTTCACATGCCACTCTGGAATCCGGATCCTGTTCAAGCAACGCGTCCAAAACCGCGTCTGAAATCTGATCGCATATTTTATCTGGATGTCCTTCTGTTACAGATTCAGATGTAAAAAATTTTTTAACCATAACCCTTCGACTGTTTTAACAGTCGCTCCTTTCAAAAAAATTAGAAAATATTCACCTGTATTTTAAAAGAAAATGCGTCCGGAGCTCCGAACGCAGTGATTTTTATAAAAAATCCTCATCTCTCGGATAAACCGCAGGAATTAGCACCTTTTTTGGTATTTAACAATTAGGTTGCCGGGCTTCACAGGACCTGTTCCTCCACCGCTCTTGATAAGGCGAAATTTTTTCTTGATTCTATTATACACTTATTATCGAATTTTGTCAATATGTAAAAATAAAAGTCGGCAAAACCAAAATTTTTTTAGCCTATTGATTTTTCTAAACTGTCAATCAAAATTTCGTTACACAATAAAACCACTTCCCCAAATTGTTACTCCTGGGAAGTGGTTTTCTGATATTTGTCCTAATTCAGTTTATTCTGCCCGCAGCGCTGCAACGGGGTCTTTCTTTGCCGCTTTTTTAGACGGGATAAGACCGCCGATTAGCGTAAGGATGACGCTAAGAATAATCAGCAGGATTGCACTGCCTACGGGCAGAACCGCATTGATACCGGTCGAGCCTGTCAGGGCGTGGATAACCGCGTTGCCCGGAATCAACAGGAGCAAAGTAATACCTATTCCAATCAACCCGGAACAAAGCCCGACGATAAAGGTTTCAGCATTGAATACCTGAGAAATATTCCGTAAACCATGCCATAAAACTCAAAATAACAGGTGAAATTCGTCCCGTGAAAGACGCCGACAATGCGTCGATTGGCGAGGCAGTCGGATATACCAGCGCATTGACGGAATATCTTATCGACTACACAAACAATAGTGATATTGTTCAGGCACAGCAGGCATCCCCTGACAATAACGTGTTTTACATTTGCGATAGTGAGCATTGGCGTTGGTACGACGCTGGCATTTCTGTTCAGCAAGCTGCCTCTGAAACCGATTCGCACGGTTTGTGAGGCGGCGGATAAAATTGCCGATGGCGATTACAATGTCAGAATTAACCTGAAAGGACCGGCGGAATTCATACAGCTTGCAGAAAGCTTTAATCATATGGCGGAGGAGCTTGGAAGCGTGGAAATGTTGCGCTCAGATTTTGTCAACAACTTTTCACACGAGTTCAAAACGCCGATTGTCTCCGTCCGCGGGTTTGCAAAAATGCTGAAGCGTGACGATTTAACCGATGAGGAACGAAACGAATATCTTGATACGATTATCACGGAATCAGAACGGCTTGCGGAACTTTCAACGAATATTTTGAATCTCACAAAAATTGAGCAGCAGACTATTCTTACCGACAAAAAACAATTTAATGTAAGCGAACAGATTCGGCTTGTTATTGCAATGTTAAGCGGAAAATGGCAGGAAAAGCGGCTTGAATTTGATTTTGACTGCGGTGAAATTTATCTAACCGGCAATGAGGAAATGCTAAAACAGGTGTGGATAAATCTGCTTGACAACGCCATTAAATTTTCTCCCATTAGTGGTACGATAACAATCAAACTGCACCGCACCATTAAATCGGTAATAATCACTGTTTCAAATGAAGGAAACGCACTGACGGAAGAATCGGCAAGGCATATTTTTGACAAGTTTTATCAGGCGGATAAATCTCACGCCGCAAGCGGATATAGTCTTGGTTTGGCTATCGCAAAGCAGATTATAGAACTGCATGGCGGTACGATTACAGCAAAAGGCATAGAAGATTCAAAAATAGTATTTCATATAGAGATTCCAAGCATTGCATAAACGCCGCCTCATATTAACATTGGACAATAGAATATGAAACAACGGCACTGGATTTTCCCATTTCTGTAATAACAATTTCTCTTGCTCACCTCCCTTGTCGAGAGAAACCGCCTACCGTTTTATGCAATACCTTAATTAAACGACGGCTAATGAAAAATGTAAAACTAGCAGTATCGCTTAAATTGCGGTACTGCTCGTTTTTTATAAGGTGTTAATAAATCTCAGAAACGCATCCTTGCCCTGTTTATTACGTTTAAATACGCCAGCGTCGATGAGCGCCTCAAGAAACGCCTTGCCGACCTCTTGCTCAATGATTTCTCTTGCGTTTTCAGCAGAGAAATCTGAGTGATTTTCGAGTATTGCCTCTGCCCATTCTGTGTGTTTGGCAAGTTCGGGAATATCGTTAAGATTTTCGCCGCTTAGCATCGCCTTTTCAAGCATTACAAGCTCCTTTGCAAGACGTGCCGGAAGTATCGCAAGTCCCATAACCTCAATCAGACCTATATTTTCTTTCTTGATATGGTGAAGCGAAGGATTAGGGTGAAATACGCCGAGCGGACGTTCTTCTGTTGTAATGTTGTTTCGCAGAACAAGGTCACATTCGTAAATATCGTCGCTTTTTCTTACGATTGGTGTGATAGTGTTATGCGGAATCCCGTCTGTTTCAGAAAAAATTCCGACGCTTTCATCGGTATATGCTCTCCATTTAACAAGAATATCATTACAGCAATTGGAAAGTTCATCTGCATTATCGGAGCTCACTCTTATTACCGACATAGGCCATTTTACAATACCTGCCTTGATACTCGGATACTTTTCAAACGAAATCTCTATTTCAATCGAAGCATTTGCCATAGCAAAGGTAAAATTACCGCCCTGAAAATGCTCGTGGCTTAAAATCGAACCGCCGACTATGGGCAAATCAGCGTTTGAACCGACAATATAATGAGGAAGATAATCTACAATATCAAACAGCTTTTTGAATACCATAGCGTCAATCTTCATCGGAACATGCTTCGTGTTAAACACGATACAATGCTCGTTGTAGTAGCCATAAGGTGAATACTGTAGTTGCCATTCTTCACCGTTTGCTTTTATCGGGACGGGACGAAGATTTTGCCTTGCAGGGTAAGAGACGTGACCTGCAAAGCCTGCGTTTTCGGGACAAAGCCGACATTTCGGATAAGAGGTGGATTTCTGTGCTTTTGCCGCCGCTATATCGCGGGGATCTTTTTCAGGCTTGGAGCAATTTATAGTGATGTCAAGCTCTCCGTATTCACAGTTGTATTGCCATTTTAAATCCTTTTCAATTCGTCCCCAACGGACATAATTCAGTTTCTTGCTGAAATCGTAATACCAATCCGTTGCAAGCTTCGGATTTTCCGCATAACGCCTGTCAAATTCCGCTACAACCTCTCTCGGCATAGGCGTAAGAATACCCGTAAGCTTTGTATCAAACAAGTCACGGGAATTTGCGGTATCGGAAATTATACCGTTTTCACACGCATACGCAATCAAAGGTTCAAGGATTTCATCAATGCTCTCATCTTTACAATCGGCGGCTGTATCTACCCAATTATTCAGTTTTAAAGCTTCCATAAGCTGATTTCTGATAACATAAATATCATCGGCGGTAATCAGCTCGTTTTTCAAAGCGTAGTCGATTAGCTTCTGCACAGCATCGTAAATCATACCTATGCCCCCTGATTATTTATCGTATCCGTTCGGATGTTTTTTGTGCCAATTCCAAGCGCTTGCAATAATTTCTTCAAGACAGTTGTGAACAGGTTTCCAACCGAGTATTCGCTTTGCCTTTTCGCTTGACGCGACAAGTCTTGCAGGATCGCCTGCACGGCGAGAAGTTTCTGTTACGGGAATAGGGCGCCCAGTAACCTTTCTTGCAGTTTCAATCACCTCGCGTACAGAGTAGTCTACACCGTTGCCAAGATTGAAAATGTCGCTTTTACCGCCGTTGTAGAGATATTTCACAGCAAGAATGTGAGCCTGCGCCAAATCTGTAACGTGGATATAGTCACGAATGCACGTGCCGTCGGGTGTGTCGTAATCCGTGCCGTAAATGGAAATTGTTTCACGCTTTCCGTTGGGGACTTGCAGAATAATGGGAATAAGGTGACTTTCGGGATTATGAGCCTCGCCGATTATACCGTTTTCGTCAGCGCCGCAAGCATTGAAATAACGCATAGAAACATATCTCAAACCGTGAGCCTCGGCTACCCACTTAAACATTTTCTCCACAGCAAGCTTTGTTTCGCCGTATGGATTTGTGGGACAAGTTCGGTCGCTTTCAAGAATGGGTATGTTTTCTGGCTCGCCGTATGTAGCGGCTGTTGATGAAAACACGATTTTATCAATATTATTCTTCACCATAGCCTCAAGCAGAATCTTTGTGCCGTAAAGATTATTGCCGTAATATTTCAGTGGATTTGCAACGCTCTCACCGACAAGAGAATAAGCGGCAAAGTGAATTACTGCGTCAATTTTCTCCTGCTGAAAAAGGTTGTCGAGAAACTCAAAATCACGGATATCGCCCTGATAAAATCGTGCCTTTTCAGGTATTGCCTTTTTATAGCCTGTTACAAGGCTGTCGGCAATAACGACGTCGCGCCCTGATTTTACAAGTTCAAGTGCGGTATGGGAGCCTATATAGCCTGCTCCGCCTAAAACCAAAATTGCCATATCAGTTTTCCTCCTTTGAGATTTCTACACCGCCTACAGGACGTATTCTCATTTTCACGCAGGATTTTTCACCAAATATTCCGTCCATTTCAGCTATGTATCCGTCTGCGAGATGTAACGGTACAAAGGCCTGAATTGTGCCTGCAAAACCGCCGCCGTGTACTCTTACCGCGCCGTTGTCGCCGAGAAATTTTCTGCTTACCTGAATTGCAAGCGTAATAGCCTGATTTTCGGGCGCTGACGCAGAATATTGATTTTGTAAAAGAGCTGCAGACGAGCGTCCCGATTTTCTTACAAGCTCAAGAAAATATTCAAAGTTACCTTCCTCCAATGCCACAGCTTCTGCTTTTGCGCGGTTATTTTCCTCAAAGAAATGCGCCGCGCGAACTATCGCTCTGTCGGAACAGCTTTTGCGCAGCCTCGGAATATCGTTGTAAAACGCGGCTTCGCTTACCTGTCTGAGACAAGGCTTACCGAACTGCCTTGCAACAGTTTCCATTTCACTGCGGATTGCGGTATAATCGTCGGTAAGGTCTGCGTGACTGCTTTTTGTATCTGTAATACACAGGCAATAGCCGTATTCTTCAAAGTCAAAATTAAAGCTTTTCACTATTGGATTTTCCGCGTTAATAAAGTCAATGGATACAAGACCGCCGACAGAAGAAACCGTCTGATCCATAAGTCCGCTTTGCTTGCCGAAATATACATTCTCTGCAAACTGTCCGATCTTTGCAATCTCTATAGCGCCTGACCTGCCGCCGTTATAATATGCGTCAATAATCGTACCAATCAACGTTTCAAACGCCGCGGATGATGAAATACCGCTGCCTGTAAGTACATCAGAAGTACAATAAAGGTCGAAGCCTCCTATTTCTGTTCCATTGTCCATAAATCTTGCCGCAATACCGCTTACAATAGCCTCGGTTCCAACTTTTCCCGAATTTATGGAAACGTCATTAAGATTTACGCTGAAAACGTCATAGCCCTCTGACTTGACACGGATAATACCGTCTGTGTGGAAAGCGACGACAGCGATAATATCAAGATTTACCGCCGCCGCAAGTACGCATCCGTGCTGATGGTCAGTATGATTACCTCCGATCTCCGTTCTGCCCGACGCCGAAAATATACTTATGTTATTTCTTTCAGGGTATAATTCGATAAATTTATTTACCGCGTCAAGGTAACGCCGTTTCTGATATTCAAGCGTCTGTTCATCTGTTCCGTACAATTTCCTGAATGTTTTTAAAAATTCGTCGCCTTCAATCTCTTGTAAAGCTTCACGGATATTCATAATATTTTCCCCTTTCAAAATCAAAGCGAATTTATTATAAATTCAAGAGTTATTTTGTTTTCTGCCTTTATCTTAAATTCCTCGTGAACGGGCGCGCCCCAGGAGTCGTCACCGCCAACGCCCATTTGCTTTGCTGCAATGCGTACCCAAGTATAGCTTGCCTCAGGCAGTTCCTCACGGTGGGTTGCATTGTCAAGCTCATATGCGGAATATGGGAGAACGCTCATTTCAAACGGCTGTTCCGCCGCCTTGAATTTAAGCCCAGCGCTGTTTTCATCATAAACGCTTACATAGCGGACACCCGTTCTGTTACCACATTCCTGCGGATTTAGATACTTTGAAAAATTGTCCTGCGCATTTGATGTAAAAACACCGAGCCTTGCACCGTTATTTCTGTCAATGTAGTTTTCATCAGGTCCCATACCGTAGAATGTGAATTTATCGTATTGCTTTTTCAGCTTGAAATCCATCGCAAAAACAGGCATATCTGACATACCCTGAACGCCCGGATATTCTGCTTTTACACCGAGTCTTCCGTCAAAATAAGCGTTGTAGATTATTTTGTATTCAAAAGACGGAACGGTAGGCGCGGCGAAAACAAATGTAATTTCAAGATTGTCTGATTTTTCCTCGGTTGTAAGTCTGTCGCCAATCAGCCTCGCACATTTTCCTGCAATCTGCCATTGTGCCATATCTTGAGGATATCCCGCTCCAGTATCATTATCGGTCATTGCTCTGAAAAAGCTGATTTTCGGCGCTCTTGTGATATATTCCGCACCGTCATAGACGAGAGAGCTGATACCGCCCTCACGCTTGTCAAACTGCATCGAGAAGCCTTCTCCGTGAACGCCTATACAAAAATCACCGTAGATAATTTCCGCCTTTGCGTTAGTGATTTCCTTTTCTTCCGCGTTACGGATAATCTCCTGCGCGAAAGAGATTTCGTGTCCCGACTCTGCCCAAAGTGTATTTTCGGCAAGTACTGCGGAAACCGTAAAGACGTATTCTCCGTACTCTTCGGGCGCTTGCATACCGATTTCAAACGTGCCGATTTCTCCTGCGGAAATATTCAGGGTATGCTCCTCTCTTCCGAGAATTTTGCCCTCTTTTTCAAGCGTTACATTGAAAATATATCCCTTTGTATCAATGAACAGATTCCTGTTTTCTATGGTAACAACGCCGTTTTTAACGCTCATTCTGACGTTTGAGTAAAGAGCCTTGACCTCCTGCACTTTCGGAGAGGGAGTACGGTCAGCGTAAACAATTCCATTTGTGCAAAATCCGTAATCACCGGCTCTGTCGTCGAAGTCGCCTCCATAAACGAGAACACCGTCTTTATAAAGCGCCTGGTCTATATAGTCCCAGATAAAGCCGCCCTGATAGCTTTCGTATTTATCTTCAAGGTCGGTGTAAAGCTTCATACCGCCGAGGGAATTGCCCATAGCGTGCATATATTCACAGCTGATATAAGGCTTTTTAGGAGCATTTTCAAGATACTCGACAATGTCGGCGGGCTTTGCATACATTCTGCTTTCCATATCTGTGATATGGTCGTATTTTCTATTCCACACAACTCCCTCGTAATGCACAAGTCTAGCGCTGTCAACCTTATGGAAATAGTCTGCCATTGCCGCAATATCATTACCGCAGTAGCTTTCGTTTCCGCAGGACCAAATCAGAACGGACGGGTGATTTTTATCACGTTCGTACATTGATTTTGCTCTGTCAAGACAAGCCTCTTTCCATTCGGGGAGAGACGCGGGAACGTTTATTGACGGCTCACAAGCGCCCATCTTCTGCCAAGTGCCGTGGCTTTCAAGGTTTGTTTCATCAATGAGGTAAATTCCGTATTCGTCACAAAGCTGATACCAACGACTGTTATTTGGATAATGACTAGTGCGGACAGCGTTCATATTGTTCTGCTTGATAAACTTAATATCCCAAAGCATATCTTCTTCGGTAATCGCTCTGCCTGTTTTGGCATTGAATTCATGGCGGTTTACACCCTTGAAGATGATACGCTTTCCGTTAAGGTACATCAAGCCGTTTTTCAGTTCAAAGGCGCGGAATCCAACCTTTGTTTCCGCTGTTTCAACGATTCTACCGCCGGCGATAATTTCAGCGGTAAGAATATAAAGGTTAGGTTCTTCCGCACTCCAAGGCCGCACGCTCGGAATAGTTGCTCTGACATTGGCTTTATCGCTCTCATAAACCTTATTTTCGTTTATATCTGTAAGCGTAAGTTTTACGGAGTAATCGCATTCGCCGATAATATCGAGCTCTGCTGAGAAGATACCGTTGCCGTTTTTATAATTGAAATCCGCTGTTATTTTCATATCACGGACGTGGATTTCAGGAATCGCATAAAGATACACATCACGGAAAATCCCTGAAAATCTCCAAAAATCCTGGTCCTCAAGCCAGCTTGCCGTGCTGTAACGGTAAACCTCGACCGCAAGCTTGTTATTTTTTTCTCTGAGGTAAGGTGTGATATTTAACTCTGAGGGAGTGAAGCTGTCCTCGGCATAGCCTACAAACTCGCCGTTAAGCCATACATAAATTGCGGTTTCAACGCCCTGAAAGCTGATAAAGGTTTCCTTGCCGAGAAGCGCCTTGTCAACATCGAAGTATCTGACATAACTGCCCACGGGATTGCGTTTCTGCGGAATTTGCGGAGGAATAAGGCTTTCCCGACCTTCCCAAGGATACTGTGTGTTCACATATTGGGGCTTGTCATATCCTTGAAGCTGAATATGTCCCGGAACTGTTATATCGTCAAAACCGCTTGTATCAAAATCGGCTTTGTAAAAATCGACAGGTCTGCTGTCGGGGTGTTCGGTGAAGGCGAATTTCCAAACGCCGTCGAGGCGCTGACGGAGATTGCCCTCGCTTGTAAAGCAGCTATGGTCGGAATGTGCGGGGATACGATTTACTTCAAAAACTTCGGGATTTGCGAGCCATTCGAGTGAGGGTTTCATAAGTGTTTCCTCCTGTTAATTGTTTATACTTTCTTTGATTTCAGCGTTTGTCTTTTCTACGTTCAGCTTGATGAGAACGATTGTGATTAAAATGTTGAATATCATTGGAAGCCAAAGATACATAACGTGCAGCATATTTAAACAGGATTCTGACTGCACTGCGGCATTTTCAACATATCCGCTTGCGGCAAGAAGCCAGCCTGCGATTGCAGTACCGATACCGCCGCCAACTTTTGTACCGAATGATGTGCAGGAATACATTATTCCGTCAACTTTTTTACCTGTTGTCAATCTTGTATATTCTGACGTTGTTGCAATAAGAGCGTTCATATCGCCCTGCAGCGGACTCATACCAAGCGCCGCGACAGCCGTAAATGCAAGCATAATAGGGATACTTCCCATATATCCCGCAATCAGAACGCCCATTCTTCCGAGAACGCCGACTATATATCCCACAATATTCAGCCTATACATACCACCGAGTTTCTTTACAAGAATCGGAGTAAGCAATAATCCTGCTATCATAGGAATATTGATTGCCCAAGCGAAAACGCCGAAAATTTCTTCATCTCCCAGTACATATTTCATAAAGTAAATTCCCATTCCAAGAGTTGCGGAATAAATCTGCATCAGGAGATACGCTCCGCATATCATCAGAAAATATTTGTTATGCACAAGAAGCTTGAATGCGTCAATAAGACCGTACTTTTCTTCCTTTTCGGTTTCTTCCTTTGCAATCTCTTTTTGCGAAAACTCCTTTACGGAAAAAACAGATATTGTGTTGGAAATCACACCGATAATCGCATATACTATCGCAACTGTTCTCCAAGCGTCCGCGCCGCCTCCAAGATTATTCACAATGTCAACTGTGATAACCTGAATCAGCATACTTGTACCAAATGCAAACATAAATCTGATTGAACCCATCTGTACGCGCTCGTGATTATTTCGGGTTATAAGGGCGGTAAGGGCGGAATAAGCTATGTTATTAGCTGTATAAAAGCCCGCGTTAAGTAAAGTGTATGTGATAAAGAACCAAGCGTACTGCGCAATCTGTCCCATATCCGTTGGTATACAGAAAATTGCTATAAGGCAAATCGCACATCCAAAATATCCGTAAAGCATCCAAGGTCTTGCCTTACCCATTTTTGTTTTGGTTTTGTCGATGAGCGCGCCAAAGAATATGTCGCTTATTCCGTCGAAAATTTTTGAAACTGCAATGAGCGTGCCGACAATTCCCGCATTCAGTCCTACCGTGTCGGTCAGATAAATCATTACGAAGGATGAAAGCAGCGCATATACTACGTTTCCTGCGATATCACCCGAACCGTAACCGACTTTGTTGTACCATTTCAGGTATTTTTTATCAGTCATAGTAATTCTCCTTAAATATAAATACTTGGCTTCAGTTCATCACACCTTTTGAGTTCTGCGATAAAAACGGCAGTGACAGCGCCGTCGTTTGATTTAGATATTTTTTGTCGTCGACTTTATTCTACCACGTATTTTTAATGCAAACCATAAATTAAATAATACAATTTATGCACAAAATGATACAAATCACTTGATTTTTTGTTTTGATTGCCGTATAATGAATTAAGAAAGCATAGGAGGATAGTATATGTTCACCAATGTGGCTTATTTGCACAATTCACTTGCGGATATGGTTGACACAAGCCGTTCGCTTGTTGTGACCAGCTGTGGTTATTACCGTGTTCACAGCCGCCCTGTTGT
This sequence comes from uncultured Ruminococcus sp., assembly GCA_900538575.1. Classification (GTDB taxonomy): domain Bacteria; phylum Bacillota; class Clostridia; order Oscillospirales; family Ruminococcaceae; genus Porcipelethomonas. The sequence goes on from UPZA01000018.1 coordinate 41,743, forward strand.
TTCCACGGAGCGACTCAACGGACGAAAGGATTATCAGCTTCTATACATTGCAAAGGGCAAAGGTTATTTTTATTTTGACGGACCACTCGGACAAGAAACCGTTATTACTGAAGGAAATATGATTCTTTTTCGCCCCGGTGAAATACAGTATTATTACTATCATGCTCCCGATAAAACCGAAGTATACTGAGTACATTTTACTGGACGAATGGTGGAGGGTATTCTTGACAACTACGAAATGCCTAATGCCGAAAAGGTTTTCTATACAGGAACCTCCCCCGATTATGCGTGGCTTTATAAACAGATGATTCAGGAATTGCAGCTTTGCCGGCCCAATTATGAAGAACTGCTTGCCCTAAATTTGCGGCATATTTTTATTCAGATCAATCGCTATATCAAAGAAGGCTTAAAAAAAAGCAGCGATGTCCAAAACGAAATTGAACGTGCTGCTCATTATTTTAATGAACATTATAACGAACCTTTAAGTATAGATGATTATGCCGCCTCACGGCATATGAGTACCTGTTGGTTTATTCGTAGTTTCAAACAGATCTTAAAGGTTACTCCAATGCAATATATCCTATCCTTACGCATGTCAAATGCACAAAGCCTACTTGAAACAACGGAGTATAATATCTCTGAAATCGCCGAGGCGGTAGGATATGACAACTCATTATACTTTAGTAGGCTGTTTCACAAGCATATCGGAGTTTCGCCGTCGGAATACAGAAAGAAAAGGACTTTATAAATTTTATGTTCTATAGTCGCCGTGTTCCAAATTTATCAAAGTATATAAGGGTAACTACCATATAGATGTATTCCAAGCGCTCGTCCTCATCTTAAAGCCTTGCCACCAGCAAGGCTTTTTTACTTTTTCATTCCTTGATCTTCTAACATTTGGGACATTCTTTCATCTATTCTTGCCTTGTTTT
>UPZA01000019.1 GCA_900538575.1 uncultured Ruminococcus sp.
CAAAGCTGATTCAAAGACTTTATTTGCCGGAGGGCGGTAAAATATCCATAGACGGAATGGATATTTCACTTGTGAATCCCGCAATGCTCAGAAAGCAGATCGGAGTAGTATTGCAGGAAAACTTTATGTTCAACGGAACCGTCGCGGAAAATATTTCAATTCACTGTCCAACAGCAAGTATGGAGCAGATCATTCATTCTGCAAAAATAGCGGGCGCGCATGATTTTATCCTTGAACTTCCTAACGGCTATGAAACGATTATCGGCGAGAAAGGCATGGGACTTTCCGGAGGTCAGAAGCAAAGAGTCGCTATTGCGAGAGCAATACTTAACAATCCCAGAATACTTATATTTGACGAGGCTACGTCTGCTCTTGACTATGAATCCGAGAGTATAATTCAGAATAACCTTAAAGAAATATGCAAAGGAAGAACAGTGCTTATTATTGCTCACAGGCTTTCAACGTTAAAGGACGCGCAGAAAATCATGGTGATTGATAAGGGCAATCTTGTGGAATACGATACTCATGAGAATCTGATGAAACGGGAAGGGCTGTATCATTATTTGTATAACCAGCAGAAAAGGGGCGATATTGATGGATAATAAGCTGACGGAATACGTATTGAAGCACAGCAAAAGCAAGGATAAGGAGCTGAAGTATGATTTTATGCCGTCCTTGCTTGAAATTATTGAACGCCCTGCCCATAAAGCGGGAACAGTAATTATTGTTGGTGTATTTACACTTCTCATTGCCTTTGTTGTATGGGCTTGCTTTTCAAAAATAGACGTGGTAGTTACTGCCGGCGGAAGCGTTCAGCCGTCAGGAAATGTAAACGTGGTGCAGGCCTATTCAGGCGGAACAGTAAAGTCAATAAACGCTGCCGAAGGAGAATATGTGAAAAAGGGAGACGTTCTGATAGAGCTTGATACGGAATCCCTTGATATTGATACAAACCAGCTTAGCAGTCAGAAAGAAATTCTTGAAGCACAGCGGAAAATATATACAAAGATTAAAAACGGCGACGATATTTCAAAGGTTAAAATTGAAGATTACGAAGCTGAGCTTAAACCGTATATTCAGTCAATTCTGGACGCAGACGCAAGCTATAATAACACTCTTGACAGTCTTAAGAAGGATAAGGAAAACGCCGATTTAAATCATCAGATTTCACAGCTGCAGCTTGAAGAATACGAAGAAAGCGGAACAATCCGTCAGGCTGAAATGCAGGAGCTTATAGTAAAGCAGAACGAGCTTGCGCTGAAACAGTCGGAAACGAAAATAAAGGATACAAAAACCCAGTACAGCGCACAGATCAATTCAAAGCTTTCGGAGATAAGCGGTCAGCTTGACGAAATAGAAACCAACCTTGAAAAATACGCCTTGTCTAAGGATTATCAGTATATAACGGCGCCTGTAAGCGGATATATAAACAACGTAAATGTGAACACCGTCGGAGCGGCGGTAACGAACGCACAGGAGCTTGTAACGATAGTACCTGATAATATGCCCGTTGAAATGGTGTGCTATGTAAAGAATATGGATATTGCCGACATAGAAATCGGAATGGAAGCGGAAATCAAGCTGGAGGCGTACCCGTATAACAAGTACGGAACGGTAAAGGGAAAGGTGAAATATATCAGTCCCAGCGCGTTTGTCAGCGAGCAGACGGGCAGCGTTTATCTTGTGAAGCTTGAAATTACAGATAAAAATGATGAGATAGATGTGATTTCAGGATTGTCCGGAAGCGTGGAAATAAAGACGGATAAGAGAACGGTTATGGATTACTTCCTAGAGCCTATTAAAAAAGGCTTCGGGGAAGCTCTGAGGGAGAAATAGTTTTGAAATTGACACCTCCCCCCTATCACAGTGAAACGGGAAAGCTAATAAGAAAAAGGAATATATATATAAATAAAGGATTCAATATGAATGAACCTGATTACGATTATGTGTATAATCAACTGCGCAAAGTTAAAAATGATGTATCATTTAGGGAAGAAGTTGCTGATTGGGCACAACATACCGTTTATGAGATCTATATACAATAATTCAGCACAAGGCTGCACAGCTTGCATTTTTTATTATATCCAATCACCCTTTTATAGATGGCAACAAAAGGATCGGACTTCATGTAACGCTGATATTCTTAGAGCTTAACGGCGTTGATCTTAAATATACATAAAATGAATTAATAAAGATCGGTTTAATGCTGGCAGATGAGAAGATGACTGTAAAAGATATTCTACCGTGGCTTATAGTTCATAATGAACAATAAAAGCTTGCTGGTAACGGCAGGCTTTTATAGCGAAAAATTTTTCTATTGAAAAAAACCAGATTATTGATATATAATTAAATAGCGGTTAAAAAATTGAATATGATTAAGGAAATGATATCAAATGATACGCCGGTTACTGAAAAAGAAAATCATTTATATAATATATTTTGGCTGTGTATTATTTTTTCTATTATTCTTTATAATAATTCAAATATTAAAAAATCCTGTTATTAATGAATATTCAAACATCGATGAAAAACTTCAAAATTTGAATTTAAACCAGTTTAATTATTATCGTACTGAAGAAGAAAAACGCTCATCGGATTATATTTATATGAGTTTTCATTTAAAAGATTTTGACAAGTTTGATATAAATGAATGTACTAACGATATAAATAATATAAAAGAAAATATAAATGAATGTATATCAGAGGAAAAATACGGGTTATACAATAAGTTTATTCGTGTTATGATTCATGTGCGTCCCGGAGAAATGGTGTATATTTACAATTATAATTTTTTAAAAGACCAAAAAGATCAAGAACCTGAAAAACTTTTATATTACGAATACTTATTTGTTGATAATTTATCTTCACTAAATTATTTTAATGATTGTTATGTTTTAAATGTAAGTGTAAGTAATATAGACAATATAAAAATTTTTGAAAATTTTTATAATATTGAGTATTTAGATATTTTAGGTCCCCTTACGGAAAATGATAAGCAACAATTACTTAAAATACTTCCCAATTGTACCGTTATTTGTAATGGAGAAATAGTAAGTAAATAAAAATTGAAGCCGCAAAATCTTATGAATGAATTGGTTTCAAATGGAAAAAACTACAAAGGTATAAGTGAAAATGATCTTATGCCGAGTATATAGTTAACGGATAGAAATATCGCATGGCGTATGAAAATAATGGTTTTATTGTTTCATTTCTTCCATTTTAAGATAAAAGGAGTTAATTTATATGAAAAACGAATTGCGATTTTCATTTGATTACGGTGGATTTTGCCTTTGGGCAAATGATGGAGCAATAGAGCCGAATGCCCTTCCAATTTCACAAGAACTGATTGATGAAATAAACAGTTTATGTGATGAATTTGATACGAGCTTAGACTGGGAATATCCACCGGATCCTTCACCTTGGACAAAAGAAGAATGGTATGATTTTTTTAAAAGGTCTAAATTAATATATGAAAAATTAGAAAAAGAATTAGGCGCTGATTACGAATTAATTAGTGAACTTGAAAAAGATAAACATATGTATATGGACAATCGGATTTTTGCCGATAAATAAAATATTCAAGTTTGAACCAATATCAATAAAGTGGACAGGAAAAATAAAAAAAATTCAGCTCAGCCTGATATATTATATACTATAAAACTAAGAATGTCGAATTGTGTAAATGATTTCTCGGTGAAATCTTGAAAATATAATGATGAGCTATTATTGATAAAAAGGATACGGTACGAATCAGTACCGTATCCTTTTGGGATTAAGCTTTAGGAATGTATTGCGATGTTTTATCAAGCGGCAAAAAAACTGTTATTTACTTTTATCTGCCGTAACTTTAAAATATGAATTCAGATATTAAGTATACGTTTCAGCAAAATCACGTCAAACACATTTACGATATTATCGTTATTCATATCCGAAATAATCATTTGATTTTCAGTTAACATTTGTTTATTAACCATATATTGCTGAAGCAATACTATATCAGCTATTGCAACTTTGCCGTCAAGATTTGTATCGCCTTTAAGTTCAGGCTTAGGAATAGCTGTAGTCACAGTTGTAGTAGTTGTTTCTGAAGGTTTCGTTGTAATTGCAGCGCTTGTAGTTGTAACAGGTTCGGAAACATCTGCAATCCATTTCTGGCACGTATTTCCGTTGACTGTCCACTGGGCGACGTTAGCTCCGCTTGACTTATCTGCATTTTCAATTTCGATTGCAGCTGCGTCCTTGGAGGCTCTGGTCAGGATATAGTATGTTCCGTCCGGATTTTTTACAAATTTAAAGAGGTGAGAGCTTGTTTTATTATTTGTATGAATTTCAGCGTTTGCTCCATTGGCGCCGCTTCCTCCGGTAATATTAAGATAATAAGTCCTTCCGTCCGCAAGCTGCGATATAATATAGTAATAGCCGCCGCCGAAGGATTTCAGCATCCATGAATTATGAGCAGACACTTTGTCAGCGCCCCATTGCTGAACATTTGCCCCGTCCTCGGCAGTACCGTTTGCGACTTCCATAAAGAGTCCGCTGTTTTGATTTTTAAACATATATATTTTGCTTGTATCCATATTACAGCCTGTATCTTCTACTTGATTCAGTTTCCATTTCTGCGACGTATCTCCAAGCTGAAGCTTATATTCAATTATATTCGCTCCGCTTGATCCTGAGGCGGAAGCGACCGCAACGCAGCTCTTATCGCCCGACGCTTTGGTTAATATGTAATATGTTCCATCGTCATTTTTTATAAACTTAAATTGCTGTGCGTCCGCCTTGGTATCGCTGTAAATCTGAATATTTGTTCCATTGTCCGCGCTGCCGTTTGCTACGTCAAGCAGATAAGTAATTTTATCTCCGACCTGCGAGTAAATATAATAATAACCTTCCCCGGCAGACAATACGCGCCATGTGTTATGGGAAACGGGATCGTCTGCGCCCCATTGCTGAACGTTGGCGGCATTTTCGCTTTTTCCGCCCTCAACCTCCATGTAAAGACCGCTGTTTTCATTTTGTATAGTATAAACGGCTCCCTCATTCAATGCGGCTGCGGTAAGATCCGGAGTTACAGGACCTCCGGCTGGCGGTGTTATTTTTATCAGCGGTCTGGCCGGAAGGTTCTGATCTGATCCGAGATAAAAGCTTGGATGAGGCGGCTGGTTGTAGGCGATATTTTGTCCTGCAACCTGAGTCCTGTATTGAATATCATGCATAAGCGTGGTAATACGGTAATCGGTTTCATAGGGAGTACAGTAAATTCTGACTGATTTTCCGTCGCTTGCTCTTACGATAAGTTCTTCACGCCAGTCTCCGAAGATATCGGCGGAAAGACAAGGCGTACCCTTAGTAGTATTGCATGTATAATATCCGTCGGTAGTTAATAGGGTGGAAAGCTTGCCGTCGTTTCCCATTTTTGAGATTGTAGCGGGTGAATCGGTGTAACCGTCTAAGATTTCCCGTTCCAGATCTCCGTCCCAATATGTCAGGAAATTTACAGCGGGGCGTTTGCAGGAAAGCGTATTTCCCGAACCGTTATATACGTCGTATCCCAATCCCCAGAATTCGGCTCCGTCGTTACCTGCCCATACGTTTCCTGCACAGCATCTTCCGGTATCGGAATCGCCGTCCTTATGGAAAATAATTTCTCCGTTTTTGGCGTCGACTAACGAAACTCCGTAGGGCTTATCTTCATGGCATATCCACAGCTCCAATCCGTCTCTTGAAGGAAGCAGATCACCGAGATGCATTGCGTCTCCGTGTCCTTTGTTAAGACACCACAATACCTTTCCGTTGTCATCTAAACATGTGCTTCCTAAAACGATTTCCTGTTTTCCGTCGCCGTCTACATCAGCCGGCATGCAGTTATGATTTCCGTCGCCGTATCCGGGGGCGGAGGAATCGTTGCCGGTATCAAAATACCATCTTTGTACAAGCTTCTTGTCTACTACGTCATAAGCGCAGGCGGTCATACGCGTATAATAACCTCTTATTGTAACTGCGCTTGGCTTTACTCCGTCGAGATATGCCACGGCTCCAAGAAATCTGTCTACACGGTTTCCGTAGCTGTCCCCCCAGTTTGAAACTGTTCCTCTGCCGGGATTATAATCTACAGTATCGAGAGCCTTACCGGTTTCGCCGTCGAATAGAGTATAGTATTCAGGACCTGTAAGAATATAGCCTTTGGAATTTCTGTAGGTTTTTGAACTATCGCCTATAACAGTGCCTGTGCCGTCTATTGTACCGTCGGCAGTTTTACAGGTCATTTCAGCTTTTCCGTCAAGGTCAAAGTCTGCAACCAGAAATTGCGTATAATGTGCACCGGCGCGTATATTGTAGCCCAGATCTATACGCCATAGTTTTTCGCCGTTGAGCTTGTAGCAATCGATATAAACCTTGTCGGTTTTGCCGGACTTTGAATTATCCTGTGAATTTGACGGATACCATTTTACGAACAGCTCGTATTCTCCGTCCCCGTCCGCGTCTCCGACGGAGCAGTCGTTAGGACTGTAAGTACAGCTTGAGCTTGTCGGCGTATCAAGCTTAAGCTCAAGGTAATTTTTGTCGGACTGAAGCTTGCATATGTCTGACGATATTACTTTATTGTTTTCTATTGTTTCTATTTTATATGTATCCGAGGATTTTCCGGAGGCGTCAAGAAAACAGGTAGCTTCTCCGGCGTTGCTTGTATAGATTAGGGTATTGTTTCTGTAAAGCTTGAATACTGCGCTGTCGCTGTCGTCAGCAAGAAAACGCCAACTTATCATCATTCCGGATCCGGTATTGACTGCTGAAATTCCTCTGTCAAGGTATTCTGCATACGACGATCCGGCAGCATACGCAGAATTATTTTTGTTGTAAACGGTTCCTGCGGCAGCGGAACCGGAAATACATATCGATAACAGCAGGGCTGTTATTCTGGAAAGTTTTTTCATAATTAATTCCCACCTTTTTAATTAAAACCTTTTTGTATTTTTGCATAGTTATTTTCTTAAAGGTTTAATATATATGTATACATTCTATCATAAAATTCTATTTGAAGCAATCAGATATTATGACTTATACTAATAAATTGTGACATATTTAAGAGATGATGAAAAAAGGACGCCGTTAAGGCGCCGCATCGTTAATTTATAGCTTTACACTTTACCTGAATAATGCTATAATAAATAAATATCAATAGGTTTCGGTGATAAATATGTATAAAAAATTAATTCCGTTTATTTGTCTTGCTCTTTCCGCTGTATGTATGACTGTGATTTTTATTTTTTCCTCTCAGAATAGTTTTGATACTAATATGCTTAGCAGAAAAATTACTTCTATAATTGTCGAAGAGGTTTTTAAAGGATATGATTCTATGGATTTAGACATGAAAAATATAATAGTAGATCAGTTTAATCTGTTTATTAGAAAAACAGCTCATTTTTTAATGTATTTTTTTCTTGGCTTTCTCTGCTTTTCCGCATTCAGCGCTTTGACTAATAAGTATGCAAAATCGTTCGGTTTGGCTTGGAGCTGCTGTTTTATTTATGCGGTTCTTGACGAGCTTCATCAAAAATTCGTTCCCGGAAGAACGCCGCTGTTTAAGGATGTTATTATAGATTCTGCCGGCGGATTAATTGGAATAATATTCGGTTTTCTGATAATATCCGCGGCGCTGAACATCAGGAACAGAATCAGCAATAATAATTCTTCTCAAGGACTTTCCAGTTAATGAGCTTCATTATATTGTTAACATATCGTTCTCTGTGATTCTGATATTGCAGATAATATGCATGTTCCCATACGTCTATAGGGAAGATTGGGTTAAGACGCTGTTCTATGGGCGTTTCCTGATTTTTAAGTATTATAATATGCATTTTGCCGCCCATATCGGAAGTTAGGTATGCATATCCTGATCCAAACACTGACATTGCTGCTTCCTTTAAGCAGCATATTAACGATTTCAGGCTCCCGAAATTATCATTTATTACTTTTTCAAATTCATGGGAAATTCTTGATCTTCCGGCTGGTATAAGGCAATCAAAATACAGTCTGTGATTAAAAGCTCCTCCCGCATTTCGCTTTATACTCGTTCTGATTTCTTCCGGAAGAAAGGCTTGTTTTATTAAAAGCGCTTCAAGAGGAAGATGGTGAAGCTGCGGATAGTTTTTAAGAGTATCGTTCAGCTTCTTAACATAGCCTGCATAATGACTGTCATGATGGATTTTCATAGTCTGAGCGTTTATCCATGGCGATAAGGCGTTTACAGGGTAAGGAAGAGGTTGTGCGGTAAAGGGATAGTGTTCGGGTTCGTTCAAATTTATCAGCTCCTTGACAATATTTGTTTAATTATATGCGGTCAGAAGCTGAAAAATTACAATAATAAATAAGGCAAATCCGAAAGGATTTGCCTTATTTATTATTGTTCGTAAGTAGAGAGAATATTAAGAGCGACTTCTTTTCTTGTCTGTCTGGTATCCATTGCCTGTTTTTCAATATACCTGTGAGCCTGAGGCTCTGAAAACTTCAAATATTGTATTAGGCAGCATTTGGCTCTGTTGATCAAGCGTATTTCCTCAATTTTCGTCTGAAGCTTAAAATTTTCTGTTTGGAGTCCGAGCATTCTTGAACGTGTTGCTGAAACAAGCTTTATAGATTGATGAAATAAAGTTTTATTTACCGGTTTAGGGATAACGCAGACTCCGTAACAGCTTAGTTTATCTGAAACCTCGTCTGAGATATCAGATTTGCATATTAAAATTATTCCGGAATTTGAAGATTCAGCCGCCTTAATAGAAAGTTCGTGACCGAATTCATCCGACAGCGGAGTATTGATGACAATCAGCTCGTATTCGTTTTGATTTATGCATCTTCTTGCGTCGTTTCCGCTTTTTGTGCCGATGATCTGACCATAGCCCGATATCTTTAAAAGCTGAGACAGAAGCTCTATTCCTTTATCTGAACCTGAAGCCAACAGCACTCTGTCCATAAAATTCACAACCTTTAAATAATTTTAAAATAATTTTCATTTTCGAAAGCAGGCTTGTTATCCGATAAATTATATTCCGTCAAATCGTATTCAAGTCGCTTAAATACGGCCTCATATATTTCAGGCGACAGATTTTCTTTTACAAAACCGCTTGATTTAGCGAGCTTCAGCGCTTCTTCCAGATTATTCGGAAGTTCCGCGAAGTTTCCTGTCGACGAGCAGGTAAAGGTATCCTTTCCTAAAACAGAATGATTTTCAATACCTTCAAATCCTGCGGCGAGCAGCAGCTTGAAAACAATATAGGGATTGCATGCGGCGTCAGCGGAACGCACTTCTATTCTCGGATGTTTCCCGCCGGCGGTGTAAGGTATTCTTATAAGCTGCGAATGATTTTCAAAGGACCAGTTTACATACTTAGGGGCAAAGTTTTCGCCAAGACGCTTATAGGAGTTTGTAATGGGATTAAGAAAGCAAGTTATTTCGCGTATTCTGTTTAAAATGCCGGCGATAAACTGGCTGCCCTTTTCCGTCTGAGTATCGGCGGACGGCGAAAATATAAATTCTCCTCCGTTTTTAACAGCGATGCTTATGTGAAGTCCGCAGCCCGGTTTTTTTTCAATAGGCTTTGGCATAAAGGTTGCGAATAATCCGTTCTGAGCGGCAACGTTTTTAACTACCGTTTTGTAATATATCATGTTGTCGGCAGCGGTAAGTACGTCGCTTCTTGTAAAATCAATTTCGTTTTGTCCGGGGCCGTGGGTATGCCTGGAGCTTTGCGGGCTGAATCCCATTTCCTCCAGCGAAAGGCAAATTTCACGTCTTACGTTTTCACATTTGTCAAGAGGAGCTATATCAAGATAGCTTGCCTGATCGTGAGGAGTTCTTGTAGGCTCTCCTTCGTCGTCGGTGTTAAAAAGATAGAATTCACATTTTGTACCTATTTCGCAGGTATAGTTCTTTTCGCGCATTTTTTCTATATAGCTGCTAAGCTCATGCCTTAGATCGCCTTTATAGGGAGTTCCGTCAGTGCACATTATATTACAGAAAAATCTGATAACTCTGCCGGATTTGGGACGCCACGGCAGTACTGAAAGCGTTGATATATCCGGAAAAAGCAGAAGATCGGCGTGACATCCCGCGAGGGTTGTAGCGTCGAAAGCAATGCCGTGTTCAAACGCATATGAAAGCTGATCCGGCATAATCGCAATATTTTTTAATTGTCCGTAAATATCTGTAAATGTAAGCCTTATAAATTTAACGTCGTTTTCTTCCACAAAGCTTAATATTTCCTTTGGAGAATAATTCATTTTTTAAGCTCCATTCTCAGCCGGTTATTTTTATTTTTTCCTGTTTTTCGGCTGCAAAAGCAGGGAAACAATATCTATAATTATACATTATTTTTAGCTGTCTGTAAAGATACGATGATAATTTTAAATAAAGCTGGATTCGACATAAATTGTGAACATTTTGTAAATAATCTCAAAAAATATTGATTAATTATTAAAAGTAGTATAAAATTTATTATGATGTTTATAAAATATACGAAATATTAAACGTTAACAGAATCTTAATCAAGGGGGATATGTATGCTGAGGATTGCTGTTTGCGATGATGAAACAGAAACTGTTAAAATAGTAAATAAAATACTTTCAAGCTATTGTGAAAAAAAGCTTATAAATTACAAGATTCATAAATTCAGCGATGGCAATGAGCTTCTTAATGCAAAGGAGTGCTTCGACATGATTTTTCTTGATACGGAAATGAAATCTTCCAATGGAATAGAAATAGGACGTAATATAAGGGCTAATAACAGCCGTGTCGCAATAGTTTATATTACAAGCTTTGTAGAAAATTGGCGCAGAGCTTATAAGGTTCATGCATTTGATTTTATAACGAAGCCGTTTACGGATTATGAAATATATTCGGTAATGGACGACTATCTTGCCGTAGTACATGCAGATGAAGAAAGAAAGCTGATGTTTCCGACAGACGACGGAACAATTTGCCTTAGCATTAATGATATTTATTACTTTATGTATGAATCCAAAAAAAAAGTTTATGTACATACGTCTAATGAAAGAATCCTGGTTAAACAGCACTTAATGGAAATTTATTCTAATCTGGATAAAAGTCGATTTTATAGATCAAGAAGGGACTGTATATTAAATTTAAAATATGTTAAGAAAATCAAAAATAATTTTGTGATTGTTATGAGAAACGGCGATTTGCTGCCGTTGGCGCAGAGGAAGAAGGATGAATTTGTTGCAATGCTCACAAAGGAATATGTTAATAGTATGAAGGGAGGTTGTAAAAGCTTGAGCGATTAAAAATATAAGTTTAGGAAATAATTCGATTTTAATTAAATACGGGAAAAATGGCATAAGCTTTCAACTTATGTCATTTTTTGGCATTCAGGGCTGAATTTGGTGCATTCAGGACAAAACTATTGAAATTTTTGGTAAAGTATATTATACTAATATTGTAGAAATCAATAATAATGTATTTATTTTCTATAAAATATGTTGATGTTATAAAAATCTTATTATATAACTATTTTGCAAAGTTGGTGATTTCTTATTAATATATATAATATATTGAACAATTATCGATATTCTTCTAAAACAGCCATAATTTACAAAAACAAAAGAATTGCATATAAAGAATTGGTATCCTATTCAAATAATTTGTCAGAGCTTATAACTAATAGCTGCGGGAAGGGAAAACAGCCTCTTGGGATATTTCTACCGAATTCTTCAGACTATGCCGTGGCTTTTTTTGCGGTTGCTTATTCAGATAATGTGGTTGTTCCGTTTAACGTTAATATGAAAAAAACTGAATTGGATAGAATAATAAAATATCTTGACATAAGCGTTATTATAACAAACGAATTATTTTACGACAGATTAGTCGATCTAACTGAGAAAAAAATATCAATAATATGTCTTAAAAATAACGGTGAAGCTGAAATTTATAATTTATGTAATGTAAAAGGTAATCGTCTGTACGATAAAGAGGAACTTAAAGATGTTGCAATGATTCTTCACACTTCGGGTTCTCTTGGTTGTCCGAAAAGCGTAATGCTTACACACGAAAATTTGATGTCATGCGTTAAATCAATCGTAACGGATTTAAAAATCACAGAAAAAGACGTAACGTTGATTTTTCTGCCGATGTATTATATTTCTGCGGTAGTATCTCAGTTTTTAACGCATTTATATGCAGGCGGCGCAGTATCTTTTATGGAAACCTTATTTTCGCCGGTTAATCTCTTTTACAGCTTAAAAAATTTCAGTATAACCAATTTCTCATGCGTACCTTATATGCTGCTTGAAATATTGAATCAAAAGGAAAAAATTATGAATTATGAAATATCTTCATTAAGATATGTTTGCTTCGGCGGTGCGCCTGCTCCCGGGAGAAAGATAAATGAATTGGCAAATTTGTTTCCGGACGTTCAATTTGTTAAAACCTACGGATTAACAGAATCTTCTACCAGAGTATCGCATTACTTTGAAGATAAAAATACAATTAACAATAACTGCGTAGGAAAACATATACCCGATGTCAAATATATAATAGTAGATGAAAACGATAATGAATGTAAAACCGGAGAAATAGGGGAGATAGCCGTAAAGGGAAATAATGTTATGAAGGGCTATTATTTGAGACGCAGAGAAACGGAAATGGCTTTGAGAAACGGATGGCTGCATACCGGAGATCTTGGCTGGATTGATAATGAAAATAATTTATATGTAGTGGGAAGAAAGAAAAATATTATAATTCGGGGCGGTGAAAATATTTATCCCGAGGAAATAGAGGATATTCTTAATAATCATCCGAATATAAAGGAATCTTTGGTTTATGGGGTTTATCACGAAACGTTAGGAGAAGTTCCGGAGGCGGAAATCACTTTAAATTCAGAAGGTGATTTTAATTTACAAGAATTAATTAATTATTGCTATAATAATTTGTCAAATTCAAAGGTTCCATTAAGATTTAAAGTGGTAGACGGAATTGATAAAACCAGTAACGGTAAAATTTCAAGAAATTAAAAAAAGGAGAATAAAAGTGGCTGATAATTATAATTTGGAAGATGGTCTGAAAAAGCTTATTATTGAAAATACTTATGTTTTATTATCGGACAAGGATTTTACAGAATATTCGGATTTGATTACAGACTTCGGATATGATTCGCTATCTATAATAAGACTGATTGCGGATATTGAAAGAACGTTTAATATAGAATTTGAAATAAACGAGCTTGTTTCAGAGATTATTTCTAAGTATGGAAATCTTAAAAAAATTGTTGCTGAAAAAATAGGCGCGGAGGTTTATTAAATGAACGGTATTGGTTTATCTGATTTGATACATTATGCGTATGATCATGTAATTTATTATAAAAAAATATTTGATGATAAAAATATAGACGTAACGTCGATTAAAGCTCCGGAAGATTTAAAGAATTTACCTGTTCTGACAAAAGATGTAATACAGGAAAATTCAATGATGTTTGTTTCTGACGAGTATCAAAAATATCCTAAAAATGAAAATATAGTTTTAAAAAGAACCTCGGGTTCTACCGGTAAATTTCTTAAAATTTTTTGGGATTATAAGGACGATATTAAATCCTTAATGCCTTTATGGATTTTAAGAAGCCGTTTATATGGGATTGATCCGGATATGAAATGGTGCAGCTTTTATTCCTCAAGGTATGAGGGCAACAAAATTAAGCAATTGATTCCTCGTGAGCTGGATATGAACGGAAGACATATGGGGTTTTCTAAAATCGGTCTTACGTATGATAGAATTGCTGAAATTTATAAGGATATAATAAGCTTTAATCCGGATTGGATGTTGCTTCAGCCCAGTATTGCATATCTGATGGCTCAGATAGTAAAGCAATATAATATGAAGATTCCGACGAATCTGAAGCATATAGAGTTAAGCGGCGAGTATTTATTTGACAGCTACAGAAAACAGATAAACGAGGTATTCGGCATAGATCCTGTTAATCAGTATGGCTGCAATGAAGCGAATGAAATTGCTTATGAATGCAAATGTCATAATATGCATGTGATTGAAAACAATGTTATTGTCGAAGTGCTAAAGGATGGTATTCCCGTATTAAATGAAGAGGGAGATATTTATATTACCTCTTTGAAAAACTACGCTATGCCGTTTATTAGATATGAAACCGGCGATAGGGGAATTTTAAAAACTGACCATATATGCAAGTGCGGCAATAAATCGCCGGTATTGATTGTATTGTCGGGAAGATCCAGCGATTTTATAACTTTAGAAAACGGAGAAAAGCTCAATAGCTATGTGTTAATTAATATAATAGAATATACAAATGAAAGCATGTCTTCGGCAATAAAACAATTTCAGATAATTCAAACGGCTTTGAACTGTTTTAATGTGAATCTGGTTATTAAAAAGGATTATTCAGGCTGGAAGGACGCTATTGAAGAATGCTTTTTGGATAATATTCAGGAAGAAGCGCTGAGAAAGGCAGAATGGAAATTTAATTTCAGCGAGAATATATGTCCCGATGAGATGACGGGTAAATACAAATATTTTATCAGCAGATTAAAATAATTCCTATAATATTTTTAATTGCTGATAAGGATAGGAAGTAATATGAAAAAACTGTTCGAAAAGATCAAAGCCTTCCTTGATATAATATTTTTCAGTCTAAAGCTGACTGTGCAGGCCTCTCCGAAATATTTTAGCTTTTATATATTGCTGAGCGTATTTGTCATTATTCTTCCTTTTGCCGTTATTTATGTTTCGAGTCTATTGATTGATCTGCTGGCAGGCGTCTCTGAGAACAGCGTAAGGCATGAGATGATCAAATCTTTAGCCGTTTTGATAGTCTCGCTTTTATTTCTTAATGTTATGAGTAAAACGGTTGAATCCATAAAGCTTTATTTAGAAGGATTATATAATGAAGTAATAACTATAAAAATCAAACATCAGATAATGGAAAAGGCGGCAGGTATAGACTTATATTGCTTTGATTCTCATGAATTTTATGATGAAATAAATGACGCCAGCAATAATAGTACGTTTATAATTCAGATATCATTTCAGGTGCTGGACTTTATTCGTTATTTTGTACAGTTTTGTATCGCCTTTGCAAGTCTGTTATTCTGGAATTATATTTTGCCGTTTTTTTTAGTAATATCGGTTATTCCAAGTATTTTAATGAAGAATAAGCAGTTAGAGTCTGTTTATAGCTTTCAAAGAGAGCATATGAAGGATGAGCGTAAAATTTATTACATTATGAATATGGCCTTGAGCAGGGAATATGCCAAGGACATCAGGATTTATAACTTGTTTCCGTTGCTTAGCTCAAAAATTATGAACACATGGAATCATTTATATAGATCCAAAAAAAAGATAACAAAAAAATATACTAAAATTCTGGTTGCCGCAGATATATTGCCGGAGATGACAACAATAATAATATTGTTTTTACTTGGGCTTTCTGTTATTGAAGGAAGCGGGACAATCGGAGATTTCAACTATTATCAGGGAATAATAGGGCAGGTTATTGCCGGCTTATATATGATTATTTATAATTATGGTCAGATATATGACGGAAAGATCCGTATTAATAATTATTTGAATTTCATTCATTTTGAAAATAAAGTCAGGGACGAAGGAAAAATTATTTTAAATAAATCCGATTTTGAAATTGAATTCAGGAATGTCAGCTTTAAATATAAAGAGAATTCTAATTTTACTCTTAAAAATCTTAATTTTAAGTTAAACTGTAATCAAAAAATAGCTTTAGTAGGAGTAAACGGAAGCGGAAAAACGTCGATTATTAAATTACTGCTGAGATTCTACGACCCGAATGAGGGTGTAATCTTAGTTGATAATAAGGACATACGCGAATATACGGTTGAAAGCTTGAGAAAATGCTTTAGTCCAATGTTTCAGGATTATTGCAATTATGCTTTTACAGTTCGGGAAAATGTTTCTTTATCCGATTATAATGAATTTGAAAATGAAGAAAAAATTAAGTATGCGCTGGATAAAAGCGGTGCAAAAGGGTTTGTTGATAATTTTCCCGGCAAAATCAATACGTATTTAACTCGCCAGTATGAGGACGGAGAAGAATTATCCGGAGGTCAATGGCAGAAAATTGCGTTATCAAGAACATTTTTCAGGGATACGGTTATGTACATATTGGACGAACCGTCTTCGGCGCTGGACGCGGAAGCTGAAGATGAATTGTTCCGGCAATTCGAGGATTTGTATAAAAACAAGGGAGCTATTCTGATTTCACACAGGCTTTCCAATGTAAAGAGCGCCGATAAGATAATTGTTATAGATAACGGAAAAGTTATAGAGCAGGGAACTCATAAAGAATTAATGTCTTTAAATAAAAAGTATGCTCATATGTATAAGCTACAGGCTAAGAAGTATGAATAAGCCGGAATTTAAACAGGGGAGAGCGTGTGTTTATGCTGAAAGCCGCTATTATAGACGACGGAATCGACGCGTCTCAGTTTAAAAATGTAAAGTCATGGGTTATAAAAAAGGATTTGTCAATAGAAAACGAAAATATAATTTCCGTTAAAGATAATCATGCATGCACATGCCTGAAAATAATACAGAAATATTGTGATATGAGCGACGTTTTCTGGCACAGTATAAAAATACTTAACGATGATACAAAACGGGGTAATATAAGGCAGTTTATTGAAGCCTTGCGCTTATGCGAACAGCTTGAAGTAAAAATTATACATTTAAGTATCGGAACCCGTTCATATAGCGATTTTAATTTAATTGAAAAATCCATAGAGGCATTGTGCGATAAAGGGACGATTATTATAGCGGCCGCATGCAATGAGGGAACGGTAGCTTATCCGGCCTGTATGAACGGTGTTATTGGCGTAAAATGCGATTTTTCCGCTACAGACCAGCAGTATTTATATAATTGTAATACTTTAGATAACATATCCTTCAGCGCTTCGGCCAGACATATACTTCGCGACAGGGGAAAGCTCAGATTATCTTTGCAGTCAAACAGCTATGCAGCGCCGCTTATTACGTCAAAAGCGTTATCCTTATTAACCCGAAGGCCTTACGCCTCTTTTGAGGAGGTTTATTTATATTTGGTCCGCAATGCGTACAATTACAGCGAAAGCATGCATGTCGTTTATTTTAATCCAAGGTCGTGCGCTGAAAGGATTCTGCTCAACATAATCTGTGAAAATACAGATAACCGCTATTCAATGCAGAAGCTTAAATTGAAGTGCAGTCAATATAATATTCATAGTAAAAGCTTTTTAAATGAATTGGATTCGTTGGATCTCAGCGTTTATAATGAAATAATTGTTAGCTTTTCATGCGCTGAGGCTGAAGAAAAAAATATACTGACATATTTATTATACAGATATAAATCGAAAATTATTGTTTATCATAATAATTCTGAATTTGAGTATATTCCATCGGAAAAAAAAGACCTTGACCGTCTTTGGATATATAAGGATAAATTAACCTGCGGAACTTATTTTAACTGCGGTCAGGAGATAACAATTCCTATTATCGGAGTATTTTATCGTAATTTAATTGAATTAACAGAGCTTGTAGATAAAATAAAATCCGGTTTTGTTTCTGACGGTTATCATTGTGAAGTCTTTGCAGATTTTTCGCAGGCAGAATTGATAGGATTAAATGTTATTCCAGAAAATAATATAAAGGAATATATATACGAATGCATTTGTTTTTATGATTGCGATGTTGCTGTTGTGGGATTCAGAGATATTGACAAAATGAAAAAACTAAACGATTTTGATGTGATTGTATATCCGCAGGACGGTAATTGGGTTTTGATTGATGAAAATAGTTTTATCGCTGACAACGGCAGTAAAACAGATGATGTTTATAAAAAAATTAAATCAATAATAGAATAGGAGAATAATGCAATGAATAAGCCGTTTGTACATATGCTTACGACGCCGTTAAACAAATATGCTTTTGATGTGAATACTAATCAGCTTATACAGGTAGGGGATAAGCTTTACGAATATCTGCTGAATCTTGAGAAAGAATCTGATTCAGAGTATGCCGAACCGGATAGTGATATTAAAAAACAGATGGAAATGTTGTCTTCTCAGGGATATCTTTCATGCAATCGTCCTAAAAGAATGAAGCATAATCAAAGCGATCTTATCGAATATCATTTAAATGACAATATAGCTCAGATAATATTGCAGGTAACTCAGCAATGCAATTTCAGATGTGCATATTGTCCGTATACTCTCGCAGAGTTTGATTCGCAGAGAGGACATACTTCTAAAACTATGACATTGAGTACGGCGAAAGCGGCCGTGGACTTTTTCGCTGAACATTCCTCCAATCAGAATGATGTTTGCATCGGCTTTTACGGAGGAGAGCCTCTGCTTGAATTTGATCTTATAAAGCAGATAGTCGACTATTCTGAAAAGGTATTTTTAGGAAAAAATCTGACATATACGATTACGACAAATGGTTCGCTGTTTACAACGGATAATATACGGTTTTTAAATGATCATGCATTCGGAATTTTAATTAGCCTTGACGGTCCGCCGGAAATTCATAACAGATCCAGAAAATTCGCCGCAACCGGAAAAGGAACGTTTTCCGTTATTGAGAAAAACTTGAAAATGATTAAGGAACAATGCCCTGCTTTATTGGATAAAATCATGTTTAACGTTGTTGTTGATCCAAGATATTCCTGTAATAAATTGCATGAAATGTTTTCAGAGAATGAAATGTTTTCCGGTCTGAATATACAATCGACTTTAATCGATGATTTCTTTTCTATAGAAAAGGTTGTTCCGGATGAGGTTTATGTTATTGAGCAGGCGATAAATGAATTTAAAACATATGAAATGGAATTAGGGAAATATCCAAAGGAAAAAATATCAAATGTAGCGTATTATGATTTTTACACTAATAATGAAAAAACCAGAAAAGCTATGCGTCCGGAAAAAATTCTGTTTGAAGAAATGTCTCATTATGGACCTTGTATTCCGGGACAGAGACGGCTTTTCATTGACGTAAACGGGGGCTTCTATCCGTGTGAAAGAGTAAGCGAAACCTCGGACGCAATGAATATAGGCAATGTGCGGGACGGCTTTGATTTTGAAAAGGCGAGAAGTCTGTTGAATATTTCTCAGTTGACGGAAAAACAATGTAAGAATTGTTTTGCACTGCGTCATTGTAACTTGTGCGCTAAATATTGCGACAATAACGGAGAATTATCATCAGAGCTTAAGCTTTCGAATTGCAAAAATGTACGTTTTGCCGCGGAAGACACATTCAAGAATTATCTGATGTTTAAAGAATTAAAGCAATAGAGGGGGCAGCGAGCTATGGAAATAAAGAGAATCGGAATTTATCCGTTTAACGACGAATGCATGGTTTTTCTTGAATATTCGAATCTTTTAAATTCTGAATACAGGATTTGCGAGGCCGCTTCATTAAACGGCTGGGGATTTGTTGGTAAAAATATAAAATTGGAATCTGATAATTATCAGATTAAGGCGTCGCCTGCACTATTCAATAATAAAATAGATATTTTGTTTGTACCGGAGTTTGACGCGTCAGAATCAGTTGAGGAATTTATAGTTAATGAAATAATAGGTATGGCGCCTGAGGTAAGTGAAATTATGTGTGCCGCTAATTTGTCTGAAGCGGGCGTAAATAAGATAAGACAAGCTTGCGGCGATCAAAATTTAAACTGCAAATTTCTGAAACTTGCTGAAAAGGCTTTGTCGGATGACATTACAGCCATTCATAATGATGGTCGAAAAAATTTAGAAAAGATAGACGTTCCTATAATAGTAATAGCAGGATTATGGGAAAATACGGATAAATTTAAAACGTCTCTTGTTTTAAGAAATAAACTTCTCAAGGAAGGCTACAGAGTATCGCAGATCGGTTCAAGAAATTACTGCGAATTATTCGGATTTCACTCATTTCCGGGCTTTATGACTGATTCTAAGATTTCGGAAATCGATAAACCTTTAATGTTGAACAGATATGTAAAAAAAATAGCCGACAGCGAAGAGTCTGATGTAATAATTATAGGAATACCCGGTTCAATTCAATCGTTGAATGAAAAATATACAAATCGTTTCGGAATTTTACCGTACATAACGTTTCAGGCTTTATCGGTTGATTTTCTTATAATGTGTACGTTCTATGAATATTCGTCGGTTAAATTTCTTGATGAAATTTCGCAATTATGTAAATATAGGTTCAGTTGCTGTGCAGACGCTTATCATATGTCTAATTTATATATTGATTTAGCGGAAACTGAAGAAAAAGATAAGGTTATTACAAACAGAATTCCGAGAAATATTATAAATAAAACTCTTAAAGACAATTACGGCGAAAGCAAAATACCGGTTTTTAATTTATATGAGGATTGTGACGTTGACAGGCTGTTTGATTTGATATTAAATAAGTTATCCGGCGATGTAAAAATTATGGTATGAGGTATTGATATGATAAAGGAGAAGATAAAAAATATTGATTTGAAGGATAAAATAGTCGGAGATATTTTTGATATTTTAGACGCAAAGTTTAATATACATTTGGACAGAGCGTCAAGGAACATATTGGACAAAAATTTATTCGGAAATGATATAAGGCTTGTTTCAAGGGATATGGTATATTTAGTATATCTGCTTGAACAGAAATATGGAATAACTTTTAATGACAGCGATATGGACGATAAGCGTTTTACACTGTAAACGGTATTTCGGATATAATCTGTGATCGGCTATATTCTGATTTATAATCAGAATATAGAAAATTAATTTAGCTGCTAAGATTGGTACATATCGTATTGCAATCTTTGCATATAAAGGGCCCTTATTTTATTTATGAGAGGAGGTCAAAAAATGAGAAAGCTGAATAAAATTAATTCTGGCAGACTTGATACAATTGAAGCTTACGCTTGCGTTTGCTCATGCAATTGTGCAAATGCTTGCAGCGGCTGTGGATGCGCCGTTTCATCAGCAAAAACTTCAACGAGTAATTCCCTTAACAATAGTCAGAAATCCAGCGCTGATTCAAGCGGCAGATCAAATGGTTACAGAAAGTAATTTTATGTAACGTACAAGAACTGAAAGCGCATTGAAAAATGCGCTTTCAGTAAAATTTATTTGAACGGATTTTAACAATACTAAATGAGAATGTTGTTAATATAATAATTAAATAGAACGTTATAAAAGGTATATTTATAATGTGGCTTTTATAATATTTTATTAAGGTCTTATTATGGATTTAAGATATTTGAAATTATTCTGCATTCAGGGCAATATTTTCAGCATTCAGGGAAAAAATATTGAAAAATCAGGTAAAATCAATTATACTTAAAATATAATTATAAATAGGATGGTATTATATTATGAAAAAATTAATTTTTAGAAAAAATAAAGTTACTTCATTTTTATCCTGCTTTATCGGTTTAACTATTATGACAGGCGTATTTTCTGCATGTTCGTCGTCAAACGACAGCAATAAAGAATCTGCGCAGGATAAAACAAGCAAGCTTGTTCTTTACGGAGGTCCTTTCGGAAATAGTGCGCTTAAGGCCGCTGTTAAAATATTTCAGTCAAAGTATCCTGAGGTTGATGTTGAATATAAAGAATTTGGAGAGTTAGGCGATTCTGAAGCGCAGACCAATTATCTTGAAGCTTTGAAGTATGATTTATCTTCCGGAAACGGTCCTGACCTGATTTTTGGACGTAATTTTGAATTTGACGATATTTACAGTATGATGGACAGCGGTACTTTTGCAGATATAAATACGTATCTTGAAAATGATGAGGAATTTAAAAGCGATTTATATAACGAGGCTGTAATGAACTCAGGACTATATAACGGAAAACGTTATTATATTCCCATATCATATAATGTTTTATCTCTGGTTTCAACACAGGAGGCTTTGGAGCATGCCGGATTCAAACTTGACAGTAATTCGGATTTCAGCGGTTTCTCTTCACAGATGAGCGAATTTATATCAAAGAATACAAATTCTTCAGACGAGCTTTTATTCAGTACTTATCAGCTTGGTATGATGGCATTTTCACCATGGAGCGGCGTAGACGCCATTGATTATGAAAAGAAAAAAATATTGACCGATTCGGAAGAATTTAAAGCGTCAATGGAATTATATAAAACTTATTATAAAATGGATAATCGCGGCGAGGAATATCTTACTGCGTCAACAGGAGACGGAGCCAAGCTAATCAGAAATAATAAAGCGCTCTTTTATTATGATGCATCAAGTGTGGGCAGTGTTTTAGAAACTTATTCTGCGCTTTTGGATGATCAGACTCCTGTTTTATACAACTTTCCGTCGTCCGATAACAAGACTGTAGCAGAGCCTGAATATATTGCCGCTATCCGCAACGGAAGTCCTAATCAGGCAAATGCTTATGAGCTTATAAAAATTTTGTTGTCTGAAGAATATCAGACTAAACATGCAATAAATTATGTGGATAATTTCAATTTAAACGTTCCGGTTTTAAAATCCGCATTAAAAGCAGGAATAGAAAAATGGCTGAATGATCATGTCGGAGGAGGAACTCCTGACGGCAGCATTAAATTTGCCGCTTTGTCAGACGAGGAAATACAGTTATTTGTTGATACATTTGGAGATATTGATTATTGCACAATAAAAAACGGTAAGGTTGAGGGCTTTGTCTGGGAAGCTATGGAGCCTTATTTTAAGGGTGAAAAAGCCTATGATGAGTGCTTAAAAAATCTGAATAATAAATTGGAGCTTTATATCAATGAGTAAAGGGTTTGTTCCAAAATCAAAATTATTAAAAAGGGACGCTTTGACAGGATTTTTATTTTCTTTGCCTTCAATTATCGGAATGCTTGTTTTTTTTCTTATACCGTTTGTCATCTGTATTATTTTATCGTTGACTGACAGCATAAGCAGCATGAAGTTTGTGGGAATTGATAATTATGTGGATATAATTTCAAGTCGGACGTTCAGGCTGGCAGTGTGGAATACATTTAAATTTATTATAGTTGCCGTGCCGTTAATTATGATTTTTTCATTAACTATTGCAATGCTTCTTTATCAAAAGCTTGCAGGCTTTGAATTTTTCCGTTCGATTTTTGTTTTTCCGTTGGTTCTGCCTGTTTCTTCTGTTATATTGTTCTTCCAGTTGGTATTTGCGGAAAATGGATTTGCAAACGATTTTTTGTCGTTATTAGGATTACCGGTTAAAAACTGGTTGGATTCTTCCTATTCGTTTGTCGTTTTAGTTATATTATATATTTGGAAAAATTGCGGTTATAATATTATTCTTTTTCTTGCCGCACTAAATTCTATACCAAAGGTGTATTATGAAGCAGCGGAAATGGATACGGAAAGCAGAATTAGCAAATTAAGATATATAACGCTGCCTATGATTAGACCTTATCTGTTTTTTATTTTGGTAATTTCAATTATCAATACCTTTAAGTCGTTTAAGGAAGCATATATATTATGCGGAAATTACCCCAATGAAAATATCTATATGATACAGCACTTTATGAATAATAACTTCCAGAATTTAAATTATACTCGCTTATCTGTCGGAGCAATTTTGATTTTTGCTATTATTTTTATTTTTATATTTATTTTATTGAAATTCAGAAAAAACGGAGATGTTGAATATGATTAAAAAATTCAAAAAATCATATTTCAAAATATTATCATACATAATACTTCTCATATTATCCTTAATAGTGCTTTTGCCGGTAATTTTTATGGTTTGCGGATCCTTTATGGGAAAGTCAGAAATATTAAACAGTTACGGTAATACTATTTCTTCCTCAGGCTCAGAGAATTATTTTCATATAATACCCGAACAGGCGACGTTGAAGGGGTATTTAGATGTGTTTTTGCTGGATCCGGCGTATTTAATGAAATTCTGGGTTTCAATTATGATCTCTGTCGCTATTGTAATTGGTCAGGTAGTTATATCGTGTTTCAGCGGTTATGGTCTTGCTAAATTTAATTTTCCGTTTAAAAATGTCGTTTTTTACTTTGTAATAATACTGATGATGCTTCCGGTTCAGGTTACATTGGTTCCTAATTATCTGATATTCAATAAATTAGGTCTGATAAACTCCTATCTTTCAGTAATACTTCCCGGGGTTTTCGGTACTTTCGGAGTATTTCTGATTACTCAGGTGTTTTCATCAATTCCCAATGATCTGATAGAGGCTGCTAAAATCGACGGCGCCAATCATTTTCAAATACTTATGAAAATAATAATACCTTGTTCAAAAACAGGGATTGCTTCACTGGTTATTTTAAGCTTTATTGATTCCTGGAATATGATAGAGCAGCCTTTGGCGTTTATTAAGGATTATCTGAAATATCCGATGTCGATATTTCTTTCGAGAATTAATGAAACCAGATTGGATATAGCCTTTGTATGCGGGGTTTTAGCTATTATTCCGGTTTTTATTTTGTTTTTATTTTTAAAGGACGCTATGATCAAAGGCGTGGAATACTCAAATATGAAATAGCTTTAAATAAGAGGTGAATCAGATGAAACAAAATTTAAATAAGAAAATATTGATACGTATATCTTTTATAGTCTTATTTCTGCTGATATTATGCACATTTCTTTCAAAGACAATTTATAATCTTTCTCTGCCTTATGTTGAAGCGGCAAGTCCGGAATGGGCAGAGCTTCCTATCAGTTCAAGCTCGGAAGGTCAAGTAGTAATAAATAATACTCAGGAAATCAGCTATAATTCATCGTTAAAAATATTATCCGTAAATGTTAAGGAAAACGATTATGTAAAAAAGGGCGACGTTTTATTTGAGGTAGATACAAAGGAATTCGAAATTAGTATAAAAAAAATGGAATTAAATATTAGTCAGCTTAACGACAGCCTTTCCGAATGGCTTTCTGAAAAGGATCGGTCTAAGCTTAATACTGAATTGGAAATAGCTGAACAGGAGCTGGAGCTTTATAAGGAGCAGGTGCCCTATGACGGATGTATATACGCGCAGAAGGACGGCGCTATTTCTAAAATATCTGTTGTTCAGGGAGATGTTACAAAGGAAGGCGATGTTCTTGCGGTGCTTTCTGGCAAGGAAATGTCGGTTATATTTTCATTAAGTGAAACGGACGGCGTATTATGCGAAGTCGGGGACGAAGTTAATCTGACCTATACCAATACTGTAATTAATAACGGCAGTCCTACTACTGAAGAAAAACACGATAGTTCATTTGTTACTAAAAAAGAATACGATACTGAAAAGGGAGAGTTCATGTTTTATGCCGACCTTCCTGAAGGCGAAAATAGTTTTTATGAGGGGCAGAAAATCAAGGTTGATTTTATAGTTTCTTCAGATTCATATGATAATATTATTACACTTAATGCCATATCGGAGGATGAGCAGGGAAATACGGTAGTATTTGTTCTTAAGCAGCGCGACGGCTTATTCGGTAAGGAATATTATGCTGAGAGAGTTACCGTAGACCAATTAGCCAAAAATAATATTAACGCTGCAATAGAAGGTGACGATATCAATTCTTATGCAAAAATTGTAGTTTCCTCCTCAAAAGCGTTGACTTCCGGTGAGACTGTGAGGATAGTACAGTGAAGGGTTTGTACGGTTCAAAAATAGGAACAATTTTTAGATTATTAATACTTGTTTTATTTTTGATATTATGCTTTTTTATAAAACGAAACGTAGAATTAATGCTGCCGGAGGCTGTTGAATACGCGGTTTTAGATAATTCAAATGCAATAAGCTTTTCCGAGGCGGACGAGGCGGCATGCGCCGACGGCGATTTAACTGTGAATGTTTTATCGCGTACAACTGGCGCCGCATCAACAAGTAATAATACGGGTTTATCCGAAAAGGTCAATATAGTTTATACTGATGATAAATTTCCGACGGTTCATAATATAAAAATATTGAAGGGAAGCTTTTTTTCAATAGACAGTCCGTTAAATATTTCTGATAAAATTGTAATCAGCGATAATCTTGCCAATTTATTATTTAAAAGCTATGATGTGATAGGTAATGAAATTATTATATCCGGGCATAAAAAAATTATTTCCGGTATTTATATTGCGGAAAATAAAATTTTCAGCGAATTGTCTTCAAACGGTCAGGAAACTGTTTTCGTTCCATTCTACGGACAATCGGATTCAGCCGGTTTATCAGGCGTTGAAAGAATTTATTTTAAAGGAATAAATGGAGAAATTAGTAATAGGGATATTCGGGAATTTGATGTGCTTATCGGTGAAAAGTTAAAGTATTATCAAAAAACAGATTTGTTTGCCTCTAAAATTTTGTTAAAGCAAATGATAGATATAATGTTTCTGATAGCAGGGGCTATTGTTATTTTTAAATTAATATTAATATTTATCAGGAGCTTTGAAGGTGTTTTTTATGGTGCAAAAAATAAGAATTTTAGTTTGAAATCCATAAATTTAAAATATAATATACTTATTTGCTTGGCGTGTATTTTTCTTATAATAATTATATTTGCATGTTGTATATTTAAACCGTATATTCCGGACGGATTTCTTCCGGAGCATGACCGGATTTTAGATATCAAGTATTATTTTGATTATATAATAAGTTCCATTCAAAGCGTTAAATTATTGGAAAGATGGAGTTATTATCAGACCTTAATAATTGTATTTTATTTGTTTATGACGATTTCAGTTTCTATTACTATTATTTTATTTGTTAAATTTATCAAAGCGCTTGATAGACGCTTAAAGCATGCGATAAAAAATTTATTATGATATTGGAAGTATATTGTTGAGGTAAATATATGGAATTAAAATCTAACGAACCTGTTGTAGGAATTATTTTCGATAAAAGAGGAGATCCGCCATATATCAGTGTTGGTAAGCTCTGGAATGAAACTATGGGTATAATATCGGAAAAGTTTCAGACTGAAATACTTGAAGTTGATTCGTATAAGGTAGATGACGATGAAAAATATCGTAAATTTATTGATAAAATAGACGTTTTAATGACACTGTCTCCATATTATTCTATAAATAGGTATGTAAAAGAATTTCCGCTGGTAGCATACGGTCTTGGATCTATGCAAAAGGGCGGTCACTGGTTATATGATAATCGGAACAGCTTCAGAAGCTATGATTCCATTATACTTAACTGTACCTCATGCCAGAATATATTTAATAAATTAGTAGTAAATAATAGTATTAAAAGCAGCCTGGCGCCTTTTGGCGTTGATACGTCGGCGTTCTATCCAAGATCAAATAAAAGTGGACTCAGGAATAAATATAATATTCCTCAAAACGCGTTTATTATGCTGTATTGCGGAAGAATTAATTTACAGAAGAATGTGCCTTTGCTGATAAGTCTGCTTAGAGATATGGAAAAGAAATATAAAAATTTATATCTTATGATTATCGGTTCATTTGACGATTTTTATATTCCTGAATTTTCATATAAATCTGCGCCGGATGTAAAAAAAGAATTTTATGACTTGCTGACCAGATATGATTTAACGTCTAAAATTTTAATGTTTGAAAACCAAAGCGATACGGAAACTTATGCAGAATTAATAAATACGGCGGATATTGGGATTAATCTTACTACTTTAATAAGTGAAAATTTCGGATATACGCCGGTTGAAATGCAGGCGTGCGGATTACCGGTTGTCGGAGCGGATTGGGGAGGCTTGAAGGATACCGTTATAGACGGATGCAGCGGCTATAAAATTCAGACGGTTTTAAGCAGGTACGGTCCCAGGATAAATATAGAACAGGCTAAGGACAGAATCGAAAAACTAATAAACGATAAATCCCGTCTTGAGCTCATGAAAGAAAAAGCAAGAAAAAATGCAGAAAAAAATTATTCTTTAGATTTATTTTCAAAAAATTTACAGAATATTATTTCCGAAACTTATGAACGGTTTAATACAGAATCGAATAAAAGCAATCTGCAATTACAGGTAAACCCAATAGTCAGGGATATGTCCGCAGCTATTCGTAAATCCATAGGAAATGATAGACACATTAGCTGGGAGCATCTTCACCCTAATCTGGATATTAATCATTATTATTTATTTGCGGGAGAATGTGTGTCAGCTAAAGCGGAGCAACTGTTATGGAATCAGAAAAGCGCAGTATCAAAAGCATTTGACTGGGAAATAATCGACGGGAGATTATTTTCAAATGATCCCCGCTGGAATCAGTCTTTTGAATTGGAAAATATGAGCTTGAGCGATGAAGAAATAAATATTTTGAAATTGTTGGAGAACGGTCTAACTGTTCAAGATTTATTTTTAGTCTGTAATGGAAAAACTGACGATATTTATTCCTTGCTTGAAGGTCTGACTGTAAAGGGCTTAATTATGCCTTTTAATAATAAAGGAATCTAAGAATTATGAAAACCAAAGAAACCGCCGCTTTTATAGTTCCGCATTATAATGACGGAAAGGATATTGAGCTTGATTGGCTGATAAAGGCTTTAGATAGTATAAAAAAACAGACGGATAAAGATTGGATCATTATTCTTGTAGATGACGCGTCGTCTTCTCAGAAAGCTATAAATTTACTAAAACAGATCGGCAGTGAATTTTTGGGGAAGATGGAATTGGTATTTCTTACTGAAAATAAAGGCCCCGGTCATGCTCGAAACGTTGCAATTCGAAAAGCGTATCAATTAGGCTGTCCTTTTGTACTATATCTGGATCAAGATGATATATGCCATCCTCAAAGACTGGAAGTAACAAGAAGAATTTTTTATGATAAGCCTGATATAAACGTAGTATACAGTACATTTCAAGTTATTGATGAAAACGATCATTTGATTCCTAAGGATAAGATTATTCCGTCTATAAGGGAAATACTGGATCAGCATGAAAAAAACCCTCCACAAGGTAAAAATGTTTGGATTAAGATAGCAACAGAAACGGGATATGTTAATCTTACATCTGCTACAAGCGTGAGAACCAACGTAGCTTATAAATATCCTTTTCCGGCAGAAAGAGTATCGGAGGACTATTACACTTGGTTGATTTATTCTGCCAGCGGTTCACAATATTTATATTCATCACTGATACCTTCAAAATATAGAATACCATACAGTAAAGACGGTTCAAGATCCAGGGAAATGCTTGGAGGTCAGCATACGTTTAATATTGTAAAAAGCGTTATAGATACGAGAGGTCTGCTGGAATCATTAAAATTAGCCGCTGCTACAGGTGAATTTACAGCGGAAGAGTTAAATTATATAAAAATAAAATTTTTATTAAAAAAGTCTAAATCAATGTTAATTGACGGAGAAAAAGAAATTGCAAAGGATTTTTATCGGAGAGCCGAGGAGGTTAACAAGGAACTAACTTATCAGCTTAAAAATTCCATATTTTAAAAGGCTTTTTTAATTAATTCAGAAAGGAATAGATTGTGGCTATCTTATTAACAAATTCCGTGGCAGCGTCCGGTCTTGATGTAACTATAGAAATGTTAAAGCATAATCATTCGTCTTTAGACGCAATAGAATCCGGTATTCGTTTAGTTGAATCTGATCCTGAAGCAGGTTGGGTAGGCTATGGCGGTCATCCAAATCTTCTGGGTGTGGTTGAACTTGACGCCGGAATTATGGACGGTTCTAATCTCAATGCCGGCGCAGTGGGTGCGTTGGCGGGATATAAACACCCTATTTCAGTTGCAAGAAAGGTTATGGAAAGACTTCCTAATGTTTTTCTTGTAGGACGCGGGGCAGCAAGATTTGCAATGGACTGTCAGATGGAATCAGGCGTAAACCTATCTGACGAGGCTCAAAAATGCTGGAAGGAATGGCTAAGAAATAACCTTACAGGACATGAATCGGTTTTATGGCCGGATATATCCTTGATAAGACTTGCCGGAGCGACTGCAAATAATAAAACTGCAAAAGGTACGACAGTTTTTTTGTCAAGGGATAACGACGGTAATTTCAGCGCAGGATCCAGCACAAGTGGTTGGAGCTTTAAATATCCCGGAAGATTAGGTGATTCGGCAGTGATTGGATCAGGTATTTATGCCGATAACAGATACGGAGCAGCAGCTTGTACCGGAATGGGAGAATTAACCTTGAGATCTAATACGGCAAGATCGGTTATTTTATATTTAAAAATGAATATGTCGTTAGAGGAGGCCTGCCAAGAGGCCTTGAACGATTTGCGGTCAGTTAAGGCGGATTACAGGGGAGGTGTGACCATTTATGCCTTGGATGCGCAGGGAAATAAATGCGTATTGTCTGTAAAAGCGCTTGAAGAAGGGCTTCCGGAATGTGATACTTATTACTGGTATTGGGACGATAATTTGGAAAAGCCGGAAAAGATAAGCGCTTTAATGGAAAAATGGTGATTGAATATGAATATTGTGAATAACTGGTTGAATAAGCATTATTATTTTAATAACGACGGTACGCCTGATGAAATAGCTGATTCCTTGGGCGATTGCATGATACAGTGCGCTTATGTTATACTTAAAAACAAATATTGCTTAAATTCGGATTTTTATAAATGCTTTTTAAATGAAACTACAATAAAACTATGCGTTTCTGAAAGCGATAATATAGAAATGTTTGAAACTATTGAGAATGTTTTTGATAAAGAAATATTCTCATTATATGGATTTGAAAAAATAAATGAAAAGGCTGTCGATAAAATAAGTGAAATTTTAAAAGCCGGAGATATACCGGCAGTTGCAACGGTCGTGGAAAAATTGCGTTTTTCTGTATTTTATGATGAAAATTACAAACAAAACCGTATTAGAACCCGCCATGTTTTTATAATAGTTGGAGAAGATTCAGAAAATTTTTATTTCATAGATAATCCGGGGGTAATTTCATATAAAAATTATCTCGGATTATGCGATAATAAAGAAATAGGAATTATTTCAAAAAAAGATTTTTATGTCTCTGTAAGAGGCTGTTGCGACATATTTACATTTAACTTTGATTTGGAAAAAATAAACTACTTCATTAACAATCCTTTAAATGCTTTGATTGATTCATATAAAAATTATCATTTACAAAATAAAGTTAAGGACGGAGTCGAATGTTATTATGGCAAGAAAGCTATGTTAAAGCTTTTGGATTTATTTGAACTGGGAAATATACGCTTGGATCAAATGGCGCCGTCAAAAGACAGGGATATGATAACTTATTTTAATTGGAAGATTTGGAACATTAAGGGAAGACGAAAATTACTGAAGAAGTTTGTATATGACAGTAATAACGGCGAATATAGGGAAACGCTATTAAATTCCCTAAATGATTCTATATTAAAATGGGACTTACTTGATAAGGCCCTATACAGAGATTTTCTTAAGGGTAATCGTATTGCCGGTAATCAATATACATTCATTATTCGTGAAATTATTGATTGCGAGGATAAAATTAATTATCTTTTAAATAAATATTTACATAGTATAGAACAAACGGTTTAAATATTCAATATAAAAAAAGTACGGCGTATGCCGTGCTTTTTTTATATTAATTCATAAATAATTTGTTTTTTTCGCATAAGATCGTCAAAACGGTTAATGTATTCATATGGAAATTTATAATTGTGTATTCTTGTGATTTTTCCGTTTGGCTGGACGATCTTGGTTGACGCCGCGCAGCCTGCGCCCAATATAGTTTGGGTTTCATCCATAATAAAAATATTATATAAGCTTTCTCTTTCTTTTTTGGCAAACCCTATATTTTCAAGATTTTCAACAGTATTTTTCTGACGGTATAAATAATATGGCAGATATCCGTTTTCAGGAAGTGTGCGGATACTTTCGTTTACCATTTCAGAAGCCGGAGCAGTCAGATATTTTTCGATATCATCTTCATATATTTTAGCAGACCGTTTTATTGTCAGAGTATGAACTGTAATACTTTCAGGATTTAAGTCAATAATACGATCAAGAGTTTGATGGTAGCTTTCAGCAGTATCGGAAGGCAGACCGGCTATCAGATCCATATTTATATTGTCAAAGCCCTCCTCCCTTGCGGAAAAGAACGCGCGTACCGTATCCTCGGCAGTATGATTTCTTCCGATAATTCTGAGAACATTATTATTCATCGTCTGTGGATTTACGGATATTCTGTCCGCTCCGGAAGATTTTATAACCCGAAGCTTTTCTTGGGTTATCGTATCGGCTCTTCCTGCTTCAACATTATATTCCCTGACATTTGATATGTCAATATAATCTGAAATTGTTTTCATTATCATTTTTAGCTGCTCTGCTGATATTGACGTCGGTGTTCCGCCGCCTATATAAACGGTATCTACTATTAAATTCAAGTCGTTAATTATTTTTCCTGTTATTTTTATTTCGCGGCACAGAAAGCTTATATACTCAGGAATAAGCTTATATGCGCTGTTCATTGAATGGGATACAAATGAGCAATAGCTGCATCTGGTAGGACAAAAGGGAATTGATATATAAAGACTGATTGTTTTTTTAGAGTATTTATTTATAAGAGGTATCTGATTTAATGCGGTGCTGTATGCTAATTGTAGTCTGTTGTCTGATACCATATATTTAGATTTTAAAAAATCAAAGGCTTCTTGTCTGGTTTTCCCGCTTGCTATAAGATCAGCCATTTTCTTTACAGGGCGTATACCTGTAAGTAATCCCCATGGAGGGGTTATGCCGGTCAGCGATTGAAGGCATAGGTATACCAAACGGCAGATTTCATGCTCGGCAAGCTGTTTGTCAACGATTTTGTTCGGACAGCGAGCGGACATTCTTTTTATGCTTCCGTTCAGACGGCAATATACATAAAGATAAGTATTATGCCGTCCTTTTTTCAGGCGCGTCATTATAATGTCCCCGTCTGCGTCGGTAATATCATAATGAAATGTAAATCGTGACGGGATAAAAAGCTTTACTGTCGCTTCCGTTTCATATTTAAAGTCGTTTCCGCTAAATAAGATCTTCATATGGATTTTCCTTCAGATACGGATTATTTCTTTTTTCAAAAGAAAGCGTTGTCGTTTCATTATGTCCCGGACAAACGTTGAGGTCTTCTTTTATTTCAGCAAGTCTTAAAAGGGATTTATGCATTTCAGAGGGATTACCGCCCGGAAAATCTGTTCTTCCCATTGAAAGCGCAAATAAAGTATCTCCTGTAAAAATATAGTCGTTACAAAGATAACACACGCTTCCTTTGGTATGTCCCGGCGTTTCTATGACTTTGAATTTAAGTTCGTCAAGTATTATTTCTGAACCTTCTGAAATCTCTTTGTATTCTGTAATCGGCTTGAAAGACTCGTTGCATATAAAATCTGCAAGGCTGTCCATACGGCTTGAAAGCATATGGGAGTCATTGCCGCTTATAAATATCTCGGCTCCAGAATCTATAGCAGCGTCGGCTGTTCCTCCGAAATGGTCGTAATGACCATGAGTAAGAAGTATTTTTTTTAGTTTTAAGCCGTTTGTTTCAAGATAGTCTTTGATTTTATCATAATCTCCGCCGATATCTATTGCCGCTGCATTTTTATTTTTGGTTTCTATGATGTAGCAGTTTGTTGAAAGAGGTCCAAGAATAAATCGCTGAACTTTCATAATTAATCTCCAGTCTGCCGCCGAATTATTATAAGCTAAATATAAAAAAACAAACCCCGCGGCGGCGGATAGGGTTTTTGTAATACTTGCAGTAATATACCTTAATTTTATCAGTTTTATATTTAATTTGTAAAAACAGTATAACATGAATTTTATTATGATGTCAATAAAACTGCTGTATAAATTTAGTATAAACGGAAAATAATATTAATAAGCGTTTCCGATTTATTCATTAACATAAAACGGAAACAAAAAAAATAAAACCTCGCTGCGCCGCTGCGATGTTTTAAATTTTAAAGATATAGCGGCAGAAGGAGATTAATATGAATAATAATTTATCTGAAAGTCAGACAAAAATTAACCTTTTAAGAGCGTTTGCCGGTGAAAGCCAGGCCAGAAACAGATATACTTTTGCGGCTTCACAGGCAAAAAAAGAAAATCTGCCCGTTATAGAAATGGTGTTTAAATTCACTGCGGATCAGGAAAAGGAGCATGCTAAGGTATTTTACGACTTTTTAAAGGATATGTCGGGTCAGAACATTAAGATTGACGGAAGCTATCCTGTGGACATTTACGGCACAACTCTGGAACTGCTTCGGGCTTCTCAGCATAATGAATTTGAGGAATTTGAACCCGTTTATCCGGATTTCGGTAAAATAGCCAATCAGGAGGGTTTTAACCAGATAGGCTTGAAATTTAACGAAATTGCAAAGATTGAAAAGATTCACGGCGAACGCTTTGGAATGTTTGCAGATTGGCTTGAGCAGGGAAAGCTGTTTATATCTGATGTAGAGGAAGAATGGATGTGTCTTAACTGCGGATATGTTCATAAGAGCACTGAGGCTCCTAAGGTTTGTCCGGTATGCAATCATAAGCAGGGCTACTTTATAAGGCTTTCATTAGCTCCTTTTACGAATAAATTATAATAAAAAGAGGATACAGTATGGCTATTAAAATTGAAAAGGTAAGAGGATATGAAATTCTCGATTCAAGAGGAAATCCGACTGTCAAGGCGGAAGTTCTGCTTTCGGACGGAAGCGTCGGAGTAGCAAGCGTTCCTTCCGGAGCGTCAACCGGAATAAACGAGGCCGCAGAGCTGCGCGATGGGGAAGAAGGCAGATACTGCGGCAAGGGCGTTACAGAGGCGGTAAAGAATATCAATATAGAAATATGCAAGGCAGCAGCTTCGTCTAATACTATAGATCAGAGCAGAATTGACAGTATGCTTATTAATCTTGACGGTACTGATAATAAAAGCAGGCTGGGGGCAAATGCAATACTGGCGGTTTCTCTTGCGCTGGCAAAGGCCTCCGCGTCGCATTACAGGCTGCCGCTTTATAAATATATCGGCGGTATATCGGCAGATATTATGCCTATACCTATGATGAATATTTTAAACGGCGGAGCGCATGCCGCTAATAACATTGATATTCAGGAATTTATGATAATGCCTGTAGGAGCCCCTACCTTTGCAGAAGCGCTTAGAATGGGTACTGAGGTTTATCATTCATTGAAATCGGTTTTAAAGAAAAAGGGACTGGCGACTGCTGTCGGAGATGAAGGCGGGTTTGCGCCGGATTTATCATCTGAGGAGGAAGCAATCGAATGTATTATTGAAGCGGTTGAAAAGGCCGGCTATAATACCGATAAGATAAAAATTGCACTCGACGCAGCAAGCAGCGAGTGGTATAAGGACGGAAAATATTATCTTCCTAAAAGAGGAGCGACCTTTGAAACAGGCGAATTGATTGATTACTGGGATAAGCTTGTTGAAAAGTATCCGATCATTTCAATTGAAGATCCCCTGGGCGAAGAAGATTGGAGCGGCTGGACTGAGATAACGTCTGTACTCGGCAAGAAGATACAGTTGGTAGGCGATGATCTTTTTGTAACTAATACGCGTCATCTTGAACGCGGTATCAGGGAAAACGCTGCTAACGCAATTCTGATAAAGCTTAATCAGATCGGAACTCTGACCGAAACGCTTGACGCTATAAAAATGGCGCGTTCAGCCGGTTACAGAGCAATAATATCACATCGTTCCGGAGAGACGGAGGATACGTCAATTGCAGATCTCGCCGTAGCAACTAATGCCGGACAAATAAAGACGGGGGCTCCATGCCGTTCTGACAGAGTAGCAAAATATAACAGACTGCTTAGGATAGGCGCAGAAAACGGTTTGACAAAATATAATAAGATACGGTGATAAAAAAGCTGTCTCATTTATATTGTGAGACAGCTTTTATCAATCAGTATGGATTTTTATCGTACATATTCTTTAGAGTGGTCAAAGCTTTTTTTTCTATGCGGGAAACATATGAGCGTGAAATATTCAATTTATCGGATACTTCCCTCTGCGTTAGCGGATAGCAGCCGTAAAGACCGTAACGAAGCTTGATTACTTCCATTTCCCTTGAATCAAGGCATTGCTCCAAAAATTTATAAAGCTGTCCCGATCTTATAGATAAATCAATTTTTTCGATTATGTCCTCATCGTCTCCAATTATATCGCTTAATGTAAGCTGATTGCCGTCCTTATCTGTTTCAATCGGTTCATCTATGTAAATATCTGACGAGCTTTTCTTCTTTGCGCGGAAGTGCATTAGTATTTCATTTTCAATACATCTGCTTGCATAAGTGGCAAACCTGTTCCCTTTTGAATAATCAAATGTGGAAACCGCTTTGATAAGTCCTATTGTTCCTATTGATATCAATTCATCCTGTTCTTTTATATTTGAATAATATTTTTTAATGATATGAGCGACAAGTCTTAAATTATGTTCAATAAGCTTTGTACGCGCATTGCTGTCTCCTTTCCCCATAAGCTTGAAATATTCCTCTTCCTCTTTTTTAGACAGCGGTTTAGGAAAAACGTTTCTGCTGTCTACATGTAATGCGAAAAAAAATAAATTACTTAATATTGATTGTAACATATTTAAAAACATTTTAATGCCTCCTTATAATATTTATACTATGTTATACAGCTTGTTTATTATAATTAAAGGGGATTTAAGTCAGTAAACATTATTGTTTATTGTGCATAATATTGCATTTAGCGGAGAATTCACAATATATTTTGTATATTCCGTCAAATCTCAAAAAAAAGATTGACAAAAGAGTAAGGAGGTGATATAATAATAAAGCTGTCGAAC
>UPZA01000020.1 GCA_900538575.1 uncultured Ruminococcus sp.
ACCTATGACCCTCTGCTTGTAAGGCAGATGCTCTCCCAGCTGAGCTATGCTCCCACATCATTTATCTTTAAGTCGCTATATCTCTTAGCGACTTAATTATTTTACTACATATTCCGCCAAAAGTCAAGTACTTTTTCAAAAAAAGATGATAATTAGCATTTTGTATAATTGTCAACATTTTATTTTATGCATTTTAATTAAATCCGTTTTCTCCATTATTAGAATAAAGCCTTATAACGTCGATTTTCAGTCCGCTGTTTTCTCTTTTTACAAGACCGGGATCGTCCTTAAGCAGTCTTTCCGCTATATTTCTTGTTTGGCTTACCATATCCATATTACCTGCGATACCGGCCATTTTAAGCGGCGGAAGTCCGTGCTGACGGCTTCCGAAAAAATCTCCGGGGCCTCTCATTTTCAGATCCTCCTCTGAAATCTTAAATCCGTCGTTTATACTACTCATTATTTTCATTCGCCTTATGCATTCTTCTCCTGAATTATCCGTAACAAGTATGCAGTGGCTCTGGGATTCTCCTCTGCCGACTCGCCCCCTGAGCTGATGAAGCTGTGAGAGTCCGAAACGCTCCGCGTTTTCTATCATCATTACCGAAGCGTTCGGAATGTCGACGCCTACCTCGACAACGGTTGTGCAAATCAGGACGTCAATCCTTCTGTTTTTAAAATCCTCCATTACGCTCTCTTTTTCAGCCGCCTTCATCTTTCCATGCAGCAGTCCCACGCTGTAATCGGCGAAGTCGTTTCCCCTTACCTTTTCAAAATAGCTTTTAACGGCGAGCATATCGCTTTCGTTTTCCTCTATAACAGGACATACTATATATGCCTGACGTCCGCTGTCAAGCTGCTGTCTGACAAAATTAAAAGCTCGCTTACGCAGCTTCCCTGTAACGGCATATGTCCTGACGGGAAGTCTGCCTGCCGGCATCTCGTCTATGACGGATATGTCAAGATCCCCGTAAATTATCAGCGCAAGCGTTCTTGGTATGGGCGTAGCCGACATTACAAGCTTATGAG
The DNA here is from genome assembly GCA_900538575.1 of uncultured Ruminococcus sp. GTDB lineage: Bacteria > Bacillota > Clostridia > Oscillospirales > Ruminococcaceae > Porcipelethomonas. Next base: position 1,030 of record UPZA01000020.1, read on the forward strand.
GACTTTTACCCTTATCCGCCAGAGCCGCCCGCTGAGAAACGCCGAAGCGGTGCTGCTCGTCGGTTATAACAAGGCCCAGAGAAGCGAATTCAACGTCCTTTTGTATAATTGCGTGAGTTCCCACGGCGACTCCCGCTTCGCCCGACATCAGCTCGTCTTTAACCGCACGTTTTTCCTTAACCGTCATAGAGCCTGTAAGCAATACTGTTTTAATACCAAGCGGCTCCAGAAATCCGCTAAGAGTCTTATAATGCTGCACGGCAAGAATTTCTGTGGGAGCCATAAGAGCGGACTGATACCCGTTTTTATAAGAAAAATAACATGCGGCGGCGGCAACCGCCGTTTTTCCGCTACCCACGTCCCCCTGCAAAAGTCTGTTCATAGGAACTCCGGAACTAAGATCGTCGGTAATTTCCTTTACACAGCGAAGCTGTGCGGCGGTCATCTTAAACGGCAGACTTGCGTAAAACTCGTCTAAACCGGTTTTTTTATTCATTACGCAGGGAGTGCTTTTTCTGCTTTTTTCCTTCAGCATCAGCATACCAAGCTGAAGTATCAGCATTTCATCAAAGGCAAGACGTTTTGCGGCCGAATCCGCCTCCTCCTGATTTTTTGGGAAATGTATCGCCCTAAGCGCCGCGGGAAGGCTCATAAGATCGTTTTCAATAAGTAAATAGGCAGGCATGCTTTCAAACGGTTCTCTTTCCAATATCGTTAAAGCCTCGCGCATATTCTGCAATATTGCCGCCGAGGTAAGCCCCGTCGTGAGATGATAAACCGGAACAAGAGGGCTTGAATCTGCTTTCACTATTCTCGGAGAGCTTATCTCGCGCCTTAAAAGATTCCCCGTTACCTTACCGTAAAAAAGATACTCACAGCCTATCTGCAAAGCCTTGAAGCCATAGTAATTATTATATATGACCACCATAAAATCGTTAAGACCGTCGGATACCTTTGCCTTAAATATGCTAAGACCTTTTCTGATTCGCTGCTCAGGCATTTTCATTACTACCGCGCCTCTTAAAACACTGTATTCATTAAGCGGAGCGTCCATCGGCGAAACGGGACATGAATAATCAATATATCCTCTGGGAAGATGATATATGAGATCATAAACAGTTAAAACGCCGAGACGCTTATAATAAGACGCTTTTTTTTCTCCGACGCCCTTTAGCCCGCTTATAGGTTTAAAAAGCTCGTCCATATATTATAACCTCCCCACTTCAAAAAATAATTTTTTATTTTATAATATTTATTATGCCACATTAAATATATCAGGTCAAGAGCAATTTTAATTTTTCCGAATATTCTTTTATTTTTGGAGGATAATAATAAAAACTTCTATCGGAGGTCATTTTTATGGCAAAAAAAATCAGCAGAAATACATTTTTAACGGATAATTCACCGTCAATAAAAGCTTTCGCTTCAATAGCTGGCTCAAAGGAATCGGAAGGTCCAATAGGTACATGCTTTGACAAAATTGAAACTGACAGCTATTTTGGTCAGGATACATGGGAAAAGGCTGAAAGCGAGCTGCAAAAGCAAACTGTCGGTCTGGCAATTTCCAAGGCAGGTCTTAAGGATGCCGATATAGACTACATTCTTTCCGGCGACCTGATAAATCAATGCATAGGCACAACCTACGGTTTACGTTCTCTTAATATACCTTTTCTCGGAATTTACGGAGCATGCTCTACAATGGCGGAAGGACTGCTTCTCGGTTCGCTCCTTACAGACAGCGGTATCGGAGGAAATATTGCCGCCGCTACCTCATCCCACTTCTCTACTGCGGAAAGACAATTCCGCTTTCCCCTCTCGTACGGAGGTCAGAGAACTCCCTCCGCGCAATGGACCTGTACGGCGTCCGGAGCCGTTATACTTTCCCCGGAGGGAGGAGCCCCTTATATCAGAGGAGCTTCAATAGGTACTATAACTGATCTTGGAATAACCGACGCCAACAATATGGGAGCTGCAATGGCCCCGGCAGCCGCTTCAACCATAAAAAAATATCTGGAGGATACAAAGCTTTCTCCAAGCGATCTTGACTATATTGTAACCGGAGATCTCGGTATCGTCGGAAGCGATCTTCTTCTTCAGCTTCTTGAAAAGGACGGCATTGACATCAGGAGTCAGCACAAGGACTGCGGAGTCATGATATTCGATCCGGAGGAACAGGATACCCACGCCGGAGGATCAGGCTGCGGATGCAGCGCAAGCGTTCTCTGCGGATATTTTCTGCCAAAGCTGCAGACCGGCGAAATAAAAGAATTATTGTTTATCGGAACAGGCGCTCTCATGTCGCCTACGGCCTCGCAGCAGGGAGAATCAATTCCTTCCATCGCTCACCTCGTTCATATCTGTCATAAAATATAGTTTTCAACATAATAAAAATAAATGTTGAAAACTTTGAAAAGAAAGGATTTTTTTCAATGGAATTACTATGGGCATTTTTGATCGGCGGCGTTTTTTGCGCTATCGGTCAGCTTCTTATAGATTATACTAAGCTTACTCCCGCAAGAATTCTTGTAGCATACGTTGTCGCAGGCGTTATAATTTCAGCGTTCGGCTGGTACTCAAAGCTCGTTGATTTTGCCGGCGGCGGCGCGTCCGTACCTCTAACAGGCTTCGGACATCTGCTTGCAGAGGGAGTTAAAAAAGCGGTTGACGAAAAAGGCCTGCTCGGCGTATTTACCGGAGGCATGACCAGCGCCGCAGGCGGCATAACCGCCGCTTTGATATTCGGTCTGCTTACAGCTTTGATTTTCAAACCGAAGGATAAGTAATTTTATTCTAAAACAGTTAATTTTAACCGGATTTTAATAAAATTATCACATTTGTATTATATAATTTAGATAAAGGAGGCGATACCAATGGAAACAAAGGATCATCTATACCTTGCAAGGCTGATTACCTCCGAGGCAGATCTGGGCGGCAGACTGAAAAATTCGGCCTTTGAATACGGATGTATCTCCCCGGATATAAATCCTCTCACCTATATCAAGGGTCATACCTATTCCGCTACTATTTCATACGTTAAAAATACTCTTACGCGTCTTCACAGCAGGCTTAAATCCCCTATGGATTACTTCGACCTCGGACGAGCTATGCATTTTATAGGCGATTATTTCACATTTCCGCATACTCCTCTTTTCAATGGAAGTCTTTCAGCTCATATTGCTTATGAGCGTCGTCTGCATAATCATATTATTACATCTGAAAACGAAATCATGACGGAGGACAGCCTTGATATTTCAAACGCGAAAAAATGCGTTTCTCTCCTTGAAAAAATGCAGCAAAAATACTACGGAGCTAAAAGCTCCGTTGCAAACGACTGGAATTATATAAGATTCATTTGCTCGAGCATAACTTTGTCCGCAGCCAAATGCACAGTCAGAGCTCCTAAGCTTGCTTTGGGAAAAGCCGCGGTTTAAAAGTATGCGCTTTTAAAGCGCATACTTTTTATTATCAATACCTAAAACATGTAAAATAAAAGCAGCGGGAATACCGCTGCTTTTTATTACTTTTTAACCTCGATTTTATCCTTGCGCATATAGTATCTTAAAGCCTCGGGTATTCTTATACTGCCGTCCTCGTTAAGATTGTTTTCAAGAAACGCTATAAGCATTCTCGGCGGCGCTACAACAGTATTATTTAGAGTATGAGCAAAATACTTATCGCCCTTTTCATTTTTCACTCTTATTCCCAATCTCCGGGCCTGTGCGTCTCCCAGATTTGAACAGCTTCCCACCTCGAAATATTTCTTCTGTCTTGGCGACCATGCCTCAACGTCGATGCTCTTAACCTTAAGATCGGCAAGATCTCCGGAACAGCATTCAAGCGTTCTTACGGGAATATCCAGAGTTCTGAAAAATTCAACAGTGTTCATATATAGCTTCTTAAACCAATCCATGCTTTCCTCAGGTCTGCATACGACAATCATTTCCTGCTTTTCAAACTGATGTATCCTGTAAACTCCTCTTTCCTCTATGCCGTGCGCGCCGACTTCTTTTCTGAAGCAAGGCGAATAGCTTGTAAGAGTTTTGGGCAGCTCGCCCTCCGGAATAATCGTGTCAATAAATTTGCCTATCATGGAGTGTTCGCTGGTTCCTATAAGATAAAGATCCTCTCCCTCAATCTTATACATCATTCCTTCCATTTCCGCAAAGCTCATAACGCCCGTAACAACGCTGCTTCGTATCATAAACGGCGGAATATAATATGTAAAGCCCTTATCAATCATAAAATCTCTCGCATAGGAAAGTATGCAGGACTGTAGCTGAGCTATATCTCCGCAAAGATAATAAAAACCGTTTCCGCTGGTTTTTCTTGCGCTGTCAAGGTCTATGCCGTCAAGCTTTTCCATTATATCCACATGATAAGGAACTTCAAATTCCGGAACATACGGATCGCCGAAACGCTCAACCTCGACATTTTCACTGTCGTCCCTGCCTATAGGCACGCTTTCATCAATAATATTAGGTATAACTAGCATTATTTCTCTGATTTCGCCTTCCATTTTTACTTCAAGCTCTTCAAGCTCGGCAAGCTTTTTACCGATCTCGCCAACCTCGGACTTTATTTTCTCAGCGTCATCTTTCAGTCCCTTAGACATAAGCCCGCCGATTTCCTTACTCTTTGTCTTTCGCTGATTTCTTAAATTATCACACTCAACCTTTATTTCACGATACCTTTTATCCAATTCCACAACCTTATCAACAAGAGCAAGCTTTTCCTCCTGAAACTTTTTCTTGATATTTTCCTTAACAATTTCAGGATTTGTTCTAATCAGTTTAATGTCCAGCATAAATTTTTTCTCCTTAATTATTCCTTTGTAAGCCTTTTAGCAAGCTCCGACAGATCGTCCCTGTCGTAAAATTCAAGTATCAAAGCGCCCTTATTTTTACCGTATTCAACCTTTACCTTTCTTCCCAGCGCCTCATGAAGTCCTATCTCCATTTCCTTGAAATAGCTGTCTATTCTTTCATTCGTTTTATTTTTATCTGATTTATCCCTGTTCTGCGCCATTTTTTCAAGCTCTCGCACTGTCAGTCTGCCGCCCCAGGCTTTTTCTGCCGCCTCGGTCATCAGTCCCTCGTCGTCAAACGCCATCAGAGCCTTAGCGTGTCCCACTGTCAGATCTCCGTCCTCAAGCATGTCCCTAATTTTTTCAGGCAGATTTAAAAGCCGAATTGCGTTTGCCACAGCCGAACGCGATCTGCCGACTGTTTTTGATATTTCATCCTGCGTCATTCCGAAGCTTTCCATAAGCTCAAAATATCCTTGCGCTTCTTCAATCGGATTCAGATTTTCTCTCTGTAAATTTTCAATAAGAGCTATCTGCATGGATTCGGAGTCGCTGAATTCCCTTATCTGAACAGGCACCTCCGTCATTCCCAGCATTCTCGCGGCTCTCCACCGTCTTTCGCCGGCTACTATCTGGTATCCGCTTCCGTATGGTCTGACCAGAAGCGGCTGTAAAATACCGTGCCGCTTTATCGAATCCGCCAATGCGGATATTGATTCGTCGTCAAATTTTTTTCTGGGCTGCGACCTGTTCGGCTCAATTTCAGATAAACGCAGCGTCTGCGACGCCGCTGAATCGGTGGTATTATCATCAAAAAGTGCGCTCAGTCCAATGCCCAGTCCTCCCTTTGCCGCCATTTCTACAACCTCTCTTTATTTTTTTCTGCTGAAAAGCTTTCTTTTTTCCTTGGGCTTAACAGCTTCTCCTAATATTTCAAGACCCAGCGCCTCATAAAATTCCGCGCCCTTTGAATTTTTATCGTAATACATAACCGGCTTTCCATGACTCGGCGCCTCTGAAAGCCGAACGTTTCTTGGTATTTTTGTTTCAAATACCTTATCCGGAAAATACTTATTTACTTCTTCGACCACCTGAGCGCTGACATTGAGTCTGGGATCGAACATGGTAAACAATATTCCCTCTATTTCCAGCGAAGGGTTATATTTTGCCTTTACTATCTTCACTGTTTCCATTAACTGACTAAGTCCTTCAAGAGCATAAAATTCTGCCTGCATAGGTATTATCAGACGATCGCAGGCAACAAGCGCATTAACCGTTATAAGGCTGAGCGAAGGAGGACAGTCTATTAATATATAATCATAATCTAAACGACATGTAAGAAGCTGCATTTTGAGTCTGTTCATTCTGTCCTCAAGCTCTATCATTTCTATTTCTCCGCCTGCGAGCGCAGAAGTTGCCGGAACAAGACTGACATTTTTAAATTCGGTACGGATTATTGCTTCCTGGATTCTTGCCTGCCCTATAAGCACGTCATAGGACGTGACCTTAGCCGATTTTTTTCTTATTCCGAATCCTGTTGTAGTATTACCCTGAGCGTCTATGTCGATACAAAGCGTCTTTTTATCCCGCGATCCCAAATAGGCCGCAAGATTAACGGTAGTAGTGGATTTTCCCACTCCGCCCTTCTGATTAACAACTGCAAAAACCAATCCCATTCAGCTTCCCCTGCCTTTCGTTACTGTATTAAATTATACCACTTTTTCTTTCATGTGTAAAGACAATATTAGCTTTTTTTGCCCCTGAACAGCAAAAACTGCCCTGATTTTCAGAGCAGTTTTTATTTTCACGGATAATTTGTTCCACGTGGAACATTCTGACCTTTTATTATCGGTATCTTAACCCGATATTCTATATAATCCTCATTCTGTATTTTTTTTGAATCGGCGGCTATTCCCGCGGCTTTCATCGTTTCAACCGCCTTATTTATGGTATTTACAAATATTTTCACATTCTGAAATACCTTGCTTCTCTTCCTATAGCTCTCTTTATCCCTCACCTTACCTATGTATTCGTCGATAGCGGCTTCCGTGCGTTCCACATTAAGATTATACTTTATAATCTTATTAATTATTTCTATCCTGTCCTCTTTGCTGCCAAGCCTCAATAGCGCTCTCGCATGACGTTCTGTCAGATTGAATTTTGTTATAAGCTCCTTTTCCTCGTCGCTCAGCTTCAATATCCTTAGCTTGTTCGCTATGGTAGATTGAGCCTTTCCCAGCTTTACAGCCGCGTCCTCCTGCGTCATTCCGTAATAACTTATAAGCTTTTCAATAGCGTTTGCCTCGTCAAAAAAAGATAAATCCTGACGCTGTATATTTTCCACTAACGCCAGCACTGCGCTTGCTCTTGCTGAAATATCCAGAACTATACAGGGCACGTATTTCAGTTGCAGAAGCTTTGAAGCTCTTAAACGTCTTTCACCGGCTATAAGCTCATAGCCTCTCTCTATTCTTCTGACGGAAAGCGGCTGAAGTATGCCGTTCTGACAAATGCTCTCGGCCAGCGAGCTTATGTCGTTATAATCGAAATCAGTTCTTGGCTGATGCGGATTCGGCACAATTTCAGCAACCGGTATCTGCACAACCTTATTTTCCTCGCGCTCACGTTCCTTTTCCTTAGTAAAATTAAGAAATGCTGCCATTTTCAACTTCCTTTCTATTGTTCTCACATACTTGTCCGTATGCCTCTGAAATTATTATATATTATAAAGGAAATAATTTCCATACAAAAATTCCGCTTTTAACACTAATAAAAGCGGAATTTACGTCACATTTATTTAATTTTACAAGGGTTTGTTTTTTATCTGACCGCCATTTCTTGGATATTTTGTCGGGGTATGCGATATTTTTTTTACATAAAATATTTTTCTTCTATCATCTTTTCCAAGTAAATAGTCATAAACCCGAATTTTTTCACCGCCTAATATTTTCACTGCGTTTTCAGCATTTCCTGCGTCCTCGTTCGGTCCCTTCATTGCGGCGAATATACCGCCTGTTTTCACAAAAGGCAGACAATATTCGCTTAACGAAGGCATTGACGCAACCGCCCGAGCCACGGCTATATCATAGCGTTCGCGAAATTCCGCCTTTCTTCCGTATTCCTCAGCTCTCCCATGTACCGTTTCAGTCTCTATACTCAGTCTTTCACAAAGCTCGTTGAGAAATCTTATCCTTTTATTAAGACTGTCAAGCATTGTCAGCTTTATATCGTTTCTGTATATTTTCAGCGGCACTGACGGAAACCCCGCGCCTGTTCCTATATCAATCAACGACGCATTTTCAGGAATATCCACATACTTCATCAACAAAATACTATCGGCAAAATGCTTAAGCCATATTTCCTCCGGCTCGGTAATCGCAGTAAGATTCACATTTTTATTATATTCTACCATAAAATTACAATAAATCTCAAATTTTTCATGTATTTCCCTGCTATATTCCAGCGAGTTTTCAACAAATATTGCTTTACCCTGTTCAAAACTTATCATTTTTGCCTGCCCTTCTGTTCAAGCCAAACCGCGAGCACTGACACGTCGGCGGGTGAAACTCCTGATATTCTTGACGCCTGACCTAAATTTTCGGGTTTCTGTTTATTAAGCTTTTCAGAGGCTTCAATACGCAATCCTCTGACGGAAAAATAATCAACGTCGTCCGGCAATTGCTTATTTTCCAGCTTTCTCATAATTTCTATCTGCTCCTGCTGCTTTTGAATATATCCCTCATACTTTATCTGCAATTCAACCTGTTCTCTTACCTCGTCGGATAAATCCGGTCTGCTCTCATCAAATTCCTTCAAAATATCATATCCAAGCTGCGGACGTCTTATAAGATCGGCAAGCTTGCAGCCTGTTGAAATAGGAGATGTTCCTTTTTTCTCTAAAAAGCTGTTCAGATTTTCAGACGGTGCAATATTCAGTTTTCTTACTCTTTTTATTTCCTCCTCTGCTTTATTCATTTTTTCTATAAGCTTTTCATATCGTTCTCTGCTTATCAGTCCCAGATCGTAACCTATCGGAGTAAGTCGCTGATCCGCATTATCTTGTCTCAGCACAAGTCTATATTCGCTTCTTGAAGTCATCATTCTATAGGGATCGGCACAGCCCTTTGTCACAAGATCGTCTATCAGCGTTCCGATATAGGAGCTTGCTCTGTCAAGAATTAAAGGCTGTCTTTCTTTGACGGACAGCGCCGCATTTATTCCGGCAACAAGTCCCTGTGCAGCGGCTTCTTCATAGCCCGAGCTTCCGTTGAATTGACCTGCGCCGTAAAGACCGCTTATACTTTTGAATTCAAGAGTGGCCTTCATCTGCACAGGATCGCAGCAGTCATACTCAATCGCATAGGCGGGCCTCATTATCTCGACATTTTCAAGACCTTTTATAGTACGCAGAAAGCTTTTCTGAACATCCTCAGGCAAAGAGGACGACATACCCTGTAGATAATATTCTTCAGTGTCAAGTCCCATTGGCTCTACAAAAAGCTGATGTCTTTCCTTATCGGCAAATCTTACAATCTTGTCCTCAATAGACGGACAATACCGAGGCCCAACTCCTTCTATCCTTCCGGAATATAATGGGGAACGATCAAGATTTTCAAGTATTTTCTTATGAGTTTCAGCATTAGTATATGTAATATAACAGGAAGCTATATTTTTAAGTCCTTCTTTTTCGGTTTCAAAAGAAAACGGTATAATATCGTCGTCCCCGTCTTGCTTTTCCATTATATCAAAATTAATACTTCGCTTGTTTACTCTGCAAGGAGTACCGGTTTTAAATCTTCTGATTTCAATACCATTCTTTATAAGACTCTCTGATAAATAAACCGATGGTAATGCGGCGTCCGGACCGCTTTCATAGGATTCCTCGCCTACATATATTTTACCCTTAAGATATGTTCCCGTGCATATTATAACTGTCTTTACCTTATATTCTGCTCCCAGCCTTGTTATAATTCCTTTTATTTTTTTATCTTCAACAACAATTTCAGATATTTCAGCCTGCTTCAAAAACAGATTTTCCTGCTTTTCACAAACGCCTTTCATATAATTATGATATTTTACTCTGTCGGCCTGAACTCTTAAGCTATGAACGGCAGGTCCCTTTCCTCTATTAAGCATACGGCTCTGTATAAAACAACTGTCAGCTGCTTTTCCTATCTCTCCTCCAAGAGCGTCTATTTCTCTTACAAGGTGTCCCTTTGCAGTTCCGCCTATTGAAGGATTGCAGGGCATATTAGCAATCTGATCAAGCGATATTGTAAAAAGCGCCGTTTTGCACCCCAAACGAGCCGACGCAAGAGCCGCTTCTACTCCGGCGTGTCCCGCCCCAACGACTGCAACGTCAAATTCACCCATTAAATAGCTCATCTCAACCTCCAAACTATAAAAATGTTCCACGTGGAACACTTATTTTCCAACACAAAATCTTGAAAAAACATCGTCTACAACAGCCTCCGACGCCTTTTCACCCGTTAACTCCATCAGCTTTTCCGCAGCTGAATCCAGCAGCACTGTTATTCCGTCAAGCAATACTCCCTCGTCCAGAGCTTCCTTTGCTTCAATTACATTTTCCAATGATTTTTCCAGGCAATTTTTCTGTCTTTCATTTGCTATAAATCCCTGTTCCGGATTGTCGTCAAAATCAAGAAATAATTTTTCCAGACAATTTTCAAGTTTATCCATACCGCTTTCATTCTTTGCGGAAATTTCTACTATAAATTTAAAGTTTCTCTCTAAGTATGACTTATCAATAATTATTTCTTTATCGGTTTTATTAATTATCGCTACAGCATTTTTACCCACAATTCTTTTAATTATTTCTTTATCTTCCCCAGAAATTTCTCTGCCACCGTCAAAGACGGCAAGAATAAGATCCGCCTCCTCCGCGCGCCTGAAAGCAATATCAACGCCCATACTTTCAATAACATCATCAGTTTTTCTTATTCCCGCAGTATCAGAAAGCCGAAGAGTCAGGCTTCCTATTCTTACACTTTCTTCTATAACGTCTCTTGTTGTTCCCTCAATATCGGTTACTATACTTCTCTCAAATCCGCTTAAATAATTCATAAGGGTAGATTTCCCGACATTTGGTTTACCTACTATTACCGTATTAATACCGTTTCTGATTATCCTGCCGTAATCATAGGTTTTCGCCGTTTCCTTAAATCTTTTTATTAAGCTTTCAAGCTCTGACGATAATATCTCCGGCCTAACCTCCGGCACGTCTTCCTCCGGAAAATCTGCCCAAGCCGCCAAATCTCCCAATATTTTTATAAGAGTATCCTTTAATGAGCTTATACGCCTAAATATTGCTCCTTCCTTTAACGCGTTAGCATATTTCAATTCCCTTTCGCCGGAAGAAGAAATAATATCCATAACCGCTTCTGCCTGAGTCAAGGACATTTTACCGTTGAGAAACGCTCTTTTTGTAAATTCACCCGCTTCCGCCGGCCTCGCACCGTTTTTTAACGCTATTCTTAAAATCCGTCTTGTTATATATAAACCGCCGTGGCACGATATTTCAGCTACATTTTCTCCCGTATAGCTTTTAGGTTCTCTGAAAACCGTAATCACCGCGTCGTCAATATATTCTTCACCGTCGAAAATTCTGCCGTATGCACAGGTATATCCCTCCATTTCAGAAACCTTTCTGCCATTAAACGGTTTAAAAAATCTATCGCATATTTTTATTGCTTCCTCACCGGAAATCCTTATAACGGAAATTCCACCGGGCGCGTCAGGCGTTGCAATTGCTGCAATTATAGACATATTTATTTCACCAGACTTTCCTAATAATATATAATATATATTTCTATATACACGGTATTATATCTTTATATTTCAAAAATATAAGGCGGATAAAAATCCGCCTTTTTTTAAAGTTCAATTTTACCGTAAAGACCGGCGTTTATATCGTCCTCCGGCTTTGGTTTTTTATAATCCTTTTCAAAGCTTGTTTTTAAATCAAGAGAACGCGGTCCGTCGTTTCTTTTTTTCTTATAGCCGCCGTTCTTTTTTACGTCGTTTTTCTTAGGATGATCCGGTGAAATAACAACCTTTCTGTAAGGCTCCTCACCCACCGATTTTGAATTGACTCCTTCTACCTTTGCAACCGCCGAATGTATGATTCTTCTTTCATAAGGATTCATAGGCTCCAACGTAGTAGGTCTTCCTGTTTTCAACGCCTTATTGCTTATTTTTTCCGCAAGCTGAATAAGAGTTTCTTCTCTTTTTTCTCTGTAGCCGCAGCTATCAAGAGTTATTCTCTTGTATTCGCCGTCCATTTTATTCACTACAAGAGAAGTCAGATATTGAAGCGCGTCAAGCGTTTCACCTCTTCTTCCTATTATCGCTCCGGAACCGTTGCTGTCTATATCTACAAAAAATCCCTCTTCCGAGTCAGCGATATTAATTTCAGCCTCAATTCCCATCTTCTCCATAATATTCTGAAGATACCTGCGGCAGGTTTCTATCTGCTCTTTAAGCTTATTTTCAGCTTTAATACTATCTATAACGGTAACCTCCGCTATAACCGGATGATTATATCCCGCCCATACCTTTGCTTCTTCTTTTATTTTACCGAACAAGCCTTTTTTTACATCATTAACTACTCTGAAGGTTATCTGATCTATTCTGACTTCAAATTCGTCAGCGGCCTTCTGCTTAGCCTCTTCAATAGATTTTCCGGTAAAAACTCCGCAAAGATCCATCGGGATCAATTTTCCCTCGTCGTCATAAACCATTTTGAAGCGCTCCTCTCGTCACAGCAAATAAATAACACAGGGGGTACCTTATTTTTCCTTATCATCATCCTCAGTGTATTCCTCGCCGTATTTTTCAGCCATTCTTTTCCTTGCCTCGTTTATAAGCTGTCTGTTATAATTCTGCTTTTCCGAACGCGACATACCTTCGGTATCCGCGTCATAATCCACGCGTCCCCCGTTTTTTGCGGCTTCCTGCTGTCTCATAAGCTCATTCTGCTGATCCATCATACGCTGCATAAGCCCGGGCTTTTTATTCTTGTTCTTTTCCTTAAGCTTAACATTAATTTCTTCAATACGCTTGGGAGTAAAATAGGAATAAAGCGCAACCGACTGAATAAGCGAGAAAACCGAAGACCATATCCAGTAAAAGCCGACGCCGGCCGGCACTGTGAACGCAAGCCATACTGAAAACAGCGGCATACCGTAAAGCATAACGTTCATACAACCCGCGCCTGCGGCAGAGCCCATATCAGGATTCATTTTCCTTGTCTTATACTGTGAATAAATCGTAAACGCAAGCTGAACAAGACCGGATACTATAGGGATCATTATCAGAGCTATCGCTGCGCTGTTCCATGTTTCAGGACGGATTGTAGGGATAGAACCGAGATCAACCCCCATAAACGTATTTTTAAAGGCGCTCACCTTTTCAACGAATTCATTTCCCAGACTTGAGAATAAACCGGGATCGTCCTTTACCTGCCTTAAAATAGTCAGCTCAGGACGCGTCTTGAAATACTTGTCCGCAAGATCGTTGTCAACTATAATCGTCTTAGCCTTTTCAATAACGTCCGAGGAAATTCTCAGGATATGAGAAAGCGGACGGTATACGACGTCAAGAATACCGTAAAGTATTATCATGGTAACGATCAGCGGCAGGCAGCTTCCCATCGGATTTACGCCCTCCTGCTGATAAAGCTTCTGCTGCTCCTCCTGCATTTTCTGAGGATTGTTGGCATACTGCTTTTTAAGCTGCCGCAGCTTCGGATTAAGGGACTGCATTCTTACTGTTCCGAGCTGCTGTTTATAAGAAGCGGGAAGCATTATAAGCTTTGACAGAAGCGTAAAAATTATAATGGACAAACCGTAATTATTAACGATTTCATAAATCCAGTACATGACCCAGCCGAGAGGAATACCCAGCAATTCACCGATCTTACCCAAATTCATTTCTCCTTACGTTTTGATTTTTTGTTATGACGTCCTAAAATATCAAATTTTTCAGGAACATAATCCACTCCGCCCATACTCCACGGATTGCATCTTAAAACCCGCCACAGGGCAAGCCAGCCTCCCCTAATAAAACCGAATTTCCCCACAGCGTCCAAAGCGTAGGACGAACAGGTAGGATAATATTTACAGCACGGCGGAAAAAGCGGCGATATTATCTTCTTATAAATCCTGATAATACCCATAAGCAGATATTTCAAATTTTATTCCCCCCGGATAAAGCGGAGCATATTTCTCTTATTCCTTTCTTTGCAAGCCAGCCGCTGAGTACAAAGCTCTTTATTCTGCATACCGGCGCTCTCGCTACAATAACCATATCAATCCCGACGGGCAAGTCCTTTTCATTCTCAAAATAAGCCTGTCTTATAACTCTTTTGGCGCGGTTTCTGCATACCGCGTTTCCGATTTTTTTCCCCGCGGTTATACCCAGCCGATTATACGGTTTTCCGTTTGGACGCACATAAAGCACGACATATTTTGAAACTATTGATCTGCCTTTTCTGTAAAGAAAAAGGAAATCCTTGTTTTTATTCAATATTTCGGTGTAAAGCATAATTTTTTTATTATCCCGCTTTTATCAATGCGACTGTAATTTTCTTTCTTTTTTATGGAATCCTCCTTTTAATTTTCAAAGGAGAATATTTTAAAGCGCACAAATCAAACGTTTTTTTTATACATTCCGCATAATTTCCGAGAATACGGCTTATACGCTTTAAAATTTTATTTTTTTATTCCCGCCCGTCAAAACGGACAGATTAAGCTTTAAGGCGTGCAAGAAACTGCTCGGCGGACCTCGCTTTGAAGCGGCGTCCTCCGGCACTTTAAAACAAAAGACCACAAGAAAAATGTGGTCCGCTTATGCTTAGTGAGTCAGTCTTGCTCTGCCCTTTGCTCTTCTGCGGGCAAGAACCTTTCTTCCATTCGAATCAGACATTCTCTTACGGAAGCCGTGCTCCTTCTTTCTGTGGATCTTCTTAGGCTGATAAGTTCTTTTCACTTTATTTCCTCCTCCCGTTAGGTAGATAAGTAAACGCGCCTGTTTCCAAGCGGCGCGGTCTTTTAAAATTCAAGCAGATACACTTTCGCCCAATCATAGCTTTTAATGTACCCATAAATTATACATGATTATTCTGTGCTTGTCAAGTATTTTTTTATAAGGCCCGATTTTTTTATCTTCCGCCTTAATTTCTCTTAAAAAAAGCCCTCCTCTCAGCTTGCACTTTTTAATAAATTATGCTATACTATTATTAATTGTAAAAAATCAGGAACTTTAAACGGTTTCGGTAACCGGAGGTAAAAAGATATGAATTCCTTTGAAGAGGTATTTAACTGTATAATAGACTATTGCAGAGACGTAGGAGAAGTAGGCGACGTCGCCATAAAGCTATGGATAAAAACGCTCCAGCCCATAAGCCTTGAGGGTAACAGGGCTATTTTTTCGGTAGACTCCGATTTCCAGAGAGGAGTCGTCATAGCAAACTACGGAGACCTCCTCAAGCAGGCTTTCAAGGCAACGCTGGGCTTCGACGTTGAAATCGACATCAGGATTCCCGACGAAATGAGAATAAACAAGCCTGTGGATCTTGATTCTCTTGAGGAAAAGCAGCACGAGCTTGAAAAAAGCTATGAATACGCAAAATATGACTATACCTTCGATACCTTTATAGTCGGCAGCTCGAACGAATTCGCCTACGCCGCGTGCAAAGCTGTGGCCGACGGCGGCGGCGGAATGGTATACAATCCGCTGTTTATATACGGTCCCTCGGGGCTTGGCAAAACTCATCTTATAACCGCGACCGCAAAGGAAATGAAAAATAAGAATAACGATCTCAACATCATATACGTTACCGGAGAAACATTTTCAAGCGAGATCATCAACGCCATACAAACCAACAGCACGACTAAATTTCATGACAAATACAGAAGCGCGGACGTGCTTTTAGTCGACGATATTCAGTTTATCGCAGGAAAAAACAGTACTCAGGAGGAATTTTTCCATACCTTCAACGCTCTTTATCAGGACGGAAAGCAGATTGTTCTTACCTCCGACCGTCCTCCTAAGGCTATCAAAACCCTTGAGGACAGAATACGCTCCAGATTTGAATCGGGACTTATCGCAGATATAAATACTCCGGACTTTGAAACCAGAATGGCCATCATAAAGCGCAAGGCGGAGCTTTTAGAGCTTAAAATACCGGACGACGTTGCACAGTTCATCGCAAACAAGCTAAAAACAAATATCAGACAGCTCGAAGGAGCTGTAAAAAAGCTTAAGGCCTTAAATCACTACGCGGGCAGTCAGCCCTCTATATCCATGGCGCAGAGCGTTATAAGAGATATTCTCAACGACGATCAGCCGCTGCCTATAACCGTTGAAAAAATAATTGCCGAGGTCGCAAACGTTTACGGCGTTACGCCGGAGGATATACGCTCGACAAAGCGCGCTTCCGCAGTTTCAAACGCAAGAAAAATCGCAATTTACGTTGTAAGGGAAATCACGCAGATGCCGCTCGCTTCCATAGGAGTGGAATTCGGCGGAAGAGATCACTCCACTATTGTTTACGCGGTCAATAATGTTTCCGCAAGCATAAAAAAGGACTCTCATCTAAAAGAACTTGTTGAGGATATGATAAAAAATATCAAGGATCGCAGTAACGCCTGATTTTTTTATAAAAACAGTTTTTAACAGCGTTTTCAACAGTGTGTTGAAAGTTGTGTTGAATTTCTGAAGCCGGTTCTCCGCGGTTTTATGAAAAAGGAAATAATATTTCCACAATATTCAAAATATTAGATTGAACAGGCTGTTTAAACAAATAATAATTTCCACATTTTTTTCAACTTTTTTTTCTATTTCAACACACAATCCTTCAACATTCCGAACAACGTTTTGGACATTAAACATCTTCAATATTCTGTCAACAGGAGCTTTATGAAAACTTATTACCCTCTGGTACGCGAAATTTAAGGGTTTGTCCTAAAATTCAACAAATCCACAGACACTACTACTACTACTAAAAATAATAATATATATTATTGATTAATAAGCTTCGCTTATAAAATAAAAAACAGTCTGAATGTTAAATTCTATACAGACTGTAATTATTACGTTTAGTATAATAGCTCCTTTCTAAAAAATTGAAAGATATAAAAATACTTGAATAATTTAAAATGATTGATAAAGAAATAAAAGTTTTTCGATTGCTCTTATAAAAATAATATTACGCCATATAAAAAAATGGGAGAAATAAAAAATACTTGAAAAATTTCAAATGATTGGTAAAGAAATAAAAGTTTTTCGCTTGCTCTTATAAAAATAATATTCCGACATAAAAAAAAATGAGAGAAATAAAAATACTTGAATAATTTAAAATGATTGGTAAAGAAATAAAAGTTTTTCGCTTACTTTTTTTCAAAAAAGTAAGAGTGAAAGGAGAATAATATGAATCCTATAAAATTTGCATGTAAAAAGGATGAGATATGCGCCGCTATCGGAAACGTATCCAAGGCTGTTTCGCCTAAATCCACAATAACCGCTTTAGAAGGAATCAGACTTCTGCTAAACGGTACAAGCCTTGAGTTGACGGGCTATGACCTTGAGATCGGTATTACAACCGTAATAGAGGTTGATTCGGAGGACAGGGGAGAGATAGTGCTTAATTCACGTCTTTTCAGTGAGATAACCAGGCGAATGCCTTCCGATACGGTATGCTTTGAGGTTGATGAGAATCTGAATATGAAAATAAGCGGAGGAAACGCCCAGTATCAGATTTCAGCAATAAGCGCGGAGGAATATCCCGCGCTTCCGGATATTTCAAGAGAAAACGGTATTTTTCTCAATCAGGAAATACTAAAAAGCATGATAAACCAGACAAACTATGCCGTTTCTCTTTTGGATACAAAGCCGATTCTGACCGGAGAGCTTTTCGACATTGAAAACGGCGGCTTCAATATGGTCGCTATCGACGGCTTCAGACTGGCTATCAGACACGAGAAGATAAACGCTTCGGAAAAATATTATTTTGTAGTTCCGTCAAAGGCGCTTATGGAGGCTTCGCGCCTTCTCAAGGACGACGCTGAAAACGACTGCGAAATTTATGTGGACTCCAAATATGTGGTAATAGAGGTAAACGGCTACAGGATTTTCACAAGACTTTTAGAGGGAGAATTTCACGCCTATAAAAACAGCGTTCCCAAGGATTTTACAACAGAGGCGATAGTAAATACAAGCGATATCGTGCATTGTCTTGAGAGATGCTCGCTGCTGCTCAATGAAAAAAACAAGGCGCCTGTTAAATGCAGCTTTAAGGACGGTCAGATAAAGGTAAGCTGCCGGACCGCAATAGGACGGCTTGAGGACAGCATTCCCGCAGATATAAGCGGAGACGAAGTTCTTATAGGGTTTAATAACAAATATCTGCTGGATTCTCTTAAGGCGGCGGAAACGGATAAGGTAAGAATACGGATGACCGGCTCTAACAGAGCGGTCAAGATTGCTCCGATGGAGGGGGACAGCTTTACATTCATTGTAATGCCGGTCCAGATAAAGGGATAGGTGTAAAAATGGACAAGGAAATCATTGAAACTACAATAACGACGGAATTTATAAAGCTCGACTCTCTGCTTAAATTTTCCGGTTTGACGGACACCGGAGGCTTTGCCAAGGAGCTTATACAAAACGGTTCG
Source organism: uncultured Ruminococcus sp. (assembly GCA_900538575.1). Lineage (GTDB taxonomy): Bacteria > Bacillota > Clostridia > Oscillospirales > Ruminococcaceae > Porcipelethomonas. The sequence continues at coordinate 19,528 of UPZA01000020.1, forward strand.
GTATGCGTCAACGGAGAGGTATGCACCATGAGAGGAAAGAAAATAAGACCGGGGGACGAGGTTTCCGTGGAAAAATTCATTATAAGGGTGTCATGATCGTTACATCGCTTGCAGCGGACGGCTTTAAGAATCTTGAAGAGGTTCTGATAAATCCCCACCCTAAGCTTAACCTGATTACGGGAATGAACGCGCAGGGCAAAACAAATCTGATAGAGGCGATCTGGCTTACGACAGGCTGCCGCAGCTTCAGAGGCTCTAAGGACAGAGATTATATCGGAATAGATAAAAGATGTATGAGTATAGGGCTTTCTTTTTATGACGGAAGAAGAAAGCAGATTATAAGCTATGCCATGAGCAGGGACGGTATAAAGGAAAAAAGAGTTTCCTTAAACGGAGTTCCTATGAAGGGTACAGGCGGACTTTTTGAAAGCTTTAAATGCGTTGTGTTTACTCCCGACGATATTGATCTTATTAGGGGAGGGCCGGATAAAAGAAGAAGCTTCGCGGATCTCTGCGCCTGTCAGCTTAGACATAAAAATCTCGATACGGTAAGGCGGTATGAAATACTGCTGAATCAGAGAAACGCTCTTTTGAAATCTATCGCTTCGGGAAGATCCTCGGCGGATTCTCTCAGCGTATGGGATCAGCAGGTTGCCGCAATAGGAACAGCCGTTTCACAGAGAAGGTGTCAGTATATTAAGCAGCTTGACGAAACCTGCCGCCAGCTTTACAGCAGTATAACGGGAGGAAGGGAAACGCTTTCTATAGGTTACAGCTCAAATATTTTCGGGTGCGAGGTTGAGGAAGAGGATAAGGGCGAATTTGCAGTAGGCAGATATTTTAAAAGGCTTAGGGATTCGGAGGAAGACGATATAAGGCTCGGTTATACCGTCTGGGGAGCGCACAGGGACGACATTATTATTAAAATAAACGGAATGAGCATAAAGGAATACGGCTCGCAGGGACAGAAAAAAACGGCGGCTCTTGTTTTAAAGCTTGGACAAGCGGAGATTTTTTATAAAAACCGCGACGAGGCTCCGGTGATACTCCTTGACGACGTTATGGGAGAATTGGACGAAAGCCGGCAGAAGCTTGTTTTTGAAGTGATAGAAGGTATGCAGGTTTTTATAACAGCCTGCAATGAGAATGCGGTAAAGGGTTTGTGCGACGGAAAGCATTACAGAGTAGAAAACGGAAGAGTTTCCGAAAACGGAGAGTGATAAGCCTTGTATTTGCACCTTGGCGGCGACGTGTCGGTAAGCGACGCTTCAATAATCGGGATATTTGATATAGAAAATACAACGACCGGAAAAACCACCGGTCATCTGCTCGACAGGGCGCAGAGGGAGAAACGCGTTGTAAACGTATCCTATGAAATGCCCAAGAGCTTTATAATATGCGTTGAAAAGGGTGAGGAAAGGGTATATATTTCTCAGATTTCAGCGGCGACGTTAAGAAAAAGATATAAAAGCCTTTTTAGATGAATGCAGAATGTTTGCAATCCGCGGTAAAATAAAAATTTAAGGAAACGGTATTTAAGCCGGGAGATAAACCGATCATGGAATGGTAGGAAATCGCCGTATTTCTTGAATTTAAAGAGTTAAGCCGATGGGAATACATATAAATCGGTCAGGAGGAAATTTTAAATGTCAGAAAATCAGATAACGGAAAATCAGAATTATGACGAAAATCAGATACAGGTGCTGGAGGGACTGGAGGCGGTTAGAAAGCGTCCGGGAATGTATATAGGATCTACAGGTCCGAAGGGTCTCCATCACTTGGTTTATGAGATCGTGGACAATTCAATAGACGAGGCTCTGGCAGGCTTCTGTTCCGAAATTAGAGTCGATATATTAGAGGGAAACGTTATAAGGGTGTCGGACAACGGCAGAGGCATACCTACCGGAATACATCCCAAGGAGGGTATCTCCGCGGCAACTGTGGTATATACCATTCTGCATGCCGGAGGAAAATTCGGAGGCGGCGGATATAAGGTTTCCGGAGGTCTTCACGGTGTGGGCGCGTCCGTTGTAAACGCTTTGTCGGAATGGCTTGAGCTTACGGTTAAGGACGGCAGCAGCGTGCATTTTCAGCGTTTTGAAAGAGGAGAATACTCCGAACCGCTGAAAATAATAGGAGAAACTGAAGAAACGGGTACTTCCGTTATGTTTAAGGCGGACGGAGAAATATTCGAGGATACGACCTACGATTACGAGGTGCTGCTGAAGCGATTAAGGGAACAGGCATTTTTAAACGCGGGAATAAAGATCGTATTCAGCGATAAGAGGGACGAGGAGAATATAAAATCCGAGGTTCTGCATTATGAGGGCGGAATAAGGCAATTTGTGGAGCATATCCATAAAACAAAGGGGCTTGAATCTCTTTCGGATAAGGTTATCTATGTTTCCGGTATGCAGGGGGATTCCTTTGCGGAAGTGGCAATGCAGTATAACGACAGCTATAACGAGGTTATTCTTTCATTCGCGAATAATATACATACGGTGGACGGCGGTTCTCATGAAACAGGCTTTAAAAACGCGCTTACTAAGGTTATTAACGAATATGGAAAAAAATTCAATCTTCTCAAGGACGGAGAAAAACTTCTGGGCGACGACGTAAGAGAAGGACTGACTGCAATTATATCCGTTAAGCTGACAGACTGCGAATTTGAGGGACAGACCAAGGGCAGACTGGGAAATCCGGAGGTAAAGGGCTTTGTTGAAAAAATGGTAATGGAAAAGCTCATGTGTTACCTTGAAGAAAATCCCGTCGAGGCGAAGGCTATATTTGAAAAATCAGTAGCGGCGCAGAGAGCGAGGGAGGCGGCTAAAAAGGCGAGAGAGACCGCCAGAAGAAAAACTGCTATGGAAAGCGCGTCGCTGCCCGGAAAGCTTGCCGACTGCTCGGAGCACGACACTGAAATGACGGAAATATATATAGTCGAGGGGGATTCGGCAGGAGGCTCCGCCAAGGAGGGAAGAGACAGACGCTATCAGGCGATTCTCCCTCTGTGGGGAAAGATGCTCAACGTTGAAAAGGCAAGGATAGACAAGGTTTACGGCAATGAAAAGCTTATGCCTGTGGTAACTGCTCTGGGAACAAGCATAGGCGAGGATTTTGATATAAGCAAGCTAAGGTACGGTAAAATAATCATTATGGCCGACGCCGACGTTGACGGTTCTCATATCAGAACTCTGCTTCTTACTTTCTTTTTCAGATTTATGAAGCCGCTTATAACAAACGGAAATATATATATTGCACAGCCTCCGCTTTTCAAGGTTTTCAGAGGAAAAAAGGTAAGATATGCTTTTTCCGATGAGGAAAGAGACGAATATATAGCCGAGCTTACAACGGAAAACGGCGCAAAGCCGGAGGTTCAGCGATATAAAGGTCTCGGAGAGATGGATCCTGAGCAGCTTTGGGAAACGACTATGAATCCCGAAACCAGAACAATGCTTAAAATCGACATGGAGGACGCCGTTAAGGCTGATGAAACGTTTACTATCCTGATGGGCGACAAGGTTGCTCCCAGAAGAGAATTCATAGAAGCCAACGCCAAATATGTTGAAAATCTTGATATATAGAGGATTTTAACGGAGAAAGGATTTATATGGAAGAGGAAGCTATCATAAAGAGAAAATATTCTATTCCCTATGAGATGTTCGGAGAGGCGTTCATAACGTTCCAGAAGAAGTTCGTTTATCCTCGGAATACCGTTATGGCGTCGCTGCTTATCGTCGCGGCGGCTCTCAACGTAGTTTATATAGCGCAGGGAAAAGCGACGACCTTCGGATATGTGCTTGTGCTCGTATGTCTTGCGCTTGCGTTTGTAAACTGGTATAATCCGAAAAAGCTCAGAAGAAATCTTATGGAATCCATAAAGGGGATAGAAAACGACGTTTATCAGCTTCAGGTAATGGCGGATAAGCTTATTATCGGAACGGTTATAGAGCCGGAGGAAAACGGGGAAAGGCAGAAAGAGGAATACGAGGAGGTTTTCGGAGATACTCCGAAGGCTGAAGAAATAAGAGATACCGAAATATATCTTACAAAAGACGTAAGGGTAATAGAAAAAAAAGATTTTTTTATGGTTTATTTAAAAAGGGCTATGTTTTACGTTATTCCAAAAAAGGATTTTACCGAAGAGGAAATAACCGTTATGCAGATTCATTTTCAAAAAAAGCTTGAAAAAAATTACAGTGCAGATAAAAGCTTGAGTAAAACAACAGTGAAGAGGAAGTAAGAAAATGTATAATGACAATTCAAAGGTCCGCAATGTCGATATAGATAAGGAAATGCGAAAATCATTCCTTGAATATTCTATGTCGGTTATAGTGGCAAGAGCGCTTCCGGACGTCAGAGACGGAATGAAGCCGGTGCACAGGCGTATTATATACACAATGAACGAGTCGGGAAACACCTATGACAAGGCCTATAGAAAGTGCGCGTATACGGTCGGAGAGGTGCTGGGTAAATATCATCCTCACGGCGACGCGTCCGTTTACGACGCCCTCGTTCGTCTTGCGCAGAAATTCTCCCTTCGTTATCCGCTTATAGACGGTCACGGAAACTTCGGCTCGGTAGACGGAGATCCGCCGGCTGCTTACCGTTATACTGAGGCAAGAATGTCGAAAATGGCGGGGGAAATGCTGACCGATATAGGAAAGGATACGATCCCCTATACCACAAACTATGACGATAAGCTTAAAGAGCCTGTGGTTTTGCCAAGCAGATTTCCTAATCTTCTGGTGAACGGCTCAACCGGTATCGCAGTGGGAATGGCTACAAATATCCCTCCTCATAATTTGGGAGAGGTCATCGACGCTATCGACATGGTGATGGAAAATCCCGATTGCACTCTCGACGAAATAATGGAGTGTATAAAGGGACCGGATTTTCCTACAGGCGGTATTATCATGGGACGCTCGGGAATCAGAGCCGCTTACGGAACAGGAAGAGGAAAAATAACGCTGAGGGCTAAAACCTCCATCGAAGAGATAAAGGGCAGACAGTGTATCATAATAACCGAAATTCCCTATATGGTTAACAAGGCAAGACTGGTCGAGAGTATGGCTAACCTTGTTAAGGACAAGAGAATCGACGGAATTCATTTTATAAGGGACGAATCCGGCAGAGACGGTATGAGAATCGTGGTTGAGCTGAAAAGGGACGCTGCCGCGCAGATTGTGCTGAATAAGCTTTTTTCATATACCCAGCTTCAGGATACGGTCGGAGTTATTATGCTCGCGCTGGTTGACGGAGAGCCGAAGGTTCTGACCTTAAAGCAGTGCCTTGAGCAATATGTAAAGTTTCAGGTAGAGGTTATCCGCCGCAGGACGGAATTCGATCTGAAAAAAGCAAAGGCAAGGGCGCATATACTTGAAGGTCTGGTAATTGCCGCAGATAATATAGACGAGGTAGTAGAGATATGTAAGACCTCTGAAAGCATACCTCATTCCAAGCAGAGATTACAGGAAAGATTTAATCTTTCAGAGGCTCAGGCTGAAGCGATAGTACAGATGACGCTCGGAAAGCTGACGGGTCTTGAAAGACAGAAAATTCTTGACGAATTGGACGAGCTTCTGAAGAAGATAGCCGAGCTTGAGGCAATTTTAGCCGACGAGGAAAAAATACATCAGATTATAAAGGACGAGCTTGCCGAAATAAGAAGAAAGTATAACGACGACAGAAGAACTATGATTGAATCCGTAAGCGGAGAGGTCGATATAGAGGATCTTATTCCCAATGAGGAATGCGTCGTGACTTATACGAATATCGGATATATTAAAAGAATGCCGGTCGACGTTTATAAGACTCAGAAAAGAGGGGGACGCGGAGTTTCCGGTATGAAGCAGCGCGAGGAGGATTTTGTAAGCGAAATGTTTATAGCCTCCGCACATGATAATATTCTTTTCATATCAAATAAGGGAATCATGTATAAGCTAAAGTGCTACGAGGTGCCGGAAGGCTCAAAGGCGTCAAGAGGCTTAAACGCCGTAAATCTTCTGCCGCTGGAGGAAAATGAGAAAATTGCCGCAATGATAAAAACCTCAGATTTTGACGAAGGCAAATATATCAATATGGTTACGAAAAACGGCAAAATCAAGAGAACGGCTCTTTCAGCCTATAAAAACGTCCGCAAGAACGGTCTTATCGCTATAGGTCTTGACGAGGGCGACGAGATTGCCGGAGTGAGAATGACGGACGGAAACGCTCAGCTTTTCGTGGCTACGCATGACGGAATGGTTATACATCTTGAAGAGGATAAGGTAAGAGCAATGTCGCGTTCGGCGCACGGAGTAAGAGCTATCAAGCTCAGGGACGGCGACTATGTAGTTTCAATGGCAAGAGTAAGAAACGGAGCCACTCTGTTGACTGTGACTGACAAGGGATACGGAAAAAGAACCGAAATATCAGGATATAAGGTTCAGAACAGAGGCGGCTACGGCTTGAAAAATTATAAGGTCGGAGAGGAAAAGGGCTATATCTGCGGTATCAAGGTGGTTGATGAAAGCGACGATATAATTCTTATATCCAGCGACGGCGTTATAATAAGAATAAGGTGCGAGGATATCAGGGTTATGGGAAGATATGCCGCGGGCGTTAGAGTTATGAAGGTTTCCGATGAAAACAAGGTAGTATCGTTTACAAGAGCCGAAAGGGACGAGGAAGCTGAGGTTGAGGCTGTGGAACAGCCGACAGAAGAGGAAATTGCCGAGGATATGAAAAATTCTGAGGCGGAGGAGGCGGAAAGCGAAGCCGCCGATCTGGACGCTATTGACGAGGAAGAAAAATAATGGAGTCTTTGAATGTAAAAACAAAGGCGGGATGCGCCGCGGTTATGACCGCGGCAAGTCTTTTCGCACAGTGGGCGCATTGGTTTATATTTGAAAAGATAGAATTTTCAAGCTTTTATCTGTTTTTTACTCCGCTTGTACTATGCTTTATGTATCGTCTGCTCATGGCGGACAGCGAAAACGGAGGAAGATTTTCCAAGCCGTTTATATTTATATTTACGGTTGCGCTGCCCCTTGCAGCCGCGTTTATAATAAGCGCATTTATGCTTTTGAATTATCCCGATATAAGCACGTTTTCAGCGGTCAGGCAGGAAAGCGGCATACCCTCCGAGCTGATTGCTCTTTATTCGGGCAGAATATTTATAACCTCTGTTTATCTTCTGGCTTATTCGGGCATTGATATTTTTATTTCAAAAATATGGCGGAATTTAAAAAAATCCGGAAAATAATATATTTTTTACGGAACGTTTACAAGGCGTTCCTTTTTCTTTGAAAATTTTCCGTTATAAATATATCTTGACAAAGGCTAAAAATTGTTGTATACTAACTGTATTAGTTGATATCGTACACCAAATGGCCGGGGAGGTGGCATAATGTTTGACCTTGATCTTCAAAGCAGAACTCCGATATACGAGCAGCTCTATAAAAAAACAGTGGAGCTGATCATCAAAGGGGTGTTAAAGGAAAATGAACAATTACCCAGCGTTAGAAGTCTTGCAAAGGATCTGAGCGTAAACCCTAATACAGTATCAAAGGCTTATCAGGAGCTTGAGAGAAATAAGATAATATATTCGGTTTCCGGAAGGGGCAGCTTTGTTTCAAAGATCGTGGATTCTTCAGTCAAGGATTATATACTTTCCGATTTTGATGAAAAAGCCTCCGAGGCGCTGAAAATCGGTATTTCAAAGGATGAGCTCAAGGAAAGAATAGAGGAGATGGAAATATGATAGAGCTTAAAGAGGTTACAAAGCAGTTTGACGATTTCAAGGTGCTTGATAAAATAAGCCTTACTATTCCAAAAGGCGCTGCTTTTGGGCTTTTAGGATCGAACGGCGCCGGAAAATCGACGATTCTCCGCCTTATATCCGGTATTTATTCGGCGGAGGAGGGCGAGGTAACGGCGGATAATCAAAACATATACGATAATCCGGCAATAAAGGAAAGAATATTTTTTATAAACGACGAAACTATACAATTTACTAATTTTACTCTGGAAGAACTTAAAAATTATTATAAAAGCTTTTATCCTAAATTTTCAGAGGAGCTTTTTGAAAAGCTGAGAACTACGATAAATCTGCCTTTAAAAAAGAAGCTGAACGCTTTTTCAAAGGGAATGAAGCGTCAGGCGGTTGTAATAACGGCTCTTGCATGCCAAACGGACTATCTGCTGCTGGACGAGGCGTTTGACGGTCTTGATCCTACCATGAGAATAATTGTTAAAAGAATGCTGGTTGACGCCATGTTAGACAGGGAGCTGACTACGGTTATATCTTCCCACAATCTCAAGGAAATTAACGAGGTCTGCGACAGGGTAGCGCTGCTTCATCAGGGGAAAATAGTTTTTGCAAGAGAGCTTGACAGCGTAAAGGGTAATATACATAAGATTCAGGCGGTATTCAGAGCCGCGGATTCGTCTATGCCTCAGTATTACAGCAAGGAGGAGCTTTCCGGAACGGGGATTGAGATTCTCCATTTTGAAAAAAACCAGAGCGTTTATCACATAATAGCCAAGGGAGATGTGGAGGATATAAAAGAAAAGCTTCAGCCTAAGGATCCTGTAGTGCTTGACATTATACCGCTTTCGCTGGAGGAAATATTTATTTATGAAATGGAGGCGCTGGGCTATGACTTTAACGCGATTGAAATCGACAAATAATACGAGATTTCTGACCAATTTTAAATTATCTGTAAAATCCGGCAGGAAAATACTTATCGTTTTATCAGTTTTGCAGCTTCTCGGACTGCCTGTCATGGCGGCGGTAGCGGTTTCAGCCGCGGCGGACGACGGCGGAAACTCGGCGCAGTCTCAGGTAGCTTTCATACTCATATCAATTTTCTGTCTTGCGGCCGCCGTACTCTGCGGAATAATTATAGCTGTGAACAATTTCAGCTATCTCTATAAAAAATCGCAGGTCGATATGATTTATTCCCTTCCCATAAAGAAAAAATTCAAGTTCCTCAGCGATTATGCGTCCGGACTTGTTATATATATAGTACCCTACATAGTCGCGTGCATTATCTGCAATTTTATACTTTTTTGCGGCAGAGTCTGCGTTGATGAGCTTACTGAAATATTTTCAGACGGTTCCTTAATGACTCTTGTTATGCAGGGAGAGTTTGCGGGACTGTTAGTTATGATAATGCTTTATACGCTTTCAGTACTTGTTTTATCCTGCTGCGGGACGCTTTTTGAAAGCATCATGAATATATTTATGATAAACGGACTTATTCCCGGGGCAATATCGGTTGTTGCGGCAATGCTTTTCGCCAATCTTTACGGAGTGCCGATATTTGAAACGGTAGCGCCGGTTTTAGGATATACAAGTCCCTTGGGCGCGGTTATATATATGATTTACGTTTTGGGAAGCGAGGAATATATATACAGCTCGGAAGTATTCAGTATAAATGCGGGCGTCTACGGAAAGTGGGTATTGTTTTTTCTCGGCGCGACGGCGCTTTATTTTCTGCTGACTATGTTTCTCTATAACCGCAGAAAGGCGGAGGACGTATCTAAGCCTTACGTTTTCAAGCTGTTATATTACATAGTTGTTACCGTTATATCAATGGCTATATCTCTTATTGCGAGATATCAGTTTTCTATGATATTTCCGGTAATTATTTTCTCATTTATAGTTTATATGATATTTGAGGTAATAACAAACAGGGGCTTTAAGAAAATTTATAAGTCCTTGATAAGATACGCCGTCACAATGGTTGGAATACTGATTATCTGCGTTGCCGCAATAGGTACCCGCGGTTTCGGCGTTGAGGGAAAGACATATTCGCCGTCTAGAGTTAAAAGCGTGGAGGTAAGCTACGGCGGAATTGACAATATTATGGACTTATATAGCGCAATAGACGGATACAGCATGTCTATGTATATGGAAAACGGTAATCTGATTGAATATAAGGACAGTGAAATAATAGAGAAAATAACGCAGGTTCAAAAGGACGCTATAAAAACCTACCGCAGCGGAGAATACGGCAATTACAGCAGCATGGAGAATATTTTTTACCAATCTGTTTATTATGAGGGAGATTACGATTTAAATTATGAAGAATCCTATGATTATCCCTGTTATGATATAACCTTTAGGTTTAATCTTAAGACGGGAGGAAAGGTTAAGAGAAATTATCAGCTAAGCTTTAATCAGATAAAGGAGCTTTTCATTCTTGATTCCACAGAGGAGCTTGCGGAGCGGCGTGCGGACTATCTTTACGATTCGCTTATCAGGGAATTCAACAATAACAAATATAAGGTATATACGCTAAACTATAACTACATAAAAAATAATTACAGCGATACGGAACAAATATCTATGAATCCTGACGAGGCCAAGCAGCTCAAAGAAAATTACAGGCTCGACTATCTTGAATCCTCCTTAGACGAGCTTTCGTCCTCAAGAGTCGTATGCTATGTAAACGGAAATATACCAATCAGGGAATGCTTTGAGAGGACAATAAGCTTTATAAAAAATCACGGCGGTCTTGAGATTTCTTCACATTATCCGTATTACATGCTGGAATTAGAGGGTATACTTTATCCGCCGGAGGGCTTTGAAAGCTGGGGCAGAAATGATGTAACGGCAACCTTCGGCTACGTTAAGGTAATGGAATCGCTGGGACATGTTTTAACAAACGGTCAGACTCTGGATCTGCTTAAATACGCAACCTCAAGCTTTTACGCAGAGGAAGACTGCTATGTTATGGAAATAAACGGCGAATATTACGCAGTGCCGGCGGAAAACAGCCAAAAGGCGGCTAAGCTTTATGAGGATAGCAGGAATAAAGTAAACCGATATGAATTTGACGAATTTATGGAGGATTTAAGCTATTACAGCGACGCGGACGCTTTTATAAACGATTTAATTGATGGAGATTATTATTTTTATGCAGATATAGAAAAAGCGATGGATATGCGATGGATAAGAAACGTCGGCGATTTCAGCGAATATTCACGGAATTTGGGCAATGATGTTTCAGAGGAGGCAAAGCAGACCTGGAACGAATTTAATCTGCTTAAAAAATTTTTCAACTTTACGTCGCTGGAGGAATATAAATATAACGCGGACGAAAAGGGTGAAAGCTACGATATAAACAGTCTGGAAAATGAATGGATAGAATATAAAGAGGCGTTTCCCGCAATAAGCTCAAAAAGCCTTAAATAAAAATATCCCCCGAAAAACGGGGGATATTTTTTGCTTTTTAGAAAAGCAAGGTAAAACTATGTTTATTTCTTTTCCCTCATTTTTTTGCTCGCAAGATTTAGCTTTTGTGAAAAGCATGGTAAAAGTATTTTTCATTTCTTTGCACGCAATGTTTAGCTTTTACGAAAAGCATAGTAAAAGTATTTTTCATTTCTTTGCTCGCAAGATTTAGCTTTTACGAAAAGCATAGT
>UPZA01000021.1 GCA_900538575.1 uncultured Ruminococcus sp.
GGCGCATTTCTTTGTTTCGTTTCTTTGTGCGAGCAAAGAAATGAAAAATACTTTTACCATGCTTTTTCTAAAAGCAAAACATTGCGAGCAAAGAAATGAAAAATAACTTTTACCAAGCTTTTTCTAAAAGCCAAATCTTGCGAGCAAAGAAATGAAAAATACTTTTACTCTGCTTTTCGTAAAAGCAAAAATATTTTGCTTAGCTTTTTGCAAAAGCAAAATTATGCGATAATATTGACAGTATATTAAATAAAATGTATAATATAAATATACAAAAATAACAGAGGGCGGAAAAAATTATGGATTTTGGCTTTATAGTATTTATCCTGACAGCGTTATTGTTTATATTACTGTCAGTTTTCACGTTTACGGCGACCTCGAAGCATGAAAACCGCTTTTTTCATAATCATATAAGACAGACGTTTTACGCCGCTTTCGGCTGTGAAGCGATTCTTATAATATTGACTATACTTGATCTTTCCGGAGCGGCGGAGCTTGGCGGCTATTCCGGACTGACCGCATGGTGCGCGGGTTTTGGCGCGGTTATTCTCTTTATTACGGCTATAAGAAAAAAGCTGCCGCAGAAATTCGGCGATATCCTGAATTTTTTTCTCCGTTCACTGACGGTTTGTCTTATAGCGGAGCTGTTCGTTTTCAATTTCAATTCGGCTCATCTTTTCGGAGGAAATTATCAGGTTATGGAGCTGCCCGCTGAAAATGCGTCGGCTGTGAATTTTTCGAACGGTAAAAATTCCGGAACAGGTTATTCCTCCTTGGAATTTAAAAATATAAATATGCCTGTGGGCACGATCACTGTAGAGGCACGGTCTGACAAAAAGAGTTATGCGGAGATAAACGTCGATATGTCCGACGACAGCAACGCTTCTTACAGAAATTCTGCGGCTTCCGCCGAAGTAATTCATAATAACCGCAGAAGCGAAACTATTCCCTGCAACTTTTCAGGTAACGTTCACAACCTGAAATTTTCCTTTACTGCCGAAGAGGGGGAAACGGTAACTATAAGCCGTATCGTTTTAAATTTGCCGATTTTTCTTGATTTTTCAGCTTTAAGATTTTTGATAATGCTTACGGCGTGTATGGCGGTTTATATGATGACGGCGTCTCCTGTTTTTAAAAAACCGTTCGGAGAAAACCGCGTAGTCAATAAGATCTGCGCTTACGCTTTGACAGGCGTTTTCATACTGGCGGCTCTTTTTCTCACAAATGTTTACAGATACAGCGACTCCAATCACAGTCTTAAAAAGGATTTCAGTCAGGAGTCGGGTAATCAGATGACGCAGGAGCTTGTGGACGCCTTTGAGGCAGGTCAGGTATCTCTGCTGAGGGAGGCTGAACAGCCGCTGCTGGAGCTTGAAAATCCTTACGACTGGAGTCAGCGGCTGGAGTCGGGAGTGGATTACGCATGGGATCATCTGCTTTACGAGGGAAAATATTATTCCTATTACGGCATTGCTCCGGTCGTTACGCTGTTTCTCCCCTATCATCTGATAACCGACCATTATTTCCCGTCCGTCTGGGCGGTATGGCTTTACGGAGCGGTTGGAATACTTTTTCTCTCAAAATTTTATCTTGCGTTTATTTCAAAATTTTTCCCGAAAATAAGGTCTTCGTTGGCGCTTGCGGGACTATTCATGCTCCAGCTTGTTACGGGCGTATGGTTTTGCTTCAGCAATCCGAATTTCTATGAAATTGCTCAGACCTCGGGATTTGCTTGCGTCGCCGCGGGAGCGTTCTTTTTAATAAGCTCCAATGTTATCGGGGACGGTAAAATAAAAAATTGGCGGCTTGCTCTTTCTGCGGTATTTTTAAGTCTTGGAGTTTTGTGCCGTCCGACGCTGGCGGTATACTGCGTTGCTTCGCTGATATTTATTTACGCCGGATTCAGGAAAAAAAGATCCTGCTATACTAAAAGCAAATCAATGATCAGGCATTATCTGCCTTATTTCCTCTGCGCGCTTTTGCCCTTTGCGGTTATCGGAGGAGCGCAGATGATTTATAATTATGCGAGGTTCGGCTCAGTATTTGATTTCGGTATTCAGTATTCGCTGACTATAAACGATTTTACCGCGGCACAGTATCATACTCATTTTGTTCTGATAGGCTTTTTTAATTATCTGCTTGCGGTACCGTCGTTTATTCCGGTATTTCCGTTCTTTGACAGTTCAAGTGTTGAAACGTTCTTTCCGCAGGGATATTATTTTGTTGCGACGGCGTCTGCCGTGGGGCTTATCTGGAAGGCGCTGCCCGTTTTGTCCTACGGTTATGGAATAAGAGCCTACAGATATACTGAAAATAAAAATAAACGGCTTTACGCGCTTATGATTTTCGCCGTATGCATAGCCGCGCCGTTCATTATAATTTTTTCAATATGGGAAAGCGGCTACGGCACAAGATACTGCGTTGATTTCGCATGGCAGATACTAATCGGCGCGCTGGCAATAGCGTTTATTATGTACGGAAGATGCTCCCAGACGTTGAAAAAGCATCTTAACAGGCTAATGCTGCTTTCGGCCGGAATATGCCTCGTTCTAAGCTTCGGGCAGGTATATAATTGGATAAGCGGAGGCGGTATGTCTTTGCAGTGGAAGGCTATGATAACGTCGTTCGGCAGGCTGTTTGAATTCTGGAGATAGGAGAGCTTACACGGTGAACGTGAAAATCATATTAAAGGCGGTTGCCGCTGCGGCAGTTTCAGCGTCTGCGGTTGTTTGCCTGACTTTTGGCGCATGCGCGGGAGAAATAGAAAGCATTACGGTTTTGGGAGACAGCATTTCCTCCGGCTATGGTCTTAATGACGGAGAACGCAGCTACGGGAGTTATCTCGGCGAATATTTCGGAGCCGAGGTTGAGAATTTTGCCGCCGACGGAAAAACAACCTCCCAGCTTCTTGAATTGCTTGAGGGCGACGGCGCTGTATCGCAATCGGTCGGAAAATCCGACCTGATCTGTATTTCTATAGGCGGAAACGACGTGATGGACGTTTTCTATGACGATCTGATAGGTATTGCGGGCAGTTTTTCAGCGCCGTCAGGTAACGGCGGTTTTGGATTTTCGCCCGAAGCCATTCAGGAGCTGATACTTTCGTTTTCTTCGTCGCTTGGGCCAGCCGCCGCACAGGCAGGCGAAAATATAAGAAAAATAGCCTTGAGGATAGAGGAGATAAATCCTGACGCAAGACTGATCTTTCAGACGGTTTACAACCCGTTTGAAACCGACGACGAGAAAATGAAGCCGGTTTACAGTCCGCTTTATACGTTTACGTCGATCTATCTCGGAACTATCAACAGCTCTATAAGAAACGGCTCCGGAATGGAATATGCGGATATACAGAATAAATTCAGGGGCGGCTGTACTCTTTACACCAATATTAAAAATATGGATATTCACCCAAATAAAATAGGTCATCTGCTAATTGCCGAGGAAATTGTTCAGCAGCTTAGGCTTTCGGGAGAAAACGGTATTTTTATAAGAGAGCTGGAAAGCATGATTTCAACAGATAAAATTCCCGAAGAGCTTAGAAGTGAAATAGAAAGGCTTTCGCTCGGACAGTTTCGTGTAAATGAAACCGAGGACGTTTTTGCCGGGCCGGAAATTACTCAAGAGGCGTCCGCGGAATCTCAAACGGACGAAACGAAAAATATAGAAACACAGACGGCTGTTAAAAAAGCTGAAAAGATACCGGATAAGGCTTATATGACTATACTGCCGATAGTCGGACTGGCGGCGGCTGTAATAATTCTGGCGGCGGTTTTAGTGAAAAGAAAAAAGAAGGATAAAAAACAAAATTGATTGGAGCTTTATATGACATTGTTTTTGGTTATTCCCTGCTATAATGAGCAGGAGGTTTTACATGAAACCTCAAGACAGCTTAAGGAAAAAATGAATTATCTTATTTTGGCGGGAAAAATAAGCGACAAAAGCAGAATAGTATTTGTGGACGACGGTTCAAAGGACAAAACTTGGGAGATTATCGAGGAGCTTCATGAAAGCGATTGTATTTTCCGCGGAGTGAAGCTTTCCAGAAACAGAGGTCATCAGAACGCTTTGCTGGCCGGACTGATGACCGTTAAAAACGAATGCGACGCCGCGATCTCCTTAGACGCTGATTTGCAGGACGATATAGACGCTATCGACGGTATGGTCGATAAATTTTCAAATGAGAAATGCGACGTAGTTTACGGCGTCAGAAGCGCAAGAAAAACGGATACGTTCTTTAAGAAATTTACAGCGGAATCCTTTTATAAAATAATGGCTAAAATGGGCGTAGAGGTTACTTTCAATCATGCGGATTACCGTCTCATGAGCCGCCGCGCTCTTGAAGGTCTGGAACAGTTCAAGGAGGTAAATCTGTTTTTACGCGGGATAGTGCCCCTGATCGGTTATAAATCCGACTCTGTTTACTATGAAAGAAAGGAACGCTTTGCAGGAGAATCAAAATATCCGCTTAAAAAGATGCTTGCTTTTGCAATGGAGGGAATCACCTCTCTTTCTGTCAAGCCTATAAGAATGATAACGACGCTTGGAGTAGGCATATTTACCGTCAGCATAATAATGCTCGTTTATTTTCTTGTACGTCATTTTATGGGAGATACGGTTGAGGGTTGGACTTCGATTGTCGTATCAGTCTGGGCTATCGGAGGACTTCAGCTTCTGGCTATAGGAATAATCGGCGAATATATCGGCAAGATTTATCTTGAAACCAAGGAACGTCCGAAATTTATTATAGATAAATATCTCGGCGACTGACAAGTTTTATTATTCCTTAATCCGCTTATTGACTAATAATGCGTACTGTGGTAAAATATCTATGTTTAAAAAGCAAAAGGAGAGTATAAAATGAATCGTGTTAAAAGGTTAGCCGCGGTTATACTGTGCGCTGTGACAGCCGCAGGAATATTTACAGGCTGCGGCGATATAGACAGAGATAAATATATAGCAAAATCCAGAAGCGAAGCTGAGGGAAGCAGCGCAAGCGAGGAAAGTCAGCAGGAAAGCGGCCGACAGAATGCACCCGAAGAGCTGACAACGTCAGACGGAGCGTGGAAATCCATGAAATTCACTCTTGACGGCAATGAGCTGGTTTTAATCAAGCTGCCTTATTCTTCTCTTACAGAGCAGGGCTGGAGCTTTGATTACAATGTTTACGGAATGAAGGATCTTCTGACAGACTCCGGAGTTTTCTATCAGAGAAGCGTATATCTTGATCATGAGGGAATGGACGACGGCACAATCTGTATCGGTTTTGCCAACTTTAACGATGAAAAAAGCAAGGTCGACGATATGCATATCTGGTCTATTGAATTTACGTCGAAGGACAAGACTCAGTATCCTGAGGTGACGCTGGAGGGCGGCATAACATGGGGAGCTGACGAAGAGGCAATTAAATCGGCTTACGGCGAGCCTTCCGCTTCTGAAAGAAACGACGATGAAAAATATACAAATCTGACGTATACCGATAATGCGGGAAAAACTATTTATCTTAATATCTACGACGACGGCGGACTCGGAAAAATCACAATGGATTCTTATGGCTGATTTTAACATTTTTAAATGCTGATACTTGAATTATGATAAAAAATGTGTTATATTAGTATATATAAATAATAACTGTTACTGATAGCGGAAGCCTGTCTGTTTTATGAATATTCGTTTATCAGAACGGAAATGGAGTGTAAAAAAATGAGCGACGTAAGAATTTCAGACGATATTCTATATATAGGCGTTGACGACGGGGATTTGGATTTATTTGAAAGCCAATATGAGGTTCCTAACGGAGTTTCATATAATTCCTATTTAATTATTGACGATAAAATTGCGGTTATGGATACGGCCGATACAAAGGTTTCAGAAAAATGGCTTTCTAATCTTGAAAAGGCGCTGGGCGGAAGAAAGCCGGATTATCTTGTGATTTCGCATCTTGAACCTGATCATGCAGGAAATATAAGGGCGGCCGCTGAAAAATATCCGGAAATGAAGCTTGTTCTAAACTCTAAATCTGCGGCGATGATCGTGCAGTTTTTTGAAATTGATATTGAAAAAAGAGGAATCATTGTCAAAGAGGGCGAAGAACTGAATCTGGGCAGACATACCTTGAAATTTATCATGGCTCCGATGGTTCATTGGCCGGAGGTTATGGTTGAATATGAGAAAACAGAAAAAATACTTTTTTCAGCAGACGGCTTCGGAAAATTCGGTACTTTAGACACTGATGAGGAATGGGACTGCGAGGCAAGAAGATATTATTTTAATATTGTCGGCAAATATGGAGCGCAGGTTCAGGCCTTGCTTAAAAAAGCCGCGGCTTTGGATATCAAAATGATATGTCCTCTGCACGGACCTATACTTAAGGAAAACTTAGGACATTATATCGAAAGGTATTCCGTTTGGAGCAGCTATGAGCCTGAGGAAGAGGGAGTTTTCGTAGCTTATGCGTCGATACACGGCAATACGGCCGCCGCCGCTTTAAAAATGGCGGAGATTCTTAAAGCTAAGGGCGCTAAGAAGATAGAGGTTATGGATCTGGCAAGGGAGGATATGGCGGAGGCTGTGGAGAACGCGTTCCGTTATAGCTCAATGATACTTGCCGCCGCAAGCTATGACGCCGGA
Organism: uncultured Ruminococcus sp.; assembly: GCA_900538575.1. Taxonomy (GTDB): domain Bacteria; phylum Bacillota; class Clostridia; order Oscillospirales; family Ruminococcaceae; genus Porcipelethomonas. Next base: position 6,628 of record UPZA01000021.1, read on the forward strand.
GTTTTTCCCTGCATGGAGGATTTTCTGCACCATCTTAAGTCAAAGAATTATCAGAACAGAAAAATAGGTATAATTGAAAACGGCTCGTGGGCTCCTTCCGCGGCTAAGACTATAAGGGGTATTCTTGACGGAATGAAAAATATCAGGATTGCAGAGCCGGCGGTAACAATTAAATCGGTAATGAAAGACGCGGATATTCCGAAAATGGAAGAGCTTGCAGAAGCTGTAATTAAATAAAATAAAACCTCCGTTTTTAAGCGGAGGTTTTTTTATGTTGAAAGATAAAATAAACGGGCACATTGAAAATAGGGGGTAGAACAATGATATTTATTTTAATTACATCTATTAAACATATTTCTGCTTGTTTTTAACCTTATAAACAGATTGATTAAAAAGTAACGCGGTCGTTGACAAAATCGCCGCTGTTGAGTATAATATATTATATAGGTTAAAGACGTAGCAGTCAGAGTAGCGTTGATAAATCTCTATCAGAGAGCTGCGCGGCGGTGTGAGCGCGGCAGAGAAGCAATGTGAAGTGCGGCTGTCAGTCCGGAGCAGGAAAAAAATAAAGCCTTGGCTTTTTTTAGTATTGCTCCGCGTATTTCCTGCGTTAAGGGGTTGAGCAATAAATCGGAGTGGAACCGCGGAAATTTCGCCTCTGACCTTTTGGTCGGAGGTTTTTTAATATAAAGAAGGTGATAATTTGTTTAAACAGCTTCGTGAAGATATAGCGCTTGTGAAGGAACGTGATCCGGCTGCAAGGAGCGCCTTTGAAATCTGGCTCACTTATTCCGGTCTGCATGCCGTTCACAGCTATCGGAGAGCGCATTGGTTTTACAAGCATGGTATGCTGACAATTGCAAGGATAATTTCCCAGTTTGCGAGATTCAGAACGGGTATAGAAATACATCCGGGCGCAAAAATTGGTAAGGGACTTTTTATTGATCACGGAATGGGCGTTGTTATCGGCGAGACCGCCGAAATAGGCGACAATTGCCTGATCTATCAGGGCGTAACCTTGGGAGGAACCGGAAAGGATAAGGGAAAGCGTCATCCTACCCTTGGCGACAACGTTATGGTGGGAGCCGGGGCTAAGGTTTTAGGACCGTTTAAAATCGGTAACAACGTTAAAATTGCGGCAAACGCAGTGGTTCTTGAGGAAATTCCCGATAACTGTACGGCGGCGGGAGTTCCAGCCAGAATTGTTAAAAACAGGGGAGTAAGGGTAAAGGTATGCAAAGAGCTTGACCAGATTCATATACCTGATCCCGTTTCTCAGGAAATGTGCTCTCTGGAGGTTAAGGTAGAAAAACTTATGAAAAGAATTGATGAGCTTGAAAATAAGGAAAATGCCTAAAATCCGTATCGGCATGAGAATATGGAAAACCGTTATCGCGGTTTTCCTGTGTGCCGTTATGGGTATGATATTTGATATACATCCTTTTTACAGTATGATTGCCGCCGTACTGTGTATGCAGGCGACTACAAGCGAAAGTATAAAAAAAGGAATTATAAGATGTGTCGGCACGTTTATCGGGGGAGCCGCCGCAGTTTTGATTCTCCTTGTAATAGATTATACGCCTCTTGTGCCGTTTTCGCTGCTTTATTATGTTTTAATAAGCCTTTGTATTGCCCCTGTTATATATCTTACAGTGCTGATGAACCGTGAGTCGAGCGCGTTCATAGCCTGCGTTGTGTTTTTGAGTATAGTTCTGTCGCATCTTGAGGTTGAAAATCATTATCTTTTCGCCGTTTCGCGTATGCTTGAAACCATTGCGGGAATACTTACGGCAGTGATCGTCAACAGGACGATAAAAAGTCCGGACAGAAATAAAGAAAATAATGAATGAAAGGAATCACATAGATGAAAATATACAATACATTGACCGGCAGAAAAGAGGAGTTTAAGCCTATAAACGAGGGAAAAGCATGTATATATGTATGCGGTCCGACGGTTTATAATTATATTCATATAGGAAACGCCCGCCCTATATGCGTATTCGACGTCTTTAGGCGTTATCTGGAGTTTAGGGGGTTCGACGTAAAATTTATTCAGAATTATACCGACGTAAATGATAAAATTATAAAGCAGGCTGAAAGCGAAGGTCAGACTCCCGAGGAAACGGCTCTTAAATACATCGCGGAATACGAAAGGGACGCCAAGGGATTGAATGTCCGTCCGGCTGATGTTCATCCTAAGGTTTCGATTTACATGGATAAAATTATAGATATGATTAAAACTCTTGTGGAAAAAGGCTATGCCTATGAGTCCGGCGGCGACGTTTATTATCGTACAAGGAAGTTTGAAGGCTACGGAAAGCTTTCTAAACAGTCGCTGGACGATCTTGTTGCGGGAGCGAGAGTGGAGGTTAACAGCCTTAAAGAAGATCCTCTTGATTTTGCCTTGTGGAAGTCGGCGGACGAAAATGAACAGCACTGGGATTCTCCGTGGGGTAAGGGACGTCCGGGCTGGCATATCGAATGCTCCGCTATGGCAAAAGACTGTATTGGAGATACGATTGATATTCACTGCGGAGGAAAGGATCTTGTTTTCCCTCATCATGAAAACGAGATAGCGCAGTCGGAAGCGGCGACCGGAAAGACGTTTGCAAATTACTGGATGCATAACGGTCATATAAATATTGACAATAAAAAAATGTCCAAATCAGCGGGAAACTTTTTCTTGACCAGAGACGCGGCGGAAAAATACGGATATGAAACTATCCGCTATCTTATGATTCAGGCTCATTACAGAATGCCTATGAATTATACCGCGGAGCTTCTGGATTCCTGCAAAGCGTCTCTTGAAAGATTGTATAACTGCCGCAGCGGTCTTGACAGGGCTATTGAGGCCGCTGAAAGCGGCGAGGTCGGCAGCGGCGCAAAAGAGACCTTTGAAAAAAGAAAGACTCAGTTTACAGAGGCTATGGATGACGACCTGAATACGGCCGACGGCCTTACGGCGGTGTTCGAGCTGGCGAGGGATCTTAACACAATGGCTGCCGATAGTTCAGTTTCAAGAGAGCAGCTTGAGGAGGGCGCGGAGCTTTTTGATACCTTGACGGGAGTTCTCGGGCTGCTTTATAACAGAAAACCTGCGGACGAAATACCGTCCGAGGTAATGGCGTTGGCTGAGAAAAGAGCCGAGGCAAGAAAAGCAAAGGATTTTGCGCTTGCCGATAAGCTTAGGGATGAAATAGCCGCGCTTGGCTATACGATTAAGGAAACGAGACAGGGAACGGAAATCAAAAAGACGAATTGAGGTAGTATATGCTGAATAAAAGAGTAAGATTCATACTTATGGGACTTGTTGCGGCGTCTGCGTTCAGCTTCGCCGCTGTCTCATGTATGAATTATATGGGAAAGAAAAGCGCTAATTATATTGATATGAAAACATTGGAGCTTGTTCAGAAGGAGAATCCGGAGAACGATGATCCGGTGGCGGTTATAAAGACGAGTATGGGAGATATAAAGGCTGTGCTTTATCCCGAATATGCTCCAAAGGCTGTTGAAAGCTTTACAAAGCTTGCAGAAGAAGGCTATTATGACAATACTTATGTTTTTCAGTCTGAGCCGGGCGTTTATTTCGGTGCGGGAAGCGCTGAAAAGAACGGCGATTTAGGAGATAAATACAATGAAGCGGCAGAATCTGTCGAGCAGGAGCTGAATCAGAATTTATGGCCGTTTAAGGGCGCGCTTTGCAGTATGGTGACAGGGCAGGAGGGCGGCTTTTTCAAAAAGCTATTCGGAAATTCTAAGACGCTTAACGGAAGCCGTTTCGCGGTGCTCAACAGCGTGGAATTTACCGAGGATTTCAAAAAGGAGCTGCTTGATACAAACAAGGACGACACTACCGTTGCCGACGCTTTTATAGAACTTGGCGGCGTTCCTAATCTTTCCCAGCAGATAACGGTATTCGGACAGACCTATGAGGGCTTTGACGTAATAGACAAGCTGACGGATCTTGAAGTTGTACAGGACGAGGATGAAATAAAGATACCTGTTGACGACGTTATGATAGAAACAATTGAGATTTCGACCTACGGAGAAGAGCAGGACTGAATTTCAAGGCTTTAAGAATATAAAAAAAACCGGACTTTTTACAGTCCGGTTTTTTTATATATGGGATCAGCCCATTATAACTTCAACTTCATGAGTTTTGCCGTCGTTGAATACAGGAAGAACATTGCCTTCAATAGCTTTTCCGTCAACCGTTACAGATTTGATTCCCTTGCATACATGATCGGGATTTCTGAAGGTTATATCGTAGGATGCTCCTCTGAACTGTCTTATAGCTCTAAATCCGTCCCATTCGTGAGGAATGCCCGGATCTACTTTAAGACCGTTCCAGTCAGGAATTATACCCAGAATATACTGTGATACCGCAACAAAATTCCACGCAGCCGTACCGGTAAGCCAAGAATTCTTTGCTTCGCCGTGACGCTTTGCGTCCTTGCCGGCAATCATCTGAGCATAAACATACGGCTCTGTTCTGTGAAGATCAGAATACTTTTCTTCTCTGTAGGCAGGAGCGATTTTTGAATAGTATTCATATGCCTTGTCGCCGCGGCCTACGAAGGCTTCAGCACAAATAATCCATGCATTATTATGACAGAATATACCTGCATTTTCTTTATATCCTGCCGGATATGTGGAGATTTCGCCGTATTCGATATAGTACTTTGTGAAGGCAGGATTATTAAGAACAAGACCGTGCTCGCTGTTTAAATATTTGTCAACGCTTTCAAGAGCCTTGATGTCGGCGCCTGATTCCTTGCCTACTCCTCCGAGTACCGCAAAGCCCTGAGGCTCGATAAATATCTTACCCTCTTCGCATTCCTTGGAGCCCATTTTTTTGCCGAAATCATCATATGCTCTGAGGAACCAATCGCCGTCAAAGCCGTAATCCATAATGTTTTTCTTCATTTTATCAATTTCAGCCTGAGCTTTGACCGACTCGCCGTCGTCGCCCTTATATCTGCAAAGGTCGACGAAATTAGGACCTGCATATGTAAACAGCGCTGCAACCATTACAGATTCGGCAACCTTGCTGTATTTATCCTCGCCGTATTTAGGAGACGTCGAAGTCTGGAAGGATTCTCCCGGCTCAGACGAGAAGCAGCTTAAATTGATACAATCGTTCCAATCCGCTCTCATTGCAAGAGGAAGTCCATGAGGACCAACGTTTTCAGCAACATGGTAGAACGACTGCTTCAGGTGATGCATCATTGTTTGGGCCTTGCTGGAATCGTTATCATAAGGCACCATTTCATCAAGTATGGAATAATCGCCGGTTTCCTTGATATACGCCGCTACTGAAAGTATCATCCACAGCGGATCGTCTGAGAAATCGCCTCCGATTTCATCGTTGCCTTTTTTGGTAAGCGGCTGATACTGGTGATAGCAGCCTCCGTCTTCAAACTGTGTTGAAGCAAGGTCGATAAGTCTTTCCCTTGCTCTCTCCGGAATCTGGTGAACGAATCCCAGAAGATCCTGATTTGAGTCGCGGAAGCCCATTCCTCTGCCGATACCGCTTTCGAAATAAGACGCGGAACGGGACATATTAAACGTTACCATACACTGATACTGATTCCAGATGTTTACCATTCTGTTCATTTTATCGTCAGGAGTATCAACGGTATATTTTGAAAGAAGAGCGTCCCACATAGCCTTAAGCTCGGCAAGACCTGCCTCAACCTTTTCAACCGTATTATATTGCTCTATCATAGCGTGAGCTTTTGATTTATTCACAGAACCGTCGGCATTGAACTTTTCCTCAACCGGATTTTCAACATATCCGAGAATGAAAACAAGATCCCTTGATTCTCCCGGAGCGAGAGTTATTTCCATATAATGAGAAGCTATAGGCGACCAACCGTCGGCAACGGAGCCTGACGCCTTTCCTTCAGCCACTACCTGAGGATTTTCAAATCCATTGTAAAGTCCAAGGAAAGCTTCTCTGTCAGTGTCATAGCCGTCAATATCAGCGTTTACAGTATAGAAAGCGTAATGATTTCTTCTTTCCTTATATTCTGTTTTGTGATAGATAGTCGAGCCTTCGATTTCAACCTCTCCGGTGTTGAAATTTCTCTGGAAGTTGGTTGAATCGTCCTGCGCATTCCAAAGGCACCATTCGGCAAGAGAGAACAGCTTGATTTTTTTCGCTTCGCCGCCCTCGTTTTTCAGCGTCATTTTCTGTATTTCGCCGTTGTAATTCTGGGGAACAAAGAAAGTGACTTCTGCGGAAATATTATTTTTAGTTCCCTTAATTATAGTATAGCCCATACCATGACGGCATTCATATCCGTCAAGCTCCGTTTTAACAGGCGACCAGCCCGGAGCCCAGATCGTACCGTTGTCATTTATGTAAAAATAGCGTCCGCCCATATCGACCGGTACATTGTTGTAGCGGTAACGTGTAATTCTTCTTAGTCTGGCGTCCTTATAGAAATGATATCCGCCGGCTGTATTTGAAATCAGCGAGAAAAATTCCTGTGTTCCGAGATAATTGATCCACGGATAAGGGGTTTTAGGGGAAGTAATGACATATTCTTTTTTTGAGTCGTCAAAAAATCCAAATTTCATAGATTTTCTCCTTATGTAAATTTTTAATACAACGCGCTGAAAATCAGCGCTGCAATTATTAACATTATAGCATAAATTAAAACTATATTCAAGAGTTTTTATTGCATTTTAAAATCAGCGGAAATAAACGGCTTAAGCCTGTTTAAAAAAAAGAAAAACCGCAGAAACTGCGGTTTTCTTAGTTTGTTTTAAGCTCCGAGCTTAGATTCGTCTACTACCATTGCAACATAATTCATAAGCGTCAGCGAATCAGAAGTATTGATTTCGCCGTCCCTTACAACATCGGAATTTGCGATACCGACGTCTGTAAGAGGGTTGGATTTATTATCCAGAAGATACATGTTAATCGCAATAACGTCCGCGATGTTTACAGATTCGTCACAGTTTACATCGCCGTATTTTGTAACAAGCTCAGGATCTATTGTTTCGTCTGAAGAAGGGACGTCTACTGTCGTCGTTACGGTTGTAGTGGTATCGCCGCCTGTCGTTGTCGTAGCCGCCGGCGTGGTTTGAATTACTACCTCGTCCTCAAAATAAAGAGTTACGTCGGGGTTAAAAGAATAATCCGCCGAGGTTTTTCCGTCCTTCTCATACCATATATTGAAGCTTAAGAAATCATAGCTTAGGTTTTCAGTGACGTCGGAAGCCAAAGAAACATAAATATCGTCGTTTGCAGATTTGAAGTCAAATGCAGTGTAAGCCCACTTTGTACCCGATTCAGCGGTTTCGTCCACAAGATTATAGCTTAAAGCTCCGTTTCCGTCGCCGTGAGTTCCGGTCATATTGAATTTAACGCCTACGAGCTTATTGCCCTTGTAGGGAGAAATATCAATTCTCATTGTAGGTCTGTCTATACCTTCTTCTTCGTTTACTTCCTTATCAACCACTGCCGTAACTCTTTCTTCAAATTTTGTTTCAAGAGGGTTTGTGGTAGTCGTGGTAATCTGCTCTGCTCCGTCAAAATAAAGTATAACCTCGCCGCCGAGTGAAAGCTTATCCTTATATGTATCAGGATATGTCCAGTTTATTGAGAAGGTCATAGTTTGACCGTCGTACATTATTTCCTTAGGATCAACGGATTCCTCATTTTCAGCGTCGAAGGTGTATTTTGTAACCTGACCGTTGTTCTGTCCGAGGAAAGGAGCCTGTATGCCCTTATAAACGCCGCCCCAGGAAGTAGCGTCGCTGTGTACGTTGAAGCCGAGCAGAACGCCGCCGTTGCCGTTATACGTATCGCCCTCGACAGTAAAGCCTACTCCGGTTATAAGTCTGCCTACATAAGGCGTAAGGTCAACATACAGATTTCCCTTTTCGTCCTCTTTCAGCGCAACCTTCTGTGAATTTTCTTCTACGTCCGGAGTGGTTACGGCAGGCGTTGTAACTCCTGTGGAATATTTTCCGGCAAGATCAGCGTAAACGGCTTCAAGCTCTGAAATATTCCATGTTTTTGAGGTTCTGTTTATGAATTTCATATCGCCGCCGTTGCCGCTGTCCCAAAGAATAGGACAAATTCCTCTTTGCAGAGCGCCTTCAGCAACTGATTTAAGATATGTAACTATGCTCGCCTTGTCCTTGCCGTTTTCAGATTCCGTCAGAACTCCGTATTCGCCGATGATTACAGGAATTCCGGCATTTACAAATCTGGTTTTAAGCAGATCAAGATCGGATTCAAGAGCCTCCTGCTCGTCGGCTGTTCCCCATGTCTTGCTGTAGCCCCATGTAGAGCTTGGCTCCGCTACGCAGAACGCCGACGGTGAATAATAATGAATGGAAACTATGCATCTTCCGGCAGGATCGTTAGGCACCTCAAATCTGTTGTCGCACGTCATATTGGTGTCGGTAAAGTATCCAGCGATAAGCAGGTGACGCTTTTCATTATTAGAGCCTGAATTTCTTATTGTATTAACAAAAAGCTGATTAAGGCTATTAAGAGTTTTGTAGTTTTCAGACGTAGGATTTCCCGATGTGTTGAATCCTACCTCGTTCATAGATTCGAAAATAAGATAGTCTGAATAATCTGCAAAGTTAGAAGCGATCTGTTCCCAGATCTTCTGATATTTTGCGGAAACGTTGGTATAGTCGTTCTGTGCGTTTCTCAGCCAGCCGCCCTCTGAGCCGCCGTCGTGATGAACGTTCAGTATGACGTAAAGGCCTTCGTTAATGCAGTAATCAACAACCTCCTGAACTCTTTTCATATAATCTTCATTTATGTTGTTTGACGAGTCGATGCAGTTCATCCAGGTTACAGGTATACGAATAGTCTTAAAACCTTCGTTTTTGATTGCTTGTATAAGCTCCTTAGTAACAGTCGGATTGCCCCACGCCGTTTCAACGGCTGAAGGAGACATTGTCTGTCCTTCATAATAGGAATCGAATGAATTTCCGAGATTCCAGCCCAAGCCCATATCGCTTACAACTTCCTGCGAGGTCATATCACGGACGGTTCCTGCCGCGGTTATTATATCCGCCGGAGCTGCCGAGTTTACGAAAAACGCCGTACACATAGCCAGTGCGGCAAAAGCAGAAAGCGCTTTTTTCAATAGCTTCATTTCTATCAAACTCCTTATTTTTTTTCAATAACGAACAATTATTGTTAAAATAATAATACCATATTTTAATAAAAAAGTCAATATAAAATATAGAATATGACTAAAATCGAAGATACAAAAAAGAGTTGTATATATTATACAATTTGCACAATAACCGTATAGTTATTCTATGAAATCATTTATGGTATTTTCCGTTTGAGGCTATCTGAAAGGCGCGGTAAATCTGCTCTGTCAGCATAACTCGCGCAAGCTGGTGAGGGAAAGTCATTTCAGACATAGAAAGCTTCAGATCGGCGGTCCGCTTGACCTCGTCGGATATTCCGCACGAGCTTCCTATAACAAAGGTAACGCTGCTTCCTCCTGCCGTCGCCGCCGACATGAGCTTGTTTGAAAAATCAACGCTGGAAAGCTGTTTTCCCTCTATGCACATGGCTATCAGATATCCGCGGCATTCTCTGAGTATAGCTTTTCCTTCCGTTTCCAGCGCTTTTTGTATATCCTTGGGAGAAGCTTTGTCGGAAAGTTTTGATTCGTTTAATTCTTTAACGCTTATATTGCAGTATCTTTTAAGTCTTTTTATGTATTCTCCGCAGGCGTCTTTCAGATACTGCTCCTTTAAATTTCCCACCGCTACTATTTTTACATTTATCATCAGAACACCACGGCTTCGCCGTCAGTTTCTACCGGGGCTACCTTCAATATGTAATCCATGTCTCTTTTAAATTCTGAAAGACCTGATAAAACAGTTTTTTCCGCAGTTTGCGGAGTATTATTTTCCTGACTCAAATGACCGAGAACTATTCTTGTAGTTCCTCTGCTTATCAGCCTTCGAGCTTGTCCGGCGCAGCACTTATTTGAAAGATGTCCGCTTGCCGAGAGTATTCTTTCTTTCAGATAATATGGATACGGTCCGTTTTTCAGCATATTTTCGTCATAGTTGGATTCCAGCAGAACCAAATCGCAGCCGAGTATATTTTCGTCTACGGTTTTAGTGACATGACCGAGATCTGTGCATACGGCGCAGGTGCGGCCGTCCTCAAAGCTCACTCGGTATCCGCAGCTTCTGACCGTGTCATGAGGGGTGTCAAAGCAGCTTACTTCCATTCCTGCCACGGCGGCCGGACAGTCAAGCTCATATATTTCAGAGCATGGAGAAATAAGCTCCTTTTTAACAAGCTCGCAGAGAGTTTCGCATTGCCCGAAAACCGGTATTCCGGTTTTCGCAGTTAGCGTTTTAAGTCCCTTTACATGATCGCTGTGGGAGTGAGTTATGAATACTCCCTTAACCGCGCCGATTTCTATACCGCAGCGATCCAGCGCGCCGCATAGTTTTTTAAAGGACGCTCCCGCGTCGATAAGTATTCCGGCGGACGGATTTCCTAAAAAAGAGGAATTTCCCTTGCTTGAACTGAAAAGAGGGTATATCCTTGCCATATTTTTTCCTTTCTGCATAATACTAAGTAAATTTCATTTTTTATGTATTTTTATAAAACTTTAAAATATACGGCGAAAGAGAATCATTAATCGTCGTATATTTTAAAACCTACAAAAACGGGCAGACGTATCTGCCTGCCCGAATAAATATTTTTATAATGCTTTTTTTACCGAAGCTCCGGGAAAGCTCTTCTTTACAATATCCGCGCCCAGCAGCTGAAGCTTTCTGTCAAGATTGTCATAGCCTCTTTCGATATGGTGGATATCCTCTACTTCCGTCACGCCTACCGCCGCCAGTCCAGCGATAATGAGAGCCGCGCCCGCTCTAAGGTCGCAGGCCTTGACCGGAGCGCCCTGAAGATGTCCGGTCCCTTCGATAACAGCCACCTTGCCGTCTACGGATATATCGGCGCCCATTCTCCGCAGCTCGTCGACATATCTGAAACGCTGTTCCCATACGCCCTCCGTAATAATGCTTGTGCCCTCCGCCAGAGTCAAAAGAGTAGCCATCTGAGGCTGCATATCTGTCGGGAAACCCGGATGAGGCATTGTCTTTATATTGGTTTTAACCAAAGGACCGTCTACCCAGATTCTTACGCTGTCGTCAAATTCCTCGACATTTACTCCTATTTTTTCAAGCTTATTGGTTATTGGCTCCAAATGCTTCGGTATGATGTTCTTTACAAGTATGTCTCCGCCTGTTGCGGCAGCCGCTACCATGAAAGTACCCGCCTCGATTTGATCCGGTATAACTGAGTAAGTAGTTCCCTTCAGGTAATCGACGCCTCTGATTTTGATAACGTCAGTACCGGCGCCCATGATGTCGGCGCCCATGGAATTAAGGAAGTTTGCGAGATCTACGATATGCGGCTCCTTCGCCGCGTTTTCAATAATGCTTAAGCCCTTTGCCTTTACCGCGGCCAGCATAGCGTTCATTGTAGCTCCCACGGAAACAACGTCCAGATATATCTGGCTTCCGTTAAGCGAATCCGCCGTTACGTCCACCATTCCGTGGTCGATAGAGCATTCTGCGCCGAGGGCGGAAAACGCTTTCAGGTGCTGGTCTATGGGGCGGTCTCCCAGAGGACAGCCCCCCGGCATTGAAACCCTCGCCTTATTGAATTTTCCGAGCAGCGCGCCTAAGAAGTAATAGGACGCTCTCATCTGCCTTGCGCTTTCGTAGGGGACGCAGAAATTCATTATGCCGGAAGGATCTATCCGAAACGTATTTCTGGCGATCGTCTGAACGCCCGCGCCCATTTCATAGAGTATTCTCAGGCTGATTGATACGTCGCTGATATCCGGGACGTTTTCAAGTATACAGGGCTCGTCGGACAATATTACAGCCGGAATAATACCGACGGCCGCGTTTTTTGCTCCGCTTATTTCGACTTCGCCATGCAGACGGCGTCCGCCCTTAACAACAAATTTTTCCAAGATTTCCTCTCCTTGAGATATTTCCCGTATGTACACAGCAGAAATATCTTTTTCTTTTTTCTCACCTATATTATAGTCTGTTCAGGTGAAATTATCCTTATTCCAGTATAGAAACAGAACAATATTTTCATATATAATTTTATATAATATTACCAGATTTAAATTCTTAAATTTATTTATAGTCGCTCATATAGAATTTAACGTCGCCGCCGTCGTATTTTTCAACTGAAATTTTTTCGATTACAACGTCCTTTTCAGGCTTGTCGTTGGAATCTGTGGAAACGCCCTGAATGTCGAAAACGATATCAAGTCCGTCGAAAACCTGTCCGAATATCGTATAGGATCCGTCAAGCCACGGCGTTCCGCCTATAGTAGTGTAAATTTCCTTGGCTTCGTCGCTTAACGTTATTTTGTAATATTCGGTAAGCGAGGTCAGAGTATCTTCATCGTAAGTTTCGCCGGTAACGATGTAAAACTGGCTGCCGTCCGTAGATGTTCCGCCGCTGTTCGCGTATGCGACCGCTCCCGCCGCATGGGTAAGGTCGGGAGACGTTCCTCCGTCGAATTTACCGCCCCAAAGCGATTCGCCGCCCATTCCGGTTCCCTCGGGATCGCCGCCCTGAATCATGAAATTATTGATTACCCTGTGAAAAATGAGACCGTCGTAATAGCCCTTTTCAGCAAGACCAGTAAAATTTTCAACGCCTTTTTCAGCCTGTTCCGGGAAAAGCTTGATCTTTACGTCGCCGTAATCCTTTATAGTCATAACGATAATTTCCTCGCCCTCTTCCGGAGGAGTGAAATTCATAAGCTTGCCGCTGGACTGCTGCGCGGAGGATTTACCGTCCGAACCCGACGTCTTGTCCGACGATGAGTTTTCCTTGTCTCCGCAGCCTGAAAGCAGAGCCGCCGTCATAGCCAGGCTCAGAACAAAAGCCGCCGTTCTTTTCAGTTTAAACATATATTAACACCTCTGATAAATTCTTGATAACTTTACCATTATACCCTAATTAACTGAGTTTGTAAAGTATATAGGACATTACATGCGTATTATTGGTTTAAATTTTATTAAACATGCTGGTTTTCTTAATTGTAAAATGTAAAATATACACAAAACAAATTTTCTTACGCGTTTTGAATATATTGGAAATAAAGAGAAAACGCAGACGTTTTCAGCGCGAAGGTTTAAATTCCGTCTTTTTAAAACTTTATATTTTGTATGCCTTGAAAGTTTGACGGAAATTTGGTATAATAAATTCATATGTTTTTTAGTTAATGAGGAGATTACGTCATGATAGGCTTTTATAATTATACGGTTATCCTGACCTATATGGGGCTCGCGTCGTCTTTGATAGGAATATATCTTGCCATGAGCGGAAGCCATATCACCATGGCGGTGATTGCTCTGATGATATCCGGTCTGTGCGATATGTTCGACGGCAAGGTCGCCCGCACAAGAAAGAGAACCGACGACGAGAAAAAATTCGGAATACAAATAGATTCGCTCTGCGATCTTATTTGCTTCGGACTGCTTCCCGCGGCGATCGGCTATTCTGTCGGTATGAACAAATTTTATCATATCGCTATAATGATTTTCTTTACTCTTGCCGCGCTGATACGACTTGCGTATTTCAATGTCGCGGAGGAATCAAGACAGGTAAGAACAAGCGAGGCAAGACGTGAATACGAGGGACTGCCGGTAACGAGCGTCGCTCTTATACTTCCGCTGTTTTACAGCTTCCGCAAGGATATGGGAGCGTTGTTTCCGGATATTTACGCTTTTTTGCTTCTGCTTATAGGCGCGGCTTTTATTACTCGCTTCAGGCTGAAAAAGCCGAAAATGAAAACTATGCTCATTTTTATAGCCGTTGGCGCGGCTGAAATGATTTGGCTTATATATAAGGTGAAAAACAACGGATGATAAAGAAATTCAAGGACAGAAGCGGAAATATAATAACTAAGAACGACGGGCAGGAAACGCTGCTGAATCTGCTTTACGGCTCTTTACCGGGCAGAGCGGTTCTTAAGCTGCTGACTGCTCCGGCGGTTTCCGAGATAGCCGGCGGATTTTGCAGCGGTACCGCGTCGCGGTTTATGATAGTTCCGTTTATAAGGAAATCCGGTATAGATATGTCGGAATATGAGCCTGCCTTCTATCGCTCGTATAACGAATTTTTTACAAGAAGGATAAAAGCCGAAAATCGGCCGATTGATAAAAGCCCGGAGCATTTTATAAGTCCCTGCGATTCCAAGCTGAGCGTATTTAAGATAGATCGGAACAGCGTTTTTAAAATAAAGAATTCATGCTACAGCGTCAGTTCGCTTTTGCGGTGCGGAAAGCTTGCCCGGAGATATACGGGAGGCTACTGCATGATATTCAGGCTTGAGGTAGACGACTATCACCGATATATTTATATAGACGACGGCAGAAAATCCGGTAACAGGAGGATAAAAGGCAAATATCATACGGTAAATCCTATCGCTTTAGAATTTGCCGATATTTATAAAGAGAATACCCGTGAATATACGGTGCTTCACACGAATAATTTCGGCGATGTGGTTCAAGCGGAGGTCGGAGCTATGATGGTGGGAAGAATTGTCAACCACGACGCCGCCGGTGAAATACGCAGAGGCATGGAAAAGGGAATGTTTGAATTCGGAGGCTCGACCATTGTTCTGCTGGTAAAAAAGGACGCGGTTATTATTGACGGGGACATACTGAAAAATACCGCCGACGGTTTTGAAACGGTTGTAAAAATGGGGGAAAAAATAGGCCGCAGGGGAAATTTTCTACTGAAATAAAAAAATAAAGGAGCGCTAAGCTCCTTTTTGCTTTTAATAAAGCCTTTATCAATATTTATTTTACAAGACAAAAGCCCGCTTTTATTTTTTTCTGTAGCTTCTGAAATCAAAATGTATAATTTCCGTTATAAAGCTAAGCATTTCTGACGAGGAGTGTATAAGCTCCATAACAGTATCCGTGTCTATGTCGAATGGTATATCTGCCGGATATCTGGTTTCTATATAATAATGGTTCAAAAGCGCGCTTTTTTCAAGCCATTTGGAAAAATGTCCGTCTATCTGCATTGCCTGCTTGCACAGCCATGTAAGGTTATGACCGTCGTAAAGACGGTGTTTTTTAAAAAGAAGATAGCCCTTGAGAGCTTTTTCTATGCATTGCTGACAGTGAAACGCGGCTCCGTTGTAGCACCTTTCGTCGCATTGGAGATTTTTTGCCGCAAGCAGATCCAGGTTGGCGTAATAAAGCCAGTCAAAATATCTTCTGCTGTCGCCGTCGCGGTATCCTCTACTCATAAAGCACAGCTCCCGAATTATTTATTTTCCATGCGAAGGTGCCGATTTCGCTTTTAAGCTTATCGAATTCGCTTCTGCGGTAAATTACCATATCGAAAGGCAGCTCGCAGTCTACGTTGAGATAGAGACGGCATTCAAGCTCGGGAAGATTTTCCGCCTCATCCCTCAGTATAAGCGCAAGCTTGAAGCTGGTAACCTCTCCTCCGTTATCCACCTTATAGCTAATAAGATATATCTTAACGATTTCAGAGCAGTTTTCCTTGATCAGCTCCGCAGTTTTTACTATGACAGGATCGTCCTTCATGTTTATCCCTCCGTTTAAAAAATATACGTTCCGTCCTCGCAGGTAAAAATATACTTCATTTCGTCCGAAAGATTAAAGGTTTCACCGTCCTTGCTCTCAGCAGACAGATTGAACACTATATATTTGGCGTCATTGACAGTATCTGAAAAACTCTTTTCCATACCGGCGTCCTCGTAAATTCCGTCGAGAAGCTCTTTTATATCGTTTATTCCGGAATCCTCCCGACTTGTGCCGCAGTCGGTAACTTCTATCTGGGTAAAATCAAAATCTCCCCCGACGCCGTCCTCGACCTCCTTATAGAAGTCGTCCACATACGAGGAGACTTCCTTTGACTGCTTTTTTTCAAGGAAATCGACGTACGGCCCGGGCTGAGTTGTTTTAAACAGCTCATAGTCCTTTCTCTGGATAGAGCTGTAATAATTTGTTAAAACGTCCATTTCGTCGTCCGTAACGTATCTTCCGTCATAAATCAGATATATATCCTTGCCGTCGACCTCCTTGAGAGCCTGTCCGTAATAATATTCATTGGACGAGCCGCTTTCATCGCCGCAGCCGCAGAAAAGCGACGCTGAAAGCACGGCGCATGTTAAAAGTGAAAAAAATTTCTTAATCAAAATAAATCCTCTTTTCATTCAGTACTGATATTTATAATACTCCATATATCCGGCGGTGTCAATGGACTACGCATAAATTTGTAAAAAAATATTGAAAAAAAAGGCCGGATATAGTATAATTTACTTAGGATTTTTTATAATATTCATGCAAACAATAAAAGGGAGGAATTATGCCGAGATTTTTTCTTGAAAAAATGAATCCGGAGCTGCCTGTTATTACAGGCGGAGACGCGAGGCATATCGGTTTTTCGCTCAGAATGAAACCCGGGGAAAGGCTGACGGTATGCTCGGAGGGCGTGGATTACAGGTGCGCCGTCAAGAGAATAACCGAGGACGCGGTTTTTCTTGATATACTGGAGCATACGCCCTGCGCCGCCGAACCGGATATAAATCTTACCCTGTATCAGGCCGTGCCTAAGCTGGACAAGCTTGAGCTTATTATTCAGAAATCGGTGGAGCTGGGCGCCGCCGAAATAGTTCCGGTTTTGACAAGACGGTGCGTTTCAAGGCCCTCCGAAAAGGATTTTTCCAAAAAGCTTGAAAGACTGAATAAGATTGCCATGGGCGCGGCCAAGCAGTCGGGAAGGGGAATAGTTCCGCGGGTTATGCCGCTTATAGGCTTTAAGAAAGCGGTTGCCGAAATGTCTGAAAGCGAATGTCCGGTAATGCTTTACGAGGAGGGCGGTATCAGATTTTCGGAGCTTAAGGTTTTGGGAAAGAGTAATTTTTCTCTTTTTATAGGAAGCGAAGGCGGATTCGACGCCGAGGAAGCGGATTATGCGCGCAGAGCCGGTATAAACGCCGTGTGGCTCGGAAACAGAATATTAAGATGTGAAACGGCGCCCGTCACAGCAATTTCAATTTTGATGTATATCACAAAAAATTTATAAAATTGTTGAAATTTATTTTGCTTTGTGATATAATAATAAAAACGCACATATTTCTTTCGGACCGCAAGCCGTAAAATATTTTTCTTGCGGAGAAAAGAGGACAATAATATGAAAAAAGGTTTGATTTTAGGACTTTTAGCCGCCGGCGCAGCAGCAGCCGCCGCAGTTATTTATAAATCTTCAAAAAATAAGTCTTGCGGCTGCGACGCGATAGACGCCGATTGCGACGACTGCTGCTGCGGCTGCGATGACGATTACCGCGAGGACTGTGACAACGACGACTTCAACGATATTCCGGCGGACAAGGCTGAGGACGTGGGCGTTGTATCCGACGCGTGCGCTTGTACTGAGGAAGAAATTTTTGATAAAGCTGAAGACGCTGTGGAGTCGGACGAGGTCTGATTTGCAGCGATATAAAAAAGGACTTGCAGGCTTTTTTCTGCAAGTCCTTTTTTATGTCAGTGTATGCCTATTTGTTTTTGCTTGAATTCCTTCAGTCTTATTCTGTAGGCGTCCATCATTTCGTTGTAAAACGGAATTTTTTCCGCAGGTATACCGGCGACGCTGAAAACTCTTTTGGTAAAGAGCGGATTCAGTATAAGCAAGGGTCCAAGAATCGAAGTTCCGAAAAAGTTGTTTTTTACAATACCTTCAAAGCTGCTTTCAGGATTCATAGTAAGACCTTTGGTTACGCGGACAAAGCATTCTGCCGATTCTCCGGGATAGATTTTTGTAAAGGAAGCCTTAAATCCCACTATTTCCAGATCCTTATAGGTTCCAAGTATAAGACCGCTTTCCCTTTTAAAGAAATTCCTTTTAACGCTGAAATCGAGAATATCCAGACACGGCGTGACGGAGCCGTCAGAGTCGGTTATGCTGTTTCCGAAAATTTCATAGGAATTTCCGGTGGCGATAAAGACCGTTCCGTTATCTATAAGCCGGGAAATTCTTTCTCTGTAAGGCGCAAGGCGTTCCATGACTCTTATTTGATTATTTTCTGTCAGCGGTCCTAAATAAATTAGCTTCACGTCCTCGCCGACAAAGGCCGGCGTGCCGTTTAACGGAGTTTCAATATAATCCTCAGCGCAGCTTTTTATAAAGCGGGCGTTGCCCGTATCGCCGAAAAGATTACAGATTTCCGGGAATAATATTTCTGCTGTTTTCATAGCCGTCTCCAATCTTCATCTGCATAAGCTGAGATTTTATGCTGTTTAGCGATTCTACATTAAAAAGATCGTACATTATCATGATTTTATCTATGTTTTCGGGAATCAGAAGCTTAACTGTTTCCTTTTCATCGGTGCAGGTAAAGATCTTTTCCTTTTCCACTCCGGCTAAAAGCAGTCTGACTATATAATCGGAGGCTCTTTTTCCGCCGACTATTATCTGCTCGACACCGTTTCCCTTTAGAAATTCAAAATCTGTTTCATATATCCACGCTATATTTTCAGATGTGCGCTTGGAATCGTAGAGATCCTCGAGAATCATTATAACAGCCTTTTTTCCGGGTTCCCGTCTTATAAAATCGCATACTCCGGAGCAGGCGACGGGATTCTGGCCCTTTGCAAGCGAAACTATTACCTCTTTGCCGCAGGCTTCAAAATTATCGTATCTTGATTTTACTATATTCATTCCGTTAAGAGAATCCGCCACCTGCTGTTCAGACAAACCGAATTCGCGGCAGAAAGCTACGGCGGCGGTAACGTTATAATAATCTGTTATACGTTTGTTCAGCAGTCTGTATTTTTCCGGCTTGCCGTTATGCATTATAACCGCCGTATCATGCTCGTCCGAGGTCATGTCGTAGTCTATTTCGGGAGTGGAAAATCCGCAGCGGCGGCATACCGCGCGCCCTATGTGGTTATAATGACGGAATTCAAAGTCAAGCTTCGAGCCGCATTCCGGGCAATCGGATATATCGCATATGATATTATCCTCTGTCGGCGTTTCGTATTTCAGCTTTGATATGCCGAAATAGCTCCTTTTGTTTTCCGGTGCAAGGCGTCCGCTTATAAGGTCGTCGCCGTTGAGGATAAGCTTTGTTTTTTCAGGCATGTTTTCATTTAGTATGCGGAATATAAATTCCGGATGAGCGTTTCTTTTCATTGAATCCCGCTGAAGGTTTGTACATACAAGCCAGTCCGGACGGAGATAGGGCAGCACACGAGGCGCGCTTCTTTCGTCCATTTCGAAAAGCGCGGTATTTTTTTTGAATTTTCCGGAAAGAGTGCAGTTGTCAAGAAGAATTGACGCTATACCGGTATCCACGTTGCCTCCAAAGCTGTTTGATATCAGGTCGAAGCCGTTTTTGCCCAGTATTTCTCCGATGAGATTTGAAACGGTGGTTTTACCGTTCGTTCCGGTTACCGCAATAACAGTGTCGGGCATTTCAAAATATTTTAGAAGCTGCGGATAGAAAATAAGAGCTATTTCTCCGGGCAGATTGGTCGCGTTTCTCCGCATTATCCGCATAAGCTTTATAATAAGCTTTGCGCCTATTACGGAAATATAAAATCTTATTGGTTTTTTCATAATATTTACCTTAATTCCCACAATTTTTATCTTTTTAATTCTTATGATATCATTACTTGCCGTAATTGTCAATAATCTGTCCCGATATTAAAGACTTCCAATTTATATTCTTGTCATCAAACGTCTTTTATATGCAGTCCTTAGTATATTAATAAAGAGAATAAAGCCGCGCTATTGACAAAACATCGGGCGTATTATATAATTAACATAATTGAAATACGGCGGGCCGTCTGCCGGAAAATGCGGCTGCTGCTTTTGCAGTTAAACGGAGAGTAAAATGGATTCTGACGGGAGCCGGTATTTTTATCTTGTTTTGTTAATTATATTTACAGTTCTCAAATGCTTTTATTCCGCATGCGAATATGCGGACATCGAGGTGAACGATTCAAAAATAAAAACCGCCGCGGAAAAGGATAAAAAATACGAAAGGCTTATGAGGCTTCTTGAAAATCCAAGCAGAATGCTCATAACCTTTTCTGCCGCGAGGACTGTGTTCAGCATACTGATTGCTGTTTTAGCGGTTATTTTCGTTTCTCATGACGCAAGGGGCGTCAAGGGAGCGGCGCTTTCAGGCGTCACCGTTGCCTGCGTTTCAGTGGGTATAACGGCGCTGACGGAAATGCTCCCCAAAAAGCTGGTGAGAAGCAATATAGAGGCGTTTGCCGTAAACACCGTTTTGCCGGTGAAGATTCTGATGGTTGTTATGTCGCCGTTCAGCGCTCTGAGCTATGGCGTTTCAGCGATTTTCTGCTTTATACTGAGGATTCCCGTCAGCTCCGCTAAGGACGTTGTGACAGAAGAGGAAATTCTTATGATGGTAGACGCCGGAAATGAAACCGGAGTTATCGAGGAGAGCCAGCGGGAAATGATAAATAATATCTTTGAATTCGGAGACTCCGTTGTTTCAGAGGTTATGACGCACAGAACAGATCTATGCGCCGCCGACGTCGAATCAAAGATAGGAGATATAGTTTATCTTGCTATTAACGAGGGCTATTCCAGAATCCCTGTTTATGAAGGAACAGTGGACAGCATTATAGGAATAATATATGTAAAGGACCTTTTATGTCTGGTGGGCTGCGAGCATTCCGAGGATTTTACGGTCAGACAATTTATGAGAAAGGTTATGTACATACCGGAAACCTGCAAATGCGCCGACGCTTTTGAAAATATGACGAAAACCAAGTCGCAGGTGGCGATAGTTGTGGACGAATACGGCGGAACTGCCGGAATGGTCAGCCTTGAGGATTTGCTGGAGGAAATAGTCGGAAACATTCAGGACGAATACGACGATGAAAAGGCTGATATTATGCAGATTTCAGATGGGGTGTTTACCGTTTCGGGAGACGCGAATCCGGAGGACGCCGAGGAAATAATAGGAATCCAGTTGCCCGAGGGTCATAACTACGATACGATGAGCGCGTTTATAGTGGATTTGCTGGGACGTATTCCCGATGAGGACGAAACGCCGTCGGTTAAATACGGAGATTTTGAATTTACCGTTCTTCTGACAGAGGATAATTGGATTACTAAGATAAAGGCTGTTTTTAAGAAATCGGAAGAGAATGACGAGTAACGCTTTAGCAAAAGTGTATATATTGTGCATAATATTGCATTTATCAGAGAATTCACAATATATTTTGTATATTCCGTCAAATCTCAAAAAAAAGATTGACA
>UPZA01000022.1 GCA_900538575.1 uncultured Ruminococcus sp.
TTGTTTTTAACCTATATTCTCCAACTCTGAATTCATCAAGTATGGATTGAGATACCGACTCATTAAGAAATGAATATTTTGAAAATAGTTCAGAATCAGATACAAAAGATCTTTCTGCAGCTTCGATAATTCTTGAAGCCAGCGTTATTACGATTGCCACTATCAGAATCATAATTCCGAGATGAACAATGAGTGAAATAAACCAGACTGTCATTAGTTCTCCAAGGCTTAAACCGCTTAGAGCCGATTTTTTCAATGCAAGAGCCGTCGATAAATAATCGCCTGTTCCGAAAAGCTCCGATAATCCTTTAGAGCATATGTTTGTGCCGAATGATAACAGTCCCGAAGCGATGTAAAACACATTCGACACAAGAATTACGCCGCATACCGCTTTGATGATCCATTTTATGAATATCGAATCATCAAAGTCCTTGAAATTGTTGCCCCGAATGACCGTCTGAATCAGGTCGTTCAGCAGAATTATCGTCAGAATAAAGCCGCCTATTGGGACAACTACGTTATTGCAAAGCGTTTCAATCGTTGTCCAGACTGACGCGACCGTTCCTGCAGGTATGTGCTGACAAGACCGTCGTTTCCGGTTGTCTGTGCAAACGTATCCGTCAACAAGTCTGATATTCCGTCAAACTGGGACTTGATTACGTCCTTGAATAAGTCACAGTGCCAATTTTCCAGAGCGTCGATTGCGTCGCTGATTACTCCCATTTTCATCACCCCTTTCGTCCGAGCAATTTATTAATGGTCTGTCATATTTATTTAATCGCCGAAGTTCAATCTTTGTGGGCAGCAGTTTTCTGCATATTGTTTTTGCTTTGAAACTCTCGTATGTATTTTTTTCTGATAGCAATCTGTCAGATTGTGCCTGTCATTATCTTTTCAAGTACAGGAACAAGAACGATTGCAAGAAGAATCAGTCCAAGACTGCACATAAGCTGTTTCATACCCTGTGAATTAAGACAGTAGTCATATAGAAACTTTTTAAGAAAATTATGTATAGACGAATATGGCAAGCTATTTTTCTTTTCAGGCGGTTGAATATTTCAACAGGATATGGTATAATTTGTGATATAGAGTAAGCATTCGGTCTGCTTGCATAAACCAGTATTTATAGGAGAAAGCGATGAAACATATAGGTACGCAGCAATTTGAAACAGAAAGACTGATTTGCCGAAAGTTTAATTCAAATGATTATAAGAATATGTTTGAAAATTGGGCAGCAAATCCAAATATTCAGCTTGAATATGGAAAACCTGTTTATGATACGATTCAAAAGGTGCAAGAATTGTTGAAAAAATACATTGATTCTTACAGCAATATGGATTATTACAGATGGGCAATTGTTGAAAAAGCAAGTAATCAAAATATAGGTCAAATAGCCTTCTGTAAGGTGTATTCAGAATACAGAACGGCAGAAATCGAATACTGTATCGGAGAAAAATTCTGGGAAAACGATTATGCGAGTGAAGCTTTATCTGCTTTAATTGATTTTACATTCAGCCATATGGATTTTGTGAAACTTGAAGCATATCATAGAATCGAAAATATAAAATCCGGAAAAGTATTGGTAAAATCAAAAATGGAAGTTACCGATACAGTTGAACGATTTATTCGTGAAAATATTTCTCCGTGCGGAGAGGTTTGTTATTGTATAACAGCGGATATGTATAAAAATCTATAAATTTCAATTTGTCTTGACAGCTCAATATCTTATAGCCTAATGACACACACAATAAACGTTCTGCGCAAGTCAAATCAATCATTTTGGGACACACCACAACAACTGCCATCCCTAATGAAATAGTTTTTACGCAAGCCTTTAGAAACGCTGTACAAGCCGTTTCTGAGGTCTTGTTTTTATGAGGAAGGATACGCTCTCCAATGTCTGACGGCTGTATGAGCCTTTTCCGTTCGTCATACCGCAGAGCCGTATTCCTCGCCTTGACGAAATTTTTTCTTGTTTTTGGATTTCATGTACAGAATCATTTTCATCAGTGCAGCAACGGAAATTCCCGCAAGCAAATCGACATGGTTAAAGCTGGGGAAAACCTTTGCAAACGATGTGCCGATTTCATACAGAAAGGGCGGAAGCTTTTCTTGAAATCCCTCTCCCTCTGCAATTCTGTAGGCAAATGCAAGCTTGTTTCCAGCGTAAGCGAAGATAGCATATGGCAGATTGGAAAGTATTATTTTCTTGATTTTTTTGCTGTTAATCTGCATTGCCATACATCCGCCAAGTATAATCGGAACGTGCCTTTGGCTCGATTTTTAAATATTTCATCGCATATTCTCCTTTGACTTTTCACGTTGTTTCTGCTTTTTACGAGGTAGGCTGTGAATTTTCTCGGTTTCCTTTTTCATCTTATCCCGATTTAACTCCCCACGCCCTTTCGGGGACGTTAAGCATTGTAGACAGCAGTCCGTATGCGTCAAGAGATAGGTTTTTGTCGTTTGGGACAATGGTTTTGTTTTCGGGCATAAGATTGACTTCCTTTGGAAATTGTTTTTCGTGCAATAAAAAAAGCGCTCCCCGAAGGGAGGGGCTACATAAGGAAGTAGCTTCTCCCTTAGGCTTTGTAATCAGCCAGAATGATTGAATTGTAGGAAAAATTCAAATCATAACGGAGGATTACACAATGAACAAGTACATTTACGATGGAAACAACGAACTTTGGTATGAGCTACAAGGCGATTACTATTTTTCATGCCTTACCTTACCACCCGAAGAAGAAAAAACCATTGGGATATGGGGACAGCGGCATTTGCGATATATCAAGGAACATAAGCGGCTATTCTATGTCAATCTGCTGACAAGCGGCAAGTTAAACAGTTATCTTGCGGAGATAGACCGGCAGGCGCAGGAACGCTTTGAACGGCTCATAGAAGATATGAAACAAGCACAGGGCATAACAGAACGGCTAAAGGTTGTTAATGGTTTAGAATGGGTTGGTCGGCTCAATAACATACAAGCATGTGCGATGGAGATTGTGAATAAGGAAATCATTTACGCATAGCAGACAGGTGGCAGGGAGAATTTTCTGCCGCCATGCTTATTTTGATATATAAGTCTTGCCATTGACATCCAATCTGATTTGTGCTATATTATACTGGAAATATTGAACGACACTTTTTTGCCGCCGGGTAAAGAGTTAAGCGTTAGGCTTTCTATCGTTAGGCCTTTGAAGATAGAAAGTTCTGGCGCTATTTTTTTGTTTAGGAGAGATGTTATGGAGAAAAAGACAGGCTTTCGTGAATTTTTCAGGTACACGGTTTTAAGTGCTTTGGGACATTAAGCGTATCCTGCTATGTTTTAGCCGATACTTTTTTTGTTTCAAAAAGCTTGGGTTCAAATGGACTTTCTGCCCTAAACCTTGCTATTCCTGTTTATAATTTTATTCATGGATCAGGTTTAATGCTTGGAATGGGCGGAGCCACAAAGTTTTGCGTTTGCAAAAGTCAGCAAAAAACAAGAGAAGATATTGATAAAATCTATACGAATACAATTTATTTGGGCATCTTGTTTTCGGCAATATTCGTATTG
Source organism: uncultured Ruminococcus sp. (assembly GCA_900538575.1). Lineage (GTDB taxonomy): Bacteria > Bacillota > Clostridia > Oscillospirales > Ruminococcaceae > Porcipelethomonas. The sequence continues at coordinate 3,557 of UPZA01000022.1, forward strand.
ATTGGACTTTTATTCGGGGAAAGGCTTGCTTTGCTTTTAGGAGCGGATAAAATTGTTTTTGATATGACAACCACATACCTTCGATGGCTGCTTTTGTTTTCCCCTGCATTTATTTTAAATGACATTCTGCTTTGCTTTGTCAGAAATGATGATAGTCCCCGCCTTGCTATGATGGCAATGATAATCGGAAACTTTTCCAATATCATATTGGACTATATTTTTATCTTCCCCATGAAAATGGGGATTTTCGGTGCGGTTTTTGCCACGGGGCTAGCCCCAATCATCGGCATTATAATCATGCTTTTACATTGGATAAAAAAGCAGAATACATTTCAGCTATGCAGGACAAAATTAGAAGCAAATATTGTCAGTCAGGAATTGGCATTGGGATTTCCTTCTTTAATTTCACAGCTTTCATCAGGAATTGTAATGATTACTTTTAATGCGATTATATTGAAATTGGAAGGCAACATAAGAGTTGCAGCTTATGGCGTTATTGCAAATATATCCCTTGTCGGCGTTGCCATATATACAGGAATTGCACAGGGAGTGCAGCCGCTTATTAGCCATTTTCATGGAAAAGGCATTGACAGACAGATTGAGAAAATGCTGCGTTACGCATTACAGTCCATGCTGGTGGTTTCGCTTCTTATATACATTATCATTTTTGTATTTGCACAGCCAATTGCTTCTGTTTTTAACAGTGAAAACAACTTGGAATTACAGCAGATTGCAGTAGCAGGTCTGAAAATATATTTTACTTCATCTATTTTTGTAGGGTATAATATCATTTTAGCAATCTTTTTTACATCTGTGGAAAAAGCATTGCCGGCACATATTCTTTCCATACTTAGGGGACTTATTTTGATTATCCCTATGGCATTTTTGCTGTCAGCTATAGGCGAAATGACAGGAATATGGCTAACCTACCCAATTACGGAAGCATTGGTTGCTTTATTGGGATATGTTATATATAAGCGTTATCAAAAGAAAAAGAAAGGGAAAAACGATGATGATTGAGAAAAACAGCGTACTCCTTGTCATTGATATTCAGCAGGAGGATTTTATCGGAATGCCCGATAATGAGGCGGAAGCTGCCAAACCCCACGCTTGGGATTGCATTCGTAACGGAAAGAAGGTATTGGATGTATTCCGTGCGAGGAAATTGCCTGTCATTCAAATTAAAGAGGTACATCGGAAAGATATGGTTGATTTCGAGCGTGAATTAGACGGTTCCGAGAGAATACATTGTATGGAGGATTCCCCCTATACGGATTATGCGAAGCTTACCTATCCGATAGAAGGAGAATATCTCATTACGAAATGAAGATACAGCGCCTTTTGTGGAACTGACTTAGAAATCCTTCTGAAAGGGCTTCATGCGGATACGCTCTACATGATAGGAGGACTGACAGATGTGTGCGTGCATTATACGGCGATTGATGCACACCAAAACGATTATCATATACGAGTAGTTACGGACGCTGTCGCAGGGTCAAGTCCAGAAGCACACAACTATGCATTGAAAGCAATACAGTATTTACAAAGAAATGCTTTAATTACTACTGCCGATGTGGAAGCTGCTTTGGCAGACGATGTAGCACCGGAGGACGAAACTTTTATGAGAGAAGCCATCCGTCTCTCTAAACTTGCTGTGGAGCACGGCAACGATCCGTTTGGTGCAGTATTGGTAAAGAACGGTAAAATCGTGTTCAGTAATGAAAACCAGATCTATACTAAGCATGATCCTACCTTCCACGGTGAAGCGGGTTTGATTCGGGAATTCTGCGAACAGACTGCCATCACCGATCTACATGATTACACGCTCTATTCCAGCTGCGAACCTTGCTTCATGTTCAGCGGTGCAATGGTATGGGTGAAATTGGGACGGCTTGTGTATGGCGCCAGCAATATCGAATTGGAAAGGATTCTCGGTAAAAAAGGCTATAGCTGTTCTAAGATGGTATTTGACAACTCTTTCTGGAAGCCACAGGTAACGTAAGGTGTTTTGCGTGATGAAAGCCTTTCTGTTTTGCAGAAATATTTCGGCAAACATACAAAGGGTTGACATCTTCTGCTTTCCAACACATCAAAAATTTTATCGTTCGGAAAAGAAATCAGCAATAATCAAGAGGCAGAGTCAATGAAGTTGTGAGGGAACTCATATTTCATTAGCTCCTTCTCAATAATAAAACAAAATAGTATTCCCACTTTTTCCGAGAAATATTCACGAACTCCGAAAAAAATATTGACAAGCACTTGTTCTGAGATATATAATAAAATACCCTTTTGGGAGAGTTACAACTGAATACTTATTGTTCTTTTCATGAGAATTGCGGTGCAAGCCGCCTAACGCCTGCGGTATGCTAAGAGGAAGTACCGCTGCCCGCCGTCAAAAGCTGCTTTGTACTGTCAGCGGCGGATGGGCATAAAAACAGTATGGTTTTGAATTTCAAAGCAGTTACATAGAACATCATTTTGAAGCGAGAGCAAAGCTCCCGCCGATTTTTGATGTCTGTGTAACGGCTTTTTGTTTTGCCGCTTACAACTGAATGACCGTCCGAATGGGATATGATTTTACGATGATATTAGCAGGACAACTCCGCCGAGAAAACAGAGGCAGGAACGATATTCGGGCAGAACGGCACATATCTCGTATGTAACGCTTTTACGGGTTGAAATCCGCTTGCCATAAGGATTGTCAGGCTTGTATATTTCGTTCTGAATGGTTTTATACGGCAATCCTGATTTTGACCGTATCATGCGTTACAGCGTGCTTGAAGTTTCTGAGGAGTGCAGAGGTACTCTTTTTAAAGAGTACCTTTGCCCCTCGGAGAGCCCACTGGCACTTTGCAGCTGCAAGGCTGAAAGTGTCATAGTGGGTTTACGCACTTTGGAAAAGGTGCGTAACAAAGGCCGCCAATCTCAACATATCCTCCCCATCGGGAGAAAGAAATACCATCCGAAACAGAAAGGAAGTGAGAAGAATGTCAAGACAGAATTTCAGCGTGTCAAAGGTGGAAACCCGCACAAGGGATTCCATCGGCAAATATGAACGCCACAATGAGCGCAAAAACGAGCATTACGGCAACATGAATGTTGACCTGTCCCGCACGCCTATGAATGTGCATTTCAAATCCTGCGGCGATATGACCTACAACGAAACCCTCGATAAGCTGGTCGCTGATGGGAAGGTATCGCTTCGTTGTCTGAAAAAGGACGCCAAAATTTTTGACGAGATGATTTTAGACGTCAACACCGACTACTTTGAAGCTCACGGCGGCTATGAATATGCCAGACGGTTTTATGAAGAAGCCTATCGGTTTGCTGTAAAAATTTATGGCGAGGACAATATCCTCTCCGCCGTTATGCACGCCGATGAGGTCAATCTCGCCTTGTCCGATCAGTACGGCGAGCCGATCTATCACTACCATATGCACATTGTAGCACTGCCCGTAGTGGAGAAGCAAGTGTTATGGACGAAGCGGTGCAAAAATCCTGAATTGGTCGGCACAGTCAAGGAGATTGTTCAGCAGGTAAGCCACTCGAAGAAATGGAAATCCCCGCAGGCTGTGGACGAGCAGGGCAAGCCTGTGTATGACGAAAGAGGAAAAGCGGTGCTTGTTCCCACCTACAGCATTTTGCAAGACGAATTTTTCGAGCATATGCAGGCGGCGGGATTTATCGATTTTGAGCGTGGAGCGCGTGGCAGCACTGCCGAAAACCAAAGCTGTCTGCAATATCAGATTGAGAGGGATAAGGAACGCCTTGCGGATATTGAGAGCAAGATTGCTGTTGCCAATGAAGATTTGGAAAAGGTTTTGCCTGTTCAGGCAAGCGTGCAGGTTATTGACAATATCGGCAAGAAAACGCTGACAGGTAAAGTGCAGATGAGTGCAGACGATTATACCGCTTTATCCAATTTAGCCAAAGAGTGTCCTGTGAACAGGCGCACCGTGCAGATTTTGGAAAGCTCCAATCGGGCGTTATCGGATAAGATACAGCGATTGCAGGCGGAATTAGCGAAGCTGAAAAAAAATGCAGGCCGTATCTGGAAGCGTTAAAGGCTGCTCCCCAAAAGGTTAAAGAATTTATTGACGGTATTCTGAAATCCCTCCGAAAAACCGCACCCGAACAGGAAAAAAGCATTTTTCATAAACCACCCGAAAAAGAAATCAAGTCTTCCCCTTGGGAACTGCCAGTACCGGCACAAAAACCAAAATCTAAGAAGAAGGAGAATTTTGAACGATGACAGATGTGATTTATCTTGACGAATACGGAAACGCCGTTGATGACGGCGCAGAAATCCACGAGCTGATTGACAGAATAACAGATATGCTTGCTTCTATGACAAAGGCAGAACGCATGAACTGGTTTTGCAAGTCCCAATATCCCTACCCTATCAATTTTGAAACAGAGATTGACGGTACGGTTTATTCAATTAAAGCCCATTTCGACAGTATGGCAAGTGAGAGTTTGAAAGAGAAAACAGAGCGGATTATTCTAAAAAATCTGTAACAGCTTTGAGAATATCGCTTTAAAGCGTTGAAGTTTAACAGCGGATATGGTATGATAAGGACACCTACAATTCATACCATATCTGGCTGTGGAAAGGAGCTATATGAGCATTAAACAGTCAGACAAGCGAATTACCGCCCTATACGCAAGGCTTTCCCGTGACGATGAGAAAGACGGCGTTTCGGGCAGTATTCAAAATCAAAAGGCTATTCTTGAAAAGTATGCAAAGGACAATAAGCTGCCGAATCCTCGTTTCTTTTATGACGACGGATTTTCGGGCGTCAGCTTCACAAGACCCGCATTTATGGAAATCATGGAGCTTGCGGAGCAGGGCTTGGTTGCCAACCTCGTGGTAAAAGACCATTCAAGGCTTGGACGAAACCGTCTTGTGGTCGGTCAGCTTTTAGAGGAAGATTTTGTCCGTTTGGATGTGCGGTACATCGCCATTATGGACAGCATCGACACGGCAAAGGGTATCAGCGATATTGTTCCCATGCAGGATTTATTCAACGAATGGCACGCAAAGAACACCAGCGACAAAGTACGCAGAGTCATGCAGAGCAAGGGAATGTCGGGCGTACCGCTGACCACCAATCCGCCCTTTGGATATATGAAAAATCCGAACAACAAGGACGAATGGCTTGTGGACGAGCCTGCGGCAGAGGTTGTCAGAAAAATCTTTGACCTGTGTATTGCAGGATTCGGGCCGACGCAGATTGCAAAGAAACTCAAAGCGGAAAAGGTATTTACGCCTACGGAATACTGGAACAGTATCGGCAGGAAATGCGGCAAGCCGCCTGCAATCCCTTTCGGATGGGTGGCGGATACGGTTTCAGGTATTCTCGACAAGCAGGAATATTGCGGCGATACCGTCAATTTTCGCACCTATCGGAAATCCTATAAGCTGAAGAAAACGCTCGATAAGCCAAAGGAATAATGGAAAATTTTTCCCGATACCCATCCCGCTATTATCGACAGGGAAACCTTTTCACTCGTGCAGGAGCTTCGCCAGCACCGACGCAGACCAACCAAAAGCGGCATTGTGAGTATTGCTCTACTGCGCCGACTGCGGCGAGAAGCTGTATTACAGCGTGACGAACAACTACAAGCGTGAACAGGCGTATTTCTTCTGCTCCTCCTACCGCAAAAACTCCGAGGTCTGCTCCGCACACTATATCCGAGAAAAGGTGGTAGAAAGCCTTGTGCTGGAGAGTATGCAACGGGTCATGTGGTATGTGCAGACCTATGAAAAACTGTTTGCCCAGCGGCAGATGGAGGATTTCGGGGAGAAAAAGAAGAAGGAGCTTGCAGAGAAGCGCAGGGAGCTTGACAGGGCGAAACGGCGTGTTACTGAGATTGACGGAATTATTCAAAAGCTTTACGAGGATAACGCTATGGACAGGATAAGCGACGAAAGGTTTGCCACGATGTCAATGTCTTTGGAAAACGAGCAAAGTTGGCTAAAGGATAGTATTCCCGAAATGGAAAGCTACCTTGAAAACGCTAAAATCCAAACCGAAGGCTTACAGCGGTTTATTGACAGGGCAAAACGGATAACGCAGCTTACCAAGCTTACGCCTGAACTGGTACACGAGTTCATACAGAAAATCGTGGTATCCAAACCCGAATACAGGGACGGCAAGCGTTATCAGGGCGTGGAAATCTACTACAACGGCGTTGGAATTATCCGAGAGCCCTCGCCCGAAGAAATGGAAGAACTGTTCCAAGAGCATATGCGGAACAGGAAATCCAGCCAGAGCAGCAAAACAGCGTAGCCACAGGGCTACACTGTCTACATAAAAACATATCTATTATTTCAGTTTTAGCAACATCCTTACGGAACGCCATCCAAGAAAGCGTTTTTATTGTAAATATTTTACCATTACATCAAGGCTGATAACGCTTCTCATATAATGGATTAAGCGCTGTGAGATATATGTCAACAGGTTTATCTAACAGCTTTTTTAGATATCTAACGAATATTTCTGCCGTTAGTATCTAACAAATATCTATCCAAAATGTGCTTTTTTCAGCGCTTTTACAATTTACGAATTATCGGGCTTTTGGGGATTTCATCCTCAAAAAGTCCCGATTTTACGAGGATTAAATGACATGAAATGATTCTAACTACAACGAACTGTCACAAAGATTAAATAACTTAAAATGGGTTTCGACAGGACTTGCAGAAAATTGCATCAAAAAAGCTCTTAATGCAAGAGTTAAGGAAATTGTTGAGAAGTTCACAGCCGATTTTAATTCGGGGGAAATTACGAAAGTAAAGTCGGCAAGCGTCGATAAGACAAATGTTAGCGAATCTGTCCTCAAAGATTCCGCAAACGGAACGTCAGGGGAGTATGAGTTTACTGACTTCTTGAAATATTGGCTCTCGACCGTCAAGCCTACGCTTGCATACACAACTTTTATTTCATACATACGTTGGCAAGATTACAAAATACTTTGACGAAAAATATCCTAATATACTTCTTGGCGATGTAACAGGACTTATGATTCAGCAGTATTATAATGATATGTATACGTCTGGTCTGAAGGCTAACACAGTTAAACATTATCATGCAAATCTTCACAAAGCGTTCAAGTATGCAATGAAGATGGATTTGGTAAACTCCAATCCTACGGATAAAGCTGATCTTCCGAAAATGAACAAGTTCACAGCAACGTTTTACAGTAAGGAAGAGCTATAAAAACAAAAAGCACAAGATTGATCTTGTGCTTTTGAAAAATGGTGCCGCTGACCGGACTTGAACCGGTACGGTATCGCTACCGAGGGATTTTAAGTCCCTTGTGTCTGCCTATTCCACCACAGCGGCGTATATTAAATTTTTGGTAAACACAGCAGATAACCAATCTATTACATAAATTAGTCCATTTGCGTTTGATGAGCATTTATGTATCATTTAGCTGCGCTGTTTCTCTATATTTACATTAAATTATCTTTATTAAACTGTCGCTTAAATCTTACATTACAGATTTTCTTTGGTTAACAGATTAAATGATATAAGAAATTTTCACTTCGAGTACCCATTTATTCCACAAGCAACACATATTACGATATATATTATACAACATTTTACAGTAAAAGTCAATACCTAATATAAAAAAATAAACTGACGCTGTAAAACAGAATCAGTTTATTTATATATTTTAGAAATAATAATTATATTTATTCTTCGTCAAGAGCCTTTGAAAAATCAGAACCATATCCGCCTGTGACATATTCAAGCGCGTCACTGTCATATCCAAACCTAAATACGCTTGCGCATATACCTGGATTCTTATTAAACTTAAATACTACAGTAACTGTATCACCGGCATTTCCGCTGACGTTTTCTGCCATAACCTCAAATGAACCGTCATTTTTGAAGCTGTTTGCAGAAGCTTCGCCGCCTACAACAACAGAGCCGTTTATTCCTGTTGCTGGAATAGTAACTGCGCTGATATTAGAAAAATCCAGCCACTCAATAGTTATAGGATATGTACCGTTTGCAGTAGTGTCTTTAATTTTAAATGTAGCGGTAATAAATTCTCCGTCAAAAACAAAGTCCTTTGATAAATTCATCCAATATGCCTGCTGTATTTTCTTCTTACCCTTTATCTCAGAATTATCAACTTGATTATTGTTTTCTCCGCTTGGGTTTACATTATTTGAGTCATCAATGCTGCTGCCGGAACTTCCGCTATTAGAATCGCTGCTTTCAGCGTCTCCTCCAGGAACAAAAATCACATCGGTGCCGCTCATCAATTCTTCCGCATTGAATGTTGCGCCTTCCTCTGAAACTTCAGAAGAATCCCCTGTACTTTCATTTCCGCTTGCTGAAGACGAACTGCCTGATTCAACAGGATCCTGAGCAGTATCTGTTGCTTCAACAAATTCTGAAATTTCCAGATCATGCTTCATAAGCTGCTTGGCTTCTTCAGACGAAATAGTGGCGGTTTTGATACCGGCCTCATTGGAGCCGCTTTTTTTATCAGAGCAAGCTGCCATTGAAAGCGATAAAGTGCATATAACGGCAACCGCTAAGATTTTTTTCTTTATATCAGACATTTTTAAAACTCCTTTAGTCATATAATAAATCTCAACTATAGATTCATTATACACTTTAATATAAACAATGTCAACCCTGTTTTTGTGACAATTAACTGAAAAATCAAGGAAATAATTCACTTATTCAAACATTAATCATATTGTTTACCGCGCTGAATAACGCTTTAAGCGAAGAATCGATTATATCGGTTTCTATACCTACTCCCCAGAAATCGTTACCCTTTTCGTCTTTAATTCCTACATAAGAAACAGCCTTTGACGTATCTCCCTGCTCCATTGCATGCTCCGTATATGTGTGCAAATCATATTTTATTCCAAGTATATTCATCAAAGCTTTGCTGACAGCGTTAAGTCTTCCGTTGCCGTGAGCTTTTTCGTTCATAATCTTTCCGTTATATTCAATCGTCACATCTGCTTCAATTCCATCTTTCTTAACGTAATGAGCTTCCTTTAAAGCAACCGGGGACTGCTTATTTATAAATATATCCTTAAATATGTCATACACTTCTGAAGGCATAAGCTCACGATGGGCGTTATCTGAAACATGCTTTACCATATATCCGAACGGTTCTCTCATTTTCGGAGGCATGATTATTCCAAACTGCTGTTCCAGAATATATCCTATGCCTCCCTTTCCTGACTGACTGTTAATTCTGATAACGTCGGTTTCATAAACCCTTCCCACATCCTGCGGATCTATCGGCAGATAAGGTACCGTCCAGTGCTCGCAGTTTTTCTCCTGACGCCATTTCATACCCTTTGCAATAGCGTCCTGATGAGAGCCGCTGAACGCTGCAAATACAAGCTGACCGCTGTAAGGCTGACGTTCGTAAACCTTCATTCCGGTAACTCTCTCATAAACTTCAGTTATTTCAGGCATATTTTCAAAATTAAGCCGAGGATCCACCCCCTGAGAAAACATATTCATACCCAAAGTTACAATATCCACGTTACCGGTTCTCTCTCCGTTTCCGAAAAGCGTTCCCTCTATTCTGTCAGCGCCGGCAAGCAAACCCATTTCACTGTCGGCGACCGCACAGCCTCTGTCGTTATGAGGATGGAGAGAGACTATAACATTTTCGCGGCTTAACAGATTATCGCACATATATTCTACCTGATTCGCGTAAACATGAGGCATTGAATGCGAAACTGTAACCGGAAGATTTATAATAACCTTATTTTCCGGCGACGGTTCCCAAATCTTTATTACTTCATTACATATTTCAAGAGCAAATTCCGGCTCAGTTCCCGTAAAGCTTTCAGGTGAATATTCAAAACGGTAATTGCCGACGGCGTTTTCCCTGTAGCTTTTGCAAAGCCTTGCACCGGTTACTGCAATATCTATAATTTCCTCTTTGCTTTTTCTAAAAACCTGTTCGCGCTGAGCCAGAGATGTAGAATTATAAAGATGTACAATAACATTTTTTGCGCCTTTGAGAGCCTCAAAGGTTTTCTTTATAATATGCTCTCTTGACTGAGTAAGAACCTGTATCGTAACGTCGTCTGGTATAAGCTCCTTTTCAATAAGCGCGCGGCAGAATTCATATTCTGTTTCTGAAGCTGCCGGAAATCCAACTTCAATTTCCTTAAACCCAATTTTCACAAGATATTTAAAGAAATCCAGCTTTTCATCAAGCGTCATAGGATTAATAAGCGCCTGATTACCGTCTCTCAGATCAACGCTGCACCATATAGGAGCATGATCCACATAATCCTTCTCAGTCCATTTCATAGGAGGATTTTTGACCGGAAAATACTGTCTTGTGTACTTTTCAAAATTTTTCATAATACATCTTCCTTTCAAAATTATCAGAGATGCAACAAAAAAGCTTCACCTCTTCTATTATAAAGAGGTGAAGCTGATAAACTCCACGGTACCACTCTTTTTGGCACAGATTCCGCTGTACCCGCTCTGCCGCATCAATCAATACGTATCTCTGTAACGGGAGAACCCGTTTACGCCTACTTGCCAATGCTTTCAGCGAACTGCTCAGGGAGGAGTTATGACCGTTTTGAAATACTGTCTTACACCAAGCGACAGCTCTCTGAAAATTCATCTGCGGCTTTATTTCCCGTCATCGCATTTATTTATATTACTATAATATATTATTTTTTCGGATTTGTCAAGGGGATTTTTAAAAATATTTTTAATAGCAAAAAAGATAAGTCAGATTGTAAGCTCAATAATATTTCCCTCTAAATCCAAAAAAGCGCTTTCATAATAGCCGTCCCCCGTAATTCTTGGACCGCTTATAATTTCAAACCCGTCATTTCGGAGCCTGCCTGTCAATTCATCAACTCTTTTCTTACTTTCAAGTCTAAACGCAATATGGGCGTATCCGGTTTTATTCAGATTGTCAGAAACAGATATGCCGGGCTTATTCATTATTTCAAGTCTTGCGCCAAATCCAAATGTCAGAAAATATGAACGGAATCCGGTTTTCTCATTATAATATAATTTACCGCATTTCGCATTGAAATATTTTATAAAAAAATCCTTGGCGCAATCAAGACTGCTTACATACATTGCAATATGTTCGATAATCATTTCTCACTTCATTTCAGTTCCACAATAGTAACGCCGTTTTCGCCCTCTCCGTAAAGTCCGAGTCTAAAGCTTTTAACCTGTTTCATTGACTTTAATCTCTGATGGATTGCAGCTCTGAGTATGCCCGTACCCTTTCCGTGTATAATCGTCACCACGGAAATTCCTGAAAGCACTGCGTTATCAATAAACGCTTCCATTTCATAAACGCCTTCGTCCGCGCTCTTCCCCCTTATATCAAGCTCCATAGTTCCTTTTCTTTCCAGCTTGCTTTTAATACTTCTGGTGGAAACAGGCTTGCTTTTATATGTTACCTTCTGTTCGTCCAATAACTTGAGCTGTAATACCGATACCTTTGTTTTCATAATACCCATCTGAACATAAACATTTCCATTTTCATCCGGTTCACCGCAAACAGTTCCCTTTTTATCAATGTCACGCACCAGCACGGTATCTCCCTTTTTAAGCTTTCTTGGCAGCTTGTAACCGTCGCCGCTCTTTTCAATAACAGGATTAGCCGTATCGTACATACGGTTAAAGCTCTGCTTGCTGCGTGTTTTTATATCAGAGAATTTCTTTGAAAAATCCGCCTTGTCCTTTTCCTTCTTTAAAGCTTCAAGCTCGTCTATAAGACTGTTTGATTCGGCCTTAACGCTTTCTATAATACTCATTGCCCGCAGTCTTGCCTGTTCAAGCTGCTGTTCCTTGTTCTTTTCTATTTCATCAAGCTCCGTTTTGAGCCGACGATTATTATCCTCAGCCTCGGCTCTTATTCGGATTAATTCCTGATTTTGCTTATCAAGCCGGCGTCTTGCCTCCTCAAGCTGTGCAACGACTTTTTCAAACCGCATGTTTTCTTCGCTGACAAGCTGTTTTGCATGAGCGATTACGTCCTCGGGCATTCCTAAAGACGCTGAAATAGAAAATGCGTTTGATTTTCCGGGAGATCCGGTAATCAATCGGTAAGTCGGACGAAGAGTTTCCGGATCAAATTCACAGCTCGCATTTTCAACGTCATCTCCCTCGATAGCATAGAGCTTAAGCTCCTGATAATGCGTTGAAACCATCAGCTTTGCGCCCTGATCCTTCAGTCTTTCAATTATTGAAACGGCTAAAGCCGCTCCCTCCACCGGATCAGTACCGGAGCCCAGCTCATCGAGCAGAACAAGCGAATTATCATCTGCAAGCCCTATTATCTCTATTACCTTATTGGTATGGGACGAAAAGGTTGAAAGACTTTGTTCTATGCTCTGATTATCTCCAATATCGGCAAGAATATGACTGAATACAGAAACGCTGCTTCCGTCAGATACAGGTATCAGCATTCCGCACATAACCATAGCCGAAAGCAATCCGGCAGTTTTTAGAGCTACCGTCTTTCCGCCGGTATTAGGACCTGTAATGATCAAAGCGCTGTATTTTTCACCCAAACTGATATTAATCGGCACCGCCTTATTACTGTCCAAAAGCGGGTGTCTTGCCTTATTTAGCTTGAGCTTTCCGTCGCATGTTATGTCAGGAGCGCAGGCCTTCATTTTAGCGCCTAAATTTGCTTTAGCAAAATAAAGATTTAATTGTACGCATAAATCATATCCTCTGATAAGATCCTCGGCACATTCGCCGCATTCCCGGCAAAGCTCGGTTATTATTCTTTCAATCTCCTCCTGCTCCCGACTCTCGAGCATCCTAATATCATTGTTTGCCTCTACAACTGAAATAGGTTCTATAAATACCGTTTGCCCAGAGGCTGAGGAAGAATGTATCAGACCCTGTATTCTGCTCCTGTATTCCGCCTTAACAGGGAGAACAAATCTACCGTCCCTTATAGTTACAATATTTTCCTGAAGAGATTTCTGAACAGCTTCAGACCGTATCATCTTATCAAGCGTTTCACGAAGCTTTAAGCCTGCGCGGCTAATTTTTTTTCTGATTGCCGCAAGCTCCGGACTTGCCGCGTCTGAAATTTCATCCTCAGAAATTATCGAGCGTTCAAGCTTTTCCTGCAAATATTTATCGGGACGAAGGCCTTCAAATAAATAATCAAGCTCTGTCTGAACATTTTCACAATGTGAATACCAGTCGGATAAAGCTCCGATCTGGTTGAGCAGACTTTTGATATCGATAAGTTCCCTTAGTGATATTCTTGCTCCTGAAGCTGCCCGTCTTAACGAAGAGCTTACATCCTTAATTTCATAAAAAGGCGGCGTTCCGAACCTTACGGTCAGATCCAAAGCCTGAGAGGTTTTGTCCATTTCAAGACAAACCGTATCATAATCCGTACATGGCTCAAGCTCAAGAGCCATCTGTCTGGTTCTGTCATTGGAGGCCATATCAGACAGCATTTTAAGTACTTTATGTAATTCAAGCGTTTTAAAATATTTATTCATAGTATATTACCCAAGCGACTTATAAAAGTCAAGTGTTTTAAATTCTCTTCCTAAATGTATCAGCAAATATCTTTCAGCGATACTGCCGAGCTTTTTAATATTTTTATCAGATAGTCTGAAATTGTAAAGCCTGTTGAAATCAGCGAAAACAATATGCCGCAGAGCATGTACGACAGAAGCCGGAATTTTTACGAGAGTATCGTCCTTTGTCGGCGTAATGCAGCCGACGCAGTAAAGCTTTGTGCTCATCAAGTCAAAATACATTTCCTCAGCGGCGTATTTCATACATGAAGCGCAGCATACTATATCCGGCATCATGCCGATTTCTGTCATAAACCGCATTTCAAACAACGGCTTTAAAAATGCGGCGCTCCGGCTTCCCTCGGAAAGATAATGAAATGTATTAAGCAGCAATCTCATAACATCTTCCTTTTGCTCATGCTGACCGGTAACGTAAATAACCACTTCGCTTATATACTGCGAAAGAGCGAGTGTTTCAAGGTTCTCTCTTATTTTATAAAAAAATCTTATAGGCTCGCTGCTGTCAAGATAATACCTGCCCTTGTCAATTCGTACTGAAAAATCTGAATAAGCATAAAGCTGAATAGCGCCGGCATTTTTACTCAGCAGCTTCTGTCCGCCCTTTACAGAGATTTCAATTACTCCCTGTTCAATAGTAAAAACATGAATAAATTTATCGTTCTCACCAACCGGGAACTCCTTGAGTACTATTCCCCTGAGCGCCGCCATTTTCATTAGCCTCACCACCGGTTTCCGCAGCGGATTGCTCCGCAGATTTTTTATATTCCAGATAATCTGAAATCTTTCCGCTGTTCATAAAAGCGTTCCATTTTTCATCAATCATAAATAAACACCGCCAAAAATTATTTCCTTAAAATTATTTCCTGAAACGGCGTTTATATAAATTGTAATGTATGGTAATTTATTTTTAAATTTCTGTAAGTCCGAAGCTTCTTATAAGGCCCTCGCGGTTTCTCCAGTCCTCCTTGACCTTTACCCAGCACTGAAGATTTACTTTTATCTCAAAAAATTCCTCCAGCTCCTGCCTGGACAAGGACGCGGCTTTTTTCAGCATAGAACCGTTTTTGCCTATTATAATGCCCTTATGCGATTCACGCTCGCAGTATATTACAGCGTTTATGTCTAGCAGTTCCTTTTCTTCCCGTTCCCTCATCTGCTCCACAGTTACTGCAATGCCGTGAGGAACCTCGTCCTCAAGCAGGTTCAGCAATTTTTCTCTTATTATTTCCCCTGCTATTATTTTTTCCGGCTGATCCGTTATCATATCGTCCGGGAAAAAATGCGGACTTTCCGCGGCAAGCTTCATAGCTTCATTAATCACAATATCTATGCCATTATTTTCCTTAACGCTTACCGGAACAATAGCCTCGAGATCAAATTTTGAACTAAGCGACGCAATAATCGGAGCGAGTTTACTCATATTATCCAGTAAATCTATTTTATTCAGAACAAAAATCACAGGAATTTTCCGTCGGCAAATATCCCGCAGCATATTTTCCTCCTGTTCGCCTAACGGATGCGTACAGTCTGCCATAAATATAACGGCGTCAATATCCGTAACCGATTCCTTTACCGCGTTTAGCATATGAGCGCTTAGCTTATTTTTAGGCTTATGCAGTCCCGGAGTGTCCATAAATACAAGCTGTGTTTCGCCTATTGTTTTAATACCGGTTATTCTTGTTCTAGTTGTCTGGGATTTACTGCTGACTGATGCTATTTTTTCACCCACAACCGTATTTAAAAGCGAGGATTTACCCGCGTTAGTTCTTCCGGCTATCGTCAGAAAGACAGTTTTAGTCATTGTGATCTCCATTTCAAAATCCGTTTTAATTTCGTTCTATTATAAATGTGGCGTCTCTTGAAATACCGAGCTTTTCAAGAACGGCCTCTTCCTTTTCCCTCATAATACGCTCGTCAAGAGGACTTGTCTCATGGTCATAGCCAAGCAAGTGCAGCATGGAATGAACCGTCAGGAAACCCACCTCTCTCTCAAGCGAATGACCGTACATATCAGCCTGTCTCACCGCTGTTTCAAGGGAAATAACTACGTCTCCTAAAAGTACAAAACCGGTTTCAGCATTGATTTCCTTTTTGCCGTCCTCGCTTGTAAGCGGAAAAGAAAGAACGTCGGTTTCCTTATCCTTGTTTCTGTATACCTTATTTAAATTTCTGATTTCCTTATTAGAAACAAATGAAACGCTGACTTCAGCGTCCTGCTCAAAGCGCTCGGTTGCCAGCACAGCCTGACAGCAGCGGCGGATCAGCAGACGTATTCCTACGGGTATTTTAACTATATTCTGTTTGTTTTTAACATATACTTTTAGCTTTGACATAATTACTTTCTCCTTTCATTAGCATATTTTTCATAAGCCTTTACTATATCCTGAACCAGCTTATGCCTTACAACGTCCTTTTCATTGAACTTGTGTATAGCTATATCGTCGACGTTTCTCAAAACCTTCATAGCCTCTATAAGACCGGAGGTTTTACTGTCAGGAAGGTCTATCTGAGTCACGTCTCCAGTAATGACCATCTTGCTGTCGTTGCCCAAACGGGTCAGAAACATTTTTATCTGTTCAGACGTAGTGTTCTGAGCCTCGTCAAGTATTATAAACGCTCCCTCAAGCGTCCTTCCTCTCATATATGCGAGAGGAGCCACCTCTATTATACCCTTTTCCATGTACTTTGAAAAGTTTTCGGCGCCGAACATTTCAAAAAGAGCGTCATAAAGAGGCCGAAGATAAGGATCTACCTTATCCTGAAGATCCCCCGGAAGAAAGCCTAATTTCTCTCCCGCCTCTACCGCAGGTCTGGTAAGGATTATTTTGTTTACCTCGTGAGCCTTAAAGGCTTTGGCAGCCATTGCAACTGCAAGATAGGTTTTTCCCGTTCCGGCAGGACCAATTCCGAGAACAATCGTATTATTCTTTATATCGTCTATATATTTTTTCTGGCCGACTGTACGCGGACGCACAATTTTGCCAGTTGCAGTAACGCACACTCCGTCTCCGATAAGATTATCAAGCTGCTCTGCCGAGCCGTCTGACACCATAGACGTAACATACCGGATCGTTTGACCCGTCACTCTTTCCCCTGTTTTAGAAATCTTCATAAGAGCTTCTATTGCCTGTGCTGCTTTATTGACGTTTTCCTCGTTTCCGGAAATCTTAATGTCGCTTCCGCGGCTTAAAACAACGACGTCATACTGGCGCTGTATTGTATTAATATTTTCATCATAAGCTCCGAACAAATTTATCATTTGTTCGGTATCATTTATATTTATAACCTTTTCCGCCATTTAAACACTCTTTTCTTTTATTTTGTTTATATAGTATAATTATATCACAAACGGAATCTTTTTTAAATACCTATTTTTAATTTTTTTGAAACAATTATTAAAATAAACAAATACAATAAAATATTTACTCATTTTAATCAACATAAATTTCAAAGTCCATGCCTATTTCTCCTTCTAAAACAAACCTTACGTTGTATTCCATTCTGTCCTCAAAGCTTTTGACTTCAATATTTCTTTCCTTAACTATAATACCCTTGGAATCGTAAAAATTTTTTTCATACACAGAAAGCTGCTGCTGAAGCAATACATCCGCTTCCTCGCTGCTGTATGACAGCATTTCATACTCAAACGGCGTATATGTACTGTGAATTATTCCCAAAGGAAGTTTTTTCCCCAATAACATAAAGCTGTTTGAAGTTTCTGTATAATCGTACGACTGAAAATCTGAATTCTTAAAGAAAAGCGGAATTCTGAATCCAAAAAAATCGAAATATTTTTTCGTCGTCTGCTCCCCACTGTAAATCTGCCCTTCCGTCGACAAAGGCTGAGAAAAGCTTACGGACTCCTCGTAAGTTCCGATTATTTTTCCCATTGCATGTTTTTTCAGCATATGTCCGCCGCCGTCGTCAACAACTCCGCTTATAATTATATCTCCCTTTTTCACTCCGTCTCCGGCTTTTTTCATAAGACGTCCCGAATATACCTCTACAGATTCGATCTGAGCGTCACAGTCGGCGATAATATTGCAGGGTATGTCGTCTCTTACCATTTCCGGAGGCGGGTCAGCCTCCGTTACGTCTACGACTATACGGCTGCCGGTATGCCTTATTCCGGTCCATGCTATATCGGGAATACTCAATCTGAGCCTCTGCTCGCATTTTCTGAAATCAATATCAGCAATAAATTTTCCTTTATAAATTCCTATATCCGAAAGCGCCGAAACGATCTGTTCCCTGCTGACGCCGCTATTTCCATATACCTCTACGGAAACAACGATATTTGACAGATAAAATACAAAGGAAAACAATATAAGTATACCCAAAATTATACCGAATCTGAAGCGATATCCCTTCATTTTAAACGGAATTCCCTTTTTTTCTGTAAATTCAAGTTCAATTCCGTTTTCCTTAGCAATATCTGTAATTCTGTTCATGTCCGTCATATAAATCTGTCCGTAAAAGCAGCCGTTTCTGCATCTCTGTGACATGCATGCAATTCCGTTTTCCCTTATATCATTAATAAAGGAATACATTTTTGAACCCTGCGCCTTAAACGAAGCCGTACCTCTTATTTTTCCAAACATTCAATTCACCCGTTTCCTGTCAGCTCTATTGATTGTATTTTTCCGCATATATAAATACCCCTGGAGCTGAAATCATTGACGCTCAGATTGCTTCCCCATATCTGTATAATCATATCCCATGTTTTAACCTTAACCATTATATCATTATACTCAAGAATTTTTTTACAGCATTCAACCAAGACCTCATGATCTCCCGTTATCTGTATCTGAGTATCCATATTAATAAATCTTTTGATCTTTCCGGCCATTCATACCACCTCGTTTAATTATATTAATGCATTTCCCGCTTTATCACACCATATAATTTACAGAGCTAATGACTATGGAGGAAAAATGATGAAACAAGCTATAAAAAATATTATTCTTACAGCTACAATTCTTGCCGCCGTATATTTCTGTATACGTTATCCCGGTTATATATCCGGAGCGGTAAACGATTCAATAATAAGATGCATGGATGTAATGATCCCATCTATGTTTATTTTTATGTGTATTTCCTCAATAACGGTAAATTCGGGACTGCATAGCATAATAAGTATACCATTCAGACCG
Source organism: uncultured Ruminococcus sp. (assembly GCA_900538575.1). Lineage (GTDB taxonomy): Bacteria > Bacillota > Clostridia > Oscillospirales > Ruminococcaceae > Porcipelethomonas. The sequence goes on from UPZA01000022.1 coordinate 22,265, forward strand.
GCTGCTAAGTATATATTCCGTTTAAGCGACAGTCAATTCGGCGTTTTTATGCTAAGTCTTGTTTCAGGTTATCCGGCAGGAATTAAGCTTCTTGCAGACTGCTATAATAAAAATGCTCTTTCAAAGAATGATTTTGACAGATTAAGCTGCTTCTGCTTTGCTTCTGGTCCTGCCTTCATAATAGGTACAATTTCCGGCGTACTTTATCCGGATACGCCGGCAGGAATTATCGTTTTTCTTTCCGTTACAGCAGGAAATATATTATCCGCCGTATTATGCGGTTTATTTTCCCGTATTCCCAGCAAAGAAAAGCCAAGAATAAAAACCGACATATCCGCAGAATGCTTTATAAATTCAACTGTGTCATCAGCCCGCGCCATATTTCAAATGTGCGTAATGATCGTCGCTTTCAGCGGAGTTCTCCAAATACTAAAGTTATCGGGAGCCGTAAATCTAATTTCAGAAGCTGCGGCTTACATAACAGGAAACAAAGTCGGTACGGTTTCGTCAATTATTGCCTGCATACTTGAAATCAGCAATATTATAACGCTTCCGAAAAATGATATATCCATGCTGCCTGTCGTCGCGTCTCTACTATCCTTCGGCGGTATCTGCGTATTAATACAAATTATAGCCATATCGGGAGGTCTTCTTAATATAAAAAAATTTATATCAGTAAGATTGTTTTCAGCCTTTGCATCGGCATTATTCTGCCGGTTATTTATGAAATTTATAAATATAGAAGCCGTAACCGCTTTTGCTCCGGTAATTACGCATTCAAAATTTTCTCCTCTTCCCTCTGTTCTTCTGATTATAATGACTCTTATGCTCCTCTCTATTACAAAAAACTATGGACAATCCGATAAAAAAATGTTATAATCAAGAAAAACATATAATTTAATATTTATCGAAAGGATCCGTTAAAATGGGGTTATTCGGAATATCTAAAAGGAATGACAATTATCAGAATCAAAAGTCAAAGCCTAAATGCGTATACTGCGAATACGGTAAGCCCGCTAAAAGCAAGGGTATGATTCTTTGTGAAAAACGCGGTATCGTAAGTGAGAATTTTAGCTGCAAAAAATTCCGTTATTCTCCGTCGAAATACGCTGCTATAAATAACAGCCAATTATCAGATTCTACCGACTCTAAGGATACCTTTATAGAAAAAACAAATATTTCTGATAGCTATAAGGAAACAAAAAAAGATGATATTATAGAGCCTGTCAAAATGCCGGAAACTAACTCCAAACAAAATTGCTCAGAAAATAAAAAAACTTTGCCGGAAAGCAAAGTAAAAATTTTATCTGATATAAACTTCATTGTATCTGATAATTCTGAAAAGGTAAAATATCTTGCAAATTCTGAAAGAATCAATTTATCAGAAATAAACTTACATTCGGCTGATAGAAAAACCATACTGCCAAAAATAAAAGAAAGCTGTGTTTCAGATATTTCCAATAATAAGGTAAATAAAAATCATCATAAAATTACAAGCGTACAGACTCCTGCAATATCTGATTTCCAATCTCCCAAAGCTATAAAACGAAAGCTTCCCGAAAATACGTTAATGCGAAAATTAAGCGATATAAAATAAAAAAACTGCGCCGTTTTAAAAACAGCGCAGTAAAAACTCAATTACAGTTATTTGAGTTCTTCAATGCATTTCTCACACACGCTCTTGCCCTTGTATTCAACAAGATTATCGCGTGAATTACAGAAAATACACTCGTTTTTTGTCTTGGTTATTATCAGCTTTTCTCCGTCAACATACAAATCAACAGCCGATCTGATTCCTAATCCCAAGCTTTTTCTGATTTCCTTAGGAAGAACTATTCTTCCAAGATCGTCAATCGTTTTTCTAACACCAGTATTTCTCATAAGATAAGCCCCTCACTTTTTTTCAATATTATTATAACACCTATGTCGAAATTTGTCAAGCATAAAAGTCGAATATAGTTACAAAAATATATTATTACCATATTTTTCGCGTTTAATAATATTTCAAGAAATTTTTCTGAAAAAAATTCTTAAAAGGTGTTGACAATATCAATTTAATATGATATAATTAATCACGTTGTTTGAGATATTAGCTCAGTTGGCAGAGCATACGCCTTTTAAGCGTAGGGTCGAGAGTTCAAATCTCTCATATCTCACCATCACTGCACCATTAGCTCAGTTGGTAGAGCAACTGACTCTTAATCAGTGGGTCCTGGGTTCGAGTCCCCGATGGTGCACCACAAAACAGCCTTACGGTAAATGTAAGGCTGTTTTTTAATGATTGCCGCTTTGTGGAGTGCTTTCGTTTTGCCGCTGACTTGAGTTGAAGTCGGCGGCTCTTTTTGTTTTGCAGGAGAAATTCAAGAACTTTTATTGTAAGAGAAACAGTGGTATATATGCAACGGCCAATAAAAGTAGTGCCATTGCCTGGCAAGTGACAATTTAACCAAATACTATTTCAAAAATTTGGACGATTTGGCAATGATTTTTTACGCTCTTCAAATGATGAGGCAGAAGTGGTATGATTATCATAATCAAGGAAACCGCGCAAATGCGTATATTTCTGGATTTCACCAATCTTTTGGGAGATGCTGTGGTTTGGTCGCGAGGTGGGCTTTTCCTGGACTTAAGTTTGCTATACAAGCGCAGGAAAAACGAGTAAAGTTAAATGGGGTTGGCAGAAAAGCTTTACGGCAGCGGCGACAAGGGCGTGTATGAGATCGCGCTGGCTGAGTGGAATTACCAGAATAACAACTGCTTTCAGGCCCTTGTGCTGATGACAGGAACGATCCCTCTGATGGAACAAAAAGTACCATTGGGACGGCTGGGACGAATACGACGATGATTGGGATTGGCTCGAATGGCTTTTCATGGACGACGACGAGTATTGGAAGGGCGACAGCTGGGACGATTGGGCAGCATAAAGGAAACTTGCGGAAAGGGGGTATCTGAACATGAAAAAAGTCTGACTTGGCCTTTCTGTGGCCTGCCTGCTGGTGGACATTTTCGGGACGATCGAGGACGTTATCTCCGGCACACCGTTCTGGGATGCGGCCGTCCAGATGGATTTTATGGATGTCATGATTATGTATGCGCGGCTGTTCGACGAAGCGGACTTCTGGCTGCGGAATTAACAAGGAGGCTATCATATGGGATTCTTTTTCAAAAAGGCAAACAAAGCCAACCGCTGCCTGCTCTGCGGCAGTGAGGTGGCCGCGGGTAAATGTACGGCTTGCGGACGTGAGGCCAAACCGCTGGTGCCGCTTTCCGCTCTGAACTGGCAAAAGGTGCCTCTCAGTGTAGGCGAAGCCCTCGGCGAGCAGAAAAAGAAGCTGTTTGGCAATGCGCTGCTTACCGTAAAAGAAATGATTGCAAACGGCGAACTTTATATCGCGGATATTCACATTGATGGTGTGTACGAGCACGAATATGACAGCATCCCCGATGAAGATGATTGCCGCACCGAGTATGACTATTACATCCAGTTCTCTACCCCGGACCTTGCCCCCTGTGACACAGATTGCGAGGTCTCGGAGGGCGACTACGACCGAGCCGAAGCGTTGCTGAAAAGCGGTGGGCATGACGCTAAGATCCTGTGGGGCCGCAAGAAGAAGGCCAACTATTACTATGCATTTGTGCCGAGAAACAGCGATGCGGCGGCCATGCTGACAAAAGGCCTGTTCGAAAAATTCATCGGCTTTGGCGAATGCACCGAAAAGCGCAAGCTGCCCTATTAAAAAGGGGGCAAATCTGTTTGAAACAATATGTTCAGAAAGCTCTGTGAGCTTACAACATAGAAATCAAAAAGAAGGTCACTATATGGGACTTGGTGAAATGATGGGCGTGAAGAACGTTAAGCTGGAGCTGAAAGGGAATTATGCTACACTGGCAGACCTGTTAGAGGCGATGAAGGACATCCAATTTGAAGCTGGAGTTCCGGAACTCACGAAGCATGGCATCGGTGCGGTAATTGTATTCCCGCCGGTTGACCGTAACAACCAGGTGTGGATCACGGGTGCAAAGGGAAAATTCACCATCATGCGCAGTGCAGAGGTGGCTGGCCTTGGCAACATGGCGAAGAATGCCGTTCTTGATACCTTGACCGACGGCTGGAGCAGCGTGAGCGGCGCTTTCGGCAACAAGAAAAAGCGCTGCATGGAACTGGTGGACATTACTGCCAAAGAAATCAAAGAAGCAGGAATTTGAGCCTGTATATAGAGGTGTTGTTTCGACAACAGAAATCCCCCGGTCTATCCGGTATACTATGCCTGTAAACGGCAGATACTGGATATGACTGGGGGATTTTTTAATGAAAATTATTTTTTATGGCACGCGGGAATACGACCACTACTATTTTGATGTGCTGGCAGCGGATCCGGAATATGGCTGCGAAATCAGGTTTCTGACGGCCAATCTGGACGCTGACACCGCGCCGCTGGCGCAGGGCGGTGACGCGGTGTGTGCATTTGTCAATGCAGACTGCTCGGCACAGGTGCTGGAAAAGCTGGCCCAGGTGGGCATCCGCTGCCTGCTGCTGCGCTGCGCCGGGTACAATCATGTGGACCTGGCGGCGGCTAAAAAGTACGGTATAACGGTGCTTCGTGTGCCGGGGTACAGCCCGGAGGCTGTGGCCGAGCACGCCATGGCGCTGGCCCAGGCGGCCAACCGGCGGCTGTGCAAGGCGTATATCAAGGTGCGCAACAACAATTTTGCGCTGGACGGCCTGCTGGGGTACAACCTTTACGGCTCGTCG
>UPZA01000023.1 GCA_900538575.1 uncultured Ruminococcus sp.
GTGGGACTCGAACCCACACACCCTTGCGGATAACAGATTTTGAGTCTGTCTCGTCTGCCAATTCCGACACACCGGCATTTATATTTTTAAGTCTTACTCCCGATGTCCTGTCCGAGAAATCGGAGGGACATCGTGGAGGGACATTAAAAACCGTTTACATATTGAGTTGTCAAAAGCCTTGATAAATCAAGGGTTATCGCTCCGGCGGTAGTAATCGACGTTGCAGATTTTGAGTCCCGCGCGTCTGCCAATTCCACCACACCGGCAAATTATAAATGCATTAGATAAAAAAATACCTGTTGCATCCAAGAAAAATTTAAATTGTAAATGAAACGAACTGAAATTCGGTAGTCATTTTGGTAGAAAAAATGTAAATCGAAAAAAGTTTTTCTACCAAATGTGTAAGCCGAAACTAATAAAACACCGATAAATAGCGCATTTCAAAAGGGGATACAATCAAGAACAAGCAAAATTCAAAAAACACCATATAATTTTGAATCCAGCATGCCTGTCAATTCCATCACACCGCTACATTTAACTATACTATTATAGCATTATATTCCGGAATTGTCAAGCGTTATATATCCTTAACTTTATAATTCTCCATTTTTTCTTTTTATAAATCTAATATCTATTCCGACAAACTCAAGGCAGTCGTATGTAGTAAGCAATCTTGATACTATTCTATCGTCATATTTTTTCTGTATACCTTCATGATTAAGGTTAGTGCTAATAATAGTAGGCAATCCCTTATTCATTCTTGTATTTATAATATTATACATGGTTGAAATATAAAATGGGGTATCAAATTCTGAACCAAGATCGTCGAGTATAAGCAAATCAGAAGACAGCAGCATTTCAAGAGTATCCACACCGCTTGTATCACGGCCAAAGTGTTCCTTTTCGATTCTTCTCAGATAATTTAAAGACGAATCGTAAAGAACATTAAAACCCTTTTTAAGCACTTCGTTAGCAATCGACAGCGATAAATGAGTTTTACCAAGACCGGTTTTGCCAAACATCAAAATATTATGAGATGACAATGTAAAATTATCGGCATAATTTTTACAGTAATTAAAAATTTTGCTCATAATATCCCTATATTCTGCCGTCTCCTCTGTTGTTTTCCCCTGATAATAATTAAGCTTAAAGCTATCAAAGCTGCAAAGCTGTATCTGTGAGCCGGCATTCATTTTGCCTACTGAAAGTCTTGCTATCAAATTTTTAAAGCATGTACATTTTTGATTTCCAACAAAACCGGTATCAGCGCATTCACTGCATGTATACTTAATCTTAAGATAGTCTTCAGGATAACCGTATTGAGTAAGAAGCGATTTTACCATAAGCTGAGCCTGAAAGTTTTTATCTTTCATTTCCTGTATTCTTGTAGATACATTTTCTCCGCTTTTAATAATATTTAAAATTTCCATGCCTGTACGTGCAAGTTGACTGTTTATTTCACCGATTTCAGGTATTTTAGTATTTATTTCTTCAAAATGAAGGTCATTTAATGCCTTAGCCCTGTTTCTTCTTTGTCTTATAATATCAATAGCCTTATTTAATATTTCTTTATTTTCACCCATCATTTATCACCAAAATTATTCACAAACGATTTTAATTCATTTAAATCATAGGAATGCTCGCCTTCCCTTTCTGTCCTTGCATTACGTTTATTATTACCGCCGTCAATTTTTGCTTTAGTAATAAGTCCCTGCGAATACCAATTTTCCAATACCTTATTTATATAAGGAAAATTTAATTTATCTATCGCCTCAATTGTTTTTTCATATGCATATTCAATCAGTTCAAGGCTATAACCTTTTTTCTTCCAGCTATCAATTAACTCCTGCTGCTTTGCGGTAGGGCGTCTTGTCATACCGAATGCCTTCATAATCCTGCCGTTGAATGTGTTCTTTTCTTCCTGTGCCTTTATTTCATCCTGAACAAGCTCAAGAGTATTGATTCCTTTTTCGGACCAGTCTGACGCCAAAGTTTCTATGTATTTGATACTCCCCTTTTCTATAGAAATACAGTATGCCGCTATAGTTATAAGTACGTCTGCCGACAAACCAAGATAATCATGCATCCATATAAAGGATCTCTGCTCCGTATGGTTTAAGGGACGTCCGAAGCTGGCCTCAGCCATATTAAACATTACTCTTACATCTTCTGAATTTTCTACTCTCTGCGCTATCTCGGAGGGCTTCAAGCTATAACCGGTTCCAGAAGGTATACTGCTTTTTTTAACCGGAGCTGCAATTTTTTCTTCTGAAACAGGCTCAGAAACGGAAGAACTAATCAACGGTTTTTCGTCTCTTTTAAGTATATTCGCATTTTCCCAGAATATAAACGCTTCTTCTATCTGGTTTATATTAAGATTAAGAGCACAGGCCGCTTCGTCTGACGCAAGCTTCTTTCCGTTATTCCGTAAAATATATAAAAGAACCTTTAATGAGGCTTCATTAGCTAACTTTATATAATTATCAACAACTGCATTAGGGACGGCAAAAACAGCTCCCCAGCTACCGGCATTTACAAAATATTCCATACGGTTAAAAACTCCTAAACTCCTTTTGCGCGCAGAAGCTCCTCCTCCGCACTTTTCAGCATTGTACGGCTGGGATTATCTCCGCCCATTATACGTGCTATTTCCCTTATGCGCCCTTCAAAATCAAGAGGAATCACATTAGTAACTGTCCTGTCGTTTACAGTATTTTTTTCTATAAGCAAATGACTGTCGGCCATAACCGCAAGCTGCGATAAATGAGTTACGCATAAAATCTGTCTAATTTTGCTCATCTGCTTTATTTTAATACCTATTTTTTGAGCTGCGCGTCCGCTGACGCCGGTGTCAATTTCGTCAAAAATAAGAGTTGGTATAGAATCCTTCTCCGCTATAACGCTTTTTAAAGCAAGCATTATTCTTGAAAGCTCGCCTCCGGAAGCAATTCTGGCAATCGGCTTGGGCGCTTCTCCTTTATTAGCTGAAATTAAAAATTCTATATTATCCATACCGTTTACAGTAAGCTTACCCTTTTCTTGACCGACCTCTATAATAACGTTAGGCATATCCAGAAACTGCAGTTCTTTTTTAACCTGCTCTTTAAATTTCTTTCCCGCTTCTTCCCTATGAACAGAAAGCTTTTTGGCTTTTTCCGTAACCTCATGCAGAAGCTTATCCTTTTCAGCAGATAAAATTTTAAGCGACTCATCAGAAAATTCAATTGTTTCAAGCTCTGAAAGCGAATCCTCAAAAAGCTTGAGAAGCTCCTTAAATCCGCAGTTATATTTTTTCATAGCCATATTTATTTTATTATAACGGTTCGTTATATAATCAAATCTTCTTTCATCAATGTCAAGAGAGTCTTCTATTCTGTTAAGCTCGTCCGAAATATCGCTAAGCTCGATCCTTGCCGCAGTCAATCTTTCAAGCAGTTCTCCGGTTTCAGCAGAAACATCCGTTATTCCGCCGAGTTCTTCCTCGCATGACAATATCATATCAAGAACATTTTCAGAATTTTCACCGGTTAAAATTATACCGGCATTTCCTGCCGCTCTGGCTATTCTGTCAACATTGTGTATCATATTATATTCACGCTCAAGCTCGTCGTATTCCAGAGTCTGTAATTCCAGCTCCTTAAGCTCGTCGACGCGATCTTTTAATATAATTAATCTATCGCGCTTTTCAATACGGTTTTTTTTCATTTCACCGATTTTTTTTGCCATAGACTGCAGGCGTCTAAAGCTATCCCTGTAATCTTCAAGAATATCTGCGCTTTCTCCGAAACTGTCAAGTACGTCAATATGACGTTCGGGAGATAATAGTATCTGATTATCATGCTGTCCGTGAATGGTTATAAGCAGTTCTCCTATTTCCCTAAGAACCGAAACCGTAGTAGTACGGGAATTTATTCTGGCTACGCTTCCTCCGTCTGCTGCAATTTCTCTTGTAACTGTAATTTCGCCATCCGTATGAGCTATTCCAAGCTCGTCTAATTTATCGCAGACGTTTTTTCCAAGCTTTGAAAATAGGGCTGTTATAACAGCTTTTTTACTTCCCGTTCTGACAATATCTTTTGTAACCCTCTGCCCTAAAACAGCGTTTATCCCATTTATCAATATTGATTTTCCGGCTCCCGTTTCACCGGTAAAAACATTGAAGGAATCCGAAAAAGGTATAACGGCTTTTTCAATTACAGCAAGATTTTCTATGTAAATTTCTTTCAGCATATTAAGCCCCCCATACTAATTCCTTGAATGTTTTTACAAGCTTTCGGGCGTCCGCTTCGCTTCTCATCAAAATAAAAATAGTATCGTCGCCGGCAATCGTACCAACTATCCCGTTGTAATCCATGCTGTCAAGAGCCGCACAGGCAGCCTGAGCCATTCCGGTATGACATTTTACAACAACAGTATTTACCGCAAAATCTATATCCGTTACAGTATCCTTAAATAAATTCTGCTTGAAAAAATTTTCAGACGGAGCAGCATATCTGTATATTCCGTTTTTATTTATTTTTTTTATCAGCTTAAGTTCCTTTATATCTCTTGAAACCGTTGCCTGAGTCACATTAAAGCCGTAATCCGAAAGGAGATTCTGAAGCATTTCCTGAGTTTCAACATCATGCATTTTTATTATATCAAGTATTTTATATTGTCTTTTATTTTTCATTTAAAATCAAAACCGCCTTTCCAATCAGCTCCGTAAAAATCTTATTTTATAGGATGCATCATTTTTTTATTCAGAGAATTGTAAAACGAATTATCGTTCATGTTAATAAGATGAATCTTATTTTCTGAACGTCTTATTTCAACAATATCGCCAGCTTCAAGCATTACAGGCGCATTACCGTCCACGCAGACATAGATTTTCCGGTTATCCTTATTATCCTGAACGAATTTTATTTTTTTATCAGCTTTAAAAATCATAGGTCTTGCAAAAAGAGAATGAGGACATATCAAGGTCATTTCAATACATTCCATACCTGGATCTATAATAGGACCGCCTGCTGAAAGAGAGTATGCGGTAGATCCGGTAGGAGTACTGAAAATTGCGCCGTCAGCTCTGTATGCTCCGATTCTTCCTTTATCGTCAAAAATTTTAAAATCGCATATACTTGAATACATTCCGGACATTGTAATATCATTTAATGCGGTAAAAACCTTATTTTTACCGTTACCGTTTATTTCACATTCAAGCATCATTCTCTCAATAACGTTATAATCTCCGTTTTTAAGTCCATTAAGACAATCAAGCTGATCAAACTCCAAAGCCGACATAAAGCCAAGTCTTCCTGTATTAATTCCTAAAAGCTTTGTTTTGCATTCAATAAGATGACTGGCGCATTTCAAAATAGTGCCGTCGCCGCCAATTGCCAATGCAAAATCCGCTCCCTTAACAAATTCGTCGAATAATCCGAATTTCACAGATTTTTTATCTTTAAAATCTCTGCAATAACTCTGATCAACCCAAACCTCAATATCAATATTATGTAATATATCACAGACAGCCCTTGCACATTCAAGCGCGTTATTTTTCTGAAAATTCGGAAATACGGCAGCTTTCATATTTTCCTCCGATTTTAATTTTACCCATTTATTTTTTAACATTAAAATTTAAAAATGCTTCCGAAACTATTTTTTTTACATCATATATTTTTTTATTATCCTCGCCTTTTTTCATGCATATCAAATATTCTATATTTCCTTTTGAGCCGGTTATGGGAGAATAGCATAGACCGATTACCCCAAAACCGTTTTCTGATATCAGCGCAATAATTTCATTTATTACGTCTATATGAATATTTCTTGATTTAACAATTCCGTTTTTGCCGATATTTTCACGTCCGGCTTCAAATTGGGGCTTTATAAGAGCCGCTACCGTTCCTCCTTCATCAAGAAGTCTGAAAGCGCACGGCAAAACATGTTTCAGAGAAATAAATGAAACGTCGACGGAAATAAACTGCGGACGCGGCCTCACATCTGATTCGTCAACTTTTCGGATATCAGTTTTTTCCATGTTGACAACGCGTTCGTCACATCTCAATTTTTCAGAAAGCTGACCGAACCCCACATCAACAGAATAAACCAACAACGCGCCTCTTTGCAGCATACAATCGGTAAATCCTCCGGTAGAGGCTCCTATATCCATACAGATTTTATTATTCAAATCAACGCGGCATATATCTATAATCTTTTCAAGCTTTAAACCGCCGCGTCCCACATATTTTAAAGTTTCACCGATAATTTTAACATCGTCTCCGTCCTTTATAAGATACGATGGTTTAAAACAAATACTGCCGTTTACCGATATATGACCTTGTTTTATAAGTTCCTTTGCTTTTTGACGGCTGTAGGTCAATCCCATTTTCTGAAGCGAAATATCAAGTCTCATTTCTCAAATTATTCCTCCATTATTTCACGAATATATGAGGCCATAGAATCACAGTCGAAGCCAAGCTTATCCAAAGCGCTTTTAACTGACGACTGCTTAATAAACTTCGATATTCCTTTAACGTGATACTCTCCCTTAAATCCGTATTCAAGAAGCTCCTTACTAAAATGCTCTCCAATGCCTCCGCTGATAATACCCTCTTCAAAGAAAATTATTTTTTCATATTCCCTAACAGAAATTATCATATTTTTTTCTAAGGGAAATATTTTAGTAAGCTTAAGTATGTCACAGCTTATGCCTTCCGAATTGAGTAAAATAAACGCTTTGTATAATTCGTCATAAATCCTGCCGTATGTAACGAGCAATACGGAGGAATTTCTCTTTGAAGAAAGCGTATACGAAACATTTAAATCCGTTTTATCAAAGCTTGTACAATCGTTTCCCCTCGGATACCTTAGACAGACCAATCCGGCTTCTCTGTAAAGAGCTTCGCTGAGACAAAGCTTTAGCTCCTCGTAGCATGACGGAGAGAATATAACTGCTCCCGGAATTGCGGTTATTATTGAAACGTCGAAAATTCCCTGATGAGTTTCACCGTCTTCACCTACTATACCGGCTCTGTCTATTCCGATAACGATATGATTGCCTACTATTGCAGAATCATGGATCATTTGATCTACAGCCCTCTGAAGAAACGATGAATATACTGCAAATACCGGAAGCTTGCCCATAGACGCTAAACCCGCACAGAAAGTAACAGCATGCTGTTCCGCTATTCCGACATCAAAAAAACGATCCTTTAACGCGCTTGAAAAGTATTGAAGTCCGGTTCCGTATTTCATAGCCGCCGTAACGGCGCATATTCTTTCGTCTTCCCTTGCTAACCGCAGAAGCTCTCTTCCGAAAATGGTAGAATAACAGTCTTCAGAAGAAATTTCCGGATTTCCAGTCATTATATCAAATTTGGATATACCGTGAAATTCTCCGGGATTTTTTTCCGCCGGAGCATAACCCTTTCCTTTAACTGTGTTTACATGAACGACTACCGGTTTATGATAAGTCTTTGCAGTAATAAGCACCTCGTCAAGAGCCTGTATATCGTGCCCGTCTACCGGTCCGAGATATATAAATCCCAGATCCTCAAAAATTGTAGTATTCGTATTTCTGTAGACTGTACTTTTAACAGTATCCTTTGACGTTTTCAGAATTTTTGCAATAGGCTTTCCTACAATAGGAGTATTTTTAAGAGCTTTTTCAACAGCCTGCTTGGTTCTGACATAGCTTTGCTTATTTCTTATGCTTAAAAGATATTTAGCGAGCGCTCCTACATTTTTTGATATTGACATATCGTTATGATTTACAATAACAATTAAATTAACATCTGATTTACCGGCGTTATTCAGCCCCTCATAAACCATTCCTCCGGTAAGCGCGCCGTCTCCCGTCACAGCCACAACATAGTCGTCCCTGCCGTCAAGCTTCATTGCCTTCGCTATACCATAGGCAGCCGAAATAGACGTTGAACTGTGTCCGCTGATAAACGCGTCATGAACCGATTCAGTCGGTTTAGTAAACCCAGATATTCCGCCTTCTTTTCTGATAGTGTGAAAACGTTCAAGACGTCCAGTAAGAAGCTTGTGAGTATATGACTGGTGCCCCACGTCCCATACTATTTTATCTTCCGGAGAATTAAAAGCTCTGTGAATAGCCATAGTAAGCTCCACTACGCCTAAATTAGAAGCCAAATGCCCTCCGTTTTTTGATACCGTTTCAACCAGTATATCTCTTATCTCTCCGCAAAGCTGTTTGCATTGATCAATATCAAGCTTTTTAAGATCATACGGCAAATCAAGCGCATCCAGCGCAACATGATTATTTTTCTTCATATTTTTATATTGAAACAGGAATTAAAACCCCTACCAGAATTCCAAGCGCAATACCCCCTAAAACCTCTGCCGGAGTATGTCCAAGCAATTCCTTAAAATCCTTTCCTGAAAATTTTTTAAACGAGGCTTCGCTTAATAGCTTATTAGCTTTCAGCTCCCTCCGAATTATATTAAGCTCTCTGGCATGAAGGCCGGCAGCATACCTTACGTTTAACGCATCATAAACAACAATTATCGTAATCAAAGCTGCCAATGCAAATACAGGCGAATCTCCTCCGCATACCCTGAACGCCGCCGCTGAAGCCGCGCATACTGTGGAAGAATGCGCGCTGGGCATGCCTCCGGAACCAAAAAAGCGTTCAGGCATAAACCCGTTTCCTTTAATCGCATTGATTATTACTTTTAATACCTGCGCCGCCGCCCAAGCCGCTGCGCCGGCAATCAGAACGGGATTATATACCATAATAACACAACCTCTTTCAGATTTAAATCAAAATCTCCTGTCAAGCAAAAAGCATGTCAGCTCTTTCAAAAAAATACTGTCGTCAAACCTGTCAAGTATATCAACTGCCATATTCGTATATTTTTCCGCTTCTTCCTTTGCTTTTTCCAAGCCGTATACAGTTACAAAGGTTGTTTTATTCTCCTGACTGTCGCTTCCCACCGGCTTCCCAAGCAGACTGCTGTCGCCTGTGACGTCAAGTATATCGTCTATTATCTGAAACGCGGCGCCGAGATATTCCGCGTATTCCTCTGCCAGACTTATTTTATTATCGTCTGCCCCGGCGCATATACATCCCATCTTACAGGAAGCTTTTATAAGAGCGCCTGTCTTCAGCGAATACATATATCTTAAATTATCGGCGCTTACATGATCGCGCTCTTCATTTTCCATATCTATAATCTGTCCGCCGATCATACCCTCGGCTCCGGAAAAACGAGAAAGTTCAGCAATAAGCCCGACGCGTTTTTCATAATCAAGATTATCCGCTCCGGCAATTATTTCAAACGGACGTATAGCCAATGCGTCTCCGGCTAAAACAGCTCTTGCTTCGCCGAATTTTTTATGACAGGACGGCTTTCCGCGTCTGTAATCGTCATTGTCCATACAGGGAAGATCATCATGAATCAAAGAAAAGGTATGTATCATTTCAATAGCGCATGCTGCTGAAACCGCATTTTTCCAATTTCCTCCGCAAATCCGGCAGAACTCCAGAACAAGAACAGGACGTATTCTTTTGCCGCCCGCCTCTAAAGAATAATCCATTGCATTAGCAACGCTTTTCTGTAACCCAAGCCTTTTTTCAAGACTGTATGCTCTGATAGCTGTTTCAACAAATTCCGTATATTCTTTCAGTCTATCCTCAGCGGCCTGATTCATTTAGCTCTTCCTCCTGTCGTGTTATTCTCAGCTTTGCCCTTTCCAGCTCGTTCCGGCACTCAGCCGCAAGCTTCACTCCGTTTTCATAAAGCTCTACAGATTTCTCTAAAGGCAAATCGCCCTTTTCAAGCTGCTTCACTATTTCAGAAAGCGAATTCATATTTTCCTCAAAAGTCATTATACCACCTCTAAGCTATCATTAATCAGTTTAACGCCGTTAATTGAAGCAATTCTGATAATTTTTATTATATTACAGAATCAGTCCGAAACATATAAGTTCGATCCCATACACTACTCATTTTCTCCGCTAATCGTAATATTTGTAACACAGGCGCTGAATTTACCCTCTGAAAGCATTATATCAACATTATCTCCTATTTTCAAGCCTTCAGTATTAAAAAGTATTTTTTTATCCTTATAAGCAAGGGAATAGCCTCTCCCCAAAACGCTGAGCGGACTCATAGCTTCAATCTTTGACAAGACCTCTGCAAACCTTTTTTCATACTCTGCAAGCAAAGAGCGATAAGCAGATCCAAGACGATTTAACATAGCCGTTAGATTTTTTTCGTCCAACGCAAGCGAATGCTGCGGAGAGTCAGTCTCCAGTCGTACGACGATACGATCAAAAGAGTTTTGCTTTAACGTTATTATTCTCAATACGCTGCTGCGCATACGCTTTATACAATAATCTATATTATTAGACAACTGCTCTTTAGACGGCGAAACCAGCTCTGCCGCAGCCGAAGGCGTAGGAGCCCTCATATCCGCAGCAAGATCGGATACGGTAAAGTCCGTTTCATGACCTACGGCGGAAACTACAGGTATACTGCTATTATATATACACATAGCAACCTTTTCCGTATTAAAAGCGCTGAGATCCTCCATCGAACCTCCTCCGCGTCCTACAATTAATACGTCGCAGCCGGATCTACCGGCGGCAATTATACCTCTGCAAATGGAATCCGAAGCATTTTCACCCTGCACCACTGCCGGAAAAACACATAACTCCCCCACAGGATACCGCCTTGAAAGAATATTTATGACATCCTGTAAAGCGGCGCCGGATAAGGAGGTTACAATACCTATTTTTTCAGGCATATACGGAAGCGGTCTTTTATGACTCTGATCAAATATACCCCGACTTCTTAATCTTTCCTTAAGCTGCTCTGCAGCTACGCTTACGGCGCCTGCGCCCTCCGGCTGTATATCAGTAACGTATATCTGATAAATACCGTCCCGTTCAAAAACTGATACGCTTCCCATAACTATTACGCTCATGCCGTCCTGAGGCATAAATTTCAGCCTCTCTGAATAGCTTCGAAACATTACCGCCTTCAAAGAGCTTTCGCCGTCTTTTAAGGTAAAATAAAAATGACCGGATCTATGCGCCTTAAAGTTAGAAATCTCGCCCTTTAAAAGAATGCCGTTTAGCTTTTTATCGTCTTTGATTTTAAACGATATATATCTGTTAAGCTGTGAAACTGTTAATATCAACATAATTTATTTTGCCTTCTGTATTTTTCATAAGCTATAACCGAAACCCCTGCAGCATTATCGCAAGAAAATTCCGGCTCCGCAAAAAAAGCGTCATATTTTGATAGTATTATATTTTTAATAAGTTTATTGGACATAACGCCTCCCGCAAAAATCATCGGAAGCTTGCCATATTTTTTTACCGCTTCCTCAGCCATGCTTAAAATAGACATGCCTACATATATAAGACAGTATTTTGCTATATCCTCAGGAGGCAAATTATTTTCGAGCATTCTCCCGCACTTATTTTCCACGCCCGAAAAAGAGCAGTTACCATCCTTTATGAAAGGCTTTATATTGAAAACAGCGTCGCTTTTTTCCGCAAGCTGCTCAAGCTCTCTGCCACACGGAAAATTCAAGCCAAGCATAAGTCCTGTACGGTCTACCGCCTGACCGGCCTTCAGATCAAGCGATGTATATATAAGCTCCGCTTTAATAATATCGTCTTTATCCGGAATGCAGTAAAGACAATCGGTCGTACCTCCGCTCACATGAAACGCTATGAACGGATATTTAATCAAATCCAGCCTGCCGCACGAATAAAGGGCGGCCGCTATATGTCCGATCTGATGCGAAGTATAAACTATTTCCGAACCGCAGACTGCGGCGATCATTTCAGCAGCAGTTTTACCTGCAAGAAAACATGGCATATAAGAACCGGAAATATTTCTCGGAAATGCTGAAACCCCGACCGCCTTAACATCGCTTAAGTCTTTCAGAATCTTTTCGGATACTCCGGTCAACTGATTAATATGATGAAACAGCGCGTCGCTCTGCCTTAGTCCGGAATGACCTTCCTTAACAGGCAAAAGTCTCTTTGATTGCCTTATACTTCCGTCCGTGCTGTTGAATACCGCGACCGAGGTAGTATAATTGCTTGTGTCAAATCCTAAAAATTCAGGCATTTAAGGATTTCTCCTCCGAAATATTTTTTGCAAAGGAGCTTAAAACTCCGTTTACAAAGCCCGTATCCTCCTTATAGGAGAATGCCTGTGACAGCAAAACCGCTTCGCTTATAGCGGCGTTTACGGGAGTCAATTCATCATAAAGAGCCTCATAAACAGCTATTCTCAAAATAGCAAGACTTACCTTAGGTATTCTTGAAATTGTTCTTTTAGTACTATAAAGTGAAATTATATTATCAATTTCTTCCTTATGCTCCAACACGCCGTTCACGATTTCCTTTACCTTATCTCCGATTTCAATTTCCCCGATATCTTCGGCAAGCTTATACAGCTCTTCAACCGGATCGTCTCTCAATGAGCTTTCAAAAATAATATAAAACGCGCACTCCCTAATTTCTCTTCTTGTCATATATTTCTCCGTTCCGATGATTTAAACCTGTCCGCATATTTTAACGTTCACTCTTGAAACAGTTATTCCCGTCATATTCTGCACGTCGTTCCTTACGGCCTCCTGAACTGATTCCGCACAGCATACAGCCCGGACTCCCTCTTTAAGACTCAGCTCTATATTTATTTCTGCCGCACCTCCGGAATACCTTACAAAAACATTGTCTTCCCCGCAGAACGCTCCCTCAGTTTCCGAAGCCGCCGTGGCGGCAATTTTTGAAATAACGTCCTCTGAAACCTTAAGAGATCCCTTGCACTCCTTATCTTTGGTGTTCATTCCTGTAATCCTCTCGTAAAAATTCTTCCCTGCTGATAACGCAGGCAAACTATATTCGCAGTGACTGATACTTAAATTTTTAAAATCACATATATACATTATACCACAAATTTCAGAATAAACAACCGTTTCACAGCCTAAAATATATGCAAAATTAAAAAAACAGTGCGAAAAAATTCACGCCATTCGGCAAAGCGCATATTAAACACATAGAAATTTCGTTATTTTGCACAATTATTACCGCATTAAAACTAAGACGGTTTATTGTGCTTTTAGCTAATTTATTATGTATAAATAATATCCGCTGAATTTTCCGCACTGCATTTATTAAGCTTTAATTATTTTACTTCAAATATCCGGATATTTTCTGCCGGAATCGTAACCTCGCCTAAAATTATATCCTTAATTGCCGCGGCCTGAGCTTTATCAAGACCGGCGGATTTTACAACCACCTTAGCGCTCTCGCCGTCAAGGTAAACAACGCAGTCCTCGATGCCCTGAGCCTTGACAAGAGATTCGATATTTCCCTCGCTTTCAATCAGCTTAGAAACCTCTACCGCCTGCAAGGCGTTCGTTACCATCTCGTCTTCCGTAATGTCTCCGCCGCCCATTATAGTCTGCAAGGTCTGAACGGCTTCGTCTCGGTTAGTCATTTTTTCGAGCCTTGCCTGAGCGAAATAATCTTCTGCGCTTTCACCGTTTACAAATTTGCTCTCACCGTAGTTTTCAGCTTCGGCGTCCTCCGACTTATTTTCATCAGAGGCTTCTCCGGTAGCCGCCTCGTTATCCATAACGGCGCTTATTTCGCCGTTGGCAGTCTTAGCTTCTTTTTCAATTACGCTTCCGTCAGAAAGCGCATAGTTTACATATACTGCAATACCAAGCATCAACGTCATGCATGTAAGAATTATCTGCTTTTTTCCGATAATAACTGAAGGTTTTTTCATAAGTATTTCTCCTTTAATAATTTTTGGCTATTTAGAACCCGCAACAAAAATTTTCTGTGACGGAATATTAAACGCGGCGGCTACTGCATTGTAAACCTTTTCTTTTACAACGCTGCTTTCACCTCCTTCGCAAACAACTACCACGCCGCTAATTTCCGGATTACCTATTTTTCTCACCAACGCCTGTTTTTGACCGTTTCCTCCGATAATTACATATTTTTCATCTTTTGAAACGCTCTCGCTGTCAGTATCGACTTTTTCATCCTTAGCATAAATATACTCGCCGCTTCCGGCGGCTGTTATCATAACATCTGCTTTACCTACTCCGTCTATTTTTTCAAGAGTGATTTTTAAACGCTGCTCCATTTCCTTAACGTAGCTTTCGTAATCTGTAAGCACGTCGTCCGAAGCGGCTTCCTGCTTTACGGCTTCCTTATCCGGAATAATAAAATCCGAAAATAATATCAGCGCCATACCTGCAAGTCCGAGAATAACAATCAGCTTTGTTCCGGCGCTCTTGAATATTCCGCTTATCTTATCCACCAACGAGGCTCACCTCAACTTCTCCTAAGCTGCTTCTTATAATACTGCATGCCCTTTCATATTCCGCCCCGCAATAACCTATCTCATTAATAATTATGCCGCCGTCTGCTTCCATATTAATGTTTGCGGTAATTTTTTCATAGCTTATCCCCTGCGCTGTCAGAATACGTCCAATCTCGTCGATAACCGACTGCTCAGCCGAATACATCATAGCGTTATCCGCCGCTTCCGACATATCGCTGTAATTTTCAAGTTCCCCTACGTCGGCGGCTACCGGCAGATCAAAGCTGAAATTTCCGTTTGCGGCGGAAGTAATGATTCCTGAAATGAATATCAGTGAAAATATAAGCTTAAGCTGCCGTGAAAATCTGTCGCCGGGTTTTATAGAATCGGCAAGAGATATAACCACACTCAAAAAGCAAGCGGAAAGTATCACTTTTTTAAGAAGCTCCAAAATAACCTCCTTATCCTTCGTTTTTATCGTCATGCCGTATTTGTGCATACCGTCATTATTATAGCGGTAGAAATTATAAACATAAGAGTAAAGCAAACAAGAACGCCCATTGCCGCCGATAACACGGCTCCTATATTTCCAAACAGTCTTGAAAGCTTCTGTGCTCCGAATATATCTGCCGCCGCGGAAGCGGCCGACACCGAAATCCTGTAAAGAGCCAGAGAAATGACAGGCGGCAGCAGCATAACCGCAAGGGCGGCGATTCCTATGCTTCCTACTCCGTTCCTTAGCAGCGCAATGCTGCCCCTGACTGTTGAATATGCGTCTGAAACCGCTCCGCCGACTACCGGAATACAATTGGATATAACATATTTAGCCGTTTTCGAACCCAGAGTATCCGCTGACGAACCGACTATGCTCTGAATAGACAGCAGGCCTGTAAATACGGTCATTATAAGACCGAGTCCCCAGGTAACGAGCTTTTTCACCCCGTCAAGCATTCCCTTAAGCGAAACAGCGCTGCACGACGCGTCGACAATTGCAAGACACAAACACATGCTAAGCAATGGCATAAGAATACCGTTTGCCGCCTGAATAGCAATATCCGATACCGTCAGAACCAGAACGTTATAGCCTGTAGCCGAGGTTATATGTCCTCCGGCAGCGGCGATTCCCGCAAAAACCGGTACAAAACAATTCATAAAATCAGCGCCGTCCTCCAGAGCCTCCGCCGAATTTGCCAAAACCTCGCAAATAGGCGCTGAAACGGCGGCAACTCCCGCCAAAACGCATACAAGCTCATAAACCTTTGCCGTACCCCCTTTTTTGACCGTGTCTCCGAGACTTTCAGCAAGCGCCGTCAGTACCACAACTATTCCCAAAGATACAAGAAGCCTTAACGGAGCGGTTACTTTGCTTATTACCGTATTTTTAATCAGTTTCCATAGCTCCGCAGGAGTAACAGAAAGTATGCTTGAAGGGTTCTCAAAACTGATACCGTAATCCTCAAGAGTTTCTCCCGCGTAAAGCTCTTCGGCTCCGCTTGCAGAATATAATTCATCGGCAGCAGAAAAATCCGCGTAAGCCGTCAAGCTCGTACAGAAAAATAAAATCACTATTAATATAAGCTTTTTCATTCCAGTATCACCGTTAATATGTCAATCAGACTTTCAAAAAGCGGTATAGCCAATATAACAAGCTGAAGCTTCCCGAAAATTTCCGCTGCCGAAGCAATAGCGGCTTCATTGCAGTCACGGCATATGTCAGACGCAAACTGAGTTAGCCAGCATACGCCCAGCGCTTTAAAAAGTATACTGACATAATCCTTTTCAAGTCCCGAATATTCCATTAGCGTATCCATCTTCTCCAAAACTGCCGGCAGTCCGTCGGCAGCATTGAAGAAAATCATCGCCGTAACGGCGATAACAAGCAGCACAGTCTGTTCCTTTGAATGTTTTTCCGTTATTTTGCACATTAGGGAAGCGCATATGCACAAACCGCATACGGATGCAATATCTCCTACCATAGTCCAAATACCGTTTTAACAGTATCAAACAAGCCGCTGATGCTGTCAATAATCATCATCAGTACTACTATCAGCCCTGCAAGCGTAGTCATCATAGCCTGCTCCTCACGCTCGGCACGCTTTAAAACAAGGTTCAGCACAGCGACTATAATCCCTATTCCCGCAATTTTAAAGATCAGATCAACGTCCATTTTTTATCATTCCTTTACTAAATTATAAGAATACCCGCCATAGCTCCGGCAAGTATGCCCATTGAACGGCAGAGCTTACCCTTAACTGCATATTTTTCAGTTTGCTTTTCAATCATTGAACCTATATTTTCGTTAAATACGGCTAAAACTGAAAGCTGCCCCTGCGTATCAGTAGTCCCTAACTGCGTTCCAAGCTGCGCTAATATCTTTTTTTCCTCCTGACTGAGACTGAAATCGGACATTACGCTTTCAACCCATATTTCACCTGCCGGCTTGCTTTTATCACAATATTTTCCCGTATGCAGAAATCCTATATCGTTATATAGATCATTATCGCCAAGCAGCAATATAATTTCTCTTACAGTAAGACTGCGGTATCTGATTAGAGTAGCTATCTCGTCAGTCATCTTCCTGAATAAAATAAGTCTTTCAAGTTTTCTTTTAATTCCTGAAGATATATTCATACCGATAGAACTGAATGCAAGAAAAATAAGAAGAACACCTGTAAGCCTAAGCATATACTTCTCCCGCTTTCTCATATTTTATTACTTTGCCTACATTTCTTCCCGTCCCAAGCGTAGCAAAGCATTCAAATATTCCGTTTTTTATTATCTCATCTATATTCTTTCTTTTAATAACATCCCGCAACCCTCCGCCGTGCACCGACGCAATAACCTTGACTCCTGTATTAGACGAGCTTAGAAGAGCCGAACAATCCTCTTCTCCTCCAATCTCGTCACAAACTACAATATCCGGCGACATAACGCGTACAGCCGTCAAAATTCCTTTGGATTTTGGATATCCGTCGAAAACATCCGTCATTCTTCCCACATTATTCTGAGGCACTCCATGATAAACGGCTCCTATTTCCCCTCTTTCATCAATAACAGAAATTCTGTATCTTCCGCCCAGTATTCTGCATAAATCCTTTATTACAGTAGTTTTTCCGCTCATAGGAGGTCCGATAATAAGTAGACTTTTAAGTCCTGAGCAGAAACATTTATTATATATTTCATCGGCGCATCCGTAAGCCTGTCCTGAGATTCTGAAATTAAGACCGCTTATATATTTAAGAGTCTCTATTTTGCCGTTTTCAGTAACGGCAGTTCCGCATATTCCTACTCGGTTTCCGCCCTCAAGAGTTATGAAGCCCTCTGATATTTCCCGCTTATAGCTATGTATTGAATAGTCACAGACCGCTCTGAAGGAATATTCCATATCCTCGGGCGTAACCGGAACGCACATTTCAGAATAATCCGTAACCCCTCCCCTGCCAGTAAGAAACCGTTCCGTTCCGTATGAAACTATTCCCAAGGGGCGGTTGACTCTCATTCTGATCTCATGAATATCGTCAAAGCAAGACATCATTAATAAGGATTGTCCGATTTTCGGAGGAAAATAATTCTTCAGTTTTGAAATATTCTGTTTACAGTTCATGATTCTTCACTTCCTTTTCCGTTATAAAATTCTATGCCGTACTCTTTGCGTTTAGAACATCCATAGTTTAATACGGTAACATTTACTGCTTTAAAAGCATATTATAAAAGCATAAAGAATTTTTTATTTAACCCCTTGACAAAAAAAATTATCTGTATTATAATAATAGCATAATATTTTTAAATTCGAAGAGCAAAGGTAAGTAATCGGCAAAACGATGCTGCAGAGAGCCGAATGTTGGTGCGATTTCGGTGCATACGCTGTTTGATGAATGGATTTGTGAGAAGCATAGTGAAAGATTAATTTGAGTATCTATCGCCGTTTTCCCCACGTTACAGGGGTAGGGTATTTATGGCTTCTGGCCTGCGTATCCGAAAAAGAAAAGCAGTTTGAATTTAATTTTTTCTGCTTTTGAAATTGGGTGGCACCACGATGTCTATCGTCCCTTTTAGGACGGTAGGCATTTTTTGTTGCCTTAAACGCAAATCATACCGTGCCAAGTTTCAGAAAAGGAGTATTCTGTTATGATTTACCCAGATATTGAACAGTTAAAGAAAAATATTGAAGGTTATAAGGTACATCCGATTTTTTATGAAATCATGTCGGATTCATTTACGCCAATTCATATTTTCAAGGCTTTGCAAAGAGGAGAAGAAAACGCTTTTATTCTTGAATCTGTAAGCAACGGTGAGCAATGGGGTAAATATTCTTTTATAGGCATAAATCCACTTATGGAAGTCATTATCAATAAGGGCGACGCCTATACATTCAGCGAAGGCGGAACAACGTCCAAAAAAATTACCGATCCGGTAGAATATTTAGGAAAAATATTGCAAAACTATACGTCTCCCAGGCTTAAAAACGCTCCTAATTTAACCGGAGGATTAGTAGGCTACTTCGGATATGATACCGTAAGATACGCCGAGCCGAGTCTCAGAAATGTTCCTCCGGACGACGTTAATATGCCGGACTGTCATTTGTTTCTTTACGACGAGCTTATAGCATACGATCATTTGAACAGCAAGGTTATTATTATAAAAAACATCAAAGCTGACAGAAATATTGAAAAACAGTATAGTGAAGCTCTGAACCGCTTTAAAAAGCTTGAAGACAAAATAAATTCTTACTTTGAAAGACCGCATTCCCCGGGTAAGCTAAAAGATTTTGAAGTCAGCTCTAATATCTCAAAGGAGCAATTTATTGAAAATGTAAACAAAGCAAAAGAGCATATTGTAAACGGCGATATATTTCAGATAGTACTTTCTCAGCGATTTGAAATCGAAAATCCTCCTGAAAGCTTTAACGTTTACAGGCTTCTCAGAGCCACAAATCCTTCTCCATATCTATATTATTTCAAAAGCAGCTCATACAGCATAGCCGGTTCCTCTCCTGAAATGCTTGTGAGCGTAAAGGACGGAATCGTTAAAACAAAGCCGATTGCCGGAACTATGCCCAGGGGTAAAAATGAACAAGAGGATAAGCAGCTTGAAAAGCGTCTCAATGAAGACTCTAAAGAAAGAGCAGAACATACAATGCTGGTCGACCTTGGCAGAAATGATGTAGGTAAAGTATCAAAATTCGGAAGCGTTGAAGTAACCAGCTTTATGAAAACAGAAAAATATTCAAAGGTTATGCATCTTGTTTCTGACGTCAAAGGAGAGCTAAGAGAGGATAAAACGGCTCTGGACGCGTTACTGGCGGTACTTCCCGCCGGAACTCTTTCAGGGGCTCCAAAAATAAGGGCTATGGAGCTAATCGACGAGCTTGAGAATAAGCGCAGAGGTCTTTACGGCGGAACAATCGGCTATATCGGATTCGACGGAAATATTGACACATGTATAGCAATCAGAACAGTACTTTTTAAAAATAACAAAGCGTATGTCCAGGCCGGCGCAGGGATAGTCCGTGATTCAGTCCCGGAAAAAGAGTTTGAGGAAACAAAAAACAAAGCGTTGGCTATGATAAACGCAGTCAAGGAGGCGTCGGCATTATGATTTTAATGATAGATAATTATGATTCTTTCACTTATAATCTCTACCAATTTATCGGAGAACTAAGCAGTGATATTAAAGTAGTAAGAAACGACTGCATTACTATTAAAGAAATTGAGAAGCTGTCGCCGCAGGCAATTATTATTTCACCCGGTCCCGGATACCCTAAGGACGCCGGAATCTCAGTTGAAATAATCAAAAGATTTTCCGGTAAACTGCCGATATTAGGTATCTGTCTGGGACATCAGGCTATATGCGAAGCGTTCGGTGGAAAAATCATCAGAGCCGACGAGCTAATGCACGGAAAATCAAGTTTGATTAAAATCAGCGATTCATCTGCAATTTTTAAAGAGCTTCCAGAAACTATTGAAGCGGCAAGATATCATTCGCTTATAGCCGAACACGCTTCCCTCCCCGATTGCCTGACAGTTACCGCATACGACTCCTCCGGCCAGATAATGGCGGTCGAGCATAAGGAGCATAAAACCTTTGGATTGCAGTTTCATCCAGAATCAATTCTTACGCCGCACGGTAAAATTATTATAAGAAATTTTCTTTATACCATTAATAATATTGAACTAAACAAAGAAAACATACCTGAGCCTGAAATGCCTAAAACATTACTCAAGCCGTTCATTGCCAAGGCTGCCGACGGAATCAATCTTACGTGCAACGAAGCAATGCAGGCTATGAATATCATAATGAACGGAGAGGCTACGGACGCTCAGATTGCCGGATTTTTAACGGCTTTGCGAATAAAGGGCGAAACTGTGGACGAGATAACCGGTTTCGCAAAAATAATGAGAGAAAAAGCCAA
Organism: uncultured Ruminococcus sp.; assembly: GCA_900538575.1. Lineage (GTDB taxonomy): Bacteria > Bacillota > Clostridia > Oscillospirales > Ruminococcaceae > Porcipelethomonas. Next base: position 20,729 of record UPZA01000023.1, read on the forward strand.
AACAGTCGAAGGCTGCCGGGACGCTGTCGATATAGTAGGAACGGGCGGAGATCTTGCAAATACATTTAATATTTCCACTACCTCCTCGTTTGTTATAGCCGGCTGCGGAGCAAAGGTAGCAAAACACGGAAACCGCAGCGTTTCAAGCAAAAGCGGAGCCGCCGATGTTCTTGAAAGTCTGGGAGTAAAAATATCTTCATCTCCGGAACAGGCTAAAAATATGATTGACAACATCTGCATATCTTTTCTGTTTGCTCAAAACTACCACGGTTCAATGAGGTATGTCGGTCCGGCAAGACGGGAGCTTGGAATAAGAACCGTTTTTAATATACTCGGCCCCCTTGCAAACCCGGCAAATACAGATTATATCCTTCTTGGCGTCTATGACAGATCTCTTCTTGAGCTTATGGCAGGAGTTCTTATAAATCTGGGAATAAAAAGAGCTATGCTTATATATGGAAATGATAAACTGGACGAAATATCAATTTCTGATACAACTTCCGTATGCGAAATAATGAACGGTAAAATTTCAAGCTACGAAATAAATCCCGAGGATTACGGAATGAAGCTTGCAGACAAAAATGAAATTGTCGGAGGCACCTCGGAAGAAAACGCCAAAATCACACTTGGAATTCTTAAAGGAAAAATTAAGGGCGCCAAACGCGACATAGTTTTGCTCAATGCAGGCTGCGCTCTTTATATCGCCGGAAAAGCCGACAATATATCAGAAGGAATAAATCTTGCCAAAGCGTCCATAGACGGCGGATGGGCGTATTCGAAGCTGCAGCAGCTTATTGAATATTCCAATAAATACTGAGGTGCGATATGATACTTGACGATATAATAGAAAAAAGAAAAATACAACTGGAAAGAGAAAAATCCTCAGCGCCGCTAAAACAAATTAAAAAAAGAGCTTTAGAAATAAAAACTCCTGTTAAGGATTTTTATTCAGCGCTTAAAGGAAATAAGCTTTCCGTTATTGCAGAAGTGAAAAAAGCCTCTCCTTCAAAATCTGTTATAAAAGAAAACTTCAATCCGGTTGACATAGCGGTCAGCTATCAAAAATCAGGCGCCGACGCTATATCCTGCTTAACTGAGGAATTTTTCTTTCAGGGAAAAAGCGATTATTTGAAAAATATAAGAACGGCAGTTGATATACCCATATTGCGTAAGGATTTTATTTTTGACGAATATCAGATTTACGAGGCAAGAGCAATCGGAGCCGACGCCGTTTTACTGATCGCTGCTATACTGGATACCGATACAATGCTTAAGTTCAAATATATTGCTGACAGCTTAGGAATGCATTGCCTTTTCGAAGCCCATAACAGTACGGAATTAAATAACATACTTAAATGCTCTCCAAAGATAGTGGGCATAAACAACAGGAATCTTAAAACCTTTGAAGTAAGCCTTGAAAACACCAGAAAGCTTGCGTCGATGATACCTGAAGACTGCGCGATCGTTTCAGAAAGCGGTATTTCCCTCAATGCAGATATGATTTTTGTGAAAAACTGCGGAGCGGACGCCGTTCTGATAGGCGAATCTCTGATGAGAAGCGAAAATATATCTGAAACATTAAACATGCTGAGGAAAGACGTATGATTATAAAAATCTGCGGAATCAGACGTCCTGAAGATATAATCTATGTAAATGAGTTCAAACCCGATTATATCGGATTTGTATTTGCTGAATCGAAACGCCGTATAACTGCTGAAAATGCGGCTGAATTAAAAAAAATGCTTTCCCAGGAAATAAAAGCAGTCGGCGTTTTTGTGAACTGTCCTATTGAAAGAACAGCGGAAATACAAAAAACTGTCGGACTCGACGTTATTCAGCTTCACGGAGACGAGAATATAAGCTATTTACAAAAGCTTAAAAGTAAGGTAAAATGCGATATATGGAAAGCCGTAAGAGTCAGAAATCAATATGATATAGAAAAAGCAGACAACATTGGAGCGAATATGCTCCTGCTTGACGCTTTTTCACCGGACAGCTACGGCGGAACCGGAAAAACAGCAGATACGGAAATTATTAACAAGGCTCGATTTAAAACGCCGTTTTTTATTGCGGGCGGTTTAAGCTGCGGTAACATAAAGCGCGTCATAAGTCAGGTTTCACCTGATGGAGTGGATATTTCAGGCGGCGTTGAAACTGATGGTTTTAAGGACAGAGAAAAAATTAAAAATATAATCAATATAGTTAGGAGTGTAAACCTTGAATAAAAAAGGTAAATTTGGTATTTACGGCGGACAGTATGTACCTGAAACAGTAATGAACGCCGTTTGCGAGCTTGAAAAGGCTTATGAATTTTATAAAAACGATAGGGATTTTCAGGAGGAGCTTAAGGCTCTTTATAAGGACTACGCCGGAAGACCGTCCATGCTGTATTATGCAGATAAAATGACCAAAGATCTCGGCGGAGCTAAAATATACATTAAAAGAGAGGATCTAAACCATACGGGCTCTCATAAAATCAACAACGTACTCGGACAAATACTGCTTGCCAAAAAAATGGGTAAAAAGCGTGTTATAGCGGAAACCGGCGCCGGTCAGCACGGTGTCGCCACCGCCACTGCGGCGGCTTTATTCGGTATGGAATGCGAAATATATATGGGAACTGTCGATATGGAAAGGCAATCCCTCAACGTTTACCGTATGCAGCTTTTAGGCGCTAAGGTAACTGCCGCTGAAAGCGGTACTAAAACGCTTAAGGACGCCGTAAACGAAGCTATGAAGGATTGGGCAACAAATATTGAAACAACTTACTATCTTATCGGATCTGCAATGGGCCCTCACCCGTACCCTCAAATGGTACGCGATTTCCAAAAAATAATAAGCGAAGAAATTAAGGAACAAATTCTTAAAGCTGAAAATAGGCTTCCCGACTGCGTTATTGCCTGCGTCGGAGGAGGCTCGAACGCTATCGGCGCATTCTATGACTTTATCGAAGACAAAAGCGTACGTCTGGTCGGCGCAGAGGCTGCCGGAAAGGGAGTTGAAACTAAAATGCATGCCGCTACTCTAACAATGGGAAGAGACGGAATTTTCCACGGCATGAAATCTATATTTCTGCAAAATTATGAAGGTCAGATAGACGAGGTTTATTCCATATCGGCAGGTCTTGATTATCCCGGTATTGGCCCTGAACATGCAAATCTTTATAAATCCGGCAGGGCTGATTACGTTGCCGTAACGGACGAAGAGGCTGTTTGCGCATTTGAATATCTTTCCAGAACAGAAGGCATTATACCGGCAATTGAATCGGCTCATGCAGTTGCAGCCGCTATGAAAATTGCGCCTAAAATGGATAAGGATAAAATAATGGTAATAAACCTTTCTGGCAGAGGAGATAAAGACGTTTACCAGATTGCAAGATACAGAGGGGTAGATATCAATGAATAGAATAGAAAAAAAATTCAACGAACTTAAAAATCAGGGAAAAAAAGCTCTTATAACGTATGTAACCTGCGGAGACGGCGGGTATGAAGCTACGGAAACGGCGGTTTTTGAAATGGAAAGAGCGGGCGCCGATATAATAGAACTTGGAGTCCCGTTTTCCGATCCTATCGCAGAAGGTCCCGTAATACAGGCTGCGAGTATCAGGGCGCTTTCAGGCGGAGCTACTCTTGCGGGAATTTTTGATATGATAAAAAGAATAAGAAAAAAAACTGATATTCCTTTAGTTCTTATGCTCTATCTTAATTCTATTTTCGGTTTCGGAACAGAAAGATTTTTTGAAATATGCGGTGAAATAGGAATTGACGGAGTTATAGTTCCCGATATGCCGTATGAAGAAAAGGAAGAAATTCAGCCCTTTGCAGATAATCATAATATAATTTCAATAAGTCTTGTGACTCCGACCTCAAAGGACAGAATACAAAAAATCGCTTCGTCCGCAAAAGGCTTCGTTTA
>UPZA01000024.1 GCA_900538575.1 uncultured Ruminococcus sp.
AGGCGGTTTAGTTATATCACAATTTAATACAAATCAGCGTATGCCTAAAGGTATGCGCTATTTTTATACCCAAAAATAAAATAACTGAAAGGATTATTACTATGCTAGTAGAAGTATCGAAAATCAACAAGCAGGAAGTAACTGTTGTAAGCAGTCTTGATGTAGCGGAGACGTTTGAGAAACGTCATGATGATGTGCTGAAATCTATTCGTAATCTTGGCTGTTCAGACAAATTCCGACTCCGCAATTTTGCGGAGTCGACATACATTAATGAGCAAGGCCGTAAACAGCCGTGCTATTACATGACAAAAAATGGATTCTCATTTTTGGTAATGGGCTACACAGGCAAAAAAGCTGACGCTTTTAAAGAGGCTTATATAAATCAGTTTGAAGTCATGGAAAATATTCTTAAGGGCAAGCTTATAGAACGAGAAAAGGGGATCGCAGTCAGGCAGTCGCTCACGAAAGCCTTGCAGCAGTCTACTGAAAACGAAAGAATGCGCGGTCATGCGTATTCGACATATACAAACTGCATTTACAAGGTTTTGTTCGGCATGAACGCCAATAAGCTGAGAGAGTATTACGGTATTCCCAAAAAAGATAATCTCCGCGATTGTTTTACAGCGGAACAGCTCAGAGATATAGAAAGCATGGAAATGCTCGTGTCGTCTTTGATTAATTGCGGCTGGGGTTACGACCGGATAAAAAGCTTCATAGAAGTAACGAATGTTAAGAAAATAGCTTGTTAAGCGTTTCGGCAATAGTCGGAGCGTTATTTTTATACCTATTTGGGGGTGATAGCATATGAAACGCAAGATTATAGGCAGACAGTGAAAGGAGGCGATCCGCATATCTCGTCCGAAGCGTACGTCAACGCTCCGCGCCCTGAGCATGGCATAAAACTGCTTAAATATTTTTTGGAGGTGTTAAAATGCATGTAATCAAGAAGGCAAGGAGCATAACAGACGCGGAAATACAGTTTATTTCGCTTGTTGATAAAGCGGCTAATAAAAAGTCGTTCCTTATAACAAAGGAAAACGACGGGCGCGCATCCTTTTCGGCGTATGGAAAAATCATCAAAACGGATGAGGAAAACCATTATGTAACGGGAATCGTATACGAGCCTATGGTAGAGGATTCCCAGGGGGATTTTATGACCGAGGAGGAAATTCAGAAAGCGGCCGTGTGGTTTGCAAAAAACGGAAACGGTATTGATCTGCAACATAATTTTGAAAAATTTGAAAACGCCGTTGTAGTCGAAAGCATGGTCGCTAAATCCGATTCAGCTATCGGTAATGAAAAGATAAAAAAAGGAACATGGCTTATGACAGTCGAAATATCCGATTCTGATGTTTGGTCATCCATAGAAAAGGGAGAAATCACAGGCTTTTCAATGGGCGGAAAGGGAGTGTATAGAGAGGAGGAAACGGAGCCGGAGCGCATAAGTAAATCAGAAGGTAGTAGTCTTATAAAAAAGCTAGCGAAGATGTTCGGCTTTGAGGTAGTAGAGAAGGGCGAAGTTGCAGAAAAATTCAAGCAAAGAGACGTATCAGAAGCATTCTGGGCTGCTTTTTATAGTTTGCAGGAAACGTTGTTTAAGCGCGATATAGCGACTGGAGAAATCAGAATTGAAACGGATTCTGATAAAATCAAGGAGAGCCTTGCAGATTTTGCCGAGATTGTAAAAGATATTCTTGAAAGCAATTCTGAAATAACAAAATCTGATATATTAAACGGCAATAATATTGAAAAACTTAAAAACATATACAAGAACACTTGCGGCCTGCTTATAAAAGCGGGGGAAATGGAGGAAAGTATGACAAAAGCAGAGGTAGAGGCTCTTATAAAGGAAGCTGTTAATAAGGCTAACAGCGGAAATAACAGCGATGGCGTTGACGATGAGACAAAGAAGTTTATTATTGAAACGGTAAAAAAATTGATTTCAGAACAAAAGAAAGAGGAACCCGTAACAAAAGAAGAAGTAACGGAAATGCTGGCAAAGGCTGTGGAGCCTATATATAAAGCGAGGGGCATTGCTACAAATCTAAATAACGAGCCGGCTCCAGTTGAAAAGGAAGACGATGTATTTTCAGGAATGTTTGTATAAGGAGGATTTTTTATGAATAACAGAAGTATCATAGCTAAAGCGGCAGCCGATACGGCCTCATTGGGAACCGGCGGTAAGATGAACGCGGAGCAGTCAAAACAATTTATTACATTTATGAGGGACTATTCGCCTTTTCTTAAAAAGGTTGATTTCATAACCATGGCAAAAACCACAAGAGATCTTGATAGTTTAGAGGTAAATAAGCGAGCCCTCAGACGTCAGGCGGAAAATTCAGACAATCCGGCTACGGGTGCGGTTACACACAAAAGGCGGACTCTTAAAGCGGTCGGAGTTATAATGCCTTATGATGTTTCATTTCAGTATATGAAAGAAAACATCGAGGGAAATGGCGTAAACACAACGCTTGCAAGAATGTTTGCACAGCAGTTTGCAAACGATACGGTAGAGCTTGCGTTCTTAGGAGACGAATCGGAATCGGATGACGACTTTATAAGCATTAACGACGGCTGGATAAAAATTGCTAAGAATGACGCGAACGTACATAAATTTGATACGGAAGACAGCGTTGATTATCTTAATACGGTTTTCCCGGGACTTTTAGCCGCTATGCCGAATAAGTATTATTCTCTTTATACCGAAGAGGATAAATCCAAGATAAAGATATTCTGTTCACCGACCGTAAACAGAAAATACAAGCAGCAGCTTCAGGCGAGAAATACCGCGCTTGGCGACGCGCTTATTACGGGCGGTAAGAACGTAAGCTACGACGGCTTTGAGATTGTGCCCGTCGCGTTTATCCCCGATAATATTCAGATAGTTACGCCTTATGAAAATTTTGTTTACGGTATCTACGGTCAAAGCCTTGAGGTTTATCATAATGTTGTACCGCGTAAGACAAGACATGAATATACGCTTCTTGCTGACTTCGATATGGAAATTAACAATCCGGACGCGCTTGTAATCGGAGATAATTTTACAAATTCAAGCGAGCCGGGTTCAGGAGAATCTGAAAAAACCGAGTAAAGAGGGGGATAAAAATGGCTAAAAAAACAGTTGAAAAAAACCATAGTACTACTGATCAGGACGTTGATGATCCGATTAAAAACGGCGGGGATTCTTATACGGCGGAAGATGTTGAAAGGGAAAACAGTTCGAAGCGAGAAAATTTAAGAATAAAGCTTGTCAAAGGGGCGTCCTTTACGCGCGGAGGAAAGATATATACAAAAGGTAATCCGGTATATGCGGCGGCAGAAGAGGCTGAAAGGCTTTTAAATACCGGATTTTTTGATAGGGCGTGACGTAATGGCGGTAAGACCGTGGGCAACGCCGGAGGAGGTCAGGGACTATTCTGATATAAAAGCGGTTCAGGAAAGAACAGATGAACGTATTGCCGTTGATATTTCAAGGGCCGAGCAATACGTTATCTCTTATACAAACAACGATTTTTCAGGATATGAGAGAATACCTCAGAGTGTTAAAACAGCCGTAATTCTTTTAGCAGAGGCTTACGGCTATAATACGGTTGTTTCATCTAAGGAATTTAAATCGGAAACCTTTGACGATTATAGTTATACTGCCGAAAGCAAAGAAATAAGAGCTGAAAATCTTGATGTAGAACCGCTTCTAAAGGAATACATAAGGGTTAAGCCTAAAAATGGAGTAATCGTGCGGTTAAGGAGGCTTTGACATGGCTTTAGCTGATTTCTTAGACCATAAATGCGATATATATCATTTGATACAGTCTAAAGACTCTCCCGGTTATGGTCTGCCGGATTCTCCGGTTTTTAATTATAATAATAAGCCGGATGAAAAAGAAATACCCTGTCATTTCGGAATCGAATCGCTTGACGCCGAAACCGAGCAGAAACAGCCGCAGAACATTCTAAGGGAAAAAATAAAACTGACGTTGCCGGCCGGGACAAACATTCGTATAAATGACAGGATTGTCGATTGTAATTCAGGACTTGAATATACCGCAGAAAGGCCCAGAAATATTCGTGGGCATCACATTTTCGTATATATAAAGCGAATAAAGGAGCAGGAGGCGCTTTAATGCTTGAAGCGGATGAAATGAAAGAGTTCTTTGAAAAGTGCAGAAGAGCTGGAAACGGTGTGTTTAAACGGGAACTTTCACTGTTTCTTGAAGGTATCGGTCTTGAGTTTCTCCGTATTATCGAGGACGAGATAATACGGCTCAAGGTTATGGATACAAGGCTTTTACTCAATAGTTTTCATAAAGGAAGCAGCGGAACCGTTTGGGAATTGTCTGACAACGGTCTAACTCTTGAGGTTGGAACTAATGTCGAATATGCTTCTTATGTAAACGACGGTCATTGGACCTGTAAAAAGGGCGAGAAAATGAGGTTTGTTCCGGGTGACACCATTCTTGACGAAACAGGAAAAATAATTTCATTTGTTTATAACAAAAATGCAAAATCAGGCATGATGTTGAAACAAAACTGGGTCAAGGGGGCGCATTACTGGGAAAGCGGGCTTAGAATTTTGGATAAAATGCTGCCCGGATTGATTGAAGCTAAGCTTCAGCAATGGATTAACAGCTATTTTGGTTAGGGGGGACATATGCTTGAAAAAGAATTTGCAGCGGTGATAAGGGTTATACTTGATTCTGCGGGTAGTCCTGCTCCGTATTATCATAATATTCCGGAAAGCTTTATTGTTCCGTCAGTATTTTTTCCGTCGCCGGAAATAGAGTTTAAACCGGATACACTGAGCTCTTACGGTTCTGAATATATATTGTATGTAAATTTCTTTCACAGTACAACAGAGCTTGCCTATGAGCTTGCAATGCTTGCTTATCATGATATTGTCCGTAGACGTCGACTTATCCCTTTAATTGATTCAAACGGGAAAAAGACCGGCGAATTAATGCGGATAAATAATATAAATATAAAAAAAGTTGACGAATGCGCATATCAGCTTCAGCTTGACTGGATAAGTCGAACACCGTATACGTGTGAAGAGGCGGAGCTGGTGGAGTTGTTCTATATTAACGGAGGTAAATTATGACAAAAAAAGAAGAAGTAAAATCCCAATCTGCGACGGCAGACCCGCCGCAGACTAAGTATTCTATTGAAAAGCTGAGGGGAAATTGCTTGAAGCTTTTCGGAATATCTCAAAGTACTTTTGACGGGGCGTCGTACGGTCTGACTGGAAAATATACCGTCGCAGAAATGAAATCTGTTATAACAAAATGGCAGAACAAGGAGGTAAAATAATGGCGGGAGGAACATTTGATAAATCGGTCGGAAAAATAAGACCGGGAACATACATAAATTTTGAATCTGCAAATCAGCAGTTATTAGGAACATCCGATAGAGGAACAGTATTGATACCTCTTGTTAATCATTCGTACGGTCCCGAAAAGGAGTTTATCACAATATCCGACGATTCAGCTGATTCTGCTTATGAAAAACTCGGCTACAGCGTTTACGATGATAACCCGTCTATGCTCTTGATTAGGGAAGCGTTTAAGTGCGCGCAGACAGTTATTGTGTATATCGTAAAGGGCGGAGCCAAAGCGTCCGGTTCGGGAGGAGGACTTACTGCGGAGGCAAAATACGGGGGCTCAAGAGGAAATGACCTCAGTTATTCGGTAGCAGCTAATCCCGTATCGGGATTTGACGTCACGGTTTACCTCAGCGGCTCGCCTAAAGAACAGTTTGAGGGGATTTCTGAGGCGGCAGCTCTTTCAGAAAGCAATTATATTGTTTTTTCAGCAGCCGAATCGGCGGAACTCGAATCGGTTGCAGGAGTAACCTTAACCGGAGGAACAGATTCTGTTGCGGCAAATTCCGACATATCTGACTTTCTTGATGATATGGAAAGCGTTAATTTCAATACTCTGGCGTTTCCTGTAACAGAAGAATCGCTGCTTGCGGCTTGTAAAACTAAAATACGGTACCTGCGTGAAAATGTAGGGCGTGGAGTAAAAGCTGTTGTAGCAGATTATAAAGCCGATTATGAGGGTATTATTAACGTAACAAATTCAGTTGTCATTAACGGGGTAACGCTTACTAATGCTCAGGCTACCGCATGGGTTGCGGGAGCAGACGCTTCTGCCGGCAACACTCAAAGTAATACCCAGAAAATTTATGTCGGAGCTGAAAAGGTTGCCGCTCCGAAAACCCATGAGCAGGCTGTTGCAGCTATTCAAAACGGCGAGTTTTTCTTTTCGTATTCTGAAAGCGGAGATGTTGTTGTGGAATATGATATTAACAGTCTCATTACTTTTACAGAAAAGAAAGATAAATCTTACAGTAAAAACCGAGTGCTGAGGGTATTAGATACATTCGCAGAAAATATTAGAGCGAATTTCCCGCCGAATAAGTATAACAATAATGAAACAGGCTGGGATATTATGGATGGTATGGGTAGAGCCATTCTGAAGCAATTTTATGAAGCCGGCGCAATACAGAACGTTGACTACAGCTCTGACTTTGCGGTTGACAGAGGAATAAGCAAGGGAGACAGTACTTATTTTAACGTTGCTATAGAGCCTGTTGACAGCGCGGAAAAGCTTTATTTTACTATTAAAACAAGATAAGGAGGTATAAATCGTGTCTGATTATAACAAAAAACCTATTGTTCTTACAGAAGGAAAAGTATTTATAGACGGCGAGGAAATTTTTGACTGTGTAAAGTGCGAGATTAAATTTACACCGGAGACATATACAGGAAAGGTATTAGGGGAGCGTTCCCCTAGTACAAGATGGAAAGGCTTTACTATAACCGGAACGATAACGCGGAGACGGTCTACTCCATTTTTAAAGGAAATAGTACAGAGATACCAAAAGGACGGAGTGGAGCCGGAGTTTACTATTCAAGGCGTAATGGACGATAAAGGCTCGGACTATTACAGAGATTATGGCTCGGATACAATAACGGCGGTAGGCTGCATATTTACGGGGGACATTATACTTACATCCCTTGACAGTAGCGGGGACGTTGTTGACGATTCGATTTCATTCAATGCTAAGGACATTATAGTTTAAACATAAATTGACAAAAAAAGACACCCGTGGTATAATAACCGTATGGGTGTCTGCATAAAACGGTAGGCGGTTTCTCCCTGACAAGGGAGGTGATAACAATGACATTATCGGAACTTATCCAGTTCGTAACAATGCTAACTTGTGTTATCACTCTTGTTTATAAGGTCACAAAAGACATTTTTAACAAGAAATAATTTCTTTACATAAAAAAGAAATACCGCCCACTCTTCCAAAGTAACGGTATTTCTTTAATACTAACATTTTGGGATGAACCGCTTATCGCAGACGCCCTTTTCATCTATTATTATATCACAATTTTATAAAATGTCAAGCGCTCCTTACGGGGCGCATTTTTATTCCTGCCCGAAACGGTTAAGGCTTAAAACTGTCCCGAAAAAATAATATTATGGAGGTTTTTATTATGACAAAGAATTTAAGCTATTTTATGAGAGAGGAAAAGGAAGAGATTATTACGGCGCCTGCTCCGGAAAGCTTTAAGGATGAAAGCGGTAAGCCGATTCAAATGGAAATTAAAGTATTATCAGGCGAAAGAATAAGAAAAATTACCGACAGTTACCGAAAGAGAAGCGTCGCATTCGATAACAACGGTAAACCGTATATAGAAAACGGAGAGGTTGTTTTCCAGACTGAAAACGATACGCCGAGGGCATTCCGTCATATAATTGCTGAAGCTCTTGTATTTCCGAATCTTTGCGATAAGGAGCTTATGGATTTTTATCACTGCTATGATAAGACAGAAATGCCGCTTAAGGTTTTTTCAAAGCGCGGCGAGTACGACCAGGTATTCAACACTGTTATGACGGCTCTCGGGCTAATGCAGTCTAAAAAGGAAACCGAAAATAATCTGGTTGAAGAAGCAAAAAACTAATATCCTGCAAGGGAAGCGATTCTTATTGGGCGCATGTTTTATGGCAGCGTCACGGACTGCGTATGGAGGAGTTTGAAAAAATGTCTAAGAGGACCAGGCTCTTCTATATCGCGTCTGAGGTATGCGAATCAGAAAACCCTTGCAGGACTGATATTGAAATTTTTCTTGCTATGCTTAAGAGAGGAGCGAGATTTTGAAGAGTGAGTATACCGCTAAATTTAGAATGGTAGATGAAATGAGCGCAGCTATGGTCAGGTTAGGCGATACCGGAGTTAACGCGATAGTTGATGTGGAAAAGTCAAGCGTTAGGCTTGATTCTGCGCTGCTAAACACATCCAAAAGCTCTGCCGAAGCGGCGGCTTCTCTTTCTAAGCTTTCCGGCAATTCAACGGGGGCCGTTACGCCGTCAAGATTATTAGCAGACGCAATGTCCGATCAGGCGCGCAAACTTGAACAGGCCGCGGAAAAAGCCAGAAATAAGGCAAATATAGACGCACAGGCAGCGGCAGAGGCTAAAAGATTTCATGAAAGCTTAAAAAGTCAGCTAATGACGGTTGACAAAGTGACCGATTCCATGAACGACGAGGTAGTTCAGGCGCAAAAGACTTCTGAAAGTCTTGAAAAAGTTGCCCAGAAGTCGGAAAAAAAGGCGAAAAAAGCGGAGGAAGCCGCAGTGGCGGCAAGAAAAAATGCTTCTGCCACAGAAGCGTCCGCGCAAGCGGAAGAAAAAATGTATGCGGCTTCCAACAAAGCCGCTAATGCGGAGCAAAAGGTTGCGGACGCGCTTAACAAGTCTGAGCGCGAGGCTAAAGAATACGGCGAAGCGTTGCAAAAGGCCTCCGGCGAGAGTGAAACTTTAGGAAACAAAGCCGCTAATGCGGGAGAGCTTATCCAGGACGCTTTTGCAACTATCGGGGTAGTGGCCGCGCTGAACAAAATAAAGGACGGTTTTGTTTCCGCCGCAAGCGCGGCGATAGAGTTTGAAAGCGCCGTAACCGGAGTGTACAAGACGGTTGACGGGACCGAAGAACAGCTCGCTGAAATAAGCGGCGATATAAAGGAAATGTCTCTTGTGATTCCGTCCTCTACTACCGAGATCGCAGGCGTTGCCGAATCAGCGGGGCAGCTTGGAATCGCCACCGAAAATATAACGGACTTTACTGAAGTAATGATAAATCTCGGAGAGTCTACTAATCTGTCATCGGAGCAGGCGGCTTCATCCCTTGCGAAATTTTCCAATATAACTAATATGTCGGCTGACAATTATGAAAATCTCGGCTCCACCATAGTTGCGCTCGGCAACAATTTCGCCACAACAGAAGCGGATATAGTTGAAATGTCAACAAGAATGGCGTCCGCCGGAACTCTTGCGGGCATGTCGGAATCTGATATTCTCGGACTTTCCGCGGCAATGTCTTCTGTGGGAATCGAGGCTGAAGCGGGCGGCTCCACTATGTCTAAGCTAATGACGGATATTCAGGTTGCCGTTGAAACAGGAAACAGCAGCTTAGAAGATTTTGCTTCCGTAGCCGGCGTGAGCTGTGAGCAGTTCGCCGACATGTTTGAACACCGTGCTGTCGACGCTCTTTATTCCTTTATAGACGGCTTAAACGACGTTGAAAGAAACGGGGAAACCGCTACCGTAATTCTTGAAAATATGGGCATAAGCGAGGTTAGGCTTTCTAATGCGGTAAAATCCCTTGCGAATAACAGCAGCGGGCTTGCGGGCGCGGTAAGTCTTGCGGGGGAAGCCTGGGAAGAAAATACGGCTCTTGCAAATGAAGCGAATACGCGTTACGGCACGCTTGAATCGCGTCTTACAATGACGCAGAACGCGGCCAATAATCTTAAAATAGCAATCGGCGATACGCTGACTCCCACAATAGGAGCGTTTGCCGATATGGGAACAAGCGCGCTTACATGGATGACGGATTTTGCTGAAAAACACCCCGTCGTCGTAGAGGGAATAACCGGCATAACTGTCGCGGGAGCAGGGTTTATTGGAACGGTTACAGTCGCCGCCGCTGCGGTGAAAGCTTTGAACATTGTAACTAATACTTTTAATTTAACTTTGTCTAAAACCAAGGTAGGATTAATAATCGGAGGAGTTGCAACAGCCGGAGCGGCTATCGGCGGGCTTATACACCATTTTAATTCGGCAGAGGACGCTGTTGAAGATTATAACGGCACGCTAGAGCAATGCAGGATAGAAATTGACAGTACCGAGACTGCTTACGCAAACGTCTGCAAGTTATACGGAGAAAATTCAGAAGCCGCGAAAAGTCTTTCCAAAGAACTTGATACGCTGAACGCCCAGTATGAAAAAGGCGGCGGAGTTGCTGAAGAGATGGAACAGAAGATAACAGAACTTTCTGATTCTTATAATTCTTTAACAAGCGAAATTGACAATTCATATAAATCAATTGATCAATCTGAACAAAGCGGTTTGGTTGCAATTGCCCAATTGACTGCGTTATCAGATAAAGCACAGATTACGAATACTGATCTTGATTTGATGGCTAATTACGCTGATTATCTTAATGATACTTTTAATTGTAATATCGAGGTTAATTATGATACGGGTGAATTAACAGGCTTTGATCCAGAACGACTTGTTGATAATTTAATGGAAACAAGCGATAACAGAAAGTTAAAAGTCTCCATGGACTATCTTTCTGACCCCGACATGCAATCTGAATACGTGGACGCGTATAAAAGCTTTCGCGATAAATCTATAGAACTTGCCCCTTTCAAAACTGAATATGATCGTATCATGAATCCTGATCCAGATGGGGTTGTTGGTACAAAAGCGGATTTAGATGATCTCGCAGAACAGATGAAGGTAAAACCCAATGAGGTTAAAGGAGTATTTGAAAATCTTGAAGATTTGCAAACCCAATATGAAAAATATGATGCGTTATTAAAAACGCATGCCGATACTGTTGACGGAACAGGGGAAACATACTACTCACTACGTGATTCGTTACAGGAAGTTGCGATGGCGGGAGGGGAAGTCACAAAATCAGCCGAAGAAGCTAATAACGCCATATTAACCCCTCAGGACGCCGCAAGAGACGCTATGTCCGAAGTGGCTGACGAAATACTAAAATTATCAGAAGCTTACGACGGAGCATATATTTGCGCTCTTGAAAGCTTTCAAGGGCAGTTTGGATTATTCGACGAAGCGCAGGCAAACGCCGAGGCTACTGTCTACAGCGCGCAGGCCGCAATGGATTCACAGCTCGAATATTGGAATCAATACGGTGAAAATATTTCATATCTCGCTGATACGTCTGCGGAAAGCTTGGGAATTACGCAAGAAAATTATGACGCATTGATGTCTTATGTTCAAAGTGGAAGTGAAGAAGCCGCGGGGCTTGCGGACAGTATAGTATATAACATAGAAAATGGAAACAGTGAGGCAGTAGCTAATCTTGCCAATACTATAGGAGAAGTTTCCTCAAAACAAGGGGAAATTGCAGATACCACGGCCGTATGGATTACTGATTATGAACAAAAGCTGGGAGATTATGTCAAAACGGCGGAAGATAAAATTGCCGAAATGGATTTATCAAAGGACGCAAAGAAAAGCGCTATTAACACTGTAAATGCCTACGCAAGCACAATACTTGCGCAAAAAGATTCGGCAGTTTCAGCCGCAAACAGTCTGGTAAGCGAAGTACAAGCTGTTTTTAATAAATCAAAGGTTACATACACTCTGCCGACTCTGCCGGAAGAAAAGGGAGACGTTTCTGTATACGGGCCTGAGGAGAGAGGTTATGCTGCCGGAACGCTATCGGCTGAACCGGGTATCGCATTGGTCGGAGAAGAAGGGCCGGAGCTTATAAATTTCAGAGGCGGAGAAGCGGTTTATACTACCGACGAGACGGAAAAAATCCTGAACGGTTTTGCAGAACGTTCGCTATATGTTCCGCCTGCAAAATCATTTTCAGCCGAGAAATTTGACGCTAACTCTGAAACGGTATCCAAAAAGGAAATATCCCTTGATATAACGGGAAAAGGATCTGTAAATATACAAAGTAACATGAGCAAGGAGCAGGTGGTTTCAATTCTCAGCGATTACATAAAGCCGGTGCTAATGGGTATTGTTGAGCAGGAAATATTTGAAGAGGGGGAATCCTTCTATGAAATCTAACGGATATCAGTTTTGGTTTGAAGCCGACGGCGGCAAGACTAAGCTGCAGCTTCCGGTAAATCCCGAAACATTGACCGTTAAACGAACTGCTAATAACAGCAGCGTTACGGTTGCGGGGCTTGGAGAGGTTATTGTTTTAAACGAGCGTTCAGCTATACAGATTTCTTTTTCAAGCGTCTTTCCCGCGCATTACTTTCCCGGGTGCAGTATTAAAAAGCCCTTGTTTCCGGCCGCATACGCGATGTTTTTTTCAAGTTGGATGTCCAATAAAAAGCCGGTTAGATTTACCGTGGCGAAATGCGGAATAGTTATGTATGTAACTGTCGAAAGCTTTCAGTATTCCGAAAGCGGCGGAGACGTCGGGACCTATGAGTATTCTTTAACGCTTAAGGAGTACCGCAGCGCACGAGTCAGACAGATTAACTTGGATAAAAATAAGAAAAAAGCGTCCGTTGAAAAAAGCAAAAGTACGAGAGTTAATAATAAAAATATACCTAAGACCTATACGGTTAAATCCGGAGATTGCTTATATAATATCGCTAAAAAGTTTTACGGAGACGGTTCTCTGTATACAAAGATTTATAATGCGAATAAAAAGCTTATAGGCTCTAATCCGAATTTGATAAAAGCCGGTCAGGTGCTTACAATACCTTAGAAGGAGGACGGTATGCCGGATATTTCACTGATTTTATATAAAGACGGTCGAGCCTATGACATTTCTGGACTTGCGGAAAGTATAAAGTGGAAAGGGCGGAAAGGCTCGGCGGCGCGTTCTGTCAGTATATCTCTTTTAGACGATAACAGCGGAATGAATAAAGCGGTAAGCGGAATCGACGTGACAAGAGGAAACCACCTTATTTTCAGCTATAAGGGCAAGGAATTGTTTCGCGGTATAATAATGTCGCAGCAGCAGTCCGACAGCCGAAAAATGCCGATAACCGCTTATGACAACGGTATATATCTTTCTAATAATAAGGATACCTTCGTGTACGAAAATAAAACCGTGCACGATATTTTTATAGACGTATGCAAACGCTTCGGTATAAAATATTCCGAGGTTGCTGAAACGAAATATAAGATACCGGAGCTTACCAAGTCAAAAACAACAGCGTGGGACGCTGTTATGGACGCAATAAGTCAGGATTATAAAGCAACCGGAACAAAATATTATGTGCATTCATCCAAAGGCATACTGAGTCTTGTAAAGAGACGTGAAAATATACTTCAATGGGTACTTGAAACAGGCTCTAATATGACTTCATACAACTATAAGAAAAGTATCGAGGACATCAAAACAAGGCTGAAAATATACTCGGATGAGGATACGGTTTTTGCTGTAAGAAAAAATAAGGATATGGAAAATCTTATAGGTATTTTTCAGGAGATTGAAAAAAAAGACGACGATATGTCGGAGGCAAAGCTGAATCAGCACATAGACGAAACTCTCAAAGAAATCAGCGCGCCGGAAATAAGCCTTGACGTTGAGGCGTTCGGCATTCCGGACGTCATATCGGGAACAGGAGTATATGTAATCATAAACGAGCTGGGAATCAAACAGACGTTTTATGTGGACGAAGATACGCACACCTTTAAAGACGGAAGCTACAAAATGAGTCTTAAGCTCAATTCCGTAAATGAATGAGGAGGCATATAATGAATGATTGTACAAGTATAAAGCAGTTGGTACAGCGGCTTATGCCGCGTCAGAACGAAATTGTTATCGGAAAGGTAGTACGGTCAAATCCTTTGCGTGTACAGATTTTAAACGACGATAAACTTATATTAAGCAAGGGGTTAGTTATCCCCGAGAGGATTCTCGCGGAGAATCTTGTCGTGGGAGAATATGTACATATCTTAACTTTTAATAACGGTAAAAAATATTATGTTTTGGATAAGGCGGTGATTTAAATGCCGGTTGACATTGAAATACCGATTACCGATATCGAGGAGGAGGCGGAAAGACCGTCGAGAACTTACAGGCTTGATACAGACAGTGGAAGGATTGCCGGAACTACCGACGGTCTGGACGCTGTAAACCAGGCTATAAAAAAAGCAATTATAACATCGCGTTTCAGTAATCTTATTTATAACGACGATTACGGAAGCGAGGTCGGCGATATGGTTCATGACAGATCGGTTACTCAAGAACTGATAGAAACGGTAGTTCCGGAGCTTATCAGAGACGCTTTGTCACAGGACACAAGAATAATTGACGTATATGATTTTGATATTAGCTTTAAAAATGATGAAGCCTATATCTCATTCAGAGCAGATACAATTTTCGGTGAAACTGAAATAAGCGAGGTGTTTTAATGTTTGAAAGCAACACATACGAAAATCTTCTTAAAGACGTTCTTGATAACGCCCCCGAAGACATAGATACGAGGCAGGGAAGCATATTTTACGACGCGGTTTCGGGAATACTAGTTAAAATAGCAAAACTTTATACTGATCTCGAGCTTATATTTTCTCTTTCTCAGATAGACACAGCTTCGGGGGAATATCTTGATATGAAGGCCTCTGAATACGGGATTGAAAGGCATGCCGCTGTTAATGCCGAATATGAAGCTATTCTTATCGGAACTGTAGCGGAAGAAAATGCGCGTTTCTTTTATAACGGTATGTATTTTGCGCTTTCAGGAAATGTTTTTACAGCGGAAGAGCCCGGAGAGAGTTATAACGGCATTTATCCCGGGACAAACGCCGTTCCCGTGGACAGCGCGCCCGCCTTGAATAGCGCGGAATTCGGCAATATTATACAATACGGCGCTGATCCGGAAGATGATGAAAGTCTCAGACGCAGATTGAAGGATAAGATATCCGGTACAGGAGAAAACGGAAATAAGCAGCATTACCGCATATGGTGTGAAAGCGTTGACGGTGTGGGCAAGGCAAGAATTTATCCTTTATGGAACGGTCCCAATACTGTCAAGGCCGTGTTGATAAGTCCCTCCGGTCTTGATTGTGGAAGCGTCATAGTAAATAAGGTACAGCAATACGTAGATCCAAATACGCAGGGTTTAACTGTACTTGTGGGCGGGACGACGTATAATGTCGGCGACGGGCTCGGCGAGGGCTCGGCAGGGATTGGCGCGCATTTTACCGCAGTATCTGCTGTAAGGGAATTTATTGATATAAGCGTTTCTGTAGAAATTAACTCCGAGGTTTCATTGGCGGATATTAAAGCTGAAATTGAAAGCAGGATAGCTGCTTATTTGAAGTCCATTGTTATGGAAACTCCCGACAGTGAGGAGGTTGTTATAAGAACATCAGCAGTCGGCGCCATTATTGCCGGCATTGATAATGTTGTGGATTATAGCAATCTTACCATTAATGCAGGCGACGCTAATATAACAGTTAATAATAATAACGTACCGGTTACGGGGGCGATTTATGTTGAATCTATATAACCGCTACTACCAAAATAATTATGAAGAGCTTATTACATATTACCCGCTATTTTACAGGGAAATTTATGAAATGAAAGAAATTCTAAAGGCGCAGGGAAAATTGGCGGACGATCTTGAAGCTTGTATAGAAAGGATATTGTCTGATTGCTTTCTTGATACCGCTGACAGCGGCGTTATAACATCATATGAAAATATTCTCGGTATAAAATCCGATTTAGGAAAACCTTTAGAGGAGAGGCGAAGGCTTGTAAAAGCCTATCTTGTAGGTAGCGGAAAGGCTTCGGCAACCTCTGTATGCGAAATGATAAAGACTTATACAGGCGCCGAAGCTGAATGCAGCTTTTCACCATATGATGAAAAAGGAAACAACGTATTAAATATATTGGCGGAGCACGGAAACAGTCAGCTTATAAATATAAAGGATATTAACGTTTTATTATCGGAAAAGCTTCCTGCCCATATACAATACAATTTGTCTATTAACTGCGTTGTTCCTATTGAATTGATATTCGAGTGCGAATATTACAGTTCAAGAATTCCAGAATGCGGCCGGTTTATATGCGGGCAGTTATTGATGGCTTAGGAGGTTAATTATGTTTTGGAAAGAAAGTTTTTTGTCAACATCCTGTATTCTTATTTCGGATATGATCAGCAAATTTGAGTATAAAATAGGCGGAGTATGGAAAACGGCAACTATAAAGAGTTCAGCCGTTAACGGCGCCAAGCGCATTTATACAATTGAAATCCCGGTCGGCGAAGGCGGAACAATAACGGCTGTAAGATTAGTTGACAAATACGGTAACACAGCGGGAGAAAAAAGTGAAAATATATTAAAGTCGGCAGGCAATAGTTTTCTTATGAAGATGACTGTTTATCTGCAGGAAGGAATGGTATCATGAGTTATGTAAAAACAAATTGGAAAGATCATGTGCTTTCCAATAATAATTACACCTTAAAAAACAATACGGACGGTACCTATAGTATTAATCCGGCGGGCGAGATTGTTCAGCAGGGAACCCCGATGTCCGCCGATAACTTCAATCATTTAGAGCAGGGCGTTTATGACGCTGATAAAAACGCCGCAGACGCGCTTAGCAAAATAGGCTCTGGAAATGCCGCCGGCAGCACAACACCGGGCGGGGCGGCCGCAAGCGCTGAAAAGCTTGAAACCGCAAGAACAATAAACGGGTTAGCTTTCGACGGAACGTCTTCAATTGTAAATTACGGGGTTTGCTCTACGGGGGGAGGGGTTGCCGCCAAAATAATATCGTGTCCAGGATTTTCGTTAACGGTCGGCTCGACTATAAAGATTAGATTTACATCGACAAATACCGCCGATAGCATATCCTTGAATGTAAACAGTACCGGCGATAAACCTGTATGGTATCATGGCGCGGCAATGACATCAAAATCATTGAAAATTTTAGCTAATGACATATATGAATTCACATATGACGGAGTTAATTATAGGTACGCCGGAGACCAGCATAATGTTGGGCAGACTACTACCGAAAGTGTAAATAGCAACTATGGGATTCTGTTTGCAGACAGTCCCGATAACATCGCCGGTGTTGGAGTTACAAGAAAGTCGACCAAGTTTTTTGTTAATCCGTATACCGGTACTTTGACAGCGAAATATTTCAAATCTTCGTCCGGCGGAAATCTGCTGTATTCCGGCGCTATATCTATAGCGGGAGGATCCGTTACAATACAGGATCTTGCCGACTATTCGGTAGTACTTCTACAGACATACGGCGTCGGAGCCAACGGGCTGAACTGCGGTATAACAACTCTTATTCCGATAGCCTACATAAGCAAGGGGAACAGTATTCGGCTTTACGGCGGAATCCCTTCCTCTTCGTATATCACATCAAGCGGTCCGCAGGCCGCTAAAGGCATGGGAGGCTATATAACGGCTTCAATGACTTCCGATTCCCCATCAATCCTTACGCTTGAACAGTCGGTTGGAATTATAGGAAATATACAGATATATT
>UPZA01000025.1 GCA_900538575.1 uncultured Ruminococcus sp.
TTTGTGCGAGCAAAGAAATGAAAAATAACTTTTACTATGCTTTTCGTAAAAGCAAAACATTGCGAGCAAAGAAATGAAAGATACTTTTACCATGCTTTTTTCAAAAGCATAAAAATTTTGTTAAGCTTTTTTCAAAAGCAAAAAAGAACGCCTTAACGACAAGGCGTTCCGTACTATTCATATATGCGTACTTTTAAAAATATTTTTCACTATAACGCCGTCCTCAGCAACAATAACAGGCTCGGACATCATATCCAGCGGATCGCAGTTCTTAGGATAAAGCTGAAGATCCGCGTCTTTTCCGACCTCTATACTGCCTGTTCGGTCCGCTATTCCGGCGGCCTCCGCCGCATTGCAGGTTATTGCCTTCAACGCGTCCTCGCAGTTCATTCCGCCCTTTACCGCCGCCGCCGCCGACAGCGGAAGATATTGAATCGGAACGACGGTATGATCTGTGCAGATAGCTGTCTTAACTCCGTTTTCAGCCAACGCTCCCGCATTTTTCAGCTCAAGGGACTTCATTTCCGGTTTGCATCTGTCGCATAATATAGGACCGGCTATTGCGGTTACATTCTCTCTTCCGAGAATATCTGCGATAAGGTGTCCCTCGGTAGCGTGGATCAGCACAGGCTTTATTCCGAATTCCTTGGAAATTCTAAGAGCTGTGAAAATATCGTCGGCTCTGTGACAGTGAAAGTAAGCTGTCGTTTCGTTTCTCAGAAGCGGCAGGAGAGCCTCGCACTTTATGTCGTATTCGGGCAGCTCAGAGTTTTCTCTGTCGCTTTCATATTCGCGGATTCCGTCAAGATATCTCTTCGCCTTGGCAAGTCCCTCTCTTATAATTGCGGCCGTAGCCATTCTTGTAACGGGGGCTTCGTCCCTGCCGTTATAAACTCTTTTGGGATTTTCACCCAGAGCAAACTTTATCCCCACCGTCCTTATCAGCATATCGTCGATACGTCTGCCGGCGGTCTTGGCGGCAATTATCTGTCCGCCGCAGGGATTGGCGCTCCCCGGACATATAACGGCGCAGGTGATCCCTCTTGAAACAGCCTCGTAAAAGCACCTGTCAAAGGGATTTATACCGTCGATTACTCTCATCTGAGGCGTAAACGGATCGGTAGCCTCGTTGCAGTCGTCGCCCTCAAAGTCTATTCCGTTTTCAATAATACCCAGATGAGTATGAGCGTCGATAAAGCCCGGTAAAAGCAGACCGCCGCTGCCGTCGATATCGTGGCTTTCCGTTTCCTGGGGGCGTCCCTCGCATACCGCTGCGAATTTTCCGTTTTCGATTTGAACCCACCCGTTTTCGATTACCCTGTCGTCCGCCATTGTTTTAATTTTAACGTTATAAATTTTCATAATTGAATTAATCTCCGAATTTATTTCTGGAATAAGCTTAAATTATCCATTATTTCTTTTGCAACGCTTAAAGGACCGCCTTCACATTTTATAGTCATAGAAGAATTTTTTTTATATACGGGGTATCTTTCATTAAAAAGCTCTTCAAGCTGCTTTGGAGTACGGCTTGCAGCAACCGGACGGTTTGAGTCTCCTGAAATACGGTAAAAGCAGGTCTTGAACGGGACGTCAAGAAAAACGACAATACCGTTTTCACGGGCGATACCGCTGTTTATATCGCTCAGCATCGCGCCGCCTCCGCATGCCGCTATTCCGTTGAAATCGCAGAGCTCTTTTATAATGTCCGTTTCCAGCTTTCTGAAATAAGGCTCTCCGTATTTTTTAAATATATCGGGTATGGGCATTCCCGCTCTTTTAACAATAAGCTCGTCGGTATCGCAGTAGCCGCGTCCGCTTATCTCCGCAAGCTTTTTGCCAACCGTAGTTTTGCCGCAGCCCATGAAGCCGCATAAAAATACAGTCATCTGTGCTCCTCCTTTATTTTAAGCAAAAAAGTAAGATGTTAATCAATTAAAATCCCGTTCTACAATTTTAGCGGCGTCCGAAATAATTGTGTTTATCTGTTCGTCGGCGTAGCTGTCGCCGTCCCATATTTCATGAGCGGACACAGCCTGAAGTACAAGCATCGACATACCGCCTACAGCGGCTATTCCCGCTTCCTCCGCATACTGTATAAGCTTGGTTTTAACGGGATTATAAACGGCGTCGAAAACCGCTCCGCAACGGCCTGTAATTTCTCTGCTTACCGGACATGCGTCGGTCTTAGGGTACATTCCCACAGGCGTAGCGTTTATAAGCAGGTCGAATTCGCCGGATATACTATCCATAGAGGTTATACTGATTTCCGCGCCGCTTATTTTTTCCTTCGCTTCTCCGACAAGCCTTACGGCGGTTTCCATAGCCTCCGGAATTACAGCCATAGTAACCGCAGCGCCGTGCCTTGCCGCTTCTATAGCCATCATTCTGCCAACTCCGCCGCAGCCCAGAAGCAGAACGCGTCCTCCGAGATTTTTTTTCGGAACTGAACGCAGAAAACCGTCGCAGTCTGTATTAAAGCCGGTCAGCCTGCCGTTTTTTCTGCATATACAGTTTACCGAATTATATCTCTCGGCGCTTTCGTCCAGCGAATCGAGGTATTCTATAACGGAAACCTTATGCGGTATGGTTACGTTAAGTCCGTCATAGCTTTCGAGCAGCTCCGGCAGCTTAACTGCTATTTCCTCCGGAGCTATATCCAGCAGATCGTATTGAGCGCTTCTGCCGGATTCCTCAAAAAGCCTATTATGTATAAAGGGGGACATGGAATGTCCCAGCGGATGACCTATCAAACCGTATTTTTTCAAAATGATTACCTCCCTGCAAACAGCTTAAAATTATATTTTCTTATTTTAATTCCGCCGCTTTTTCAAGGGATTTGATATCCTCAATATTTGCGGCGTTTACGCCCTTAAGGGTTTTTCTGACAAGTCCGGTCAGAACCTTATTCGGACCAAGCTCTATAAAGCTTTCAATGCCGTTTTCCTGCATATTCGCAAGCTCTGAGGTAAACAGAACCGGCGAAGTCATGTGCTTTGCCAGAAGCGACGGCATATCGGAGAAGTCCTTAAGCTCTCCGCCAAGTACGTTTGAATAAAAAGGCACGCGGGGCTTTTTGAATTTAATATTCTTTATTTCATTATAGAATTCTTTTGCCGCGCTCTCCATAAGCTTTGAATGAAAGGCCGCCGAAACCTTTAGCTGAACTGCTCTTGCGCCCGCTTCGGCAAAAGCCGCCGCCGCTTTTTCAGCCGCCGCCTTTTCTCCCGCAATAACTGTCTGCGCCGGAGAATTATAATTGACTGGAACAACATAGCCTTCGGTATCGGCGCAGATTTTTTCGATTTCCTCAGGGGACATTTTCATAATGGCGTACATTGCTCCGTCGGTTTCATTTCCGGCCTTGTCCATAGCCGCCGCTCTTGCTTTTATTATACGGAAGGCGTCCTCTAAGGAAATCATTTCAGCGGCGGTCATCGCCGCGTATTCTCCCAGAGAATGACCTGCCGCGGCGTCGAATGAAAAACCGTTTTTCTCAGCGGTTTTAAAGCACAGCAGGGACATAGCCATTATGGCCGGCTGCGAGTTACAGGTTTGAGCAAGCTCTCCTTCAGAGCCTTCAAAGGTTAGCTTTGCCAGATCGAATCCAAGTATATCAGAGCCCGTTTCATAAATATACGAAAATTCTGGGTTTGCGTTCAAAAGCTCTCTGCCCATACCCGGATACTGAGAGCCTTGTCCGGAAAATAGGAATGCTGTTTTAGACATAATAAATAACTCCAATCAAAAAAATTTTTTATGTTTATATTCCACAGTTTTTTTGGATAATATTTGTGCAAACTGCGGTATTTTATTTTGAGTGTCACAAAATAACAATTATTACATTGCAAAAAAGTTAAAAATAGATTACAATAAAATATGATTGATTTAAAGGTTAGCTGAAATCACTGGCTTCAGTTTGACCTTTTATAATAACTATACCACAAATTAAAGGATATGACAACTTACAAGGAGGAATTTTTTTGCCGGGAATCAGAATTTTAGGTACTGGTAGCTACCAGCCTCAGAAAAAAGTAGTGAATGAGGATTTCACATCGTTCATCGAAACCAGCGACGAATGGATAACAACCAGAACGGGAATGAAGGAACGGTTTGTTTCAAACGGCGAGCCGACATGGTTCATGGGAGCTCAGGCGGCAAAGTCGGCTATATCGGCCGCGGGAATTTCTCCTGAGGATATTGGAGTCATAATAGATACCAGTGTTTCACCGGATTATTACACTCCTTCTATGTCCTGCATGATTCAGAGGGAAACGGGAGCCGTCAACGCTATGACAATAGACGTCAACTGCGCGTGCGCCGGATGCGTTTACGCTATTGATATGGCAAAGCGTTATTTGCAGACTGATAAGGATATTAAATATGCTCTTGTAGTTGCAAATGAAAATCTGACTAAAATAACCGATTATACCGACAGAAGCACATGCGTACTGTTCGGAGACGGCGCGGCGGCTATGGTTATAGAAAGAGCCGACAACGCCGTTTATTCAAGCTTTCTGGGAGCTGACGGAAACGGTGCCAAGTATCTCTTTGCAAGGTCTATACCGCCGGCAAACGCTTTTATGACCGGAGAGGGCAAGGTAGACGACGGTTTTCCCGAGTCGAATTCCCACTATCTTTATCAGGACGGCAGAGAGGTCTATAAGTTTGCTACGAAGGCTCTGCCCAGCGCGCTGACCAAGGCGGCTGAAAAGATAGATTTCGAACTGACAAGGCTGAACGTTATAATACCCCATCAGGCAAACGTAAGAATTATTGAAACCGCCGCTAAGAATCTGGGTATATCCATGGATAAATTCATTATCAATTTGGATAAGCACGCCAATACGTCAAGCGCTTCGATTCCTATTGCTCTTCATGAGGCGGTAACGGAAGGAAAAATTAAAAGCGGAGATTTGGTGGGACTTGTCGGTTTCGGCGCGGGACTAACGTTCGGAGCTATAATATTTGAATTTTAAACGACAGGCCTTAGTGTTGACTGCCGGCGGGTTATTGTATATAATATTGATTACGGCGTCAGATTAATTCCGTGAAATTTAAGCGGACATTTTAAGAAATAGCCTTAGGAAAGAGGAAAACTGATGACTACAAGAATAACAGAACTTCTGGGTATAAAATACCCTGTAATACAGGGCGGAATGGCATGGGTGGCTGAAAGCGCCCTTGCAGCCGCCGTATCAAACGCCGGAGGACTCGGCATTATCGCGGGCGGAGCCGCTCCGATCGACTATCTCAGAGAACAGATAAGAAGGACCAAGGAGCTTACAGATAAACCGTTCGGCGTTAATATAATGCTTATGAGCCCTAATGCGGAGGAGCTTTCTCGGCTTGTAATAGACGAGAAGGTTCCGGTTGTAACCACAGGGGCCGGAAATCCGGGCAAATATATGGCGGCATGGAAAGAAGCGGGTATAAAGGTGATCCCTGTTATACCGTCGGTGGCTTTGGCAAAGAGAATGGAAAGAGCGGGAGCAGACGCGGTAGTTGCCGAGGGTACGGAATCCGGAGGACATATAGGTGAAAATACTACCATGTGTCTTGTTCCTCAGGTTGCCGACGCTTTAAATATTCCGGTAATAGCTGCCGGAGGAATTGCGGACGGCAGAGGAATTGCAGCGTCCTTTATGCTGGGTGCAGAGGGCGTTCAGATAGGAACACGCTTTCTGGCGTCAGAGGAATGTCAGATACATCCTGTTTACAAGCAGCTTGTGGTTGAGGCAAAGGACACCGATAACGTCGTTACCGGCAGAAGCACGGGCCACCCGTGTCGAAATCTCAAGACTAAATTTTCAAAAAGACTTTCCGGCGGCGAAATGAACGGAACTATCACTCCGGACGAGTTTGAGAAGATAACTCTCGGCTCAACCAGAAAGGCGGTTGTGGACGGCAATCTCGAAGAGGGATCTTTCCTTTGCGGACTTATTGCGGGAATGATAAATGATGTAAAGCCCTGTAAGGAAATAATTGAGGAAATGATGGCGCAGGCTGAAAAGCTGATGAAGATATAATTATGCTTTCAGTTTTTCGATACCGGAAAGAAAAGAATAAAGCCTGGCGGCAAGAGTATCGCTAAAATGGGAATTGTAATCTGTATTATATAAAAGGTTTAGATAAAAAGCAAACAGGAGGTAGCAGTAAATGGCAACAGCTTTAATTACAGGCTCTTCAAGAGGAATCGGCGCGGCTATAGCTTTAAGGCTTGCTAAGGACGGCTTTGACATAGCTCTCAACGATTTAAACGAGGGAATGTTTGAAAATAACGATATTGCGGAAAAAATCAGGGAATTCGGAGTAAAATGCGAAATTTTCCTCGCCGACGTATCTGATTATTCGCAGTGTGAGGAAATGGTCGGCAGCGTTAAGGAAAAATTCGGCGGACTGGACGTTTTAGTAAACAATGCCGGAATAACTAAGGACGGACTTATGGCGAGAATGTCTGAGGAGCAGTATGATAAGGTAATAGCGGTAAATCAGAAAAGCGTGTTTAATATGATGAAGCTTGCCGGAAAAATAATGATGAAGCAGAGAAGCGGAAGGATTATCAATATGGCTTCCGTTGCCGGTCTTTACGGAAATCCGGGGCAGATCAATTATTCAGCCTCTAAGGCTGCCGTTATAGGAATGACAAAGACCGTTGCCAAGGAGCTTGGCTCAAGGGGCGTCGGCGTCAACGCCGTTGCTCCGGGATTTATAAAAACTCCCATGACCGATAAGCTTACCGAAGAGCAGAAAAACGCAGTGCTGAATCTTATCGCCATGAAGCGTTACGGCCTTCCGGAGGAGATTGCCGGAGTAGTTTCTTTCCTTGCCTCAGAGGATTCAAGCTATGTTACCGGACAGGTTATCGAGATTTCCGGCGGGCTTTCGATGTAATAAAAAAGAGAAAAGGAATGTATATATGAGCAGAAGAGTTGTAATTACTGGACTGGGAACTATTAATCCGCTCGGAAACAATGTACACGAATTCTGGGAGGGAGTAAAGTCTAATAAGCTTGGAATAGACAGAATCAAGGAGTTTGAAACAGACGATATCGGAGTAAGCGTAGCGGGAATTGTAAAAGGCTTTGAGCCTACGGACTTCATTGAAAAAAAAGAAGCGAGAAAAATGGAACGGTTTACACATTTTGCGGTAGTGGCTTCAGACGAGGCTCTCAAGGACTGCGGATCGGATTTCAAGGATATCGATCCTTACAGAGCCGGAGTAATAATAGGCTGCGGCATAGGCGGAATCGGGCTTACTCTCAGCGAATATGAAAAATTTCTGGGCAAGGGAGTTAACAGGGTATCTCCGTTTTACGTTCCTATGATGATAGGAAATATGGCGGCGGGACAGGTTTCTATGAAAACCGGCTTCAAGGGAGATAATTTTTCAACTGTAACCGCATGCGCTTCAGGTACTCACGCGGTAGGAGAGTCCTTCAGAAAAATAAAGGACGGTTATCTTGACGTTGCGCTCTGCGGAGGAACCGAATCGGCAATACTGCGTTTCACACTTGCCGGCTTCAACAATATGAAGGCGCTTACTAAGGCGGAGGATCCTAAAAGGGCGTCCATACCCTTCGACAAGGAAAGAAGCGGCTTTGTTCTGGGAGAGGGCTGCGGAATGCTTGTGCTTGAGGAATACGAGCATGCGAAGGCCAGAGGCGCAAACATATATGCGGAGGTTGCCGGCTATGGCGCGACCTGCGACGCATATCATATAACGTCTCCTGATCCGGAGGGAGAGGGCGCCGCCGCCGCAATGAAAAACGCCTACACGGAAGCCGGACTTAAGCCGGAGGATGTGACATATATTAATTCTCACGGCACTTCTACAGGTCTTAACGATAAATATGAAACTCTGGCTATTAAAAAGGCGCTGGGCGACGCGGCCTACAATGTTAAAATCAATTCTACCAAATCCATGATAGGACATCTTCTTGGCGCGGCAGGCGGCGTGGAGGCAGTTGTAACGGCTCTCAGCGTTAAAAATGACATTATCCATAAAACTATCGGTTACCAGACGCCGGATGAGGAATGCGATCTTGATTACTGCGTTTTAGGCAATGTTGAAACAACTGTAAACGCGGCGCTTTCAAACTCTCTCGGCTTCGGCGGACATAACGCTACAATTTGTATGAAAAAGGCTATTGATTAAGGAGAATGTATATGAGCGAAAATATGATTGCCTGTAATCTTACATTCGAGGAAATAAACAAACTTGCGGATAAGGTTGAAAACGGAAAGCTTTCGAAGGTAAAGATCAAAAACGGCGACTGCGAGATTGTGATAGAAAAGGAAATAAAAGGGCCTCCCGTTATGCCGATGATTCCGCCTCCGTCGATGGGTATGGCTGTAGGAACGGCTCCTGCTTCTCCGTCGGTTTCGCAGGAGCAGCCCGAAGCGGAAAAGGAAATAAGCGGAAACATAGTTAAGGCGCCTATCGTAGGCACATACTATTCAAAGCCCGGACCTGACAAGGCTTCCTTTGTCGAGGTGGGAAAAACCGTTAAAAAGGGCGACGTGCTGATGATAATCGAGTCTATGAAGCTTATGAACGAGGTGCAAAGCGAATTTGACGGCGTTGTAAAGGAAATACTGGTCAGTGACGGAGCGGCCGTTGAATACGATCAGCCTATTATGATAATCGGATAAGGAGGGGAAATAATGTCCGACGCAGTATATAACAAGGAGCAGATAATGGAGATTATCCCTCACCGAGATCCTTTTCTGCTGATCGACGAGATCAACGAGATAGAGCCGGGAAAGAGAGTAGTTGCAACTAAGCATATAAATGAAGACGATTTCTGGTTCAAAGGTCATTTTCCTGAATATCCTGTTACCCCGGGAGTTCTCATGATAGAAATGCTTGCGCAGGCCGGGGCCGCGGCAATGCTGGTTCTTCCTGAAAATAAGGGTAAGCTGGGGCTTTTTGCCGGTATCGACAAAGCAAAATTCAAAAAACAGGTAGTTCCCGGCGACACGCTGAAGCTTGAGGTTGAAATCATAAAGGTAAAGGGCCCTATCGGAGTAGGAAAGGGTATCGCAACTGTTGACGGTCAGAAGGCGGTTTCCGCGGAGATCACTTTTGCTATTAAATAAAAGTGAAAAATCAAACATACCTGAAAGTAGGCGAATAAATGTTTAAAAAGGTATTGATTGCCAATAGAGGCGAGATTGCTGTCAGAATAATAAGGGCGTGCAGAGAGCTTGGAATACGCTGCGTCGCCGTTTATTCCACTGCCGACCGGAACGCTCTTCATGCGCAGATAGCCGACGAGGCGGTGTGTATAGGGCCTGCCGATACAAAGGACAGCTATCTGAATATGAAGGCTATTATAGCGGCATGTGAAACTACGGGCTGTGACGCCGTCCATCCCGGCTTCGGTTTTTTATCCGAAAACGCCGCTTTTGCAAAAATGTGCAGAAAGTGCAATATAGAATTTATAGGACCGTCGCCGGAATCAATTGAAATGCTGGGCGACAAGGCGGCCGCCAAGGAAACTATGAAGAGGGCTGGAGTGCCGGTTATACCCGGCTCGGACGGAGCTGTCCGCACATTAGAGGAAGCGGAGGAGGCCGCGGAAAAAATCGGATTTCCGCTGCTTGTAAAGGCTTCTGCGGGCGGAGGCGGACGCGGCATAAGAATGGTGGAATCAAGGGAGCAGCTTGCGGCGCAGATAACCGCGGCTCAGTCGGAGGCAAAGAGCTTTTTCGGGGACGACGCCGTTTATATGGAAAGGTTCGTTGAAAATCCAAGACATATCGAAATACAGATACTTGCCGATAAGCAGGGGAACGTTATACATCTGGGAGAGCGTGACTGCAGTATGCAGCGGCGTAATCAGAAGGTTCTTGAGGAAAGCCCCAGCCCTGTTATGACCGACGAGCTTAGGAGAAAAATGGGCGAGGCGGCCGTAAAGGCGGCGAAGGTCTGCGGCTATTATAATGCCGGAACTATCGAGTTTCTTGTGGAAAACGGAAAAGATTTTTACTTCATGGAAATGAATACAAGAATACAGGTTGAGCATCCGGTAACGGAATTTGTGACCGGAGTAGATCTTGTCAAGGCTCAGATAAAGATCGCGTCGGGAATTCCTCTTGAAATCAAGCAGGAGGATATAACTATTTCGGGGCATTCGATCGAATGCCGTATCAACGCTGAAAATCCAAAGCTTAATTTCCGTCCTTCTCCGGGAAAAATAATAGCTTTGCATACTCCGGGCGGTCCGGGAATAAGAATAGATTCAGCGGCGTATCAGGGATATACCATTTCACCCTATTATGATTCCATGATAGCAAAGCTGATAGTTTACGCCCCTGCAAGGGAAGAGGCTATCATGAAAATGAAATGGGCTCTTTCAGAGTTTATTGTAGAGGGTATTGATACGAACATAGACTTCCAGCTTGCGCTGATAAAGTGTAAAGCCTTTGAAAGCGGGGAATACAGCAACCGTTTTCTTGATACATTTGAATTTGAAGGATAGGAGGCGGCGGATAAAAAATGTTAGAGGATCTTTTTAAGGTCGTAAAGACGAGATTCAACGGAAGTGAAAAGGCGGAGGTCAAATCTGCCGCAGAATCCAATAAAATACCGGATGATCTGCTTTTTAAATGTCCGAGATGCCGATGCGTTGTATTTGAGGACGAAATCAGAGCCGTTAATATGGTTTGTCCGGGATGCGGCTATCACGCCAGACTTACGGCTCAGGAGCGTCTTGCTATTACGGTTGACAAGGGAAGCTTTCGTGAAATAAACGGAAATATGACAAGTAGGAACCCTATAGGATTCCCGGGCTATGAGGAAAAGCAGCAAGGTCTCAGAGAGAAAACCGGTCTAAACGACGCCGTTGTAACAGGAGAGGCTGAAATCAGAGGGATTCCTGTCGTGATCGGTATCATGGATTCCAGATTCATGATGGCTTCAATGGGAAGCGTAGTCGGTGAAAAGATTGCAAGAGCTTTCGAATACGGCGCGAAGCATAAAATGCCTGTTATATTGTTTACCGCTTCGGGGGGAGCGAGAATGCAGGAGGGCATAGTCTCCCTTATGCAGATGGCGAAAACCTCCGGAGCCGCCGCAAGGCACGACGACGCGGGCCAGCTTTATATTACAGTGCTGACTGATCCTACGACCGGAGGAGTTACGGCGTCCTTTGCGTCGCTTGGGGATATTATAATAGCCGAGCCTAAAGCGCTTATAGGATTTGCGGGAAGGCGCGTTATAGAGGGTACTATAAAGCAAAGGCTTCCCGATGATTTTCAGCTTGCCGAATTTCTGCTTGAAAAGGGATTTATAGACATGATAGTTGAAAGGCGCAGAATGCGCAGCGTGCTTTCACATCTGCTGAAGCTGCACGGCTATCTTCCGGATAAGGAGGGACGCTGATATGAATAATAAAACTCCTTGGGAAAGAATGGAGCTGCTTCGAGGCAAGGAACGTCCGACTATAAACGATTATATACCCCTTATATTCGAAGAGTTCTACGAAATGCACGGAGACAGATTATACGGCGACGACGCCGCAATACTTGGAGGTATAGCCCGTCTTGAGGGAATTCCGGTAACGGTTATAGCCGAGGTAAAGGGCAGAGACCTTAATGAAAATAAGAAAACAAATTTTGCTATGCCTCATCCGGAGGGCTACAGAAAAGCCCTGAGACTTGCAAAGCAGGCAGAAAAGTTTCACAGACCGGTTATCTGCTTTATAGACACCCCCGGCGCGTTCTGCGGAGTTGAAGCTGAGGAAAGAGGTCAGGGCGAAGCGATAGCCAGAAATATCATGGAATTCATGAGATTGAGAACGCCCATTACTTCCGTGGTTCTCGGTGAGGGCGAAAGCGGAGGCGCGCTTGCGATCGGCGTGTGCGACAGACTTGCCGTGCTTGAAAACGCTTTATATTCGGTGATATCTCCGAGGGGCTGCGCAAGTATACTCTGGAAGGACGCTGCCCGCGAAAGGGAAGCGTGTGAAATTCTCAGGATAACCGCCGAGGATATGCTTGAGATGGGAGTGGCGGAGGCCATAATCGAGGAGCCGAACGGAAGCGCTCATAACGATTTATATAAAATAGCAGAAAATATTAAGGAATTTTTGTCAGATACTATAAGAGAAAATTTACAAAAAGATATTGACATTTTGCTTGAAGCAAGGTACACTAAGTTTAGAAAAATCGGAGAATATAACGAATAGTTATATTTTACTAAATGTTATATCGGTGTTAGCACCTTTATATAAAAATTAGACAATGGAGGAAATAAGAAGATGGTTTTTGACAAGGTAAAAGAGCTTATCGTTGACCAGCTTGATGTTGAAGAAGACGCTGTAAAGACGGAGTCGGTAATTATTGACGATCTCGGGGCTGATTCGCTTGACGTCGTTGATCTGGTTATGTCAATCGAGGAAGAATTTGATATTGAAATTCCTGACGAAGCGGTTGAAGGTATCAAGACTGTTGGCGATATTGTAAGCTACATCGAAAGCAATCAGTGATTTAAATATAAAGGCGGACGCGAAAGCGTCCGCCTTTTCTATAATATAGCGCACAGTCAGATAAGACTTAGAATTTGAACATATAATATAAGGTGGAATCGGCAGTTTCAGACAAATATGCCGCATACGTGCGAAATTACCGAACATATTACTATGCCGAAGGCTGTCGGCAGAAGAATCGCAGCGGCAGTCCATTTCAGGCTTCCTGTTTCCTTTTTAATAGTCAGACAGGTTGTAGAGCATGGGAAGTGAAACAATATGAAAATCATGGTACAGATAGCCGTTACCCATGTCCAGCCGTTGTCCACCAGCAGAGCCTTGAGTATTTCAGGACTTTCCGCCTCCGTTAGCATTCCGGCGGACATATAGGACATCATAATTATCGGTACAACGATTTCATTTGCCGGAAATCCGAGAATAAACGCCAGCAGAATCGTGCCGTCCATGCCCAGAAATTTTCCGGGTACTTCAAGAAAGCCGGCAAGCTTTGAGAGTATTGTTATATCGCCCACCGAGGCGTTAGCCAGAATCCAAATAAGAAGCCCTGCCGGAGCCGCAACCAGACATGCTCTTCCAAGTACGAAAATAGTCCGGTCAAATATTGATCTTATAATGACCTTACCAATCTGCGGACGTCTGTATGGCGGAAGCTCAAGGGTAAACGACGACGGTACGCCCTTTAAAACGGTAATTGAAAGAAGCCATGACGCAAGAAGTGTTGCCGCGACGCCGAGAACTATTACTCCGAGCAGAATTATTGCCGATGAAAAGGATTTTCCTATTCCGGTAACAGAGGCTGTAAAAAACATTGTAATAATAGTAATAAGCGACGGGAATCTTCCGTTGCAGGGCACGAAGTTGTTGGTCAGAATAGCTATAAGGCGTTCTCTGGGAGAATCAATTATACGGCATCCGGTTACGCCGGCGGCGTTACAGCCGAAGCCCATGCACATAGTCAAAGCCTGCTTACCGCATGCGTTTGCACGTCTGAAATGTTTATCAAGATTAAACGCTGCTCTCGGCAGATAGCCGAGATCCTCCAGAAGAGTGAAGAGCGGAAAGAAAATTGCCATCGGAGGAAGCATTACGGAAACAACCCAGGCGAGTACGCGGTAAATTCCGTTTACGGCTATATCCGTTACCGTAGGATTGCAGTTGAGGGATCCGAGCAAAGCCTCCAGTTTGTCTCCAAGATAGAAAAGTCCGTTTGAAAGAAGCTGAGAGGGGTAATTTGCGCCGACTATCGTTATCCAGAAAATAATTCCAAGAATACCCAGCATTATCGGTATTCCGAATATTCTGCTTGTTAAAATCCTGTCTATTTTGCTGTCGCGCTCATAATAGTCGGAATTTTTGAAGCTTACGGTTTTTTCTGCGATTTCCTCCGCGGAATTTATTATGCTCGATATTATATCGTCGTTTATAGTTTCCGCAGTAAAGCTTTTTCGGGCGAGAGATTCTCTGCATCTGTTAAGACATCCGAAAATTCTTTCCTCTGCGTCGAAGCCGAGATAGCTGTTTATGGAGCGGGATAGACGTTCATTACGGTCAATAAGCCTGACAGCCGTCCACCTTGCCGGTAATTTTCCGTTAATCTCCTTTTCAAGACTAAGGGAAACCTTTAATATTTCTTCCTCCAGACCTCTGCTGTAGGACGGCATAAACGAGCTTTCAGGCGGGCTTTCTATAACCTTCTCTACCGCGTCCATGAGCTCGTCAAGTCCCTTATTGTCTCTTGCCGTTACGCCCACCACCGGAATACCGAGTATCCCTGATAGTTTATCAATATCTATGCTTATTCCTTTTTTCTTTGCTTCGTCCAGCAGATTAACGCATAAAACTGTTTTCGGCGTGATTTCCATTGCCTGCAAAGTAAGGTTAAGATTTCGTTCAAGACAGGTTGCGTCGCAAACCACTATAACTGCGTCAGGTGACGCAAAGCAGATAAAATCTCTTGCCGCTTCCTCCTCCGCCGAATGAGCCATCAGCGAATAGGTTCCGGGCAGGTCTGCAAGTATGTATTTTTTTCCGTTATGCTCACACCGTCCTGCCGCGTTTGAAACCGTTTTGCCGGCCCAGTTGCCGGTATGCTGCCGCATTCCGGTCAGGGCGTTGAATACTGTGGACTTGCCGACGTTGGGATTTCCGGCGAGAGCTATCAGAAATTCTCCTTCCTGCTTGGCGGGCATATTTCCTTCAAAGGCATTTTTACCCGTTGATTGTGAGGTTAGTCCCATTTTGTCCTCCTCGATTAAGATTTATCATAGCTATAATATGAAAAATCCTGTATGTCCGATACAAAAAATTATGTAGTAAAAGTGCGAATGGAACGAGGTATCTGAATTATAAAAGAGATTTTTAATGATTGTTGTAATTGAAATTATAACGAATTATGATGTGTTTTCTGACGTGCGATAATAGTGCATAGTGACGATAATCTGAAGAGGACGGCAAAAAATAATTGTAATTGATTACAAAAATAGATTTTTTTATTGACATTTTGAGTAAAAACGTGTATAATAATAAAGCTGTTTGAATGAAAAACAATAAAAATAGTGTAATCGAGGCGTAACTCAGTTTGGTAGAGTGCTTGGTTTGGGACCAAGATGCCGCAGGTTCAAGT
>UPZA01000026.1 GCA_900538575.1 uncultured Ruminococcus sp.
ACTTCATATCCTCCGGTTTGTCCGTTTCAGCCGTAAGCTGAATCTGCGCCGTTGCCCTGACTATGTAGGTTTTCATTTTCAGACCTCTTTCATTTTAGCCCCGCAATTTGGGCAGTACTTGTATTCGCTGATTTCTACTGCCGTATCGGCTTCTATTGTTACTTTGAAATCGCATTCAGAACATCTAACTTCTGATAAATTGCAATCAATTAAAGCGGTATATATCCATTTTCCGTATCTCGTGGTTGGAGGACCGTATTCCTCGTATTCTTTCAACCATTCCCTCACTTCTGCCATTCCCCACATCGTCATATTGAGGAGAGCGAAAACTCCCTTAAGATCGTCTGTTCCAAATGAAAGGTTATCGTAGAGCATTTCGTCCAGCGTGTCATCGTTCATTTCATTTGCGGTCGCCGGACTGCCGTATTTGCTGCAAATCTCCCTCATAAGGTTGCGAAGTGAAATCTCTCGGTCAAAATCCCTATACCAGCACTCGCCGTCTTTTATAAAAACATGGTTATGAGCCAGTTCCGTCATGCTCATGTCGCTCGTGTTATCGCAAATCTTTCTAAATTGCATTTTAATCCCCCACACTCCAATCTATTGCCTGACCGCATTTCGGACAACAATCAAATTGTCCATCATAATCTATGTCATAGGATGAAGCGCAGCTAGGGCACTCATATATAAGCAAACTACCATCCTCGTTATAAGCTGAAACATTCGGCTTTTTCGGTATCCGCTTGTCGATTCTCTTGATAACATACTCTAAAATTTCTTCTATTTCTTCTTTACTTTTACTCATTTTCTTCGTCCTCCTCATACATATCAAGGTTTTCATTTATGTAAAACGGCTTGGAAGTAAAATTAATACTTAAATGATTTTTCTCAGGTATAGAAATAATCATTGTGCAGTTATTTAAAACTGCAACTTCTGTATCTCCCACTTCCATACTCTGCCCTTTGTGTTTTTCCGCGTACTTTTCGCAAAACATCCTCAATGCCTTATCTTCGTTAATCATTTTCTGTCCTCCTCATACGGAATAATATCTAAAATTTCAAATTCACTATAGTCGTGCGAATCGTCTTCTCTAACCGATATAACTTTTATACTCTCATTTA
The DNA here is from genome assembly GCA_900538575.1 of uncultured Ruminococcus sp. Classification (GTDB taxonomy): domain Bacteria; phylum Bacillota; class Clostridia; order Oscillospirales; family Ruminococcaceae; genus Porcipelethomonas. The sequence goes on from UPZA01000026.1 coordinate 1,123, forward strand.
ATTTCGGCAGACCATATGCGTAATATGAAATATCGCTATCGTCCTCAGGATCCGGCAAACTCTCAAGACTTTCTATATCTTCACATTCAACAATTATCGAATGCCGTATGATAGCTTTTTCCTCAATGTCGATTAAATATTTATTCAATTTCTTCTCCTTCCAACAGTTCGGGGTTGCTAAATAATATCTCCCTCATCGGTTACCTCCAACCTTTTCCTTTTCATAATTAGCGCATTTAAACAAGCTTTCAGCAAAATCCAAACCCGCTTGAATACCGGCGTAATATTTTTTGAGCCCATATAAATCACGGTCGTAATCATACTCCTTTCGAAGACGATAAGCTTCAATCGCTTGCAACGCTTTGTCAGTATCAATATTTTTTGCCTTATACATAGATTACCTCCTAATTTTTTATCCTCCCTGACTTTCATTAACAGCCGAATAGCTGTCGTTCGTTATTTCAATCTCCGTTCTTGGATTTTTCTTATCCACCTTGCCGCACAGTTTCAGGTCAATGTTGCTGAAGCTGTCGTCGGCAATAATACCCGCCTTTACAAGTCCGTCCAGTATAAACTTCCCGCTGTAGTTGTCGGGATCCCGCCGTATTTTATTTCCAAAAAAATATGTAAGGGTAACAACGGCCTTTTCAAGCGGTTTTTCCGGTTTAGGCCTGCATTTCAGCAATATAAGCTTCGCCCAGTACTTTTTCTTTTCCTGATACTCCCATTTATTTGTCCTTCCGATAAATTTGTTATTGCTCGGAGGTATCTCGTTTATCGTGTATTTCATTCCTGTATTTCTCCATAAGCACGCCGTTCCAACAGCCGCGCTTGAAATAATTGCTTTTTTCAGTAGTCACTTTTAAGCCTATTTCACATAAGGCCAGTGAATTTCCGCCAAGCTCGCATTCATGACATGCCACCCATTGAAATCTTCCGTAAATATAACTATTCATATTCGCCGCCGAAATCATTTACAAAGGCTTTTAAATCCTCCAAATTATAGCTGTGCTCCTGTTCAGGCAGATTTTCAGAACGATTATCATAATTGCCGTCCAGAACCTTTGCCATATTGGTATCCTTTATAAGCCAGTCGAAAGTAGCCCGCCAATCGCATTTAATTTTTCCTTTTAAGAAATCACTGGATTCTGCTTTTTTAAACAGTCTTTCAAAATCTTTTAGATTATATTTTTTCAGGCTTGCTTTAACAGCTTTCTTTCTGGCTTCTGAATATTGGGTTATTCTGGGATACGACCTGCATATCCGATTATATAATTCAAATATTAACATACAGTTATCCTGGGGAGCGTCAGGTGTAGGCGGTACGCCGTCTTCTTTACTTTCCTTTACTTTACTCTTCTTTACTTTACTTTCCTTTGTGCCGTTAATCTCGGATAAACTGGAGTTATTCGCAGATAAACCTATATTAATCTGCGAATTATTTTCACAAGGGCGCACTTTAATAAAGCTATGGGTTTCATCTTTTTTTAAAACCCAGAACTTTGCTTCAACATCAATATCAGGCTGAGTACTTTTACGTGTGTTTTTTGCTTCCTGATATCTTCGCTGGATTGATGCGGCAGTTAAAACCTTCACCGACTTAGCAAGTGTATCGTCAAACAGTGACCGACTAAGCAAGTAGTTTATAATCTGCTGAATAGAATTTTCCGATATATTCAGTTCGTCTGAAATGTCGAGAATCAAGTCCTCATCATAATTTATATAGTATCCGCTACGGTAAATTTCGCACAGCAGATACATATATACCGTTCTGTCATAGTTATTTTTAATATATTTATGAACGGCTTTTTGTTGTGCCTTTGTATATTATTTGAGTTCATAATTTAAAATTAGATACACTCTACCGCATTATAACACTTTTTATAATATAAGTCAATAATTTTTGTGAAAGTTTTTTGTTTTTTTATTAATTCTTTGTGGGACTGTGGTACTGGCGTGGGACGAACGTCCCACTATAAAAACCCCGTATTTATTGGACTTTTAAGTACTTGTGGGACTGTGGGACAAAATCGCACATTGTCTCGTCTGTAAAACTTTTTTTATTAAAAGTAGGAAATTATAATATATTTGTATATATGTCTTATATATGGGGGGAAAATGTCCCACAGTCCCACAACTTTTATAAACAACGTAAATACGTGCTTTGCTCTTTATATACATGTCCCTCATTTTGCCTTTTTCAGTCCCTCATATGTCCCTCATTAAAGTAAATCCTCATAATCCTCAATTTTTCATTAATAAAATATGGTGCTCTACAGCTTCATCAATTTGACTTGTAATAACTGTTTTTCCGTCAAAGGATATTAGCGCTAATAACGGCTCATTGTCGCATATAGCTTTGTTTACGTCTGTTTCAGACGGATATTTTATCATATTCATTCTTTGTCCTCCACATACTCCATAATGTCACCAGGCTGACAGTTAAGGAGCTTACAAATTTTTGCAAGGTTTGCAGCGTTTATAATTCTGCCATCTCTGATATTTTGAATGGTTCCCTCACTTAATAATTTTTCTTTGCGTAAACGATTTGTATTATATCCGGCTGCTTTAAGTTCATTAAGTACATTAATTTTATATTTAATCGGCATTAGAAGTCCTCCATTCTTGTTAACCTTATTTTATCCCATTATTATTATAACACTAATTACACCTAAAATCAATGTATAAATTACATATAATTTCGGTGTAAAGTTTAGTTATATTGCATATTGATTTACACCGAAATTTGATGTATAATATAAACATGGAAAGGAGGTAAGAACAATGGCTAAGCCGAAAGGCAAAAAGAAAAGCTCAGAAAAATCAGCCACCCTCACAAAGTTGTTGATTATCCAAGCTTTAATTCAATTAATTAAGTCGGCAATCGAATTAATCGAAAAGCTACTTGATTAACTAAGGGAGGAAATCCTCCTCCCTTATAATAACCTAAATAAAGCCATTTGTCAAGATTATGATTACTGTTATTTTAGATGTTATCAGTATTATTTTGTTGATAGCTGTCATTATCATCGGAATTAAGAAGAAATGAAATTATAAACCGGAGCAGGATTCTTTCTTGTTCCTGCTCCGAAATGTCAATAGTTTAGGAGGAAAAATAAAAAAATGGAAACAAAATCAGAAGCTTTAGAACTTAACGAACTTCTTAAACATCAGGACTGTTTAAAAATTCCAGAGGAGATATACCGACATGCAAAAACTGCGACGTCTTTTTTCATGCTTGTGTGTGATTTGTTTAATTACGGCTACATAATGGGCAAAAGAGCCGAAAGGGCGAGAAGAAAAGGCGGTGTAGCATGACAAAAGATGAAGAACTAAGCATAATAATGGCTTTGGACGAAAAACACGCTAAGTAAAACATATAAAGGAGCAGGCTAAACAGTCTGCTTTTTTTATGCAACCGTCCGAAATTCGGACAGTTGGAATAACAAGCCGTGCTGTTTCTCTTTTTTGAGAAATAGATAAAGTCCATACTCATTTTTGAGCCGATTAATAAAACGCATTGTAAACCGTCATTAAATTGAGGACGGTTAAGCAATTATGTTCTAAAGATCAGCTATTAAAACGCTGTCCGATATTCGGACGGTGTTATTAAATACTTGGCGAAAGTAGCACAATGCGATTTAAGGCTATCAGCAAGCCGTATAACGCATTTTAACCGACCTAGTAATGAAATTACCCTATTAAATCAAACGCGTCTTAAAACAGCGTATTTTAGTTGATATAAAGGAGGGGACGTGATGTCCTCCCCCCTCACTGAAAAATCAATAAATCTGAATTGTCTGATATTCCCCTCGGTGTATGTCCCCTTAAAAATCGTTATTTTTTCCAGTGGGGGGAGTCACGAATCGTTACCCCATCTCCTTGATATTTATCTTTATCATCAATTGTAAGGTGGTAAATCACCACTTCATTTTAGGGTAATGGTCAAGCTGTGGTTTTATGAAGAATTTCTTTATATTTTTCTTCCAGCTCCGCTATGTATAAATGCTTGTCCGGTATTGTCTGATACCTTTGCATAGCGTTTAACTGCTTATGCTGAACATCTTCCCGGTAAAGACGCCTAAGCGATTCCGAACGTCTTAGACATCTAAGCCCTTTATGCAGTATCTGGCTTATGCGCTGACCGCTTACGCCCATATCTGCTCCTATGTCTTTCATGCTTTTATCTTCAAAGTAATAAGCTTTTATAACACGATTCATAGGAGCTTTAAGACTGTCAACAGCTTCATGAAGTATTCTGTGTTCGTCCTCCAGCTCCAATAATTCAACAGCGTTAACTGCGTTATCGTCGGCTATAGTATCGGCGAGAGTTGCCCCGTCCGGCTCCTCGTCTTTTAACGGCATATCAAGGCTTGTACAATCGTTAAGCGGCTCGTTCTTTTCCTTTGCGGTACGATAACATAAAAGCACGTTGACCGTAGTTTTAAACGGGTAGGACAGATAAGAAGTGAACTTGTTCCCAGTATCAGGCTTGAAACCCTCTACAGCTTTAAGAAATGCCGTATAACAGGCCTGCTTTAAGTCCCATACTTCAACCCCGCATTGCTGAAATCGTCCTTGTAATGCATTGTAAACCTTATCGGATTTCATGTACATAAGCTTTCTAATGCGTTCCCAAAGTATAGGGATAAGCTCGTCATTGCCGCCGCTTTGAATAAATCCGGCAAGCTGTTCGTTTGTCATCGCTTCACTTCCTTTTCAATAATGCGGAGCTGGACGTTAAGATGAGATTTTAGAGAGGTTTTTCGGCTCCGCAAAATTGCGGAGTCGGCTTGATACTCTTACGATAGTTTCTAAACGTCTGACCTTAACATTTAATTTACCTTACCAGAATCTTATCAATTCCTCTTGCTTTGTTCGCTCTTCGGTTATTTTTCTTTGTTCGCTCTTTGTTCGTTGATAATTTCTAAATTTTAAGGAGCAGGATTTCTCTTGCTTCGTTCGGGCTTCGTTAGCTTTTATGAGCTGTTAAACATTAATCATTTACAACATATATTATTGCATGACATGCTAACGTTTATTACGTTTCTCGGTGTTCGTTCGAAGTTAAATCATAGTCTTGAGTCAAGACTTTCAAGACTTGATGCAATTATACCTAACTCTTTTTTTATTCCTAATAAAATCGCCAGCTTCAATACTTCTGTTGCTTTTACATCCCCTACATCGTATCCGTGGTTATATACAAATGCTTTTGAAGCTTCGCATACTTCTTCCATAAGGACTTGTAATTCTATATTTTCCATATCAGTCATAATTTTATCTTCCATAATAAACCTCCGTTTTAATAGGTGTAAGTTTTTTTTACACCGATGTAATGTTATATTTTTAAATCAATAAAGGTAAAGCCCGTAAATACGGCGGTTAACAGCTATAAAGATCGTGACTTTTTATACATCCGGTGTATATTTTTTTTACACCACACTGTCAAAACCATAAATTTGTACATAATCTTGTTTTGTGTGCGATGTTAAAGTAAAAGTATAAAAAGTATTAGTTTTTGTACGTTTCACTAAATCTTTACAGTCAATATTTAATAATTCAGATATTTCTTTTTAAAAATCTTGATTACTTGGCGCATAGCTCCTATTATTATCAACGCACCATGCTTTAAATACTTCATACATTTTCTTTGTAGTACAGTTATCGGTTATTTTTTCTGACTTCCTCATTTCACAGCATTCCTCAAAGAACATTGCAACAGGGCTGTTATTCTTTTTATACTGCTCACGTTCAAGCAGACAGTCCTCCGGAATATCAAAGTTATATCCGTTATCAATCACCTGTTTTGCGCCTAATGCCACCAGATAAGCAATTGCTTCGCGTTCTGCATACATTTTATCAAGGAGCAGCTTATCCTGTCTTTCAGGTGGGATAACGTTGTCGCATCGGAATGTTATAATACGGTCATACACCCAGTCACCGCGATCACCGCCGAACTTAGGGAGCTGGTTTGTACAGAACCACATCAAGCCTTTATAAACAAATTCAAAGGACGGTTTTCCTTTAAATTCCGCAAAGATAGCGTCCCCTCCTGTGACCTGCTTGAATACTTTCAGCTCGTTTACTGTAACATAGCTCATATCGGAAGATCCTGAAAGCCTTTTACCGTAAATTTTAGAAGTGCCGAAACGTTCTTCCAGCTCCGACAAGTCAATTGCTGCACTGTTTCCGAAGCCTAAGAGTTTTTCGGTCAATGCTTTAAGCTGGGATTTGCCCGTGTTTCCTGCTCCGACCATAAAAAGACTTTTTTTCATGCGGTGACCGCTTATATTTGAAATACACACGCCTATGTACTGTAATAGTAGTTTTTTCTTGTCCGGATTATTTTCCGTAAACGTATTAAGGAAACTTTCAAATATGGGCGCGCCGTTTACTACTGATTTTTTCGGATTCCAGTCGCAAGGTATCTGAATGGTGCTGTAAATCTCCGGCGTATGCTCTTTAAGTTCAAGCGTATCAAGATAAAGCAGACCGTTTTGAAAATTTATAATATTTTCATCAGCATTTAATTGATCCTCTTTTATAAAACGCCTGTCACTCATCAGGTCATTAAATACCTCGGTTACATCTCGCATTTTTAAAAGCGTCAGATCAAAATCGGTAATATATTTTTTGATAATACCTTTTAATTCCTGCTCGTTTATAAAATTATAACGGCCGTTTTCATACCAATAGCACCTCGCATAGTCGGTCGCTCTGTCACGAACAAACATATAATCGCTGTTATGCCTGATAAAATCGGCAAGCAGGGGACATGAAATCAAATATCTGATATTTCCGTCCTTGTCGGCTTTTTCTATTATATAAGGCGGAAGCTCTCCGCCGGTAACAACTCCGTTATTTTCGGCTTTTTTAATCATGCAGTCCTTACGGTACTTTGCTTTTTCCTCATTTCTTGATAGTCCGCAGAGCTGATATTTAAAAATGTCAACAGCGGATTTTTTATCAATATTCTGCGTATGCATTATAAAATCTATAACGGTACCGCCCACGTTTCCGCTTGCTCCGAAGCATTTAAAACTGTTAGTATCAGGATAATAATAAAAATCGTCATTATGCCCACATATAGGACAGGGGTTGAATCTTATAAGTTGTCCGGCTTTGGTTTCACGGCCTCCGAAGCCTCTAATATATCCTAAAAAATCAAATTCACGCTTCAATGTTTCAAGCTCGCCTGAATTACTATTGTGAACAAACCTTTCAAAAGTCCGCCTGTCGTTCCGAGCCTTTCCAAGCCGCGCTATACTGTCCAAAAAATATACCGCCTTGTCGTTTTTATAAAGCGTTCTTTTGCCGCCGAAAAATAGCCTGTCCCTGTTTTTGCATGAGCTGTCGCATTCCGGAAAAATCTCCTGCAAACCTAATTGAATCAAATCTCGCTTTGAACCGTCTGTTATAACCTCGGAGGATATAAAGACAATACGGAATTTCAACCACTGGGGAGTACTGGAAAACGTTTCATATATGAGAGCCGGAGCAATATTCCAACTCTCACAACGTTTGATTACTTCGGATACGCCGAGCGGCGTTTCGCTTTGTCTTTTTACGGCTTTATCACCTTTTTTAGGTTTAGGAGTATTCTTGTCCTCGTTGTCAATGTCAATACAGAAAACCTGCTGACATTGCCAATTTTCAGCCTTTGAGCCGCCCGTTAGTATCGCCGGGGTATAAGTAACACCGCCTAATATACATTGTTCCAGCTCGTCAAGAGTAGTATTAATCGGTTTAGATTCGCATAATTGGCGTTTTATGCCTTTAATGTCTTTCGGTTCCGGCTTACGCTTGAATGAAACGCTGTCAGTCTGTAACGTTATTGTCAATATGTATCACCGCCTTTTTTTGTGACTGTAATTATGTATCATTTAACCGGAATAGGCTGAATGCCGCCGGAATTGCAGTCCCGCTCCTCTGTACTGATAACAGAAGTATTGAAGTAATCGTTCAGGCTCTGAATATTTATAAGTATTTTAGCGTTTTTGCCGTTACCAACACGAACGGCTTTAACCTTGCCCGTAAGCGCAAGCGTTCTTACAAGATGTTTAGGTAATCCGAAAAGCTCGGCGGCTCCCTTTACTCCCTCCATGCGGACTATGGGAGAATCGTTTATATTATTTAAATCTTTCCGGCTAATATTTATTTCTGACATTTTTTATCCTCGCTTTCTTGCTCCGGCTCCAAAAATGTGTTATAATGGAGCTGGAGAAATTTATTTTGCTTTGTTACAATTCTCTCAACGTCTTTACTATTGCAGTAGTAAGGGCGTTATTTTTATGTATTGATTGCACATTACACCTCACGCTGTTGCAGATTATGTCTTTTCTGCTGAAAGCTTGTCTATAATAGACAAATACTTCTGCTTCTCCTGCTCCGATAACTCAAAGCGCAAGCGGCGCAATACTGTATTTTCATGTACACCAATCTCAGCACCTATTGCCCATGCTGGTATTTTATTGTTTTGCATGGCTGTCCTGATTTCTGAATTTGCTTTTGTCATGTAAGAATCCTCCTTAATTTTTTTGTTGTGGTGGTTGACATCACTTGAATGTTGCGGTATAATAAAGTGAAGCAACAACTGCCACTACTACAGTGTACCATATAAAAATCTAAATGTCAACTATCTGTTGCTAATATTTTAATGTTGCAACAACCCAAAACATATATCTATGTTTTATAACGGAGGAAATACAATGGATTATAGAATAGAGTTTTCAAAACGTCTAATTCAACTTAGAGAACAAAGAGGAATTACTCAACAAGAATTAGCTGATAAACTTAAAATAACACGACAAAGTTTAAGCCTATACGAAAAAGCGGAGCGCACCATTAATATAGAACTACTTGCAAGAATAGCCGATTTTTTCAATGTTTCTACAGATTATTTAATGGGTAGAACTGATACTGCAACTATGAATGAGGATATACAGACAGCTTGCAAGATTACTGGATTGAGTGAAGAAGCAATTAATAAATTTGCTAAAATATTAAACGATAATGAAAAATATGAATATACTATTACAATTGATGACATAATCGGTGATTATCATTTTCCAGAATTACTTTATTATATAAATAAATATTCAAAGTGCTTAATAACAGATTCTCCCGACGCCTTATCATTAGATGCGGATCCAAAAGATGCGGAACGAGCTAAACCACTTTTTCAAAACGAAACAACAATGTTGCTAGATAAACTTGATTATATTATATGCTCTTACGGTTCTTACTCTATAATAACTTTTAATAGAGTAGAAAATATAATAAAAGATATAATTAAAAGAAAAAATGAAAAAATAATTAAAAATAATCCAAATTATAGAGAGCGTATGATTGAAATAGATTACTACCCAGGGTAATTCATTTTATATAAAAGGAGCGTGATTCAAATGCCAACGATAACTCCCAGAAAGAATAAAGACGGTGACATCATATCCTATACTATAAGGGTATACCATGGCTATGACGGTCAGGGGAAACGCCTAAAGCCTTATACCATGACTTACAAGCCAGCTCCCAATATGACAGCTAAGCAGATTGAAAAAGAATTACAGAAAATTTCTATTGAATTTGAGGAACGATGTAAAAACGGTATGACCGGAAATGCCGATAGAATAACCCTTGAAGAATATTCAAAGATATATCTTGAAGCTAAAATTAAAACGTTATCCCCAAGTACCTTTGAATTTTACGAAAGAGCCATTAAAAATAAAATACTTCCGGCTCTAGGTTTCCATAAGGTTAATCAGATTAAGCCGCCGCATATTCAAGCATTCATCAATCAATTAAGTGGAATTACAAAGCAAAAAAGAGACGGAACAAATAGTATAGAGCCGCTTAAACCTGCAAGCATTCGCAGGTATTTAACCGTTGTTCAGTCGATATTCAAGTTGGCAGTAAAACAGAATATAATACAAAGCAGTCCGGCAAAAGCTGAATTGCTGGAGATTCCCAGAGTAGTAGCCCCCAAAATAGAAATCTTTACCAAGCAGGAAGCGGCGGAAATGCTTTCATATTTGGAGCTGGAAGACCTGCAATTTCAAGTGTTTATACAATTAGCTATAATGACCGGAGCGCGCCGAGGAGAGCTAACGGCCCTTAAATTCAGCGATTTTGACTATGTTAATAATAAAGTAACCATTGAACGTGCGGCGGTAAAGCTTAAAGGCCAGCCAACACAGATAAAACCGCCAAAAGACTACGAAGTCAGGACGCTTGCAGTTAATCCGTACTGCATTGACCTTGTTAAGCTATTAAGAGTTCAAAAGGATAAGCAGGCCGAAGCGTTAGGAAATCAGTGGAACGAGCACGATTGGTTATTTACTCAGGATAACGGTGAAATTATGAATCCCCAAACGCCAACTAAACAATTTTCAAAATTCCTTGCGAGGAATCATTTAAAGCACAGAAAGCTGCACAGCCTGCGCCACACCTCGGCAACGCTGCTTTTATATGGCGGCGTTAATATAAAGCAGGTACAAGAACGTTTAGGTCATGGCGATATAACAACCACAAATAAATATCTGCATTATATTTCCGAAGCTGACGAACAGGCGGCAAATGTTTTACAAGATATGCTGATAACGCATAAGACAAAAGAACAAAAAACAGGATAAAAAAATAAGGAGCAGGATTGCTAAATTAATGGCTTTCCTGCTCCGATTTTTTTAATATAGGCTGTAACTTTCAGCCGTTTTCAATAGCTTTTTATAAAAATAGCGCACTAATGGCGCACTAAAACCTATTTAGGCATAAAAATACACCGCCTGCAATCGCTTGCAAACGGCGTAAAATTGGGGTTTTAAGCTGGTCTGAGTGACGGGACTTGAACCCACGGCCTCTACCACCCCAAGGACGGAACGCCGGGCATTGATTTCAATTTGAAAAAGGTGCTGGATGTTTCGCAGACAAACGGCAGAAAACCCGCAGCGCCTACCGTCAATCGTGATCCGCAGAAGCTGGTTGCGGTTATGCTCGATACAGCACCCATTGAAGTTGAGTGTGTTGATGAGCTTCCCTATCCGAATATGGGAGCGTTCTATAAGAACGAAAGTCAGACACTCTATGTCAAAAGAGACATTGGAGACAGCGTTGCCCTGTGCCAATGCGTGGCGCAGGAACTTGGACACGCTGAGCTTTCGATGAACAGCGAGGCGTACAGCCGCAGGGATATGGGCTTTCAGGCGATGTGTATCGGCTATATGTTCTGCAAGAAATACGGTGTGGATACAAAGAATTTTGCAATCAGCCGTATTCCCGATGAACTGAAAAACAAAGAGCCGAAGGAAATCAAGGCGGAGCTTGGCAAAGGGCAAAAGGCGTTCAAAGAGATTGTATCCCGTGTATCCGATGAGCTTTACCGCCAGCGTTCCGAACGCTCAAAGGAACAGGAGAGATAAGCGGAGGTATTCAAAAATGAAGGAGGAACTCTACCATATTGCTTTGGATGATTACGAACACGGCGTTGTTATCCGTTCCCTGAACGATAAAAAGACCGACCTTAAAAAAGAAGGAAAGCCCACCGACGCCGTTGATGATCTGATTATCAAATTCGGACACGCCCCAAAACGGAAATTCAAAGTGATTGAAAAGGACTGCCGTAGTGAATCGAGATAACGACAGGCAATCGGCAATTATCCTTTCCGTTATAGGTATCTTCCCTGTTGTATGGCTTGGGCTTCTCATAGCGCCGTCTGTAAAGGGCGGATTGCCGGAGATACTGCCGAGCCTGATGAGCGTATTTAACAATCCATTCCATATTGAATTTTGCGAGGACAGCTTAAAAACTGTCCTCGTTTTGCTTTTCCTCTACGGAATGGGAATCGGCGTTTATTTTTCAACACGGAAGAACTACCGCAGGCGGGAGGAACACGGCAGCGCAAAATGGGGCAACGCAAAAACCGTGAATAAGAAATACCGGCAGAACCCGCCGAGTGCAAACAAGCTGATGACGCAGAATGTGCGAATTGGATTGAACGCCAAAAAGCACAGGCGAAATCTGAATACCCTTGTGTGCGGCGGTTCCGGTGCGGGAAAGACCCGCTTCTACTGTAAACCGAATTTAATGCAAGCCAATTCTTCTTTTGTAATCCTTGATCCAAAGGGAGAAATCGTGCGGGATGTCGGAAAGCTGCTGGAACAGAAAGGATATGAAATTCGGGTGCTGGACTTAATCTCTATGGAAAAAAGCCATTGCTATAACCCATTTGTCTATCTGAGAAGCGATAACGACATTCAGAGGCTTGTTACCAATTTATTCAAAAGCACCACGCCAAAGGGTTCGCAGTCAAACGATCCCTTTTGGGATACCGCAGCTTCTATGCTGCTGTTGGCGCTTGTATTTTATCTACACTACGAAGCGCCGGAGGAGGAACAGAATTTTGCGATGGTAATGGAAATGCTTCGAGCCGCAGCGATTGAGGACGAGGAAGACAATCGACCTTCGCCTCTCGATAATCTGTTTGCGGATTTGGAGCTTGATAATCCGGAGCATATCGCATTGAAGTATTACCGTTCCTATCATTCCGGATCTGCAAAAACTTTGAAATCCATTCAGATTACCCTTGCTGCACGACTTGAAAAGTTCAACCTTGAAAGCCTTGCGGCGCTTACTTCCGCAGATGAGCTTGACCTTGCAACACTTGGAGAGAAAAAGGTGGCGCTGTTTGCCTTGATTCCAGACAACGATTCCAGCTTTAATTTCTTGGTATCTATCCTTTACACGCAGCTTTTCCAGCAGCTATTTTACTCAGCCGACCATATACACGGCGGCTGCCTGCCTGTTCCGGTGCATTTCCTGATGGACGAGTTTGCGAATGTGAACCTGCCCGATGACTTTGACAAGATACTGTCCGTAATGCGCTCTCGTGGCGTGTCGGTATCTATCATCTTGCAGAACTTGGCGCAGTTAAAGGCACTGTTTGAGAAGCAATGGGAGAGCATTGTGGGCAACTGCGATGAATTTCTCTATCTCGGCGGCAATGAGCAGTCCACGCACAAGTATGTGTCGGAACTGCTAGGCAAAGAAACCATAGATACCAATACCTTTGGTAAATCGTCAGGTCGAAGCGGCAACTACTCCACAAACTATCAGATTTCCGGGCGTGAGCTTTTAACGCCGGACGAGGTAAGAATGCTTGACAACCGTTATGCGATTCTGTTCATTCGTGGGGAGCTTCCGGTAATGGATTTTAAGTACGATATTTTGAAACACCCGGATGTGGCGCTGACCGCAGACGGAAAAGCCGGCGTGTATAAGCACGGCGAGGTTACAAAAGATGTGGCGACGATTGAGACTTTATGGGTTGATCCTGACACAGTTCCCGATACGGAAACGGAGGAAACAACCTATGAGCTTTTGTCCGACGAGGACTTTGAAACTATAAAAAATTAAATGGAGGAAACTGCAATGAAGATTTTTAATCAGAACAAAAACAAGGAAACCGGGAAGCTGCCGATGAACGGCAAGGTTAAGAGAGGCTTCCGCTTTTACTGCGCTGTGATTGCGGCGTTTACCCTTTTGACGAGTATGTCGGTTACGGCTTTTGCAGCCACAGGCGATCCGATTACGGTAGTCAATAACCTTTCTGACTTTATCTTCGGACTGATTCGTGCAATCGGTCTAATCCTGCTCGGTTTTGGTATTGTGCAGATTGGTCTGTCCCTTAAATCCCACGACCCGTCCCAGAGAGCTAACGGCTTCTTGACCCTTGCAGGCGGCGTTGTCATTACTTTTGCAAAAGAAATCCTTACTCTCATCACAGGCTGATGAGGAACTGACACAAGACAAGATAACGGGAGCAGATCCGCCTTGCGGATTTACTCCCGTTATCCAATTATCTAAGGAGGTGGTCGAATGTCGGATA
>UPZA01000027.1 GCA_900538575.1 uncultured Ruminococcus sp.
GAGAATTGCTTTTAATCTTTTCTGTTCCTTTGTCTACTTTTTTGACTATGGTCCAAAGCTGACCGGCTTCGTCATATACATATACGTCATTTCCAATACGCGTTATTTTTCCGTTCTTGTCATAACCATAGTTTATCGTCCTGTTATACCCGCCTGTGTATTTAAGTTTACTTATAAATTCTGAAGTTGCATTTTCACCAGATGTAATATAATTATATTCTTTATTGTATAATATTTTTTTGAAGCTTTCAATATCATTTTCTCCAGAATCATGTAATGCCTTATACATACTTTCACTGGAGGTTCTTTCAAATTTATCAGTTTTCTTTAAATAAGTTGAATAAATATTATCTGCAGCTAACCAATATTTCTTATTTGGATTATTCACTAAAGTAGTATAAGTTTTATCGCCAATCATCTCAACACTTTTGTTTTCTTTACTATAGAATTTATGATATACCCCATCACCTGTTTCTTCTGTAACACTAACATCGTCCGCATCTATTGAATAAACAATAATTCTATTTGATGTACTGTCTTTAATTGATTTCAGTGCACCATATTCATCATAGATATAAATATATAAGATATTATCATTTTGTTTGATTGACGCTTTGTTTTTATCGGTATCATACAAATAATTTATGTTCTGTTGGTTTCCATAGCTTCTTTTAATAGTAAGTCCGTTATCATCATAGCTGTAATCAATTAGATTATTATCTCCAACTTTAATTGATTTCAATAATCCAAATTCGGTGTATCCAAAATTATAATTAAAATCATTATGAATAATTTTGCTCTGTCTGTTACCGCTATCGTATAAATATGATTTTTCTACCAACTCTCCGTTGCTTAATCCGGAAATATTCTGTGACATCTTAGTTATATTTCCAAGCTTATCATAAACATATTTTTCAGTACTACCGGAAGAAGATGTAACGTAATCTAAATTACCCGAAGACAAATCGTAGCCATAATTAGATTCATTACCCAAAGCGTCAATTGATGACTTAAGATAATTCCCATTATACGAGTATTTATTGCTTTCCTTTAATGAAACGCCGTCTATTATTGTTTCGTCTGATAAAACGTTTCCGTATTTATCAACAACACTGACTGTTTTTATTCCGTCGGTTTCTTCGCTGGTTGTTACGCTTCCGTCTGAACTTATTGATGTTACAGGCTCAGGTTCTGTAGTTTCTTCAGTTACCGTTGTTATTTCGCTTGTGCTTACTGTAGCTTCTTCCGCTTCTTCATCTTTGTATACAACAATTCCGTCAAAATAAGCCTCATTTATCTGATTTGAATAATTTATTGCAACGGTAAAATGAGTATAAACATTCTCCATCTTGAAACTCTTTATTGCATACTGCCAATCGGTACAGTATGGATTAAATTTAATCGTCTGAACATCGACTATTCTTGCCGCATTAAAAAATGTTACCGTTATATTAAACGGATTCTGCGGTGAAGCATTTGCTTTAGCCCAACCGCCTATTTCAAATGTTTCCCCTTCACTAATTCCACCATATTCTTGTGAGATTATATTTACCTTATCCGGAGAACCGTTTAATTTAACGGACTTATCATTTCCTGGATGTCCAATACTATCCCATGATGAATCTGTATTGTTTCCTACTAACCAATCTGCCAGACCACTTTCAAATTCTCCATTTTTAAGAAGATTAGTATCGCTTTTCTTATTCTCATAAGTATTGATCAGACTGCTTAATCCATGAGCATCAGAGCTCTTGGCATACTCATTTACAGTTACATCTCCATTTAAGTTATATGTTGAAATCAGATCACCATCGGCGCTGAACGTAAGCGTTTCTGTATCGCCCGTATTGTTATTTATATATTTTGTCTGACAAGGAGAATACTCAATGGATATGTCTCCGCCTTTTGTTCCACGGCTTCCATATTCAGTTACTGCAGTTACTTTTTTAGGCAGGTTTATCGAATTGCTAGTATACTCAAAGTCTATGCTGTAGCCGTCGGTATTAACTGCCGAAGCCAAGCAGTATGTTTTCCAGCTATAATTTACCCATTTACCGTCAGGATATGTAACCTTGGCAAGAGTTGCATTTGTATAATCATAGCTTACCTTTTTCAAAACGGTATTTGTATTTCCGTAATATGAAATATCCGTCAGCTTGCCGTCTGTATAGCTAAAATCGTACTTTCTTCCTACGCCGTCTTTTATATAGTCTATTTCATACAGCTTTGTATAATCCCCGTTGTATGCCACTTCAATTGACGGTTTTGCGTTTACATTAGTATCAGTTATTTTTATTAATCTTCCGTACTTATCAAAGCTGTATTCATAACTGTTTGCATCGGTTATTACAATATTTGAATAACTACTGTCGCTCGTTCCTTTGTTTGTGAGAGTATATCCTCGTCCGCTTCGGTCGGTATACTCTCCTGTTTCCTCATCTTCATCAAAATATACTGTACTTCCATCATCGCAGACATATTCATAAAATTTATTCCTTCCCAAATCTGACTTATAGCTTATCATCTGCGAATAATTTGTTCTGAAACAGTATCCGAATGTCGAAGCGTTAATTTGATTCAGGTTATATATCATTGATATATTCACAGGCATTACATTTCCGTCTACACCTATATCTTCTCTTGTAAGCATGAGGCTGCCTGAGAAGTCGTTGATCGTTGCTGTTCCTGCTCTGCCTATATCAATAGTTCTGCTGTTTTCAAGCTGAGCCTGTGATACCGTGGTATACTCCATCGAAATATACGGTATGTTTTCAGAATTTGCTGCGTCTGCCGAATAGAACACCGACTGATTATTTTTTGCATACGGCGATGAAAGCTTTATTCCGAAATTTTCTCCCCCGTTATACCAGTCGTACACCGTATTGGTTATATCCCAATACACCCATTTATCCTTTTCAGACGGTACGCTGCATACATCGAGAATTGTACTGTCAATTTTCGGAGCATTTGCTTTTACTGTACTTGTTTCCCAGCTTGATGTTATTCTGTAAGCATTGATCTTATTATCCTTATCTGACGCTGTTTTCAGATTTAATTTAGCATTGGACATTGTCCATTGCTTATCTATATAAGGCAGCTTTGTGAAGTTTATATACGCGTCCATCTTAACGTTTCCGTTGCCTCCTGCACCTGCATAAAGGTTAGGATTACTTGACAAATCAAGAGGCGCTGCGCTTATCACTGATGTATCAACAATTTTATCGTTATATGGCTTCGTACTTATAGTAGGATCAACTGTTACAGGATACGCTCTTTCCTCATCTGTCAGCCATTTCTGATCAGGCTCATATGTAAGGATATATTCTTCTCCGTCTTTTTTAAGCTTCGTTTTTATTTCACTTGAAAACTCAAAATTTTCATCATACATATACGGTGCAGGAATGACAAAAACTGCTTTGTTATCACTGTCTGAAAGCTTAACCGAGTTATCTTTCTTCAGCTTAGCTGTCAGTCCGTCTGCCTTTATTCTGAACGAATATATCTGTTTTTCTTCAGGCATTTTCGACAGAACTATATTTTCTTTTAATCTGCTTCCTGAAAATATATACTCAACTTTTTCAGACTCATCCTGTGTATACTCCACTTTAGCATCCAGAACAGAATCGGACACATAATCCTCTAAGCTATATTTTTTTAAGCTTTTTTCACTGCTTTTTTTAATAATCCTTTTCTCATTGGTCTTTTTTGCAGACGAATAATTCATATCAATCGGCGTTAAGGAGACCTTGCATCCCTCAGCTTCAACCTCAATATTGCTTTTTCCGTCTATATTTTCCGGCAGTGACACCTGCATATCCGAGCCGTTTTCATCACTTTCATATTTTTCGGTTTCTTCGTTATATGTAAGTCTGTTATCATATTCTTCCCAATCTTCTTTTTCATCGTCATAAAAATGGACAGGTGCAGCGGACATAATGGCAATTCTGCTTCCGTCCGACTGTTCATATGTTTTGCTGTACCTTGTTCTTAAGTCTTCTAACTCACCTGTGATATACGTCTGTTCTTCATCTTCATTCTGCTCAGGCACAGTATAGTCAACAGTTGTTTCTGATGTGCCGTCTTTAACTGCCTCCGCAAACGCCTGAGGCGCTGTTCCTGTCGCAAGAAGCGCTGCTGATGTAAGCAGACTGATTATCCTTCCGTTGATTTTCTTCATCCTTCACACTTCCCTATATAATTGTTTTGTATTACATATTATGTAATACATTTATTTTATCAAATGTTCTTACATATGTCAAATATAGAATATTTTTCTCAAGGATAATTATATATTTCCTTACATTACCACTGTACATTCCTTGAATTCAGTGATATAATGATTTCAGAACATATGTTTCAAATTATGGTGAGAGTTTTATGAAAGAGAGAGTTATATTACATTCCGATTTAAATAATTTTTACGCCTCTGTAGAGTGTCTTTATCACCCTGAATACAGAGGAAAACCGCTTGCCGTTCTCGGTGATCCTGAGGCTCGTCACGGGATAGTTCTTGCTAAAAATTATGATGCCAAAGCTTTTGATATAAAAACAGGCGATCCCATGTGGATGGCAAAGCAGAAATGTCCCGATATTGTTTTTGTTCCTCCGCACTATGATCTGTACATGAAGCATTCCAAGCTGATTCGTGAGATTTATTCCGAATACACAGATCAAGTCGAGCCTTACGGACTCGATGAATGTTGGCTTGACGTTACGGGAAGTACGATGCTCTTTGGTTCAGGTGAGAAAATTGCAAACGAACTGCGAAAAAGAGTCAAGTTTGAGTTAGGCGTATCAATTTCTGTGGGAGTTTCCTTTAACAAGATTTTCGCCAAGCTTGGCTCAGATATGAAAAAGCCTGACGCTACTACCGTTATCGAAAGCTATAGTTTCAAAGAAATTGTGTGGCCTTTACCTGTTAAGGAACTGTTGTATGTAGGGCGAGCAACCCACACAAAATTGAAACGCAAGGGTATCTTTACGATAGGCGATCTTGCAAATTCAAATCCCAACAATCTTCGATTTTGGCTTGGTAAAATGGGGGTTGTGCTTTGGCAGTTTGCTAACGGTCTCGATACTTGTCCTGTTTCAAATATCGGCGCTAAGTCTATGATAAAAACTGTGGGCAACAGCACAACTGCACCAAGAGATTTAATTACTGACGAGGATATACGAATTACACTTATGGTTCTATGTGAAAGCGTTTCGGCAAGACTTCGGGAATACGGCTTTATCTGCCGCACTGTTCAAATCGGAATTCGTGACAACGAGCTTGAGTGGATTGAAAGACAAGGTAAACTTGATATTCCCAACCGAACGGCTAAATCCATATTCGAGCTTGCTTTTGCTCTTTTCAAAAGGCATACTAACGGAAAACCCATACGAAGTTTAAGCGTTCGTGCCTGTGACCTTGAGCCTGTAGACTTTGTTCAATTATCACTTCTGCCTGATGTTGAAAAGCTTCAAAAACAAGAAGAACTTGAAACTGCAATGGACAGTCTGCGTAACAGATTCGGTCATTTTTCTGTTCAGAAAGGTATTATGCTTCGTGACACGGAGCTATCTGACCTTGATCCTAAAAACGACCATATTATTCACCCTATGAGTTTCTTCAGTTAATATATGCCTGAGTTTTTTTACTCATGTATTTTAATTTTTATAATACTTTCACCAGGAGATTGTATACTAAAATCGGCATTAAACCATAAAGGTTAAATGCCGATTGCTTATTAAAAATTTATATCACTGCTGTTAATTACTCCGTCATTGTTAACATCTGCTATCATTTGCTGGATTTTAAAAATTTCATTATTTCCTTTGCTTAAGCTTCTTATAATAGTTTTATCAGATTCATTCAATACGCCATCAAAGTTAACATCGCCATATTGATAAAATGAGTTTCCGACATTAATACCATTATCTGTTCGGGTTACACTAGACATCCAACTGTTTAATCGACTGTTATTATAAGCAATATCAAAACTATAGCCTGCCATTATCTTTTGAACCGGAGTAAGTGTTGCAGTCCCTTTTATTCCGGATGATAATATATTCATATCTGCTGCATTTACAACACCATCTAAATTCAAATCTCCCATTTTATAATCTGTACCCGAATAAAATATCTTATATTCATCTATGCGTATATTATTACTCCATCCAATCGAATAAGCTGTGAGCTGACTGATTTTCAATGAATCTTTATGACTCATAATATCATTAGACAAGAATAAGTAAGCATATATATCAGCAGCAGTCGACAATGAACTGGATGTATTAAGTGCAAATTTATAATGATCATATACTCCATATAAGTGAAGCATCTCATGTTCAAAAGTATTTGCAGCCATTGTTGGATTTTTCACATAATGTCCATCCATATAGAATGCTTCTTCCGGATCGCTAGCCACACTCTTTTCATCTCTTACCAAAGCATACGCAGCAGCTTTTGAGTAAATATTATCATAGTAATCGTTTTTTAATACATAGTTGTATACTACCCCGGAAGCTCTGTATTTATTTTTAATATATTTTGTGTATGATGAATCAGCAGATAAATCGATTATTTGGCCATTTGCATCTTTACAGTTTTTCATTCCATTTACTACGAAGCCTAAGCCTCCGGCGCTTCTATAAGCGCTTTTCAAATCACCGGTATTACCTCTAGGTTTACCTAATTTATTAACTCCGGGTCCCGGTACTACATTTAACAAAAGAGAGCCGTCCCATTCGTTATGAGTATAATGTATCGCCAAATCTTTGTCAGTATCTGCTGTTATAAATTCAACATTTACATTATATTCATCTGCCTGTTGTTTTAAATTTGACAATGCTTCGTTCATTATGCTTATTCTGGTATCAATGCTTGAACTTGATATGTATTTGTTTTGAGAAGCTGAATAAATCTGCTTCGATCCTGCCGTACCGTCCTGCCATTCTCCTGAAAATCTTTGACTATTGGATTTTGCAACGGGAAGAATCGATGTGTCTGTTCCTATAAACGATTCAGATGAATTGTAAATATTACTTCCTTTTCCTGAAGTAATTACTTTATATAACAGTTTTTCATTTCCGTCATATATAAACAATGTTGAAACAGGTCCTATATTCTCTACCATTTCCATTGTACCTTCAGCACGGAAAAGATTATCATTTTGGTCATAATAATATGTCTTTCCGTTAACTGTTTTAGTTTTTGCAGTTCCTGAACAGCTGTCAACAAATATATTTACAACAACCTGCCTGCCAATGCAAGATTTTGCTGACCCATAAAGCTGTCTTGGAAAGCTTTCACTTGCAAAGTAATTATATCTGTAATATGGCGTTCCATAGAAGGCGTCGCTTACTATGGTTCTTGAGCTTGGAGTCATTTCAACATTTTCAAGGCTTGTACAATTATAAAAAGCCATTCTGCCTATATACTCCACACTATCCGGTATTCTTATGTTATATAAATTAGTATTATAATAAAATGCCAGATCACCTATATATTTCAGATTTTTCGGTAATTCTATATTTGAAAGTGAATCACAATTTTGAAATGCATAATTCTGAATTTCTTTCACTTCCGTAGCTTGTGTCATATCAATTGTTTTTGTTATTGAATTCAATTTAAATGCACCCGATTTAATTGAAATAACTTTATATGCTACGCCTCCATAAGATATTGTTTTAGGTATTTTTAAACTGGCTTTAGTACCGCCTGTAACACATACCTCTGAATTTGTGCTGCCGACTACTTCATAATTTACTCCGTTATAACTGAATGTTAGGTTTGCAGCAGAAGTTTCTAACAATATATTTGTTAAATTACTGCTTTCTGCAAATAAAATTGACAAGCAGAATACAATTGAAAAAATTGATACCACCGTCTTTTTTATCGACTTCATAAAATCACTCCTTAAAATATAATTCAATTAAATTATATCATACACTAATAAATTATACAATGTTATTTTTTCGACATTATACGACAATTTAATAATATGTATATATTACGCTTTTAAATACAAACTAAATATGGTGATTTTATGATTCGCAAGGTATATGTTGAAGTAACCGCAAGATTTGACGTTGAAGGAAATATCACACCGCTGTCTGTAACTTGGGAAGACGGAACGTTTTATGAAATCGACAAAGTTTTGGATAAAAGAAGAGCCGCAAGCTTAAAGGCAGGCGGTATCGGTATGCGTTACACTTGCAGGATTTTAAATCAAGAATCATACTTGTTTTATGAAGAACCGAAGTGGTTTGTGGAGGCTAAGAGATAATGTGCGGAAGATACAGTTTATTTTTTGATGATGAATATAACCGTAATATTTCTGAAATTATGAAGGTAATAAAGAGCAAATACCCAAACACAGATATTAAATCAGGTGAAATCTTTCCGACAAACACAGCTCCTGTTTTAATCGAACAAAATTCATCCGTTGCTCCTGTTCCGTACAAATGGGGTTTTCCTAATTTCAGAAACAAAGGCGTTATTATTAATGCCAGAGCCGAAACGGCAGGGGAAAAGGAAACTTTTAAAGACAGCCTATTAAAGCGTCGCTGCGTTATACCGAGCACAGGTTTTTATGAATGGGACAAGTCAAAACAAAAATATCTGTTTAACATTCAAGGAAGCAACGCTCTTTATATGGCAGGGTTATATAACCTTTTCAAAGACGAACCAAGATTTATTATTTTAACCACATCCGCAAATTCATCTGTAAGCAGTATTCATCATAGAATGCCTGTTGTTCTTGAAAAACAGCAGATAGAAAAATGGATAACAGATACAGACAAGGCTGTTTCAATTCTTCACAATACTCCTCCTACTCTTATTTATACTTCGGTTAATTAAATAATAAATATATTATTCTTCTCTTTGTAATATATATATTACATTTTATACTTAACTTTCCCGTGCCACAGTGACGCAGGCCCTGTTTCACTTAAATCAATATTGCTCTTGGTTTTGAAGATATTCTTCTTTTAGACCGAGAGCTTGTTTTTTCTGCTGAATAATACGCCTCAGCTTTCTGTCCACAGACATTCTGTTTGACTTGAATTTCCGGTTATAGTCATCGGCTATGCACCTGCTTAAATTAACAAACAAACCGAATATTGTATTTGCAATTACAGCATTTTCAAAGTTATGAATATTATCAAGCAGATTTTGTGCATACTCGTTCCCCTGTTCCGCTGATATATTAAGCCATTCCGAAGCTTTTTCTTTATCCCTTGAAATATCGTCATTGCCGTATAAATACAGTCTGCCGAGCAAAAACGATGACCAATCGTTTTCCACGGCTGATGACTCTAATAGACTTACAGCCTTTTCCGAATCGTGGTAAGGGGTATTATCCAACATAATTTTTGCCAGAGAATATTCGGCGTACGGTTTTATTTCTTCATACTGCAAAGCTTTTTCAAAATACTCTGCCGCTTTATCGATATTGTATTTTTCTTTCTCTAAATACAGCTTACCAAGCGAATACAAAGCATATTGATTTTCTTTCTCGGCTGCTTTCAAAAAATACTTTTCAGCCATTTTCAAATTCTTGTACACTATTTCGCCTTTATAATATATTTTACCTATCTTATAACAAGACATGGTATCTCCGCTGTCCGCACATCCGGTCAGCATAGAAAGTCCCTTTTCAATATCCTGTTTCAGATACTCGCCTGAAATATATTCAAGCACAAGCATTCTCTTTGCATTTGTATTATTCAGTTCAGCCGAACGCATGAAATAATTAATCGCCTTATGCATATCAATGTCAGTTCCCAAACCGTTTTTATACATTGTTCCAAGCTTATAATACAAATTATCGTCAGCCTGATCCTTACTTTCAAGTTTGAGAAATCCTGCTAAAGCCTGTTTGTAATATTCCTGTGCCTGATTTTCATCCTTGGATACATATTCACCTTTATTGTACATCTGAGCTGCCGCATAAGCAGCATAAGGCTGTCCTTGTTCAGCTGATTTCATATACCATTGAAACGCCTGTGACAAGTCCTTATCTGTTCCGTTTCCGTAATAATATAAATTGCCCAAAATGTACTGAGCAAACCTGTTACCCTCCTGAGCTGATTTTAAAAACCATTCAAACGCTTTTTCATAGTCCTGTTGTGTACCTAAACCATAGCAATGCATTTTACCTATTCTATACCATATATATGACCGCATATCCACCGGCTTTTGATATACGGTTTCAAAGGGAAACATAAAGTCACCATTGGGTTCTATTTCCATAAATCCCTGCAAGGCTTCTTTGTAGTATTCTAATGACTTTTCTTCATTCATTAAGCCAAGCTTTTTTGTGGAATACAGCTTTCCTAAGTCATGTAACGCAATCACATTGCCCGAATCAGCTTCGCATATTAAAAGCTGTTCGGCTTTCTCATAATCCTCTTTCTCAGAATTTTTATTGTAAATAATTTTACAGGCTTTTTTGTATGAAGTACTCCATTTGATATAGTAATGTGATTCAAAATCAGAAGTATTATACTCAACTCCGTCATCATTCCATTTGAAATCTTCTTCCGTTATGTAATCTTCAGTCGGCGGAGGAATATCTTCATCTGATGTAATCTCTGTCGGTTCGGGTTCTATGTAATCAACAATGCCAAACAATGCATCCGTATTCACAACCTGCCCTATTATACTGTTCTTTACCGAGTGAAAAACCTTATTTTTATAAAGCGGAGGGAATTCCTTTTCTTTCTGAATATAGGTTTTGTATTTTTGTCTTTCAAGTTCACACCACTTCTCATATAAGGACTGAATACTTTTATCCTTTGAAAGCTCTTTAAAGACTTTGTCAACAGTTTCTTTAATATTCGGAGGAAGATATCCATATACCTTTTTGCCTTTGCAGTTTTTTAGCTGTACCGTTAAAGTTTTTATCAGCTTCTCCAATTCTGCATTTTCAAAATCTCCCTGAGCAATTTCTTTCAGTAAATTTTCTACATACCTCTTGGAATCTGCTTTCAGTTCGTCACGCCTGACGGTTTGCTCCTGATATATTGACTGCAGATCATCGTGAAATATATCATTTGCAAACACCGAACGGATTTTATTAATTCCCTGCTTGGTCAGAAACCCTTGCTTTGCATTTGACGAGTACACCAGCAAATGAATATGCGGATGGTGGGTGGTATCATGAAACGCCGCATACCATTTAAGGTTACACAAAGGTATACGCTGTGCTTCGGATATGTCTGTGATATGCCTCTTTACCAATTCTCGCCACCTGTCCGAATTATCATAACCCAAACGTATTGCATCTTCACGTCTTAGCGACACGACATGGCTCCAGACATTTCCGGGATGATTTGCAATCTCATTTGCCGCTTGATTTAAAACAATAGGTTCACCGCTGTCATTGAACAAACCGTGCGCACCTCTTTTTTCAACACCGGGACGCATTGCCATATAACCTACAAAATTCTGACGGTTACCCATTACATCCGCATTGCGTTCTATGATTGCCGATATCAATTCGCTTGCATTTTCAACTGTAGGATTATTTTTGTAATCCTCATATTCCAAATATTTTTTTGCTTCGGGAAAATCTTCAAGCAAATCAAAGAGAAGCTCCTGCTGTTTCTCTGTAGCTGGAGCTTCTCTGTCAATTTTATTCTGCTCACGAACTTCAACAGTTTCACGGGTTGCAATATATCTTGTATAATTTTTTCGCTTTGTTTCTGTTCCGCTTTTTAAATATTGGCTTGTTACTATTATCTGTGACATTAATCATCGCTCCTCTGATACCTGACGGCTTTTTCGAAATTAATAATTCCGTTAATACGCTTAACCTCGTCAACACACATAATGCGAAGTCTTTGCAGAGTACCGTCATCTATATCATTTATTGCCGCAACCATATGAGTTAGCGCTCCCACTTCAACCGCCAGCTTAAATAATGCACGAGACAATTTCTGCTCGCTTCCTTTTACTATTCCCTCTGTTATTGAAGCGAGCTGCGGTGCAATAAACTCCGCTGAGATATGCTCCTTGTTGAGAAGATAACCGCAGTAATAACGCACTGCCTTTTCAATAAATTCCGTTCGTGAACCGCAGTTATCAAACTTATACAGCATATCCACCTTTTCCATTGTATCGGGATATACATACAACGGAAATTTTATTTTTTCCTCTGTGACTCCATCGGAAAGTTCCGTTTCTTCGGCGCTTTCTCTTTTTTTCCGTTTATTTGACTCCATGATTTTTTCAAACCTCCCCTTTTGACTCCATTTATCCGACTCTCTCAAACCTCGATGCAGCGGGCTTTGCCCGTTGCTGTAATCGTTTTGGCGGCATTTTGACGCCAAAACTTTAACCGGCAAGACAATTTTTCACCTCAAATCCTCTTTGATTCCTGTATTTCCGCCTTTCTGAAACTCTGCGCAAAACGCCCTAAATCAGCCCTGCTTGTCCTTAAGGGTAAACTTACCCTGCCTGTGCCTATAAAATCGCACACGACGGCACACGGTTGGCGACAGGGCGGTTAAATCACGTTCTCTCACATTGTAAGCTCGTTTTTATAGCGCTGATATTCCTTTATTTCCATATCAACGACCTCACGGGCGAACTGCTCAGCGGTTTCCTCACTGTCATCGGACAGCTCATATCCTACGGCTCCACAGAAGTTGTCTATTTCCTCAGCCATCGAATCATCTGTGAAAACCTGATAAAACCAGCCCTCTGCGGTTACCGTATTGCCGTTCTTGTCCTCTCGTTCAATGCCTGTGTCACGGCACTTTGAAATATATAAGCCTCTATAATTCATACAAAATCTCCTTTACGTTTTTGGGAATCCGAACGTAAGCTGTTCGGGTTTATCGGTTATTTTAATCCGAAGGTTATGCCAAACGGAATGTAGTCCTGCGTTTTCATTTCCGCTTCACGCTCCGCAGCAACAATCTCAGACAGCGGCACACGGTGCGAACAGGGGGGAGTTACTGCTCAGACTGCTTTTCTGATTCGGCAATCGAGGACTTTCCCCGCTTTACCGCAGGCTTCTTTGATGACATCATATCAATAAAATCTCTCACATTCTGCGGCACGTTTTTCTGATATAACTGATCAACATACTTATCAAGCTCCGCCGCAAGCGTAGTATTCTTCTGCTCTAAATACATTTCTATTGCTGACAATTTTTCTTCATTGACTGAAACTGCAACCGACTTTTTCATAGACTCATCTCCGTTTCCATATTTCATTCCTGTACTTCTTCCTGTTCCGGCTGTACGGTCAGGGCAGAGAACAGGTCCATATTATTGCCGCATACCACTCCGTAAGAGGTTTTCACAGCGCCTTTGCAGTTCAGAATCTTATTGCCGAAATCCTGTAAATCCATTTCCTCAAGCAAAGATAAAACTGTCATGGGGAAATCCTTTGACATTCCATTTTTATATATTTTCATTTATTTTACTCCTTTTCTTCAACATAGCTGATATACGGAATCTGAAGCCAGTGCGTCC
>UPZA01000028.1 GCA_900538575.1 uncultured Ruminococcus sp.
AAACAGCAAGGTTTAAATCCTCAAGAGAAGAATAAGTCTTACGGTTAACTTCTTCTTTTTTCAAGTATTTGAAAAAGCATTCCACAACAGCATTATCATAAGGATGTCCCTTTGCCGAAAAAGACTAACGGTTGGGTTAAAGAAGAATTATATAAAGATTTCAATCTTTATCGATGTGATGACATTGAATCCTTGATAACTGAATATGTTAAATACTACAATACTGAACGTCCTTCAACCAAATGCGGTAGAAAAAGCCCTGTTCAGTTCAAAACTGAACAAGGCTTTGCTTAACTTATTTATTTTAAGTCTTTTTTATTGTCTACTTTTGCTTGACGCCTTCAGTTTAACAATAAGGTAAACTTGATCTTTATAAGTTGTCCAAAAGCTGACCAAACAAGATTTGAAATCTCGTAAGCAACATAATATAGCCGTTTTTGAGAAGATTTCTTATCTCTTCGAGCTATACAGCATCATTTCGCTTATTTTTCCTAATTTCTCAGAAACGCCGTAAATACGATAAAATCTGCAACTTGGAGCAATTGCACCTGTTGTAAATTTCAAGTTTTATCGTAGCTTTGTTCAACTTAGTTGAACATAAGTTGAACTGACGGACTTGACTATCTCTCCGGTATTGAGAGGTTTTACAATATGGATTTACAATAACGTCCGCAGGGAAACCAGCTTCACCTGCGGACATTTTGTTACTCATCGTCGTCTGAGCAATTCATAATCTGAATGTATACACACTCTGCTCGCTCATGTTCCTCACCGTCCTTGGACATCATCGCTTCAAGAAAATAGCCCTTAGCTTCTTCTCGGTCATTCCCCAAACCTCTTTCTTTCCGTTGCAGAACGTTATGACCCGTTTGTACTTCGGTTGGAGTTGTAACAACGGAACGATTCAAGCATTCTTTTTTCTGTGCAAGTCCGATTTATCCATTATCAAGTATAGTAAGCTGCTCAGTTAAGAACATTTCATATATCTTGCCAAGCAAATTAGGTTCAATAATATTGAACCTATATGGGCTTTGCGGATAATACAGTCCTTTTATCATATCAACAATAACGGTGTTATTCAGGTCAAATATGATATAATCACCAGAGAACATTCCAGAATTATATCGTTTATCTGCTTCTCGGAATAATTTCTACAATTCTTTATGCAAAACAGCAGGTTCTATAATTGTATCTTCAAGCTTTTGATATAACGGCAAATTTTTATCTTCACATATTCTGAGAAAGACGATTTAATTAATAAAATCTTGAACAAAATCATTCAACACTTCAAAATTGGTATATCTTTTACCTTTGCTGTAAAGTTCGTTACTTAGTGCAATTCTCCATTCATTTATCTGAGATAGGAAAATCGCATCTACTTGTTGTTTTTGACTATCTGCACCATTAAACGCTTCATTAAAGTACTTGTCAAAGTTACCTCTATATACAGCATCTCTTGAGATTAACCGATATATCTCATCAAATTTGTCAACATATTCAGTATAATGATATTTTCTGTAACGTGAAACAGAACAACTATCCGTTTCTTTAGGTATAGTTGTTGTATCATATATTATCAAATACTCAAAATTAGTAAGAACTACAATCTTATGCTTAGCGTTCCAACCATATTTTCTTGCCTGAATGGCAGGAGCTGGATCTTTTGTTATATCCACACGAGGTTTCTTTGCTTCAACAAAGAATTTTGCTACGCCACGTAACGTCAGGGAATAATCAGGACGATCACTTGCATTGGCATGATATTCAGCAATAACTTCTCTAAACTGTGGTGATATGCCAGCTTTATTGGAAACATCTCATCCGAGTATTTCAAGAAAAGGGTTAAGAAATTCAATCATAAATAACGAGTACTGTCAAGAAAATGCGTTATATCACGTTATAAAATCGTTATTAAAAAGTATTTGCGTTATATCCCGAATCTTGACCTCCTGCTGAAATCGTGGAATGGCGAGACCTACATCAGCGACAGAGCCACAAGGGAAACGATAGTGCTGAAAAAGCCCTATATGAGCATCTGCCTTGCGTGTCAACCGTATGTTCGACAACATGATAAACAACACGGCTTTCCGTGGCAGCGATCTGATAGCTCGTTTTGTGTATTGCTTTCCGAAAAGCAACATTGGCACTCGTCGCTATGATACTGAGCCTGTTCCCGATGATATTGCGGAATGTTACAAGAAGTTGGTTTACAAGATGCTCGGCACGAAATTCACCTATCACGCTGAAAAAGAACTGTATATGCATTTTGACAGCAAAGCATATCATGAGTTTGTTGATTTCTACAATGGGCATATTGAGCCGTTATTGCTCACGGATATGGCTTTCTGCAAGGACTGGGGTGGAAAATATCACGGTCTGATACTCCGCTTATGTGGTATCATTCACTGCGTGAAATGTGCTTTGAATAATGCTGACCCTGTTGAAATGAGAGTGACGCTCGACACATTCTGCAACGCTGTTGAGATAGCTGAATACTTTCGAGAACAAGCGATCTACGCTTACAGCTTAGGCGATGTAGATATTGGGACGGTCAATGCGGAGCGTGTACTGAACAAGATACGCTCCAAGCACATTCGGCAGATCAGGCAGAATGACCTGCATCACCTTTGCAGATGTACGCTGTTCAAGAACGCTCCGGACTTTAATGAAACCGTTGATATGCTTGAAGAATATGGCTATATCCGCCGTATCGTCAGCAAGGGAACAAACAACAAAAATGTAATCGACATTGAGGTCAACCCTCATATATTCGATTGAAGAAAACTGTCTTTTGCACCTTTTGAGCTTTTTGTGCCTAAGTAATTATCAGACGGCAAAAGGTGCAAAAAGCCCAAAATCCATAAAACTAAAACTCGACAAGATAGAAAGAGGAGTTTACATGACTACTATTGAAAAGAACAAGATCATCGACAACATTATGGAGCTGCTGATTCAGCTCACCGACGAGGACGGAGTTTCCGCTTCGCAGACAGAGGACAAGCCGCCAATACAGTTGAAATGCTGACAATAAAGGAATGCACAGAAGCCGTTCACGGACTTTCGGAACATACCGTCCGTAAGCTCGTTACACAGGGAAAAGTGAAATATCTCCGCACAGGCGAAAGTAAGCGTGGCAAGATACTTGTCAACAAGGCTGACCTTATCCGTCTTATGCAGAATTGAAAGGGGTGAGTGTATGTTCCATAATAACGAGAATGACAACATCAACTCTGAACTCAGAGGGCTTTTTAATATATCGTGACAGTATTCGAGCAAGTAAAATCTGCTATTGATATGAACACTGTGGCGGAGGGGTACGGACTCAGCATAAACAGGTCGGGAATGGTGCTTTGCCCGTTTCATAATGAACGTACTCCTCTGCCAAAATCTATCCCGAAAATTTTCATTGCTTTGGCTGCGGAGAACATCTTGATGTTATCAGTTTCACGCAGAAGATGTTCAGCCTGAGCAAGCCTATTGATGCAGTGAAAAAGCTGAACGAGGACTTTGGTTTACATATCGAAATAGGCAAAGTTCCGACTGCCGAAGAAGTATCGGAATATCAGAAATGGATTGCGGAAAAACGAGCATACGAGGTGTGGGAAAAGTCGGCTTGGAAAACGCTTCAAGATTACCTTTGGCTGATGCGTGAATGGAGAGAATTTGCTCCTGCTTCTCCGGATGAAAAATGCAATGAGAGATTTGTGTATTCGCTTCATCATCTGGACTATGCAGAGTATCTTTGTGATGAGTTTATCAGGGCTGATAAGCAGGGTAAAATTTCTATGAAAAATATCGTTTCTGAGATTGCAGATTATATGGAAAAATCAGAGCAGAATTTCTGATTTTCCTTACAAAAAGAAATCGTATTTTTTGATTTATTGTGGTACAAATATTTTTGTATTTGTAACCACATCACGGCTGCTCCGTCAGCCGATAAATGCCTCGCAGAGCCACATAAGCATTTTTGATAGTCTGGGTAAGCTGTCAAAAGTGCTTTGGGGTTACTGGCGGCGTACCGCAAGTAATTTTTGATGCTCCGCATCAAATTGAGCTTTGCTCTTTCGCTGCACGTTCCTTAGTGTCAGCACGATGCTCCGACTCCTGTCGGGCTTCTCCCGTCAGGGAGTTCATTCAAATAATAATTGCAGAAAGAGAGAAAATTATTATGAGTAAATCTATTTCAATGTGTTAGGGGAAAGGCAGTCTTTCGCATAACAACAGAGAATTCTCTGCCAAAAACATCGACAGTTACAGAACGAAGAATAATATCATCTTTGTTCAGCAGGATCTGGGCGAAGCATATCATAAGATGTTTGATGAAAATTTGGAGCGCTACAATGCCCGTCAGAAAAGAAGTGACCGTAAGATCAACGACTACTTTGAACACCTGTTCAATCGTCCACCGAGCAAGTCTGTCATTACTGGAACGAACAAGCAAAAAAGTTTCTATGAACATCTGGTCTACATCGGCAAGAAAGATGACACGGGTGTCGGCACTCCTGATGCTGATATTTCAAAAGAATGCCTGTGTGAATATATGGAAGATTTTCGGGAAAGGAATCCAAATCTGTATGTGTTCAATGCCGTGATGCACCTTGATGAAGCAACTCCCCATTTACATATCAATTATATTCCCCTCGGACATTTCGAGAGAGGTCTTGAAATGCGAAATGCGAAAGCCAAGGCTCTTGAAGAAATGGGGTACGGTAAGGGCGAGTCTGCCAATATCCGCTGGCGTGAAGCGGAATGGAAAGTCCTGCGTGATATTTGTGAGAAACAGGGTATTGAAATTTCAGAGCCGAAGAAATCCAGAGGGTACAGTTTTAAGTCGCAGGAGTACGGTGAGTACAAAGACCAGATACATGCTTTGGAAGAAGAAAAAGCTCAGGCAGAAGCCGAGCGTGATGAGGTTAAGGCTGAACTTGGAAAGGTCGCTCAGAAGAAGGTCAAACTTGACGATATCGACAAGCTCGAAACAGGCAAGACGATGTTCAGCGGAAAGGTCACGGTATCGCAGGAGGATTGGGATAATATCACAGCTCTTGCCAAGCGTGAGGTTGCATCGACTAAACAGGTAAAAAAGCTGAAAAAAGAGCGTGACAATGCCGTTCAGGAGCGTGATGAGCTGAAACAGAAATACGATACTGCTTCTTCCGAGCTTGCCGCCTACAAAAAGAAAGAGTCGGAACGGGGTATGTTACATCGTTCCGACTTGAAATCGACTGCCAAACGTATCAGCACCGAGGACGAGCTGAAAAGAAAACTCAGCAGAGCCATGACGGTCATTGACCGATATGAGCTCAGGTCTGAGTATGAACGTACAAAGTTCTCACAGAGCAAAAACACAGAATTAGAATAAAAGAAAAGCTATGGCATATCCCGAAAGCAGTGCTTGACAAAGAGATAAATGCGCGCTACAATGATAAGGCGAGATATGCCATAGTCCGTACTGCACTCGGTAATAAGTATGCTCATCCAGAAATGGTCTTTCCGTCGGGACAGGGAAACTACCGTGACCGCAACTCCGTTCTGCATTCTTTAAAGCGAATGACCAAAGGTAATTTGAGGACATGACACTTCACAAGCTGCGTCATTGCAACGCTACACTCATCCTCAACAGCGGTGTAGACCTGAAAGTGATCTCCGAGCATCTTGGTCACTGCGACATTGGTGTAACAGCGAATATTTATGCCGATGTTCTGCAAAAACAAAAAGTCAGCCTTGCAGCTACGCTTGATGACAAGCTGGCTGATGAACTGACTTGACCTAAACAAAAAAACCTCTCTGTCGGTCTCCCGACAAAGAGGTTTATATTCGCATTCGTTAGTTGAACAATTTTGTTGAACAACTTCGCAAAAATCTCTCGAAAATACCGTAATATCGGCGTTTTTGAAAGAAATCTGTTAACGCTTCGAGAACTGAGGCGCGCGACGGGCTGCCTTGAGACCGTACTTCTTTCTTTCCTTCATTCTTGGATCACGAGTTAAGAATCCAGCCTTCTTAAGAGTCGGACGAAGCTCAGGATCGTAAACAAGAAGCGCTCTTGAAAGGCCGTGTCTGATTGCACCAGCCTGACCTGTTACACCGCCGCCTGTAACTGTGCATATTATATCAAATTTATCGCTTGTATCAGTTAAATTAAGAGGCTGACGAACTATCAGCTTAAGAGTTTCAAGGCCGAAATATTCATCAATGTTTCTTCCGTTAATTGTGATATTTCCTGATCCTGGATAAACTCTGACTCTGGCAACAGAATGCTTCCTTCTGCCCGTACCGTAGTAATATTTAGTTTTTGATTCGTACATTTAAGCTTTCCTCCTTATATTATAATTCGTAGGCAACAGGCTTCTGAGCCTCATGCTTGTGTGCAGCGTTTCTGTAGGTTCTCAAACGCTTAATCTGATTTCTTCCCTGAGAATTATTCGGAAGCATACCGTTCACAGCCAACGTCATAGCTCTCTGAGGATTCTTTTCCATCATTTCCTTATAACTGATAGATTTCAGTCCGCCGATCCAGCCCGTATGCCAATAATAATTTTTATTTTCAAGCTTTTTGCCTGTGAGAACAGCTTTTTCACAATTAATAATAATCACATGATCACCGCAATCTACATGAGGAGCATAGGTAGGCTTATGCTTACCTCTGAGAATATGAGCGGCTTTTGCAGCAACGCGTCCGAGCGGTTTGCCGGCTGCATCTAATACATACCATTTACGGCTTACTTCATTAGCCTTTGGCATAAATGTTGACATAATTTGTTTTCCTCCGTTATTAATTTTTTGTAAGGCTTATAAACTCGGCGGGTTAATCCGGTTCGGTGTGCATTCCGCAAGTAAACTGCACCATAGCCTTGACATTACGAAGATAATTATAACAAATCAAAATAATAAAGTCAATACTGATTTTACGGTTTTTTTAATTTATATTCAGTTCTCGCTTGTTTTCTCTTCATTTTTCTCGTTTTCTCTCTTATTCTTAAAGTTCATTCTAAAATAAAAAAACTATATATCGCTTGAGAATTCTATATGTGTTTTATTACTTTTTTCTTTTCTTTTTTCTAACAGAAAAACCAAAATCGCCAAGTTTTCTTCCTAAAGCAAAATACTCTCCGTGAGAATAAGCCGCAAGTCCGCATTGCTGAAGATTAAGCTTGCCCTTGCTGTCTATATATCTTTCGTCAATATCTGTCCCGACAATTTCAGCGATAAACATATCATGACTCCCAAGAGGAATAATCTGCTTAACAACGCATTCCAAGCTAAGAGGAGATTCGTCAATAATCGGAGCATTGATTTTTTCTGCTGCTGAAGGATGCAATCCGCAGCTTTTAAATTTATCTGTTTTTGCACCGCTTTTTACACCGCAAAAATCAGCAGTTTTAACAAGCGCCGACGTAGTCAGATTAATAACGAACTCACCAGACGACTTAATAATATTATATGAATATCTTTCAGGCCTTATTGAAATATAAGTCATAGGCGGCTTGGTATTCGCAATACCGGTCCAGGCTATTGTTATTATATTAGGCTTTTCTATCGTACCGCATGAAACAAGCACCGGAGGTACCGGAGACAATAGCGTCCCGCCGTTCCAGAATATTTTTCCCATTTAAAATCCTTTCAATATATGTAATTTTATTTTTTATATTATGCCGCTATATCCTTACGTTTAAATTTAATAATTCCGGTTATAACCGTAACGACGTCATTTGACAAACCAGAAAAAAACCAAAGTCTAATCCATATTTCCTAAACCGGAGGAAAACTTTATAAGCTCCCCTACTCTCATACCTGGATAAAAAATACGCCCTGACGGTATATAACCGACTTTTGAAAGTATTTCAGTAGTTTTTTCCAAAGGATTTACGAACCTCGGCATAATCTATAGTAGAACGAATAAGTCCTAAAAGAATTCTGACAGTCGTTGATTTTTCTGCGCAGTACGGATCGATGAAGCCAAAGAACTCACCTTCTCCGACAATCAGATTTAAATCGGTTATACCCTTCAAATTAAATCTATAGGCTGAGTCATTATATCACATACTCAAAGAGGTCATGATATAATTATCCGATACGCAGGGAGCCAATCTCATATTTGCGCATCCGCGAGGACATTTTAGATAAATATATAATAATCGCTTGCGAATATTATATCACATAATGAAATTTTTCTCAAGTTATTAACTAATTCTTAATTGTCATTTAATTTATAAATCCCTCCCCAAATATTTTACTTGCGTCAGTTAAAATTATAAATATTTTTTCATCTATTTTCTGCGCTTCCTTTTTAATAGCGTAGGCTTGAGAATTTGAACATGCACATATCAAAACGTTCTTTTCATCCTTGGTAAATGTTCCGACAGCCCGTATTGACGTAGAACCCCTTCCGCTCACCTCAGAAATTTTCTGCGCTACAATATCAGCATGCTTGGTAATAATAACAAGCATCTTTGCGGCTCCTACCCTATACATAATCTTGTCAATAACCACAGACGCTATAAAAGTAGATATAACTCCGTATAAAACTGCATCTATATTTCCAAAAACAGGCCATCCAAGGGAAATAATAATCAAATCAATACTCATCGTAACAAATCCGATAGAAAAATAAGGCTTAATGGTTTTTATAGTCATTGTAAGAAAATCTGTACCGCCCGACGAGGATCCGCGCATATAAAAAATAGCTAAGCCGGTTCCAAGAAAAATACCGTAATATAATGCGGCAAGAACCGGTGAACCGGAATATGAAGGAAAATAAGGAAAAATTATATCTATAAAAATATTGCAGATTATCATTGAACGAACGCTTTTTATAAGAAAACTTTTCCCAAGAAATTTAAATGAAAAAATTATAAGAGGAATATTTAAAATTAATGTGGTCAGACCAATCGGCAGACGCCATAAGTGATTTATAATAAGAGCCAAACCGGAAAGTCCGCCGGGAGCAAAGCCGGAATTTTTAGCAAATATATATATGCCTGTCGAATAAAAAAATCCTCCTATTATATCAAATAAAATATTTGCCGCTAATTTTTTTAATCTTGACCGCTTATTTACTTTCATAATAATACCTTCAATTTCCTAATGAATTTTTGCTTTATTATTATTGGTTAATAAATTGAAAATATCATATATGAATATAAAAAAGACCGGCATTGATATCAGCATTGCCAGTCTTAAAATATAAGTACAAACTTGAATTAACCTGTTATTCCCTTAAAAGCTTCGCCATATATTCCTCTGTGGTAAATCTTCCCGATCTGTTGTAACGATCAAGAGTAAAAAGACATTGTGGATCTCTGGTTATATAATTTGGACGTTCATAGCAACTATATGCCGCTGAAAAACCCATAGATCTAAGAACCGGTATACTTTCCTTAGATATACTTCCGTAAGGGTATGTAAACACTGCCGGAGTAATGCTGCAATTCATTGAAAGAAGAGTTTGGCAAAGTCCTATATCCTCTATTATGGTATCAGCATATTCATCCTCCGTCTCATACGAAAGCTTTGAACAACCCTTCCTTCCCTTATCAGAATGAAGATTGTATGTATGATTTGCAATTTCAATATAGCCTGACTGCACAAGCTCAGATATATCTTCCCAGGTAAGATATGAATATTCAGGAATATGAGGATCTGCCTGGGCAGTAACTTCGCTGTAATATCCCACAATTGAAATAGTAGCTTTCATGTCGTATTTTTTAAGGAGTGGAACCAAATAAGTATAATTATTGTAAAATCCATCATCGGCAGTTATAATAACGGGCTTTGGGGGAAGATCGCCTCCTTTTGTATAATTAATAATATCTTCTGTAAAAACTGCATTATATCCGTGTTCCTTTAAATATTTTAAATCATTTTCAACCATTTCCGGAGTTACTACATAATCGTTTACCCGTGAGCTGTCATTAAGAATACTATGATACATAATTACAGGCAGAAATATCTTTTCATCTTCGTTATAAGCATTCCAACTGCTTTGTCCCGCAAAAGTAATAACCAAAGCGAAAAAAATTATAAATAGATCGCATAGAAGCAGCTTTAAAAATTTTTTGAATTTAATACAATGATACAATTTAATTCACGCCTTTCATTACACATAGTACATTATATTAAATAATGTATAAATTATGACGTCATAACGGAGAGTTTTTATGAATATAATGAAAGTAAATTACCAATAGTAAAGGCGGGAGGTTAAATGAGGAAACGCATAAAGCGCAGAAGACTAAAAAAGGTCGGAATAGCTATTGCGGCTGTAATGCTGCCGTTTGCAGCGGGACTTGGAGCAAAGGCTGCACCGGTTTTTACTGAAATGGCGCAAAAATTGAGCAACATTAAAGTTGGATTTGAAAACGATCCGGACAGATATACAGGCGAGCCGGAATTTAATATTCAAAGCCTGCTCGGCGAAGAAGAAATAATATCCGAGGGGTTTGGATGGCAGGAAGAAAGCGACAGCAATAAAGCTGAAAGCGCCGACGCAGAAATCTCAGGAGAAAAAGGACCTAAGCCCTATCCCGAAAAATGGGATATTTCTGAAGAAAATACAGTATATGAAAGCTCGTTCGGAAATTACAGCGGTTCTAAATATATTTCTCTTGACGACGGCGGTCAGGTTAGAAACGAAACGGATATTTCTAATGGAGTTCTGCTTGAAGAAAGCCGTCTTGAACCAGATTTTAAAATCGAACTGAATTCTGAGCCGCAGGTGTTAATAATGCATACTCATACAACTGAAAGCTTTGAACCTTACGTGAGAGAATTTTTTGATCCTTCATTCAATTATCGAACGACGGAAGAAAGCTATAATACCGTTGCCGTCGGAGAAAAAATCACTGAAGAATTAAAAGCGGCCGGCATAGGAGTAATTCATGACACTACAATTCATGATTACCCGTCTTACAACGGTTCTTATGAAAGAAGTGCGGAAACAGTAAAAAAAATACTTGCCGAAAACCCTTCAATCAAGGTTGTTCTTGACATACATCGCGATGCTATTGGCACTAACGAAAGCATAATGCAGCCGACTGTTGAAATCGAAGGCAAGGAATCAGCGCAAGTAATGATTATATCCGGCTGCGATGACGGAACAATGGATATGCCCGATTATATGAAAAACTTCAGGTTCGCTTCATTGTTACAGCAGCAGATGTCCTCTGATTACGAGGGGCTAACAAGACCTATACTATTTGATTATAGAAAATACAATCAAGACCTGACTACCGGGAGTCTTCTTATAGAAGTCGGAACACACGGCAATACTATTGAACAGGTGAAGTATGCCGGAGAGCTTGTCGGAAAATCGCTTGCTAAGGCTTTGAAAAAAATAAGTTAAAATCATGGAGTATAAAAATGAATAATAAAAGAAAAATAAAAAGAGCCTCTATACTTGCTGTTATCATTTATATTATGATAAACGGCTTTGTATGGGGGCTGATGAAAGCGTATATTAATTCCTATAATTCAATAAACCGCGATAAGCTTGTAATGGCTCAGATAACGGACAAGCCAGACGGTAAGGAGATAAAAATTCTGGGAGGAAGCTTTATTATACCGGAAAACAATTCAGATACGCAAGCGGTATACACCGCTGCGTGGTCCCTTATGCCAGATAAAATAAAGGCTGCCGCAAAGCTCTTCATGCGGATCGGACAGGATACTGTTCAAGAAGCTTTGAAATAAAATCCGTAAAATCCGGATAATTATTCAGATTACCCCTGTAAATAAGCTCAGCTCCCTGAATATGTCTAAAATCTTCCGGCGTCTGCAAACAGACGGGTTTTCTTATATGCGATTCTATTCCTGACTTTTCAAGCATATAACCTACAAACTGAGAACAGACAAATTTATTTTTACGGCTAAAAGCGATATTAAAAAACATAAAACCCAGTCCTATACAATTATATGAATAAATTTCCCTGTTTCTTTTAAAATGCTCAAGGTTTTTCATAAATAATATTTTCTGATCCGCTGTAACAGGAAGTCTATATAATTCACATGGAATAAAGCTATATTTTCCCAGTGTACCCTCCCCTATTATTTCCTTATTAAATGTAGCAGGAAGAGGTCTTTCAGGCTTATTTCTGCAAAAGCTATACATTTCGCTAAGATCCTCTTTGCATGCTACTGAAACATGATTATAAGGCTTTCTGGTAAATATTTTTAAAATCTTAGAAATTGTAGTTCCCGTCTGACTGACAAGAATATAAATATAGTTATCTTTCAAGATTTTCATCTCCGTGTAAATAATATAATCGGGTATAATAATTAAAAAATATTTTGCATTTTAAAATATAGAAATTTATTTGCGGATTATTAATAAAATATGCAGTTAATTTCATTAAAATTAATAAAAGAAAAAATTTTCTTTAATATTATATCACAACTACTTGAAAATTTCAAGATAATCTGGTATAATTTTAAAGTAAGATATTTTATGCGCCTGTAGCTCAGCGGATAGAGCATCGGCCTCCGACGCCGTGTGCGATGGTTCGATTCCATTCAGGCGTACCATATTGCACTGACAAAATAGATGAAAGTGCCAAAAAGCCCGTAGCTACGGGCTTTTTTGATACCCAAACGGCGAAAAAAAGAAATTAAAAACCATAGATGAAAAAAGCCGAAAAACACCGGCTGAAAGGATTCGAACTCACGACATTTAAATATTTCAGAAAATGCAGGCATATTTGAGAAAGATAATCTCAGATATGCTCTTTGTAAATATAAAAAATAGTACACAAAATTTCAAGGACCGTTTTGTCTGATATCACGAAAGTGATGTTAAACAAAGC
>UPZA01000029.1 GCA_900538575.1 uncultured Ruminococcus sp.
TCAAACGCCGCCGGACCGCTATGCCGCATAAAGCGGCAAATTTTATACATGAATGTGTGAGATAACTATATTGACTCCCATTAAAAGCTTACATATTTCAGATGAAAAATTCTCCTATGCTTTATAAGAATATGGTTTAAACAATAGAAGTAGTATACTAACAACTTTTGATGATTGTAATTCGCACAATTTCCTAATATAATATATAAAAATTATATTAGGAAGTGTTAAAATGAAAAGAAAAATTGAGAAAATTAATGAGTGTAATAAAAATAAGGAAAACTATGAGAAAAGCAAGATTGTTGGGAGAAACATTAAAAATATAAGAAAGCAAAAAAGATTAACGGAAATGCAGCTTGGTAAAATGATTGATAAGAGCAGAAAATTTATAAGTTTAATCGAATATCCTCGATATGGCAAAGAAATTTACTTAGATTCTCTATTTGATATTTCCAGAGCGTTAGATGTTGATATATATTATTTTTTTATTGGCATTGAATAACTACTTTAAAAATTCACTCAAACCACATTCTTATAAAGCATAGGAGATTTTTCCATCCGAGATATGTAAGCTTTTAATGGGTGAGAAAACAGTTATATTTATAAATTCATGTATAAAATTTGCCGCTTTATGCGGCATTAGCGGTCCGGCGGCGTTTGAGCCGGCGCATTTCTTTGTTTCGTTTCTTTGTGCGAACAAAGAAATGAAAAATACTTTTACTATGCTTTTCGTAAAAGCTAAATCTTGCGTGCAAAGAAATGAAAAACAACTTTTAATAAGCTTTTCATAAAAGCTAAACATTGCGTGCAAAGAAATGAAAAAAACTTTTACCATGCTTTTTCTAAAAGCTAAATCTTGCGTGCAAAGAAATGAAAAATACTTTTACTTTGCTTTTTCTAAAAGCTAAATTTTGTTTTGCTTTTCGCAAAAAGCAAAACAAAAGCCGGCTGATTGTGCTCAGCCGGCTTTTGTTCGCTTACGAAATCATTCATCCAAATAGGACTTAACCAATACCTGCAACAGCTCGTCTCTGTCAATATGACGGATCAGGCTCCTTGCGTTATTGTATGTGGTTATGTATGTCGGATCCTCAGAAAGAATATAACCAACAATTTGATTAATGGGGTTGTAGCCTTTTTGAATCAGAGCGTCATATATAATGGTAAGATTTCGTTTCAGTTCATTTTCTTTTTCATCGTTTACTGAAAAAGTCAT
The DNA here is from genome assembly GCA_900538575.1 of uncultured Ruminococcus sp. Classification (GTDB taxonomy): domain Bacteria; phylum Bacillota; class Clostridia; order Oscillospirales; family Ruminococcaceae; genus Porcipelethomonas. The sequence continues at coordinate 1,217 of UPZA01000029.1, forward strand.
TGTTTTGTCACACATTTTAACTTCAGCCCCCTTGATAGCTTTATAAGCTTATTATAACCCAATTTTAATCAATAAACAAGACGTTTTAAAATTTTTTTATGTTTTGGAGATGTTTAACATAGATATTTTATTTAATATGCACAAATCTTTATTTCTATACATAATTTTTCATATTTTCCCTTGACACTAACTGTACTATGATGTATAATACAATTCGTAAGGTGTTCTACATGATACGATACACCTAAGACAATTATAATAAAGGAGTGATTTTATGAAAAGCTTTTTAAAGCGCGCTAACCGCGGTCTTATCCTCGGAGCAATCGTTCTTGTGGGATTTGTGGTTTTCGTTATAACCGACACTATCGGCTTTAAAAAAAACAAACCTCAGATAGAAGCCGCCGTTACCGCTTACACAAGCGCACTTGGTGAATGCGCTGTAACCTCATCGTCAAAGGACGAATTCAAAAAGAAAGCAGATAACTTAATGTCGGATTATTGGTGCTCCGACAGCAATTCCGGAAATAGCGACAATTATTACGGAATCAACATCAGCGGATACAGAAATCAGCTTGATACCGTTGCTGCGGAGGACTATTCCGGCAAGAAAACCGAAAATAAAATTACTAAATGGACGGCTAATCCATTTGATTTCAGTATTACCAAATCCGGACCCGGCTATGCAACCGTTCAGTTCGAATGCGAAATAGTAGCGGAATTCACCGGAAACCCTTATCTCTTGACTCCCTGCGAGGTAATGCCGGTAAGAGATTTTTCATATTACGGCGATAGTCATGATAAAACGAACGCTCTGACTCAGTTTAGCATGTCCGCCACTTACGTTATAAAGGTAAAGGAAATAGACGGCAAGTGGAAGGTATGCTCGGCTCAGTCCTGGGGCTGGGCAAGTCCGGAGCTGACCGTTCTGGATCAGACGGAAGGAGGAGAAGAATAATGAACGCTGCGCTTAAAATTGAACGCCTTAATAAATATTTCGGAAAAAGACAGATTCTGCACGATATCTCCTTTGAAACCTATCCGGGCGAGGTATTCGGATTTCTCGGTCCCAACGGCGCCGGCAAAACAACCACTATCAAAATTGCCGTAGGTCTTTTAAGACTGGACGACGGCGATATAAAGATAAACGGAAAAAGTCTTTCAAAAAATTATGAAGCCGCGATGTCGGATATAGGAGGCATAGTTGAAAACCCTGAATTCTATAAGTATATGACGGGAATGCAGAATCTCAGACAATACGCAAGAATGAGGGGCGGAATAGACGATAAAAGAATCGACGAGGTAGTTGAAATAGTAGGTCTGAAAAACCGTATCAACGACAAGGTAAAAAAATATTCTCTCGGTATGCGTCAGCGTCTCGGCGTTGCACAGGCTATACTTCACCGTCCGAAGCTGCTTATCCTCGACGAGCCTACAAACGGTCTTGATCCCGCGGGTATCAAGGAACTGAGAGATATACTGAAAAACGTAGCTCATAAGGATAATACCTGCGTTATAGTTTCCAGTCATCTGATGTCTGAAATGGAGCTTATGTGCGACAGAGTAGGTATTCTTGTAAACGGAAGTCTTAAGGGCGTTCATACGGTTAAAGAAATGATATCCTCCTCAAACGGCGACTTCTGCGAATATATTATAAGAGTAAGCGACTGCGCTCATGCTCTCGACGCGCTTGACTTCATATCCGTTGAAAACAAGTTCATTGAGGACGGCGGCCATATAAGAATAAGACTTGAAAAGGATAATGCAGAGGAAGAAATATTTGAAGTAACGGCAAGAATCGTAACCCGCGGATTAAGGCTGGGTACGGTTGCGCCTGTTGAAAACAAAAAGCTTGAGGACGTATTTATTGAGCTTACAAAGTCGGGAGGCGTTCAGATTGGGTAAATTTATTAATCTTGTTAAAAACGAATATATCAAGCTGATGCTCAAGGTCAGCACATGGGTAATGCTTGTAATACTGCTTATCGCTTCAGTCGGACTCCCCGTTATGGCTCTTATCGGACAGAAGCAATATGAATCCTATAGCTCTGACGACAGTAATATTATTGAAAGCTATCAGTCGGAAATAAACTATCTTAAGGACGTAAAAACCGAGGGCTGGGAAAAGGAAGTTGAACTGAATCAATATCTTATAGACAATAATATAGTCGGCGACTGGCGCAATGAAGCGGCAAGGACAATGTTTGAACTGAAATATTCCGCCGCCGAATACGGCATAACAGATTATGAAACGATTGTTTCCTCAATAGACAGCGCGATTAAGGACAGCAACTGGAAGGACTATTTTCAGACTGCGATCAGTCTGTCCGAAAAATCCGATACTATCATAGACAAATCGTCGGGAACTCTCGAGCTTTATAAATATTGTCTTGATAACAGTATTGCTCCATATGAAAAAAACTGGAAATATGAAGTAGCCGTACAGCTTGAATCCTCAAAAGCTCAGCTTACTACGCTGGAGGAGCAGAAAGCCTCAGGACAGTCTGTAGACGCATCTGAAATGGAAAACCTGAGAGAACAGTGCAAGAAATACGAATACCGCCTTGACAACAATATCGATTTTGATATTTCGGAAAACAACAACTGGATGGACGGCAAATTCAATTTCTGGTCAGTTTTCTGCACAAGCACAAGTCTGGTGACATTTATAGGAGTTATAGTAATAATTGCAGCGGGAGGAATTGTTTCAGGCGAGTTTTCCTCCGGAACTATAAAATTCCTCATGATAAATCCTGTTAAACGCTGGAAAATATTAGTCTCAAAATATTTCACCGCTCTAACCTTCGGATACCTTGCCATGATAGCGGCTTATATTGTATCCGCTCTGGCAAGCATGACCTTCTTCGGAGCCGATCACCTTAACGCGGCGTTCATATCGGTTTCAGGAGATACCGTCAAGGAAATATCAGGATTTCTATACGCCGCAAAGCTTTACCTTTTAAACAGCGTAGAGCTGATTGTTATGGGATCGCTTGCATTCGCGATTTCGTCGCTTTTCAGAAGCTCCGCTCTTGCGATAGGCATAAGCGTTATGGCTCTTTTCGGAGGAAGCACGATAACCCTCATGCTGGGACAGCTTCAATTCGACTGGGGCAGATATTTAATATTCTCCAACCTTGATATTTCGGCAATTGCCGAAGGAAACTCAATGTTTGCAGGACAAACGGTACCATTCGCATTAGCCGTTATAGCTGTCCATATGGTTATTTTCCTCCTTACCGCATGGGACGGCTTTAATAAAAGAGAAATATAAAAAATAAAGGAACAAAAGATAAAAATAGTCCGCATAGCGTTAAGTGAAGCTGTGCGGACGAAATTTTTTGCTTTTGAAAAAATCAAAGAAAAATATTTTAGCTTTTACGAAAAGCATGAACAATAACTTCTACCTTACTTTTCATAAAAGCAAAAAGAAAAACCGCATTAAAAAATGCGGTTTTATTTTTAAGCTTTTTTGTATGCGCTAATAATTTCCCCGATAAAAGCCTTATGAAAAGGATCGCTTTCGTAAAATTTCAAAAGACCTTTATCAAGAAAGTCATCTTCCTGCATTTCACTGGTATAAAGCTTACGGCAAACCAAAACCATTTCAGCCTCCTCAAAGGCGGCTACGCCTTCGATTTCAATCGGAGTCAATCCGGTTTCCTTAGCTTTATCAACGTCTCTTCCCGAATGAGAACCGCAATAGCTCAATGCGCTGCGGTATTTCTCATCAAAGAAGGACGCGGTAAAATATTCATTCTTTTCCATTAGCTCAAAGGTCTTTCGAGATGTCCTTACATATGCTGAAAATACCGGCTTGTTCCAGAGGACGCCTGCTTGCCCCCAGGAAGCCGTCATTGTGTTATTCTCTCTGTTGTCTCCGCTTGTAAGTAAGAACCAGTGCTTGCCAATAAGCTTGAACGGATTAAAGCTTTCGCCGTAAATATCAGTTTTGATAAAATCCATTTTAAATCAGCCCTTTCAATCTAAGTATAATATCTCTCGACGGGGATATAATAACATATTATCACAAAAGCTGAATTATTACAAGTATCCTTTACGCTCTTTTAAGTGAAGCAGGTTTATATTGTAAACGCAGCTTATCCGTGATAAGCGCAATAAATTCTGAATTTGTAGGCTTTCCCTTGCAGGTGTTGACAGTGTAGCCGAAAAATGAATTGAGAGTGTCAAGATTGCCTCTGTCCCAAGCGATTTCGATCGCGTGTCTTATCGCTCTTTCAACTCTTGAAGAGGTCGTGTCAAATTTCTTTGCAACGGTAGGATAAAGCATTTTTGTAACGCTTTCTAAAAGCTCCTTCTGCTCAAGCGAAGCTAAAATCGCTTCTCTCAGATAGTGATAGCCTTTAATATGTGCGGGAACGCCGAGCTGATGTATAACTTCGGTAACAACGACCTCCATATCCTGGGCATTGTCGCCGGTCTGTCTGATTCCGTTTCCTCTGACAAGTGAAAGTATTCTTTCTCCCAAAGCATTCATGTCAAACGGCTTGAGCATAAAATATGCGGCTCCGCTCTGCATTACCTGCTTTTCTATAAAAGGGTTGTCGTAAGACGACGTAATTATAAACTCCGGACTTTTGCCGCCGAGGGACTGAACCTTTTTAATAAGCTCTATTGCGTCCATATGAGGCAAAATCGCGTCTACAACGATAACGTCGGGCATGTCATTTTTTATAGTCTCAAACAATACTCCTCCGTCCTTCGGTCTGGTTACGGCGTACATACCCAGTCCTCTCAAAGTGCTGGCACAGGCTATACCATATTCGACACTGTCGTCTCCGATCAACACCTTAATTTTATTAACCATTGTTCTACCTCCTGATTTTTTCTACTTCATTATAATATCATATGAAAACGCATGAATCAATAGCAATTATTAAACGTTTTTATCAGAAAATGACATGATTTGTAAAAAAATTGTTAAAATTTTATTAAGCTCATAATATTGCAAGACAAAACACAAGATAATAATCATAAACAGGAGTTTTTTTTACATCTTAAATTTCAATCGCCTAAAATTTTCGGCGCCGGCAGATTTTTTTGTTTTTCCTTTTCCTCCCGCCTGATTTTTCGTTTTAACGTTTCATCATATGAAAAATACTGCAATACGGCGGCGGCAATCAAAAGAATAAACGGTATTAAAGTCGGCAAAATACGGTTTCTGTAAATATCGGACGCCGGCTGCATGGTATAACGGTCGCTCCATCCGCTTTCATCCGCATATTTCATCATTTTTGCCAGAACCGTCATTGCCGCGGCAAACCCCGCGGTATTCGCGATAACGGCAGCTAAATTAAATTTCATCATACATAGGACAACGGACGCCGTCATCAAAACAGACGAAATTATCATAACCACGCCCGAAACGATAAATTTGCTTCCGTATCCTCCGTATGTTGAAATCCAGCCTATACCCGACATTAAATTCATAAACATGGGAAAAATCGCGGTTGTCGCAATTAAAAATATTTTTATTATCAGAAGGATTTTTTTTGTAATTTTTTCTTTTTTCCTCAAAGGATTCACTTTATTTTTTATAATTATCACCATCTGTTGTTGAATTTCGGCAGAATTACGCGCTTTCTAAAATTTTAGCAAATAAACATCATCATAATTGCCTTAATAAAAAAGTTCAATCATGCCAATATTACTACTGTGATGAGAAAACAAAATTTGAAAGGACGTAACAATGAAAAAAATTTACAGATCGGCATTTGCCGTTTTAACTTTATTCATTATTAATATCTGCTTTATAACCGGATATTATTCCGTAAGTCTTCCGGATAGCTTTTATGTTTCTAAGGGCAGTTCACTGAAGCTTTCAACAAAATTTTCAATAGAAGCTTCGGGAAATGAAACGGTAGCTTCTTTTGCCGGCGACACTGCTCCGTCGGTAGAAACCGCTAATCTTAAGCTTTTCGGACTTATTCCGGTAAAGAGCGTTGAAATACACACTGTTGAAACTCCCGTTCTTATTCCGGGAGGAGAGCCTTTCGGCATCAAGCTTTTAATGGAAGGCGTTATGGTTGTGGGAATGGGTGAAATAAAAACCTCCGACGGTATGGTATGCCCCGCGGAGGAATGCGGAGTCAAGGAAGGAAGCGTTATTCTGTCCTTAGACGGAAAAAAGCTTTCCTCAAACAACGATATAACCGAAATCGTTTCAAATTCAGACGGCAGACCTCTTGAAATAGTCTATACCGACGGAGGAAATGAAACTGTTTCCGTTATAACGCCTGTATATTCCGTAACAGACTGCTGCTACAAGGCCGGAATATGGGTAAGGGACTCCACCGCAGGCATAGGCACAGTAACCTTCTACGAGCCTAAAACCGGAAGATTCGGCGGTTTGGGACATCCTGTATGCGACAGCGATACCGGCGAAATAATACCGATCTCCTCCGGCGAGGTAGCCGACGTGGAAATAACCAGCGTTATAAAAGGAAAGTCAGGTACTCCGGGAGAGCTTCAAGGCTGCTTTACCTCCAGAAAAACCTCCGGGGTTATCTATGCAAATAACAAATATGGAATTTTCGGTGAAATGTTTACGAAAACTCCTGTTTCAGAGGGCTTGCCTATGGGGCTAAAGCAGGAAATTAAAACCGGAAAAGCCTCCATATATACAACTATAGACGAAAACGGTCCTCAGGAATATGAAATTGAAATCGAAAAAATAGACTGCCGAAACAGCGGTACAAAAAACATGACTATTAAGGTCACTGACAAGCGTCTGCTTGAAAAAACCGGCGGTATAGTTCAGGGAATGAGCGGCAGCCCTATAATACAAAACGGAAAGCTTATCGGAGCTGTAACCCACGTATTTGTAAGCGATCCTCAGAGAGGCTACGGTATATTCTGCGAGAACATGTATGAATCCGGTATATCAGGCTGAATCTGAAACGTTTTTATTTTTATATAAGCCAGGGCGTTACTAAAAAGTAACGCCCCCATTTTCTTTTTAATAAATCAGTTACTGAAACCGCTTTCTACCAATTCTACAAGCGCGTCTACAGCCTGCTGCTCATCGGCTCCGTCAGCAATAATTCTAATTGATGTTCCGCCTACGATTCCCAGTGAAAGGATACCGAGAAGACTCTTGGCGTTTACTCTTCGTTCTTCCTTTTCTATCCAGATTGATGACTTGAACTCGTTAGCTTTCTGAATAAAGAAAGTAGCCGGTCTGGCATGAAGACCTACCTGGTTCTGCACCATAACATCTTTCACAAACATAACAAACTCTCCTATCTTTGCATAATTGAAAAAAAATTTTTTCATTATTCAATGTTTTTATGTCTTTTGCTGATTACAATTATACAAGCTATTTTTCCCACAGTCAACGGAAAATTTACACTAAATATGCCTTTTTGGCAAAAATTCTACGCTTTAGTTAATGTTAAGATTTTTGGGCGGTTGATATTTGTTTATAATAACGAACAATTTTATGTTAATTAATATATTCACTACCCACAATTTTCAACAATACTTTATATGCACTTTTCACATATGCTTATTTATTTATTTTTACAGTCATTAATATATTTTTCATACATGTCGGGACGTATTTCTCTTGTCAGCTCAAGACTTTTTTCCAGACGCCACTCGGCTATATTTTTATGATGCCCTGTCAGCAGCACGGAAGGAACCGCTTCTCCCTCCCATATTTCGGGACGGGTATATTGCGGATACTCAAGCAAACCTGAAAAATGGCTTTCATCCTCATAGCATTCAGGACTTGATAAAACGTTTTCGCACATCCTTGCAACCGCGTCGGTAACAACTGCCGCCGGTATTTCCCCGCCGGTGAGCACATAATCTCCGATGGATATTTCCTCATCTACTATTCTGTCAATAACGCGCTGGTCCACTCCCTCATAATGACCGCAGATTATAAGTATATTCTTAAGCTTTGAAAGCTCCGCAGCTCTTGACTGCGTAAACACCCTGCCTTTCGGTGTCATATATATAGTATGCGGCTTTACGCCGGTTTGTTCGCATACCGCCAGATAACAGCGATATATCGGATCGGCCTGCATAACCATTCCCATTCCGCCGCCGTATGGTATATCGTCCACCCGCCTGTGTTTATCAAGGGTGTAGTCCCTGATCTGATGACAGCTTATTTCTATAGCTCCCTTTTTTCTGGCGCGTCCCACAATGCTTTCCGAAAGGATTCCGTCTACCATTTCCGGAAAAAGCGTTGCAATATCAATTCTCATCAAACAAGCCCTCCAGCGGACGTATAAGAATAACCGAATTTTCAATATCGGTTTTTATTATAACCTGTTCTATAGCCGGAACAAGATATGTCCTGCCGTTTCCGGAAATTTCATAGACGTCGTTTGCTCCGGTCTGCAAAACGTCCTTTACTTCTCCGTAAATTACTCCGCTGTCGGCGTCTTTGACAGTCAGTCCTATAAGATCCTGAATAAAATACGCTCCCTCCTCAAGCGAAACGTCGCCGCGGTCAATATAAATTATATTGTTCCTGAGCGCGTTTGCCGCCTCCGGCGTATCTACACCCTTTAGCTTAATCAAAACCATATTTTTATGGACTCTCGCCGATTCGACCTCGACTCTGTTTTTTTCTCTGCCGAGATAAAGGATGTCAAAGCCGCATAGAAAATCCGGCGAGTCGCACCACGGAGCAGCTTTAACTTCTCCGTTCAGACCGTGAATATTCACTATTTTTCCGGACTCAAGCATTTTTTTCATTCTGATATGCCTCCAAAGAGATATTCTAATTTCAATCTTATTTAAAAGCAGTCTTTTTAAATTAAATAAAAGCTCAAACAATCCCTTTCCGAGAATATCTGAGCCTCTTTTTTCAGTCTATTTCAACAGCGGTTTTTATACCGCTTTTGGCAGCGCCGGCACGCATAATAGTGCGTATCGCCTTAGCGATTCTGCCCTGCTTGCCGATAACTCTTCCCATATCGTCCGGGGCTACGCTCAGGTGAAGAACGATTACACCCTCTTCATTAGGCTCGTCCTCGGTGATTTTTATTGCGCTTTTATCTTCAACAAGCTCTTCAACTATCGCATATAACAATTCTTTCATGGAATACCTCCGTAAGTCCTCTGCTAACAGCCGTATTACATTAATGGATATTAAAGGCAAGAGTAAACTCTTGCCCCTCTTTTCCGATTAATTAAAGAACGCCCTCTTTTTTCAGAATGCCCTTAACCGTATCAGTCGGCTGTGCGCCTTCTGAAATCCACTTCTTTGCCTTTTCAGCGTCTACTGAAACTACTGAAGGCTCCTTTGTAGGATCATAATAACCGATCTCTTCAATGAATCTTCCGTCTCTGGGATATCTTGAATCAGCAACAACTATACGGTAAAAAGGAGCTTTCTTTGCGCCCATTCTTCTAAGTCTGATTTTAACTGCCATTTCTTTCACCTCCGCAGTGCATAAGTATTTATATATTAATGCTTGATTGCATTAACCGGCTTATTTTTTTACATAGGCGGCATTTTATCAAAATTCATTCCGGCAAGACGTTTCATCATTTTCTTGCCTTTTCCGCCCTTACCGCCTCCGCCGAACTGCTTCATCATCTTCTGCATCTGTTCAAACTGCCTTAAAAGACGGTTTACATCCGATACATCCACGCCGCTTCCGGCCGCTATCCTGCGCTTTCTGGACGGATTTATTATAGAAGGTTTTGCTCTTTCAGCCTTTGTCATAGAGGTTATTATCGCCTCTATTCTCAGAAACTGCTTGTCGTCTACGTCTATATCCTTCAGCTTATCGCCTACTCCCGGAAGCATAGACACTATGGACTTTATCGAGCCCATTTTCTGTATCTGCCTGAGCTGATCGAGCAGGTCGCTCATATCGAATTTATTTTCCTGAAGCTTTTTGGCTACCGCCTCGGCTTCCTTCTGATCCATAATATTTTCAGCTTTTTCTATAAGCGTCATAACGTCGCCCATACCGAGTATTCTCGACGCCATTCTTTCAGGATGGAACTGTTCGAACTCGTCAAGCTTTTCGCCTGTTCCCACAAACTTTATAGGCTTGCCCGTTACTGCAAGCACTGAAAGCGCCGCGCCGCCTCTTGTATCCGAATCAAGCTTCGACATAAGCACACTGTCTATTCCAAGAGCCTCGTCAAAGGACTTAGCCACATTCACAGCGTCCTGACCTGTCATAGCGTCCACAACCAGCATAATTTCGTCGGGGTTAACCTCCGCCTTAATATCCTTTAGCTCGTTCATTAGCTCTTCGTCTATATGAAGACGTCCGGCGGTGTCGAGAATAATTATATCGTTGCCGTAATCCTTCGCGTGGGCGACCGCCTGTTTAGCAATAACTACAGGGCTGATCTGTCCCATTTCAAAAACCTTTACATCGGCCTTTTCGCCTACGACCTTAAGCTGATTAATTGCTGCCGGACGATAAATATCGCAGGCAACCAGCAGAGGTCTGTGACCTTCTTTTTTAAAGTGCTTAGCAAGCTTTGCCGAATGGGTGGTTTTACCGGATCCCTGAAGTCCGCACATCATGATTATACACGGACCCTTTGAGGGCATATTTATTCTTGAGTTTGAATCGCCCATAAGAGCGCACAGCTCGTCTTTAACTATTTTTATTACCTGCTGCGCGGGAGTCAGACTTTCAAGCACCTGGCTGCCCACAGCCTTTTCCGACACCTTGGCCACGAAATCCTTTACTACCTTGTAGCTTACGTCCGCCTCGAGAAGCGCCATTCTGACTTCTCTCATAGCCTCTTTTATATCGGCTTCTGTCAGCTTTCCCCTTGATTTAAGCTTTCGAAACACGTTATTTAGTTTTTCCGAAAGACCTTCAAACGCCATAAACGCTCTCCCTTCAGCTTTATCAGAATAAGTCGCCGGTTACGGCGGCAAGCTCGTTTATATTTTCAACGATATTTTCATCGTATTCTTTAAGATTTATCAATTTTTCCGCATACCCGCGGATACTTCCGCAGTTCTCACGGCATTTTGCGATCTTTTCGGCAAAACCGAGCTTTGATTCAAAGTCCTCAAAGATCTGTTCGCTGCGCTTTACACTATCTCTGACAGCCTGTCTTGTGATACCCTCGCATTCGGAAATTTCACCCAGAGAGAGATCCTCCCAGTAATAAAGCTCCATAACGCTCCGCTGCTTATCCGTCAGAATATTACCGTAGATATCCAGCAAAAAAGCGTAGTCAAGATTTTTCATATTCATTCTCCGAAAAGGTGTAAAGTAAATCAGCTTTACACATTATATCATGTCGCGACCGCTTTGTCAACAGTTATTTTGCTTTTTTAAAAAGCAAAGCAAAATATTTTAGCTTTTGTGAAAAGCATGGTAAAAGTATTTTTTCATTTCTTTGCTCGCAAGATTTAGCTTTTAGAAAAAGCATAGTAAAAGTGTTTTTCATTTCTTTGCCCGCAAAATTTAGCTTTTGTGAAAAGCATGGTAAAAGTATTTTTTCATTTCTTTGCTCGCACAAAGAAACGAAACAAAGAAATGCGCCGGCTCAT
>UPZA01000030.1 GCA_900538575.1 uncultured Ruminococcus sp.
ATTTATATATATTCCTTTTTCTTATTAGCTTTCCCGTTTCATGGTGACAAGGGGGGTGTGTCAAAAAAATAAAGGAAAATGCCATGTTAGGTATTTATATTTTCAATTTACAGCTTTTAAAGTAATCACTTTCATTAGTTTAACTAGTTATTGCGTTTTTTTCTTACCAAGTAAAAAATAAAAACAGATGCTCCAATTATTACACATGATGACAAGCCAATAATCCACAGCCAAAAGTATCCAACATAAACATTGCTTATTTCCTGAATATTATTTATATTTCCTGCGACGTCCTCCAGCTTAATTCCTACATTGTGCCAACCCTTTTCAAGTGTAAACGTAAGACTTTTATCTTGACTTGAATAATTAAAGTCAATTTCCATGCCATTATCATATACCTTGCATTTTGTTTCGTCAAGCAGTTCATTTATATTCAATACGGAAATTGTACGCTGATCTTCACCAAAATACCAATGCCATGATTCAAATTCATCCGGTAATTCACAGGAAGGCGCGATATTATCAATATGCATTTTGCCTAAATCTATTCTTCGGCCTTCATTTTTTACTGATAAATACAGTTCTATATCTGTGTCGTTCTGAAAATTATCTTTGAAATAATCTGATTTTAACGTATACCTGTTTACGCTTATACCATATAACTGATCTTCCGTTTCAGCCTGCAGATTGGTATTTTTTTCTTCGCCATTATAATCTCTCAAAACAATATCCGTATTTGAATTGCTTTTAGCAATAACAATAATTTCTATATCGCTGAAATTATCAGGTTTCATACTAATAGGATCACCGTTTTCATATTGGAATGAATACCATCCTGTTTTTGCAGTTAAATTACTGTTTGGAATGTAAGCCAGAACATCATTATTTACAATTCTCATATATGTATTTGAATTTAATACGCTTTCGTTTCCTGCCTTATCTACAGCCGTTAATTCTACCGAATAAACTCCGTCCTTATTAAAATCAGGTAGTGTGAATAAGCTTTTGCCGATAGTTCCTGACTTATTCTTATCTTCATCCATATAAACGTTAACTGGCCTTACATCTGCTAATTCTTTTCCGTTTATATATTCCGGAGTATATTCCGTAATAATATATTTTATATGATCGAAATTCAAATCTGTAAACTCAACTGTCGGAGTCGATTCATCCTTTCTTTCGTAGGTATATACATCCAAAAATTCGATATCATTATCTTTTGTAACACTGTTTCCGTTTTTAAAAGCGACAACTGGTATGGTCGTGTCAATTTCAAATATCTCCGATATTCTGAATTCTGAACGATTTCCTGAAGGGTCTGAAGGGAATATTTCAATCATATATACTGCATCGACATCAAACGTAATTGATAAAGTATGTTTATCATCTTCGCTGATCCAATCCGCCATACTAACCATCGAATAAGTAACATCTTCAAAACCGTTTTCATTGTGTATGCTGCCGGCCTCTTTTCTTGTAATTTTAAGCCCCATTAAATTAGGATCAAAATTATGTTCTATAATCTTTATTACAGCGGTTCTTTTCGTATTCAAATAATTTCCGGTATCTTCATTTATAAACTCGCTGAAATTTTCTTCAATAGCCGGGGGCGTTTCATCAACAAAAAATCTCCTGATTTTCTCATAATCCATATTTATTTCTGCCGAATTACCGCCCAAATCAGTTCCTCTGATATCAAACGTATAGTCGCCCTCTGAAAACGCTATAACCGCCTTATGCTCTGTCAAAGACAAACTTTCAAAATAAAGATTGGGTATTCTGCCGTTATATGTATTTTCTATAACTGTCTTTATTAGATTTTCGTCAAAATTTCTTTCTATAACAGTTATAGTGATAAAAGCCTTTTTTTCAGAATTATAATAATTTGTATTATTAATTCCGCTGCTGATTTCGGCATTTATAATAGGAGCCGTTTTATCTATAGTAAACATATCACATTGAACGCCCGCATTTACATTACCCGAATTATCAATTGAATCAAATGACAGTATTATATCATTATCATCACTGCTGAATGTGAATGTCTTAGTAACCTCGGTAACAAGATTTTCATCTACCTTTGAAACTATCCAGCCTTCTCCTATATCATCGCCAACAGAATATCTATTATCGCCTATAATAACTGATACTCTGTCAAAACTATTTTTTTCAGAACTTTGCGAGTATCCGATTTCCTTTATACCTGACTTTTCGTCTGATACGGTAACTGTAAAAGTAACATCAGACGTATAGAGCATATGACTCATCGCATCTCGACGGCTGGTTTTGTCCATACCTACTATATTTATTTCCGGCGGGACGTTATCTGAAACAAAAGCCTTAGGCGTTTCCTCGTCAGAATAATTTCCGACTTTATCATAAGCCCTGACGAATATCTGCCCTTTAAATCCAGCCGGAATTTCCAAAGCTGCCACGCCGTCCGAAATTATCTTATATCCGATATCTTCATTTTTTATTTTTCCATTCTCATACGATACTAAGCGATATTCAATTTTATTAAGTCCGGAAGAAGGCAAAACATCTGAAATATATATATTTGCTATAAAATCTTTTTTAAAATAAAAACCATATTCCAGATATTCTATATATTCGTTGGTTTGACTAATGCTGTCCGACGCATGAGGAACAAATTCAAACTTCTCGATAACAGGGTTGCTTTTATCGATATAATAGGTATGAGCCTGTGAATTTACGTTTCCTGCATTATCTGTAACTTCAATATATATAGTGTATTTACCATCTTCAGATTCTCCGGCTATAGAGGTTAAATAGTCTGTATCAAAGGTATAAACATATTTAGAATTATCTCTATTTCCAGCCGACATAGTATCGGATATTTTAGGAATAATAAAATTGTTTTTATCTTCTGTTATATCAATTCCGTTAACATTTATATTTACGTTGCGTATACCCGAATCCTCATCCTGGACATATGCAGCAATTGTTTTATTAGTATTGTACCATACCTGACCGTCTGTTCTTTTAATACCGTCGCCTTTAGGTTTACTTATATTTACATAAGGTTTGTTTGTTTCTATCATTGCGAAAACGTTATTTGAAACGCCTTTTCCCTGTTCTGTATTTTCAAGGTTAGGACAATTAGGACTTGTTTTTCCATATCTATCATAAGCGGTAACTATAATATCGCTCTGAAAAACTTCTGTTCCAGCCGGAATTTCAATAGAATAAATACCGTTGCCCTCGTTGTGCATAATTATCGGCTTATTCAAACCGTCGTACTCAACAGTTACAAAATCTATTCCGCTGTCAAACTCCGGATCGGAAACATAAGCCTTAAAAATTAGAGTATCGTTTGAAAATACGCCAAAAGGAAGAACGTTTAATACTTTTTCAATTACATTGTTTTTTTTCTCAACTGTAAATCTGTCAATCGATGGTTGGTAACAGTCGATGTAAACGGTAAGAGGCTTTAAATTAAACGTATTTTGAGCAACGTCAATTAATGAACCCGATATCTGATATTTATGTTCGTCGTTATAAATCAGATCATTTGTGTTTACTTTAACATAATAACCGTTTTTGTCTTTTATAATCTGATCGCCTTTAAAGATGAATTCCTTATTATTTATGTAAATTATAACTTCATCAAGACCGGAAAGATCTTGATCAGCGTTTACACGAACTGTAATTATATCATTTTTATCAAACCAAAGCTCTCCATTAATTTCTTTACCATCAGGACCTTCAATTGAAATATTTCCATTAGGTTTTTCTTTATCAACGTATATAAATTGTTCATAAATTTTTTCATTACCCGCATTATCCGTAACTTCAATTATATAGTGATGTTCTCCATTATCCAGCTCTGACGATTTTACTGAAAAATTGTATTCGGTTTTTATTTCTTCTAAATTATCAAATATATTATCAACTAGATTCTTACCAGACTCCGAAATTACAACCTTGCAAATTCCGCTGTAAAAATCATTTACAGAAATAATAAAATTACCGTTGTATTTTTCGCATGATATTTCGCTGTCATTTTCATTATACCAAATGTTCCCATCGGAATTTAATTGCAAATCGTTAGAATCTGAAACCTTCACTTCATTATTCAATGTGTTCTTAACGATAAAGTCTACATTAGGCGCGTCGTTTTCAATGATAAGCAGATTGGAATCTAACCCCATTTTATCGTTTACATTTATACAAGATTCCATACCGTTTTTGTCTGTAAGCTTTATAACCATATTTTCTATCTTTGTATTCAAAGGAAGTTCAAATATGTATTGACCATTCATTTCATACTGCTCATAATTTTTACAGCTATAACCGTCGTATAACTTAACAGATTCAATTCCGGATTTATACTTTGTTTCAGATACGTCCTCAGCGTCAACAACAAGTTCAATTTCTTCTTTAGCAAAATTTCCGTTTTCGGTTATATTCATAAATTCAGATAAATCCGTATCGTCCTGACTTCCTACGCTTTTACGGAAATAAATGTCGTTTATAATGGGAGGCTCTGTATCGCGTCCATTCTCACTGTTTTTTATAGTAACGATTGATATATTTCCGGCGTTATCGGTAATTTTTAAATACAGGCTATATAAATCAACATAGTCATCATTAAAATTGCCATAAGCTGTGTTTATATTAAAATTAACATTTCTTACTGGATTTTCGTTGCCTTTGATGTCAAATTCGTAAATAGTATATCCATCTTCCTTGTCATCGTTCCATTGATACTCAATTTTATTTATACCGGAATCGGCGTCATATATTTCTCCTTTAACTTCTACATAACGTTCGTTATTGTTATAGTAAATACTCATGTTTTCATCAACTGACGGTTTTATCTTATCAAAAATAATACGATTTTGATTATATTGAGCAGTATTACTGTACTCATCTGTCAGTATAAGCTGTTTCTCATTTTCCAAACCGGATTCATTAAGTGAATGTGCGGTTAAATAGCAATCATCGGCTTCTTTATCGGTCAAATTTATTATGAATTCAGCAGAATAATACCATATTCCGTCTTCGCCAAGCGTGCCTTCCGCTTCTTTTTCTTCTTCAAATCCATTATTATTCAGAGATATAGATGTTCTCTGATCAATTTCCGTACCCTTTGCCGTAATTTCTACAGCCACACTGCCGCTGCTTACCCATCCAAATGAAAACGGATTTAAATTGTCCTCTGAACTTAACGGCTTTATTTGCGATCTTATAATTTCAGGTATATCGCAGCTACAATAATACTCGTATTTCATTTCTTTGCTTACAGCATTTATAGCCGGAGAAGATGCGTCAATATTTTTTAGGTAATATGTAATTTCATTAGGAACATTATTATGCGTTGCATATAAGTCCACGTTAATAGAATCACTGAAACTGATACCGTCGCTGCTTATTAAAAAACCTTCCGGTGAATGAAGAACCGCTTTATTAGTATAGTATATATTGCTTTCATTATCAGGAATAGCCGTAATTTCAGGATCATATTCCTTGATTTCGAATTTGATATTGTCTGCAATTGAAGCTATATAATTCTTATTATCCGAATCACAAGTATAGTTATATTTTCCGATTCCGGCTAAACCGTTCTGTAAATCAACTTTTACAGTAAATTTTACAGAATCCTCTGCAATTATGTTTGTTTGATCAATACTATATTCGATCTCGGGTATATTTTGCCCGTTGAATATAGAATTCGCTTCAGGCGTAACTGTTATTATTTTAGGCGTTATATATGCATATTTTTCAATGCTGTTTATATTATTTATAATTTTATATTTACTTTTATCCGCGCCTTCCAACCGAATATTATTAATAGTTACTTTAATAGGACCTTCAGAAGCGTTCTTGTTAGCAAATTCAGCTGAAGCGGCAAAGTAAACCTTGTCTTCCGGATTCTTATTATTAATTTCTACGTCAGAAAAATCGACTTCGGCTGTTACAGTACCGTCGTACTGCTTATTTATAACTTTTATTTTTTCTGTAAAATCGTCGTCTAGAGATACTTCGATTAAGTTAATTTCCTCGGCTATAGCGGTTAATATTGAAAGGGGAAAACTATTTACAGTAAATAAAATTATCATAAATACAGCCATAATTCTTTTTTTCATTTTAAACACTCCGTTCTGTTTATATTCAATATGTTTCAGCTGAAAAAAAGCCGAATGTTTTTATGCAGTTAATTATAATCACCATTAAATCAATGATTATTATTTAAAACCTCCGTACAGATAGCTTTTAAATTATCTTCAATTTTCCTTTTCATCCATTACGCCGGACAGCGCCTTATAAAATTCTCCTTTTGATATGTTTCTTTTATATTTATAAAGGTACATAATAAGTCCAAAGATAAACGATGCCGCCGCTAATACTGCCGCTATAACTAATGGCCCCAATATCCAAGGAGAATTATATTTCAAGTCAAGTCTGTTTTCAATTTCAGTATATGCGCCCGTCAGAATAAGTACTGTAAAAAGCACGCCTATAGTCAGCTAAAGCCTTCCCAGCAGAAACGAAGCCCAGTTGTTTTCTTCGGCAGATAGTTCAAGTAGTTTTATTGCCTTTTGTGTGTCATGATATTTGTTATCTTCCAAAAGTATTTTAGCTAACGAATACGAAGCATACGCCTTAATTTCATCATAATTTACCGCCTTTTCAAGCCATTCAACAGCTTTGTCAATGTCATATTTTTCTTCTTCCTGATAAAGCTTTCCGAGATAATAGCAAGCGTATCCGCTGTCCTTATCTGCCATGAGCAGATATTTCTCAGCCCTGCTCAAATCCCTGTTCACAAATTCCCCCTTGAAATATATTCTGCCGAGTAAAAAGCAGGAGAGGGGATCGCTGAAATCCGCGCATTCGGTCAGCATTTCAATACCCTTGTCAATGTCCTGTTCAATATGTTCTCCGCTGATATATTCAAGCGCAAGAAAACGCTTGGCATTCAGATTTCCGAGCCTTATCGCTTTTTCAAGACAATCCATAGCTTTTGGTATATCTTTATCTCCGAGCAGCAGAGCCTTGCCGTATTCATATAACCCGTTTTTGTTGTTCAGCTCTGCGGAACGTTTAAAATAACCTATAGCCTTATTCATGTCAGCCTCTGTGCCAAGACCGTTTTTGTACATCGCCCCTATTTTGTAAAAGAGGTTATCGTCCGCCTGACCGTCAGCTTCAAGCTTTAAAAATCCCGAAAGAGCCTGATTGTAATATTCCTGAGCAGTTTTTTCATCATGTTCAACATATTCGCCTTTGCTATACATCTGAGCCACAGCATATGAAGCATAAGGCTGTCCCTGTTTCGCCGATCTCATATACCAGCCGAAGGCTTCCTTAAGATTCTTTTCCGCGCCGTTGCCGTAGTAATAAAGGTTAGCAAGACTGTATTGCGAAAACTTGTTTCCTTCCTGAGCCGATTTTAAAAACCATTCAAACGCTTTTTCATAGTTCTGTTCCGTTCCCAGACCGTAGCAGTGCATTTTGCCTATTCTGTACCAAACGTAAGAGCGCATATCCGCAGACTTCATATTCTGACCTTCGTATCTCGGCTCATAGGGGAACACGGAATCAGCGTTCGGTTCTATTACCGTAAAAGCATGAAGCGCTTCCCTGTAAAATGAAAATGATTTTTCATCATTCTTTTCTCCGAGCTTATCTGTGGAATACAGCTTTCCTAAATCGTGAATGGCAAGCAGATTACCTTTTTCAGATTCAGAAATTAAAATCTGTTCAGCCTTTTTAAAATCTTCAGGCTTCGAGCTTTTGTCATAGATGATCCTGCAGGCTTCCTTGTATTCATTGCTCCATTTTAAATAGTATCTGCTTTTCGGAGTTTTGTAAGTATCAGATGTCACTGCATTTTTATCATTCCAAGTAAAATCTCCGTCAGCCATATTGTCATTATCAAACATTGGAGGAATATCTGTTATATCATCGTTATCAGTTTTTTCTGTCAGTTCCGGTTCTTCAATCTCAATATCAATAACAGGACTATTCATATCCAGCACAGTCTGAACGATCATGTTTTTGACGGATTTAAATTCCTTATTATCAACTAATGTCGGAAACTGAAGCTTTGCAGAGGAATAAACGTCGTGCTTCTGCTGTTCCATTTCACGCCACAGCTTATACATTTTCTGAATAGAATCATTTTCCGCAAGCGCTTCAAAAATTGCGTTGACCGTCTGCTTGACCTCCGGCTTTAAATATCCGTATACTTTTTTGCCCGTTACAGATTTAAGCTGATCGTTAAGTTTACCAACAAGCTTTATCAGCTCCGTATCCTCAAAGGCGTTTCCTGCAATATCATTTACAAGCCTACGCATAAACTCTGACGACTCTTTTTTCAGAAGATTTCGCAGGTTGGTCTGGCGCTGATATAAATGGTGCAGCTCGTCCTGATAGATATCGTTTGCAAAGCCGCTTCGTATTTTTTCTATTCCGCGGTTGGTGAGGAATCCCTCGCGCTCGTTGGCGGAGTACACGATTATATGCGCGTGAGGATTGGTTTTCTTATCATGAAACGCGGCGTACCATCTGAGATTTTTCATTTCGATTTTCTGACTCTTAGCAATATTAGCGATCTGCCGCTTGACTAAGTCCCGCCACGCTTTTAAATTGTCATAACCCATCGCCTGTGCGCTGTCCCTGCGCAGGGAAACGACATGAGTCCAGACGTTTCCTCCGTGAGCCGCTATTTCTTTTGCGGTCTTTTCAAGTTCGACAGGCTCGTCCGACTGCGAAAACAAACCGTGCTTACCGAATTTAACAGCGCCCGGACGGTTAGCAAGATAGCTTACATAG
Organism: uncultured Ruminococcus sp.; assembly: GCA_900538575.1. Classification (GTDB taxonomy): domain Bacteria; phylum Bacillota; class Clostridia; order Oscillospirales; family Ruminococcaceae; genus Porcipelethomonas. Next base: position 8,803 of record UPZA01000030.1, read on the forward strand.
TTTTTACGGCTTGTAAGGCGGTCCATGTTCCGGTCAAGTATTTCCGATATGAGAGCGGAAGCGTTTTTGATAGTGGGATTCTTTTGGTAGTCCTCGTATTCAAATAACTCTTTGCCGTCGGGGAAATCCTTTAGCAGAGAAAAAATAAGCTCCTGCTGTTTTTTAGAGGCAGGAGCGTGTTCGTTTGTATTCGGTATCGGCGCTGAACCCTCTCGGGTCGCGATGTATTTTACATAGCGGTAAAGCTGTTTTCTGTTTCCGCTGCCGCTTTTTAAATAACGGCTTGTTACGATTATTTTCGCCAGTTATATCATCTCCATTCGTTAAAGTATCAGCTGTTCTGATATTCAGCCGCGTCCTCGTAATCAATGATGCCGTTTATTTTCCTCACCTCGTTTACGCACATAGCGTGAAGACTGTTAAGCGTATCATCGTCAACCTCGTTTACAGCGGCGGTCATATGCGACAGCTTTCCAAGCTCCACGGCGACTTTAAAAAGCAGTCTTGAAAGCCGCTGCTCCGTACCCTTTATCTGCGCCTTGACCGTTTCTGTTATCATAGGGGAGAGATAGTTTATGTTATCTTCCTCGCTGAGATAGCCGATGTAGAACTTAATTGCTTTCTCTATAAACTCGCTTTGCGATCTGCAATTGTCGTTTTTGTAATGGACCTCTACGTTTTTCAGCGTTTCAGGATACGCCCAAAGAGCAAATTTGACCTTATTCTCAAAACTCATATGCTACAACTCCTTTAAATATGCCGTAATTTCTTTGCTTTCTGCGGTTACAACCCCTAAATTTCAGAAAGGCTGGATTTACAACCCCTTTCCATGAAACTGCCCAAGTCCCGCAAAATTGCGGTCGGCTTTGCCGTCCGCTGTGTCCGCGTCGGGGTTACAACCCCGACGTTTTAACTTGCAAGACAATTTTTCACCTCATACATATATTTTCCGCCTTTCTGAAACTCTGCGAAAAAGCCCCGAATAAGCCCTGCTTGTCCTTAAGGGTAAACTTACCCTGCCTGTGCCTATAGAATCGCACACGACGGCACACGGCGCGAACAGGGGAGGGTTACCGTTTCGCAGGCTTTTCACATTCTGCGGAAGCCGTCGGCTTGGCTTTTCGGGAAGATTTCCTGACCACCGTCAGCTCAATAAAATCTCTCACATTCTGCGGTACGTTTTTCTGATATAACTGATCGACATACTTATTAAGCTTCGCCGCAAGCGTAGTGTTCTTCTGCTCTAAATACATTTCTATTGCTGACAATTTTTCTTCATTGACCGAAACTGCAACCGATCTTTTCATAGACTTATCTCCGTTTCCATACTTATATTTTTACTCCTTTTCTTCAACATAGCTGATATACGGAATCTGAAGCCAGTGCGTCCATTCGCGCCCTGCAAGCTTTGTTCTTGTAACGCCTCGGAGCGTATTCATGGCTTCGATCACTTCGCCGTTGCCGATATATATACCGATGTGACCGTCCGACCAGACGGCAAGTCCGGGGACTTCGGGAATAGTATCTATTGTACCTTTAACAGTTGCCGCAGCGAACATTCCATTTGCTCCAACGTCCGCCATCCCATTAGAACCGACCTTGACCTCTCCGGATTTGCTGTCATACCAGCCGTATCCTTTAATCAAACCAACGCAATCCGACGTCCTCTTTCCAAGCCAGTTTTCACGGATAAAGTCCATATAGCTTGTTACTTCTTCTCCGAACACAGAAGCTCTGTCCTGTAAAATTGATTCCGTGAGGACATTTCCGTATGTACCGTAGACATAACCCCAGCCGTTTTCGTGAGCCTGAATCGCCCACTGAACAAGTCCCAGATTATTTTTCTTCTTTTCGTCATATTCTTCAAATTTGATCTCATTGCTGAAGCTTTTTTCATCGCCGTATTGTATCCACGGTATTTCAAACCACGAGGTCCAGCCTCCGGCTGAGATATTCTCCTTTACTATCCCGTCCTCGGCAGATTTCGCATATATCGCATTACCGTTTCCCACATAAATACCTATCGTATTTTCTTTTAAAACAGCTATACCCTTGGTTTGAGGAAGAGTTTCGATATTTCCTTTTACGTCCGCCGAATCGAACAGCTCCTGAACGGTCATATCGGAGATCGGATAATTATCCTCGGAAATCGTTCCGCTTTCGTGGTCGTACCATAGATACGATCTCAGCAAATTGTAATTGTCAACAGTTCTCCGGCTCAGCCATTTGTCGCAGTCTGCGGTGATATCCTGCGGATATTTTTCCTTTAGCGCCTTGTATTTTTCATCTGTCAGCGGACTGCCGTCGGTATGGGGAACACAGCCCCATCGTCAAGGGTGAAGTTTTTCAGCTTTGAAAATTCATCGCCGCAAATAGTTATGACCTTTTCCACACTTACCTCATAGGTATTGTAACCGTCCCTCTTGTGATTGAGCGTACTGTTAAAACTTAACTTT
>UPZA01000031.1 GCA_900538575.1 uncultured Ruminococcus sp.
CATTTCTTTGTTTCGTTTCTTTGTGCGAGCAAAGAAATGAAAGATACTTTTACTAAGCTTTTTCTAAAAGCTAAATCAAAGAAATGAACAATACTTTTACTATGCTTTTTTCAAAAGCTAAACATTGCGGGCAAAGAAACAAACAATACTTAAACTTTTGCTTTTTATAAAAAGCAAAACCCGTCCAGTTTTCGGACGGGTTTTTTAACGCTATTCAACAGAAATTATATAGTAATATACCGGCTGACCGCCGTTGACCATCATTATGTCAACCTTGTTACCGAGCTTTGCTTCAAGCGTTTCCTGAAGTCTTTCCGCCTGCTCTCCGGTTACGTCGGCGCCGTAAATAACGGTTACGAAGGAAGAATCGCTCTTTATCATTTTCTTAGTCAGCTTATAAGCCGCCTTTGAAACGTCCTTTTCCGTAAACGAAAGTCTGCTGTTGTCAAAGGCCAGAATTTCGCCTTTTCTTATATTATGTCCCTCGTATTCGGAATCTCTCGCCGCAAAGGTTATCTGTCCCGTTGACACATGCTCGAAGGCCTTTGTCATAGCAAGACGATTTTCGGAAAATCCGACTGTTTCGTCAAACGCCATCATTGCCGCTATGCCTTGTGGAATCGTCCTTGTGGGCAGAACACAGACGTTTCTGTCAGCCAGATTTTTAGTCTGCTCCGCCGCCATAATTATATTCTTATTATTCGGCAAAACAAACACCGTCTTTGCCGGCGCGGAATGTATGGCCTTCAATATATCGTCTGTGGAGGGATTCATTGTCTGACCGCCTCTTATAACGCAGTCGGCTCCAAGATCCTCAAACATGGATTCTATTCCGCGTCCAGCCGCGACAGCCACAAAACCGTAGTCCTTTTCAGGCTTTGTCGGCTCGAAATGCTGTCTTTCAGTTATTTTTTCGTCCTTTATTCTTGTTTCATGCTGGATCCGCATATTTTCTATCTTAGGCTTGGGATCGTTAATGAACCTTCCGAATTCAAGAGCCTTTTCAAGAGCAAGTCCGGGATTGTCCGTATGAACGTGAACCTTTATTATTTCCTCATCGTCAACAACCACAACGCAGTCGCCGATAGTTTCAAGATAAGCCCTCAGCATAAAGGGATCTGAATGCTTGTTTCTCTCAATTATATATTCGGTGCAGTAGGAATACCTGATTTCCTCCTCGGCGTCAGTCTGCGCTACCTCAAAGGTTTTAAGCTCACTTTTCTTTGTATCCCTCTTTACGACCTTTCCGCCTCTGAATATTTCCAGCATAGCGTCAAAGATTATAACAAGTCCCTGACCTCCCGCGTCAACGACTCCGGCCTTTTTCAGTACCGGAAGCTGTTCAGGCGTTTTTTCCAGCGCCTCCTTTGCGGCCTTGCAGATTTCATTCCAGAAAACCGCAATATCTACGGCGCTTTCCGCCAGCTCCGCCGCTTTCTCTGCCGCAACCCTTGAAACTGTCAGAACAGTGCCCTCCGTCGGGTTCATAACCGCCTTATAAGCCGCCTCTACGCCCGATTCAAGGGCTTTCGCTATGTCGGCGCAGCCCGCCTTTTCAAGGCCGCTAAGCCCCTTTGAAAATCCTCTGAATATCAATGAGAGTATAACTCCTGAGTTTCCTCTCGCGCCTCTTAACAACGCTGTCGCAGCGGTCTCCGCAACCTTTGATACGCCCGCGCTGTCTTCGAGCATTTCAAGCTCCTTTACCGCCGCGTTCATAGTCAGCGACATATTAGTGCCGGTATCGCCGTCGGGAACCGGATAAACGTTGAGCCTATCGACAGCCTTTCTGTTATTTTCTATGCTGATTCCCGCGGATATCAGACTGTCTCTCAATAAATTACCATTGAGCAAGGTTTTGTCCCCTTTCATTTACGACTTTATCTCATCTACAAAAATATTAACTGACCTAACCGATATGCCTACGGTCTCGGACAGCACAAAATACACCTTGTTTTTAACGCTCCTCACAACCGCCGATATATTCGTTCCGTAAGCCATTGAAATATGAAGGACAACCGCTGCCTCGTTATCCACAACCGAAACTGACACTCCCAATCCCGGAACCTTTCTGCGTAGTATTTTCGACAAGAAAAATTCTTTCAGACTGCTGCAATTCATAGCCGCTACTCCGAAACAGCTTGAAACTGTTTTGCTGACGACGGATTTTATATAATTCTCGGTAATATTTATTTTACCCAGATAATTTTCTGTAATTATCAAAAACCGACACTCCTTTTTTATATTTTGCATGTTATTTAAAATAGTATACCACGTTTCAATAATTTTTACAAGTAGTGCAGGATTCAATACAAATCAAGGAAAATTTTTATATTTTAAAAAAATAGGACCGGTTGATAAAACCGGTCCCTGACAGTATATTATAATTATAATCAGTTAATGATCGTAGCTTCAGTATCCTTATCAAAGAGATGAACTCTGTTAGGATCAATGGCCACCTTTATCTTATCCTGAGGTCTTGCCTTAGAACGAGGAGAAACCCTTGCAGTAAGCGGAATACCCTGACATGTAAGATAAAGGAACGTTTCAGCGCCCATCATTTCCGTTATGTCAACATCGCATTCGATGATTCCCGTAGAAGCGTTGGAAAGATACATTTCCTCGTCGTGCACGCTTTCAGGACGAATACCCATTATTATTTCCTTATCCACATAATTTGCAAGCTCCGGAACTATCTTCGCTTCAGGAAGCTCAACGGAATATATTACGCCTCTTGTGGATTTAGTATCAGCAGAACCGAATTCAACAACATACTTGGAGCCGTTCTTTCTCAGAACAGATTCAACGAAATTCATCTGAGGCGAACCTAAGAAGCCGGCAACGAATTTATTGCAGGGCTTCTCGTAAAGAGCCTGCGGAGTATCAACCTGCTGAATAATTCCGTCCTTCATTACAACGATTCTGTCGCCCATTGTCATAGCCTCTGTCTGGTCATGCGTTACATAAATAAACGTTGTTCCCAGCTTCTGGTGGAGCTTAGCGATCTCAGTTCTCATCTGCGCACGAAGCTTAGCGTCAAGGTTTGAAAGCGGCTCGTCAAGCAGGAACACCTGAGGAGAACGCACGATAGCACGACCGAGCGCCACACGCTGACGCTGACCGCCGGACATTGCCTTAGGCTTTCTGTCAAGAAGATGCTCAAGGTCGAGTATCTTTGCAGCTTCCTTAACCTTGCGGTCAATTTCGTCCTTAGGAACCTTTCTGAGCTTTAAACCGAACGCCATGTTATCGTAAACCGTCATATGAGGATAAAGAGCGTAGTTCTGGAAAACCATCGCGATATCTCTGTCCTTCGGAGCAATATCGTTTACAAGGCGATCGCCGATATAAAGCTCGCCCTCCGAAATTTCTTCAAGACCGGCAATCATTCTAAGGGTTGTAGATTTTCCGCAACCGGAAGGTCCTACCAATATAATAAATTCCTTATCTGTGATTTCCAAATTTACATCTTTAACGGCAACAAAGCCACCGGGATATTTTTTGTAAATTCCGCGTAATGATAAACTTGCCATTTTACCTATTCCTCCCACATAAATTTTTGCTAACCCGAATCTCCAGATTAACCATAATAATATAATACCAAATTTTTAACAATGTTTCAAGTCACTAATTACCCAAAGTTATTATAACTTGTTTATCCAATATGACGAAAATTTTTCTGAAAAACTGCTGAAAACCTCATCAAAGCGTGTCGGTTTCAACAACTTTTCAACATCGTTGTGCAAAATCTCCATACACTCGCCAATTCCAATGCCTGCGTGCATTTCCAGCCCTCCCATCTGGATCCTCACCAACTTTTCAACATGGTTTTCAACAGCGGCAAACATGCGTTTTACCTGATGATATTTACCCTCGAAAAGCTCAATAAACGCTATATTTTCCGAGTCCGGACAGCATCTGACAGCGGCTGGAAGACAACTTTCTCCGTTCCCCAGAGTAATACCCTCCCTGAAAAGCCGTTCATAATTTTCACCAAACCTTTCGGCTAATTTCACAACATAATATTTGGCAATGTGATTTTTCGGAGATAAAATTTTATGACCGAGCGTTCCGTCGTCGGTTATCAGAACCATACCCTCGCTGTCCTTATCAAGACGTCCTGCCGGAAAAAGATCCTTTCTCCTCAGCTCCTCGGGTATAAGCCTGATCACCGTCGGATCGTTTTTATCCTCTGTGGCGCAGACATAGCCGGACGGCTTGTTAAGTACTATGTACATATTTTCACGGTATTTTATTTCACGTCCCGAAACCTCAATCCTGTCCGCGGCCGGATTAATCTTCAGTCCCCCTTCACGCGCCGTTTTTCCGTTTACGCTGACCTTTCTTTTCCACAGAAGCTTGCTTATATCAGTTCTTGTATACACTGTCTGCGACGACAGAAATTTATCAAGTCTCTGACTCTTCATTGATTTCCCCTTGCATTAAAAATTATTTCTTATCATAATATTTATTAAAAAGCGCGGCTCCGTTTTACAATAATGCAGCTTAACCGCCGTATCGGGAGCTTTAAAATCAAACTGAATGGAGAATAACTGTCATGAAGAAAAAAATCATAGCCGTTTTGCTTATTATAGCCGTACTCACCGCCATATTTATCTTCAGCCGCCGTTGCGGAAGCGGAGATAAAGCTCAGGAAAAGCTTATACTCACAGAGAATCAGCTTGAGCCTTTTCTAAACATAAGAGGCTGGAAGGTAAGCGGAGAAACCTGCGACGCCGTAACGATACCCGAAAGCTTTGACGGCGTTTATGCCGAATTTGCCGGAAAAATGAAACAGGCGGGCTACAATCTTGATTCCCATAAGGGCGAGGAAGTAAAGCGGTTTACTTATTCCGTAGACAATTACGGCGACGGCGAAGTAATTGCCGAGCTGCTGCTGACGCCTGACAACGAGCTTATATGCGCGGCTCTTATAGAACTCAAGCCGGACGGCTTTACAGAACCGATTTAGCCTACGATCCGCTTTGCAATATCGCAGGTTTCCTTAGCGTCCTTTGCGTAAAAATCAGCTCCTATTTTTTCAGCGTATTCCGGAGTAAGCACAGCTCCGCCTACGACAACCTTACATTCCGATCCGCTTTCTCTCAACAGCCTGATGGTTTCCTCCATAGATTTCAGAGTTGTCGTCATAAGCGCGGACAATCCCACAAGCTTTACCCTATGCTCCAAAGCCGCCCTTACCACTTCTTCACATGGAACGTCCTTTCCAAGATCTATAACGGTATATCCGTAATTCTCCAGCAGTACCTTGACTATATTTTTACCTATATCATGTATATCTCCCTTTACAGTAGCCAGCACTATTTTACCCTTGCTGACCGGAGACGAATTTTCAGAAATCATTTTTTCTCGGATTACGCCGAACGCCGCCTGCGCCGCGCCTGCTGTAAGTATAAGCTGCGGCAGAAAAATCGTTCCCTTTTCAAATTGTTCTCCTGCCTTGTCAAGCGCGGGAATAAGAGCCCCGTTGATAATTTCCATAGGATCTGCGGTCTTAACCAGTTCTGCCGTGGCCTTTGCGCTTTCATCTTTAAGCCCGTTTTCAACGGCATATTCAAGGCTTATATTATTTTCGTCCTTATTTTCCGTTTTCTGCACAGCGGCGGAATTATATGCCGCTATAAAATCAAACGAATTTTTATCAATATTCGCCAGCAGCTTATACGCCCTTACCGCCCCTGTCATAGCGTCTACGTTAGGATTGATTATAGGAAGATCAAGACCGTAGGTCAGAGCCATCGTAAGAAAATTCTGATTGATAAGGGGACGGTTTGGAAGTCCAAAGGAAATATTTGAAACACCTAAAACAGTTTTAAGTCCAAGCTCTTTTTTAACTCGTCCCAACGCTCTCAGAGTTTCCATAACGGCCTCCTGCTCCGCCGACGCGGTAAGAGTAAGGCAGTCAATAAACACGTCCTCCTTTGGAATACCGTAATACATCGCCCTTTTCAGAATTTTTTCCGCTATGGCAAATCTCTGCTCCGCCTTAGGAGGTATACCGTTCTTATCAAGGGTAAGTCCGACCACCGCGGCGCCATATTTTTTAACCAGCGGAAGAACCGTTTCAAGAGAGCTTTCTTCGCCGTTTACGGAATTGACTATAGGCTTTCCGTTATATATCCTGAGAGCCGCCTCCAATACCTCCGGTATAGTCGAGTCAATTTGCAGGGGCGCGTCGGTAACGCTTTGTATTTCCTTTACAGCCTTTATCATCATAGCTTTTTCGTCAATCTCCGGCAGTCCGACGTTTACGTCAAGTATATCGGCTCCTGCTCTGATCTGCTCTATGGCCTGATTCAGAATATAGCCCGTATCGTTATTTCTGAGCGCCTCTTTAAAAAGCTTTTTTCCCGTAGGATTTATCCGCTCTCCGATAATACGCGGCCGGTCTATTACAACGGTTCTGGAAGGCGTGCAGACAGCGGACCGCGGCAAGGCTTTACGCCGTCTGACCTCCGTTCCATCCAGCGCCTTTTTCAGAGCCGATATATACTCCGGCGTCGTTCCGCAGCAGCCTCCGAATATTTTGACGCCGCAGGAGGCGGCGTATTTCATCTGCTCCGCAAATTCCTCCGGAGAAACGTCGTATTTTCCAGTAACCGGATCCGGCAAACCGGCGTTAGGCTTTAGTACTACCGGCATATCCGTCCATTCCAGCAGCTCCTTACATATAGGAATAAGCTGAGACGGTCCGAGCGAGCAGTTAATTCCTACGGCGTCTACGCCCAGACCGTTCAAAAGCAAAGCCATTGAGGAAACGCAGCAGCCGGTAAAGGTACGCCGGTTTTCCTCAAAGGTCATAGTGCATACAATCGGCTGACGGCTATTTTCCTTTGCCGCCAGTACGGCCGCCTTCAGCTCGTAAAGATCGGTCATGGTTTCAAATACTATAACGTCGGCGCTTTCTCCCGCAATAATCTGTTCCTTAAAAATATCGTACGCTTCCTCAAAAGTCATTGTACCGCTTGGCTCAAGAAGCTGTCCTATAGGTCCTATATCCAATGCGACAAGCGCTTTTTTACCGCAGGCTTTTTTGGCAATGGAAATTCCCGCGGAAATAATTTCCTTGACGCTGTTATTTTTCAGCTTATAACGGTTTGCTCCGAAGGTATTGGCATAAACTATCTGAGAGCCTGCTTCAACGTATTTTCTGTGTATATCCTCTATAAGCTCGGGCTTGTCTATATTCAGCAGCTCCGGAGCGGCTCCCGCTTCAAGTCCGGCATTCTGAAGCATGGTCCCCATAGCTCCGTCAAGCAATACCGTTCCCTGCTTTATAAGCTCTTTAAAATCCACAATGTTCACCTCTTTTTCTGAAAGCGCACGTTTTCGACATATTACAGCATGCGCATCCTCTTCTTTTACGCGAAATCGGCTTTTCTGAAATTCCCGCGACAGCGGTTACGGACTTTCTCGGAATAAGAATATTATTTTCACCCGTGCAAAGTCCTATTCTTTTAGGGGCGTTCACAGCCTCCAGAAACTCTTTTTGTATTTCTAACGGAAAATCTCCGTAGCCCGGCGAAAACCGCCATGTTAAGAATTCTCCGTCAAGCTGTCCCTTGATATCTTCGTCGGCGATTCTGCTTACCTCTTCAATTGCGGCGCTTGCAAGAGCGTCCATGACGAAAGCCGAAGAAATATCAGTTATTTCAATAGTTCTTATTAGCCTGTCCGTTTCAACTCCAAGCGTCGCGCAGAGCAGAGCCGCTCTCCCGCACCCCTCTAAATGTCCTCTTATATCGTTTCCCCTTAACAGAAGAGAGCTGCCCTCGACTCTTACTCCTTCCGGCTCCGACGAAATATCAAATATCCTGTATACATAGCCGGGACGGGCAGTTACAAGCAATTTTGCCTCACAGTCCTCTATTATTTTTTCAAGGCCTTCCGAGGGTTTTCCCTGATGTCCCATATAGCGAAGCGCTTCGTCTATGTTGACGCCTTTCAATTCTACCATAAAAGTGTTCCCTTTTCTATAAAAAGCTAAAAAAGATTTATAATCAGACCGTTTCAGGCAGCGGATCTATAATTCAGACTCTTATAATGCTTTCAACAGCCTCGCTTATCCTTCTTGCCACATATGCGTTATTCATGGTGTAAAGATGAATACCGTCAGCTCCGTTTGACACAAGGTCTACTATCTGGTCTATCGCGTAAGCTATTCCCGCGTCTCTAAGAGCCTCCGGATTATTTTCATACTTCTGCATTATTTTTGTGAATTTCGGCGGCAGGCTGGCTCCGCACATAGAAACCATGCGCTCTATTGATTTTTTATTCGTAACCGGCATTATTCCTGCTTCTACCGGAACGTTTATTCCGGCTATCCTTATTTTTTCCATAAATGAATAATAACAGCTATTGTCAAAAAATAATTGTGATATAAGATGAGAAGCTCCTGCGTCCGTCTTTTTTTTAAGATTCAGAATATCCTGAACCATATCAGGCGTATCTATATGTCCCTCGGGATAGCATGCTCCGGCAATATCGAAATCTCCGAAGCCTTTTATAAACTCCACAAGCTCGCTTGCATATCTGAAATCGCTTTTAGGAGGTACTTCGGGGTTTATATCTCCTCTCAAAGCAAGTATATTCTCAATTCCGCGACTTTTGAATTCCGCAAGTATAGCGGTTATTTCGTCTTTGGCATAATTAATGCACGGGAGATGAGCCGCCGGCTCTATACCGTATTTTTCCTTAATAGTATGAGCGATCTCACATGTTGAAACGCTCTGAGAGCTTCCTCCCGCACCGTATGTAACGCTTATAAAATCAGGCTTTAAGTCTCCCAGCTCCTCAAGCGTATTATAAATTGTTTCAATAGGAGCAGTCTTTTTAGGAGGAAAAATCTCAAATGAGAATACCGTTCCTCTTTCAAACATATCCCTAATCTTCATCAGTCGATACTCCAGTCTATCTCTTCTAATCCGTTATTTTTAAGAAATTCGTTTGCCTTTGAAAAATGTCTGCATCCGAAAAATCCGTTATAGGCTGAAAGAGGGCTTGGATGAGCGCATTCCAGCACAAGATGCGCGGGATTGGTTATCAACTTTTTCTTCGCTCTTGCATTAGCTCCCCAGAGAAGATATACCATCGGCTTTTCTCTGGTATTCAGAAGCCTTATAACATCGTCTGTAAATTCCTCCCAGCCCATACCCCTATGGCTGTTAGCGCAGCCCTCGCGGACTGTCAGAACATTATTAAGCAGCAAAACGCCGTTTTTTGCCCATTTTGTAAGCTCGCCGTGTTTTCCCGTATTATCAATTCCAAGATCGTTTTTTATTTCCTTGAAGATATTCACAAGCGACGGAGGAGGCATAACTCCTTTTTTAACGGAAAAGCAGAGACCGTGAGCTTGACCGATTCCATGATAAGGATCCTGACCGATTATAACCGCCTTAACATTGTCAAAGGAGGTATATTTGAAGGCGTTGAATATATCGTACATTCCGGGAAATATCCTGCGGGTTTTATACTCGTTTATTAAAAACTGACGAAGCCTTAGATAATAATCCTTTTTAAATTCGTCCTTTAAAAGCTCGTCCCAGTCGTTTCCGAACTCTACCATTTTCTGACGCTCCTTTACATATACTATTTTTATTTTAACATATATTAACCTACAGGTCAAACTAAATTTTACCGTTTTTTTTGTTGCTCAAGGCCTTTTTTCTTTCACGAAGCTGTCTGAAAAAATCCGACAGAACTGACGAGCATTCGTCCGCCATCAGTCCCTTTATAACGCGGGGCTTATGATTATAGGGCAGCTCGAACATTTTCTGAACAGATTCCGCAGAGCCTGATTTTTTATCCTCCGCGCCGTAAATCACTCTTTCCAGCCGCGAATTGATTATAGCTCCGCAGCACATAGGACAAGGCTCCAGAGTGACGTAAATATCACAGCCTATAAGTCTCCATCCGCCCAGCTCCGCCGCCGCCTCGGCAATCGCTTCTATTTCGGCATGAGCCAGCGGATTTTTCTTGGTTTCACGCTTATTATAGCCTCTGCCGACTATTCTTCCGTCGGATTTTCTCACAACAACGGCGCCAACCGGTACTTCTCCTATATCGAAGGCTTTCGCGGCTTCCGCTAACGCGGCTTTCATGTATTCCGTATCGTCCATCTGTAGAATTTCCTTTATATAAAATAAAAAATCCTAAGACATCAAGTCTTAGGATTGATAATACGCCAAGAATATTTCCCCAGCGAAATGGAGCGGATTACGAGGCTCGAACTCGCTACCTCCACCTTGGCAAGGTGGCGCTC
>UPZA01000032.1 GCA_900538575.1 uncultured Ruminococcus sp.
GTATCACCCAGACCTTTGCTTGAGTATCTTGCGTATATTCTCCGCTTTTATCCTTGCTTTCTCGGTCAAGGTATTTAAAGTTGGCGTTTATGTCTCCGACACAAGCTCCTACGTTTCGATTAGCCGGTATATTAACAAGCGGCATTAGTCAACGCCTCCTACAATTGGATTTCCCGTCAGCTCAGTCCATGAAAGGTTTAAGTCCTGCATTTCATAGCCTAAATTACCGAGATTCTCCCATGTGTTCTCAGCGGCTATTTCATTTTTTATCAGCTCGGACTGTACTGAATTTATACCGCCGTTTATTCTGCCGTCGCTGGTAAAAGACTTACGCAAAGAGCCAAGCTCTATACCGATAGCTTCGCCCGTTATGCCGTCGATTGTTTTCTTGACGATCTGCTGCGTTGTATTTATTCCTAACAGCTCATGATAAACCGTCCCTATATCTCCTAAATTACATTCCTGCAAGCCTATAAAGCTTTTATATAAATCATAGTTTTTAAGGTCGGCAAAGCTTACCCGGTAATTTATACTCGGCTGGCAGTTGATGAGCATATATTCCTTTGCGCGTTCCTCACAGGCGGTTTTCATTTCCGCTATCGTGGGGTAATCTTCGGCGCACTTTATATCCTTGTAATTTATTTCAAAGCTGTAAAACTGCATAGGCGGAACTGGAAGGACCGCCATATCAAGAGTATTAAGCGAAGCCGTACCAGTCAGTACCGTTTCATTTCTCTGTTTTTCATTGTTCACAATGCTTTCGTTATAAATAGTCGCTTCATAGTAGACCGTGGAACAGTAATTCGAATAATCTACCTCCTGTTGAATTTCCGTCATGTCAAAGCCGTATCGTATGGAAAAGGCGTTATCCTCGCCCCTCCGCCTGTTAATTACAACATTGAAGTTATCCCTTAAAAGCTCTCCGCCCCAAACGGTTATAAAACAGTTATCCGCTCCGATCAACGCTTTGGTAACCGACATTTTTTCATAATAAGCCGTTTTTAAATCGTCGGCGGACGGAAACTCTCCGGAGGGCTTTATGTCCGTTGAAAACAGAAAGCGTTCGGCGGGCTGTTCCGCCGTACTGCTTCCTCTGTCGGTGTATGTGTGAGTAACAATCCAGTTGAGTGCGTCACTGCCTGTCTGCATCATAGGGCGGGTGTCACGGATAAAGTAATAATTAAGATCATAAAAGATGTGCATAGCGTCCGCTTTGACCTCGTAATTTCCGTCCGATGACATTGACAGCGATTTCCGGTATATTCTGAAAAGCTGTCCCTGCGCCTTTATGATGTAGTTTTCTCGGATATATTTCCAGTTTTCCCACTCATCGCGCGGATGAGTAAGCGTTAAAGAGTATTCGCCGTTTAAAACCTCTGTAATCTCACAAGAGGTAGGCGCAAGTATACGCAAGCCGTTGTGAGAGAAGTCAGTCTCGTCGGGCGCAAACACGCTTATGTAGTCATACATCAATACCACCTCTCATTTTTGTTGTAACCCAAATACTGGAGCTTTTGGTTATGAGACTTGTATATTCTTCCGTCGTGCTCCCACTCCTCCCGGACCAGCTCAACGACTATGCTGTTCTCTCCGGGTTTCAGCGCGGGGAATATTCCCGCAGTCTGGTTTACTACCACAAGCTTTTTACTGCCTGAAAACATATACGCAAGCCTTGACGAAACGTCAACATAGATATTCTGCTGCTTGTAATCGTAGTAATACTTAGCCGTACCGCCTGAAACGTCGGCCTCATATTCACCGGTATATTCTCCGGGCGTTGTAATAATAAGAGGGTTTTCACTGCCGTTGACCGTAACCCTGAGCTTTCCCGCAAAGCTGAAATACCATTTAGGCTCGCTTTCAGCGGTACCGTTGTTTATTATCGTCATCGAGCCTGTGAGCGTATCGTCGTCCATTCCCATAGGCGTTGATACAAACGGGTTTGTGACGGAATAAGCAAATGGTTCGCATATAAATTTAATTTCAAATGACTGTATTCTGTCGTCAATCCTCTGAATAGATATGACATCGTCTGAAATTACATTATAGTATTTATCCGGCTCGTCAGAAAAAATAAGCTTACCTCTGCCTAAAAGCCATGAAAAAATGTTCCTTATATTATCGGGACATTCCACTAATAGCTCAGCGGTTATCTCCGTTGTCTGGCGTTCTTGCTTTTCAAGTATTAACGGATTATAACGCCCCGGTATTGAAGTAATTTGCGGTTCGCATGGTGCGCGCTGAACGCCTGACATAGTAATTATCTTAACTCCCATATCTTGTGATGGGATTTCTTTAAAAGTAAATGTCATATTAACCTCCGGATGATTTAATATCTTTTACTTCCTGACGGCTCAACGCTTCGGAAATGCGTAAAATGTCAGTATCGTTTCTTACGGTAAAATAGTTTTTGTGTTCTATTTTAACTTCTGTGGTTCGGTTTTCAATAACGCTTTCGCTGCCTTGCTGTTGGGGAGAATACATGCCGTTTGCTATGTCAAAAAGCCGCTTTTGCTGCATTTTTGTCAGCACCATTTCACCGTCAAGAGCCATAATAGGCGCTTCATACTCTCCCTGAAAATCAATGATGCCGCCGGTGTGAAAACGGGGGAGCGTTACCTCCGGAATTGTGGGAATAGCAGGAATTCCAACTTTATCGGTAATTTTGTTAACGCCGTTAATAAGACTGTTTATTATTCCTATTGCTCCGTTTAAAATATTTTCTACAAACACTGGAATATTATTGAAAATACTTTTAAATACTTCAACTATGCTGTTCCATGCGCCTTCCCAATTACCTTTAAACACGTTTGATATAAAGTCAATGACGTGTTCCAGTACCTCTACAATACCCTCTATAATTGGTATAACCGCATCGACTGCTTCGCCAAGAACATCCGAAATTACAGAGGCAAGACCGGATATTATTGGCTTTAACGAATCAACCAAAGGAAACAATCCATTCAGAAGATTTGTAAGAGGAGGTAAAAGTGCATTAATAAGTTCAACTATCGGCGGTATTAACGCATTGAAAACTTCTACAAGCGGCGGTATCAAAGCTGTTGCTAGTTCAACGATTATAGGCATAAGCTGAGTAAATAAATCAAGTAACGGGGGCAGCAGCTCATGTACTATCATAGTAAATACCGGCATTAACGCTTGCAAAGCTTCCATAAGCGGCGGTAGTATCTCTTCTATCGCCGACATCAGAATCGGCGCAAGCTGCGTGAATACGTCAAGTATTATCGGCAGCAGATTTTCCGACATTTCAATCAACGTGGGTAAAAAACTTTCGAAGGATTCGAGCAGCGGAGGGAGAATTTCCTGTAAAACAGGCAATACCTCTTCTATAAGTTCGCTTAAAACGGGTATAAGCATTTCGCCCAGAGGAAGTACCAACATTTCAACAGATCGTTTCAGTCCTTCGAACATAGAACCGAGATCGTCGTATTTTACTCCCTTTATGTCATCCAGTGCGCCGTAAGTATCGTAAGCTCCGTCTTCTATATCTGCGAGAGCCTCAACCGCTTCGGGTCCTAAATCTTCCCACATAGTTCCGAAAAGAGCAACTCCCGCCGCGTCTTTTTCAAGAGGATCTTCTATACTTGACAGCGCTTTCAGCGTATCGCTAAACGCCTTTTTAGCCGTTTCTCCGCCCTGCCCAAACTTGGCTGCCATTTCGTCGGCGTTAAGTCCTATAGCCGTAAATCCTGCGGCAGTTGAATCGGAGCCGTCAATTGCTCTTATAGAAAACTCCTTGACCGCGTCTCCGACTTTGTCAAGATTCCAGGCGCCGCTTTCAGCGCCTTTTTCGAAAATCTTGAACATATCGTCGGCGTCCAGACCGACCTTTGCAAATTGCGTGGAATATTCCGATATGCTGTCAATTAATTCGCCGGAATAGTCAAGACCATTCTGCGCTCCGGCGGCAATCATAGACATTGCCTCGTCACCGGATACGCCGAAATTATCCATCATGGCTTTAGCGGCTCTTGTAGATTCGGATATATCGTATTCAAACGTATCTCTAAGAGCAAACGCGGATTCCGTAATCGACTGCAACTGCTCATCCGACATTTCACCGAGATTTTGCGTTACTGTTGCCATGCCGTCCGCTATGTCTTGGAAATCTTCGCCATAGTTATTGGCATAGATTTTTTCGAGGACATTTTGAAAATGTCCTGTTTCATCGGCGGCATACCCTGTACTTGAAAGAAAACTGTTCATCGCTTTGTCAACGTCGTTAGCAAGATTGACCGCATATCCGCCGGCGGCAACTGCGGCAGTACCTACGCCTACCGCTGCCGCGCCGATAGCTTTAGCAGACTTACCGGCAATGTCAGCAAGCTTATTGCCGCCCTTTTTGGCTGTATCCTGTGCGCTGTCCATATCCTTTTGCAGATTATCAAGATTCGCTCGGACGTCAAATTCAACTAAACCGTCAGCCATTTAATCACCTCTCTTTCGCCCTCGCCAGCAGAGTATCCGCAAGCCGTTTCAGTCCGTCCTGAAAGTTCTTCTCTCTCTCCTCTTGTGATATATCAAGGGCATAATATTGCTTTAGTTCCATGAGCGACCTGATATAATCCTGATTATGCTTATCCGGCTTCGGCAGCGGTCTTGAACGAATTGACATAACCTCACGTATTTTAGTTCTCTCAGAAAGTCCTTGAAAGAGAGAAATAAACTTCTGCCAGTGTAATTTACCCTGCTGTTCAATCAGATCAATCCCATAATCCATAAGAAAAGAGCTGTAGATAAAAGCAGAGTCCTGCTTAAAATCTACAACTCTTAAATTGTTTTTACCCGTACTTCGCTGAAAGGTTTCAATCTGTTCCTTGAAAATAACGTCAAGCGCCTTTATATTAGGTAACTTTCTTTCTTCTGTAAGTAACGCTAAAGCGTATTGCGCTTTTTCATAATCAAGCAAAAAATTGTCCTTAAAGATATCGTATACTTTTATAACGTTATCAAAGGATATATTAAGCCTGATTTTTTTGCCCTTATATATCACATAGTCAGTAAGCGGCTTTGTAATATTGATCATTTCAATCCCAGCTTGCGTTTTTGTTTTTTTGTATAGCTGAAATTATTAGCTATTCTTGCTTTTTGTTCGGCAGCCGAAGTTTCTATAGCGGGCTTTACGACATCGTTTATATACGGATATAACTGTATAAACATATCCGTATACTTGCCTTCAAAATATTCAAGCATAACAGCAGTGTTTTCTTCTCCGAAAACCAGCCGGAAAAATTCAATAACCGCCTTTCCGTAGTTTTCAAACGCTTCGGCATTCTCGCCCTTTTTTATGCCCCTCTGGGCATTAATAAGACCGATTTCAGCTTTGCGGAATCCGCCGGCCATCCTGTCGGTATTAATATCGACATGGACGGTAAGCTCGACCTTACCGTCATCGCCGAGCAGCTCTAAATCCTCTACTATATGATTTGATTTTTTTATCTGATAAGCCATATTTAACCTCCCGCCGTTATTTCCGGCTTTCCGTTTATGTGTATTTCGACCGATATAGCGCAGGGTTGATTGGCAGCGCCGCCGGAGCGCGTAATTTTAGCAAGAGTAGCGTTGCACGTAAGAATAGTCGGCTGTCCGGCGGTAGACTTTGGTATCTGCAACAAAAGCTGAACGTCTCTTGCGGCGCCGAAGCCCATATATACTTTATCACTGAAAATGTAGTCCTGCGCAGCGTCTCCCAGAACTCTTACGCCTGTCAGGGTAAAAATAAGCTGCCCTCCCGTTACATAAGACGATCCCCAGCCTTTATCCGAAAGAAAACTGGTCTGATAAAGAACCTCGTTAATTGCTTCCGTTATATTATCAAAGCCTCTGGCTATGGTCTGCGGTGTTCCACCGACGTCTTCGGTGTTGGGCACGATTATTTGCAGCTTGTAATCATAATTAAGCTGTATATCTTCCGCTTTTACTGTTCCGCCTGTTGATTCTGCCATATTAAAATCCCTCCATATTGTATATATTGACGGTCAAAATGCAGGAATAAATCCACATTATACCGTCTGAATTTTTTTCCTGCCCCACATAATTGGGGGACGTGGAAATTTCAATTGTCTTTATACGCCAATTTTCACCGCTTGGCAAATCAAGCGTCCTGCATTTATTACATATCTGATTCAGTTTATCTAATGCCGTTTTCTGTGATTTATACTTTGCAAGCACAAGTACGGACATTGATTCATAGCTTTCACCATTGAAAAATCTACGCAGAGCTGAGGACGGCGACAGTTCCATTGCAGCGCCGCCTTTTTCCGGCAATTGTCCTATACTTACGCCGATAAAATCTGAAAACGCTTGTAAAACCTCTGTTTGCACCTCCATTACTTACCTCCGTTAAAAACCTTGTCGTAAATCAGCCGCCAGTCCTCTTTGTGTTCGGACGCGGCTTTGTGCGCCCACATTTTTTGCGCGTTAGGGTTTTTGTCTTTTGACGCCGAATCAAGATAGTATTGCATTCTGGCATACGGCGTTTGCCACTTCAAGTTCCCGGTTTCAAAATCGCTGTGAATCTGGCTGCTGTTAATCAGACCGTCCTGATCCTGTTTGCAGTAAAAATTGCAGTCCTTCAAGGCCTGCTGAGACATTATAAACTGAGCCTTTTCATGCTGCTTTGCAAGGCGTTCAGCTATCGCTTGTTTGTTAAGAGTGACTTTTACGTCTGCCATTATATCAGCCCCAGTTCATAGTGATGCAGCTTTCCGCTGTCATAAAGCGGTTCTATTGTTTCGATAACGTGTTCTATTCCGTTCCAAATAACCTTTTGCCCTTGTATAAATTTCACGTCTAACGGTCGGCTGTTACAGCAGTCATATAAAAGCGTGGCCGCCAAAGTAACTTGTCTGTTATCCTTGGCGGTTATAAGCTTTGAGGACGGCTCTATACGCACATATTTTAAGTTGGCAATAGTTTTTGTTTCTTCCTTTTGCCAAGAGTTGGCGGTACTAACTTCAATCAAGTCAGCCGAATGAATTAAAAGTTTTTTAGGAATTGGTTTCATTTTACCGTCACCCCTCTGTAAAGCAATCCTGTAGGCGCAAGATAGCCGGCTGCAAGAGGGCATAAGGTTAAAGCGCCGTTATCCGTATTGCCGGACGTATCAGCCGAATAGCTGAATTTGCCTAAAGATACGGAGTTATAAGACATATCGGTAAGGCTATCAATACCGCCGTTATTGCTTATATAATCAGCATGAGCGCATATAGCCTTGCATACTCTTGTTTTTAAAGCTTCCGGTACGGTTTCAACAGTGTATCCGCTAAAAGCAATAGCATTGTCAACAATATCGGCAGTACGGGAGAGGAGCATTTTAAGCTCCTCGTCCGAACCGTCAAATTTGCCTTTCCATTCGTCTTTATAAAAGTTAATCATCATGATTTTGTAACCGTTATGGTATAGGTTTTTTCAGCGGAGCCGTTGGTTACCTTTATCGTAACGATATTTTCGCCGCTTTCCCAAGTAGCGGCGCCGCCGTTACTAACAGCGGTATCGCCGACTTTTATTTCAACAGTCGCGTTTAAATCTGACGCCGTTGCCGTAATAGTGTTAGTAGCGTTGGCTGTAGACGTTGTATAACCGGTGACGTCCTTGTCAAAGGTTGGGGAGAGCATCAGCGAACCTATTGACAAGCCGGACAGCGTTGCATCAGCATCAGGCGCCGGGGAAGGAATTACAGCCGCGAATGCGTTTTCTTTGACGCATAAGTATGCTACTCGCATAGTTGCCTTGATTGCCACCATATCCTGCTCGGCAAGAGAAATAGGCTTACCGTCTGAATCAAGTGTGTTTTGCAATGTTGCTTCCTTAAGTATCTCAAATTCTATCCCTTGTTTAAGCCCGAACAGAGAATATTTCCACTCGCCGCCGATGATAATAGCTTTTTCCTTATCCCATGCGCCGTTGCGTACAAATTCAATAGGCTGTGAATAAAATTCCTTCTGGTTTGTTCCCTCTATAAACAGCGACGCGCCGTTGTTATCACGAAGCTTTCTGAGAGTGCCTTTCAGACCTATTGTAGCTGTAAATCCGTTGACATCAAAACCGTTTTCCTCAACCTTAGACATCAGGTCCGACACGTCGATATCAATTTTTTCAGTTGCGGCAATTGTATTGCCGGATGTTGAGATTTTTCCGAAAAGGGACGTTTCAAACGGTGAATTTGTTCCGAAAATGCAGGCTGAATCAATTGTTTTATAAAAAGCTTCTGAAATGCTTTCTCTAAGTTCGGAAAATACATTGATAGTTGTATCTTCAAGCTTTTCCTTAGTAACCGGAATAATAACGGCAAGCTTTTTAGCCACAAGCTTAGGATATATCCAAGTTGCGCCGGAGGTTTTAATACGTTCGCCCTCGCCAACCCAGTATGCGCCGGCTCCCGACGTCATAACGGGAACTTTCTTTTCATCCGTTTTCATTTCCTCTGCTTTTGACAAACGGATAATGCTTGACCCCCTTGCTACGTCTTTTATAATTTCTCCTGAAATCTCTTCCGGTATAAAGCCGGAAAGTTCGTCCTTTAAATAGCTCATAAATTAACCTCTTTTCTTATTTTCTTTTAACCTGTTCACTGCGTATAATATCAATGGCTTTAGCCGATGATGCGGGAGGAGTATTACCGCCGGTTCTTACGCCCGTTGTAATACTCGGCTCTGTCGGATTTGTAACTGCCGGATATTTCTTGACGATTTCATCTATAGCCTGTTCAGCCGTTACTTTATCCGTAATTTTGGTTTTCGCAATAGCTATTACGTCGTTTAAAGCTTCAGCGGAAACGCCTTTTGACATTGCAGTAAATTTCAGTTCTGCAGCTGCTGCTCTTTCTTCAGCGGCTTGTTTTGCTTTTTCGGCTTTTCCGATTGTAGCCGCTTGCTTTTCGGCATCCGATTTCTGAGATTCCTGCCACTTGCGAAATTCCGCAAGCTCTTCGGCTGACGGCGTATTTTCTGATTTTGCAGGTTCGTTATTAGAGACTGTTTTAGGTTCCGTTGCCGCTGCATTAGATTTTGGATCACCTCCGCCGGATAAAGCCCCGGCAGGCTCCGGTGTAGTTGACGAATCGGATATCTGCTGAGTTCCGTTTGTATTAGCTTCTTCTGCCATAAAAAATTACCTCCAAAAAATATTCAAGCAGTTTTATGCCATGCTCAGGGCATGAAAAGAGCGCTCATAAAAGCGCTTAATCAATAGTTTCAAAGCTTACCGGAATCCACATATTCGGATTGAAGTTAAGCGTATAGTGGTAATTATCAAC
>UPZA01000033.1 GCA_900538575.1 uncultured Ruminococcus sp.
AGGGTACCCCTTTCCTATGCTTGCTAAGAAACTTTCTCCCTTTATCCCTACTACACCGGAAAATCCGATTTTGCCAAACTTACGCAAAAGAAAAACGCTGCAATCTGCAAAGATTACAACGCTTTCTAAAAACTTATTCAGTTGTGCCGGACTTTTTTATCTGTCCTCATTTTCGACTTCTGCTATCTCTTTCGCAGTAGCGGTTACAATCCGTATGCCGTTGTCGCTCATATCGTCGAGCAGCGCGTCAAGCTGCCGCCGCTTTGTGTCTTTCCCGGCAGGCTTATCTAAAAGAAACTGGTCTACGGATATATTGTAACGGAGCATAAGCTCAAAGAAAATCTGCAAACTGGGGTGTTGCCCCTTGTTTTCGATATTCGCAAGGTAGCGGGGAGATATGAACATTTCGTCGCACACCTTTTTGCGGCTCTCTTTCCTGTCCGTCCGCGCCGCCTTTATTGCTGCTCCAAAAGCCTTAAAGTCGTATCTTGGTACTGGTCTTTTTGCCATAGTTATTCACCCAGTTACATTTTACTGTTCCTCTTTTCACTTGGATATGTCTACATACTTCCTATTATTAGCTAAAATAATTCTTATTAAACCGCGAAAAATGAATGAATGTTATTCATTGACTTTTGAGATAGGCTGCGCTATAATAGCTCTGGAAAGGAGGGTTGAATATGGCTAACGTGAAAGAAAATTCAAAAACAGCTTTCAATCAACAAGCAGCTACTTATGATAGCGATATAAAAGGACAACACGCGCGTTCCTTATATCCTGTCATGCTTAAAAAACTTTCTGAACTCCCTTACCATACAGCTTTAGATTTAGGCTGCGGGACAGGCGAAATGATGAAACGTATTTTGCAGCAAAACGGGGACAAAACTTTATATGGAATTGACCTATCAGAAAAAATGTTAGAAGTAGCAAGAGAGAAACTTGGAAATGAAGTTAATCTTGTATTAGGGGACAGCGAAAATCTCCCCTTTAGCGACAATTTTTTTGATGTTGTTTATTGCAACGATTCCTTTCATCATTACCCCCTGCCGGATAAAGTGCTTTCAGAAGTGTGCAGAGTTTTAAAACCCAGTGGAACATTTATCATGTGTGACTGCTGGCAGCCTGCAATCGGGCGGGCAATTATGAATTTCTACATGAAACATAGCAAGGAGGGAGATGTAAAAATTTATTCAGAACGTGAAATACGGGAATTATTTTCCGGTCACTTTTCAAAAGTTTTCTGGGAGCATATCGGAAATACGTCCTGTATAGCTTGGGGAATAAAATAAACCCTTCTAAATGACTGATATTCAGTCATTGACTTTGTAAGCAAGGACTGATATTATAAAGGAAGGAGGTGCAATATGCGTATTACGAAAGAACCCGAAGAACGTAAGCAGGAAATATTAGACACCGCTATGCGGTTATTCTACGAAAAAGGTTATGAAAAAACCTCTATTACTGATATTGCAAAAGCCATAGGTGTTGCACAGGGATTGTGTTACCGATATTTTCCGTCAAAAGAAGCCCTTTTCGACAGTGCCATAGACCAGTATGCAGAGGAACTTGTGTGCCGTTTTTCTATTCCGGCGGATAGTGATAAACGAACATTAAAGGAAATTGTGGAAACAATGTCCGTTATGGTAGAAACAGAAAATAGCGATTATTATAAGACGCTTCATGTCGTGGAAAATAAAAAATTTCACGACCAACTGATGTTAAAAGTCTGCGAAAAACTTTCAAAAATAGTTGCTAAGTTACTTGAACGAGCAAAAGAAAAAGGCGAAATCAGCATAAATGATATTCAAACGACAGCCTCTTTTTGCGTTTATGGGCAAATCGGTATTTTACTTGACGGAAGTTATACCGCAGAAGAAAAAGAAAAACGTATTCGTGATTTTCTGATATATGCACTAAGGCTGTAAGGTGGCTCCCTGCTCTGATAGGGAGCAATCTTTCGGCATTTAATTGAATGATATTCATTCAAAATGGAGGAAAAAGGAATGAATGACCCGTCACGGTTTACAAGCATACAGGAATATTATTATTTCATCTATGCTATCAGCTACATGATGTTAGCAGAACTTTGTATATGGATTTATAATTTCAAAGGTTGGTTGAAGAAACAAGATAAGAAAAATAGTGATTATGGAACAATTCTAATAGTCATGTTGGGGTGTTGGGGAAGTTTCTATTTCAGTACCTATTTCAGAAGTCAACCTTTTATCCAGATAGCGGGAGATATACTTCTTCCCCATGCTTTTTATTATGTGGGACTGGCTGCTATCCTCATAGGAACAACACTACGCATTTATGCTGTCTGGAGCCTAAGACACACTTTTACTCT
Source organism: uncultured Ruminococcus sp. (assembly GCA_900538575.1). Lineage (GTDB taxonomy): Bacteria > Bacillota > Clostridia > Oscillospirales > Ruminococcaceae > Porcipelethomonas. The sequence goes on from UPZA01000033.1 coordinate 2,348, forward strand.
ATCTGTCAAAACGGGAAGTAATCAACAATTAGTTACGACTGGGGTTTACCGATACATCAGAAATCCCGCTTATGCCGGAACAATTTTAAGTATGCTTGGAAATGCCTTTTGTTTCCGTTCCGTCTTTGCACCGTTGGTTGTCCTGCTGCTTTTAGCTATATGCTACGGGATAAGAATTAAGGTTGAAGAAAAAGCACTGTATGAACGCTTTGGAGAAGATTTTAAAAATTATTGCTTCCGTACATGGAGGTTAATACCATTGATTTGGTAATCGGCTACCTCATAGGTAGCCCTTAAATAAAGCACAAATATGAATGTTATTCATTCATTCAAAGAAAGGAAGTTTTAACTATGCCAACAAAGATTGATTTTATTGGAGGAAATACAAGACGCTGTCTAATGGCTATGGCTCTGCCTATGATTGCTGCTATGTTTCTTAACATGGCTTACAACCTTGTTGATAGTTTATGGATTGGAAATCTTTTAGGAGAAACCGCCTATGCAGCATTAACTAATTCAACCCCCATTATTCTGATACTCACGTCCGTTGCTATGGGAGCTACTAACGGTGTATCAATTTTACTTTCGCAAGCGATTGGAGCAAAAGATAAGCGAAAAACAGAAAGTCTTATAGCAACTTCTCTTATCGTTGCTATTGCCTTTTCCCTTTTGATTACATTAGTCCTTGAACTGACCTTGCCTTTTATCCTAAATGCTCTGAACACGCCGACGGAAACTTATGACATGGCATACAGTTATCTGGCAATTTATGTTCTTGGCTATGTTGCTGTTTATTTGTATCTATACTTTACGGCGGTTTTGAGAAGTTTTGGAAATTCTATGTTTCAAGCCGCCGCTATGTTAGTATCTACGATTTTAAATGCAATTCTTGACCCTATTTTCATTCACTTTATAGACTTTCACGGCGCTGCGATTGCAACTCTGCTTTCACAAGCTGTTTGCTTGATTTTTATGGTTGCTTATCTGAAAAAGAAAAAATTGTTTGCTTTGCATATCACATGGTTTGAAAAAAAGGATATTTTACCCCTCATTCAGAAAGCTGTACCGTCTATCATTCAACAAAGTATTCCGGCGGTAAGCACAACATTTTTGACTGCATTGGTAAGTACATACAGTATTACTGCGATTGCGGCGTATGGAATTACTGGAAAATTGGAAACTATCCTTTTTTATCCGGCTATGGCACTAAATATGGTCTTAACTACAATCGTTGGACAGTGCATTGGAGGGCAACGCCCCGACCGCGCCAGAGATTATTTAAAATGCGCTTTGAAATATGGGTGTGCGCTGCTCCTAATTCTTTCCATTATCATTGTAGCATTTTCAAAACAGCTTTCCGGCTTATTCGTAAAAAGTTCTGATGTTGCTGCTATTGTTGGCGTTTACTTCTTAATCGTAGGAGTAGGGTATGTTTTAAATACCGTCACAAACAGCTTTCTTGGTGTGTTGAATGGATTTGGCAAGCCTGCAAAAAGCATGATGTTGATGATTTTTTACTATATCGTTGTTCGTATGCCTTTAGCATATTTGCTCTCCCTTTTAGGGTTTGGGCTGAATGGAATATGGGTTGCTGTACTTATAAGCCATATTTGCGCGGCAGCAGCTTCCACTATTGTATCGACGTTGCAATTTAAAATGTCCAAATAATTTAAAAAATTTAGCCGCCGTTTTCCTATTTTAAAAATGGAAATACGGAGGGTGTATTAAAGTCGCCCTTTTTAGGGATACGGCGGTATCTTGGAGGTATCGCCGTGTCCTTTTTTGTTGCGAACAAACCGCCTAACCTATCAAAAAAAGCCTATCTCTTATAGCGGTTTATTCTGGACACAAGTATGAACTTTCAAATCATCTTAATACCTTAATCAATTCACTAACGCCCGATTGCGTCATGCAGTCGGGCGTTTTTGCGCTCCTTAAAAGTTTTTTAAAAAATTGTCGTTTCTGTTTGGCAGTTTTTGAATTTTTTGGGGAGTGGGGTACGAAAGGGGAAATCACTAATCACCCGCTTTCGCGGTTGCGAAAGGAGGTGAGAATATGAACGAGCCTAATCGTACCGAATGGGAAACCCGTTGCGCTTTTAACGGTTTCTGCAAAAAGGCGTTGAAGTTTGAAGCAAGCAACGCCCATCGTGATGTACGCCATCATCAGCTCCGAGAGGTTACTTTTTCAAGTCTGTCCTTGCAGGAAGAAGAACAGCTTTTTACAAATGACCGCTACTTTGCGGACGAAGAAGCTGACGACAAATCTTTTTTTGTGGCAGGAATGGAAATTACCCCGAAGCTGTTGGCTGACGCTATACACGCGCTGCCGGAAGAAAAACGCGACGCTGTTCTGCTGTACTATTTCTTTGATATGAGCGACCCGGAGATTGCAAAGCTCCTTAATCTGTCAAGAAGCACTGTACAGTACAGACGGACAAGCTCTTTTGAGCTACTAAAACGCTATTTGGAGGAACGTGCTTATGATAACCAAAAGTAACAGCGACCACGACGAGCGCGGCTTGTTGCCATATCCGATTATCGTAGCCGCGACCAAAGGCGACCCGGACGCTATGAAAATTGTCTTAAACCGTTATGAGGGCGATATGGTTGCCCTGTCCGTCCGTAAAATGCGTGATGAACGAGGAAATACATATTACGGCGTAGACCAGGACATTTACGACCGCCTGCGGGCAAGACTAATTCGGGTAGTATTGGATTTTAGGGTTTGATGTAATCTGCTGCTTGCGTTCTCCCCTTTCCGCAAGCGCAGAACGTCCAACTGATTTTTGAACCTTGACAAAGAAAGCGACGCAAGATAACGGCGACGCAGTATAGGGCAAATCGGATACGTTCGATATATGGGGAGCCGTTGGGCTGATACGCGACGACGAAAGGAGGGACAAACCGAGCGAGAAATATCAGTGTTCCAAAGCAGACTTAGCAACTCTGCCGCCACAATCCATATATCGGTATAATGATACTTCCTTATCGCCGCAGTCCGAGCGTTCAAAGCGTCGCAGGCAACGGGTAAGGCTCCGGCAGACCGCCGGAGGGGTGGAACTCCCATGACGCTATGCTAATAGCTGTCCGATTAAAGCCCCTTTTTATTTTAACTTTGAGAAAGGGGAAATTTTTATGACAAATCCAAATGCCCCTTACACATCAAAGTGTATAGGGAGAACAACATTCGGAAGCAGAGAAAACGAGTCATTCTCAAAGAAAGAGGAAGAAAAAGTACCTATTCATCTTAAAATGACTCTGACAATCAAAGAAGCTGCCGAGTATAGCAATATAGGAATAAATAAAATTGATACTATGTTAAAGCAACCGAATTGTCCGTTTGTTCTATTCGTTGGTACCCGCAAACTGGTAAAACGAAAAGAATTTGAAGAATTTATCCAAAGAGAGGTTATTATTTAACACCCCCGGATTGCGAAAGAATTTTCGGTTACGATTGAAAAAACAGAGTCTTTGTGCTATACTTTATAGTTGCGTTGGACTCTTTTTTTGAGTGAGAAAGGAGTCCGTACATCATGGGGAAAAACCTAAAAGGAAAAGAATGTGGTAAAGGTATTTACCAAAGAAAGGACGGGTTGTATTCCGCAAGATATTACGATAAAAGCGGCAAGCGTAAAGAGAAGTATTTTGATACGCTTCCGGAAGCGAAAAACTGGCTTGCTGACGCAAGATACGAAGAACGTCACAACTTAATTGTTACTGCACCGGATATGACCGTAGACAAATGGTTTAATTATTGGATTGAAAATATTGTTTGTGACCTTGCTCCGAATACAAAGAGAAATTATAAGGAGCGTTACAAATGGAATATTCAGCCAGTGATAGGAACCATGTGTATAGGCGACGTAAAGCCTATGCACTGTAAAGCGGTTTTAAATCGAATGGAAGCCACCTATGCAGGCTCAACTATCCGACAGGCTTACATTACAATGGGAACCCTGTTTAAATCAGCAGTTATGAATGATATTATCGCCAAACACCCTATGAACGGTGTACGTTATACAAAACCTGTTCGGGCAGTAGATGATATTAAGTATCTAACTGTTGAGGAACAAGAAAAGTTCCTTGAAGCAGCGAAACGCTCCCACAATTACAGACAGTACGCTTTACTGTTGGAAACAGGATTGAGAACGGCTGAATTGATTGGGCTGACATGGGACTCCATAGATTGGAAAAGGCACACTTTAACAGTAAACAAGAGTTTAGAGTATCGGCATAAGCAAGGTTACTGGCGAGCAGGACCGCCAAAAACGAAAAAGAGCTACCGAACCATTCCACTTACTGACAAAGCATACTCTATTCTTAAAAGCTGTTATGATGAAAGAAGCAGCCGTAAAGAAGCTGAAACGCTGTCACAGATTTTAGAATACACAGACAGCCGAACAGGAGAAAACAAGTGCCTTGTCATGCGAGATTTGGTTTTCGTCAACTGGCGAACAGGCGAACCTGCGAAAAACAGTTCCTATGACACACATCTTTACAAATTGTGTGATGAAGCCGGAATAAAACGCTTTTGTATGCACGCGCTGCGTCATACTTATGCTACCCGCGCTATTGAGCGCGGTATGCAGCCGAAAGTTTTGCAGCAGCTATTAGGTCATGCAAGCATTAAAACAACTATGGACAGATATGTTCATGTTACGGACGAATCACTGGTAAAAGCCGTTCAGCTTTTTGAAGCGGCTGCGCCTACGCCTACCAGTTATAAAAAAAGGGCGTAAAAAGGGCGTAAACAAAAAATAGAGAAAGGCAGAAAGCCAGTAAAATCAAGGCTTTCTGGACAGGTAAAGCATAAAATGAAATTAGGTATCGTAATATGATATTAAGTATTGCTAACAATATGAAGATTACACCGGAGGAATTTTCATATTGTGTAAGAGCTTCAGAGCAGAATAAAATCAGCTACATTCCTTCGGATATTAATCTTGCCAACGCTGAAGCGTATCTGATGAACGCTCTTTCAAGGGAAACTGTTCTGAAAAGGATTCTTACAGCCGACAATTTAAATGATTATGATTATGTTTTAATCGACTGTCTGCCCTCGCTGGGAATACTTCTGATTAACGCTTTGACCGCGTCTAATAACGTTATAATTCCGGTACAAACCCAAAAATTTGCCTTTGAAGGACTTGCAAGTCTGACAAACATCTGCGATCAGGTAAGAGAAACAATAAACAAGGATCTGAAATACTGCGGAGTACTTGCTACTATGTTCGATAATACCAACATGAGCAGAAGCACTTCTGAATCCCTTCACGAAAAATACAACGGACTTCTGTTTAATACTGTTATTCATAAATCCGTTGAAGCCGCCAACAGCTCGGAGAAAAATAAAAGTCTGTGCCTGAACAAGACAAAGCTTGGTGAAGAATACAAGGCTCTTGCCGAAGAAGTATTAAGGAGATGTTGATAATGCTTGCAACCTTTGATATAGGAACAATGATGTCGCAGGAGAATCAGATAAAGGAAATACCGCTTGACATGCTCAATCATACGTATAACCACCAGTTTACTATGTATGATGATGAAAAACGAAGCGATATGACTGAAAGTATCAGAAAGCACGGCGTTATGCAGCCTGTTATTGTAAGACCTGATCCTCGTGAATTAGGAAAATATGAAATACTTGCGGGAAACAATCGCTGCCGCTGCAGCAGAGACGCGGGAAAAGAAACGATTCCGGCAATCATCAAAGAAAATCTTTCCGAAGAGGAAGCAAAAGTATATATCGCCTTTACTAATCTGCTTCAAAGAGGTTTCGGAGATATAAGAATTTCAGAACAGGCGGCGGTGATAGCCGCTTATCATTCAGAGCTGTTTACATCGGAAAAAAGAAACGCTATCGCCGATGAGCTTACAGCAATGGAAAACGGCGTATCCGGTAAAAGCAAGCTTGCAGCCGCCGGAGAGGAATACGGTCTGAGCAAGGACAGCGTCGCCCGTCTAATCAGAATCAATAAGCTTATACCTCAGCTTAAGCCTTGGGTTGATTCCAAGCAGCTTGCAGTCAGAGCGGCTGTCGAACTGTCGTATATACCTGAGAACGGTCAGGAATTGATTTTTAACATTTGCAAGGATACGAGCAATGATAAGAAAATGTTTATGAAGATTGATACAAAACGCGCTGCGCTGCTGAGAAAAGCGTTTCAGGATAATCCGGAGATCAGCCGAAACGAGGTTATAAGACTGTTTAGCGATAAACCTAAGAAAAGAGCTATAAAAATCAATCCTGAAATTTATTCGAGATATTTTAAAGAAGAAACAGATGAAACTGAAATCATAGAAGTTATTGAAAAGGCTCTTGAATATTTCTTTGATGAAAATACCTGAATAAAAAAAGAAGTCTTTCAGCGGAAAAGACTTCAATTGACAAATATATACCGTTTATGATATAATTACCATTAAGGTGATTGCATAAAACGGTAGGCGGTTTCTCCCGACAAGGGAGGTGATAG
>UPZA01000034.1 GCA_900538575.1 uncultured Ruminococcus sp.
GAGCACGTCCTTGGTAAGGACGAGGTCACCAGTTCGAATCTGGTTAGCAGCTCCAGGATAATCCCCCATTTTACGCCGTTTGCAAGCGATTGCAGGCGGTGTATTTTTATGCCTTGATTGCAATTGTTCCATCTATGTTCCATGTGTACCAAAAAACTTTTTAAAAATAAAAGCGCACACCGTCATTACAGTGTGCGCTTTTATTTTTAAAAAATCATTTTATCCCACTACTCCCAATCCCTCCCCTGTTCTCTCCGTAAAGATTTTCAACTTCTTCAAATTCTAAATCAGGCTGAATCTTTTGTATTTCAAACTGAGCTATTCTGTCCCCTTTGCGTATTACAGTTTCTCTTAAAGCTATTGCAGGGAATTGCCACTGATCATCATTCCCGGAATAACTATTATCAATTTGACCTACGCTATTAGCTGATATTATACCAAAATTTTTATAAGTACTGCTGCGAGGATAAATGCACGCCTTATACCCTTCCGGCAATATCATGCCTACCCCTAATGGAATTAATTTATATTCTCCCCTATTAAACTTTATTGTTTCTGCCGCCCTCAAGTCAATTAGATCTCCTTTGGAGAATTTTGAAATTCTTTTTATATCGTTTGCAAAATACTTTATTTTAATTTTCATCATTCTTTTACCTCTGTTTTTATTTTCTTAAATCGTCCGCAATGACAGAAACCTTCGGTTTGCTGTTCCTTAAAATTTTTGCATGGACATTTGGTGTCGGGATTTTTTATTAGCATACACGGGCAATATCCATCATTTTTTTTGACAACCTGTGAAATTTCATTATATTCTATTTCATCAGGATTTTTAATTATTTTAAACATACAAAGTCACCTTTTTAATAATCTATCCCTTTTGCATAAATATGTTGGTTTGAAGTTGCTAAAATTACTCCATGTTCTATATGATTAATAGTTTTTAACGATTCGTCAAATACTCCACACTTTATAAAATCCAAATTATTTATATTCAATTTTAGCTTTTTAATATTTTCTAATTGATTTCCGGTAAATAAAATTGTTTTAAGGTCTTTCTTTTTAGCTTGCGCACACATTTCATTTAACTCATCTATTTGTAATGTCCACTCTAGCCCTGAAAAAATAACGCCTTGATTAAAAGGGTTGCTTTTAATTTTATTTATAATATTTTCTGAGGAATCAATATGTGTCGGCATGTCTTTTATATGTTGATTGAAACAGTTCTTACAATTAAAATCACAATTGCAAGCGGAGATTAACGCTCCTATAAAAGGAGCGTCGCATAACCTCTCGTGTTCGATAAATTTATAATTAATATTCAATGTTTAATTGCACTCTTTCATTAAATTCTGATTTTTTCCCTTCGTTAAAGTTATCAATACATCTAACATATCCGGTTATTCTTTGATATTTTTGTAATTGTTCATCGCAAATCGGGCATATATCCACATTATCGGGAATATAGCCATGCTTCGAACAATATCGACTAATAGGAGAAATACTAATGTATGGTACTTTGTATTGCCGGCAAACAGCCTGAACAATACTCTTTGCTGAATCCGCGCTTATCGCAGAAGAAGTATAAATATGAATTACTGTTCCTCCTGTAAATAAAATTTGCAGATTCTCCTGATGTTCAAATGTTTCCTTAATGCCTTTTATCTTTGAAACAGGTATATGACAACTGTTTGTATAATATGGCGCATTTTCAGTACCTCTGGTAATTATATCGGGATAATCTTTTTTATCCTTCTTCGCTAATCTGAAGGCCGTCGATTCGGCAGGCGTAGCTTCGAAATTATATAAATTTCCTGTTTCCTTTTGAAAATCAATCAGCTTGCTTCTTATGAAGTTACCAACCTCCAGAGACAAATCTCTACCTTCGTCGGTAAGAATATCTTTATCCATAAAGTTTTCACACATTTCATTCATACCAATAATACCTATTGTACTAAAATGATTGGAAAACGCTAAACGTCAAAAGAATATAGCTGTATACGATTCAGAGCGCGGTTGGATTCATGAAACTGATAGAAACGCAATTGACTCAGCTCAAAAAGAATATGACGATCTTGTTTTAAATGAAAAAATCCAGTCCTTAGAAAAATTAATCGATTCGATTGAAAATGGAACTAATACAAGCCATAAACTTGACGAAAGTATTAATGCAATTGAACAGGTAAAAGTTCTGCCGGGAACGATTGACATTATGCAATTAATAAAAGGATTTGATACTGAAACAGTTAATCAAATAAACGGTATTCAAAGCTCAATAGAATCTAATACTGCTATGCCTTCAAATATGGCACGTCAATTTGAAAGTAATTTAAACAATAATTATTCAACTGAATATAAAACAATGAACGTTAACATTGATAAGGTTGTTTCTGATAATCCTATGCAATTCGCAAAACAGATGGAAAGTATTGCAGATAAAAGTTTTGATAATAAATTTCCTGATGCCATGAACAAATTTGCTGATGATTTGAACAGATATAAAATGAATCACTCTAATTAAATGGTATTATTTTATAAGAAAAAATACAAATTACTAAAAAGTTTATATTTATTTCAAAAGGAAATTGGTTGAAAACCCAAAATCGAATAAATTATAAACTAATCATTTATCTAAAAATGGGAATTGTAATATTGACAAAGTCATAAATTTGTGGTATAACAACTCTTAATTATTTTCACAGCAGTGAATGTTAACATGGAGGTACAAATGTTATCAATCAAAGATATTGATAGATTCTTAAATATAAATAGTAGTACGAAACTATATGGTGACTTTCAAAGTATTGATTATGCAAATATAGAAAAAATTAATACTGAATTGGAATTAAAATGCGAAAAACAAAAATCTATGGATAAAACGGCTTATATAGAAGCCTCTAAAACTTATGCCGGATGATTTTATTATAACAGCTCTACTGGTAAATATCGGTAGAGCTATTATAATTATTTAGATTTAAATTATATCTCGCACATTTAAATGTATTCTTTGATATAAAAGGATCTAATGGCTTTAGTCTCTTTAAGACAATCAAGTTATTGTATAATATTGTTGTATTGGAGGCAATATTATGGCATATATAATTGATAATAAAAAATAATTTTCTATAAATAGCGGCTTTCTTTTTATAACTTTTTATTCACTGAATGTTTTATGTAATATATAACTAAGTTATGATCGGGACGTAGTTTATCCCTATTGATGTTTTTAGAAAAGGAATCAAATATAAGTAATTTATATACAAAATTCAAAAATATGATAATTTCTCTTAATCAAGTTCACAAAAAATTTACAAATTATTCATATTTATTCATTGATTAATAAATTAACACATGTTATTGTATAACTAATCGACAATTATCGTCAAATTTGTTGATAATAAAAATTGGGGGAGTTTATATGAATTTATATTATTATGCTTATAAATATGGTTAGCTTTATTAATCAATTGAAATTAAGCAATTTTTAAACCATTTAAGGAGGAATTTATGCATAATAAATTAAAAAGAATAATAGCAGTTACAATGTCATCATTATTTGTCGGGCAAGTACTTATTTACGGCGACGGCAGTTCACAGGGAATCGCTCATGCGGAAACCATTGCGGACATCAAGGAATCCCTTGAGCTTTCAGGAAACGCAGACGAACTAAAACAGGAGTATGAAAATGCGGTTGACGGTCTTGGCGAGGTTGACTACTTTGATTATTCGGAATCCGGTGCAAACGCTTTTTACAAGGCTCAAAGAAATGCAGCGGCAAACTCTGCGAGCGGTCTGACCATAACCGGAAATGTGGTAACGGAAGGCAACTTGAATACGCCTGTTTATGTGTGAATTTTCAACGGCGACTGGGCGGAAATTGCCTCTAAGAAGGTTGCCGATTTCGGCGGCGGAAGCTTCAGCATAACCGCAGGCGGCTCTGATGTGTATCATGTCAAGTTTGAATGCGACGGATATCTGCCGTTTTACCTTAAGGATTTCGGAACAGGCTCATATACCGTAGGTTCAGGCGATTCATGGGATACCGTAACCCTCGTTCCCGGCGATACTACATACAACGCGGACAACGATAATCAGTGGAGCGACGACGTTATAAATTCATCTGATTCCGCATACGTCCAAAGCTGTCTTGGAGCAACGAGGGGCGACAGCAATTTCAATCCCAGTATGGACGCAGACGGCGATAACGTAATCAGTCAGGCTGATCTGGACGCTTTCTGCGCTTTCTATGAAAACCTTGCCGACGATGAATATTACACGCTTTCTCAGTATGTTCAGAGTCTTGACATAAATCTTGACGGAGTAATCAACGATACCGACTACAAGCTTTTAGAGGAATCGGGCGCGTCCGAATCGGAACTGGCGGATTTTAAAAGCGAACTGGATACGGCAAGAACCGTAAATTCATGGGTATATATTTACAACCATGAAATGACGGGCGATGTAATAGTTAATAAGGAAGATTACGAACAAGGTCTTGCAAAAATAAATACATACGCTCAGAAACGCGGACGTTCTGACAATTACTTTGAATACATGGACAAGGATAACAACGGAACAATTGAAAACTCCGACGTTTCATGGTTTTCCGCAGCTTATTCGGCTTCAGGAGATTTGGACTGGGATCACGCTTTCAAAAGAAATCTGAAGGTACTTGCAGGCGGTGAATTTCCCTACAGCTTTAATCTTCACGATACCAATCTTGATTTAAACGGTCAGACTGTTTACGTGGCGGACTGTATGTCCTTTACAACGGATATGCCGCAGTTCTGGTCTGGTAACGGAGCAACTCTCGATATCAACGGCGGTAAGCTTTTAATAGAAAACAACCTTGTGTTCAGAACGGCGTCTCCAGACGGCTGGGGCGGCAGTACGGGACAGCTAATGAATCTCAACGGCGGCGAGGTTTACATTGGCGGAGATTTTAACTTTGGTCAGGCTAATTGTTATGATACTGTATTAATGGTTAATTCAGATGATTATCTTGAAATACGGGGCAATTGGAACTATATTACATTAACAGACATGGAAGGCAAATGGACAGCGGGCGGTATTGCTTTTTTAGGTCCAATATGGGAAGTAAACGAAGCGTCCGGTGATAAGTCGATTTATTCTTCTGGAACGCATCAAATATTATTCTTTAATCCATATGGTAAACAGACAATTCTATGGGATAACTGTGAAACCTATATTAACAATGAGGATGGAAGTCTTAATACAAAACGAAGATTCAATTTTGATTATGTGGACGCAGACGGGTATTGCATGGGGTTAATTTTCCCTTATGGTTATTCATCTGATCTTTATTGGTTCCGCCCTTGGTTCAGACCTTATGACCTACCCGACTACACCCTTTACCGCAGGGGCTGGGAAATTGGCGATGGAGTTCATATAGCGACGGGCAATTACACAAAATCCTTTACTGATCTCAGTATAGGATCAGCAGGAATCCAGTCTGATTTTGTAAGGACATATAACTCCACAAACGAAGAAGAAGGCAGCTTTGGTATAGGCTGGGATTTCAACATTGATGTCAGCAAGATAATCGAGCCTGCGGAGGGTTGGTATCAGGTGGTAATGCCGGACGGTTCCAACAGTACCTTTAAGGAAGAAAACGGCTCTTTCAAGTGTGAAAATAACCGTAATAAAATGAGAAAGTCAGGCAGCGACTTCATTGTTACTATTCCTGACCAGACGGAATATTATTACAACAGCAATATGAAGTTGTATAAGATCGTTGACAGTGAGGTAAACACACTTACAATTTCGGACATTGCAAGTAATATTAGAACTGTTACAGACGCAACAGGCAGAACCTATAAAATTACATACAATGGAAACAGCGAGCATCAAAGAGTTATTAAAATTGAGGATACAACAGCCGGAAGAACTGTAAGCTATGAGTATAACAGCGATTTTCAGCTTGTTTCTGCAACAAACGTAGCAGGCGGAAAAGAAACCTATTCCTACGATTCAAACGGTCATATGAATAAGATTACAAACTGCTATGATGAAACAGAGGATCAGATCACCTATTTTAAGGACGGAAAGGTTGATTACCTTGTAAACGCCTCCGGTCAGAAACAGGAATACACCTATGACAAGGCTAAAAAACAGACCGGCGTTAAGGAATATGACGGAAAGTCCCTAATAAAATCCATAAAATATGATTATGATGAAAAGTATGCAGTCAACAAAAATGTCGTTACGGCAGACGGTCAGACCTATGAGGTAGATAAGGTTAAATACCTTATGACTGACGGTGAGAATAAGTACGATGAGGAATCGGAATCTACTGATATCATGGGCAATACGACCAAGTATGACCGTGACGATAACGGCAACGTTACAAAAACAACCAACCCTGACAGTACATACACTTTAACAAATTACAACAACAAAAACAGTATCATTGCCGAAGTGGATGAAAACGGTTATGCTACGATCAAGGCATATGATGGAAATGGTACGCGTCTGATTAAGGAAGCTAAAAGCCTGAATCCTCTTTCGCAATCAGATATCAATACTGTAACAGCAAAGAATTTTGATCCGGTTGCATATCTTTCAGCAAATGAAAGCAGCTATGCAATTACAAGTCACGAATATTATGCCGACAGCTATGTCAGCGGAGTAATCGGACTGATCAAAAAGACAACTGATCCTGAAGGAAATATTACAGAATATGATTACTACAAATCAGGAAACGGTAAAGGTCTTGTAAGCGAAAAATGGGTTTACGGCAACGGTATTTCAAAGCCGGAGCATGGTACTCGTTATGAATACAACGCACAGCTTCAGATTTCAAAGGAAACAAGTCCGGATGGATCTGTCAAAGAATACGAATATGACAAATTCAATAACAAAACCTCCGAAAAAAATTTCGGCAAGGGAAATTCCGCTCTTATCACTCTAACAGAATACGATAAGCTCGGCAGAAAAACAGCCGAATACGCTCCGAATTATTCAGCGGATAAAAGCAAGGGTAACTTTACACCTATTATCCAAATGATAAGGTAAAGACGGAAACCGATGCAGAGGGTAACAAAACTGAATACATATATGACGCTTATGAAAACGAGATCAGCAAGACTAATCCAGACGGAACAATCAATATTACCGAATACGATGGTTTGCAGCGTGAAAAAGCGACATATTTCAAATCAAATAAAGACGCAGAAAAGCAGATTCTGACTTCATCAACTTATGATTTTGTTAAGAACAACAGCTTTGACGTATATAATCAGGATGGAAACGCACAGTCCCGCACAAGCTCCTGCCTGAAAACTGTTAAGAAAACCTACATCACAGCCGACAAGCAGATAGTAAATGAAACTCTTGCGGATTTCAGAGAAAATGTAATACAAGATAAGACAAACGGTACAGTCAAGAGAACCTGCGCATATTTCAGTAACGGACAGCTTGCAAGAGAAACCGACGCAAAAGGCAATACTAAAAAGTATGAATACGGTTATCTTAATCTTTTGACAAAAACCCTTACTCCTTTTAATCAGAAGGACGGAAATATTGTATATTCCACAGAAATCAAGGAATACGATAAAAACGGGAACAATGTTACGGTAAAGCAGAATATTCAAAAGGATAACAGTACAACCGATACATGGGGTATCACAGAAAATGAATACAATGCTTTAGGACTTCTGACAAAGGTTACTCTTAGCAGCAGCAAGGACAATATTAAGAACATAACTAAGTATTTTTACGATAATGACGGTACTAAAACAAAGATGTATACCGGACTTAGCTCCGACAGTGATTCAGATTATCTGACAACGAATTATACTTATGATAATTGGAACAGGCTGAAAAAGACCACAGACAGCACAGGCTATGATTCCGGAAGCATTGCTTATGATAAGAACGGAAATATTCTGACATCAACCGATCCGAACGGAAACGTCACTACAAACACCTACGACGCACTGAACCGGGTTTTAACAGCGGATACGGTAAATTCAGGCGATAGTTCTAAAAATGTAAGCAAAGCCTATACTTATGACAGCATGGGAAGAATTACGAAAACAGTAAGCAACGAACTCACAACAAATACCGTTTACGATGATCTGGGCAGGAAATATACCGAAACAGAGTATGATGGTAATGGTTATGCAGTATTCAGAGGATTTTTCTATGAGGGCGTTTCGCAGTATGTAAGCAGAGAGCTTACAGGCAAGCCTAATCTTCTCAACTATTCTGAAAAGACATACGAATATGATGGAGAAATGCGCATAGTCAAGGTTAAGGAATCTGGAAATGAAACTGTTTCCTATACCTATGACGCAAACGGCAACAAGAAGTCGGAAACCCTTGCAAACGGCGTAGTTTCCACTTATACCTACAACAAAGCGAACAGAATTACAAAGATTGAAAACAAATCCGGTAATACTGACATATCAAGCTACGAATATTCCTATTATTTAGACGGATCTGACGCTTGCAAAGTACGCAGTGAAAGTGGTATAATAGAAACGACGTCATATGAGTATGACGGTCTGAAAAGGCTGACTGAGGAAGCTGTTAAGGTTGGAA
>UPZA01000035.1 GCA_900538575.1 uncultured Ruminococcus sp.
GGTACCTGGAGTTCGATTCCGCAAGAGCCGCCAGAAGGTACATAATCAGAGCGGGAAAAGGCTTGATATTTTCAGGATCGAGGAGGTAAGGGCGTGACTGCAAGAGAGTATTTAAAACAGAGCTTTTATATTAACAAGGAGATAGACGAAAACATATTACAGCTTGAGGAACTCGATTCGGATATCTGCCGATGTACGCAGATATTTACAGATATGCCGCCCGGCGTGCATAACGACAACAACGCTGAAATCAAACTTGCCGCTTATATTGACAAGCATGATGAATTAACTCAAAAAATAAACGAGGAAACCGATAAGCTTTTTGAAACGAAAAAAGAAATCCGCTTGAAGATATACCAGATAAAAAACCCAAAGTACAGGCTTGTATTAATGAAACGGTATATACGCTTTAAAAAATGGGAGCAGATACAGGAGGAGTTAGGATATGAAGAACTAAGTAGTGTGCATAAGGTTCATAGAAAATCTTTAGTTGAATTTATAAAAATACATGGAAATAATTTTTAAGGACATTGAAAGACACTATGTTTCTATGTTATCATAATAATGGATTCAGAATCCAAAATAAAAGCCAACGGGAAAAACAGTAGGCTTTCCGGGCGTGAAAGCGTCCGGTTCGCTTTTCCGTGTTTGACATTAATTCCTTTTAATAGCCGTTCACATAGAACAGCTTTACCTTTTATTGTTAATTTGCACAAATTATATCTTAATTTATTTATATCAAATTATTGTTTATATATTGTAAAAGGTGATAATTTGTGGTAAAATTTAGAAAAAGGTAAATTAGAGGAGTTACTGTTTATGAGATTATCTTTCAAAAATATGCAGCTTATTATAAATGGCAAAATACCGGATAGAGATATGCTATTAAAAATAGAAAATAACCAAAGGGAGAAATTTATTGATGAAAAAAATGATAAGATATATAAATTTAGAATAGAATATAACAAAATACAAGATTACTTATGGATTTATGCTAATTATGATAATTTTCATAAGAGAAGCAAAACTGTATATAACGAACCTAAAAACGAAGAAGAACCCAATCCAAGAAAACCATTTCAAATTGAATTAAAAAATCAATTATTTGGTTTGTATTATATTAATACCGGAACTTTTTATATATCTAATTCAAATAAGAAAGGCGTTTTTATTGATTATTTAAAAAATATTCTTAATTTGGATGTCTATATTAAAAATCAATATAAAAGTGTGGAAGAATTCAGTAAATCAATAAGTTCATTAAAAAATATTAAATTTACTGTAATGCCAAGTATTTTTCAGAGTGATAATGGTGTATATGAATATACTAAGAATATTTTTGGGTTTGATTATGCTCAATATATTACTATAGATGTTAATTATGATCGCTTAAGCTTTAAGCATAATAAAGATAGTTTTATAAAAAGAATATTTAACAGTCAAAAAAATAATGAGATAGAGAATGTTTTAGTGTGCGGTTATAACGATAATGATATAGAAAGTACATTAAATATACAAAATTATATGGTTTCATTAGATATAAATGTAGGGCTTGATCCAGAAACTGGCTTGTACGACAATAATACGGTTAAAAGTGAATTGATTAATAAAATAATACATTTTTCGAAGGAGGAAACATTTGTATAAAAGGGATAAAAAACAAATTATTATACTAATAATTTTAAGTTTCTCATTTAATCTTTTTTTCGATCTTAAATCTATAAAAATTTCTAATGATATTCTTACAATTATGTCGATTCTATTGGGATTTTATATCACAGCCATATCTACACTTTTTGGGTCAAAAATAATAAAAGAATATGGCCAGCTAAGAGATTCTAACATTTCATATCAAACTAAACTTGGAACCTTGCTAAAGTATTTCAAAAGTAGTGTATATACAGCTTTTTTTACTATTTTTTTTTCATTAATTTGTTCGCTATTTAAAGGGAAAAACTACTTAAAAGAATTTCATTTAAATGAATTGGCATCAGCTATTTTAACTTCATCAACAATTGTTTCACTATTTTTATTTTATTTATTAATAAAGATATTTTTCGCATTATTTTATAACGAAAGTCAAAAAAGTTAAAAAGAAAATTATCAATGTAATTAAAACCATTTCGGTGAAGCTGCCGATATGGTTTTTATATTTCAAGCCTTAATCTATTGATTAGGGCTTTTCTTATGCCCAACGAAAGGAAGGTGAGGTAAATGCCAAAATTAACAGAAAAACAAAAAAGGTTTGGTGAGGAGTACCTCATTGACCTGAACGCAACGCAGGCGGCTGCCAGAGCGGGGTATAAAAATCCTGAAATAGGTCGTCAACTTATTACGAAAAATAACGTTTTGAATTATATAAACGAACTAAGAAAAGAACAGTCTCAGCGAACTGGAATCAATGCCGACACAGTTTTAAAAGAACTGGAAAAGATTGCTCTTGCGGATACCGATATTTCAGGCAAAGAAAAAATCAAGGCTCTTGAGCTTTTAGGAAAGCATTTGGGGATGTTCAGCGAGCGTAAGGAAGATTCCGTAGGCGAAAGCATGGCGGAAGCGTGGATTGGCGCAATTCTCGGAGATGAAAAAAATGGATAGTAGGCTTTTAAAGATTTTCAGGGAAAAAATCCCGCAATATCGAAAAGATCCCGAATTGTTTGCATACGAGGTCTGCAAATTCGAATGCGACAAGTGGCAGAAAGATGTGTTTGCGGATATAGCTGAAAGTCCGAGGGTAACGGTGCGCTCAGGTCAGGGCGTTGGTAAAACCGGTTGCGAGGCTGTTCTGTGCTTGTGGTTTCTTTCCTGCTTTCCGTATTCGAGAGTAGTTGCAACCGCTCCAACGAAACAGCAGCTTAACGATGTCCTTTGGGCGGAGGTGTCTAAGTGGCAGTCCAACAGCCCGCTTTTGAAGACTGTTTTAAAATGGACGAAAACTAAGGTATCAATGGTCGGTTATGAAGAAAGATGGTTTGCAACTGCAAGAACGGCGACAAAGCCTGAAAATATGCAGGGGTTTCATGAAGACAATATGCTGTTTATAGTTGATGAGGCGTCAGGCGTTGCCGATCCAATAATGGAAGCGATTTTAGGAACGCTTTCCGGCTCCAACAATAAGCTTCTTATGTGTGGGAATCCTACAAGGACATCCGGTACGTTTTACGACTCTCATACTTGTGATAGAGCTCTTTATAAATGTCACAGAGTAAGTTCTCGGGACAGCTTGCGGACGAATAAAGATAACATAAAATCTCTTGAGAATAAATACGGTAAGGATTCAAATTTTGTTCGAGTACGTGTGGACGGAGAATTTCCAAAGCAAGAGGACGATGTGTTTATTCCAATGGAGCTTATATTAGCTTCTGTTATGACGGAATGGGAAAATCCGGAGGTAGTCGATCTTATCCATATCGGCGTTGATGTAGCAAGATTCGGAGATGATAAAACGGTTATAGGAACTAAGGTAAATGAAAAAGCTGAAATTTATTGCAAACGTCACGGGCAAGATACCATGAAAACTGCTGACGATATCGTAGAATGCTATGAAGGACTGCTGAAAAAATATCCTAAATACAGCCGCCCGATTGCCGTTAAGATTGACGACGGCGGAGTAGGCGGCGGGGTAGTAGACAGATTAAGGCAGCTTAAGCGAAACTATCCTCAAAGATTTGAACGGCTTGAAATATTTCCGATTAAATTCGGAGAGAGAATAAGGCATGCGTATTATTATGATTCTACTACATATATGATGGGCGTGGTCAGAAGCCTTCTTTCTCCCCACGATGAGAACGGAAAGCCTAAGCCGGTGGAATTGATTTTACCGGACGACGACGATCTAATCGCACAGCTTTCAGGAAGAAAATATTCGATGACTGATGATTCCAGGCAGAGAGTGGAGAGCAAGGACGCTATCAAAAAAAGAGGAGGTCATTCACCGGATGAAGCGGATTGTATTTTATTATGCTGCCTTCCCGTTAGATTTAAGAAAGAAAGGAGACGCAAGACTTGAGCAAGAAAAATAGTAAGGTATCTGCTAAAATCATTAAAGCGGCTCGGGGAAATATATATAAATCCGACCGTCCTTGTAATCTTGGTAGCGAGGAAAATTCATACGCCGATTGGCTTGCGCCTCCCATACCTCTTAGAGGCTTAGAAAGTATGGTTGAACATTCGTCAATTTTACCGCAGTGTATAAGCGCATATAAGTCCAATATAGCGGGATTCGGTATTTCTGTCAGATATAAAGAAGATAAAACCGATACTAAAAAACTTGAGGGAGAGCTGAAAAAGCTTTCCGACGTTGTGGAGCTGCTGAATCTCGATTGCGATACAAAGGAGATTTTTGAAAACATCATCGTCGCGCGTGAAACTTACGGTATAGCATATCTTGAAGTTTTGAGAAACGCGGCGGGAGAGGTCAATCAGATAGAATTCATAGAGGACGTTGCAAGTGTTGAAAAAACAAAGCCTTTAGGCGATTACATAGAAACTGAATATAAATTTCAAGGAAAAACGATAAGCCGAAGAAAACAATTTCGCAAATATAAGCAATCTAAAAACGGTAAGCTTGTATATTTCAAGGAGTTCGGCGATAAACGCATAATGGATAAGAATACCGGAGAATATGTAAAAAATATTCCTGTGGAAAAGCAGGCAAATGAAATACTTGAATTCAAGCTTGGTTCGAAACCTTACGGTCAAGTTCGTTGGATGGGGCAGAGCCTCGGCATAGACGGAAGCCGCAAGGCGGAGAATCTTAATAATAATTATTTTGAAAACGGTAGGCATACGCCTATGGCGGTAATTATCAAGGGCGGTACTCTTACTGACGAAAGTTTCGACAAGCTTCAGACATATATGAATGACATAAAAGGGGAATCAGGGCAGCATAGTTTTCTGTTGCTTGAATCTGAAAGCAATGAAAACAGTTCGGCCATAAGCGACGCAAAGCAGCCGGAGATCGAACTGAAAAGTCTTGCGGATATTCTCCAGCACGATGAATTATTTCAAGATTATCTCGATAATAATCGTAGAAAAGTGCAATCGTCATTTCGGCTCCCCGATCTGTATGTAGGATACACAACGGACTTTAATCGTGCAACTGCGCAGACTGCTATGGAAGTTACTGAAAAACAGGTGTTTCAAACGGAACGGCAGTCGCTGGCGTGGATAATAAATAATAAACTGCTTAACGACTACGGCTTTGAAAACGTTGAAGTATATTTTAAGGAGCCGGATATAACCAATCCCGACGATTTGTATAAAATTCTTAATGTTTGCAGTAATGCAGGCGGTCTACCGCCAAATAAGGCTAAGGAAATAGCGTTTAAATCGTTAGGCGAAGTAAGCGATGATTACGAAGGCGAATGGGGAAATATTCCGCTTGCTTATCAGAAACATATTTCAGGCTTAAACGCTCAGATTGCAAAAGCCGAGAATAATAAAGAAGATGAGATAATCGCAATTATGAAATCGGTGCGATCTCTGCTCCTAAAATATAGTAAAGGAGGCTGATTTTATGTTTTGCGAGTGTCAGGCGCTCATAAAATCAATTGACGCCTACATAAAGAAAGAAGATGATACGTTAGCCGATTCTTTAAAAAAAGCGGGTTTTGCACTACCCGAAAAAACCGTGAAGAACATAGAGGAACTGGAAGAAAAGCTCGCTGAGATATTTCAGGAGCAGTCTTTTAACGTTGAAGAACTGTTAAAGGAAGCGGAGAGAAACGGCGTCGGTCTTGAAGATTTAATTGAGGGCGAGTGGCAAGGTTTTAAAAGTACGGATAATATCGGCAAAAAACTTCATCCGTTATTTTTCGGAAAATTGTCGGAGTGTATACCGGAGCTGGCCAATGTCTATATGTCTGCTATGGATTCAGAACTTGTAGTTGAGCAGATATCCGATAAAACTGCCGGTTGGATAGCGCAGTGGAGCGGCGAGCTTTCTGACATTATGAAGCTTTCTTCCCACGAAGAAATAGAAAGGGTATTATCAAACGCTTTAAAAAATGGTAAAAGCGTCGCCGATTTGACCGAGGATATAATGACAAACGGCGTCAGGGACGAATATTATAAGGCAAGGCGCGCGGCTATTACAGAAATGCTGCGCGCTCATAGTGTGGCAAAGGAAGAATCTATACAGCAGTGTCCTGCGGCAGAATTTAAAGAATGGGTGCATACCGGAAGTTACAGAAACGAACCGAGGGCAAATCATGAAGCAATAAGCGGTCAGATAGTACGTAAAGATAAAAATTTTATACTTAAAGGTTATAACGGGGTAACGTATCTCGCAGATTTTCCGCGCGATCCCGTTCTTCCGCCTGAGGAATCAATAAACTGCCACTGCATTCACAGAGGCGTTGTTTCACAAGAAATTCTGGGGCTTTCTCTTGACGAGAGAAAAAGATTACAACAGCAGGCTATAGACGAAATGAATGATAATTGGAAAACGGAGCTGGACGAAAAAAATAGAGAAAAGGCGGGTATCACAGTTGACAATTCAAGCGGAAATGGTATAATAAAAGCAGAAATAGAAAAAGGAAACATTAAGCTTGAAATAAATCATGAAAAGCAGGCGAAGCATATTAAGGGCGAGCCCGAATATAAGGAAGGTAAAAGCTATCTAACCATTTCTGAAAAAGAAGCGCAGGAAATTATAAATCAGAAAAGTGGTACAGGCATTGTAGTACTTGATAAAAATGGCAAATGGAAGAATAAAGAGCTAATTAATTGCGATTCACAAATAGGCATTGATGTAGACAGTAACACTGGCGAAGAAACGTCAACAGATAAAGGAACAATTCATTATTCGAAAACTGGAACACATTTAGTTCCAAGAAAGGAAGAGAAACATGATTAATCTACGTGATTTTTTATTTTGCGATGTAATATTAATTGATACAGACGATAAAAAATGGAAAGGGCGCATTTTTTCATTCCACGACGCGGATGATAATAGCGAAAACGAAAATTCCATAACGTTGAAACGCCCGGAAAGCGATACGAATGTAATTGAATTTTTAGAATCGGAAATAAAATCTATTGAAATCGCTTAACCGTCTCAATGAATCGAGGCGGTTTAGTTATATCACAATTTAATACAAATCAGCGTATGCCTAAAGGTATG
>UPZA01000036.1 GCA_900538575.1 uncultured Ruminococcus sp.
CATACCTTTAGGCATACGCTGATTTGTATTAAATTGTGATATAACTAAACCGCCTTATCAAGGCGGCTATAACAACTTTAAATCTTCTTCACTGCAATTAAAAAGTGGAAAATCTCCCCCATAACCGTCTTTGCGTTTTCCTTTGATGTCACTTTCAACAGTTATTACTGTTTTGCTTCCGGTTTTTACGATATCAACTATTGTACCGGGGAGATTCTTCGATTTTATTATAACTTTATCATATAAATTAAACAATAATATCAATCCTCTCTATGACCGGTTATCAACCGTGGTTTACTTTCTGGAGTATCTTTTCTCCAAACAATTCGGAATCTTTTCTTATTATTAACACCGAGATACATAAATGTGCTGAAATCCTCTGTTCCATCCTCATTCTTTTTTATATCTAAGACTTTTGAATTATCAAACTCCGAAGTGATATCATTGAAAAGGCGTTCATAATCATTCTCATTGTATCCTACATCAAAAAATTCCTTGGAATGTTTTGCGCCTGGTTTTAATAGAAATTTATTGATTTTATCGGGATGAATTTCAATTCTTTCACTTGCCTTTATTATACCACTTCTACTTGAATTGTCAATATAATTTTCCGCCGTTTTTTTCCACTCGTCAGCTTTTTTACCGTACATGCGCCTATTGTCTTCATCAAGAAAATTTTCGGACATTCTTCTGAACTTTTCCGACTGATTTTCGGCATACCTTCGTTTCTGTTCGGCATTGTACTGTTCTATAAGCTCCCGCCGTTCTGATTCTGTATAAGGTTTACCCTCGTCAGAAATACCCTCAAAATACGTCGTATGACCGTCCTTACATCTCGGGTGGTAAAGTCCCTTTGCTATAGCTGTACTCATAAGCATATGCTTTCCGTCCGGTCTGCCCCCGCTCCATACATCGTCGATAAGTACTTTGCCTACAAACGGAGCGCACATAGGGCACGGATTGCCGCGCTTATTCATAATAACAAGGCTCTCGCCCCATTCCCTGCGCATTTCCCCTTCTCCGGTCAAATACGCCCTTTTGCCTGCGGTTGACAACGACATAGATATATAATCACGAATGCCGTGTCTCGCTCCGTTCTTGTATTCAATACAGTTTATTCCGGCTCTTAGAAAATCCTTTGCCGCCATGTCAACAGCCTTTTCATATGTTCCCGCCCCGCTTGCCGCATAAACCTGAGCGTTAAATACGATCTTTCGATACTGATCGTTTGCCATACGAAGCACGGCATGCTCGGCGCGTTCAGCGTCGTTAACGGTCGCCCTTATCAAAGCGTCCATTTTACGGGTATTCATTTTTATGAATTCTGCTGACGTTTCAGCATGACCGCTGAATATATGTTTCGGCTTATAACCCTTTTTAATAGCTTCCAGTATTTTTATTTCCTGATTTGCCGATCCGTCGGCTCTCTCCTGTCTGATAAATTCATCTATTCTTGCATTAAGAGAAGCAAATTCCTTGGAAAATTTCTTTTTATTCTTCCGGCGGTATTCTTCCATAACCTTCAGTTGAATGGTCTGCCACATTTCCCAGTTATAGCCCTCCTTTGTTTCTTCCGCGCGGTGGCGTTTAAAGTTGCGGAACATAGACGAAATCAATTCATTCTCAATACGGGCAAAAGCTTCGCTGATATCGTAATCAGGCATATTTTTTATACCTCCGGTTCAATCGTTTCAGAATCAAACGTATCGTCATTAATCAGAGTTTCGTCAATCTGCGCTATGCCCTGCTCTTCCTTAAGTCTTTGTATCTCTTCCGCTTTCCATTGCTTGTCCTTACTGTCCCCGTACAGTTCCTCAACGCTTGCCTCGATACTCATAATACCTCCCTGCTTGGCCTTTGATACCGTTTCAACCTGAGATTCAAACGAAGGGTTAGCATATTCTCCGAACGGAATACTGACTTCGACTTCCTCCGGAGCTTTTCCCAGAGACATAATATACGCGTTTATACAGGCGGCCGCTAATTTAGGAAGCTGCTCCTGCATAGCTTCAACTATAGCGTTTCTTGTATAAAGAGTCGCCTTTTCTTTTTCTCTCTGCGCCTCTGCGTTATCAAGCTTTTTTACGTCGATTCCTAATGTCGAGGGGCTTATAATCCCCTGCAAGCACAAATCAAGCGCGGTTACATAGCTTGCAAGATAGCTGTCGTGGGGAATGTCGGGCTGCTTTACTTCAATACCCGGTCTTCCGTCCTCGGCAAACGCGCTTGCGGTCTGAATAAATCTGTTGTCAAACGGGTTTGGTTTCAACAGCGTTCCGTTATTCTCATTTTTCGGGATCATATCCTCCGGTATATAGGTTTTCGACCTTCCGGCACGCAGCGCGTCCATCCACTGCGACCATACCTCGTCAAAGGCGTCGAAGCTGTCCAGCTTACCGTCGAAAATACTTCCGCCTCTGTTTTTATATTTTGCGCTTTCAAATATTTTAAAGGGTACTGCAAGTATCTGCGACCTATCAAACGCAATAACAGGTTTAAGATCGCTAAGAGCTGAGACTGCGCTCATATCAACGGGCTTACCATCACAGCAGAGCTCGCTTTTTATGTAACCGAAGCCGTAACGCTCACAAAGTATATATTCTCGTCTATGCTCCCTGAAAAGCGTTTTGAATACGACCTCATGAAGTCGTCCGCGTCTGTATACAAGCTCTATTCTTTCGCCCGGATACCATTCAAGCACAGGATATTTGCTTATATCAGAATCCATTGTAATCTTGAAAGCGCCGTCGCCGATAAAAAGGAGCTCTCTTAAATTTGCTTCAAGATTTTTTCGGAAACTGTTTTCATTTTCGATATTGCTCCATATATCTCCATGCGCGGGTTTTTTAAACTCAAAGTCGTTCATATCTGAAAGAGTAACCGAAACAAGCGTTTTGACGATCAACGACGGAAGTCCTGTATGTATTTTACGCATTTCCATTCCACGCGAGCATTTAGACGCCCAAAATTTATATTTATCGGCATATTCTGAAACGCTGCCATAAAGCTGTTCAAGCTCGTTTCCGTCTCCTCTGTACCATATCCGGTTACGGATAGCATTTACTTCAAAATCCATAACCTCGTTTATCTGTATGCTGTAGGGATTTGCGGGCATAACGTTTAGCCAGCTTCGCAGCCCCCGTTTTATATTCTCGCTCAATTTCTGTATTACACCCACCTTTTCACGCTCCTAACAAATACATAGTTTCCGCAACCCCCGTTGTCGCGTCGGGCGCGTCGTCGTGACGGTTGTCTCCGTCGCGCTGATATTTTATCATTGCGCTGTAATAATCCGGCCATTTGTCTTTCCAGTTCTGCGGAAAATATACATGCTCCATTATCCATGTGGAATTTGAAATGATTCTCGCTTTCTTATTTTTCGATTGATGGAACCATTTTACAACGGTCTGATTGCTTGAAAATTGTTCCCGCAATATGCGTATAACGTTTCTTGCGAAGCCTGAACCGCCGTTATTACTTTCTATCCTCGCCTTGTTTACCTTAAATTCAAAAAATCTGCCCGCAGTTTCTTTTTCTGTTATTTCCATTCCTTGCTGAGTATAATAAACATCAAGTATATACGCCTCTTTCATATACGCGCCCCAGATTACACAACACAAATAATCGCTTCCTTCGTCCGCCGTATCAGTGTAGCTGTATATTCCCTCTAAAAGGCTTCTTCCACCGCTGTCCTGCGGCAGCTTATTATAGGTTTTAAAGCTTGTATACAGTCGGCCCTTGATATCTATCGGTTCCTGTTGATAATTGGC
Source organism: uncultured Ruminococcus sp. (assembly GCA_900538575.1). Taxonomy (GTDB): domain Bacteria; phylum Bacillota; class Clostridia; order Oscillospirales; family Ruminococcaceae; genus Porcipelethomonas. The sequence goes on from UPZA01000036.1 coordinate 3,771, forward strand.
CGACGCTATATCGGCGCCCATAGCCTTGATTTTAGACATATACGACTTGTATGACAAAACCTCAGGACAAAGCATAGAACCATCGTCCTGCAACGCTTTCATGCAGATATGACGGACTTTAGCTCCCGATTCATAAAAATGCTCCAAAGCGCGGCCCGCTAAATCATCCGAAGCCCAGCGCGTCATAATTATTATAATTTTTCCGCCCTCCTCCAATCGGGAAAGCATAGTATCTGTAAACCATACCCAGTGCTTTTCCTTTGTCAATTCGTTATTTGCCTCCTCGGCATTTTTTATAAGGTCGTCGATAATGAGCAGCGTTGCGCCGAATCCCGTCGCCGTACCGGTCGGAGAAGTTGCAAGATAATTATTATATCCGCCCTCCAAGCTCCATAAATTCATTGCTCCGTCGCCGCGCTTAATCGATACTCCGGGAAACACGTCGGAAAAAACGGGTTTATATACATCGGCTTTAGCCTCCATTATGTCGTTACGAACGTTTTTAGAAAACATAGTTGAAAGCGTTTCGTTATATGAGCCCGTCATGATCTTTTGATTTTTATCGTTTCCCAGCACCCACTCAACCAGCAGTCCGGCAGTCCGAGACTTGCCATGTCGGGGCGGCTCGTTTACGATCATTACTTCGTCGTCAGACTGTATAAAATCCTGGAACTCATTACAAAGATCAACCAAATATCGTCTATCTGCTTTGTAGAAGTCAGGAGCCTTTAAATTACAGTAAGCAAAAAAGTCGCGCCTTGCAAGCTCGATTTTTGCTCCGAGCTTTATCAATTCTCTATCCACTGCCGATCAGCTTCTTTAATTCCTCTGTAGTCAAACCGGCATAAGGGTTTTTAGAATTAATCTCACCCGACAATTCAAGCTTACCGGTATATTCTCCGTCCATTTTATTCAGAGTATCTATCGCCTTGATTCTTGCCTCCGTTTTTTCATTACCGTCAGCCGCTATATCGCTTAATACAATCATGCGGTCCTTTCTTTTCATAATGGCGTTATCCTTAGCCTCTTCCTGAAGCTCGCTATACCTTACCAAAACCTTACCATCTGAAAACAAAGCGCTTGCTTTTACATCGACGGTTGTATCTTTCCATTTCTGTGAAGCAGGAAATGCCTCGCGGTAAGCCTTTCTCTGGCTCATTCCCTGGATGAGGCACTGCACAAATTTCTCATGTCTTGCATTTTCTAATACAGCCATTACAGGCTCACCTTCCTTTCGTTGGGCATAAGAAAAGCCCTGCTAAAGCAGAGCTTAAAAATTATCTTCTCGTATTAGGACCTAACGCTTCTTTTTTAACGTTATGCTCCTGATTCTGATTGATGTTCTTCTTTGTAGTTTTTACCTCTGATTTAAATTTTATTTCCTTTTCCAGCATACCACATCACCTCTATAACTATTATTTTTTGTTTTTAGAATGATATACATAAATTTTTCTTATTATATTTAAAAATAGAGCCTCTTTTTATTTGACATTTTTTGACAAATAGTATATAATAAATAAAACTTGTATAATCGGAGATTTAAATGGATGTAAAAGAATATATTAAAGAACGGCTTGATCCACAAATTGAGTGGTATAGTAAGAAATCTAAACATTGCCAAAAGCTCTATAAGACAATTCAAATTATTGAAATTATTCTGGCAGCCACTATACCGTTATTATCAGGATATTCAGATATTCTATTAATATCAATTATTATTGGCATTTTAGGAATTATAATCACCATTTTAGAATCTATAGCAAAACTAAATAAATACCATGAATACTGGATTCAATACAGATCTACTTGCGAAATTTTAAAATATCAAAAGCATATTTATTTAACTTCTTCTGCGCCATACAACAAAGAAGATGAATCTGTAGATAACTTATTTGTAAGAAATATTGAACAAATTATATCCTCTGAAAATAATCAATGGAAGTCCATTAATACAAAAACAAATAATAAATAAATTCACACTTCTTCATAAGTCTTTATAAAAATATCAGGTTTACATGGATATTTTTCTCCGTTTATGCCAGTTATAATATAATCTCCTTTATTTGCTTTCATATCCCCCTCTAATGTATGTATAATTAATTCTTCCTCGGATATATAGGCCTCTATAATTACAGGTTTTTTTCTGTATTTTTTAATAATCATAAATTAACTCCCCCCTTCTGAAAGGAAAAATATCATGAACACATATAATTTATTCATCAGTCATGCCTGGAAGTATAACAACGGTTATTACAAGGTCGTTGACTGGCTTGATTCTGCAGTTGCAAACAAAGAATTTAATTACAAAAATTATTCAGTACCTCAACATGATCCTATAATTGATCCCGATACAAATGTCGGGAAAAATCAATTAAAAGAATTATTAAAAATTCAAATTCGACCCGCATCTGCCGTTATTATTCTGTCTGGAATGTACACCGCCTACAGTGAATGGATCGATTTTGAAATTGATACCGCAATTTCTATGAAAAAACACATAATCGGCATAAAACCATGGGGTCAAGAACGTATCCCTAAAAAAATACAAGACAATTGTGATCAACTGGTTGGTTGGAATTCACAGTCTTTGATTAGCGCGATAAAAAATATTTAAGTTAAAAATTCTGTAATTAAGAGGAAGAGGATTACTGTTATGTTATCCTCTTTAATTTTTGATTACGGAAAAGCGAACCGGACGCTTTCACGCCCGGAAAGCCTACTGTTTTTCCCGTTGGCTTTTATTTTGGTTTTTGCCATCATAATAATAACATTTTTTATTACGGAATAAAAGGGTATTTCCGGGTGTTTTCGGGTTTATTTAAAAATATAATTTCAAATTCTTTAAGCGCATTTGGATGCAATACTTTTCTTGTATAATCAGAATCCTTACCAATATTTTCAGCAACATCCTCCCAAGGCAACCCGTTGATGTAGTAGTCACGTAATAGCGCGGAATATGTGTTATTCGGCATACTATAAATTTCGCGGCTTATCTTGATTTTCAGTTGCTCCGCCTTTTCCTTCAATGTTTTAACATCAGTTTCATAATCCACAGCCCGCTCAGCATTGCTTGCTACCTTTTGGGAAATAGCTCCATTATGCTGAGGCGGCAATTCGTTGTATGCAGTCGTTATACTTGTAGCCCTCTCTTCACATTGTTCTATAGACCGCTTTAATGATGCTATTTTTTTATCGATGTCTCGTATCTGCAATAAATACTCTTTAGTTTCATCAAGATTCACGCCCTTACCTCCTCGATCCTGAAAATATCAAGCCTTTTACCCGCTCTGATTATGTACCTTCTGGCGGCTCTTGCGGAATCGAACTCCAGGTACC
>UPZA01000037.1 GCA_900538575.1 uncultured Ruminococcus sp.
TACTTCTATTTTACTTCTTTTTCTTTTTCCTGTCTACTTTTTTGAGATTATACCAGCTTATTAAAACCCTTGATGCACGAAATGGAAACGGAGTAAAATATACATACGACGTAGGTGGAAATATAGTAAGAGTTGAGAAGATCAATAGCGGAAAAATTATAGAAACTTTAGCTGAATATTCTTATGATGATTCAAACTGGAAAGACTTACTCACCGAATACAACGGCAACGAGATAATCTATGACGAGATAGGAAATCCGCTGACCTATTACAACGGCATGGAATTCACATGGACAATGGGCAGAATGCTTAAATCTGCAGTAAGATCTGACGGGATTAAGATTTCCTATACTTACAACGCAGACGGGCTGAGAACAAGCAAGACGATAAACAATGTTAAATTCAACTATTTTTGGAACGATGATAAACTTTCGGCACAGACATTTGCAGGGAATACCATGTACTTCCGTTATGACGATGATACGCCTATAGGCTTTGAGTATAACGGTAATCAGTATTACTATATAACAAATATTCAAGGTGACATAATTGCTATACTTAACGGATCTGGTGAATGTGTTGCCGAATACACATACGATGCATGGGGAAACTGCACGGTAGCAAAAGACACTGAATACATTGCACATCTGAATCCACTAAGGTATAGAGGATATTACTATGATAGTGATACGGGGCTTTATTATTTACATAGCCGTTATTATGATGCTAACATCGGCAGATTTATCAATGCAGATGCTCCTGAAATGATAGTAAATGATGTTTTGAATCTATACAGTTATTGCAAAAATGATCCAATAAACAATTCTGATGAAAATGGGTCATGGTGCTATAATATCAAATACTGTGCATTTAACGATCAAATAAAAGGGAAAATGATGAACAGATATAATAACAATAAAAAGGCAATGAATGGTTATTATAAAAGAATGATATATGCACAGCATAATGCACCAACAACAAACATGAAATATTTTGATTCAGATCTGTCTAATACAGGCTGCGAAATAATAGCTACATATAATGCAATGAAAAGAATGAATAAGAAGGTATTTCTTGCAGGAGTAATATTGGAATTTGAAATGAATGGAATGTATTTTGTGAGAAGCGGTAAACTTGGTAGTGATCCATATCGGTTAGGCAGTTATTTTAAGGCGCATAAAGTAAAATATAATTCCTGGTATCGTAAATCAAAATTTTACGATAATGCAAAAACAGGCAAAAAATGCGGAATAATTTCTTTTTGGAATAATAACGGAAAATTATTTTGGAAACAAGGAATACATACAGTTGCATACTGGTATGATAAAAAGACAAAATGTTATTATTTGCCAAATTATAATTGTAATGAAATTACACCTAAAAAATATACGGAAAAAGGCTTCAAAAAAATGATTGAAAGTAAAAATAATTTTATAATTGGATATGTATTTAAATAATGAGGTAAATATGGAAAGAAAGAAAAGACTTAAAATTGTAATACTTATTTTAGCTATAATACTTATTGCAATAGCTGCAATTCTTCTGATAGATGGATTATTAGGATACAGGCAGCATAAGCTTAATCAGAAATATATTCATCCGAATAAAGCAACTGCATGGGCGTGCAAAGAAATTAACATGAAAGTTATATATGATAATAATAGTGAATCGAGCGCTGCATATAGCGGAGAATTGATTTTAAATGATGAAAATACAAATCTGTCTATGGGTATCATAGGAACAAGCGACATTATGGAATTTTACAAAACAGAGGATTATAATAAAGCAGATGACGGAGAAATAAAGCTGTTTTCAGGCGAATTTAATTTTAAAAATGAAAAAGAATTTGAATTGAAAATAACTGATAATAAGTTTTTACCTGATGATATAAATAAGCTGACCTTTGAAAAAATATCTGATTAAAACTTTAATAAAGAGAGTGCAGAAAAATAACTCTGCACTCTTTTTTTAAATTTGTGAATTTATACAAATAAACACCAAATATTTATATAAACATATGACATTATACAAAATTTTAACAAAAGTATTGCTGTAATATAAATTATATGATAATATAACAATGCATAATCCAGTATATGGTGTAATTCGACATACATTACTGGCAATAGTGACATAAATATTTGACGGAGGTAAGAACAATGAAGAAATTATTTTCAAAGCTTTTATCCGGAGCTTTGGCAGTAGTTTTCGTAGGACAGGTAATGATCTACGGCGACGGCAGTTCGCAGGGAATTGTCCATGCGGAAACAATTGCAGGAATCAAGGAATCCCTGCAGCTATCTGAAAATGCGGATAAATTGCAAAAAGAGTTTAACAACGCTGTAAACGGACTCGGAGAGGTGGACTATTTTTCACTTCCAGGAATATCAGCTTTCAGCATGGATTCCAGAGAATCTTCTATTGATTCCGGCGGATTGAACATTACAGGCTATGTAGGTCAGTACGGCACATATTCCGACCTTTCAAAGGTAAAAATCCTAATTTTCAACGATTGGGACTTGGCGGCAGAAGCTTACGCAAATGCTGACGGCTTTTTCAGCGTACAAGCAGGAGGACTGGGGGCTTCGACCAATGTAAAGATTGAATGCGACGGTTACCTGCCGAGGTTCTATAAAAACATGGGACACGGTTCTTACCAGTTCGGTACGGCTGACAATCCTGAAATGCTTTACCCCGGCGATAGTACATATAACGAAAACGACAATGACAAATGGAGCGATGAAGTAATAAATGCAAACGACGCTTCATATGTACAGGGTTTTATCGGACTTCGCAAGGCATCAGGGGATTATGTAGCCGATTTTGATATGAACGGTGACGGCAGCATTGACGCAGAAGATTTTGATATAATCGACCGCGACCACTATGAGAAAAAGAAAGGCGAGGACGGATATATCTCTGAACTCGACATTGACGGTGATGGGATTATCGACGCTGACGATTACAATTATATTCTTGAAAATCACGGCGGCTCTTATGTGGGTGACGATGACTTCAAGGAATACATGGACAAGGACGAGGACGGAGTTATCACAGAAGCAGATTACAATTGGTTTGCAGGGTATGCAAGTCAGTTTAACGGCTATACTTCCGGAGCGAACTATATCTACAGCATTAAGCTTACGGGCGATTGCTATAACGGTACAGGAACTTGGTTGTATAACACCAACCTTGACTTAAACGGTCATATACTTGCCATAGACGGAAACATGGCGTTTATGACAAGCAATCTTGATTTGCTTGACGGCGTTACGCTTGATTTAAACGGCGGTCAGCTCCTCATAAACGGCGAATTTAATTTCGGACAGGCTCAGAGCTATGATAAGCTTATTATGACTAACGACGCCGACATTCTTATGGTGACGGAAAACTGGTATTACACAACTCTTGCCGACTGTGAGGGCTTGTGGACAGCAGGTACAATTCTTTTCTACGGACAGCATTGGAACGTAAACGAAGCGGCAGGAGAAAAAGCCATATATTCAAGCGGAACACATTCAATAGTTTTCTATTATCCGTATGGCAAACAGACGATTTTATGGGACAACCCGGAAACGTATATAAACAACGAGGATGGCAGCCTGAACACCCAGCGCCGCTTTAATTTTGATTATGTAGACGCAGACGGATATTGCATAGGGTTAATTTTCCCTTATGGATATTCATCTGATCTTTATTGGTTTCGTCCTTGGTTCAGACCATATGATCTGCCCGACTATACCCTCTACCGCAAAGGCTGAGAAATCGGCGACGGAGTTCATATTGCAACGGGCAACTACACAAAATCCTTTACCGATTTAAGCATTGCCTCTCCCGGAGTCAAATCTGATTTTGTCAGAACATACAACTCCATGAGCGATGAGGAAGGCAGTTTCGGTATCGGTTGGGATTTCAATATCGATGTGGGCAAAATCGTAATTCCTGCCCCCGGTTACTATCAGGTGGTACTCCCCGACGGCTCCAATACAACGTTCAAGGATGACGGCAACGGCGGATTCGAGTGCCTTAACGCACACAGCACAATGACAAAATCCGGCGATGAATACACAATTACAAACGCGGCTCAGTCCAAGTATCACTTCAATTCAGACGGAGAGCTTGACTGGGTCAAGGACGCTAACGGCAATAAGCTTACAATTTCCGCAATGAATAACAATCAGAGAATCGTGACCGATTCTACGGGCAGAAACTACAAAATTACTTACAACGGAAACAGCGAACATTCACGTATTACCAAAATTGAAGATACAGCTGCCAATAGAATTGTGATGTATGCCTACAACAGCGATTTCCAACTTGTATCCGCTGCAAGCGTTTCGGGCGGTACGGAAAAGTATGAATACGACGGAAACGGCAGACTCTGCAAGATCACTAATTGCTATGACGAGGTTACTGATACAATTGTTTACAACGATAACGGATCAGTAAATTATCTCATAAATTCCGCAGGACTCAAGCAGGAATATACCTATGACAAGGCTTTCAAGCAGACAGGTCTGAAAGAGTATGATGGCGATAAGCTTATCAAGACTTTCACTTACGATTACGATGAAAAGTATGCTGTTAAGACAAATACCGTTGAAACGGACGGTCAGACATACGAGGTTGACAAAATCACCTACAACATGATCGATGATGAAAACAAGTATGATGAAATTAAGGAAAGCGTCGACATCATGGGCAATACTACCAAGTATGAGCGTGATGATAACGGAAATGTAATCAAGACCACAAATCCCGACGGCACATTCACTTTAGCTCGTTACAACGATAAAAACATGCCGCTGGTTCAGGTTGACGAGAGCAACAATGTTGTAATTAACGAGTACGATAATTCAGGCGTGAACGTGCTGAAATCATATCAGAGTCTCTCCCCTGTTTCAAATGCGGCTGATATAGCTAAGAACAGCTTTGATTTAAGTACTATTGATTACACTGATTATGCAATGACGGTTTACACTTACTATCCGGCAAGCGAAACGGCTTCGATTGCAGGTCTGGTACGCACAATTACCGATCCCGAAGGGAATGTGACCGAGTACACATACGGAACTTCCGGCAATGCAAAGGGACTGCCGATAAAGAAAGTTATTAAGGACGGAAATACTGTTGTTAATTCTGTTGAGTATGAATACAACAATCAGCTTCAGGTATCAAAAGAAAAAACAAGCGTTGATATTTCCAAGAATATTTACGCTGTAAAGGAATATGAATACGATAAATTCAACAATGTAACAAAGGTAAGCGATTTCGGTACGGGAAATACGGCTGCAATTACGATTTCGGAATATGACAAGCTGAGCAGAAAGACTGCCGAGTACAGCCCTAATTATTCTACCGATAAGAGTCATGGAACTCTTACCTCATACTATCCAAGCGGCAGCGTTAAAGCACAGACCGACGCGCTTGGAAATGTAACTTCATTTAAATATGACGCATACGGAAATGTTACTGAAACAACAAATCCCGACGGTACGATAAATATTGTTGAATACGACGGTTTACAGCGTGAAAAAGCAACGTATTTCAAGTGGAAAGCAGCCGCCGAAAAACAGATTCTGACTTCAACGGCTTATGAATTTGTAAAGAATCACGGCTTTAACGTTTACACTGCTCTTGATAGTTCGTCATCGAAATCATGCAGCGGACTTAAGACAATCAAGACCGCATATATCACAGCCAATAAGCAGGTTGTAACGGAAACTCTTGCAGATTTCAGAGGCAATGCGGTAACGGAAAAGACCAACGGCGAAACCAAGCGTACAAGCGCGTATTACGTCAACGGACAGCTTGCTCGTCAGACTGACGCTCTTAACAATACCACAAAATATGAGTACGGTACGCTTAACAAGCTGACTAAGACATATACTCCTTTTAATACTGATAAAAATTCCATAACAGAAAATCAGTATGACAAAAACGGAAATGTTATCAAAACAATTCAAACTGTTCAGAAGGAAAATTCGAATACTCCGAAGTACAGCGTAACGCAGAATCAGTACAACGCAATGGGCCTGCTTGAAAAGGTAACTCTCAGCGACGGTACTGCAAACGGCGAAAAGAATATTTCAAAATATTTTTACAACAACGCAGGCGTTCAGATCAAGATGTATACGGGTATGTCCTCCGAAAACGATACCTCATATCTGACAACAAATTATGAGTATGACAGTTGGCTGAGAGCGGTAAGAACAACCGACAGCACAGGCTACAATTCGGGTACGGTTACTTATGACTTAAACGGCAACATCCTTACATCAACTGACGCTAACGACAATGTGACAACCAACACTTATGACGCGCTGAATCGTGTGCTTACTTCAAATACGGTAAATTCCAATGATTCTTCCAAGAATGTCAGCAAGTCGTATACTTATGACAATATGGGAAGAATTACGAAAACCGTAAGCAACGGACTTACAACAAATACCGTTTACGATGATCTGGGCAGGAAATATACCGAAACAGAGTATG
>UPZA01000038.1 GCA_900538575.1 uncultured Ruminococcus sp.
CTGCATGGAAATTGATAACGGGACTGTAAAAGAACGAAGAATGATTACTAATTATAATCCGACTTTGAAATACGGTACAGACGACGGTTACGGCAATTACGATTACAGAACTCTCGTTACCTTGGAAGCCCCCTTTTCCGCGATTCCCCCTGCCGGAACAACATATAAAATATATAAAAATTATATTACTTCCCCCGAATATTTTTTTGAATGTGCAAAACGGCCTGTAATTATACCTGATGTTTCTTTAAACGAATTCGGGAATATTGAATGTGCCTCGTCTTATTCCCAGGAACAAGATATAGGTATTAAAAATTATAAATATTCCTTGTTTAAAGATGAAAAGTCGGACGGTATAATCGACGCTGTTGTAAGGGATTCCGATTCTGTTTCCGAAGATACCATACCTGTATCTGTACCGGAAGGATTGATTTTCTCCATATTTGAAGACGATTATGTTACCGTTACTTATTCTACAGAGAATTCATATACTGTATCTGAAACGAGAATAGTAAAAAGCTATGACTATATTAACAATATAATAACTGTTAAAGAAGGCTTTAGTATTATTCCTCCCATTGCTTCACAGGTTTCCGTATTCAGAGGAAAGCTTACTCTTGTGAGGGAATCGGAATTAATTTACAATCAAACCTTAAAATATGAATTTAACGATATATTAAGCGATTCATCCTATACGGTAAAATTAGAAGTTACCGCGCAGAACAATATGAAAACTGAAAATTCTGTTTCAGGTCGCTTTACATCAGTCAGTACCGCAGATAAAAATTACAGTTTTAATTGCGGCGTTGAAAATGAAAGAAACGATATTGTTATAGACTATAATATGGGTAACAACAAGGTTTTAATAGAAAGAGAGGATACGGTAACTGGAGAGAAAAGAAGAATTGTTTTTAACTATCTCCCCTGCCATGATTATCTTGCCGCGTCTAAAAAACTATACAGATACAGAATAATTCCAATCGTCAAGCAGTCTGATAGATGGGTATACGGAAGCGAATATCTGTCTGAAATCCTATCTCCGAATTGGCGTTGCTGGACTATTTATTCTCTTATACGCAGAACTGATCTTAATTCCTTTGAACCAAACAGGGAAAGATTTCAGATGAACGAATACTGGAACTTATATATTGATCCGGAGGAAAGTGAAATAACGCAGAATTTAAATCATTATCTTCATGAGGGCTGCTGCGCCAAGCCTAAAATAACAATCAATGACAATAATTATATATCCGGTTCGCTTACTTGTAAGCTGTCGCAGATTAAATGTCCCGAAATGAAATTTCAGGATACGATTTATATGATCGAAGCATGGCGAGAATTTATATCTGACAACAGTATATTTTTGCTTAAAAATCCCAAAGGAGAAACATGGATCGTCAGTATTTCAGATAACCCGACAATATCCTATGATTATTCTTATTCAGGCATACCTACAACCCTAAGCTTTTCCTACACTGAATGCAGAGATATTAATGAAATAGCTATAATAAACTGATCCGGAAGGGTGATTGAAATGAAGGAGTTTTACAATGTAATCAATTCTTATTATTTAAGCATGTGTGCAGACACGGAAATAAATCTCAGAGTTAAAGCGGAATTGCTGGATCATTATGAAAATACGATCGGTGAAATAACTTCAAGCATATCGTCTGTTAATGGCAGTATTAATATAAAATATAATCAAGGAGTAAGAAGAACTTGCGATTTAACTATAAATGACTATAATGAGAGCTGTATTCCCGATAACGAATACAGCTCCTTTTTTATTAACAGAAAATTTAAAATATATATTGGTTTATATAAAAAGAATCATTCTTATTATCAGGACGACGTTATATTTTGGTTTTCTCAAGGGGTATTTGTTACTACGGATTCAAATTATGATTTAAAAAACAACATTCTTCATATTTCGGGAGTTGATAAATTCGGATTCTTTACAAAGGATTTAAATCAGCATACTTTGCAAACTACATACCATGTTCCCGCCGGATCAAAACTTGGTAAACTTATTGGGGATATTATAACCATTGATATGGGAAACGGATATCCTGCCGATTCGATGATTCCTATTATTAATTCGCAGCTTTTCGGCGAAGAGATTCCCCATGATATAGAAAAAACGGCAAATGAAACTATAGGCGATATTCTTATTGAAATAGCGACCGCTTTTAATTCAGATATTTACTACGACGTAAACGGCCGTCTGGTTTTTGAACCTAATATTACCGACGATTATTTAAGACAAGCTCCGGTATATGAATTTAAAAGAAATGCCCCTGAGTATGTCGAAGCAAATTTTAATTACAATTATGGAAACGTGATTAATCAAATAACCGTTACCGGCAACAATTCCGATGAAATAACCTATTCCTATACGGCTGTTAACGATTATCCTATGTCTTCTTTAAGAGTAACAAATATAGGTATCAAAGCGGCAGACATAGAAGAAACCGCTATGGGCTATAACGAGAAAAGATGTAAGGATTATGCCGAGTATTTGTTAAAGAAAAAACTGCTTCCGTCTATATCCGGCACATTGCTATGCTCTCCCCTGCCACATATCGACGTCAATAAAATTATAAGGCTTCCTGAGAAATCAACTGCGAATTATCATACCGATTATCTCATTGAGGAAATAAGCATACCTTTATCTCCTGCTAATTACAGCCTTAATATATGCAATATTCAAGAACTTCCGCTGCACTCATATTTTTAAAAGAAAGGACGACGCAAATTGAGCAAAATAGATTTCAGTAAATGGATTAATAGCGATAACTCCAACGAAAATATTAAAAAAATTACCGCTGTTGTTGAATATGTACAGCCCGATAATTCAAGAGCTGTTGTCAGAACTACAGATGGATTATCAGTTAAGCTGCTTAATAAAACAGGCGAATTACTTTCTGTGGGCGACACAGTTCAGGTATTGTACAGGAAATTGTTAACAAGTAAAACAGCTTATATTGAAGTTAGAAACGGCGAGCCGGTTGTTACGGGATCAAACGTCAAGGGCGTAGGAGAAAACACCGAAGGGAAAACGTTTGAGTATAACGAAAGCATATATGAAGGCGATAAGACCTCGGAAATATTTAACGATTATATTAATAATACAGCCGCCGGAGGATATGCACATGCTGAAGGAGATCGTACAACTGCAATTGGCGTAGCCGCTCATACTGAAGGGACCGAGAGTATGGCAATAGGCGGCGGCTCTCATGCAGAGGGAATCGGAACTTTTGCCGGAGATGGCGGAGGGGCTCATGCAAAGGGGTATTATACCCATGCAGAAGGCAAAGGAAGTCATTCGGAGGGACAATATACTGTAGCGGAATACGGCGGTCATGCGGAGGGAGATCACACATATGCCCACGGAACCGGCAGTCATGCGGGAGGATATTATACAAAAGCCGCTTACTAATATGTCGCAAGCTGAGAATATACTAAACGATTCTTTGAATTCTTCCGGGAGCGCAATGAAAGAATATAATGTATACTTAGATTCTTTACAAGGTAAAATTCAGGGAATAAAAACAGAATTTTCCGCGCTTTCACAGGCTTTTATTAACGATGATTTATTAAAAAGCACTTTAGACGTATTTACATCATTTTTGCAAGCTTTAACTAATATAATAGATAAATTAGGTCTTGTTAAAACTTTGGGATTGTCGGTTGCGGCAGTTCTTTCTTTTAAAAACGTAGGTGAACCGAATACGCCCGCTTATGTATTGCCGTATTTTATGATATATATGATACATAGGATGAAACGCGTTTTAAAATAAGGTTGTCAAATTGCTGGGAATTGCTAAAGCTCTGCTTCCGCTTATAGCATGGCTTTATAAGGGTGGAGAAATCCTGAAACAATAGCAGAGATGGACTATGCTGAGAAAAAGCTAATAAAATTAGCGCTGACGTCCGGCGCTTTAAACGGCGCAAAATGTATAATCAGCAGCCAAGTTATGTCGTGAGATATAAAAGGTTCAACGAGTAGACGGCAACTACCTTACGGCAAAGGTAAAGGTGTACTCTAATCTATAGGTAACTCTTATAGCGTGAATATACACACAGTTCCAAAAAGGACAGACTATCCCCTGCCCTTTGTATATGTTTTGCCCTGATCTAAGGGTGGGATTGAGATTAGCATGATAACCAAAAGTTTATTTTAATATAAAATATATATCTAAACAATCTAGGAAAGAGTAAATAATGGTTGATATTTTTACCATAATGACTCAGATTATAATATATGCGGTGTTGAGATATATTTACATGTGTTTTTTAGTTTGCGGTATTATAATATATACTATTTTAGCTTTTTATGTAAATATATGAATTGGGATGGAAAGGACTTATTAAATGATTTCTCAAATTATCCGACAAGAGATGTGTTAATTGTTACTCCTAAATATACGGAAATAGGTATTGCATATCAGATATGCAGCAATTTTACAGTAAAGAAATTACGCGATATAGGGTTAGATTCTGCTATAGGCTTTAATGCGGCAACCAAATCATATACTCTTAATAGAGAAGCGTTAGATAAACTTATAAGTTCTCAAAAAGATTCTATTACTGAAAATTTAAATCAAAGCAAAAGTGTTTTTTTATTGACGTCACAGCAAAGTAACGAATATCAAAAGTTAGAAGAATGGCGTAAAAAAACCGGAAGAACTACGAATGATATTGTATATCAACATAAGCTTGAAGAACTTGGAATAAATTCTGTCACAAAATCTTTTGACTTAAATATTAACAGTTTGCAAAAAACTATTGATTTAACATCAGAATATAGTCAATATCTAGATTTACTGACAAATAAACTTAATGAAAACAAGGAATCAATAAATAATTTTAGTAATTCTCAATCAGTAATACAATCTGCTATAAAAGAGCAAGAGGAGTTTGGAAGAATATCAGCAAGTACTATATTAGCATTAGGCGAAGCAGGCTATACTGATGCAATGGCTTATAATGCAATGACTGGCGAAACTGTTCTCCTTACAGATAAAATCAATGATTTAACTCAAGCTCAAATTAATAATAAAAAAGTTGAATTACAAAACAGTATTAACGAAACCACTGAGAAACTAAAAAAACTAAACGAAGAATATGATTTATTACTTAATTCTGAAATGAATTCGGATAAACTTCAAAAAATAACTGAACTATATAATAACATACAAGAATATGGTGGTAAATTAGACGCCCAGAAACTTCAATTAATGGCTTTAGGATCTTTCAATTTCTCCTTTGAATCAAACACAGAAGACGCTGAAAAAATTGCTGAAGAATATATAAATTCTATCAAAGAAGCCTTTAACAAAGAAAAATCCGAATTGGATCATTTACTTAATATGAACGTTATCTCCCAAGAGGAGTATTATAACGGTCTTTTTGATTTGAATGAGAAATACTTTAAAAATAAAACCGATTTGCTCGACGAATATCGTCAATATGAAGAAGAAGTATATAAAGGATTAAAGGAGATTCAGATAAAGGCTATCCAGGAACAGATCGACGCTTTGAAATCAGTTAATGAAGAAAAACAGGAAGAAATTGATCTTGAAAAGACTAAACAGGCGTTGGAAAACGCTAAGCGTCAAAAGAATATAACTGTATACGATTCAGAGCGCGGTTGGATTCATGAAACTGATAGAAACGCAATTGA
>UPZA01000039.1 GCA_900538575.1 uncultured Ruminococcus sp.
TTATCCACCTGCCTGCCGACCATGCGGAAAAACCCTTGATTTCCGTGGACTTTTATCGCCCTAAATGCGTAGACTTGACTTTTGGGGACTTCTTAACTATAATAATACTCAAGCAGGGGGACTACCTTGTAGTTGAGAAGGTTAAAACCTGACCCTTTGAACCTGTTGGCTAATACCAACGCAGGGAGCTGAAGAATACAGATTCGTATTTTTTGGACATTCTCTGTTTTGGGAATGTCCTTTTTTAATTGAATAAGATATGATATGTGTTTGCGAGGGAACTGAACAAGTTGAAAAAGGTAAGACCTGACCTCTGGACCTGTCGGCTAATACCGGCGTAGGGAAGCAATTTCTTACGCTCGTATTGCGTCTGAAAGAGCTTCTAATTGTTTTAGAGGCTCTATTTTTTTATCTTAGGAGGATCAAACATGGCATTTATGAAAGACATCTTAACCCACAACATCCCCATTTGGGAAGAATGTGCAGCTACCCCATTTGTGCAGGAAGTGCAAACTGGAAAGCTACCTCTTGAAAAATTCAAGAGATATATGATTCAGGATAGTATCTATCTGAAAAACTATGCCCGCATATACGGAAAGGCAATTTTTCATGCTGCTACATTAAGAGAAATTCAGCTTTACTACTCCATGCTGAACTTTGTAAATGATACGGAATCGGAAGTGCGGCTGGATTATCTAAAGCAATTTTGCATAACAGATGATGATATTGAACTGATCGCCCCTTTGCCTGAAAATCAAAATTACATTGATTTCATGTTTGAGATTGCGTCACATGGAAAGAATGAAGAAATTTTAATGGCGGTTCTTCCCTGTATGCTAAGTTACAGCTATATATTCCGCAAATTGGCGGCTGTTCCTACAAGCAGACAGTCAAGATATTGGGACTTTATCAAAGATTATGCGGATGAACAATATGCAGAAAGCTGCAAAGAATGGTCTGCTTTTGCAGAGCATAAATGTGCCGGGTTATCAGTAGCAAATAAAAAGTATCTGGCTGATATTTTTGAAAAAGCAAGTTTGTTAGAGCTTGCTTTTTGGAAGATGGCCTATCGGAACGAGAGAATGGAGGAAAATGCAAAATGAAAAAAGTATTGTCCATTGCCGGATCAGATTGCAGCGGAGGTGCAGGTATTCAGGCTGATTTGAAAACTTTTTCTGCTCACGGTGTATTTGGAATGAGTGTTATTGTTTCTGTTGTTGCAGAGAACACCAGCCGTGTTATCGACATCCAAGATATTACCCCGGATATGATTGAAAAACAGATTGACGCCGTATTTGAAGATATTGAAGTGGACGCAGTAAAAATCGGTATGCTTTCTACACCAGAATGTATGAAAGCGGTGGCAAAGAAACTATTACAATATAAGCCCCAAAATGTCGTAATCGACCCGGTTATGTATGCCAAAAATGGCTGCCCATTGATGAATCCTACGGCGGTTTCCACCTTGATAGACACAGTAATTCCACTGGCCGATGTACTTACTCCGAATATTCCAGAGGCAGAGAAAATAGCGGATATGCAGATTTCCACAGTTTCAGATATGGAGGCTGCCGCAAGAAAAATATATGCCATGGGTTGTAAGGCGATTGTTGTCAAGGGTGGACATCATATAGGAAATGCTGTTGATGTCCTATTTGATGGAGAAAATTTCTACCATTTTGAAACATCCCGCATTGATACGAAAAATACTCATGGGACAGGCTGTACCTTTTCTTCTGCAATCGCTTCCCAGCTTGCAAAGGGAAAAAGTGTTCCGCTTGCAGTCGAATCTGCAAAGGCTTATGTCACAATGGCAATCGAACACTCTCTTGCGATTGGAAAAGGCTGTGGCCCGACGCACCATTTCTACGAATTGTATCAGCATGGTTTATCTAAAGAATAGGCAGGTGCAAAATGAACTTTGATTATACACTTTATCTTGTTACTGATCGTCAACTAATGAGCTGCGATAGCCTGACAGAAGCGGTAGAACAGGCAATTTTAGGAGGCTGCACAATGATACAACTCCGAGAAAAAGAATTGTCCTCATTAGAATTTTACAATCAGGCTGTTGCCGTGAAACAGGTTACGGATAAATACCATATTCCCCTTATCATAAACGACCGGATAGATATTGCAATGGCTGTGCAGGTTACGGGGGTACATATTGGACAGCATGATTTACCTGCGGCTGCCGTCCGCAAAGTAATTGGGGAAAATATGCTGTTGGGAGTATCTGCATCTTCCATTGCAGAAGCAATACAGGCACAACAGGATGGTGCAGATTATTTGGGAGTTGGCGCAATGTTCCCTACTGGAACTAAAACCGACGCTGATTCTGTATCAATGGAAGAATTACAGAAAATCCGCGCAGCCGTTTCTTTGCCGATAGTTGTTATTGGCGGTATCAATAAGGGAAATGCAGGGCGTTTCAAGCCCATGGGAATTGACGGGCTGGCTGTTGTATCTGCCATCATAGCGCAGTCTGATATAAAAGCTGCTGCTGCGGAACTGAAAGATTTATTTTGCGGAAAGGAAAAGAAACATGGATTTTAATGCGGCAATCTTTGATTTAGATGGAACAATTCTGGATTCAATGGATGTATGGGAGCATATAGATATTCAGTTTTTGAAAAAGAGAAATCTTCCCGTCCCGGAAAATTATGTAACTGAAATATGTGCAAGGAGTTTTGAGGAAGCCGCACAATATACCATTGATCTTTTTGGATTGCAGGAAACGGTAGAGGGAATTATTGAGGAATGGAATAATATGGCGGTCGAGGAATACAGTAACCATGTCGGTCTGCTGCCCCATGCCCTTGATTATCTTCTGCGCTTAAAAGAACATGGAATAAAACTTGCAGTTGCTACGGGGTTGCCGGAAAAGCTCTATATTCCATGCTTAAAGAACAATTCTATTTTAGAATTATTTGACGCTCTATGTTCAACAGATGAGGTTCAGCGGGGAAAAGAATATTCGGATGTCTTTGAATTGGCCGCAAGAAAATTAGGGGTTGCACCTGAACACTGTATTGTGTTTGATGATGTGCTTCCAGCAATTAAAAGCGCAAAGGCAGCCCGTATGTTAGCAGGTGGGATTTATGATAAGTATTCCGCAGATCAGCGTACAGAAATAGAAAGGATTGCGGATATTTACTTACTTGATTTTCGGCAAGCACCGATCCCACACAAAGAGGTATGAAAATGGAAAAATGGGATTTATATAATGCAAAACGGGAAAAGTCTGGAATAACAATGTGCCGTGGAGAAATCATACCCAAAGGGCTGTATCATTTATCTGTGAGTGTATGGATCGTCAACCAGCAGGGGCAGTATCTTTTATCACAGCGGCATCCGAAAAAGCAATACCCTCTTTATTGGGAATGTACGGGTGGTTCTGTATTTTCCGGGGAAACCAGCTTGCAAGGAGCAATCCGAGAGGTAAAAGAAGAATTAGGAATACTGCTTACTCCCGGAAGTGAAAAATTGATTTATCAGACCAGACGGGAAAATGTGCAGGATTTTTACGATGTTTGGCTGTTTCATAGGGATATAAAGATTGAAGAAATGCGTTTACAGGAAACAGAAGTTGTAGATGTTCAATGGGTAAGTTCAGATAAGTTATTTGAGATGTTTCGCCTGAAACAACTGCATCCCCTGATTACCTATGTAGATCAGTTAATAGGCTGAAAAAACGCCGGGCGCGGAGGTATCAAAACATCTGTTGTCTAACACACTTTTATGGAGAAAAAATCAAATAAAACCAGTGATATCTTAGTTCCATATGGGATCAAACAAAAAACAGACCTACTGCTTATGCACATAAGGAGAAGAAAGGATGTGAACAATATGGGCAAATTTTTAATATTATCCGTTGCAGACCACGAAGAACACATACTCAATAAAATTATAGAAACTATTGCAAACGAACCAGAGCTTGACCATATTGCTCTCCCACCCTCTAACACCAGCCTCTCCTTTCCAAACCTTGAAATTCGGCTAAAGGAGCAAACTGTATCCTGCAACGGTCAACTTGTTACTCTGACTTACCATGAATTTGCAGTTCTTGCATATCTGGCTCGTCATCCTGGCTGGGTATTCTCAGCCAGCCAGATTTACGAGGCTGTATGGGATAGAGATGGTGAACACTGCGGCACCGCCGTTGCCAGTGTCATCAGTCAGATCCGGCGCAAGTTGACGCCGGATACACCAAAGGGTGGCTATATCCGCACTGTACTGGGCAGTGGATATAAATTTGAATCCGTGATATAGGAAATGCCGGACATAGGCTTATTGGCTCTGTCCGGCGCTTCTTTTTATATAAAATAAGGCTGCAAGTATTGCTTCCTGTGTTACTTGAAAAAAACATATATAAATTCGACAAACGGCAGTCTACTCTTCCCCAAATAGACTATTTACAGTTTTGAACCACAAGGCGGTGTAATATCCAATCCTTCAAGAAAGTGTATTCCCCAGTTACACATAGAATCTAATACCGGAATGATACTTTTTCCAAAGGCGGTAAGTGAATACAAGGTTTTAGGTGGTTTTTCTGGAATTACTTCTCTGTGAATCATGCCACATTCTTCTAAATCGCGAAGTTGTTGTGAAAGCATTTTAGGTGTGGCTTTTGGAATTAAGCGTTGTAATTCCATGTAGTGCAAAGGTTTTTCTATCAAATGCCAAAGAATGAGAGGTTTATATTTTCCTCCAATCAGAAAAAGTGTGGCTTCCACTGGACAACTAAATTGATCTTTTTGATAATTCATTTTTATAAATTCACTCCTTTTTGGGTACTTTCTTTGAGGGAAGTATCTACCTGAAAAGTGCAATCTTGTTATTCTACTGCACCATGTTAAAATTAGTATGACGATTGAATAAGTCCATTAAATTATACAGCACAAAGAAAGGATTGACTATGATGAATTTTATTGAGATTGCAAAAAAACGGTATTCTGTACGCAATTACAGCAGCAAAAAGGTAGAAAAAGAGAAGCTTGATAAAATTCTGCAGGCTGCTCATGTTGCACCAACAGCAGCAAACTTACAGCCGGTTCACTTAATTGCAGTAGAAAGCAAAGAGGGACTGGAAAAAATCAGCAAAGGGGCAAATATTTATAATGCTCCTCTTGCAATTATTGTATGTGCAGATCATAACAAAGCATGGGTTCGCCCATTTGACCAAAAGCAAACCGGAGACATTGACGCAGCTATCCTAACAGACCATATGATGTTGGAGGCAACAGAATTAGGTTTAGGTACCGTATGGGTATGTTACTTTCAGCCTGATGTTATCCGGAAAGAATTTGATTTGCCCGATAATTTAGAGCCAATCAATATTTTAGTAATCGGTTATGGAAATGAAGAAGCTGCAGATACAGAAAGACATGACCATCTGAGGATTCCACTCACTGACTTAGTTTCGTATGAAAAACTGTAACTGAGTATAAGATGATTTCCGAAATGCTTCCGAAC
This sequence comes from uncultured Ruminococcus sp., assembly GCA_900538575.1. GTDB lineage: Bacteria > Bacillota > Clostridia > Oscillospirales > Ruminococcaceae > Porcipelethomonas. The sequence goes on from UPZA01000039.1 coordinate 5,476, forward strand.
TTTCTTCAACTCATTGCTTCCAAAAGTGGTTGATGTTATAATTGCGAGGAAACAACTGAATAAAAGTGTCTTCGGGGCAGGGTGAAATTCCCGATTG
>UPZA01000040.1 GCA_900538575.1 uncultured Ruminococcus sp.
CTATCTCATAAACCGTACCGTCCTCCCATGTTACGGAAAGCGGAGTTATGTTCCCCTCTGTATCAAACTTTGCCGTTACCTCAACATAAACCTTTCTTACCATATCATCACCCTAATTAGTATTACTTTTTACGGAATGGATATACTACTAAAAAAGGAGATGTTCAATATGGCAGTATCGCACAGAGGAGCAATTTCATTCGGCTTGGTTCATATTCCCGTAGGACTGTATACAGCCACACAGGATAACGATATACATTTTAATCAGCTTTGCAGAGAGGACGGCAGCAGAGTAAAGTACAAAAAGGTCTGCGCTTCCTGCGGCAAGGAGGTATCGTCAAAGGATATTGTAAAGGGCTTTGAATACGACAAGGACAAATTTGTCATTATGTCTGACGAGGATTTTGAAAAAGCCAAGTCCGAAAAGGATAAAACCATTCACATTCTGCATTTTACAGACTTAAATTCCATACGTCCGATATATTATGACAAAACCTATCACGCAGTCCCGGAAGCCGGCGGAGACAAAGCCTTTGAGCTGCTTCGTAAGGCTATGAAGGACGAAAACAAGGTTGCTATCGCCAAAACCGTTATGGGTACCAAGGAAAAGCTTTTAACGTTGATTCCTACCGATAACGGCATACTCATTGAAACAATGTTTTTCGCAGACGAGGTAAAGCAGGCGCCTAAAGAGCCCGCGCACCCCGACATAAGCGAGGCGGAGCTTACAATGGCGAAAACCCTTATCAATTCAATGGTTAAGGACTTTGAACCGAATCTGTATAAGGACGAGTATCAGGTAAGACTGCGTGAAATAATCGAGCAGAAAATTGCCGGAAAAGATATCGTCGCTTCATCTCCGGAAATCAAGGTAACGGCTATTGATATTATGGAAGCCTTAAAGCAAAGTCTCGAGCAGATAGGCGCTAAAAAATGACCGATATATGGGAAACTAAAAATATCAATCCAATGTTAATCGGAGCGGAGGGAGAGCCCTTTGACAGCGAGGAATATATCTATGAACTAAAGCTTGACGGAGAACGGTGCATAGCTTATCTGGATAAAGATAAAACGATTCTGAAAAACAAACGTAATATTTTAATGCTACCAAAAGTACCGGAGCTTTCGGACATACACAAGAGCATTAACGTCCGCTGTATACTTGACGGAGAGCTTGCGGTTATCAGGGACGGAAAGCCTGATTTTTTTGAGATTCAGAAACGCAGTCTTATGAGCAATCCCGTAAAAATAGAAATGGCGGCAAAGAAATACCCCGCTTGCTTTACCGCCTTTGATATACTGTATTATGAGGACAGGCAGGTGACAAATCTTCCGCTTACCGAACGAAAGAATTTATTGCAGAAAGTTATAAAATCCGAAAACGAAAGCTTTGCCGTATCAAGATACATTGAGAAAAACGGCGTGGCTTTTTATGAGCTTGCAAAGCAAAACGAGCTTGAAGGAATTGTAGCCAAAAGAAAGGACAGCCGATATTATTTTGACCGCCGTACAAAGGACTGGATAAAAATAAAATATCTGCTTGATGATGATTTTGTTGTACTCGGTTACGTTCCGAAGGAAAACAGCATGAACAGCATAATTCTGGGACAGTACAGCGAGAGACGGCTTATGTATAAAGGTCATGTGACGCTGGGAGTAGGCGGAGAGCCTTTCCGGAGAATTAAAGCGTTGAATAAAACTAACTGTCCGTTTTCAGAAATCCCAAAAGGAAATGAAACCGCAGTCTGGGTAAAGCGGGAGCTTGTATGCACAGTAAAGTATATGATGAAAACGGAAAACGGCGGAATGCGTCAGCCTGTTTTCAAAGGGTTAAGAGAGGATAAGGCGCCGGAGGATTGTGTAACGAATAAAAGGATTGAAAAATAGAATAATAAAGAAATACAATAAAATCAGGAGGAACAATTATGTTTGGACTTACCCCTTATGAAAGAAATGATTTGTGGAATCCGTTCAGGGAATTTGAAAAGGACTTTTTCAAGGACTTTTCTTCAGTAAACCGCTGCCGTACAGATATCAGGGACGAGGACGGAAAATATATTCTGGAATGTGAAATGCCCGGTTTCAATAAGGAGGACATAAAAATTGACGTAAACGGAAGCGTTCTTACCCTGTGTGCAGAGCATAAGTCAGAAAACGATGAAAAGAATAAAAACGGAGAATATATCCGCAGAGAAAGAAGCTACGGCTCATATTGCAGAAGCTTTGATATTTCAAATATAGATGAAAGCGCGATTGAAGCGGAGTATACAAACGGCGTTTTAAAGGTTACGCTGCCTAAAAAAGCTGAGCAGCAGTCGGAAACAAAGAGAATTGAAATAAAATAATAAACGGAGCGATGCATTCTCTGTTTTTTGCGTATAAACTTGAGCCGATGTAAAATAAAATATTATCGTTACAGGCGTATGGAACGAATGAACTCCATACGCCTTTTCTCTTACCTGAAATCAAATAGGAGGTAACTCATGACGATCAATCAATTGGGGCGTGAAGATTCGTAAGCTTTGCAAGAAGTTTGTACAGAGAAAATATTTTCTTTTACTTAATGGCAAATTGCATAAAAACAACATAGTAAAATATATAAATTTGTAGAAAATGCATTGCAAATGCTCTAAATTTGGCAAAAAGTATTGCATTTAACACAATTATGGCGTATAATTTCATTAAAGTAATTTAATTATTTTGTAATGATAAGGTATATATCAAACGAAAAAAATAACGGAGGTTTAAAAATGGCTAAGATTATAAGTAAGATTGATGAGATAACCGGAAAAACAGAACAGGATCAAATTTTGAAAGAACAGTTTAGCTTTCTTCAAAAAATGGCGCAGGCAAAGTGTGAACAGTTCGAAGCAGAATTAAAAAGCATGTTTACAAGCGGTGGAACTTCTGAGTGTGAAGTAGTAGGAAATCGTGCGATAGCATATTACAAATGTCAGCATGTTGATATAAAAGCCGGATGTGGTACGGCAATAAGAGAAGCTATCAATATGTTTTTCAGCGGCGGAGATGATGTTAAAAACGGTTTTCAAAAAATTGTTGAAACTGCGCTTGACACATTGATCGGCAATACTTCAATGGGAGAGCATGAAGAAAAAATGTTTTTTGTTTACCCTGAAAACTTTGCTATTGTTCGTGTCGACGTTAAATGTTATAAATATTGTTTTTCTTCAAGCGGTGTTATTGCAAAGTCAGAAAACGTATTCTGCTACACAATGGCAAAATCTATTGTTGATCATACTAAACTCACAATAGATGAGCTGCTGTACATGGTAGTAGAAATGATTGGCGCTGAAAAAATAGATGAGGTTGAAGCATTTATCAAGCAGCTGAAAAGCATATGGAAAATGCTGGAGGATAAAAGCTCTGATGAAGTGATGAAGATAGCGTTAAATAATATAAACAAATAGTTGTTTGTTAAATAGAGCAACTGTTAGTATATAATAATTTAAAGGAGTTGTGATTATTGAAAAGTCTATGATAACAAAACTGTCCCCTCCGTGGTATGAATACCACAGAAAAGTTCAGGCAATGTTCGGAAGAGATCCTGAAGTACATATCAAAGATTTGGATGATCTGGGCGATGGAAAATTCAGCTATATGATTTTGGTGTATAATAAGGAAAAGGCAGAGGCAATAAAAGCAATACTGCCGCAAAAAGTTGAAATGGGAAATGTTACGATCGAAACAGCAATTCTCGGACCGGAAGAAAATGAGGTAAAGCCTTCTGAAAAGTCTGTTACAGAAAATTATGAAGCAGCCTTTGCAGGAAATCCGATTTTTGAACAGGCTATAACAAGGGAGATTCTTTCCTTTGAAATGAATTATTGTATTTTCAAAAAGGAAGTAATTCAATTCTGGAATGATAATTTATCAGATTACTGCGGCAATTATAACGGTCTGGCATCGGATATAGCAAAGGAAATCTTTATTCCAACCGATATTCAGTTTTGTATTTCAGCAGAATAATTACCTTAACGCAGTTTGAACTTAAAGGTTCAAACTGCGTTGCATTTTATGCCGCAAATTCCGTAAATACGGGCTTTTTTGATACCCAAACGGCTAAAAAAAGAAGTTAAAAACCATAGATGAAAAAAACCGAAAAACACCGGCTGACAGGATTCGAACTCACGACATTTAAACATTTCAGAAGATGCAGGCATATTTGAGAAAAATAATCTCAGATATGCTCTTTGTAAATATAAAGAATAGTATACAAAATTTCAAGGACCGTTTTGTCTGATATGAAAAAATAAATAATAATACATTTAAAATAATATGAAGTTAATGGATTTGTATTCTGTTCTGATCTAACACCCTGAACAAAAATCAGAAAAGTTTGACGATAACTTTAAAATGGAAGGCATGAGTTTATGAAAAAAACAATTTCAATTTCGGTCAATGAGGAAAAATTGTCAGCAATAGAAATGTACTTGGAGCAGAAGATTACTACGCTTACGGCGAAGCTTGATAAGTACGCCGATCAGTTATGTACCGTCAAATGTCCGTGAATTTATTGAACTGACGGCGGTTAGGAAATCTTCCCGAAAAGCCTGCGGAACGGTAACCCTCCCCTGTTCGTACCGTGTGCCGTTGAATAAGGTTTCATGGCATAGGAAACCCTTAAGAACAAGCATGGCTTATTCGGGCTTTTTCGCAGGGTTTCAGAAAGGTTGAATGGCTTGAAAAAGGCGGTAAATTGTGATGAAGTCAAGACGTATGCTTCGTATTTGTCATCTAAAATACCAGGACAAAATCATGCATAAATCTGCCAAAACTATATTATTAGTTATTCCTCTTCATGTATTTTATGTCGATAGTACTCAATATCATACGATGCATTATTTTTCGTAATAGATGTCAACTATTCGGCTCCACTGGGACTGAATTAAAATTTACTTTTATAAAGCTTGCAATGATTGGCATAATAAAGTTAAAAAAAGGACGGATGACAGACGTAACGGAGGCTGATACCAATGGGCAGAAACACAGTGAAAGCAAAGCTGGATATAATATTCAAGACGATGTTTTCCAAATCGGAAAACGAGGACATACTACATAGCTTTTTATCGATTATGTGAACCAATGTAGCTTTTTTAATATCACATTCTCCTCTTCAAGCTGTGCATTACGGTTTTGAAGTTCCTTTATCTGCTTGGAGGTAAAAATGGTATTATCGTCCATTTTAACTTCTGAATATTTCTTTATCCAGTTGGCTAAGGCGCTATGTGATATTCCGTATTCCTGACTTATCTGTGAATACGTTTTCACTGATTGATATAGATTTACGATTGTTTTCTTGAATTTCCCTGTATATTTTGGTGTGCTTATTCAATTTTCAGAAGATTTTTCTATGAGGGTGTTTCGCAGTATGTAAGCAGAGAGCTTACAGGCAAGCCTAATCTTCTCAACTATT
>UPZA01000041.1 GCA_900538575.1 uncultured Ruminococcus sp.
CCGGGTAAAAAATACCGCAGGCTTTCCGGCTGACCGTCTGGAAAAAATACAGGCTGCCTTTTCCGACTTTAAGAAAGAAGCCTTGCAGAGAAAAAAGGCTGTAAAAACAGGAACAGCCAGCCCGAAAGAATTTACGGACTGGCTGTATCAGCAGAGTAATGTAATTGTGGAGCTGACTGAATACTAATTTTTTTCTCGTTGTGAGGTTTCTGTGACATTTGCCTGATGGCAGTATCGAAATTGCAGTAATTACTCATGCAAAATGCTTCTTCGTTTTATACACTATACCTATATGGTGGAGCACCAAATGAAAGGAGCAAAAAATATGTCTGCAATTCAAAATGCGATTGAAGTGAGGAACTTAACAAAGGTTTTTAGTGGCAGGGTTTTGTTTGAGAATTTTAGCCTGAATGTAAAAGCAAATACTATTCATGCGATTATTGGCCCGAACGGTTCTGGAAAGACCACACTGCTGCGCTTGATTACAGGGGTATACCAGCCAAATGCAGGGACAATCAACATTGCAGGGAAATATGCAATGCAGCTTGAAAATGACTATCTGTATGACGAAAAGACTGGCCTTGAAAATTTGAAAATTTTTGGAAAATACTTTGGATTTGAAATAAATGATCGTTCAGACGGCTATTGTACGCAATTAGGATTGACCGAGCATTTAGGAAAGCGTGTTAGCACTTATTCTAAAGGAATGAAAAGAAAACTGTCCCTTTTGATTGTGATTATGATGGGACGGGATATTCTGCTCATGGATGAACCAACATCGGGTGTAGACCCCATATCCAGAGTAGAAATCCGTAGTTTGATAGAGGCTCTAAAAGCTGACGGAAAAACGGTTATTATCACTTCACATGACCTTAGCGAGATTGAAAAGTGCGCTGATGATGTATCTATGATTAAAAATGGCAGATTGCTGTTTGATAAGGGTATTCAAGAAATGCAAGGACAATCATTGGAAGAAATCTTTATTAAGGAGGGCAATCGGCATGAGTAACATGGGAAAAGGCGCAGGCTACTATCTTACCAGAAGTAAAAGCCTCCTAATTGATACTGCGATTGTTGCCATTCTGGCGATTTTTATGAGCTTTGCAATGCAGATGGACGCCTTGCAGTCTAAGGGAGAAGATTATTTAGTCCTAATGCTCTATGCGGTTATTTTTGGTCTTACCTCCCTGCAATCCGGTGCTATGATTGTAGATTTGACAGCAAAGGATAAGGTAAGCCGGAGAATTGAATTTTTTGCAGCTTCTGGAATTGCGGTAAAAGAGATTATAAAACAGTATTCGATACAGATTTTCCGCTTTTCTGGTATTATCCCGTTCTTTGTTTTTATGAGTTGCTATTACTTTACCGACTGGACAATGAGCTTTGGGCGGATCGTATGCGTTTATCTTAGTATTCTTGTACTTAGTTTTTGTGAGATTGTCGCTTTGAATATCATTGTACTGGATGTGAAACGAGTAAAACTGTTCAAAAATGTTCTATTCTTTGGTAATTTTGCACTGGTTTATTTGATTGCGATGTCGGCAGAACGAATTACAGAGTTTGTGAATCAACATCATATAGGAATTGACTATTTGATTATTGTGGTTGATGTTGCACTTTGCATGATGTTTGCACTATTAAGTTTCTTTAAGGCTCGGCACATGAGCAACGAAGCAGTTATCAGGAGGGATGGCGAATGGGTTTGATAACCTTAAACCTTAAAAGGGTATTGAACTGGAATTTTATATTTATGAGTGCGGTAGCAGCTATCTTCGGCATGATCTCTCTGATGAACTTTGGGGATATTTCAGAGAACATTGTATTTGGCGTTGATATAAAGTATTTTATGCTTGATGGATACCTGTGCTTATTTATCTTTTTTGCCGGAGAAATAAGCAAGGATATGTTGCAGCAAGAAAAAATCACAAAGAGAATAGAATGGAAACTTGCTAATGGTATTAAAATCTCAAGTATTGTTAAAGAGAATCTGCTATCACTATGGATTGGAACGCTGATCCTTTTGTTTCCTCTACTTTTGATGATTTCCATTCGTCTGCCAAACCTTATCTTGTTATTAGGCACCTATTTTCTGATCCTTAGCGTATTGTATTCGGCATTTATAAATGTTTTGATTCTCTGGATTAGAAATATGAACTGGTTTAAGAGTATTCCTATCTTTGCAACACTGCTTCATATTTTGCTGGTTGTCTTAAAATGTGGGATATTTATGAAAACGAATAATGTGTGGGTGTTGCTACTATTTTCTCCAGTGAGTATAATAGTTTTGACTGCGTGTGGTTTATGTCTGATGACCAAAGAACGGATCGTATCATCATATTACTAACATAATGAATTTTAGCTGAAAGGAGGGGTGTCCTATGCAGGATAAACGCTTCTATCCGTATCTGCTTCTTCATGCGGGTATTGTGATTTTATGGGTTATATTGGATAGAACACATAAAGGAATTGCGAATGACGGAGCCATCAACTTATTGTCGATTGCCGTCTTGCTTTGTTATTTCAATCTGCTCTATCTTCATGTAATGACATCACGGCGAAAGGCAACAATATCTGAATGTGGCTGGAACCTGCTTTCTGTTTCCTTTATTGCGGCGCTGATGTATGATGGATTTTCTACCTTATACACGGGTGCATTTCTGGCTTTTGCATTGATTATCGGAATAATGCTGGTAAGAACTGACGCAAGCCGGGGTAAAATGGTTCGCTTGCTGTTTGGAATTGCGGCTATCATACTGTCGTTTTTCAATTTCCAAATTCTCCCTGCTATAACTATGTTAGTTGGAATGTTCATGGGAATTTTCCTTGATTATAGATATATAAATTTGAAACAGGTTAATATTCTTCCGATTGCCCAGAGGAAAGCAAGATATGTCCTCGCTTTTATGATTCCCTTGTTTACAGTCGTACTTTATTGCTTTGATTTGTCCACCCTACAAGTCAATGTATTTTTTCAGCTTATAATGCTTTTATTTGAGGCCTTTGCTGTCATTCATCTTGGCGACATGGAGGCCCGTTACAAGGAGTTGACAAAGTATTATGAATTAACGAACTATATTGCAAATGAGAGGGAAGATTTCTCAAGACTGCTTCATAACGATGTGCTTCAAGACATTGGAGGTGCCAAAAATCTCCTGTCGCTTCGCTCACCAGATGTTGATGAAACAAAAAGGATATTGTCTGATTTGGAATTGCGGGTAAGAAATATGATGAATTTCTATTCCTCTAATATCTTTTCGGGGTATGCTTCATGGGAACATATCGGATATATGCTTGACGCGATTAAGAAGCTGTACCCAAAGAAGAATATACTTGTAGATTTCACGATTGACAGCGAAGCAAGGATTGCTTTGAAAAAAGATAACAGTTTGGAACAGACCATGCAGATAATCAAAGAACTTGTCAACAATGTTTATAAACACGCTGCCGCTACTTTTATCCATTTGGAAATCGCGCTAAATGAAGAAAGTAAACTCGTAATTACCTGTCAAAATGATGGAGCGAAACCAAATGACATTGAAAATATTCTTTCTTCCAAAGGTGGTATGCTGTTCTTGACGGTGTTGATAAATGGGAATGGTGGTAACATTCAGTATTTAGAGAAAGATGGTATTTTAACTGCAACGGCAGTTTTGGGGAGAAAAAATGAAGATATTACTATTTGATGATCACAGGATATTTGGAGAGAGTTTAAGCAAACTTCTGGAAGATTGGGACGAAATCTCTATCTGTCGCTATGTAAGTAATGAAACAGAGTTTTGGAATATTCTTTCCGTAGACGAATGGGACATTGTATTACTTGATGTCAACCTAAGAGAGCAGTCAAAAAGTTCTGGCATTGATCTGATAGAAACGATATATAGTAAAAAGCCAAAAATAAAGGTGGTTATGCTATCCTCTTATGATATGCCGGTTTATAGACAGGAGGCACTTAAAAGAGGTGCTGCAAGTTATATTGACAAGTCGGCTTCTGCTGATGAGCTGGTAAAAAAACTTACAGCTATTAGTAAAGGTCACAAATCCACTACGCCCCCTTTATTAGATCCCCTGACAGATCGTGAAGCGGAAATTATTAAGGCGATTGGAACAGGGAAAACAAAGCATGAAATAGCGCAAGAACTGTATATCAGTGAACGGACACTTTACAACCATATCCAAAGCATCTATGATAAGCTGGGGGCTAAAAATGCTATCGAAGCCTATAACAAGGCTATTGCACTTGGATATATCACACCCTTAATATGAGTTTAGGCAATAAGAGGGACAGATATATCAGAACACAAGTGACAAGTATGCACATTATGTAAGCAGATAGCAAAAACAAGTATCATTGAACGACTTCATCAAAACAATAAAGAAAAGCTGGGAGCAAAATTAAGTCTGCTTCCAGCTTTTTTGTATTTGCTATTGTATGTGGTTGACTAAGGAATATTGTTTAAGCGTGAGTTTGTGATATTGGGTGTGGTATCTTTAACTATGGGAAACTCCGCGCTCCCACTTGGAGACCGATTTATCGCTCACGCCGAGCTTTTCGGCGAGCTGCTTCTGCGTGAGGCCGAGCGCCTTTCTTTTGCCCGCGATGTATTGTCCGATCCTGATGAGATCCATAAAACCGTTCTCCTTTGTGTTGATCGGTTTCTTTATAGCAGAACCGCGGCGAAAAGAACACCCCCTGAAAGTAGAATCGTGCCTTTCAGGGACGAAAATCCCTGACTTTAAAACGTTTCGTTTTCCGTGACGCACTCGGATTTGATTCGTCCGACAAGATATTGCAGCGCATCGACCGTATGCGGGCGGATGTCGCCGCCGATAAGGATGTACATGATGTCGTCGCCCACGGAGAGCTCGCCCTCGTTGAGCCACACGCGTACATAGTAGACGCCCTCCAGCTTGTACGTATCGGCAATGGCGGCTTCGACCTTTTCTCGGTCATACGAGAACGCCATGCCGGAGACCAGCGCTGCGGATGTATCGCCCTCGCGTGCAAGCGCTCTCGCTGTGGCGCGCACAACACCGTTGTGCGTCAGGTACATGCCGATCCTTTTGGCCGACGGGTCTTTTTTCGCCTCGCGCAGCCACTCGTCCATCGAGGGGCTCTTTTTCCCGTGGTGATGATGGCGCTCGTGCCCAATTGGCA
>UPZA01000042.1 GCA_900538575.1 uncultured Ruminococcus sp.
TATTCAATGCTGGCGGTGTGAAAGATGTACTGTTAGAGCTGTTCAATAAGATTATCGGTGCATAAAATATTGAAATTATCTTTAATTGCAGAGCAAAAAATGATATGATAATATAAAATCTTTCATAAAAACAAAATACATTCTTTCGTGCTTTTTAAGATTTTTACTGTATCATTTTATTTAAAATTACTGTGAAAGGACGATTACTATGTTATCTACAATTTATGCTTTGCTATGTATTATAGTTCCTTGTTCCTTATACCAGCTTATCATTTGCAAGCGTCAAAACAAAAAACAAGAAAACAAAACAATTCATTTTGTATGGGTATATATTTTTCTGTTATATATCTACTTGACGTTCTCTGTTGCAGGTATAGGTAGTATTTGGGATATTGGACATTATGATACGATTATAAGATTAGAGGAAATCAATTTATTACCGTTTCAGTCTGAGGGGATAATGACTTATGTTTTAAATATTATAATGTTTTTACCTCTGGGCTTTTTAATTCCTTTAATTTGGAAACGATACAGAAATCCTCTGAAAATTTTTATGATAGGCTTCGGTTTTTCATTATCCATTGAACTTTGCCAGTTATTCAATCGGAGAAATACAGATATTGATGATTTAATGATGAATACGCTAGGGGCAGTTATTGGATATTTTATTTGGAAATTGACAAAAAGGTTATTTAAAAATATTAACCATAAATCTATTTCTCTTTCTAAACTAGAACCTATTGTATATTTAACTCTTGCAGTTTTAGGAGAATTTCTATTATTCAACTGGAGAATTTTTCTCTAGTGCTAACAAAAATATTTACACAAAAAGCAGTTAGTCTTAGGATTGACTGCTTTTTTCTTACCTAAAATTTCAGATTGGAGTGATGAAATGAACGATATTTTTAAGGATATGCAGGCAAAAGTCGGCTGTGAATACATTTCCGACCTGCCCTCTTACAAGCGTAAGGTGTGGCAGGAAATGAAACGGCTGAACCTTGCCGACTATGAAGAAAGACAGTTAGAAGATTTTTCTAAATATGTGTTTGGTATGTCGTACCAGACCTTAAAAGATGTGATGAAACAACAGAAAGGACGTGAGGAACAATGCAGGAAACAAGGGTGCTGGTGGAAACGAGAGGAACAACTGGCGAAGAAACAATATCATACTGGTTTGAACTGCCGATAGATGTTGCCGAGTTTGAAGAAAAGTTAGGTATCGGTGCAGAAAGTGGGGATTACCGTATTATCGAAAAGGTGTTGCCTTATGCTGATGAAGTCCACGAACATACAAGCGTGTATCAGCTCAACGAATTAGATTTTATGTACCGCCAGCTTTCAAGTGATATGCAGGAAGAATATGTATCACTACTTACGGTGTTTGAGAATTTAGAAGCACTTTATATTTGCAGGAACGTGATTACGGTTTATCCCGACTGCAAAAGCATGATAGATGTTGCAAGGCAAAAGCTGATGAACGACCCGACGTTCAAACATTTATCCGAGGACTGTCAAGAATATTACTTTGACTTTGAAGCCTACGCTTCTCACTTGCAGGAACACGGGAAATTTTTAGTAACAGAACACGGTATCTTTGAACTGCCAGAGTAGGAAATGAGGTGGTGCTTATGATTGATGATATGGCGGTTTACATTGCTAATCTTGGCAAATACAATGAGGGCTATTTAGTCGGTGCTTGGTTCACGTTTCCCATTGACGAGGAAGATGTGAAAGAAAAAATCGGCTTGAATGAACAGTATGAGGAATACGCTATCCATGATACCGACAACTTCCCCATTGCGATTGGCGAGTATGTTTCCATTGAAGAACTCAATGAGATGTATGAAATGATAGAGGAACTTCCCGACTATATCGTAGAGTGTCTGGACGAATTTATCAGCCACTATGGGACGCTGGAAGAAGTCGTGGAACACAAGGACGATATTTATTATTATCCCGACTGTGAAACCATGACAGACGTTGCCTACTACTACATAGACGAATTGCAGGCACTTGGGGACATTCCACCCAGCTTACAGAATTACATTGACTATGAAGCCTACGGGCGAGATTTGGATATGGGCGGTTGCTTTATTGAAACAAGCCGAGGTATGTGCGAGATACCATATTAACGCTGGAAGATCAGCGACAAGCATTGTTGCTACTGACAGCGTATTTCTCTTTTAAGGGACAGTCTGAAAATGGCTGTCCTTTTCTATTTTGAAAGGAGCTGAAAGAACTTGAAAAAGATTAAAAGCTACACGGGTATCTGGAACGTGGAAAAAGTCTTGTATGCAATCAATGACTTTAACTTGCCCTTTCCCGTTACCTTTACACAGATTACATGGTTTGTGATTACAGAATTTATCATCATTCTGTTTGGGGATATTCCCCCACTTTCCATGATTGAGGGAGCATTTCTCAAATACTTCGGTATTCCCGTTGCTCTCACTTGGTTTATGTCGCAGAAAACCTTTGACGGAAAGAAGCCGTACAGCTTTTTGAAATCACAGATAACCTATGCCCTGCGACCTAAAATCACTTATGCAGGAAAAGCCGTAAAACTGCATAAGCAGACCTTGAATGAAACAATCACGGCAGTAAGGAGTGTGAACTATGTTCCCGATAAAATATATTGACAATAACCTTGTCTGGAACAAGGACAATGAGGTGTTCGCCTACTATGAGCTGATACCGTATAACTATTCTTTTCTATCCGCAGAGCAGAAATTTATCGTGCATGACAGCTTTCGACAGCTTATCGCACAGTCCCGTGAGGGTAAAATTCATGCGTTGCAGATTGCCACAGAAAGCTCCATACGAAGTATGCAGGAGCAGTCAAAGAAGCTGGTAACTGGAAAATTAAAGGAAGTTGCCTATCAGAAGATAGACGAACAGACCGAAGCGTTAGTATCTATGATTGGGGACAATCAAGTGGACTACCGCTTTTTTCTTGGCTTTAAGCTCATGGTTACGGAAGAACAGCTCAATCTGAAGAACATCAAAAAATCGGCGTGGCTGACGTTCACGGAATTTCTCCATGAAGTGAACCACACGCTGATGAATGATTTTGTTTCCATGCCGAATGATGAAATCAACCGTTACATGAAAATGGAAAAGTTACTGGAAAATAAAATCTCCCGTCGCTTTAAGGTGCGTCGCTTGGAAATCAATGATTTTGGGTATCTCATGGAACATCTTTACGGCAGGGACGGTATCGCCTATGAAGATTATGAGTACCAGCTACCAAAGAAGAACTTGCAGAAAGAAACGCTGATAAAATACTACGACCTTATCCGTCCGACAAGGTGTGTGATTGAGGAAAGCCAGCGGTATTTAAGATTGGAACATGAGGACAAGGAAAGTTATGTGTCCTATTTTACTGTCAATGCGATTGTCGGGGAGCTTGATTTTCCGTCAAGTGAAATCTTCTATTTCCAGCAACAGCAATTCACATTCCCCGTTGATACTTCTATGAATGTAGAAATCGTGGAGAACCGAAAAGCACTTATCACAGTAAGAAACAAGAAAAAGGAATTGAAAGACCTTGACAATCACGCCTATCAAGCTGGAAGTGAAACCAGCTCAAATGTGGTGGACGCTTTAGACAGCGTGGACGAGCTGGAAACAGACTTAGACCAGAGCAAAGAAAGTATGTATAAGTTAAGCTACGTGATACGGGTGTCTGCACCCGATCTTGACGAGCTGAAACGCCGTTGTGATGAAGTCAAGGACTTTTACGACGACCTCAATGTAAAGCTGGTGCGTCCTGCTGGGGATATGCTGGGGCTTCATTCTGAATTTTTACCAGCCAGCAAGCGATATATCAATGACTATGTGCAGTATGTAAAATCAGACTTCTTGGCTGGGCTTGGTTTTGGTGCGACACAGCAGTTAGGGGAAACTACGGGTATCTATATGGGCTATTCCGTTGATACGGGAAGAAATGTGTACCTGCAACCGTCCCTTGCCAGTCAAGGTGTGAAAGGTACAGTTACCAACGCGTTAGCTTCTGCTTTTGTCGGTTCGCTTGGCGGTGGGAAGTCGTTCTGCAACAATCTTCTGGTGTATTATTCGGTTCTCTTTGGGGGACAAGCGGTTATCTTAGACCCAAAATCAGAGCGTGGCAACTGGAAAGAAACGCTTCCAGAAATCGCCCATGAAATCAATATCGTAAACCTTACCAGCGACAAGGACAATGCAGGACTTCTTGACCCATTTGTGATTATGAAAGACAAAGAGGACGGAGCGACGCTGGCAAAAGAAATTTTAACATTCTTAACGGGTATCTCTACCCGTGACGGAGATAAATTTCCTGTGCTTATTAGTGCAATCAGCAATGTATCTGAAAGCGAACACCGAGGGCTGTTAAATGTTATCACAGAATTACGGAAAGAAAATACGCCGATTGCGAACCATATTGCAAATCATATTGCCAGTTTTACGAACTATGATTTTGCACATTTATTGTTTTCAGACGGGACAGTAAAAAATACAATCAGCCTAGATAATCAGCTCAATATCATTCAAGTAGCGGACTTAGTATTGCCAGATAAAGACACCACTTTTAATGAATACACAACCATTGAATTATTATCGGTGGCAATGCTGATTGTGATTAGTACCTTTGCCCTTGATTTTATCCATTCAGACAGAAGCATTTTTAAGATTGTCGATTTGGACGAAGCGTGGGCGTTCTTAAATGTGGCACAAGGCGAAACGCTCTCTAACAAGCTGGTTCGTGCTGGACGAGCTATGCAGGCAGGCGTTTATTTCGTTACAC
>UPZA01000043.1 GCA_900538575.1 uncultured Ruminococcus sp.
GAGGATATCGGCGGGGCGTACTCGAATACGACCTCGTCCTCAACATAATCGGCTGTTATGATTTCCTTTGCCGAAACGGAGAACGGCAAACATGTGAAAACCGTAACGGCAGTCAGCAATACGCAAATAATTCTCTTGATTTTCATAATATCACTTCCTTCGGTAAAAATAGTATGGGGTGATTATATTGAAAAAAATAATATCAATAATTATATCGGGAATAATGCTTCTGCTTATGTGCTCGTGCGGAGCCGATATGCCCGACGACATGACAAACAAAGTTACAACGGCGGAAAATGTCGCCGGAAAAACAGGGCAGAAAGCGGCGGCAACCTATACGGGTTATCCTGCGCTTGAGCCGGTGACGCTCACCTGTGCGGATCCCGAGAATTCAAGAGGGCTTTCGACTGCGAAAATATCACATTCATACGGTGTCGCCAAGGACGGAAAGCCTCATCAAATTTCCGTTGACTCGGAAAAATTTTTTGAGAGTAAAAATTTCAAGGCCGTGACTTATGACGCCGGGTCGCAAAGCAAGGTACTCTATCTGACCTTTGACTGCGGCTACGATAACGGCTACACGGAGAAAATTCTCGATACTCTTAAGGAGAAGAAGGTAAAGGCTGCGTTCTTTTGCACCGCCGATGAGCTGAAATCCGCTCCCGAGGTCATTGCAAGAATGATAAAGGAAGGCCATATTGTCGGAAATCATTCGACAACACATCCGAGCTTTGATGAAATCAGCCGCAGTGAGATGGCAAAGGAAATTCAGGACTGCGATAATTATCTGCGCTCGAATTTCGGGTACACATCGCCGTATTTCCGATTTCCTAAGGGGGAATACTCGGAATGTGCGCTCGAGCTTGTAGGCTCTCTCGGATATACGAGTGTATTCTGGTCGCTTTCCTATGCCGACTGGGACACAAAAGCGCAAAAGGGCGCAGATTATGCTTTTGAAAAAGTAACGGCACGTCTGCACCCCGGTGCGATAATCCTTTTGCACGCCGTTTCGTCTGACAATGCGGGAGCAATGGCACGGATTATAGACTATGCGAGGGAACAGGGCTATGAATTCAAAAGTCTTGACGATTTGAAATTATAATTATACAAAATAATTATATCATAAGTCGAATCCCGTTACAACATTTTTTTAAAATCTTAACATCTTGCAATTAAAGCTGTGAAATGCTATAATTATTCCATTAAACAAATCGGAGGAATAGATTATGGCTTCACAGCTTTCCATGCCCACGAAGGGCGACATGATTGCAATTATGAAAACAAGCAGGGGTACAATCAAGTTCAGACTTTTCCCGAATGAGTGCCCGAAAACGGTCGAAAACTTCACGACACATGCCAAGAACGGCTACTATGAGGGAATTATTTTTCACCGTGTTATCAACAACTTTATGATTCAGGGCGGCGACCCGACAGGAACGGGACGAGGCGGCGAGAGTATCTGGGGCGGCTCATTCGAGGATGAATTTGACCTCGGATTGCACAACCTCAGAGGTGCACTCTCAATGGCGAACGCAGGCCCGGGCACAAACGGCAGCCAGTTCTTTATCGTTCAGGCAGGCACGGTTGACGGCAACCTCATGGGTCAGATGGAAATGATCGGCGAAAAGATGTTCCCGGCTCAGTGTATCGAGGACTACAAAAAGGTCGGCGGAACTCCGTGGCTTGATTTTAAGCACACCGTTTTCGGTCAGGCTTATGACGGAATGGACGTTGTTGATGAAATTGCCAAGACAAGGGTTGACTTAATGGACAAACCGTTTGATGACGTTGTTATCGAGAAAATCGAGATCGGCGAGTACGAGGGCTGAGGAAGTCTTAGCAGAAATTTTGTTCAGGCGCCTCTGCAGGGTGGCGTAGCTGACTGAAGGGGTAATCTGAAAATTATGTTATCTTAATTTGAAAAATTAAAACTTTTTAGATATTCAATGGATTACTTTAGATTTTTGAATGTTTTAAAAGGATATGTTTGTAAGAAGGAAGAAAAATAATTATGTCAAAATTAAATGTTGATCAAAAAACAGTAAAGGATTTATTTCAAAGCAAAAAGTCAGATTTTTTAATACCAGATTATCAAAGACCTTATGCATGGGACGAAGCTGAATGCAGAACGCTTTGGGACGATATATTTTCATTTGCTATTCCTGATGAAGGAAAGACAGAATTTGATAGTAATAGCGAGTATTTCCTCGGTCCGATTGTAACTTTTAGAAATGAGGATAAATTAGAGGTTATTGATGGACAGCAGAGATTGACAACTCTTATGCTACTTTTAAGAGCGTTCTATTCTAAGTTCGGTCATATGCAGGACAAGGCTTCTATATCAACAAAGCAGAACATTGAAAAGTGTTTATGGAAAACTGATGAATTTGGCGAGCCTGATATGTCACAGCTCAAGATAGATTCTGAGGTTGCTACTGATAATGATAAAGAAGAATTTCTTGAAATATTAAGAACAGGAATTGTCAATAAAGAAATGAAAAGCAAATATGCTTGCAATTTCAGATTCTTTCAGAATAATATTGATGAATTTTTGTCCAAATATCCTACTTACTTTGCTTATTTACCTACCCGTATTATGAATAACTGTATTCTCCTTCCGATTGAAGCTGAGTCGCAGGATACAGCGTTGCGTATTTTTTCAACGCTTAATGATAGAGGAAAGCCGTTGTCAGATGCGGATATTTTTAAGGCACAGTTTTACAAGCATTTTTCTAAATTGGGTAAAAAAGAAGAATTTATTGCTCAATGGAAAAAGCTCGAAGAACTTTGTGAGAGAATATTCCACCCGATTTCTGGTACACCGATGGACGAATTGTTTACACGATATATGTATTTTGTCCGTGCAAAAATGGGGATTGTATCATCTACAACAGAAGCTTTAAGAAAATTTTATGAGAAAAATTCTTATGCCCTTTTGAAAGACACTAATACATTAACGGAATTGATTGTATTGGCTGAATTTTGGGAAGATGTTTCCAATCAAGATACCGAAAGATTTTCAAATAGAGTTTTGAAGCAATTTTTTGTATTGAACTATGCTCCGAACGGAATGTGGACATATTTTGTATCCGTATATTTTATGCAAAATAAAGATGATGAAGGTTTGCTTGATGATGAGAAGTTCTATACATTCTTGCAAAAGATAACTGGATTTATATGGACGTATGCTATTACAAATCCGGGTGTAAATGCACTTAGAACACCAGTGTATGCTGAGATGGTAAATATCGTAAATGATAAGCCTGTTGAATTTTCAAAATATAAGTTCGATGCAGATACTATAAGAAGTATGTTTGATAATTTTAGCTTCAATAATGCACGTCCAATTACAAAAGCAATGATAGCTTGGTGGGCATATCAGAATGATAAACAGCCACTACTTTCACTTGAAACTACTTTTGAGATTGAACATATTTATGCTCGGAATAGAAACGAGAAAGAAAATTCATTAACAGATGCTCGAAATGTAGAGTCATTGGGCAATAAAGCATTACTTGAGAAAAGAATCAACATTCGTGCTTCTGATTATCGTTTTACGGATAAGAAGAAGTATTATGAGGGATTTACAAACAGTAAAGGTCAGATAAAAGAGGGAACAGGTGTTGTTGAACTTCTTGACCTGACGGCTACATCGGCTGACTTTACCGAGAATGATATTATTGACAGATATAAAAAGATGATTGATTGCTTTATCAATTACTTGCAGAAAAACAGTTTGATTAAATAGTATTTTAGAAAGGTCGGGCTATGGAAACAAAGCCAAGGATTTTATACCTACAAAAGATTTTACTGGAAAGAACCGATGAAGAAAATCCTCTTTCCACAACACAGTTAATCAATATATTGAATGATGAATACGGAATATCTGCACATAGAACTACTGTTACGAAAGACATTGCTGCACTTCAGGAGTTTGGCATGGACATTGTTACTATCCATTCTACGCAGAGCAAATACTTTGTAGCCAGTCGTAAGTTTGAATTGCCGGAACTGAAACTGCTGATAGATGCAGTGGAGTCATCGAAGTTCATTACCAAGAAGAAAAGCGAAACTTTGATTGAGAAGATACATACGATGACCAGTCCGGGGCAGGTGGCAAAGCTGAAGCGTAATAACTATGTGGTCAATCGCATTAAGCCCGATAATGAGCAGATATATTACATCATCGACGCTATAAATGACGCCATCAATGCAGATAAACAGATTTCTTTCCAGTATTACGATTATACCGGATTAAAGAAGAAGGTTCTGAAGAATAAGGGCGAAGTGTATAAGCTCAGTCCGTATAAACTTCTCTGGTGTGGGGACTATTATTATGTTCTCGGATATTCTGAGAAGAAAAGTAAGGTTATCAATTTCAGGGTAGACCGTATTGCTTCCAAGCCGGAGATATTGGATA
>UPZA01000044.1 GCA_900538575.1 uncultured Ruminococcus sp.
GCTTTGTTTAACATCACTTTCGTGATATCAGACAAAACGGTCCTTGAAATTTTGTATACTATTTTTTATATTTACAAAGGCAATTAGGACAATCCTATGACAGAAAGAGAGATTTTTACTTGTTGGGAATACCCAACCCCACACCAAACAGGAATTTATTATTTTTTTGAAATCAATTTTCTTATTAATCGATTCAAATAAAAAAAGCCGAAACTTAGTCCTATAATCAATGCACATAAGCCAAAAATTATACCTATCGGAATTAAGACATTATCCCACACCAAAATCAGGCTTGCAGGAAACGGACATTGACCTGAACTCTGCCAAACACATAGAGCGAACAGTATATAAAATATCGGGAAAGTAATGCAGGTTATAACGCTCAATATCTTTTTATTTTCCGAACAATCACAAAACACAAAAAAGTATATTAAAATGAGTATCGGGTTTACTATATGTATAAAGACAAAAGCTTCGTCAACATTTAACTGCATAATTATCGTTGCTATAAGTATAAGCGACAAAACGACCGCAGTGTTCAGATAAAATATCGCATTGAGTTTTTTTTTCGTTACAAACTCGTATATAAATGCAAATAAATAGAACGTTCCGCCGAGCAATCCCGATATGCAACACCATTCGGCTAAATGGATATATTCTTTCATAGGAAAAGCGATGGAATACCCCCAAACCGTAGTGGCAATATAAAGTAACCCTAATGCAAGATTACAAAAGCAAACAACTTTATTCTTCATATATTTTCCTCGCTTAAATTATCTATTCAACAAATTCAAATTTGTCGCTTTGTATGTTTATATCATAGCAACTATACATAGATTTTTCAATTACTTTCCTCATTTATACGAAGTAACAGAGCCCCTCGTCAACAGTCGAGATGAACGGGCTTGGCTCTCCATTGACAAGTGCGCCTACCCCTTCTTATGCGGTAGCTAAGAGAGCGAAAGCAACGAGTACTTTCGCTCTCACATAGTATAGTTTTCTTTTATATCTGCTCGTGTCGTTTTGTACCATCATAGGAAATCAGGACACCATTTGGGCACCAATGTATCAAAAATTATTACTATTTTTAGTGTCTTCATCTGCTAAAAAGTCAGTATTTACAAGACTTTTTACAATTTAGAACTGTTCGATAGCACAAACTTAAATATTATTTTTTATATTTACAAAGAGCATATCTGAGATTATTTTTCTCAAATATGCCTCAATCTTCTGAAATATTTAAATGTCGAGAGTTCGAATCCCGTCAGCCGGTGTTTTTCGGCTTTTTTCATCTATGGTTTTTAACTTCTTTTTCTCGCCGTTTGGGTATCAAAAAAGCCCGTAACTACGGGCTTTTTGGCACTTTCATCTATTTTGTCAGTGCTATATGGTTGGGGTGGTAGGATTTGAACCCACGGAATGGAGGAGTCAGAGTCCTCTGCCTTACCACTTGGCGACACCCCAAAATATACTATTTAAGAATGATTTTTCATACTCTGTGACTGCTTTAATATTATATCATATTTAAAACTGCTTGTCAATACTTTTTTGAATTTTTTTTGATTTATCTTATTTCATACTATCATATGATATTATTAACCGAAACTGAAAATTATTCACACTATATAATTTTTTATATTGAAAAATAAACCGTAATAGTGTAAAATAGAATAAAAAACTGAAAGGAAATTGAATTAATGAGAATATATAGAGAAAATAATAGCCTTAAAATAAAATCTGGCAATTCCCAGGTATGGATTGAGCCTTGGGGCGAAAATTCACTGCGTGTTCGAATGACAAAAGAGTCTGTCATGAATGAAAATAACTGGGCGTTATGTGAGCCTGTAAAATATTGTGAAGCGAGCTTCAGCGAGGAAACTATAGATGTGACTGATCCGTGGTATATGTCTGATGAATACAGCAGATATCATCAGAAGGGAGTTAATCACACTATTACCAATGGTAAAATTACTGCAAAGGTATCGTTTGAAGGGTGCATAAGCTTTTTTAACCAGAACGGCGAATTGCTTACTGAAGAATATTGGCGAAACCGAAACAGAATTAACCGTTATTGCGTACCTCTTAGGGTAGAAGCAAGGGAACTTAAATGCTATCAGGGTTCCACAGATTATGAGCTTACGGCGCGCTTTGAAGCCTTTGACGATGAGAAAATTTTCGGAATGGGACAATATCAGGAAAAAAATCTTAATAAAAAGGGGGCGGTGCTTGAGCTTGCTCACAGAAACAGTCAGGCAAGCGTACCATTTATGCTTTCAAGCAGGGGATATGGTTTTCTTTGGAATAATCCGGCAATAGGAACCGCTACGTTCGGAATCAACAAAACAGAATGGTATGCTAAAAGTACGAAAAAGCTGGATTATTTTATTACTGCCGGAGATACGCCTGCGGAAATAGAAGAAAATTATACTGCCGCTACAGGCAGGGCGCCGAAAATGCCTGAATACGGACTGGGATACTGGCAATGCAAGCTTCGCTACAGGAATCAGCAGGAATTACTTGAAGTTGCAAGGAAACATAAAAAATTGGGGCTTCCAATGGACGCAATAGTAATTGACTTTTTTCACTGGACTATTCAGGGAGACTTTAAGTTTGAACCGCGCGACTGGCCTGATCCGGAGGGAATGATAAGGGAATTAAAGGAGCTTGGAATAGAAACGGTAGTGTCAATTTGGCCGACTATTGATGAAAGAAGTGAAAATTTCGGTAAAATGGCAGACAGCGGTTATTTGGTAAGCGCTGACCGTGGAAACGGAATTCATATGACATGGATGGGTAATACGGTATTTTATGATGCAACAAATCCCGGAGCTCGTGAATATGTGTGGGAAAAATGCCGTGAGAATTATTATAAATACGGTATAAAATGCTTTTGGCTGGACGAGGCCGAGCCGGAGTATGGTCCTTATGATTTTGATAATTACCGTTATTATGCCGGTCCGGCTCTGCAATGTACAAACATATATCCGTTAATGTATGTCAAGGGCTTTTATGACGGACTGAAATCTGAAGGTGAAACGGAAGTTTTAAGTCTTGTAAGATGCGCTTGGGCAGGGAGTCAGAAATATGGCGCGCTTACATGGTCGGGAGATATTCATTCGTCATTTAGGGCCATGAGAGAGCAGCTTCAGGCTGGACTTAATATGTCGGTTGCCGGAATACCTTGGTGGACCTCCGATATAGGAGGATTCTTAGGCGGAGATATTTCAGATCCGAAATTCAGGGAACTGCTGGTAAGATGGTTCGAGTGGGGCGCATTTTGTCCTGTGTTCCGTATGCACGGCGAACGTTCTCCGTGGCATGAGCGTGAAGAAGAATTTATCAACGGAGTAAGACAGCTCACCTCTGGTCAGGATAATGAAGTGTGGAGCTTCGGAGAAGATAATTTTGAGATACTGAAAAAATATCTCTTTTTAAGAGAGCGTCTGCGTCCTTATATCAGAGAGTGTATGGATGAGGCCTCATTAAGCGGCATGCCTGTTATGCGTCCTCTGTTTTTTGATTTTTATAAAGATAAAACAGCGTGGGAAATAGAAGATGAGTATATGTTCGGACCGGATATTCTTGTTGCGCCTGTTATGGAAGAAAATACGTCGGAAAGAAAGGTTTATCTTCCTGAAGGGGCTATATGGACTGACGCCAATACCAAAAAAGCTTATAGCGGGGGACAGAATGTTACGGTTCCTGCTCCGCTTGATATAATACCTGTATTTATAAGAGATAATAAGAAAATTGACATATATTTATAAAATAAAAGCCTTGGTTTCATTTGAAATCAAGGCTTTATCTTTATAAGCTACTGATATGTCGTGGAGCTTCTACTACCGTAATCTCCGAAATAACTGGTGCGCCAGGAGGGATTCAAACCCCCGACCTACTGGTTCGTAGCTATATGAAATGTTTAATACAGCTTTTAATAATGTTTAATAAAAGCCGTATCTATGCGGTTTAATTATAAATCGCTTTTAAT
>UPZA01000045.1 GCA_900538575.1 uncultured Ruminococcus sp.
ATATGTAAGCTTTTAATGGGAGTCAATTTAGTTATCTCACACATTCATGTATAAAATTTGCCGCTTTATGCGGCATTAGCGGTCCGGCGACGAATGAGCCGGCGCATTTCTTTGTTTCGTTTCTTTGTGCGAGCAAAGAAATGAAAAACAACTTTTACTATGCTTTTATCAAAAGCTAAATCTTGCGTGCAAAGAAACAAACAATAACTTTTGCCTTGCTTTTTTCAAAAGCAAAAAACATATTTACAGACAAACTCTCATAAAATTTAAGGACAACTGTATCAAAGGAGATATAATTATGAGAGGACTGACATCAAAGCAAGCGGAAAAGCTGCTTGAGCAATACGGCGAAAATGTTATGGAAAGCAAAAAAGGGAACGGTCCGATTAAAATATTTGCAGGACAGTTCAAGGACGTAATGGTGATGATCCTTCTTGCGGCAACCGGAATTTCGGTTTTTCTGGGAGAAATTTACGACGCTGTAACAATCATTCTCATAGTACTTTTAAACGCTATACTTGGATTTATTCAGGAATACCGCACCGAAAAAACGCTGGAGGCGCTAAAAAACATGACCGCGCCGTCTGCAAAGGCGTTGAGAGACGGTAAAAAAACCGTTGTTCCCGCCGCAAAAATAGTGCCGGGGGATCTGGTGCTGCTGGAAACGGGAGACAGGGTTCCGGCGGACTGCGTTCTGCTGGAAACAAACAATTTCTATGCGGACGAATCAATGCTGACGGGAGAATCCGAACCGGTAAACAAAACCAACGGCTCCGAATCGGATACCGACAATTCCCTGAACCGCCGCTGCATAGCCTATTCCGGTACTGTTATAACAGGAGGAAACGCAAAGGGACTGGTTATCGCCACAGGTAAAAATTCACAGATGGGCAATATTTCCACAATGATAAGTCAGGCTGAAAACCAGCAGACTCCGCTGCAAAAGCGTCTGGGGGAGCTTGGAAAGGTGGTTGCGGCTATCTGTATAGCCGTTTGCTTTATTGTGTTCGGCGCCGGAGTTTTAAGAGGAGAACCGGTCTTTGAAATGCTTATGACCGGTATAACAATAGCAATTGCCGCTATTCCCGAAGGACTTCCCGCAACGGTAACTATAGCTCTTGCTTTGGCGGTCAGCAGAATGCTGAAGCAAAAGGCTTTGGTAAACAGGCTTCATTCTGTTGAAACTCTCGGCTGTACCTCCGTTATCTGCTCGGATAAAACAGGCACTATTACTGAAAATAAAATGACAGTCAAAAATATTTACACGGATATGAAGGAATTTGACGTAACGGGCAGCGGCTACAGGATAAACGGAGAAATCAGACTGGGAGAAACAAAGCCTAATCCGAAAGCCGTACCTCCCCTTTACGAGCTTTTAAAATGCGCCGTTTACTGCTCCAACGCTGAAATATCTTCCGACAGCAAGCTTAATATGCGAAACAGAGGCTCTATTTCAGGCGGCGGAAGCTGGCAGGTAAGCGGAAATCCTACCGAGGCGGCTCTGCTTATTGCGGCGGCTAAGGGAGGGATAACAAAAACCGGACTTAACGATATGCGTAAAATATCGGAAATACCCTTTGACAGCAAGACGAAATTCATGTCCGTAAAAATGAAAGCAAGCTCCGGCTCGGTTACGGAATATCTTAAAGGCGCTCCGGATATACTCCTTAAAAAATGTGCCTTTATTATGACGTCTGACGGCGAAAAGCCAATGACTGAACAGCTCAGAAGAAAAATAGAGGATGAAATAAACTCGTTATCATCAAGGGCTTTAAGAGTTCTTGCGCTTGCGGAAAAATCTATTAACAGCGATACCGCCTCCGGCAGCGGACTTGTTTTTCTTGGACTCGCGGCAATGCAGGATCCTCCGAGGGAGGAGGCCAAGGAGGCTATCAGGAAGTGTGCCGGCGCAAAGATAAAAACAGTTATGATAACAGGCGACCATAAGGAAACAGCGGTAGCTATCGCAAAGCAGGCGGGACTGCTTAAGGGCGGAAAGGCCGTTACCGGCGCCGAGCTCGACGCTATGAGCGACGTCGAGCTTGACAGACGGCTTGATGAATTCACCGTATATGCCAGAGTTAATCCGTCCCATAAGCTGAGGCTCGTCAAGGCATATAAGAGAAAAGGGCATATAGTAACCATGACAGGCGACGGAGTAAACGACGCTCCCGCCGTCAAGGAAGCCGACGTGGGAGTAGCTATGGGTATAACCGGAACGGACGTTACCAAGCAGGCGGCCGACGTTATACTTCTTGACGATAACTTTGCAACGCTGGTGAAAGCCGCCGAGCAGGGCAGAGGAATATACGCGAATATAAGAAAATTTGTAAGATATCTTCTTTCCTGCAATATAGGAGAGGTAATAACAATGTTTCTCAGTATTCTGATGGGCTTTCCTATGGTTATGCTTCCGACTCAGCTTTTGCTTGTAAATCTTGTTACAGACGGACTTCCGGCTATTGCGCTGGGAATGGAGCCATGCGGAAAAGACGTCATGAAAAAAGCTCCGAGAAAGCCGGACGAAAGCTTTTTCTCTGACGGTCTTATGTTCAAGATAATTTTCAGGGGCATTATGATCGGTCTCTGCACGTTAGGCTGCTTTACTGTTCTGCTGCGGATGAACTGCGGAATAGCCGCCGCAAGAACAGGCGCGCTGGCTACGCTTATAATTTCACAGCTTGTCCACGTTTTTGAATGTAAATCGGAAACAAAGGGGATTTTCAGTATCAATTATTTCGATAATTTAAAGCTGATAGGCGCCGTTCTGATTTCTCTCGGCGTACTTGCCGCCGCCATGTACATACCGGTGGTACAGACGGTTTTTTCAACAGTTTCCCTTGGAAAAACTCCTCTTCTCATTTCACTGGGATTTTCATTTGCCGTCCCCGTAATATCAGGTATTGGAATGTTCTTTTCAAGAAAAAGACGGCGATAAGCTATACAAATATATTTTTATCATAATCGCTTTATTGTTTAAGTTTGATAATGACATATCGTTTATTATATGATATAATTAAGAATACAAAAAATGAAATGAGGAAAAAAGATGTTAAAAAAATTATCGGCAATACTAATCCTTATAGCTATGACCGCTGCTCTTGCCGGCTGCGGAAACGATAAGGATTCATCGTCAAAAAACGAGTCCTCCGCGACAACCGAAGCTATAACTGAAGAAATCACAGAGGAAGAGACGGAAACCCTGACAGAAGCTCCGGCAGAGTCCGAACCAA
This sequence comes from uncultured Ruminococcus sp., assembly GCA_900538575.1. Classification (GTDB taxonomy): domain Bacteria; phylum Bacillota; class Clostridia; order Oscillospirales; family Ruminococcaceae; genus Porcipelethomonas. The sequence goes on from UPZA01000045.1 coordinate 3,234, forward strand.
CCGCGGATGAAAGTGAAAATTCCGGAAGCGCGGACACTGCGAATACAGAAGAAAGTATTTTGGGAAAATGGAAATCAGAATATGTTCTCGATTCTCAAGGCAACGCGGCTACTGTGGCTCAATACAGCGAACAGTTAGGTCAGGAGGCGGACGCCCTCGATATGGAAATTGAGTTTAAGGACGATAAAACAGTACTCGTAAATTCCACCTCCGACGGTGAAGAAACCGGAACATATACGGTCGACGGAGCGGTTATTTCTATGACTGACGATTCTGACGGTTCGGTTATGACGCTGATTTATGATACGGAAAGCAAGATGATTCTTATTGACTTTACAGGCACAGGCTCCATATTTATCGGATTTACAATGCAATAAATGAAACCCCCGTTTGAAACGGGGGTTTTTTTATTGCTTTTACGAAAAGCTTAGTAAAAGTTATTTTTCATTTCTTTGCACGCAAAATTTAGCTTTTGAAAAAAGCAAAGCAAAAGTATTTTTCATTTCTTTGCTCGCACAAAGAAACGAAACAAAGAAATGCGCCGGCTC
>UPZA01000046.1 GCA_900538575.1 uncultured Ruminococcus sp.
CATAACCGCCGATGATATCAATGCTAACAGCTTTTTTGCTTTTTTCATAAAATCATCTCCAAATTTTTATAAGTACATATTAGAATATGCAAATTGCATTATTATTGGTCCAATTCTAGTACCATAAGTATATGTTTTACCCGTATCTGAATCAACATCAATTCCGCTTGCTAAGGAAATTACTGTTCTATAATTTTTAATAGAATAATCCTCATTATCTGTATCTTGAACCCCAAATATACTTTCTACATATATTGGACCCCCGCTAGTTTGATTATATGCATATAAATAAAATTTATATCCATCTTCATAAATAGTCATTTCATTATTAATAACGCTTGAAATCTTTAAATCATTTCCAAAATAACCCAAACAATGAATAGGAATATTTTTGTTTTGTAATTCATTTGTCCCCATACCTAAGAGAAATGAACCATATTCACTCAAATTTTCTGAAACCGTTAATATTGCATAATCATCAATGTACAAACAATTATTAATATATGATTGAGGAACATGTGCCTCTACAATATTATATGTTATTGATTCATTTGTATATGGATTAGCATTTGGTATTGTTACAGTAGCAGAATCTGAAAAGCTATATGCACAATGTGCGGCCGTCATTATTTCATGATCGCCAATTATAAAACCTGTTCCCTTTTTACGTGTAATATAACTTCCATTATAAAAATCAAAATATAAAGCAACAACCGCAGTATCCAAATCAGCATTAGGTCTTGGATCTACATAATCGCTCATTGCTCTTGCCGTCATAGCGGTTATATTCTGATCAACGGGAATTTCCGGAAGATTATAAGTTTCCTGTGTTCCTGTTGCATATGTATATTTTACATAATCCGTACCTCCGGTTGCGCCGACGCCCGTCATGCTGTCATATCCGCTCATCACCAAGGTAAAACACATTACCAAAAATACAGCCGCTGCCGACAGCTTACTTTTATATTTAACCATAATTGTTTATCCTCCTTTTACTGCATTGTAATTGTAACATCTCCAACCATTGCTATGTACGCCATAATTGACATATAATCCAAATGATCTACTACCCCGTTATTATTTACATCAAGCGCCGTATTATCAGACGCTTTGGAATTTCCCGATAAAGCCATGCTAATGGCTACCGCATCAGCGATATTTACACGTCCGTCATTATTCACGTCATAACCTTCCGGAGCAACGGCAGATACATTCATGGACGATACCGCCATAATTGACGCCGCCGATATTGACGCGAAAATTCTTTTACACTTCATAACATCTCATCCTTTCTTAAACCAATCGTCCAGTTATTCCTTCCATTATTATTATATAATAAGAATCAAAAAAATACCATTAGCATTTTTACCAAATATATCCATAGTAATTTGTTACATTTAATAATTTATGAACTACATATGAAGATTTTGTTGACAGACTATTAATATGTAAAAACTATAAACCAATCAAGAAATAACCTTTGTTTTAAAAACATCTTGAAAAATAAAGCAAAAGTTGTTATACTATAATAAGTATTTTACAGCAAGGAGGTTTGAGCTGATGAACGAATCATATAGTTATCTGATAAAGTTTTTGTTTATGTTTCTTGCGATACTGGCTTTAATTTTCATTTTATCGCTTTTAACTCCGAAAATGGCGGCTTTCGTCGATAAAGTAATAGCCAAGCTCTTTAAAAAGAGTCCCGAAAGGGTGGACGATGATATATATAAGGTCAGGAGCATATACGACGCTCCGCCGAAGGACGAAAAGAATGAAAAAAATTCTGATAATCTAAATTCAAATAATAACGGAGATGTTAAAAATGGCTAAGAATAACGGAAAAATGGTCGAGGCTATAACGCCTATGGACGAAGACTTTGCTAAGTGGTATACGGATATTGTAAAGAAAGCGGAGCTTATTGAATATACCAGCGTTAAGGGCTGTATGGTAATCCGCCCTTACGGTTATGCGATCTGGGAAAACATTCAGAGCATTCTCGACAGAATGTTCAAGGAAACCGGTCACGAAAACGTCTGCATGCCTATGTTTATACCGGAAAGTCTGCTGCAAAAGGAAAAGGATCATGTTGAGGGCTTTGCACCGGAGGTCGCATGGGTGACGCACGGCGGCAGCGAAAAGCTTGAGGACAGGCTATGCGTCAGACCGACGTCAGAAACGCTTTTCTGCGAGCATTATTCAAATATAATTCACTCATACCGCGACCTGCCTAAGCTTTATAACCAGTGGGTAAGCGTTGTAAGATGGGAAAAAACTACAAGACCGTTCCTGCGCTCAAGGGAATTCCTCTGGCAGGAGGGACATACAATACACGCAACCGCTCGGGAAGCGGTTGAAGAAACCGAACGAATGCTCAATGTCTACGCCGATTTCTGCGAGAATTATCTTGCTATGCCGGTTGTCAAGGGTCGAAAGACCGACAGCGACAAATTTGCCGGAGCCGAAGCGACCTACGCCATAGAAGCGCTGATGCACGACGGTAAAGCGCTCCAGGCCGGAACCTCTCATTATTTCGGCGACGGCTTTGCAAAAGCGTTCGACATACAGTATACCGACAAGGAAAACAAAAAGGTTTATCCTCATCAGACAAGCTGGGGCGTTACAACCCGCCTTATCGGCGCTATAATCATGACTCACGGAGACGACAGCGGTCTTGTTCTTCCGCCTGCAATCGCGCCCGTACAGGCGGTAATAGTGCCTGTGGCTATGCATAAGGAGGGCGTCCTGGAAAAGGCGAAGGAGCTTTACAATAAGCTGATTTCCTGCGGAGTCCGCACAAAGCTTGACGATACCGACAATTCGCCCGGCTGGAAATTTGCCGAATATGAAATGAAAGGAGTCCCTGTAAGAATCGAAATCGGCCCTAAGGATATCGAAAACAATCAGTGTGTGGTCGTAACCCGTCACAACAGGGAAAAAACCGTTGTTTCACTTGAAAACATGCTCGAAGTATTTTCCGGTACCGTTATGGATAAGCTCAAGGAAGTTCACGACGGTATATACGGCAAAGCGTTGGAAAACAGGAAAAACAAAACCTATTCCTGCAAGTCCATTGAGGAGATAACGAAGGCTCTCAATGAAAACGGCGACGGCTTTATTAAAGCGATGTGGTGCGGAGACGAGGCCTGCGAGGAAAAAATAAAAGAAGAGACCGGCGTAGGATCCCGCTGCATACCGTTTGAACAGGAAAAGATTTCAGATAAATGCGTTTGCTGCGGCCGGCCTGCGGATAAAATGGTTTACTGGGGCAAAGCATACTAAAATAAAAACGGAGGTATTGGTAGATACCTCCGTTTTTTTCAGCTTTTTAAAAGCTGAGCAAAAATGTTTCTGCTTTTAGAAAAAAGCAAAGCAAAAGTATTTTTCATTTCTTTGTTCGCAAGGTTTAGCTTTTAGAAAAAGCAAAGTAAAGTATTTTTCATTTCTTTGCCCGCAAGGTTTAGCTTTTAGAAAAAGCAAAGCAAAAGTATTTTTCATTTCTTTGCTCGCAAGGTTTGGCTTTTAGAAAAAGCATAGTAAAAGTTATTTTTCATTTCTTTGCTCGCAAGGTTTAGCTTTTGTGAAAAGCAAAGTAAAGTATTTATTCATTTCTTTGTTCGCAAGGTTTGGCTTTTGTGAAAAGCATAGCAAAAGTATTTTTCATTTCTTTGCCCGCAAAATTTAGCTTTTACAAAAAGCAAAGTAAAATATTTATTCATTTCTTTGTTCGCACAAAGAAACGAAACAAAGAAATGCGCCGGCTCAAACG
>UPZA01000047.1 GCA_900538575.1 uncultured Ruminococcus sp.
TAGAAGGTAACTTGAAAATTGAATAACAGCATCAGAAATACGTTAATCCTGCGGCTGGTATAAAATCTCGTCAGCCAGGGAAGCCATACGCTTGCGGTAAATATGAAGCTTCAAAATCCGAAACAGCTTTTCGGAACGGCGATGAAACGCAGGAGGATAATGAAACTTCCGTACAGTCACAGCGCCCCTTGACCGGGGAATCAAGCAATGAGGGCGGCTCTGTGAGAACCACAGAGGGATGAGATTTCCATGAGACCGATAAGCTGTCGGTCGTTTCAGGTATTCCGAACAAAGTGAAACGAAAACACTACTGGTTTCGGTATATGCGTATGTACCCTTCTGCCAAAAAACGAGAAACAGAAAAAAAGTCTTTTTCCGCCTTTTTTATAATTAGTTTGCATAGAAATGTGAAATACAAAATTACTGAAATTTAATTTATAACCATATAATTTGTTATTTATTGACAAAAATAGAGCCTTTTATTGTTGGGAATGCTAATTGAATTATCGCTGTTTATATGTTATAATTTTAATATAAATAATAAAGGAGCAAATTAAAAATGTTTTTAAAAAAGAAAAAAAGATTGTTAGAATGGCAAAACACATTATTAGATAAGCCATGCTCAAAATTAATTACCACTGAAATGGACCTAATAATTATAACCGAAGCAATAATCAAAAACTATTTTAAAATAACCGAAGATAGCTTAGATTTATTAACAACAACAATCAATCCGGATATATTTTTCAAAAGACTTGATTTATTTTACAAAGAGCTAGAATTTATTTCACGAATAGCGCCTTATGTAACTTCGCAAAAAATATCTCCCGATTTTTTAACTCTTGCATATAATAAAAAGCAGAGCTTGATTTTTAATTTTTTAAAAGGATACTTTTCTTCCGTTCTTGAAAAAATATCAATATTAAAAACAAATAAATCCAAAGCCTGTAGTCTGCCAAGCTTTTACTACTCATTAGAAAATTATAAATCCTGTATGAATGAAGAAAACATAAATTATTATACTAAATTGTATAATACAAGTATAAAAAATTATTTAGAAATTGCGGTCTATTGACATAATTACTGCATTAAAATAAAAACATCTTTACTTTTACGTTGTGGTGTGCTAAAATATAAACATGAATTAAAATAAAACGGAGGTTTATCTGTGAACAATAAATTAAAGGATAAAGCTATGGACGACCTGTTCGACGCCATCCTATGTCTTGAAAGCCGCGAGGAATGCTACGATTTTTTTGAGGATCTATGTACTGTTTTAGAACTCAAAGCATTGTCGCAGAGACTTCAAGTTGCAAAAATGCTCAGCGAACATCATGTTTATAATGACATAGTATCAGCAACCGGAGCCAGTACGGCTACCATAAGCAGGGTAAACAGATCCTTAAACTATGGCTGCGACGGCTATGATATTGTTTTTAAGCGTATGAAGGAAAAGAAATCAGATGAGTAATGGATACGAGGTTTTTGCACAGTATTACGATACGCTTACACAAAACATAGACTACAGAAAAAGGGCGTTATACTTTGATTTCCTTTTACAGAAGTACGGCGTCAAGCCGAACGGTTTGGTTCTGGATTTAGCATGCGGAACAGGCAGTTTATCTGAGGAATTAGATTCATTAGGATATGACGTTATTGGCGTAGATAATTCCCCGGATATGCTAAGCATTGCGATGAATAAGAAATTTGAAAGCGGAAAAAATATACTTTATATATGTCAGGACATGAGGAGCCTTAATTTATATGGAAATGTAGACGCGGCAATATGCGCTCTTGACAGCATTAATCATCTTGAAAGCATTGACGATGTTAAAAAGGTTTTTAAAAGAGTTCATCTTTTCTGTGAACCAAAAGGACTTTTTATTTTTGATATTAATACAGAATTTAAGCATAAATCCATACTCGGCGAGCATACATTTATATATGACGCAGAGGATGTTTACTGTGTTTGGAAAAATAGCTGTGAAAACAGCCGTGTTTTGATAGAATTGGATTTTTTTGTTCCGGATAAAAACGGACGTTACAGCAGATATGAAGAAAGCTTTTACGAAAATTCTTATCCGCTTGAGCTGATTGAATCCGCACTTAAAGAAACAGGATTTGAAATATTGCTTATCCGCGACGGCGAAAAAGATTCCTCTGTAAGCGAAACTACGCAGAGAGCAGTTTTTGTTGCTCGCAGGATTTAAATCAATAAATAAACAGGAGTAAAAACTCATGGGAATATTAAAAAGAGCAATTTCAAAGGACGCGTCTGTTGTTTCAATGGCAATCGACGCTACCGATATCATAAACGAGGTTGAAAAAATACATAAGACCAGCGCAGTAGTAACAGCCGCATTAGGACGCCTGACTATCGCCGCTTCAATGATGGGATACGGTCTTAAGGGAAAAGATGATTCTGTAAGCCTTAAAATGGACGGAAACGGTCCTGCGGGTATTCTGATAGCTGTTTCAGACGGCATGGGAAATGTAAAAAGCTATGTTCAGAACCCTGTTGTCGAAATTCCTCTGAATGATATCGGAAAGCTTGACGTTGCCGGAGCTGTGGGAAAGGAAGGAACTCTTACCGTTTCAAAAGACTTGGGACTTAAAGAGCCCTATTGCGGTATGGTACCGATAGTTTCAGGTGAAATAGGCGAGGATATTGCAAACTATTTTGTATCAAGCGAACAGGTTCCCACCGTCTGCGGATTAGGAGTTCTTGTAAATCCGGATTTATCAGTTAAATGTGCCGGCGGCTTTTTGGTTCAGCTTCTTCCCTTCGCCGACGAAAACTGCATAGATACAATTGAGAAAAATATTTCTGAAATCAGTTCTGTAACTGATTTGTTTGAAAAAAATACTCCCGAAAAAATTGCTCTGAAGCTGCTTGAAGGTCTTGAGCCAAATATTCTTGATGAAGCTAATCCAATTTATAAATGCGGGTGTTCAAGACAACGCACTGAAAGATTACTTGCTTCGCTTGGTAATGAGGAGCTTGATAAGCTTGCTGAAGAGATGGAAAATATTGATGTCGACTGTCATTTCTGCGGTATAAAATATAGATTCAGTCCGGAAGAAATTAAAGGATTGAAAAAAACATGAAAAATTTTCAAAAAGGTATTGACAAATTAAAGCTGATGTAGTATAATAATTAAGTCGTTTGAAATGAATGAAAGCGATTTGATTATGTGGGAGCATAGCTCAGCTGGGAGAGCATCTGCCTTACAAGCAGAGGGTCATA
>UPZA01000048.1 GCA_900538575.1 uncultured Ruminococcus sp.
CTTACACCGCTACGCCGTATTTAACAGCCATTTCTTTAACTATAGCCACATATATCTCAATAAGTTTCTTATCGTCTGCTATAACATCGACCTTACTCAGCTTGTCACGCTTAGATTTACACACGCCCTCACCCGCCATACGGTTACGCTTGTTTGTCAGACGAGTTCCCAACGATACGCCGGCACGTTCCTCAACGAGCCTATATACTTCTTTGTATGTATCGCCTATGCAGTCAAAACCGCTTCCTGTTGTCTGGGCTATTTTTGAAATAAGGTGTTTTGAATCGTGCCGCCATGAATTTTTATCGAGCGTTAAAACGTCAACCATATTATCAAGGCGGCGGTTAGTATCATCTATTTTAACTGCCTGCTCCTGCTGTTTGACTTCAAGCATTTTCTGCCTGCGCTCCATTTCAACGGCATTGTTTGCTATACCCGCAATCATTTCAATGGGGGATAGCTGCTGGTTTTTCTTGTATCTGTTTTCAACATCTATAAAGTACTTACGGATTTTCCTGCCGATATCTGTTCTCTGAATCATACAGATTTCTTTTGCCATTCCGATTGTTAGCTGGTGGTCATTGTATGTTGTTTCGTTGCCTTGAGCTGTTTCTCTTTTTTGAGAAATAGCTATAAAGTCCATATTTTCGGCAAAACCATATTCACACATACGCTTAAACCAATCAGCATATTTTGTCTTAACTTCCAGAGCCGCGTGTAAATCCCTGCCCATTACTGTTGGACGGTCTGAATTTTCATAATTAATGTTAATTAAATCGTTCATAGTAAAACCTTTCTCCCCGTTCAGCCGTTAGGTCAGCTCATAAATTTATTTTTTCTTTAAACCGATTACAATAACTGCTATTAGCAGAACAATACTAATAACGTCTAAAATTATAGTAATCATAATTCTTGACAAATGGCTAATTTTATGGTATTTTATAAGGGAGGAGGATTTCCTCCCCTATCTTAATCATTAAGCTTTTCGATTAAATCGATTAGCTTAGCAATTAATGTAAGAATTGCATTGATAATCAGGAGTTTTTGAAGTGTTACTGATTTATCAGTGCTTTTCTTTTGGCCTTTCGGCTTTTGCTTAGCCATTGTCCTTACCTCCTTTCCATGTTTATATTATAACACTGTTTAACCGTGTATTCAATAGGCGTATTATACAAAGTTTAACCGTGTATTTTGTGTATTTTGACACTGTTAAACAGTGAAAATATATGTTATAATATACGTATGAAAGGTGGTGGCAAATATAACAGTACCACGTTCAAAAAGGGCTGCCAATAATAAATGGGATAAAGAAAACATGAAAATTGTAGCGTGCAAACTACGTAAAGAACATGCAGAACAATTTAAGCAATACGCCAAAGATAATGGAACTACTCCAAATGCGCTATTAAAGTCTTATGTTTTAAAAACCATCGGCAAAAGTGACCCTGATACTCAAGAAAAGGAGCAGGAATAAAACTGTTCCTTTTCTTACAATACGTGAATACATAATGTTTAATCTCACACCTAAGGAGTAATTTAAATGCCAATAAAATATAAAATTGATGTATTAAAAGAGCTTAAAGCAAAAGGGTATCCTACTACACGCTTGCGAAAGGACAAGATATTAGGTGAAGCTACCATACAACGATTAAGACACAATAAAAGCGTGTCCTTCGAAGTACTTTCAAAATTGTGTGACCTACTCGAATGTAATATTGGTGATATTATAACTAATGAAAAGGGAACAAATAGCGATTAGGGCTTGTTATTCCAACTGTCCGAATTTCGGACGGTTGAATTCTGTAATAATCTTCGCCCTCAATAAAGTGCTTCTTATTATCATTGAAACGCTTTCTTGCCGTTCCCTCCGGCCTGCCATGAACCATGTCGATATCCTTAAATGTCACTACGCGTTTACCCTCGTATTCTTTAACGAGTACATTCTGGTTGTTAATTACAATTTCATTCATTTCAATTTTTCCTTTCTGCCGCTATGCGGA